>CAWIUJ010000011.1:0-475118 GCA_963839245.1 uncultured Alphaproteobacteria bacterium | reverse complement strand
TTCGGCAATTGGTTCCGTGAAGCTTACGATACCGCTAACGTCCGAGGCTGTTCTGCTCACGGTCTCAGGAAGGCCGCAGCCAGGCGTCTCGCGGAAGCCGGATGCAGCCCGCACCAGATTGCCAGCATCACCGGCCACAAGACCCTGAAAGAGGTGGAGCACTACACCCAGAAAGCGGCCAATCAAGAGCGGCTTGCCCAGGATGCCATGCGGTCCTTAGCGGGAACAGCAAAACGGCTAACCTCGTAACGGTTAGCCAAAATTGGGGCCTAAGTCATTGAATAATATAGACTACATACACGGCATGGCGGAGATGGTGGGATTCGAACCCACGGTAGGGGTTCGCAAGCTAGTCCGAAACTCGCTTCTAGCTGGCGCCACGCGAGAAAAGACCATCCAAGAAGTTGACGGATTGTTTCTCGGACCAGCGGAACTCCTACGCCTAGCTACAATCACCCCCGCCCCCGATTTTGATGCCCCCCGGGGTTAGTCAGAGGGGACCCGTTATCGGTGCAATCGAGGTACGGGGAATAGGCCACCGCAGGCTCAACTCTATTCTCCTCGTCAAGCTACAATCGACCCCGGCCTCGTTTTGGATACCCGGGGGGTCTCAACCCATTGGCCAGGTTAAATGCTCGATACACGCTCGCCTTACTGAACCCCGTCCGCTTCATGATGGTCGGCACAGTCTCTCAGCCGACTTCCGTAGCGTCCTTATCTCTTTCGCCTTCTCATCAGTAAGCTCACGCTTGCGACCGAACTTCACACCTCGGTCCTTGGCCTTGGCGATGCCATCCATCTGACGCTCACGCCGGATGTCGTTCTCGAACTCGGCAATCAGGGCAAGAATCCCCATGACAAGATTGCCGGTGCGGGAGGTAGTGTCGATCGAGGGGTCATCCAGCACCTTAAAGCTGACGCCCTTCTCGGTGAGCTCGGTGACGATCCGGATGGAGATCCGATGTAGATCGAGCTAGGCGATCAATCTTCGTCACCAACAAGGTGTCTCCGTCCCTGAGGAACTCCAGGCACTGCTTCCGTGCCGCCCTGCCCGTGTCTCCGCATCGCCTGAGCGCTTCTCCTTGAAGACCTTGTCGCAGCCCGAAAGCTTCTCGAGCTGAACATCAAGGCTTTGCCCAACGCTGCTCACGCGTGCGTAGCCGACGGCCGCCATTGTCGTTCCCTTTCTCCTAAGAAATTCGAGAACGACAATATGATACGTGTTTTGGAACGCGTCAACGAACAGTTTCAGAATGTTAACATTTAGGTACTGCGTTGGCCCACTGCCTCGCCATTTGGGAGGCGTTTGGCCGAGTTCTCTTCTGAGAAGAGCAGCAGCATGCTGTCTCGCATCAGGTGGACAGCCTCTGCGACGGCCCGAACATTGCTCCGCGGTTCGAGGCACTCGATGCCGCTGGTAAGGATGGCTTGGACATCCCCACGGGTCAGAACTTTTCGGTCCACGAGGTGTTCAAGGAGGGAAGCGTGGTCGCCCCGATTGGCCACCGCGATGGCCTGGGCGCTGCAGCCGAGGAAGTTAATCATGACAACCTCCGTCCCCCCTTTTTAAGAAACGCGGTAACGTTAGGAAGGTTCGGTTGGGGGAGTCGCGGAGCCTAGATGCTCGCTGCGCTATCCACGGTAATCGCGCCATCGACAAGGGGCGTCCTGTTGAACCAAGATTAGCAACCCACTCGTCAACAGTTTTGCACGGCTTTGGGGCAGCCGAGCGACGAACACAGGCCCTCCTTCGCCAGTGATGTGCTGGGGAGACTGTGAACGCTAAAGGGACGGATGACCAGGGCTTGGCCGCTACCGTGACTTGCTCGACCTACGTCCAGGCTTCTTGGCAGTGCCACGCGGCGCTCGTGCGGCTTTCCGGGCTGGCTTTTTAGCCGCTGCCTTTGCCGTCCTTTTGGCCGCGGGCTTTTTGGGAGCTTTGCGGGCGCTCTTCGACGCAGCTTTTGGTTTTGCCGATCGCTTCTCCGCCGTTGAGCTCTTCTTTTTTGGCGCTGCCTTCGCCTTCGGCGTAGTCCGCTTCCTTGCGGCACCAATTGCAGCCCCAGAGAGCGCTCCAATCACGGTGCCGACGACCGGCACGCCCAGTGCTGTCCCAGCCACGGCGCCGGCTACCGCACCACCAAGGGCGCTACCAGCCGTGCCTGTGCCCGTGCTGCCCGTATCAGTATCACTTTTGTCTTTGTCGTCCATGTTTCTCTCCCCGAGTTGAGAGAAATGACGCTCGCTTTTGTACGTCGAGGTGTCAACACTCGAGGCCTACTTTATGAACTGCCGCCGAGCGACTACGTTGCCTCTCCTCGCTGATCTGCCGAACCATTGCTCAGTGTTGGCTGATCCCCGAGGCTCGCAACCCACTTGTCAACGGTCTTGCACGGCTCTGGCAGGCGAACGACGTACTGAGGCCCACCTTCACCAGTGATGTGCTGCGGCGGCTTGCCATACCTCTGTCGAGTAATGCGTTTGCAGCAGAAACTCGTGCCGCCGGCGCCGACTTGGATTGGTCATTATGGACACGAGTGTTTGAATTGCCTGGCCTGTGTGAGCTCGGGCGAGTTCCTTTATCTCAGCGACGACCTTGGGTCGTCCTCCGGGGTTGCCGCTCTGGCCTTTTTTAAATGGCATATTGTTATTCCTTGTTCTGAGTGGTTAGGTATACGGTCGATACGGTACGGATACGGTACGGATACGCTCCAGCGAGCCGATACGGTTATACGGTACGGTACGGGGTTCTTTAAGAACCCGTACGTCCGTATCGAGCGGATGACCATGAAGGCCAATCTTATTTAGGTAGCCACCCATTCACGCCCTCATACACCAGCCCCTTGTCTTGCAGCGCCTTACGCAAGTCCCAGTACGTGGCAGCACGGTTGAAGCTTAGTCCTGCCTCTTTTGCTTGGTCAGTCCACTCCTCGCTCGTTAGCGGCCTGCTGGCGCGGTGTAGAATAGCGAGCATGGTTGACTGATTGGGTGTGAGCCTTGGGCCTTTGGCCGTTGTGGCTGTCGCCTGGTCCGTTTCGACCACAACGCAGGACGTGATCGTATCTCCGTCCTCATCAGTTCCAACTTCGACGGATTCCAGTTTTGACGCCGATTGTTTCTCCCGCCTCTCCATCCTTCAAGAACTCGACCGTCACGCCGATGCTGCCATTGATGTCCCGCCTCACTGCGATCTGGGCGTCTGCCGCACCGGTTAGGCTTGTGTGCCCGCGTGGACGTGAGTCGTTAATGCCGCAATGGTGGACGATCAGCACGGCGCAGCTGAATGCGTCTCTGATTGCAATGGTCTCACTCGCCTGCCATAGCACCCTCAGCTCAGCGTCACTTAGAGTGCGCTGCCTGGGCTGCTTAGCGCCAATTAGCGACGATGGTTTTAGCCGGTCACAGGGAGACGTTTCCAGTCCGTAGGTGCCCTGTTGATGGCCCAGTTGAATAGGGTGCGAGTGTGTCCGAGAACGATGTGGGCAGTGTAAGGTGCGGGGCGTCGAGCAATGGCTTCCACGAGTAAGATCACGTCTTCCCTGGCGATTGAGGCTATCGGCCTATCAGCCCAATGGGCAATTAGCTCTTTCCGGATTTCCCTCTCTGTGTCTGAAGCCTTACGCTTACCCTTCACGTGACACTCGATAAAGTCATCAGCAACGGAAACGAATGTTGTCGCTTGTTTGCGTAACTCTAAGCGCCTCAGGCGCTCCTCCTCTACTGTAAACCAGGCGCTCTTCCAGCTGAGCTAACCGCCCTGCCAACCGAGCGAGGTAGAGCATGCATCTGCCTGCCCAGCAAAAACAATGAGGCGGAGCGCGCTACAGCACGGCTCCGCCCGAAGTAAGCTCGATGACCTCAGAGGCTAGCTGTTGCAGGCTTCTTTGAGGGCTTTGCCGGCGCGGAATTTCGGCACGCGTGAGGCTGGGATCTGCACCTCGGCGCCGGTGCGCGGATTGCGGCCGGTTGAAGCTTTGCGTTGTGCGACCTGGAAATTTCCAAAGCCCACGATCCGGACGGTGTCGCCGCCCTGCAAAGCCTTCTCAATATTCCTGAACGTCGCATCGACGGCCTTTTCAGCCGCGTCCTTTGACAGATCAGACTCCTTCGCCACATGGGCGACAAGCTCAGCTTTGTTCACGGGTGTTCATCCTTTCGCTCGGCCCTAACACGCGGAGGTCGTAACCCCCTAGGCCGCTTGGGTACGCTCCAATTCACAAACAAGTGGTGTATGACTGACGCAGAAAACGCAGAAAATCAACAAAAATGGTCCGACTCGCTTCAGCGAGCCGGACCATTTAATTGCGGCGAATCAAGGGCGAAGCGCCCTAAACGACCCGCTAATGAGCCGTGATGCCGGTCGGAGCCTCTCCCTTGGCCGGCAAGAGTTTCTCGGCTTCCTCGCTTTCTTCCTCCCAGACGATCGGCTGCGGAGGCCGCACAAAGGCGATTTTGACCACCTCGTCCATGCGTGAGACGGTGCGGATATCGAGGCTTTTCTTGAGCTCATCCGGGATTTCGGTGAGGTCCTTGGCATTCTCGTCGGGGATAATCACCGTCTTGATACCGGCCCGCAGCGCCGCGAGGAGCTTCTCCTTCAAGCCGCCAATCGGCAGGACGCGGCCCCGAAGCGTGATTTCGCCGGTCATGGCGACATCGCGCTTAACCGGGATGCCGGACATCAGCGAGACGATGGCCGTCACCATGGCGACGCCGGCCGAGGGGCCATCCTTCGGGGTTGCGCCTTCCGGCACGTGCACGTGGATATCGCGCTTCTCGAAGAGCGGAGGCTTGATGCCGAATTCGACGGCGCGCGAGCGGACATAGGCGTTGGCCGCCTGGATCGATTCCTTCATCACATCGCGCAGGTTGCCGGTCACGGTCATCTTGCCCTTGCCCGGCATCATCACGCCCTCGACGGTCAGCAGCTCGCCGCCGACTTCGGTCCAGGCGAGGCCGGTGACGACGCCGACTTGGTCCTCGGACTCGGCCTCGCCATAGCGATACTTCGGCACGCCGAGATAATCCTCGAGGTTCTTGAGCGTGACGTTGACGGATTTTTTCTTCGTGGTGAGTAGCTCCTTCACCGACTTCCGCGCCATCTTGGCGATCTCGCGCTCAAGATTGCGCACGCCGGCTTCGCGCGTGTAGCGGCGGATGACCTCTTTCAACGCGTCGTCGTCGAGGCTCCATTCCGCCGTCTCTAGACCATGGGCCTTGGTTTGGGCCCGGATCAGGTGGCGCCGCGCGATCTCCATCTTCTCGTCCTCGGTGTAGCCCGCAATGCGAATGATCTCCATGCGGTCCATCAAGGCGGGAGGGATGTTGAGCGTGTTGGCCGTGGTGACGAACATCACGTTGGACAGGTCGTAGTCCACCTCCAGATAGTGGTCGTTGAAGGTGTGATTCTGCTCTGGATCCAGCACCTCGAGCAGCGCCGAGGCCGGATCGCCACGGAAATCAGCGCCCATCTTGTCGATCTCGTCGAGCAGGAAGAGCGGGTTGATCTTCTTCGCCTTGCGCATCGACTGGATGACCTTGCCGGGCATTGAGCCGATATAGGTCCGGCGGTGGCCGCGGATCTCCGCCTCGTCGCGCACGCCGCCAAGGCTCATGCGCACGAATTCACGGCCCGTGGCGCGCGCCATGGACTTGCCGAGAGACGTCTTGCCAACGCCGGGCGGCCCAACCAGGCAGAGGATCGGGCCTTTCAGCATGTTGGTCCGGTTCTGCACCGCGAGATACTCGACGATCCGGTCCTTGACCTTCTCGAGCCCGTAATGATCCTCGTCGAGGATCTTCTGCGCCTCGTCGAGGTCGCGCTTGATCTTGCCCTTGACGCTCCACGGAATCGTCAGCAGCCAGTCGAGATAATTGCGCACGACCGTGGCTTCGGCCGACATCGGGCTCATCTGGCGGAGCTTCTTCAGCTCGCCCAGCGCCTTTTCGCGGGCTTCCTTGGACAGCTTGATCTTGTCGATCTTCTGCTCGATCTCGGCGAGATCGTCGCGGCCTTCCTCGCTGTCGCCGAGCTCCTTCTGGATCGCTTTCATCTGCTCGTTCAAGTAGTACTCACGCTGCGTCTTCTCCATCTGACGCTTGACGCGGCTCCTGATCTTCTTCTCGACCTGCAGCACCGAGATCTCGCTCTCCATGAGCGTGAACACGCGCTCGAGCCGCTCGGAGATCGTGGTGACCTCGAGCAGCTGCTGCTTCTCGGCAATCTTGATGGCGAGGTGAGAGGCGATGGTGTCGGCGAGCTTCGAATAGTCCTCGATCTGGGCCGCGGTGCCGAGCACCTCCGGCGAGATCTTCTTGTTGAGCTTCACATAGCTCTCGAACTGGGAGACCACCGAGCGCGACAGCGCCTCGATCTCATCCTCCGAGCCGATCGTCTCCTCGACGCGGGCGATCTCGGCCTCGAAATAGTTCTCGTTGTCGGTGTAACGCGTGATGGTGGCACGCACGTTGCCTTCCACCAGCACCTTGACCGTGCCGTCGGGCAGCTTCAGTAGCTGCAGCACCGAGGCGAGCGTGCCCATGGCGTAGATGCCGTCGGTCGACGGCTCGTCGTCGCTCGCATTCTTTTGGGCGACTAGCAAAATCTGTTTGTCGGTCCGCATCACCTCTTCGAGCGCAGCGATCGACTTCTCGCGACCGACGAAGAGCGGCACGATCATGTAGGGGAAGACGACGATATCGCGAAGCGGCAGAACCGGATAATGCTCCGGGGCGTCGGCTCCACCCGTGTGCGGCTTGGTTTCGGTCATGACAGTCCCATTGTTTTAAGCAAGAGACGCGCCAAAACGCGCTCTTGCACCTCTTTTTTTCCTCCCTCGGATGCCGGCCCGCCTCCGCCCGGGTCCTTACGTTCCGATTATCTCGGTAAACGACTGCGCCAGCCCTGCGGCATGACCGCTCGTGTCTGCTAGTTGGCAACCGCAAGGGCCACCGTCAAGATGGCTGCTTGGCACAAATACAGCCCAGCTTCCCACTATTTTGAGTGGGATTCGGTCGTCCGGGCAAGCGCGAAAGCGGCGTCAAGCGTTCAGGCGCTCGTGCCCAACTCTTCCTGCCGGTCGGAGTAGATGCGCAGAGGTCTGGCGTTGCCTTCCACGACCTCGCCGCTGATGACGATCTCCTCCACCCCGCGCAGGCTCGGCAGCTCGAACATGGTGTCGAGCAGAATGCCCTCCATGATCGAGCGGAGCCCGCGCGCGCCGGTTTTCCGGTCGATCGCCTTCTTGGCGATGGTGTGCATGGCCTCGTCGGCGAAGGAGAGTTGCACGTCCTCCATCTCGAACAGGCGCTGATACTGCCTGACGAGCGCGTTCTTGGGCTCGGTCAGGATGCGCATGAGGGCCTCCTCATCGAGGTCGTCGAGCGTCGCGATCACCGGCACACGGCCGATAAACTCCGGAATCAGGCCGAATTTCAGCAGATCTTCGGGCTCGACGCCCTTCAAGACATCGCCGGTGCGGCGCTCGTCCACGGCTTCCACCTTGGCGCCGAAGCCGATCGACGTCGAACGGCCACGGGCGTTGATGATCTTCTCGAGCCCGGAAAAGGCGCCGCCACAGACGAAGAGAATATTGGTTGTGTCGACCTGCAGGAACTCCTGCTGCGGGTGCTTGCGGCCGCCTTGCGGGGGAACGGAAGCGACCGTGCCCTCCATGATCTTGAGCAAGGCCTGCTGCACGCCCTCGCCCGACACGTCGCGGGTGATCGACGGATTGTCGGATTTCCGACTAATCTTGTCGACTTCGTCGATGTAGACGATGCCCCGCTGCGCCCGCTCGACATTGTAATCGGCGGCCTGCAGCAGCTTCAGTATGATGTTCTCAACGTCCTCGCCGACATAGCCCGCCTCCGTGAGGGTCGTGGCGTCGGCCATGGTGAAGGGGACGTCGAGGATGCGCGCCAGGGTTTGCGCCAGCAGCGTCTTGCCGCAGCCGGTCGGGCCGATCAGCAAGATGTTCGACTTGGCAAGCTCGACGTCGGAATTCTTGCTCGAGTGGTTGAGACGCTTGTAGTGGTTGTGCACCGCCACCGAGAGCACGCGCTTGGCGTAGTCCTGGCCGATCACGTAATCGTCGAGGACCGCGCAAATCTCCATCGGCGTCGGCACGCCGTCGCGTGACTTCACCAGGCTCGACTTGTTCTCCTCGCGGATGATGTCCATGCAGAGCTCGACGCATTCATCGCAGATGAACACGGTCGGTCCAGCGATGAGCTTACGAACTTCGTGCTGGCTCTTGCCGCAGAACGAGCAGTAGAGGGTGTTCTTCGAATCGCTTCCGCTCACTTTGCTCATGCGCTTATCCAGTTCCTATCGCCGAGAATTTGGCGCAAATCCGCCCGCGATGCTCGGCATCTCTTCCAAATTGCAAGTGAGCCCCATCCTCCGGGAACAATCGTCAGAGCGCTAATCTCAGCATGCTATGGTGCCACTGATCAAGGATTGATTAAACCGCTCCAGCAACGGCCTGGAACCTGAGCATCGAGCAGGCCCATGCACGGTTCGTGCCTGGCATGCCGTGCGGACCGGCCCAAACGAAAATCGCCGGTAGGCCTAACGGGTCCGAATCAATCCAGCCAAACACCGAGCCGCGCGGGCTCCTAGGATACCGGCGCCAACCGCTGCAGCTTTTCATCGAGCGCGTGGCGCTTGGTGAGGACCTCATCGACGATGCCGAAGGCACAGGCATCCTCCGCCGACAGGAAGTAGTCGCGGTCGAGGGTCTTCTCGATCGTCTCGTAGTTCTGCCCGGTATGGCGGACATAGATATCGTTCAGACGCCGCTTCATCTTGATGATGTCCTCGGCGTGGCGCTCGATGTCGCTCGCCTGACCCTGGAAGCCGCCCGAGGGCTGATGCAGCAGGATGCGGGCATTGGGCAGGGCATAGCGCATGCCCTTCTCGCCGGCCGCGAGCAGCAGCGATCCCATGGACGCGGCCTGGCCGATGCACAGGGTGGCCACCGCCGGCCGGATGAACTGCATTGTGTCATAGATCGCCATGCCGGAGGTGACGATGCCGCCCGGCGAGTTGATGTACATGGAGATCTCTTTCTTCGGGTTCTCCGCCTCGAGAAAGAGCAACTGCGCCGTGATCAGCGAAGCCAGGTGGTCCTCGATCGGACCTGTGACGAAGACGATGCGCTCCTTAAGCAGGCGCGAATAGATGTCGTAGGCCCGCTCGCCCCGGTTGGTCTGCTCGACCACCATTGGCACCAGCGTGTTCAGATAGGTCTTGGCTAGGTCTTTCATTGCTGTCCCGAAAAGGCTGAATGGGCTGGAAACTTCCACTTGGGGGTCGCTGTGCAATTCCTCAAGGCCCGCGCTACTACATATGGCGTCGATCGTGCAAACGGAAGGGGCTTGGTGGCCGCGCCTCCGCCGGCAGACCAGCGCCATCACTCATGGCGATGGTCGTGGTCGTGATCATGGTGGTGATCATGATCATGGTGGTGGTGGCCGTGATCGTGCTCATGATGGTGATGCTCATGATCGTGGTCGTGATCATGGTTGTGTTGCTCGAGGCCGCCGGTGTGATCGAGGTCTGCGTAAAGCTCCTCGGCGGTGACCGGCTTCTCGCTGACCTGAGCGAGCTCGGTGATGAAGTTGATCACCTTGTCCTCGTAGATGGGAGCCCGCAGTTCGCTCAGCATTTGCGGGTTGCTGCGGTAGAAGTCGTAGACCTTCCGCTCCTGTCCCGGGAATTGCTTGATGCGCTCGAGAAGCGCGCGGTTGACCTCGTCATCGGAGACTTCGATCTTGTTGCGCGTGCCGACCTCCGAGAGGATCAGGCCGAGCCGGACGCGCCGTGCGGCGATGTCGCGGTATTCCGCCCTCGCCTTCTCCTCTGTAGTCCCTTCATCCGCGAAGCTGCGCTTGGCCCGCTCCAGATCGCCTGTCACCTGGTCCCAAATGGCCTTGAACTCGTTGTCGACCAGCGTCGGGGGCAGCTCAAACGTGTAAGTGGCGTTGAGCTTGTCGAGCAGCGCCCGCTTCAGTTTCAGCCGTGAGGCGATCGCGCGGTCCTGTTCCAGACGCTGCTTCACCGTGTTCCGCAGGACCTCAAGCGAGTCGAAGCCGAGACCGATGGCGAAGGCGTCGTCGAGGGCGGGCGTCTCGGAGCTTGCCACTTCCTTGATCTTGATCTCGAAGCGCGCCTGTTTGCCGGCTAGGGAAGCCTCCGGATAATGGTCTGGGAAGGTCGCATCGACGGTACGTTCCTCGCCTGCCTTGACCCCGGTGAGGCCCTCCTCGAAGCCTGGAATGAAATTGGCGCCGCCGAGCAAGACCTGCGCGTCCTCGGCGTTGCCGCCGGCGAAGGGCTCGCCGCCGATCGTGCCTTTGAAGTCGATAGTCAGCCGGTCGCCAGCCGCGGCAGCGCCCTCTTTCGGGGTGTAGCGGGGGTTGGTGGCTGCGAGCCGTTCGAGCGATGTCTCGATGTCGGCCGGAGCGACCTCTGCGGTCGGCTTCTCGACCTCGATCTTGCTGAAGTCTATGACGTCGAATTTGGGCAGCACCTCGAAGGACATGGTGTAGGCAAGATCGGCGCTCCCTGAGAAGATCTTGTCGATCTCCGTCTCATCCTCTGGCAGCGCGATGGTGGGTTGAAAGGCCGGGCGCTCTTGCCGCTGCGTAATGGCCTCTCGGCTCGTATCGGCAACGGCCTGTTGCACGACCTCGGCCATCACCGAGCGGCCGTAGACTTTGCGCAAGTGCGCCTTGGGCACGTGACCGGGCCGGAAGCCCCTAAGCTTAACACGGTCCTTCAGCTCGTCCAGGCGCGCCGACAGCCGCCGCTCGAGCTCATCCGCACCAACAACCACCTTCAACTGGCGGCGCAGGCCCTCTTCGTTCGCTTCGGTGATGTTCATCTAAGCCCTAGTCCATCGCCTCGAATTTGCGTCGGCGCTTTGACGCCAGCACGTATTCCCTCGAGGCCCTTGTTGCCGCTGCCGATTGGTGCGGGCGGAGGGACTTGAACCCCCACGGCCGAAGCCACCAGAACCTAAATCTGGCGTGTCTACCAGTTCCACCACGCCCGCTAAGCCCCGCGTCCGTGTCTATATCGCAGTTGCCGCCGGAGGGAGCAAGCTGACGAAAGCACCGTGCCGGCCCCAGCTAGCGCCTATCGCGCTTTGCGTCCATTCGTCTATGGTTGTGGGCTCCTGGTCGCCTACGCCTCCGCCGAGGGATGGTTTGTTGTCTAACGGAGAGCCGCCTTGCCTGCTCCGCCCTCTCTGCTGCGCCTCCTCGCCTACCTGGTCGTCATGCTCGCGCCGCTCACTGCTTTTGCTGCGGATGAGTCCGCAGCGGTCGGTTTCGTCGACAAGGTCGAGAACGAGGCGAAGGTCGTTTCCGGCGACAGTGCCGCCACCGCCATCATCGGCACGCCGGTGCACAAGAAGGACGAGCTTCGCACCGGAGCAGGTGGGCGTCTGCAAGTCACCTTTCGCGACAATACCGTGCTCACGCTTGGGGAGAAGGCGAGCGTGGTCATCGATCGCTATGTCTACGACCCGGATCAGGACGTGGGCGAGACCGTGCTGCATGCGACCAAGGGCGCCTTCCGCTTCGCTTCAGGCCGCCTCAAGGTGCTGAAGCATAGCACCATCGCCGTCTCGACGCCCGTTGCCGATATCGGCGTCCGCGGCACGGAGTTCTGGGGAGGTCCGATGGACCGAGAATATGGTGTGCTCCTGCTCGAAGGAGAGGTCGCCGTGTCCAATCAGGCAGGGAGTGCGACGCTTTCGACACCCGGTCAGGGTACCGACATCCCCTCCCCGCTCGATCCGCCAGGGCCCGTCCGGGCCTGGAGCGCCGACAAAATTGCCCGCGCCGTGGCGAGTGTAGCGTTGCACTGAGTATTTGCACTGGGCAATAGGGCTTTAGTAGGTTGCCTCCCCGAATCGAAGAATGGAACCGCCCTTGACTTACTGTAACGGCATCGTTGAGGCGATCGGCAATACCCCGCTGATCAAGCTCAAACGCGCCTCCGAGGAGACCGGCTGCACCATCCTCGGCAAGGCCGAGTTCATGAACCCGGGCCAGTCGGTCAAAGACCGCGCCGCCCTGTTCATCATTCGCGACGCGCTCGATTCGGGGAGATTGCAGGCAGGCGGCACCGTGGTGGAAGGCACCGCCGGCAATACCGGCATTGGGCTTGCCTTGGTCGGCAATGCGCTGGGCTTGAAGACTATGATCGTGATCCCCGACACGCAGTCCGATGAGAAGAAGCAGATGCTGCGGCTCGCCGGCGCCGAGTTGATCGAGGTCCCGGCGGTTCCCTACAAGGACCCCAACAACTACGTGAAATATTCCGGCCGGCTCGCCGAGCAGCTGGCGGCGACGGCGCCGCATGGTGCGGTGTGGGCCAACCAGTTCGACAACGTCGCCAACCGCCAGGGCCATATCGAGACGACGGCGGTCGAGATCTGGGAGCAGACGCAAGGGAAGGTCGACGGCTTCATCTGCGCCGTGGGCACTGGAGGGACGCTCGCCGGCGTCTCGATGGGCCTGAAGGCGAAGAACCGGGACGTGACCATCGGCATCGCCGACCCCATGGGCGCGGCGCTGTACAATTATTACAAGCACGGCGTGCTCAAAGCCGAAGGCATCTCGATCACCGAAGGGATCGGGCAGGGCCGCATCACAGCCAATCTCGAAGGCGCCAAGATCGATGCGGCCTATCAGATCCCCGATGCTGAAGCGCTGCCGATCCTGTTCAAATTGCTGAGCGAGGAAGGCCTGTGCCTTGGCGGCTCGAGCGGCATCAATGTCGCGGGAGCCATCCGCCTTGCTCGCGACATGGGGCCAGGTCATACGATCGTCACGGTCCTCGCCGATTACGGCACCCGCTACCAGAGCAAACTATTCAACCCTAAATTCCTGCACGAGAAGGGGCTGCCGGCTCCCGACTGGCTCGAGGATCGCGAACCCGCAGCGCCGCTCGTCTTTGTTTGAGGTTAGAATTGCTTATGACCGAACGGACCAAGTCATGGTTGACCGAGACCGACGAGCTCGCCGCCGAGCTCGACGCGCCCGACATCGTCATCATCGATGCCTCATGGCATATGCCGGGCGAAGGCAAAGATGCGCGGGCTGACTATCTCGTGGAGCACATCCCCGGCGCGATCTTCTTCGACATCGACGAGATCGCCGACACCAAGAACGCGCTGCCGCATATGCTGCCGCCGCCCGAGAAGTTCTCCTCGCGCATGCGGAGCATGGGGATCGGCGACGGCTCGCGCATCGTGGTCTACGATCAGCAAGGGATTTACAGCGCCGCGCGCGTGTGGTGGACCTTCCGCGTCATGGGCGTCGAGGACGTCACCGTGCTAAATGGCGGCCTGCCGAAGTGGAAGCGCGAGGGCCTGCCGCTGGAGAGCGGCGAGGCGCGGCTGCGCAGCACGCGGCACTTCACCTCCCGCCGCAACGCAGATCTCGTTCGCGACGTTTCGGACATGAAGTGGATCCTCAAGGACCATTCGGCGGAGATCGTCGATGCGCGCTCGGCGGATCGATTTGCCGGTCGTGTGCCGGAGCCGAGGGCGGGATTGCGGTCGGGCCATATTCCTGGCGCCCACAATCTCCCTTATGGAAGGCTGCTCAAAGAGGACGGCACGCTTAAGTCCCCGGCCGAGCTCGAGGGGTTGTTCCACGAAGCGGGCGTCGATCTGAGCAAGCCCGTGGTCACGTCCTGCGGCTCCGGCATCACCGCTAGCGTGCTGGCGCTTGCGCTCGCCGTGATCGGCCACCGTAGGACCGCCGTCTATGACGGGTCCTGGTCTGAATGGGGCGCGGATCAACGCCTCCCCATCGAGACAAGCTAGATGCCGCCCATGCGTGCGCCCTCCCCGGGGCTATAGCCGATGAGCAAGCGGCCACCACGACAGAAGCAAGACACGCGGCTCACCCATGCCGGGCGAAAACCAGAGCGATTTCACGGATTCGTCAATACCCCGATCTATCGGGGCTCGACCGTGCTGTTTCCGAGCGTCGCGCGCCTCGAAGCCAACGACCAGGAATTCACCTATGGACGGCTCGGCACGCCCACGGTCAGGGCGCTGGAGGAGGCGATCGCCGAGTTCGAGGGCGGCCACGCCACGCTGCTCACCCCCTCGGGTCTTTCCGCCATCGCCACCACCTTCCTCGCGCTCGTCTCGGCCGGTGACCAAGTGCTCGTCAGCGATAGCGTCTATCGCCCCACGCGCCGCTTTTGCGACCACGTGCTGAAGCGGTTGGGCGTCGAGACCACCTATTACGACCCCTGCGTAGGCTCCGGCATTGAGGACCTGATCGGGAAGAATACCAAACTCGTATTCACCGAATCGCCCGGCTCCCAGACCTTCGACGTGCAGGACATCCCGGCCATCGCCGCCGCCGCGCACGCTGCCGGCGCGCTCGTGGTGCTGGACAACACTTGGGCTACGGCGCTCTTCTTCAAGTCGTTCGCCCATGGGGCGGACGTGTCGATCCAGGCAGCGACCAAATATATCGTGGGCCATGCCGACGCGATGCTGGGGGCCATCACGGCAACGAAATCCGTCTGGCCCGCGATCGCGCGGACCCATGAGGACCTTGGCCTCTGCGTCGGTCCGGAGGACGCCTATCTCGGCTTGCGGGGGCTTCGGAGCCTCGGCGTGCGGCTCGCGCGTCATCAAGCGTCAGCGCTCGAGCTTGCGCGTTGGCTGGGACAACGGCCGGAGGTCGCCCGCGTGATTCACCCGGGCCTTCCCTCCGATCCTGGCCATGCATTGTGGAAGAGGGACTTCACTGGCGCCTCGGGACTGTTTGCCATCGTGCTGAAGCCTGTGCCGCACAAAGCCGTGGCGGCCATGCTCGATGGGCTCAAGCTGTTCGGCATGGGCTATTCGTGGGGGGGCTTCGAAAGTCTCATCATCCCCTTCGACCCGAGCGCCTACCGCACGGCGACCGTTTGGCCCGAGCAGGGTCCGGCGCTTCGCCTGCATGTTGGGCTTGAGGATGTCGACGACCTCAAGGCCGATCTCGAAGCGGGCTTTGCCCGCCTCGCCGCGGCTGCCCGGTAAGCGGCAACCCGCGGCCGTTCAACGCGGCAACCCTCCTCTTCCCGATCTGATGGCACGTCGCGATATGGAGTGGACACGAATTTGGCCATCTGTGCTTCGCATCTTTCGATCAGCGCAATTTGCAGTCACCGCTGGCGGGGTCGGTGGCGCTAGCGACGGCGAAGAAGCCGCAAACTCGCTTCGGCACCATCGACTTCGCCAAGACAGGAAAGGTTACGTGGCACGACGAGGAGCCGGAGCGCCCGCGCGTTCGCATCGTAACGATCACCGAGAAGGAAAATCTCAGACAAAGGGGGCTTCTCTGATGGTGGCGTTTGAAAAAGGTAGGAGTACGAAATGGACGACAAAGCATTCGACGAGCTTAAATTGCGAGCAACGATCGTACCGCAGCAGGTCAAATGGCCCGCACCTGAGTTTGTGCACTGGCAACGGCTCCATGCGGTCGCCATGATGCCCTCCGGGTAACAACAGGGTAACAGAATTGATGCCGTCCGTGCCCGAGGGCCACCGTCAATCTCGGCGCCGGCAATACGCTAGCCAACTCCGGCACGCTGTCCCCGGGCGGTGCGGATGCTCGGCACGGGGGCGAACACGTTCAATAATCTGAGCAAGCCTTGGTCGTGCCCACCAACCGCCGTGGCCAGGACGTAGAAATCCCGCGCTGGACCTTTCACGATTGGTGGACATCAGACAAGGCGTTTCGTAGACGCCCCGATTTCAGATAGGCCCGACGCAGCGGCCAAGTCTTCCGCCGCTCGACACCGCAAACCCGTATAGGGAGGTTCGCGATGACCGATAAATCCCATGCGTTGAATCAGTTTCGGCCCGTGACTATGCCTTTTGGCGTAGCCACTATTCGGGTGGTGGCGCTTGGGGGTTTGCCGGCGCCGTGACCGGGGCATTGCCTTGAGGCTGACCGCCTTCTTGCTGGTTTTTCAGCTGTGCTTCCCCGGCCTTTTTTGCGAGTTCGATTTGGTGCTGACGGGACTGCTCCAACATCTGACGTCTGGCTTCTTGATATTTGTCGTAGTCCGTCGGCGGTCCGTCGCAGGCTGCGCTGAAGCCGGCGAGCGGGACTCCGAACCCCATCGTCTTTTGCTGCATGTTCATCGCGGCGACAATCAGCTGCTTACCCGTCCGCATCTTTTCTAACATTTCTTTCGTCAATTCCATCTGAGCCTGACAGCTCGGAGGGAGACAAACACCGTATTGCAGCTGAATTGGCTCGTTCTCATCGATCTTGATCTGTACTCCTACGGGGATCACCAGTGTGTAGGCAGTCGTTACCGTGACCAAGAGATGTTGCTTATCCTCACCTTCGACGGTCCGCACGGCAGCCGTCACCACAACCAATCCAGAATTAGGATCAAGTCCCTCGTGACTGACGAGGCAAACCTGCTTGTTGCCAGTGTCTTCACCGCTTTTGCAAACCTTAACCCATTCGCCGTTGCTGCCCTGAGCCCACGCTGGGGCGGTGGCAGGGGCGCCCACGGCACCAGGGACTGGCGCTGCTTTCGTTGCCGCCTTGGGTGCGGTCTTAGGCACCTGGCTTTGCTGGGCGATCGCCAGAGTTGTTGCCAACCCAAGAGCAAACGCCGCAAGCAAGAGTGACCGGCTAACGTGGCGGTGCGCACTCAATCCATTTATCGACCTGATCATATCGACCCTCTCGGTGCGGGGCCAGGATGCCCGGCTCCAGCTCTATCCTCAGCTGGGTCAATACCGGAAATGCGGCTTAGACGTGACGTAAAGTCTACGTCGCCATCGGTGATCAAGGGCGGCGTCGGCCCCGCGTCGCTAACTCCACCGCCACCGCGCCAAGTTAATTACTAACGGAGAGTCTGTGGCGCCTATAGGCCGCGAAACAGATTGCCAACGAGAAGCACCAAGTAGCCAATCAGCAGCGTCTCGAAAACGTGCGCGTTTACGACGGGGATTGAGACGTGGGCATAGTGAACAAGCAAGGCCAGAATCACCAGAACCACGTGCCTCTCGGTATTTCGCTTCCTTCAAATCCTCTAAGCATGTCGAAGCGAACGCGCTCGAGCCCCATGGTTTCAAACTGTTTTCGGTTTTCTGGCGTGATAGTGATTGCCAAGGCTTTGCCGCTTGATCGCTCTTTTGAATACCTAAGCCATATAGGGCGTCGACCGAAGCCGACCAAAATTGACGTCACTTAACGGACCCTAGCCCCCGAGGATGGAGCTGGTGGTCTGTTGGTTTGCTCTTGCTGCCGTTTGCGGAGCCATTCGAAATAATCAGCCGTGGATCGCGTGTTTTTCCGAATCTCTCCGGCTTCCTCGATCAATTTCGCGAAACCGATGAGCAAAGCTCCGCCGATGATGCCCGCGATAGATGCGACGAGCGCGGCGGGACCAAGCATGAAGGGAAAGGCGAAGGGTAGCACGCAGGCCACGATGATCTCGATGATGCCGAGTATGTTAAGTGCCTTGATCATGCTCCCGTCCGCTCAAGTGCGACCCTGTGGGATGCTAGTCCAAGGTGATGGGTATACAACAGCTAAGAAGAAGCCCCGCACGAACCGTTAAGCCCGAAGCTATTTTGACATTTCGCCGCTCGCCGCTCAGAAGCGTTGTCAGAACCCGATCCGACCGAACTAAAAGCGAGGTTGACGATGATCGAGTCCGCCAAGCCGGTCGCACCGCGCCGCTGAGAGTTGCTGCCAAGCTTGCCGCCCTCACAGAGCCCCGCTGACGGCCGGAAGGTGTTACTGTGCGACTTGATCCGCCGATGCGGAGGAAAAAGAGAAATGAACCTTAAGACTTCGTGGCCGAGGCCATTACGTCTGTTTTGGAAGGCGTGACCGAGGCTCAAAAGGGTGGTTCCGGTTCTCTTTCGGTTCGCAATGGATCACCGGCAAGATGTGCTTGGCGTGGTCGTACACGGCAGCAATAACTACACGGTCATGCAGTTCGACGTCGCTGTTACCACATCGAAGGAGGGGGAAGCAGGCGCTCGGATTAAGGCGTTCAACGTCGTAGATGCAGGTGGGAAGGGCGGCATCGCGCAAGAGGTAGCAAGCAGAGTGAAGTTCAGCGTTCCAATTAAGCTCCCTCAAATCTTAGCCCCACGCGCGAGCCAGCGCGTCGCTGACGGCCGGAAGCCTTCCCCGTTCTCAGCCTACCCCAAAGCGAGCTTATGCTTGATCTGCCGCGCTCGGGTTTATCCACCCCTTGCGCGCTGAAAAGCCGGTTGCTGCCGCCTCTGGCATTAGGTCGTTAGGCGTCACCCGGAGGCTCTTGCAGATCCGGGTCAGCGTATCGAGGCCAGGTTTACAGTCACCGCGCTCATATTTGCGATACGTGTATGGATGCAGCCCAATAGCTTTGGCGAATTGCTCAGCCGTTGGGTAGCCAGCGCGCACCCGATATTTACCGAGCCGCTTAGCGAACTCCAACATCAGCTCCTGCTCGCGGGTCGTAGGCATTGGCGCTCAAACGCCCTTGATCCTCGTCAATGAGGGTCTCCAACGCCAATGCTATGTCGGGAATTGGTCATCGCAGCCCTCCACCGGGTTACTTTGGCAAGTGGTGCCGGGTTGGCGTTTCCGCGCCTTCCCGGTGCCCGCTGAGATTGCGCCTAATTGCAAGTCCGCGCAACAGCACCCCGCTGATGGCCGGAAGCCTCCTAGGGCACAGTGGCCCCCCCGTCCCCGCGGCTCCAGCCGGGGCAGGCCTCCTGTGGCTCTCTGATTAGCTCGTTTTTAGCCCGTCGATGAAAAAATGGCGGTCCCGGAAGGATTCGAACCTTCAACCCTCTGCTTAGAAGGCAGATGCTCTATCCCTTGAGCTACGGGACCACGCTGGCGTCGCCAGAGCTTCGAGTCTATCGGCTATGTAACGCGATTGGGTAAAAAAGACATCGCCTAGGCGTTACTGAGAACTCTTGAGGGACGAAGTCTCTAATGCGTCCAGCGATCGACGCGGCCGAATTTGAAGTTCTCCGCATAGGATTTCGGCTTCAGCTGGGTCTTTTGCGGCTCGTCGATGCGGAAGGGAATGCCGTGGCGCGTGGCATAGGCGACGGCCTCTTCCAGGCTCGCGAACTGCATGCGGATTTGCGATCTGGTATCGGCAGAGCTCGTCCAGCCCATCAGCGGCTCGATCGTCTGCGGCGTCTGCGGCTCGTACTCCAGCACCCATTCGCGCGTGCCAGCACCACCCTGTTGCATCGCGTTCTTGGCGGGTTTGTAGATGCGGGCGGCCATTGGCTTTCTCGTCACCAGTGAAGGCGGTGGTCGGGGCAGCAAGATTCGAACTTGCGACCCCCTGCTCCCAAAGCAGGTGCGCTACCAGACTGCGCTATGCCCCGACCGCCCAGCACATACATAGTTCGGCGCCCAGCGGCAAGCTAGTGGCTTGCCTTTCCCTCCTCGCCTCAAGGCGCTGGCGTGGTCCAGAGGCCGGGACAGATCACCTCGTCGCCTGGCTTCAGCCCGATCGCGTCGGCGATGCCGGCGTTCACCTCGAGAATGCCCTGCACGTCGCCTTCCGATGAGATGACGTCGGTGGAGAAGGGCTCCGTCCGTTTCGCGATGCGGTGCACCCTGCCGTTGGCGCCGATGAAGATCATGTCGAGCGGGATGTACGTATTCTTCATCCACATCGCCACGGGTTGCGCACGATCGTAGAGGAACAGCATGCCGGCATCTGCGGCAAGGCTACGGCGAAACATCAGGCCCATGATGCGCTGTTGCTCGGTGGTGGCCAATTCGATGTTGAAGCTGTGGGGACCGGAGTCCGTCTTCAGCACGAGGTTTGCCGGGCTCGCCGCGGCGCCTCCAGGCGGGGCCAACAGGGTCAAACAAATCCCTGCGACCGCCAGGCGCGCCAGCAATGCAAATTTTCCGGTGATTAGTGGGAGGACGGACCCGCCATCCCGTCGGGTTTCAGTTCTGCCGCCATCAGTCCTTTTGGACCGCGGCCATAACGGACGAGCACTGTCTGACCGGGCCGAAGCTCGGTGAAGCCGAACCGCCGCAAAGTCTCCATATGCACGAAGATGTCCAAGGTCTGCGGTCCACGGGTCAGAAACCCGAAGCCGCGCAGACGATTGAACCACTTCACCATCGCGCTTTCCCAGTCGCTCTCCGGGTTGACGGCGACGTGCGTGCGTTGTGGCAGCTCCGACGGATGAACCGCCGTCGAATCGTCCATGGCGCGAATGCGAAAGGCCTGCAAGCCCTTCGGGCGCCGCAGAACTTCGCACACGACCCGTGCCCCCTCGTAGGCGGTCTGAAAACCGTCCCGCCTGAGACAGGTCACATGCAATAAAACGTCTGGAAGATGATCCTCGTCTGGAACAATAAACCCATACCCCTTGGACGCGTCGAACCACTTGATCGATCCCGAGACCTCAAAAACATCAACTGTGGCTTCCTCGTCGCGCTGGGTAAGGCCTTCAATATGTGGCGGTTCTTTCGCCCCCATGCCGCATTCCCCCCGCTTCACTTACGAGCCCAGAGTGATACTGACCCCACTCGAATCACCTGGAATGTGCTCGCTCAAAACATAGCATCGCCACCTAACGAGGCCAGTGGAATTTTCCGCGGCGCTCTGCCTTCTCCACAGAGCGGGAGCGACTTCGAGGTTCGTCCCCGTCGCTCCCCGCAAGCGGCTGACGGCAAAGCGATTCTTGGGCGGTTCGACGCTGCACGAGGAAAACCGCTGCGGCCGCGCGCGCGGCCATGAGGAATCGGGCAAGCGGCTCTACCATCGAGCAAAAATTCACTTGGCAGGCTCGGGATGTCATCGAGACATGACTCTGTGGGCGCCGGGCAACAATGCCGCGTGAATCTGCATCGAAAAACGCGAAGAGCGCTGCGGCACACCACTCGCGCGTCACCCGCTTGTCACCACGCGCTTCGTCGCGCTAAGGGGTGTTCGAGGCGGTTTCGGCAACAGCCAGCGAGAGGTGATCCATGAAATATTTGCACACCATGGTGCGCATTTCCGACGTCGACCGATCGCTCGACTTCTATTGCAACAAGCTCGGCCTCAAGGAAGTGAGGCGCATGGAGAGCCCGCAAGGGCGCTTCACGCTCTATTACCTCGCCGCCCCGGGCGATGAGGATGCGCAAGTGGAGCTCACCTATAATTGGGATCCCGAGGCGTATGGCGAGGGACGAAATTTCGGCCATCTCGCCTTCGAGGTCGATGACATCTACGCGACGTGCGAGAGACTGATGCAGAGCGGCGTCACCCTCAACCGGCCGCCGCGCGACGGCCATATGGCGTTCATCCGCTCGCCGGATAACATCTCGATCGAGCTGCTTCAGAAGGGCAAGCCTCTGCCGAAGCAGGAGCCCTGGGCCTCGATGCAGAATGTCGGAAAGTGGTAATCGTCGCGGGAGAACGGCTGCCCTCGCACTAAGCAGCAGCCGCTTCCCGAAGCAAATTTTCTAAGCCTGACGGCTATGGGCAGTACCAGACCGGACCGACGGCGATGCAGCCGAGAGTCTGCCAGCCATAGGGACGGTAGCCGTACCGATGGCCCCAATACCGATTGCCGTAGTAGTAGCGGCCGCCACCATGATATTTGTAGTTATAATGCTCGTGTTGTCGTGCATGTTGTAATTCTTGTGCCCCCACCGTGATATCCGATTTGGATAAGATCGGTTTAGGCTACAGGCGTCAGTTGCGTGGTCGGCGAAGCGGGCCAAGCCCACGCGGCCGTCACTGAAACTACGCCGGACTCCGCATGAGGTGCGGACTTCCGACAGGGCCAGGAATGGAACGTCGAGGCTGCTCGACGGTTTCGGAAGACCGCTGCGAAGCGGGTAAGGCAGACATACACCCGGGCTGAAGAGCCCGTTAAGTCAGCAAAGGCGTTGGTACCCCCTAGGGGAATTGAACCCCTGTTTTCAGGTTGAAAACCTGACGTCCTAACCATTAGACGAAGGGGGCATCCTAAGCCCCCGGTCATATAGAAAGCTTTGCCGGCCCCGGCAAGCTAGCGCGCGCCTGTCGGTGCCGCGTCCTCGATCACGAGTTCGATGCCGTCCCGTCCATTCCAGGTGTCGCGCCGGAGATGTCCCACGACGTGGAGCGGCAAGCCCTCGGCTTTGAGCAACAGCTCCCCAAGCGGGGTCTCGCTGACACGGAAGGCGCAAGCCTCGATGCGCGAGCCATCGGCGGCGACAAGCGTGGAGCGGACATGTTTGTCATTGATCATGCGGACCCGGGCGAGGCGGTGGCCGGGAAAAGCGAAGCGGGGCTCCGGATGACCCGGTCCATAGGGTCCTGCCCGCTCCAACAGCTCCATGAGCTCTTTGTTCGCACCGCGCGCGGAGAGCGCGCCATCGATCGCCAACATGCGCAAGCTGGTCGCCGCCGCCACGGGCGTGGAGAGGCGCTCTGCGAGAAAGGTTAGCAGGTGATCCTGTCGGCGCCGTTCGAGCCTAAAGCCTGCCGCCATGGCGTGGCCGCCACCCTTGGTCAGCAGGCCCTCCTGCACTGCCGTTCGGATGGCGAGGCCAAGGTCGACGGAGGCGATCGAGCGTGCCGAGCCGACGCCCTGACTGTTGGGATCCCACGCGGTCGCGAATGCCGGCAGGTTGAATCGTTCGGTGACGCGACCGGCGACCAGACCGAGCAAGCCCTTATGCCAGCCGTCGGCGCCGAGCCAGATGAAGGGACGGCCAATATCGAGCTGCCGTTCGGCAAGGACAAAGGCTTCCTCGATCATGCGCTCCTCGATCGCCTTCCGCTCAGTGTTGAGATCATCGAGTCTCGCAGCGAGACTGCGCGTTTCGATCTCGTCATCCGAGGCGAGCAGCTTGGCGCCGAGGCCCGACGCCCCCACCCTGCCGCCGGCATTGATGCGTGGGCCGAGGATGAAGCCGAGCGTGTAGCAGTTGGGCGCGGCATCGATGCGCGCGACATCGGCAAGCGCGCGCAAGCCCGCATTGTGCCTGAGCCGCAAGACCTGGAGCCCCTTGGCCACCAGCGCGCGGTTCACGCCCTTCAGCGGCACCACATCGCAAATGGTGGCGAGCGCCACGAGGTCGAGCAGCCCGAGCAGGTCGGGCTCCGCCAGGTCGCGGTAGAACCCGTCGCGCCTGAGTGCCCGGACGGCGGCGACCAGGAACAGGAACACGACGCCTGCCGCGGCCAAATGGCCCTGGCCGGAAAGATCATCCTGCCGGTTGGGGTTCACCACCGCGAAGGCAGGCGGCAACGCCTCGTCGGCTTGATGGTGGTCGATGACGATGATCTCCGCCCCGCTCGCGCCTGCCGCTTCGATCGCCGCCGCGGCGGTGGTGCCGCAGTCGACTGTCAAGATAAGCTTCGCGCCATTCTTGGCGAGCCCCGCGAGTGTCGCCGCACTCGGGCCGTAGCCCTCTGTCAGCCGGTCGGGGATGTAGGTCGCGACGCCCTGACCGTGGGCGCGGAGGAATCGCTCGATCAGCGCCACCGAGGCGGCGCCGTCAACGTCGTAGTCGCCGAACACGGCGATGGGCTCGTGGTTTCGGATCGCTTGGGCGAAGCGCTTCGCGGCGCGCTCCATGTCCTGCAAGCCGGAAGGATCGGGCAAGAGATGGCGGAGCGACGGATCGAGATAGTGGGAGAGCGTCCCCGCCTCCGCGCCCCGCGCGGCTAGCAGACGGCCAAGCAGCTCGGGCAGCCCATTGGCCTGCGCGATGGCCAGCGCCGCCGAGGCGCGAGAGGGCTCAAGACGCTCGATCCAGCGCAAGCCTCGCGCGGAACGCTCCACGCCGAGGAATGCAGGCGAAGCCGCGCCCTGCACCATTCTATGACTGAGAACCGCCGTCACGCTCGAAGCACCTGCCCACATTCAAGGGTTGGTGCCTAGCCTAGCTGATTCGAGGCGGTCCCTCGCGGGTCAGTCGACCTTACCGGCGTCGCGATATTCGGTCCTGATCCAGCGCACGGTGTGGGTTTTGGCCCGCATCACCACGGAATGGGTGAAGATCGCGTTCCGGGTGAAGCGTACCCCTTCCAGCAAGGAGCCGTCGGTAATACCGGTGGCGGCAAAGCTCACATCGCCGGAGGCCATGTCGCGCATGGTGTATTTGCGATCGAAGTTGACGATGCCGGCGGCGCGCGCGCGTTCGCGCTGCTGCTCGCTCGTGGCCATGAGCCGCCCCTGGATCTGCCCGCCGATGCAGCACAGCGCCGCTGCGGCGAGCACGCCCTCCGGCGCGCCACCGACGCCCATATAGATGTCGATGCAGGTGTCTTTCGGCTCGGTGGTTTGGATCACGCCGGCGATATCGCCATCGCCGATCAGATGCACTGCGGCGCCCGCGGCGCGCACCTCTTCGATCAGCTTGGTGTGACGCGGGCGGT
Source organism: uncultured Alphaproteobacteria bacterium (assembly GCA_963839245.1). Classification (GTDB taxonomy): domain Bacteria; phylum Pseudomonadota; class Alphaproteobacteria; order Rhizobiales; family Methyloligellaceae; genus Methyloceanibacter. The sequence goes on along the minus strand of CAWIUJ010000011.1, from coordinate 450,721 downwards.
CGAGGATGCAGGCCGTGATCTCGGTGACCGGCACACCCTTGGCCTTGGCGAGCGCCGCGAGATTGTCGGCGGGCGAAGCGTCAAGATCGACGAGGCCGTCGGCATAGCCCGGTCCGATGGCGATCTTGTCCATATAGATGACCGGCACCTTCAATAGGCTGCCGCGCTCGGCGATAGCGATAACGGCAAGCGCGTTGGGCAGTGCCTTGGCGGCCAGCGTCGAGCCTTCGACGGGATCGACGGCGATATCCACCTCGAGGCCGGAGCTCGATCCCGCGCCGACCGTCTCGCCGATATAGAGGAGCGGCGCCTCGCTCTCCTCGCCTTCGCCGACGACGACGACGCCTTGGAGAGGCAGGCGGGCAAGCTCGCGATACATGGCGACGGTCGCAGCGGAATCGGCGGCGGCTTCGTCGCCCCGGCCACGCAGCCGTGCGGCGGCGATCGCGGTCGCTTCGGTCACCCGGATAATTTCGAGGCTCAGGGTACGATCGAGCTCAGGTTTTTCTTGAGCGTCTGCCAATGCGGGTTCTCCCCTCACCTGCGCCAAGCGACGTCCTCAAGTCATTCTTATCACAGTCTTTCGATGCGAATCATCTGGGGCTTCGCATCCACATGGCGGTCGCGCTCGATGGCGGCCAGCGCCTTGCGGATGGCGGCCTCGGTGGTTTGATGGGTGATCATGACCACGGCTGCCGGCGAACCAGCCTCCTGGCGCCGGAACCCCGGTAGCTCGGCGCGGCGACGGCGTTGAACGATGCTCTCGATGGAAATCCCCTGCTCGGCCATGCGGCTTGCAATCGCCGCAAAGGCGCCCGGCCGGTCATACACCGACAGCCTTATGTAATAGCCGCCTTCATGGGTGCGCATCTGGGCCTTCTTGTAAGGCTTCAGATCCTTTGCCCGTGTGACAAAGGGCGACAGGACTTGGCCCCTGGCGATGTCGATCAGATCGCTCGCCACCGATGAGGCCGTAGGTCCGGCGCCGGCGCCCCGTCCGATCAGCATGATGTCGCCCACGAAGTCACCGTCGATGGCGACGCAGTTGGAGACCCCGTCGACATCGGCGATGGCCGTGTGCTTCGGCACCATGGTCGGGTGCACGCGTTGCTCGATGCCGCCATCGGTGCGCAGCGCGACGCCAAGCAGCTTGATGCGATAGCCAAGATCGTCGGCAGCCTCGATGTCGGCAGGGGTGATGTTCTCGATGCCCTCGACATAGACGGACTCAAACGACATGCGCGTGCCAAAGGCGAGCGTGGTGAGTAGCGCGAGCTTGTGGGCGGTGTCGAAGCCGCCGATATCGAAGGTCGGGTCGGCCTCGGCATAGCCCTGGGTTTGCGCTTCCTTCAGCACGTCGGCGAAGGTCCTGCCCTCTTTCAGCATCAAGGTCAGGATGTAGTTGCAGGTGCCGTTGAGGATGCCATAGACGCGCGTGATGGCGTTGCCTTGCAAGCTCTCGCGCATCACTTTGACCACGGGAATGCCGCCGGCCACGGCCGCCTCGAAATTCAGCGCCACGCCATGCTTCTCGGCAAGCCCGGCGAGCGCTGCGCCATGATGGGCAAGCAGGGCCTTGTTGGCGGTGACGACGTGCTTCCCGGCGCGGAGCGCGGCTTCGACCGAGTCCTTGGCGACGCCACTGCCGCCGCCGATCAGCTCGACAAAAACGTCGATCGCGGGATCCTGCGCCAGCGCCACGGGGTCGTCGACAAAACGGAAGCCCGAAATGTCGGCATCACGTTTCTTGCGCCGGTTGAGCGCCGACACGGCCACGATCTCGATCGGCCGGCCGATGCGCTCGGCAAGAGCCGGTCCATGCGCCGCGAGCAGCCGTAGCAATCCGCTGCCAACCGTGCCGAGCCCGGCGACCCCAAGTTTCAGAGGCTCCGTCATTGGAAGATCAGAGCGTCCTCGTCGCCTTCGACGCAATAGGAATGACGTTGTGGAGGCTTTTGGCCGATTCGGCGAGGAATTTTCGTATGTTCCGGGCCGCTTGGCGGATGCGCTGCTCGTTCTCGACGAGCGCGATGCGCACATAGCCCTCGCCATACTCGCCAAAGCCCACTCCTGGGGACACCGCGACCCCGGCAGTCTCGAGCAGTAGCTTCGAGAATTCGAGCGAGCCCAAATGAGCGAACATGTCGGGGATCGGCGCCCAGGCGAACATGGTCGCCGCCGGCGAAGGGATCGGCCAGCCTGACCGGCTGAGCGCGTCGACCAGGCAGTCCCGCCGGCGGCGGTAGACGCCGCGGATCTCCTCAATGCACTCTTGCGGTCCATTCAAGGCCGCCGCGGCCGCGACTTGGATCGGCGTGAAGGCGCCGTAGTCGAGATAAGACTTCACCCGCGTCAGCGCCCCGATCAGGCGCTCACTGCCGACGGCAAAGCCCATGCGCCAGCCAGGCATTGCGTAAGTCTTGGACAGCGTGGTGAATTCCACGGCGATATCGATGGCGCCCGGAATTTGCAGGATCGAGGGTGGCGGCTTGCCTTCAAAATAGATCTCCGCATAAGCGAGATCGGACAGCACGATCAGATCGTGCTTCTTGGCGAAGGCGACGATCTCCCGGTAGAAATCGAGATTGGCGACGACCGCGGTGGGATTGGCCGGATAGTTCAGAACCAGCGCCGAGGGTTTCGGCACCGAATGTTTCACCGCCCGGGCAAGCGAGGTCATGAAGGCGGAATCGATGGAGGCCGGCAAATGCCGGATCACGCCGCCCGACATGATGAAACCGAACTCGTGGATCGGATAGGTTGGGTTCGGGACGAGCACGACGTCGCCCGGCGCGGTGATGGCTTGGGCCATGTTGGCGAAGCCTTCTTTCGAGCCGAGCGTGGCGACGATCTGCGTCTCGGGATTGAGCTTCACGCCGAAGCGGCGCTCGTAATAGGCGCCTTGCGCCCTCCGCAAACCCTGGATGCCGCGCGAGGCGGAGTAGCGGCTGGTGCGGGTGTCGCGCACCGTCTCGATCAGCTTCTGCACGATATGATCGGGGGTCGGCATGTCGGGATTGCCCATGCCGAAATCGATGATGTCCTCGCCGCGCGCGCGGGCCTGCGCCTTGAGCTTGTTCACCTGCTCAAAGACGTAAGGCGGCAGCCGCTTGATTCTATGGAAGTCGCTGTTCACGAATGTCTCGTCCCGCTGGCCCCTCCGGGACCCCTTTGCCTAACGGGTGGGCATTTGAACCACAAATGCGGGCCTCGGGGCAAGAAGCCCCCCAAAAGGGGGCAATCCTAGTTTTGCGATTGAGCCGGCTGCGGCGAGGCCACGGTATCGCCAGTTGCCTCGGCCTGGCGTTTGGCTTGCTCGGTTTGCAGGTCCGAGATCGCGGCCTTCTGCTGTTCCGGGGTCAACGTATTGCCATAGCTCTTCTGGGTCGTGGCGAAACTCGGGTCGGGTTTGGCGCCTACCAACGAATCCGAGCAGCCAGCGAGCGCCATCGCCGAGAGGGCAACGAGGCTCAAAACAGCAAGTTTCAGGTGCAAACGCAGCATTGGCGAGTCGATATTTTACCTCCCAGCGTCCAGGCGATTGGAATCGCTAACCCGCTTGCTATATTGCATAGCACAATGAGCCGCCGAACGTCAGTTATCAAGATAGGATGCGGCGTCCACCTTGGCATCATTGTGATTAACCGGGGGTAATATGGGGGCGCGACCATTCATGCAGGAAAGCAACAAAAGAACGACCGGGGCCAAGCCCGAGGAACCTCAGCTCGGACAATTCGATACCCTGGCGCGCAACATGGTGCGTCTGTTCGACGAAGGTGCCAAAGTGCTCGGCAATTTGGCCGAGCGGGGCAATGGCGCTGGCCCCTACAGCATGGCGTCGGAGGCCGGCGAGGCAACGAAGCTGCTCGGCGAGATCGCGCGCCAATGGGTGAGCGAGCCCGGCAAATTGGTCGCGGCGCAAAGTGAGCTGTTCAAGGGCTATGCCGACCTTTGGGGTCGCTCGTTTCGCCGCTTCCTCGGCGAAGAGGTGAAGCCGGTCATCGAGCCGGCCCCCGGCGACAACCGTTTCAAGGACCCCGACTGGTCGAACAGCCAATATTTCGACTTCTGCAAGCAGTCCTATCTGCTCACCGCCCGCTGGGCCGAAGATTTGACCCGCAATACCGAGGGCGTGGACGACAAGACCCGCAAGCGCGCGCTCTTCTATCTGGAGCAGATGCTCGCCGCGCTTTCGCCCTCGAACTTCGCGCTGACCAACCCGGAGGTGATGCGCGCCACGATTGCCACCAACGCGGAGAACCTCGTCCAGGGCATGGCCCATCTCGCCCATGACCTCGAGCATTCGAAGGATTTGTTGCGCATCAGCCAGACCGATCTGTCGGCCTTTGAGGTCGGCAAGAACCTTGCGGTCACGCCGGGCAAGATCGTCTTCCAGAACGATCTGATCCAGCTCATTCAATACAAACCTACCACCAGCGAGGTGTATCAGCGACCCCTGCTCATCGTGCCACCGTGGATCAACAAATATTACATCCTCGATCTCGTCCCGGAGAAGAGCTTCGTCAAATGGGCCGTCGACCAGGGCTTCACGGTGTTCACCGTCTCCTGGGTTAATCCCGACGGGCGTCTCGCGCAGAAAACCTTCGAGGACTATATGCATGAGGGCATTCTCGCCGCGCTTGGCGCCGTCACGCGGCAGACCGGGCAGCAGCAGATCAATGCCCTCGGCTATTGCGTCGGCGGCACGCTGCTCGCTTCGACGCTCGCTTATATGAGCGCGAAAAAGGACGACCGGATCACCTCGACCACCTTCCTCGCCGCGCAGGTCGACTTCAGCGAGGCGGGCGACCTTCTCGTCTTCATCGACGATGCACAGCTCAACTCGCTCGAGGAGATGATGGCCGAGCAGGGCTATCTCGACGGCTCGCGCATGGCGGCGGTGTTCAATATGCTGCGGCCGCGGGATCTGATTTGGCCGTATGTCGTCAACAACTACCTGCTCGGTAAGAAGCCCTTCCCGTTCGATCTCCTCTATTGGAATGCGGATTCGACGCGGCTCCCGGCCGCCAACCACGCCTTCTATTTGCGCGAGTTCTACCATCTGAACCGCCTCAGCAAGGGGGAGATGGTGCTCGATGGGGTGAAGCTTGATCTTGGCCGCGTCACCATGCCGATCTACGAGCTTGCCACCAAGGAGGACCACATCGCTCCGGCCTCGTCGGTGTTTCGCGGCTCCAAGCTGTTCGGTGGACCGGTGCGCTATGTGATGGCGGGCTCGGGGCATATTGCGGGCGTCGTCAATCCTCCAGGCAGGAAGAAGTACCAGTTCTGGAGTGGCGGTCCGGCGGCATCGCTCACCGAATGGATGGCGAAGGCGGCCGAGACGTCGGGCTCGTGGTGGCCCGACTGGGCCGGCTGGCTCGCCGCGCTGTCCGGCCCGAAGGTGCCGGCGCGCGATCCGTCAGCCGGGCCGTTAGCGCCGATCGAGAATGCGCCGGGGTCCTATGTGAGGAGCCGCACATAGGCTGCTAAGCGGCGAGGATGCAGCTCGACGGACTGACGCTCTTCGGCTTGCTGTCGGTGAGCGCGATGCTCTTGTTCTATGCGCTGGAGGACCGTAGTCCCTGGTTTGTCTTAGCCTTCGCTGGCGCCTGCGCGGCCGGCTCCGTCTATGGCTTTCTCCAGGGCGCTTGGCCGTTCGGGGTGGTCGAGGCGGTTTGGGCGATCGTCGCGCTTCTGCGCTGGCACGCGCTCACCAACGCATCGCCGGCGTGAGGGCGCGCTCACGGAAACAGCGGAAGCTGCTCGAGCCCGAGCGTCTCGTCGAAGCCATACATCAGATTGAAGTTCTGGATCGCCTGACCGGCCGAGCCTTTCACGAGATTGTCGATGGCCGAGATCACGATGGCGCGGCCTTTGAGGCGATCGGCGAACACGCCGATATGGCAAAAGTTCGAGCCGCGCACATGCTGCGTGGCCGGGATCACACCGTCCTCCACCACACGCACGAAGGGGCTCGCGGCATAGGCCCTGGCGAGCGCCGTCCGGAGATCGTCGGCCTTGGCGCGTCCACCGAGCTGGACATAGCAGGTGCACAGCTCGCCCCTGCTCATGGGCACGAGGTGCGGAGTGAAGTTGACGGTGACGGCCGCGCCGGCGACGTGCCCCAGCTCCTGCTCGATCTCCGGCACATGGCGGTGGCTGCCGATGCCGTAAGGCGAGAGCCCCTCGCCCGCTTCCGCGAACAAGATGTTCTGCTTGAGGGTGCGGCCAGCGCCGGACACCCCCGATTTCGCGTCGATGATGATATCGCCGGCTGCGATCAGCTTTGATTGCAATAGCGGCAGCAGCGCCAGCAGCACGGCGGTCGGATAGCAGCCGGGACAAGCGACGAGGCGCGCGGTCTTGATCTCTTCCGCGTAATGCTCGGTTAGTCCGTACACGGCGCGTTTTAGCAGCTTGGGCGCGGTGTGCTCTCCGCCATACCATTCGGCATAGACGGAGGCGTCGCGCAGCCGGAAATCCGCGGACATGTCGATGATCTTGACGCGCTCGGGGAGCTTCGCGATCTCGCTATGGGCGGTGCCGTGAGGCAGGCCGCAAAAGGCCACGTCGACGCCGTCCCAATCGACCTGATCGGAGGTACCGAGCCGCGGCAGGTCGAGGCTTGCTAGATGCGGGAAGACTTGCGCCAGCGTCTGGCCGGCATGGCCCTTGGCGCTCAGTGTCGTGATGGTGATCTTTGGATGGCGGGCGGCAAGCCGGATCAGATCGGCGCCGGTATAGCCGCTGGCGCCGAGCACTGCGGCCCGGATCTTGGTAGTTGCAGCCATGGTCGACACTCTTGTAAACCGCGACAACCAGGCGGCGCGATTAACGCGGGCTTAGCCGAATTCGGAGGTCTGCGAAAGTAGGCGTGATGCGCCGGAGCGCATCCGCATGCTTTCCCGACAAAAGGACGGCTGGTCCGAGGCTGCGTCTAGCGCTTCGAGAACTGGAAGCTCTTGCGGGCCTTGGCCTTGCCGTACTTCTTTCGCTCGACCGATCTCGCGTCGCGGGTGAGGAACCCACCCTTTTTCAGGACACCGCGGAGCTCCGGCTCGAAATGAGTGAGCGCGCGCGAGATGCCGTGGCGGACCGCGCCCGCTTGTCCCGACAGACCGCCGCCCTTCACCGTGCAAATGATGTCGAACTGGCCCTCGCGCTTAGCCGCGACCAAAGGCTGCTTCAGGATCATCTGCAGCACGGGTCGCGCGAAATAGGTGACGTGGTCTCTGCCGTTCACCGTGATCTTGCCTGGGCCCTGCTTCACCCACACGCGGGCTACGGCATCCTTGCGCCGGCCGGTGGCGTAGGCGCGGCCCTTGCCGTCGACCTTCCGCTCATAGACGCGGGTTGCGGCCGCGGCGCTGTCGCCCTTGAGCGGGCCCAGGTCCTCGAGCGTCCTCACCTCAGGATTGGCCATCGCTTAAGCGCTCCTTGCGTTCTTGCTATTGAGGGCAGCGACGTTGAGCGTGGTCGGGGACTGCGCCTCGTGGGGATGCTCGGCACCGGTATAGATGCGTAGGTTCTTCATCTGCTGGCGGCCAAGAGGACCGCGGGGCACCATGCGCTCCACCGCTTTGTGCAGCACCCGTTCGGGATGCTTGCCGTCCAAGATCTTCGCGGCGGTGCGTTCCTTGATGCCGCCCGGATAGCCGGTATGCCAGTAATAAACCTTGTCGGCACGCTTGTTGCCCGTCAGCACGACCTTATCGGCATTGATGACGATGATATTGTCGCCGCAATCCATATGCGGCGTGAAGCTCGGCTTGTGCTTGCCCCTGAGCCTCATGGCGATCAGGACCGCAAGCCGGCCCACGACGAGGCCGTTGGCATCGATGAGAATCCAGGACTTCTCGATGTCCTTGGGTCTCGCTGAGAAGGTTTTCATGGCGTATCACTCTCCCGACCGGGTTGGCGGCTTCTAGCCACTCCTCAACTAAGGGTCAAGATGGAAGCGGAAAAATCGAGCGACTTCCGAGGATTATGCGAGTGGTAGCTTGGTACCACATGGCTCCATTCGGTCTTCTTTGATATTATTGATAAAGTTCTCTATGGCACAAACGCCGCCAGCTCGGGCCCTCCCCCGAACGTCGAGCTTATGCAGGAACTGAAGCATGGAGCAGGTTCGGATTAAGGACATGGAGCGGAGCCACGCCTCGCTGTTGCGTGAGGATCATGGTCCCGTGACCTTGCTCACGCTCGATCGGCCCGAAGCGCGCAATTGCCTGTCCGAAGGACTGATTGAGGAGCTTTCCGCTGCCATCACCGCGTTGGGCAGCGCCGACGCTGTCCGCGCCATGGTCATCACCGGCGCGGGGCCGGCCTTCTCGTCGGGGCACGATCTCAAGGAGCTGACGGCGCACCGGAACGATAAGGATGGCGGCCGCGCTTATTTTGCCAAGATCATGCAGGCCTGCTCCAGGCTGATGTTGTCGATTGTCCACTCGCCGAAGCCGGTCATCGCGGCGGTGAACGGGATTGCGACGGCGGCGGGGTGCCAGCTCGTCGCGGCGTGCGATCTCGCCGTGGCCAGCAGCGAGGCGCGTTTCGCCACGCCGGGGGTGAATATCGGGCTCTTCTGCTCCACACCCATGGTGGCGCTCAGCCGCAACCTGTTGCGCAAGGCCGCCATGGAGATGTTGCTGCTCGGCGATATGGTGACCGCGCTCGAGGCCAAGGCGCTTGGGCTCGTCAATCGGGTGGTCGAGCCAGAGCGGACGGTGAACGAGGCGATCGAGCTTGGCCGCCTGATCGCAACCAAGCCAAAGGCGACACTGAAAATCGGCAAGGAAGCGTTTTATCGCCAGTTGGAGATGCCGCTCGAGGAGGCCTACGCCTACGCCTCCGCCGTGATGGTGGAGAACATGCTCCATGAAGAGGCCGAGGAAGGGATCGGTGCTTTTCTGGAGAAGCGGCAGCCAAGCTGGCCGCGCTGACTTTTCTTTCCTCGCGCGGGCATTGGCCTAGTCTCGCCTCTCTTGATCACCTATATTCCGGCGCACCTGACAGCCGTGCCCCATCATTTGCGATTCCGCGCCTTGTTCTGCAATCGCCGGTTCGGGTATGGACCCCGTATTTTTTTCTGAAGCACTGGAGTCTATACGCATGAAGCAGCTCATCGCATTGATGGCTCTCGGGCTCGCGCGGTTTGAACCACGACACCTACAGCGACGCCTATAGCGGTATGAACCACGACACCTACAGCGACGCCTATATCAGGGGCATCCTCACGAGCTGCCGCACCTTTGCGTTTGTCGGCGCGAGCCCGACGGAGTCGCGTCCGAGCTATTTCGCCATGAAATACCTCATGGCCAAGGGTTTCAGGGTCATCCCGGTCAATCCGGCGCATGCCGGCAGGCTGCTGCTCGGGCAGAAGATCCATGCTTCGCTGGCCGAGATTGAAGGGCCGGTCGATGTGGTCGACATCTTCCGCAATTCGGAGGCCGCCCTCCCCGTCGCGCGCGAGGCCATCGCCATCGGCGCTAAGGTCGTATGGATGCAGCTGGGCGTCCGCAATGACGAGGCAGCGAAGCTCGCCGAGGATGCCGGGGTGAAAGTGGTTATGAACCGCTGCCCGAAGATCGAGTATGGCCGCCTTTCCGGCGAGATCGGCTGGGTCGGGGTCAATCGCCGGCTGATCGACAACCGCAAGCCCCTGTTGTTCGGCAAGGGCGGCACGCTGAAACATCGAGCGTGACGATGCCGATGTGGCGTTGCCTGGCTGGCGCCCTGGTCCTCTTGATCGCTATTCCCGCCGACGCTGCCCGCGCCGAGCCCCCCTCGAACCCCAAAAGCGCGCTCGTCGCCGAGCTGCAACAGGCCGTCAAAACCGACGATAAAGCTTGGCTCGCCGCGCATCTCCACTATCCCGTCCGCTATTACGGACGAAAGAACGAGCTCATCCGCAGCAAGGCCTGGTTCGATAAACATTATGCGATGGTCATCGGTCCGGAGCTGAAAGCTGCGGTCCTTGCGCAAGACCCCGAGGACTTCTTCGAGAACTGGCAAGGAATCATGGTCGGCGAAGGCAGCCGCAACATCTGGTTGCGGAATTTCGGCGCCGACACCGAGCCGAAATACGAGATTGTCACCATCAACAATAGCGACTGAACGCCGCCCATATCGGCGCGCGCGCCGGCGGCGTGCTTGCTATAGTCGCGCCCCACGACCCTCAGCCCGGAGACGAGAACGATGTCAGCCGAACGCAAGCCCGGCTTCAATACCCTGGCGATCCACGCCGGCGCCCATCCAGATCCCGCCACCGGCGCACGCGCCACGCCGATCTATCAGACCACGTCCTATGTCTTCGAGGACGTCGACCACGCCGCTGCGCTGTTCAACCTCGAGACCTTCGGCAATATCTACACGCGCTTGACGAATCCGACCCAGGCCGTGCTCGAGGAGCGGGTCGCGGCGCTCGAGGGCGGTACCGCCGCGCTTGCCGTGGCCTCCGGTCATGCGGCGCAGGCTCTCATCTTCCACGTGCTGCTCGAGCCTGGCGACGAGTTCGTCGCCGCGCGCCAGCTCTATGGCGGGTCGATCAACCAATTCACCCAGTCCTTCAAGAAATTCGACTGGAACGTGCGCTTTGCCGACACCGACAATGCTGAGAGCTTCCGCGCGGCACTCTCGCCCAAGACCAAGGCCATCTTCGTCGAGTCGATCGCCAATCCGGGCGGCATCATCACCGACATCGCCGCCGTGTCGGCGATCGCCAAGGAAGCGGGCGTTCCGTTGATCGTCGACAATACACTCGCCACGCCCTATTTGATCCGGCCCATCGAGCATGGCGCCGACATCATCGTGCATTCGCTGACCAAGTTCATGGGCGGCCACGGCAATTCGATTGGCGGGGCGATTGTCGATTGCGGCACCTTCGATTGGCTGAAAAGCGGCCGCTATCCCACGATGTCGCAGCCCTCGCCGAGCTATCACGGCGTCACCTTCGCCGAGACCTTCGGCAATTTCGCCTTCGCCATCGCCGCCCGCGCTTTCTCCTTGCGCGATCTCGGTCCGGCCATCTCCCCGTTCAACGCCTTCCTCATCCTGACCGGGATCGAGACGCTCCCTTTGCGCATGCAGCGGCATTGCGACAACGCGCTGGTGGTGGCGGAGTGGCTGTCCGGTCACCCCAAGGTCGATTGGGTCAATTACGCGGGGCTACCCGGCAACAAATTTCACACGCTGGCTCGGCATTATTGCCGCCCTGGCGCGGGTGCCGTGTTCACCTTCGGGCTCAAGGGCGGCTATGACGCGGGCGTAAAGCTCGTGAGCAATGTCATGCTGTTCAGCCACCTCGCCAATATCGGCGACACCCGGAGCCTGATCATCCACCCGGCTTCGACCACCCACCGGCAGCTCTCCGATGAACAGCGCGTGCGAGCGGGCGCAGGTCCCGACGTGGTGCGGCTGTCGGTCGGCCTCGAGGATGTCGGCGACATCATCGCCGATCTCGATCAGGCGCTCGCGGCGGTCTGAGCTCCGCGCGCGACGGCGAAGGGCCTGCTGGCAAGCCAGAGATGATGCAGCGCCGCGGCAAAGACCGCAATGGCGCCGGCCTGGTGCGCGAGCCCAAGCGGAATCGGCACGGCGAGCAGCAGCGTCCAGACCCCAAGCGTAGCTTGCAGGAGCGCAAGGCAGGCAACGGCCCATGCGCTTGCGATCAGGGCCGGCGATTTGCTGCGAACAGCGAGCCACATGGCCTGAGCGAGTGACGCGAGCACAACGCTATAGCCCAGCATGCGGTGGTCGAATTGGACGGTAAGCGGGTTCTCGAACGGATTGAGGTATGAGGGTGACATCGCGCCAAGACCATCTGGCAAGAAGGCTCCGGCGATGAGTGGCCAGGTATTGAAGCCCTGGCCGGCGTCGAGGCCTGCCACGAGCGCGCCGGCGAGCATCTGGAGATAGATCAGGGCGAGCACGAAAGCGGCAATCCATGCCACGGGCCGGAATCGTGGCTCCGCTTGGTTCTGCCCTTCCGCGCCGAGGTCGAAGAACAGCCAAAGCGTGAAGCCCAGGATCAGCACGGCGACGCCGAGATGTGCGGCGAGCCGGTATTGGCTCACATCGACGCGCGTGACGAGGCCGCTCTTCACCATGTACCAACCGACGGCGCCCTGGAGCCCGCCAAGCACGAATAGGCCAAGCAGCCGGGGCAGATAGGCGCGCGGAATGAAACCCGCGCTCCAGAACGCGACAAACGGCACGAGGAAAACGACGCCAATCAGGCGGCCAAGGAAGCGATGTCCCCATTCCCACCAATAGATGGACTTGAACTCGTCGAGGCTCATGCCCCGCTTCAGCTCCAAATATTCCGGGATCTTCTGGTAGGCCTCGAACGCCTTTTGCCAAGCGCCTGCCGAGAGCGGCGGGATCGCCCCCAGGATCGGCTGCCATTCGGTGATGGAGAGCCCGGAATCGGTGAGACGCGTGGCGCCCCCGACCAAGACCATGGCCACGATGAGCAAAGCAACGATGCCAAGCCAAAGGCGCAAGGCACGCGCATGCGTGGCGGACGGCCGCATCTCGCCGGGACGCTCGGCCGCAAGGCCTTGGAGGGTCGAAGACATGAGGTCTGATACCCGGCAGCAGGCTGGAACTCAATGGTACGGCGCGGCGATAGTGCCGCAGTGAGCTGGCGCGGGCGGCCGGCATAGCCAAGCCCCAATAGGATGCATTATAGCCTGATTGGACCGAGCTGATCTCATGGTGGAACGATGCTCCCCTCCGAAATCCTCAAACGCTATCGCGTTCGCAAAGGCGCCGATTTCCGGCTTGCCGATATCGAGCCCGACGACACGTGTGGGATCGACATCGACAAGGCCGACGCCAAGGCGCTGCTCGCCGAAGGCGTGAAGCGACTGTCGGCCTTGCAGGAGCGGCTCTACGCCGACCACACGTACGCCATCCTTATCATCCTGCAGGCGCTCGACGCGGCGGGAAAGGACAGCGTGATCAAGCACGTGATGTCCGGCGTCAATCCGCAAGGCTGCGAGGTGCATCCCTTCAAGGTGCCGAGCCAGCTCGAGCTCGATCACGATTTCCTGTGGCGCGCGAGCTTGGCGCTGCCCCGGCGCGGGCATATCGGCATCTTCAACCGCTCCTACTACGAGGAGGTGCTGGTGGTGCGCGTGCACAAGGAGCTGCTCGAGCGCCAAGGGCTGCCGCCGAAGTTCATCACCGATAAGATCTGGCAGGAGCGGCTCCAGGACATCAACTCCTTCGAGCTGCATCTCGCGCGCAACGGCATCGTGCCGATCAAGTTCTTCCTGCATGTCTCCAAGGAGGAGCAGCAGAAGCGGCTGCTCGAACGTATCGACGATCCGGCCAAGCAGTGGAAGTTCAATGCCGGCGATGTCGGCGAGCGCAAGCTGTGGGATCAGTTCATGGCAGCCTATGGCGACATGATTCGTGCGACCGCGACAGCGGACGCACCGTGGTATGTCGTGCCCGCCGACCATAAATGGTTCACCCGCCTCGTCGTCGCCGCGGCGATCGTCGAGCGGCTGGAAGAGATCGATCCGAAGTTCCCAACGCTCGATGAAGCCGCGCTGCGCGATCTGCAAGCGGTCCGGGCGGCCCTGACTGACTCATAAATTGTGGGGGGACACGATGCTGACCGCGCCGGAACTTGAAGAACGAGCCGCCAACGAGGCCAAGCGGTTCGTGATCGTATTTCTCTATTTGTGGGTGTTGCTCAGTCTGTTCGCCCTGCACAAATCGATTATCTTGAATGAACCCAGCCTCAGCGTGGGCCAAGGCTTCGCCATCGTGAACGCTCTCGTTCTTGCCAAGATCATGCTGCTTGGCGAGGCCTTCAACCTTGCCGATAATTTGAAATCGAAGCCGATCGTTTATCCGGTGATCTTCAAATCGGTCGCGTTCGCCGTTTTGTTGATCGGTTGCCATGCCCTGGAGGAAATCGCCGTTGGCCTTTGGCACGGCGAAAATTTCGCCAGCAGCGTGTCCCATCTCGGCGGCGGAACGGCGCTCAGGATTTTTATTATCGGGCTCATTATGTTTGTTGTGCTGATGCCATTCTTCGCCTTCAGCGAGATCGGCCGCGACATCGGCGAGCACGAGCTCTACCGGTTGTTTTTCATCCGGAGGACGAAATACGTTCCGGCCGACGGTTGAACGGTCAGACGTTCTCCCGCGATCATTTCGGTGCCCAGGGCTGGATCGGCACGACGCTGATCGCATTGGCCGGCGAGCCATTGATGATCTTCGAGCTGATGGCGAGATAGACCAACGTATTGCGCGTTACGTCGGGCAGACGGTAGATGCGCGTCGCCTTGAAGAAGATGCTCGTTTTCTCGCTAAAGACCTCATCCTTCTTGGGCAACTGAGAGACGTCGGCGGTGATCGGTCCCATTTGACGGCAGGCGACCGAGAAATTCGACGGGTCCTCGTTGAGACCGAAGGGCTGACCCCATCCGCCCGTTCTTGCTTGAGAAATGAAGCAGGTGACGCCAGGCACCGCGGGGTCATCGAAGTCGCTGACGCACACTTTGTCATTCGGCGAGAGCAAATTGAATGTCGTGCTGACGCAATCGAGATCGTCGGCCCTGGCGACGTTGGGGGCCGCAAGGAGCGGCACGGCACCCATCAACAGCAATCCGATCCGCGATGTCTGTTTTAGCCACATGCTCTGCTCCGTCGGTTGGCTGCGTTTGGGTAAGACTAGCTGATCACGGCTGGCTTGGCCCGGATCAATCCGAGCCCCCCGTCTCACGGTGAGGGGCTGAACGAGCGCGTTCGGCCTCGCCGGGCAAAGCCCGCGATCAGGGGCGAAGTTCCCGCCATGTACCGCCGGTGTTGTAGCGCGGACCGGCATCCGCTAGAAAATCTGTGATTTTCTCCAGTACCAGTCCGGAATGGCGGTGCAATGACATTGCACAGCACCAAGTTGATAAAGCTCTCACGCTCATTGCCGATCATCGCGCTCGATAAGCCGCCAACTCCTGCATGGCTTGCATTCAGGATTTGCCGTATTGCTTCCAGTCGATTGTGCACAAGTTCATTTGGCATTACGTGAGCATAGCACGTCCGGGGTTCTTGCTCGTCTCCGCGCCGAGCGGGGGGCGCTGCCTCCCAAGATTTCACGCTTGCAGCGTTTGCCGGAGAGGCGGAAGTGGATTTCCGACCTTCCTTGTTGACCTGGCGTCAACGCAAAAGCCAATGCAGCCAAGTAGCTTGCCTACTGGGTCGGAACCTGCCCCCCACCCGATAATGGTTCGTGTTGTTTCCGCGCCCGTTTCTAGTCCGTGCTTTTGTAAACAAAGGGAGGAAATCCATGCGGCAATTTTTGATCTGCTGTGTCGTGGGACTAAGCCTACTGGTCAGTGGACTTGGGGCGACGCCCGCTTCTGCCTATCACCATCATGGTTGGCATCAAGCCTATGGCTGGCATCACGACCGTTATCACTGCTGGTGGTCACATGGTCACCGCCACTGTCGCTGGGGCTATGGGTATTAGCGTCCGATACTCCGGTTCCCAAGGAGATGGGCCGCCGCACCTGCTGCGGCCTTTTTCTTTTCCGACCGGTACGATGGTAGACTCTCGCCATGAGGGACGAAATCGCATCCGCCGCATTGCAGCTGCTCATTGGCATCAACAAGTCCGTGCTGAGCGAGCTTGTGGGCAAGGGCATCATCGTGCGGGGCCAGAAGCGGGGTACCTGTGCCATCGAGAGTGTGCCGCGCTACGCCAGCACTTGCGCGAGCAGGCCGCCGGTAGGGGCGGAGAGGCCGGGACGGACGTGCGGGCGCGGCTCGGCGGGGCGCAAGCGGACCTCGCGGCGGAGAAGGTCAAGGCGATGTGTGCGGCGAGACGCTGCCCACGGCGGAGGTCGAAGCGTTCTGGCGCTCCAAGCTCAGGGCGCTGCGCGGGCGTATCCTGAATATCGCGGATAGGATGCAAACCCTTCCTGCAAAGGAGCATACGATGCTGGTGCGCGAGCTGCGGGCGGCTCTTAGCGAGCTGGCCGACGCTGATAAGGGAGTTGCAGCATGAATAAAGAAGAAGACCGGAGGAGGAATGCGCCGAAAGACCCCGACTGTTTGCTGATCGAGATTACTACAGCCATGAAAACGCTGCCGGACGCCGAACTGCTCGATTTGCTCAGCGCGGTTGAAGTGGAGGCGGAAAGGAGAAACCTGCGGGGCCGATGACAGCGCTCGAATTGTGGGTGCGCGCCGTCGGCGCGTTGCGCCCGCCGCCATCCGAGCGTTTCAGCGCGTGGATAGAGCGCCTCCTCGACCTGTGCTACAGCAAACCCATGCGTGGCGATAAGTAGCACGCATGGGCCAATTTTGGACGGAATGTTGCCTTGTCCTGGCGGCCGGTTGGGAGGGCCCAAAGTGCTTAAATCAACAAACTCTGCCCACCGTGGCACCCCACGGGAGACAGTGCGCATGCAAGACGGCGCGACGCTGCCCGTGTCTCCCCGCTCGAACTCAAAATGTCGTCGAACTCGCGATTGTAATTCCGACGCTTAACGAGCGCGACAACATAGCTTTACTCGCAGATCGGCTAGCCAGCGCGCTGACCGGGATCGCATGGGAAGCAATTTTCGTCGACGACGATTCCGCGGACGGTACGATTGATGCGGTCCTCAGCCTAAGCCGTTGCGATCCCCAAATCCGCAGCATTCGACGCATTTCGCGACGAGGCCTGGCAGGCGCTTCGCTGGAAGGGATGTTATCGACTTCCGCTCGGTTCGTTGCCGTCATGGACGCAGATTTGCAGCACGACGAGACCAGGCTCGCGGAGATGCTGGCACTTCTGCAAAGCGGCGACGCCGATGTCGTGGTGGCCAGCCGCTATTGCGAGACCACCCAGGACGTTGATCTCTCGAAGGTGCGGCAATATGGGAGCCGGCTGGCCACGCGGATGGCGCAGGTCCTCCTGAAGACGAACCTCAGCGATCCGATGAGCGGCTTTTTCATGCTCCGGCGCGAAACGATCGACGGAGTTGCCCATAAGCTTTCTCCGCAAGGCTTTAAGATTTTATTGGATATTCTGTCATCTTCACCCGCCTCGCTCCGCGTACGGGAGATCCCTTCTTCGTTTGGTCCGCGTCTTCATGGCGAAAGCAAGCTCGATAGCGCCGTTGTCCTGGAGTATTTGGGCCTCCTCGTATCGAAGGTATCCGGCGGGCTTCTCTCAATTCGATTCTTGATGTTTGGCCTCGTCGGCAGCTCTGGCGTCTTGGTCAATCTTGGAGTGCTTGCCGTCCTTCTCGCCCGGCACATCGGATTTACCGAAGCACAGGCCGCCGCCATGCTCACCGCGATGACCTCCAATTACACGCTGAACAACGCGCTGACATATCGAGACCGACGACGGCACGGATGGCGGTTCTTGACCGGCCTCGCTTCATTCGCGTCGGTGTGCAGTTTGGGCGTTGTGGCCGGTGTGGCTATCTCAACTCTCCTCTACCAAACTGGTACGCCCTGGTTATTTGCTGGCATCGCGGGCGCAGCCATGGGAGCGATGTGGAATTATGTCGCGAGCTCAGCCATCACTTGGGCTCCACCGTGTATTGCACTGCTGACTGGCGGAATAATCACCACAGTCACGTTTCTTCGCATCTGAAGCGCCCTGCCGACGAGAGGCCACTGGATGCCCGCCAAAGTCGCCACACTGACAATAAGTAATCGAATTGACGGCTAGACCACCATGCTGATGACCACGGATCACTTGTCCGACGGGACCGACCGTGGGTGCGTGGTTCGTTCATATGGCGCAAGCGAGTCGGTACGCGCCGTATTGATACTTATCGCCGCAACGATGGTTGTCCGCATTCTGTTTGCATGGAGCCTCGGCCTGGGGATCGACGAAAGCTACACGGTCGCGACCGGACGTCATCCACAGCTGAGCTATTTCGATCACCCTCCACTTGCTTGGTGGTTGGCGTGGGCTGGGGGACAGCTTTTCGGAACGGAAGCCCCGCTCGCGCTGCGGGCTCCCTTTATCGTGCTGTTTGCCGTGACGACCTGGCTGATGTTCAGCCTGACCAGGCTGTTGTTCGGCGAGAGAGCGGGCCTGTGGGCCGCAGTAACGCTCAATCTTGCGCCTATGCTCGCCTGGTCGAGCGGCACATGGATCTTGCCAGACGGCCCGCTCAACGCAGCCCTGTTAGCGGGCGTTTATTGCGTCTGCATGGCGCTCTTCGTGCCGGGAGCCAAGGCACCCTTGTGGTGGCTGGCCGCGGGAGCGTGCGGCGGCCTGGCAATGATGGCCAAGCTGCACGGAATTTTTCTATTTGCGGGCGTCGGCCTCTTCCTGATCACGAGCCCTGCGCAGCGTCACTGGCTGGCAACACCGTGGCCCTATTTGGCGGTAGCCGCGGCCGCGGTGATCTTCTCGCCGGTCATCGTTTGGAATGAGCAACATGGATGGGTCTCCTTTCTGTTCCAGACGGAACGCGCGCTTCCCCGCGAGTTCAATCTCTGGGGGCCGCTCGTTGCACTCGCCGGCCAAGCCTTGTTCCTACTGCCTTGGCTATGGCTGCCGCTCATGCTATGTCTCGCCAGAGCGGTCCTCCGCGGCCCGGCAGATGAGCTGCGATGGCTCATGGTCTGTCTGGCCATTGGTCCCATCGTGCTGTTCACGGTCCTGACGTTGACGGGGACCCAAGTCTTCCCCCATTGGGCGGCTCCCGGATATCTGATGCTGTTCCCGCTGCTGGGTGACCAGGTCGCCGCGGCGATCGAGGGCGGACGTCGCTACACGCGGATCTGGCTCGCCGCAACGGCAACTTCTTTGGTCGTCTTGATCGGCGGGGTCACGACGTTGGCGTATCTGCCCTGGCCTCCATTTTCTTTGCTCGAAAGCAAGAACCTCCAAGATCCGCTCCTCGATGCGCTCGATTGGAACAACCTCGAGGTGGAACTCAAGGCGCGCGGCCTCTTGGGTCGGCCGCATTTATTCGTTGCGGCAACGCGGTGGGATGAAGCCGGAAAGATCGACTACGCTCTACATGGCAAAATGCCCGTGCTCTGCCTCGCTCGCGACCCACACGGCTACGGCATTCTCACGCCGCCCACGGCACATATCGGCGAGGACGCGCTGATCATCGGGCGCGATTTGCTCCCCCACCGCATCCAAAGAATTTATGGCAGCTATTTCGAAAGCATCGAAGAACTGCCCCCGATTACGATCCTGCATGCGGGCAAACCCGCGTTAGAACTGTCGCTGTTCTTTGCACACTCGCTGCGGAATCCGCCCGAACGGCCCAATCTCCTCGGTCCGCTAGCGCTCAGCCTGCGCTAATGGCGTAACCCGAATAGGACGGCAGTCTGATCGGGGAAGCCCCACTATCGCGACAGTCATTTGTCCTGACCTCATGCCGAGGCACGCCGGCCACATTAGCGAGCGTAACCCTCGCATCTGCATTTGTGCGGTTCTGCTGACATACAGCTGATATACAGAAGGCTCAGGCTTGGGGCGGCGGTAGCCCCCCGCGGAGCAGTGACGCATGGTCCGGTCAAAAGCAAAGAAGGCCCGCGCTTCCGCCAAGGCGCCCCGATTGGTGGCCGCAGCCGACACTCCGGCGGTCATCGCAGCCACCAACGATTATGAGCGTTGGCTCCATAAGCGCCTCGATGTCGTCGATCCAGACCTCAAGGCGAAGCACGAGGACATGGCTGGCTCGCCCTTCGCCTTTCTGCGCGGGACCTTCTATCGGTGGGTCCCGCTGTGGCTGGAGGTCTGCCCGGGTCTCGCCGAGACGCCTACGGTGCTGGCCGTGGGT
Source organism: uncultured Alphaproteobacteria bacterium (assembly GCA_963839245.1). Taxonomy (GTDB): domain Bacteria; phylum Pseudomonadota; class Alphaproteobacteria; order Rhizobiales; family Methyloligellaceae; genus Methyloceanibacter. The sequence continues at coordinate 430,952 of CAWIUJ010000011.1, read as the reverse complement.
GATCTCCATGTCGAGAACTTCGGGACGTGGCGCGATGCCGAAGGTCGGCTCGTCTGGGGCGTCAATGATTTCGATGAAGTCGCTCGCATGCCATACGCCATCGACCTCGTCCGGCTGGTCACGAGCGCCATCCTTGCCAAACGCGAGAACGATCTCGCCATCGATCCGAGCGATGCGGCGGCGGGCGTGCTTGAGGGCTATACGGACTCCCTGGAAAAGGGCGGCAATCCCTTTATTCTCGAAGAGAGCCACCCAAGTTTGCGCGCCATGGCCACCGGCGCGGAGCGAGAGCCGAACTCAGTTCTGGTCCAAGATCGGCAAGCTTCCACCGGCGACGCCGCCCAAAAGCGTTCAGCGTCTGCTCCAGCGGTGGTTGCCGGATGGGGCCGAGGACATCGCTTTTTACTGCCGCACCGCCGGCGTGGGCAGCCTTGGGCGCCCACGCTACGTGGCGACGGCCAATTGCCATGGTGGCCTCGCCGCGCGCGAAGCGAAGGCGTGGTTGCCGTCTGCTTGGGGCTGGGCCACGGGACGGACCAAGGAGCGCGCCAACTCCGTCAAGCTGCTTAGGCATTCGGTCTGGCAACCGGACCCCTATTATGCCATCGACGACGGCTGGGTCATTCGCCGCTTAGGCCCGCATTGTGGGCGTATCGAACTGGCGCAGTTTCCGAAGCAGCGGGACGAGCGGCTGATCCTGAGAAACATGGGGCGCGAGACTGCCAATCTGCATCTGGCGACCCGCGACCAACGGAGTGAGGTGTTGCGCGACCTGACTGAGCGGCCAAAAGACTGGCTCATCAGCGCGGCCGAGGCCATGACCAAGGCCACCGAGCAGGACTGGGAGAGCTTCCGGTCGTGGCAATCGGGCGCCGGCGCGGGATCGAGCCCAAAAGCCAGTTGATCAGCCGGTAGCGGCGGAATCGCGCAGCACCACGATCGCCAATCGGCCATCGGTGTGCCAGGGATCGCCGCCGCCATTACGCCCTTCAAGCGTGGTGTGGAAGTTGTCGTTCCATTCGATCGACTCAACCACTCCCGCCTGCTGCAGCTCGCCCGCGAGGCGGTCGCGCTCGGCATCCACATCCGGGCCGATGTGGTGCGTGACCTGACCCGTGGTGTGGCTCAGGCCCACGGCCTCGTCGAAGGTCGCGGCGCCGAACCAAGCGGGCCTTCCTTCGTACAGCTCGCCCCAACGCCAGAAGCGCACATGGTGCCGCTTGCCTGGGCCGCTGCCCAAGGGTTGCTCGAAGGCGAGATCCTGTTTACGGCCGAATAGGAACAAATTGCTCACCGGCGCATCGTCGTCTGACCGGTGCAGCACGGTGTCCGCGGCGATGCGCACGCTGCTCGCCAAGGTGATCGGGTCGGCCGGGAACCAGCCGGCCGCCGTCATCGCCCGGACAATTTCGGCCTCGGTGCCAATGAGGGCGATGTTGATCGGATCGCCGGGATGACCGTCCGAGGTCTGCGTGACACGCGACAGGTCCGCGAGAACAGGATGACGGCGGAAGTAAAGCACCCACAGCTTGGGTATGATCAAATAGGCCGCGACGGCCCAGACGAGGGTAATCCACAGCAGCGTTTTCGTGTCGATCATGCTGGTCAAAATCATGAGGCGGACCGGTTAGCGTGGCGCCTCGTGAGGAGGCGTGTCAAAATCGGCTTAGAGTCCCACTGTTCTAACAACAAGGCGGCAGTCTTGGCGACCTCGAAGCCGGAAGCAATGCCGTCGAGCGCGACGCCGCGCTACGTCGTCCACCGCGCGGACATACTGCCGGAGGCCTCAGCAGGCTTCGACGATCCCGCTTGGGCCCGCGCCGAGATCCTCGCAATCTCACGCTTTTACCCCCGCAGCGGCAACCATAAGCCCGCCACGCAGGTCCGCCTTTTGCACGACAGCCATGCACTGGCCCTCAAATTTCGGGTTGAGGACCGCTACGTGCTGGCACGCGCTACGACTTATCAGTCGCCGACGCATAAGGACTCTTGCGTCGAGTTCCTCCTGTGCCCCCTGCCCGGCCGCGGCTATTTCAATTTCGAGTTCAACGCGATCGGCACCTTGCTCCTGTGGTACATCGACAAGCCGCGCGGGCCCGACGGCAGCTTCGAGAGTTACGTTGAGGTTCCGGCAGACATCGCCCGTAGCATCGAGGTGCGCGCGTCGCTTGTACAGCCGATCCGCGATGAAGAGCCCGGGCCATTGGTCTGGACCGTCTCCGCCCGCATCCCCTTGGTCGTGCTCGAAGCTTTCACCGGTCCGCTTGGGGATCCGAGCGGCCAGACTTGGCGCGCCAATTTCTACAAATGCGCGGACGAGTGCTCACACCCGCATTGGGGTTATTGGGCCGATATCGGCGACCGGCTCGACTTCCATCAGCCGGAGCGTTTCGGCGAGATCGCCTTCGATTAGGAATACCGCGAGGCCGAGCGCTCAATAGAGCAGATACGGCCTTCTCACTTCCTCGAATCCGCTCTCGCTCGGCAGCCAGCTCGCCGCGATGTCGTCCAGTGGGATTTGCTGCTCGATCTGCGCCCGCAATTGCGGCGAGCCCGCCAGAATGTCGATCGGCATCTTGTCGTGCTCGTATTCGTAAGGCGGGTCGCGCCATCCGAACCGGTCGGGCGCCGAGCCGAAACATTCCCGCAGCAGCGACACGCCTACTTTCACGGGCGCGAAGGCCGCGCGGGCAGTCACATGGATCTGGCAACCGCCGCACGGAACCCGCGCGTGCTTCTGAAAGGTGGGCTCGAAGCCAACGGGGCGAAAATGGACGCCCTTTAGCTCCACGCGGTTCATGCGCGCCGCCAACGCCTCGCCGTCGAGCCAGGGCGCGCCGATCAGCTCGAAGGGCCGCGTCGTGCCGCGGCCTTCCGATAGTTTCGTGCCCTCGAACAGCACGGTGCCCGGATAGACGATGGCCGTGTCGAGCGTCGGCATGTTCGGCGACGGCATCACCCAGGGGATGCCGGTCGCGTCCCAATACATATCGCGCGACCAACCTTCCATGGGCACGGTTTCGAGATCGGCGCCGATGCCGTGATGTTCGTTGAACAGCCGCGCGAGCTCGGCGACAGTCATGCCGTGCCGCATGGGCATGCCGAACTGACCGACGAAGGATTCAAATCCGGCTTCGAGCGTCGGTCCCTCGACTTGCGTCCCGCCGATCGGATTGGGACGGTCGCAGACGATGACGGGGAGCCCCACCCGCGCCGCGGCGCGCAGGCAATTGGCCATGGTGTAGATGAAGGTATAGATGCGCGACCCAACGTCCTGAAGGTCGATGACCAGCACGTCGATCAGCTCCAGCATCTCCTTGGTCGGCTCCCGCGTCTCGCTATAGAGCGAGAAGATCGGCACGCTGCGACGTGGGTCCCTGGTGTGGGGAGTCTCGATCATGTTGTCTTGGAGGTTGGACTGGTAGCCATGCTGCGGCCCGAAAATGGCGGCGAGCGTATAATCGGCCGATTGGCCGAGCCGGTCGACCACATGGGTAAAGCTGTGGTCGATTGAGGCTGGATTGGCGAGCACGCCGACGCGAAGCCCTTTCAGGCGGGACGAGGTGACGAGTCGTTCGGAGCCGAGTAGCATGATGTCCCTTCGCATTGGAATCGTGCGGCCCGCGGGCCGCGCGTAACTTAACCACTTCAACTGAAAGCCTCTACAGCCATCGCGACTGCCCGGCCTTGCAGGATGGGTGCGGGCGGCTATGGTTCTTGAATGCGCGCGAGGACCCGCAAGCTTATCGGCACGGTATTGCTGCTCGCCCTCCTCGCCGCCTATGTGGCGCTTGCCGGGGCGGCTGGGCTCGGCCGCGTCGCGGAAGCGGGTCCGCTCGCGACGCTTGGCTACGCGCTTCTCGCCGGTCTTGCCTGGGTCCTGCCGGCAGGTCTGCTGATCCGCTGGATGCAGCGGCCCGACGCTTAAACCGCGCTCAAGCGGCGCTCACCTGCTGAAAGCGATTCCACAGGGCGAACGGTGCGCCGGTGAGATAGAGCGCCGTATAGGTCTGGGACTGATACTCGCCGTTGAGCGAGACCCGGGGGAGCGCAGTTAGATAGCGCTTATGGGCTGGGAAAAGCACGCCTTTTCGCGTCGTCACCGCGGTTTTGAAGCCGAGCTCCTTGGCGAGCGCGAAGTCGCGCGCTCCGCCCTAAGCAGCATGACGGCGCCGCCGCTCGCCTGACATCGGCGCCGCCCTCCCTCGGATGGCCTCCTCGGCGCACAGCTTGGCGATGGCGTAATGGCCCTTGGTGTGGGCGCCAATGGTAACTAGTGGATCGGCGGCAAGCGTTCGGATCTCATCCCAATTCATCACCAGGTCGCGGCAGAGCGCGGCTGTGTCGATCTCGTAGCGATCGGCCAGAGTGCGGACGATCCTCCGCTGCGTCGGCTCATCAACCGAGCGGAGCCACCAATATATCTGATCGTGGCTTCGCTCCTTCTCCTGCACCGTCCCGGTCGGAAGGCGCCAAAGCTCGCTATTCCGGCAAAGCTCGATTTCCTCTGCTCTGGCGACGACTTCCTCCGGTGAGCCACCAAAGCTCGCCGCGTTCGGACGGGTAGTCGGTCGGCACGTAGATGGTGAGCGGCAAGGAGCGCCGTTTGAACAAGGGATAAGCGTAAGCGAGATTGTCCCGGTAGCCGTCGTCGAAAGTGAAACAGACGAAGCGCCTCCTCTCGCCCTCCTTGAGGCGCCGCGCGGCCTCGTCGAGGGAAACGATATCCAGTCCCTCCTCCTCGACCTGGTCGAGCAAGGCATCGAGGAATTGGGGCGCGACCTCTAGGATGCGGTTCGGGGCAAAGGCCTTCGCTCGCGGCGGCCGGACATGGTGCAGCGTGAAATATCACGGCGGAACCTTGGGTGTAGGGCGCGAGCAGGCGATGGGCACCGGTATGATAAAGCCCCGTCATGGTTGCCTTCATCACGGCAGTCTTCACACCGGCCAAGGCCGCGTCCTCCTTTGGCTTCAGATCGCCGCGGCGCGGCGAAAGAGACCCGATTGGCTTGGCCGGCGCTTATTGTCTGCCTGCTCATAGGGCACGGCCGAGCAACCGAACGATGTGAGCTCGGCCAGGCGCTCCTCGCCGACCTTGGCGCCTTCGCCGGGCGCGAGAACGGCAACTACCACTTGGAGCCGTCCATCGAGTGCTAGCTCGAGCTTCCTCGCGCTCTCGCGGTCGGCGTGCAGCACGATGCAGTCATAGGCTTGGGCCAGGGCCTTGAAGATGGCCGTCATGCGTTCGGTGTCGTTATCGGCTCTGACCGTCGGATTCCCCGCTGGGATGACCTGCAGCGGTGTCTCCTCGTCGACATGGACCACATGCTCGAAATCCGCGCGGCCCGCGGCGAGATCGGTGAAGCCCGGTGCGCGGGGCAGGCCGAGCCGTCCCGACACGGCGGCGGCGCCACGCGTCAGGTCGACGAGGACCGCACGCTGCTTGCCCGCGAGAAGCGCGCGCGCGACGCCGATCGCTTCGGCGGTGGCATCGACATCGCTCGACACCGGAACCACCAAAACGACGCGTGGCGGGTTCCCAGCAGAGCGGGCGCGGACGTGGTTGAGCACGGCGTCGAGCGACCTCAACACGGGGCCGACCCGGCCCTTGAGCCCTGGTGCGGCCGCATCCTTGCGGCGCGCGTCCTTGGCCTGGTCCCGTGTCTGCAGCGCGGCCCTTCGCTGCAAATAGCTGCGAAGATCGTTTGGCGCCCCGGCGTCATCCTCCGCAGGGGGCTGCGGCGCAGGTGGAAGCTTGCTGGTTTGCTCCCGGGTTTGGCTCGTTGTGGCAGCCCCTGCCCCCAGCACTCTTTCGAACAGGCGCCTGGTGATGGGCGCCGGCTTGTCGAGCGTCGCGCCTTCGGAGTGAAGCGAACGGTCTGGCGCGGTCGAAGAGGCGACAGGCAGTCGATGCTTTGGCTCAAGGGCGCGCCTCGCCTCCGCTCGCCTAGGCGCCATCACAGGTTCAGCCGCCACAGCGGGCTCCGCTGTCGCTGCAACGGGCGCCACCTCGGGCTCGGCTGGAAGCGGCGCGGGAGCAGTCGGCCTTTTGTGCCGCTTCGTCTGAGGCTTGGTCGAGGGGCGCGCAGCGCCGGTTGAAGCCGTGCCCCTGATCAGTTCACGCGACAGAACGAAGGCGAGCGCGAGGAGGGACGTGGCCGCGGCGGCGAGCGCCGAGATCGGACCGCGCTTCGGGAAGGAAGGCTTGGAGGAAGCATGGGCACGAGAGACGATCGTGGCATTGGCCGGGACGGCCGCTATGTCGTGCCGGGTGCTCGCGTCACGGAAGCGCGCCAAATAAGATTCGAGCAAATCGCGGTTGGCCATGGCCTCGCGCTCGAGCGCGCGCAACTTGATCTCCGCGTCGCTCTGATCAGAGGCTTGCGACTGAACCTCGTTTAGGCTGCTGCGCAGCGAGGTTTCGCGCGCACTGGCGACCTCGGCTTCGTTCTCCAGTCCGTGTACGATCTTGGTCTCCTCTTGGCGGATCTGGTTGCACACGTCGGTAAGCTCCGAATTGAGTTGTTGGAGGCATGGATGCGAGGGCAACAGCGTCGCCGACAGTTCCGAAAAGGTCACGATCCCGGCGCCGGCGGCCAAGCCGACGATCCAAGTCTTGGCACGCCAGAGTGCGCGCCCGAGCGTGCCGAGATCGACGTCCTCGGCAAGGGGCAGAGCTTGTTCCGACAGCATCGAACCACCGCACTCCATGACCTTGAAGCGTCATTAAAGCCCCTCCCCGTAACTAAGTTCTTAAGGTCCGCTTCGCTTCGGCACGGGCGGTCAGCATTCCTTAACCACAAAGGCCCTAAATCGGAGCATGCGCACCGAGCGAACCGTGCCGGCCGGACTCACGCGATATGGGCTGATGGCGCTCATCGCGACGGTTGCAACATGCGAGCGATTCCTGGGCTGACAACGCCGGAGCTTGCGCTGTCGACGCCGGCCCCCCTGCCCCCGCCGCCGGTGCCGACCGTGCACGTCAAGGCGGGCATTCCCGGTGCACCGGTCGTTCCCTTCGAGCGCTACACGCTCGATAGCGGCGACCAAGTGCGCATCGGAGTGTTCGGGCAGGACAACCTGTCGCGCGTCTACGCGGTCGACGGGTCAGGCTATATCTCGATGACCTTGGTTGGCGCCGTCCGCGCCCGAGGGCTCACGACCTTCCGCTTCCGCCATCGCCAGCAGCCTCAAGACTAAATATGTGGAAGATCCCAAGGTGACGGCCGAGGTGGTGACCTACCGGCCGATCTTCGTTCTGGGCGAGGTGAAGAAGGCTGGCCAATTTCCCTTCGTGACTGGCATCACGGTGGAGATGGCGGTGGCGATCGCCGAGGGTTACACCAAGCGGTCCAATCAGCGCAAAGTGCGGCTCACGCGCAGGTTTGGCGGGGTGATGAGCACGGTGATGGTGCCGCCCGATTATCCCGTGCAGCCGGGTGACACTATTTACGTGTTCGAGCGGTTCTTCTAAACAGCAGGGACCGGCACCTGGATCCCTGTTTTCCGCCATCGTGAGCTCCTCGCTTCGCATTCTCCATTGCCTGAGAGCGCCGATCGGAGGTCTGTTCCGACACGTCAACGATTTGGCCAAGGGCCAAGCCGCGCTCGGGCTCCAGGTCGGCATTATCTGCGATTCGGAGATGGGTGGCCGGGAGGCCGCGCGTGCCCTCAGCAGCTTGGCGGATTTCTGTGCGCTCGGCGTCACGCGCTGTCCCATGCCGCGTGGGCTCGCCCTGGGCGATTGGCGGAGCTACCGCAAGGTCAAGCAGCTTGCCTCGCGTCTTGCCGTCGATGTCCTGCACGGCCATGGCGCCAAAGGCGGGGCCTATGCTCGGCTTGCCGCGCAAGGGCTGAAGCGGAAAGGCAAGAGGGTGGCCGCGTTCTACACGCCCCACGGCGGCAGTCTGCACTATTCCCCGGCAACGCTTGCCGGGCGCCTCTATATGCGGGCTGAGCGTACGCTCGCACCCATGACCGACGGCCTCATCTTCGAAAGCCTCTTCGCCGCGCGCCGCTATAGCGAGATGATCGGCGAGCCGCGCTGCTCGGTATGCATTGTGCCGAACGGGCTCTATCGCCACGAGTTCTACGAGGCGAGGCTCGCCGACGATGCCGCCGACTTCGTCTTCGTGGGCGAGCTCAGGCAACTGAAAGGCATCGACATCCTGCTCGCGGCGCTCGCGGCGCAGCGGACCGTCTATCCCGCGACGGCAGCCATCGTCGGGTCTGGTCCCGACGAGAAGGACTTCAAACGGCTGGCGCAGAAACTTGGCCTCGAGGACAAAGTCTCCTTTGCCGGGCCGTTGCCGGCACGGACCGCCTTTGCCCGCGGCCGCTGCGTCGTGGTGCCGTCACGGGCAGAGTCGTTTCCATATGTGGTGCTCGAGGCCGCCGCCGCTCAGATGCCGTTGATCGCCACGGATGTCGGCGGGATCCCCGAGATCGTCGCGGGCACCGACACGCCCCTCGTCCGACCGGGCGACATTGCCGCGCTGGCTGGTCAGATGCGGGCGTTCCTGGCGAGCCCACAGCCGTTCCTCGATCGGGCCGTGCGGCTACAGGCGCATGTCGCGAAGCGCCTCACCGTGGAGCGCATGACGAGCGACGTGGTCGAGTTCTATCACTCGGTCCTCGGAGATGGTTCTGCGTCCAAGGGTAAGCCGGCGGGCACCGCCTCTTAAGTTCGAGACGGGCCTTTCGCGCTCACCTCGCTTCACCCATCTCAAAGCCATATTGCGCCTGCGTCCGGCTCCCCGGAGCGTCGATGCATGATGGCGCGGATCCTGCTTCTTCGTACATCACCGGATGGCCAGCGACAGCTCACGACGTTAAAGGGTTTAGCTGAGCATGTCTGCTTTGTGGCCCATAGCAGAGCAGCTCTATTGGCGCAGGGACGTCGGCTGCTGACCCTGAGCAGACGTCCGGGCCGCGCGCCAACCCGGGCCGTCGTTTCAATTTTTAGTCTGCGATTACCGCGGAAGATCGTCGCGGAATAGTGACGATGAACTCAGTGCCAGGATTTTGTACACGAACTGTCAGGGTGCCGTTCAACTGTTGTGAAAACGAATTGATTAATCGCATTCCGAGACCTTTGGCCTTGCGAAGATCAAAACCAGGTGGGAGTCCGACCCCTTCGTCGCGCACGGAGATTGAGAAATCATCATCGCCTACGGGAGCGACCGTGACCCAGATCGTCCCGCCCGATTTGTCCGGGTTCGCATACTTTGCGGCATTCGTGATCAGTTCGTTGACGATCAACGCCGATGATATTGCGCGATCGGTGGAAACCTCAATTCCGTGTTCCACGTCAGTATGAATTGTGCTCTGCGAGACGCTCGTCTCCAAATCTTTGCAGATCGTTTCGATATAACTGCCGATGTCCATCCGCTCGATATCGGAGCCGTGATACAATTGATCATGAGCCTTCGCCACGGCTGCCACCCGATGCGAGGCCTCCTCTAGATGTAGGGTGAGATTTGCATCGTCAATGTCCTTGGCCTGCAGATGAAGCACGCTCGCGACAATCATGAGGCTATTTTTCACTCTGTGGTTCATCTCCTTCAGGAGAAACTGCTGGCGCACCAGTGCGGCCTTGAGACTGCGCTCGTGACGATCACGCTCGATCGCCATGCCAAGAATGTTGGCAGCGCCCTGCAAGAACGCGAGGTCATGTTCCACGAACTCGTCTTCCGATTGGCTGTCGACCTCCAGGACTCCGAATGGCCTCCCGTCGCCCTGTAAAATGACATTCATCGCACGGCGGATTCCGTGCTGTTGAAGGATCTCGGGAGTCCTGAATCGCTCTTCATTTTCGAGGTGGTTGGAAATCACCGGTTTTCCAGTCCGCAACGCAAATCCTGCTGGTGAAGCTAGATCGGCACCGACACTGGCAACTCCAATGATACCTGCGCTCCAGCCGACGCCCGCGCGAACTAAGAACCGGTTTTCGGACGGGATATGCTCAAGGACCTTGCAGAACTCAGCACGCAAGCCTTCAGCTGTTAATCGGACCGTATCGGTGAGAAGCTCCTTGAAGGATGCGCCCTGAAGGGCGCTCACGCCCAGCTCGGCCAATATCTCCTGTTGCCGAACCCGTTGGTGCAGAGCGGCCCGTGTCAGGTCGGGGACGTCGCTCTCAGGCTTCGGTTCGACGATCGATTGTTCGCCATTATTAACTGAATACATGGGTTTAGCCGATACTCGCTAACCACCTCCACTGCAAGCCCTACCGGCGAGTGGTGAGCGTGCCGGCGCCAGACGTCGGCTATTGGCACAAAGCGGACATTGAAGGAGCGCCGTCCAATGTCCACTCCCAGGGTCGCTTCGGACGTTGAAGTCAACGATGGCGAAGCGGGCTTCAACTTCGGCACTCTTAGAGCACGGTTTTCGCGCCTGAGAAGAGTTGAAACTATCATTGTTTTTGTTCACGAACCGCGGGGCCTCCCACGCCGGGGACCCGCGCGGCTTCGCAACGGCTGCGTCGGCGCGCTGGGTGGTGCGAACCTCCAGCGAACATCCTTCGGGATTATTTCGGGACTTTTCGCGCCGGTTCGGGACCTTGGCGCTGTTTCGTTCTCTTGTCGAGTTCAGTGCCTATCCCCTCGTCACACGACTACTATCGCAAACCATGGGGAAAATTGGTCGGAGCGGGGAGATTTGAACTCCCGACCCCCGGTCCCCCAGACCGGTGCGCTAACCGAGCTGCGCTACGCTCCGACGTTGGAAACCAAGCATTTCGGCACGGTCTGGGCAAGCACAAATCAGGAATTGCCGCCCATTTGCCGCCCGCACTATCATTTCAGCATCCCCTCTATCGCATTCGAGGCGGCGGCGTCCGAGCCTTCCATCAAATGACCGTAAATAAAGGGGGGGTCGGTACGTAACCCCCCTTAGGGGGGATTACCGCGACCTACCTTTTACCCGGTAACGGAGGTCGCGTTTTATTACCCGGCGTTACTTCCATTACCGAGCAAGCGCGACCTTATTGACGCCGAGAAGTTTCTGCATCCTGCCGGAGGTGATTTCGCCGTCCATACGGACGAGGATAGTGCATCGCGCGCGCGTCCACCCTACCGTGAGAACCGCGCGCAAGGACGTTATGTGCAAATGGCCGCTGTGGGGCGGGTGATATTCTGGATGTGTCTGGCCACCGGCGTCGGATCTTTGATCTACGCGCTGCACATCCTCTTGGCGTGGCCTGAGCCTCCACCCGACCCCTTGGCTGCCCCGGCGTTCAGCATCAATACGATAGCCGCCTCCATCGTGGCGTGGTGCGGACTTGCACTGATTGCAGCAGCGTTGTTGGTGGGCCACTTCGTTTGGCAGTCAGATGATAGTGATTGAGTAACGCCCGTCGGATTTCAAAACGCCCGCGTTCAGCCCTCGGCGCGATCTTGCAGCGAGCGATATTTCGGGAGCAGCGCCCCCCGCTGTGAAACAAGTCCGTCGGAGGACCCCAAAGGGTGTGCTTCGCCGTCGCTTGTGCGACTTCGCGGGGGTTTCCGGCGGGAGGGGACGGCCGATGATAAGGCGTATGTTTGTGTTGGTGTTACTCGGCACGGTATTCTGGCCTGCTAGTGGCCAATCGCTCGATAAAAATGGCAAGTCCTTTGCGTTGGGCGCAGGCGTGAACTCTTGCGGACAGTGGACGAAGGCCAGGGTCGAAGGCGGCGTTCCGGTCGATGAAAGTTGGATCGAAGGCTTCATCAGTTCGCACAACCACTATGCTGATGGGCCCAATGACTTGGGTAGGAATATGAAGCTCGATGCGCTTAGGTCCTGGGTCGACAATTACTGCTCCCAGCACCCTGGCGATTTACTCGTCTCTGCCGCAGAAGCCCTTGTCATTGAACTTATCGAGCGGCGGCCACCCTGAGGGCTAAGCCGCTTCTACTCAGATTAACCGCGCGCACGCGGGCGAAACGAAAAACGGGCGCTGGCCGAAGCCGACGCCCCTGGGCACGCTGAGATCGGTTTTCAGTAGTCGGCCTCAAGTCCAGGCATTGGACCCCCAGTTTGTGATCGTGTAGCCAGCGGCTGATAGCCCGCCAGGCTTGGTTCGAGGTCAGGATCGCCATCGAGTTCATCGAGAAGCGCAATCGCCTTCTCGACAGCCCTCTCAAGCCTTGTGCGAAGATTGAGAAGCCTTTGGCTCGCCGGGCTCTTCAATGGGGCCTTGGCGGAGCGGGTTTTCTGCATGTGTCCCTCCTGGTTGGCGGGAGGGTGCGCTGTGATATTGGTAGGGTGGGCATCGCGAACCCTCCACGCTGGTTTGCGGCGTCAAGCGGCGGTCGAGAGTGTGATGACTCTCGGCCGCTGCGCCCGCAGAATCCAATTCGTCAAGGCAGAGCACTGCGGTTCCGCTTTGCCAGAAGGCGGGAAAGTTGCCGCCCAAAATTGTCGAGGCGTCGCGCGGCTCTCTCGGAGAGAACCTTAAAAACCAAGCACAAAGCGACACATGATGTGTCAGCAAATCGTTGTATGCATAACGGTTGGCGCTCCCCCAGACCGGTGCGCTAACCGAGCTGCGCTACGCTCCGAAGCCATGGTGCCAATGGGCTTGGATATACACCTCAGGCCCATGAAACAAGCGTCACGTCCCTGGCGAGGGCGCTGCCTTTTTCTTGACGCATGATGCCTGCTTATTCTTCTCTTTCCGAAAAGTCTCAACTTTTCAGGATCAGGCTCTAGCCCTTGGCGGCGGACAAGATTCGGCGACAGGCCTCGATCTCTTCAAGCACCGCACTGAGGCTCTCGGCATCCAGCCCCATCGCCCTCTCCTCGAAACCCCGCGGGTGGTTGAGGCCGCGGCTCTGCGCCGCCTCGGCGGCAACGTCGGGAATCTCGCGGTCGCGCGGACCTCCCGCCACCTTGTCTGAAGTGGCGTGGGGCCGCTGCTCCATGACGAAGCGGGGTCCCTGCTCCCGCAGGATCTTCTGCACGCCTCTGATGGTGTAGCCGTCGTCGTAGAGCAGGAAGCGAATGCCGCGCAGCAGGGCGACGTCTTCAGGCCGGTAATAGCGACGGCCGCCGCCCCGCTTCATTGGTTTGAGCTGGGCGAATTTGGCCTCCCAAAAACGCAGCACGTGCTTCGGCACGTTGAGCTCGTCCGCCACTTCACTGATCGTACGAAAGGCTTCGGGCGCTTTGTCCACCGCTCCAAACTCCCCGCCTTTAATATCCTGCAGCGTCGTAACTCTGGCCGCGTCTATTCGGCCGCCTTTCTCCGGGACAGCGCCTCGTTAATACGCTGCTTCATGATATTGCTCGCCCGGAAGACCAACACACGCCGCGGCGTGATGGGAACCTCCTGGCCCGTCTTCGGGTTGCGCCCGATGCGCTGGCCCTTGTCGCGAATGCCGAAAGAGCCGAATGAGGAGAGCTTGACAGTCTTCCCACGCTCGAGGCTCGCCACAATCTCATGGAGCACGAGCTCCACGATTTCGGCAGACTCGTTCCGCGGTAGCCCTACCTTCTGAAACACTGCCTCAGCGAGGTCGGCGCGCGTCAATGTCTTCCCGCCCATCGTACGACTGCTCCCCCGGTCGCGGGATAATCCAAGATGCTAAACGAGCAGGCGCAACTCGGTCAATCGCTGCGGCAATCAAATTCCTGATATTGCATCATTTTCCACCAAGGTGTGACTTTCGCGCGGCAGTTTTCCCTCAAATCACCAGCGGAGAAGCACGGCTCCCCAGGTGAACCCGCCGCCCATGGCCTCCAGCAGCACGAGATCGCCCTGTTTGATACGGCCATCCGCGCAACCGGTGGCGAGCGCCAGGGGAATTGAAGCGGCGCTGGTATTGGCGTGCCGGTCTACAGTGATGATAATCCGCTCGGGGTCGAGGCCCAGCTTGCGCGCCGCGCCATCGAGGATGCGCTTGTTGGCCTGGTGGGGCACGAACCAGTCGACGTCCGAGGGCCGATAGCCGGCCTTGGCCAAGGTGGACTTGACCACTTCGCTGATATTGGTGACCGCGTGGCGGAAGACCTCCGGGCCGTCCATCCGGACATGGCCTACGGTGCCGGTCGAAGACGGACCGCCATCGACATAGAGCTTGTCGCGGTAGCGGCCGTCGGAGCGCAAGGACGAGGCCAAGACGCCCCGGTCGGTCGTGGCGCCATTCTGCATCTCGGCCTCCACCACCAGCGCGCCTGCGCCATCGCCGAACAGCACGCAGGTGGAGCGGTCCTCCCAATCGAGGATGCGGGAGAAGGCCTCGGCGCCGATCACCAGGGCGCGGCGGAATTCGCCGCCTTTTAGGTAGTTGTCGGCGGTCGTCAGAGCGAAAACGAAGCCGGAGCAGACGGCCTGCACGTCGAAGGCGGCGCCTTGGGTTATGCCGAGCTCGGCCTGAATGGTCACCGCGGTCGCGGGAAAGGTCTGGTCGGGGGTCGAGGTGGCCAGGACGATAAGATCGATGTCCGCGGGCTCCACTCGGGCATCGGCAAGCGCGGCTCGCGCGGCCGCCAGCCCCATGGAAGAGGTAAGCTCGCCCTTGGCCGCGATGCGCCGCTCCTTGATGCCAGTCCGGGCGGAGATCCACTCGTCGCTGGTGTCGACCAGTTTGGCAAGGTCGGCATTGGTCACCACCCGCTCAGGCAGGTAGCCACCGCAACCCTTGACGACGGTTCTCAACAAGCTCACCAAAACCGCACTCCCAAGCCTACGCCGCCCCGTTAAGTTCAAGCTCGGCATGGAAGCGGGCAACGTCGTCCGCCAGCCGCTTCACCACGCCGCTCGACGCCATGTCGTAAGCAGTATCGACGGCGCTGGCGAAACCGGTCGCGTCGGTTCCGCCGTGGCTTTTGACGACGATGCCATTAAGCCCAAGGAAGATACCGCCATTCAGCTGGCGCGGATCCATCTTCTCTTTGAGGGCGCGGAATGCGCCCTGCGCCAGGAAGGCACCGATGCGAGCAAGGAGCGACCGCCCCATGGCGGCGCGCAAATATTGCCCGATCTGCTTAGCCGTTCCTTCGGCGGTCTTCAAGGCGATGTTGCCAGTGAAACCCTCGGTGACCACCACGTCGGCGGCCCCGTGGCCGACATCGTCGCCTTCCACGAAACCGCGATACTCGATGGGCAGCGGGGCAGCCTTGAGAACGGCCGCGGCTCGCTTGATCTCGTCGAGGCCTTTGACCTCCTCGGTGCCGATATTGAGGAGCCCAACCGTGGGCCGGTCCATGCCGAACAAGGCCCGGGCCATACCCGCGCCCATCAGCGCGAATTCGACAAGCTGGCGGGCATCGGCGCCGACATTGGCGCCAACGTCGAGCACGATGCACTCAGCCTCGACGGTCGGCCAGATGACGGCAATCGCCGGCCGGTCGACGCCGGGAATGGTCTTCAGGCAAAATTTGGCCATGGCCATCAGCGCCCCGGTATTGCCGGCCGACACGGCGGCATCGGCGCGGCCGTCCCTCACCGCCTCGATGCTGAGCCACATGCTGGAATGCCGGCGCCCCTTGCGAAGCGCCTGGCTTGGCTTCGCGTCCATGGCCACCGCCACATCGCTGTGGACGATTTCGGCCTTGGCGGCCAGAGCCGGATGGTTCTTGAGTTCCGCCTGGATGAGGGCGGTGTCGCCGACCAGGAGAAATCGCGTATCCGGGTGGCGGACCAAAGCAATCGCCGCGCCGGCAACGATCACGCTCGGTCCGTGGTCCCCACCCATGGCGTCAAGCGCTATGGTGACTGTCGCAGCCATTCATGTGCCGATAGGAGAAATGTTGCCGGTCTCGGCCGTATGGCCGGGAGGGCGCCCAGGAGCGGTCCCGAACATACCCAATTAGGACCGAGTGACAACCTGATTTTGGCAAGCCGAAATTCGGCCAATTACTGGGGTTTGAGCTGAGCCAGGGCGGCAAAGGGATTGCGGGCCTGCTCGGTGCCAGGGGCTTCCGCCTCTCCCGGCCACTCGAAGCTCACGCCTTCGCGCCGGGGATAAGTATCGAGCGCCGTCGCCAGGGTCTCGTAAATGATGGGTCCGAGGCCGACCGTTCCCTCGACGATCGGCTCGGGCCAGTCAACCAGCCCATGGCTTGCCGTCTCGTCGGCGCTCGCGGGGAGCTGATCGACGAGCGGCGCCGGCCAAAACTCGATCTCAACGGCAACCTGAAGCGCGCTTGCCATCGGCTCGAGCGAGACGACGCAAGTCTGCGTTACGGAAGCGACGAGCGTGCCCTGCATGATGAAACGCCCCTCGCCCCGCCGATAGAACCGGTAGGCGAAGCTGAGCTGGTCGAGAGCCACGAGATCGAGCAGACCGGCGATGGCAGCTCGCTCTGACGGCGTGACCTCGATCACGCGCTCCTCGCCGTCCTTGATGTCGTCGATGCGGACGATTCTCGAGAGCGGCGGCCGTTCTGTACCTCCGCTCAATCCGCTTGTCTTCCGCGCTCTGTCCATCGCTCCTTGGTAACCTCTGGAAAATCGAGCGTCCCCTCTTGAAGGGACGCAAGCGGCTGCAGCTCAAGCTGCTTCACACTTGCCCTTAGGTAGGAAGCGAGACGCTCGCTGCTAAGACGGGCGTGTGCGGGGTCGAGCGGCAGGCTTGCGGCGATTGAAGCGGCGAAGGCTGTATCGCCCTCCGTGTAAGCGGTCTCGTAACCCTCGAGCAGGGCAAGGCTCGAGGCTGTAAGGCCCCTTACCCTTTTCGGAATGTGAAGATCGCTCACCCCGAGCTGCCTTAGGACCGTTTCCATGTCCTTGCTGAACCGGTCCACAAGCTCTTGCGCCAGGGCAAGAGCCGGGGCGCCCTCGCCCTTCAGGCGGTGCAGCACGGCGAAAAGGTGCAGCGACAAGAGCGCAAAGCGGCCCTCCAAACTGTCGGGAATGCCTATACTGCGGTAGAAAACCGGGAGCCGTGCCTGCGCCACAATCGAGCCATAGAGTTTGTCCGTGCTGCTCGTCCCCGAGCGCCGTCGCATCAGGCGATTGAGAGGATTCGAAGCAGGGGGCATCCTAACCTTAGCGGCCTTGACGTCCGCGCGCGATCCATGGGAGGGCGCTCGGAAGGCGTTCAACGGGCCGGGCTTGGTGGGTTGGCAGCATTTGGCGGGTGACATCTTGCACGGGGTTATCGACGGGCGCGTTTGCGGTGAATAGAGACAAGCCGGTCAATCAATCGACGCTGACGGGCGCTGCCTGTTTGGCGGTCGCGTTATTGGCGTTGCCCCTTGCCGGCTGCGGCGCCCAAATCGACCGCCACGGCCATGTCTTCATCGATGTCGATCTCGCCCAGATCCAGCCCGGCATGACCAAGGACCAGGTGACGCAGGCTTTCGGCTCACCCGACACCACGAGCACAGTCGGCGGGGGCGCCTTCTACTATATCTCGACCACGCAGAAATCCTATGCGTTCTTCAAGCCCTGGGAGATCGACCGCAAGGTGCTCGCCGTCTATTTCAACCCGAAGGGCTCCGTTGAGCAGGTCGAGCAATATGGCCTGAAGGACGGTATCATCGTCAACTACTCCAAGGACGAGACGCCGGCGCGCGGCAAGGACCTCGGTATGCTGGATCAGATCTTCGGCAACATCTCCCAGCGCAAGATGTTCAAGAATCAAGGGCAAGGCGCTGGCACCGGCATTCCCGGCACCCTGGCCCCTGATCGCCGGCGCGGCCTTCTACCATCGCCGGCAGCAGCATCAGGCGTTAATGCGCGAGCACGGCGAGCAACAACAGCGCCACGATATTGGTGATCTTGATCATCGGGTTGACGGCCGGACCAGCGGTGTCCTTGTAGGGGTCGCCGACCGTGTCGCCGGTCACCGCGGCCTTGTGGGCCTCCGAGCCCTTGCCGCCGTAGTTCCCGTCCTCGATGTATTTCTTGGCGTTGTCCCAGGCGCCGCCGCCCGCCGTCATGGAGATGGCGACGAACAGGCCGGTGACGATGACGCCGAGCAGCATGGCGCCGAGTGCGGCGAACGCGTTGCCGGTGCCGCCGATCCAGCGGATCACAAAGAAGCACACGATGGGCGAGAGTACGGGCAACAGCGAAGGGAGGATCATCTCCTTGATCGCCGCGCGGGTGAGCAGATCGACCGCGCGCTTATAGTCCGGCCGGTCCGTGCCCTTCATGATGCCCGGCTTCTCCTTGAACTGCCGGCGCACCTCCTCCACGATCGAGGCTGCCGCGCGACCGACGGCCGTCATGGCGATGCCGCCGAACAGGTAGGGCAGCAGGCCGCCGAGGAAGAGGCCCACCACTACGTAGGGGTTGGAGAGCGAGAACAGGTTCTCGACATTAAGGCCGTAGAATATCGAGCCCTGCTTGGCCTGGCTGATGAAGAACGTCAGGTCGGCATTGTAGGCCGCGAATAGCACCAGGGCGCCGAGCCCGGCTGAGCCGATGGCGTAGCCCTTGGTCACCGCCTTGGTGGTATTGCCAACCGCATCGAGGGCGTCGGTGATCTTGCGGGTCTCTTTCGGCAGTCCCGCCATCTCCGCGATACCGCCGGCATTGTCGGTGACCGGCCCGAAGGCATCGAGCGCCACGATCATGCCGGCCAGCGCCAGCATGGTGGTGACGGCGACGGCGATGCCGAACAGGCCGGCAAGAAGAAAGGCGGCGAGGATGGCCCCCACGATCACCAGCGCCGGCAGCGCCGTCGATTCCATCGAGACGGCGAGTCCCTGGATGACGTTGGTGCCGTGGCCGGTCACGGAGGCCCTTGCGATCGACTGTACCGGGCGGAAGTTCGTGCCGGTGTAATATTCGGTGATGACGACGATCAGCGCCGTCACGACGAGCCCTACCGCGCCGCAGAGAAACAGCGATTTGCCGGTGAAGCTGAGCTGGCCCACGGTCATGACCGTGTCCATGCCGACGAGGCTTGAGGTGAGTGGCCAGAGCACGATCAGTGACAGCACGCCGGTGGCGAGCACGCCCTTATACAGGGCGCCCATGATCGACCGGCTCTTGCCGAGCTTCACGAAGTAGGTGCCGATGATGGAGGTGATCACGCATACGGCGCCGATAGCGAGCGGATAGAGCATCATCGGCAGCACGCGGTCGGTGCCGGCAAAATAGATCGAGGCGAGCACCATGGTGGCGACGACCGTCACAACATAGGTCTCGAACAAGTCGGCGGCCATGCCGGCGCAGTCGCCGACATTGTCACCGACGTTGTCGGCGATGGTCGCCGGGTTACGCGGATCGTCCTCGGGGATACCGGCCTCGACCTTGCCCACCAGGTCGCCGCCGACATCGGCGCCCTTGGTGAAGATGCCGCCGCCAAGACGGGCGAAGATCGAGATCAGCGAGGCGCCGAAGCCGAGCGAGACGAGCGCGTCGACAACCTCACGTGAGCCTGGGGCCAGTCCCATGAACTTGGTGAGGATGAGGAAATAGACGGAGACGCCGAGCAGCGCGAGTCCCGCGACGAGCAGGCCGGTGATGGCGCCGGCGCGAAAGGCGACGCTCAAGCCGTCGGCCAGGCTTTTGGTCGCGGCCTGCGCGGTCCGCACATTGGCGCGCACCGAAACGTTCATGCCGATATAGCCGGCGGCGCCCGACAGCACCGCGCCGATGGCGAAGCCGATCGCCTGCGGTATGCCGAGCAGAAAGGCGAGGATCACGAAGATGACCACGCCGACCAGGGCGATCGTGGTGTATTGGCGGGCAAGATAGGCCTGCGCGCCTTCCTGGATGGCCGCGGCGATCTCCTGCATGCGAGCGGTGCCCGCATCTAACGCGAGCACGGCGTTGGTGGTGAAGAGCCCGTAGACGATCGAGAGCGCCCCGCAAGCGATGATGAGGCAAAGAACTATGGTCATGACGGAACTGTCCCCGTTCGTTCGGTTAAATTGACAGGAGATGAGGCCGAGGCGCGGCACCGGCTAAGGCGTCGAATCCCTTGGTCCCCAGCATGAACTCGGGCCGGAAAATGCCAAAGTTGGAGCGATTAGGCAACAGACTGCCTAAGTCTTTGGCATGCCTCTAAGCGCTTGTCTTGTCTAGAAATGGGCAAAGCCCTTATGGCCAAGCTCAAGCGCCCGGCCCGCCTCGTCTTTCACGGCGACCTCACCGTCGCCGGGGGTGATCGAACCGATTGCGGTAACGGCCTGTTCGTTGCTCTCAGCCTCAGCGGCAAAGGCCTCGGCATGAGGGGCCCCGATGGCGGCGAGGACCTCATAGTCGTCGCCGGCCGCTAGCAGCTCCGCCAATAGCGCCGGCGTGTGTGCAATCGCTTTGGCGGCGCCAGGCGAGAGCGGCACGTGGACTGCCTCGATCACGGCGCTGACGCCAGAGGCCTTGCAGAGCTTCGCCCCATCGCCGGCGAGCCCGTCGGAGACGTCGATGGCGGCGTGTGCGTATTGGCGAAGCGGCAATGCAAGTTCTGTTCGGGCTGACGGGCGACGGTAGCGATCAGCCAGGAAATCGCCCTCCCCCTTAGACAAGTCCCAATCCGCCGCGAGGCGGGGCTCCCTCAACAGCTTCAGGCCGAGAGCGGCATCGCCGATGGTTCCGCTCACATAAAGCAGGTCGCCGGGAAGCGCCCCTCGGCGCAGCACCGACTCCCCTTGCGGCACGAGACCGAGCGCGGTGATGGTGATGGTCAAAGGCCCGGGGATGGCGGAGGTGTCCCCGCCGATCAAACCGATGCCTGATTGCTCTTGCAGGCCCCGGAGGCCTTCGGCGAAGCCTTCAAGCCACGAAGCGGCTGGCAGCTCCGGCAGCGCGAGGCTCAACAGATAGGCATGGGGCCTCGCGCCCTTCGCCGCGAGATCGGAGAGATTGACGGCGAGCGCCTTGTGCCCAATCGACGATGGGGGGTCCGCGGCCAGGAAATGGACGCCCTCGATGATGGTGTCGCAGGTGAGCACGAGCTCCTGCCCCTCGGGGACGGCCATGACCGCGGCGTCATCGCGTAGCGCGAGCGCTGCGGGGTTGGTGGCGAGCGGCGCAAAATAGCGGGCGATGATCTCGAACTCGCCGACCGGCCCGCTGCGGACGCGCTCGACACGTTTAGGCATCGGTCGAGCCTCGGCGCGCGAAGTCCTGCGGACGCGCCTCATGGGCTAGCTTGTCCAGAATTCCGTTCACCACCTTTGGCTCCTCGCCGTCAAAGAAGGCATGGGCGAGATCGACATATTCGCTGATGACCACTTTGGAGGGCACGTCGCTTCGCATCAGCATCTCAAAGGTGCCCGCGCGCAGGATGGCGCGCAGGATCGAAGTCGACGCGGTTCAGCCGCCAGCCTTCGGCCAGATGGCGGTCGATCAGCGGGTCGATGCGGAGCTGCTCGCGCACCACGCCCTCGACGATGTCGTGGAAGAACTGAAGCTCGGCGTCGCCATATTGCGTGCCCTCCACCTCTTTACCGAGACGATGCGTCTCGAACTCGGCAATTACGCGGGTGAGGTCGATCGCGGTCATGTCCATTTGGTACAGGGCCTGCACGGCGGCCAGGCGCGCGGCGCTCCGGGCCGAGGCATTGCGTGGCGAGGCGCTTCGTTTAGCGGCGCCACGTGAGGATGCAGAGCCACCTTTTTGGTCTTTGCCGATCATTTGATCAGCGCCGGCTCGCCGAGGAGAAATGCTGCTCGATCTGCATCAGATCGAGGCAGGCGCGGGCGGCGTCGCGACCCTTGTTGCGCCCCTCGACATTGGCGCGCGCCCAAGCCTGCTCGCGGCTGTCGCAGGTCAGAATACCGTTGCCGATTGGCACGGCATGCTGGACGGCGAGTGCATGCAGGCCGGCCGCGGATTCCCGCGCCACGATCTCGTAATGGGTCGTCTCGCCGCGAATGACGCAGCCCAGCGCCACGCAACCGCGATGCCGTCCCGCTCGGCCCACGAAGCCATTGGCCAGCGCGAGACTGAGGGCCAAGGGGATCTCGAGCGACCCCGGCACGGCTATCCGCTCATATTCCATGTGCCGGCTTTCCAGCTGCTCGACGGCACCGCGGGCGAGTTCGTCGGCGATATCCTCGTAGAAGCGGGACTCGATGATCAGCACCGAGCGCGGCGGTTTGAGGCTCATGGCTTTTGTATCCCAGCGTCGTTGGGGTTGAGACTGCGATGGCCGACCACCTTGAGGCCATAGCCCTCGAGCCCCACGATCTTGCGGGCCGGAGAATTGCTCATCAGCACCATCTCGTGGACGCCAAGATCGAGGAGGATCTGGGCGCCGATGCCATATTCGATCAGCCGTTGCTGACCGGTCCGGTCCGCGCCTTCACCTTGTTTCAGTCGCGAGGAGATGGCGTCAGACCGGCTCTCGCGGATGAGCACGATCACGCCCCTGCCCTCGCGTCCCAAAATATCCATGGCCTTGTGCACCAAGGTCTCCTTGTGGCCGCCGGCGGCCAGCACGTCGTCGAGGGTGTTTGTGGCATGGACGCGCACGAGCACGGGACCGCCCGTCGCCACATCGCCTTTGACCAGCGCCACATGCTCGGCCGGATCGACCGTCGTCGCGTAGACCTTGACATTGAAGGCTCCGCCATAGGCGCTTTCGATCGCCGTCTCGGCGACTACCCCGACGAGATGATCGTAGCGCAGCCGGTAGGCGATCAGATCGGCGATGGTGGCGATCTTGATGCCATGGCGCTGGGCAAAGGCAATGAGGTCGGGCAGCCGCGCCATGGTGCCGTCATCGTTCATGATCTCGCAGATCACGCCCGCC
Organism: uncultured Alphaproteobacteria bacterium; assembly: GCA_963839245.1. Classification (GTDB taxonomy): domain Bacteria; phylum Pseudomonadota; class Alphaproteobacteria; order Rhizobiales; family Methyloligellaceae; genus Methyloceanibacter. Next base: position 408,311 of record CAWIUJ010000011.1, on the reverse strand, counting down.
GGGTAGAGGCCGGCGAGCCGCGCAATATCGACCGCGGCCTCGGTATGGCCAGCGCGCACGAGCACGCCGCCTTCCTTGGCCACCAGCGGAAAGACATGCCCCGGCGTCATGATGTCCCGGTAGTCCTTGGTGGGATCGATGGCGACGGAGATGGTGTGGGCGCGGTCATGGGCCGAGATGCCGGTGCTCACGCCTTCGCGCGCCTCGATCGACACCGTGAAGGCGGTCGAGTGGCGCGAGCGGTTGGAGCTCGACATCAGCTCGAGATGAAGTTGCTTGGCGCGCTCTGGCGTGAGCGTGAGGCAGATCAGGCCGCGGCCGTGCTTGGCCATGAAGTTGATGGCATCCGGCGTCGCCATCTGCGCCGGAATGACGAGGTCGCCCTCGTTCTCGCGCTCCTCGGCGTCGACCAGGATGAACATGCGCCCATTGCGGGCGTCCTCGATCACCTCCTCGATGGGGGAGAGCGCCGGGTGATAGCGAGTCTGGCTGACAACGTTCAATTCAATGGTCCTGTCTCAATGCGAGGGCTCCCGCAGCGATGCGCTCGACGTAGCGCGCCAGGAGATCGACCTCAAGATTTACCAGATCGCCGGCCACGAGGTCTCCCCATGTGGTGTGGGTCAGCGTGTAGGGAATGATGTTCACGCCAAAGGCGCGGCCGTCCACTTCATTCACCGTGAGCGAGACGCCGTTGAGCGCCACCGAGCCTTTGGATGCAATGAATTTGGCGAGCTCGGTCGGCGCCTCGAGCAGGAAACGCACGCTGTCGCCGTCCGGGATTCTCTGCCTGATCAGGGCCAGCCCGTCGACATGGCCCGTGACCAAATGTCCGCCGAGCTCATCGCCAAGTGCCAAGGGCCGCTCGAGATTCATGCGGGTGCCTCGCTGCCAGCCGTAAAGTGTGGTGCGGGCAAAGGTCTCGTTGGAGACGTCGACCTCCAACACGGCGCCGGTGCCTTCGCAGAGCCGGGCGACGGTGAGGCAGCAGCCGTCACAGGCGATCGAGGCGCCCTCGACTAGGCCGGCGGGGTTGTAATGGCTGGAGATGCGAAGCCTCGAGCCATCACGCGCTGTGACCGTGCCTATGTCGCTAACAATCCCGGTGAACATTTGCGCTTTCTCTGCCACCAGGTCATGCGGTCGGCGCCAAAGTCCCCGGCCTGGGTCTGGCTGAAATGGCCGCTATTGGTCAGTCGATCAAGTCCTTCGCCGACAAAGGGGAAGAGCCCATCGCTGCCGGCCGGCGTGGGGCCTTGGTAAATAACGGCCTCATCGACCAGATCGGCGCCGAGGAAGACCTGGGCCACGGAAGGGCCGCCTTCGACCAGGAGCCGTGTGATGCCGCGCTTGGCGAGTTGCCCGAGCGCATCCTTAAGGTCCAAGAGGCCATGGTCGTCGATCCCGACCGGAATGATCTCGGCGCCGCGCTCCTGCAAGGCGGTAGCATTGGTGTTCTGCTCCTCGGCTGCGCAGATCAGCCAGATCGGCACCATCTCATCCTCGAACAGGCGCGCATCGACCGGCGTTCGCAAGCGCCGGTCCAAGACGACCCGCACCGGCGAGCGGCAGTCCATGCCGGGAAGCCGGCAGGTCAGGCTTGGATTGTCGGCGATGATGGTGCCACGGCCGACAAGGATGGCGTCGGAGCGGGCGCGCAAGAGATGGGCGTGGGCGCGCGCCAATTCGCCGGTGACCCAGGTCGGGGCGCCGTGCTCGCCTCTCGCCACGAGACCATCGCTGCCGACGGCAAGCTTCAGCGTGACTGCGGGGCGCCCTTGCGTGACGCGAAGCACGTGACCGAGCGTGACGGCTAGAGCCTTTGCCTGGAGCACGCCTTCCGCGACCTCGATGCCGGCATCGCGCAGGCGCTTAAGCCCGTGGCCCGCGGTGCGGGGGTCCGGATCGGCCATGGCGATCACCGCGCGTGCCGGATGGGAGGCCGCGATCACATCGGCACAAGCGGCCCCCCGCCCCTCATGGGCGCAGGGCTCCAGCGTCACATAGACCATCGATCCGGCCGCGCGCTTGCCCGCCCGCTCGAGCGCCACGGCTTCGGCATGCGGGCGTCCGCCAGGAGCGGTAAAGCCGCGCCCCGCGATCTCGCCGGATGGGCGCACCACGACACAGCCCACCGAGGGGTTGGGCCAAGTGGTCCCGAGCCCCCGCTTGGCAAGCGCGAGCGCTTGCGCCATGTGGTCCTCGTCGCTCGCGCTCATGTGCCAATAGGGGTTTGGACGCTAATCGTCGGCCGAAGCCGTTTCCTCTTCGGCGGTATCGCCGCCGGAAAGCTCGCCGAGCAAAGCCTCAAAATCCTTGGCCTCGCGGAAGTTCTTGTACACGGACGCAAAACGCACATAGGCCACATCGTCGAGCGCCTTCAGCGCTTCCATCACCAGCCTGCCGATCGTCTCCGACTTGATGTCGTTCTCGCCCATATTCTCGAGGCGGCGGACGATGCCGCTCACCATGCGCTCGACGCGCTCCGGATCCACTGGGCGTTTGCGCAGCGCGATCTGCACCGAGCGCATCAGCTTGTCGCGGTCGAAGGGCATCCGGCGGCCGCTGCGCTTGACCACGGTGAGCTCGCGCAGCTGCACCCGCTCGAAGGTGGTGAAGCGTCCGCCGCAATCGGCGCAGACGCGCCGCCGCCTGATCGTGGTGTGGTCCTCGCTAGGCCGCGAGTCCTTCACCTGCGTGTTGGTGCTGCCGCAATAGGGGCACCGCATGGGCGACCGCCCTTCCCTGTTCCACCGTCACGCCGACCGACTACCGATAAATGGGATAACGCCCGCACAGCTCCTTGGCGCGCTGCTTCACGCTCGCCTCGACAGCGCCGTTGCCTTCGTCGCCATGGGCAGCAAGCCCATCGAGCACCTCGATGATCATGTTGCCGACCGACTGGAACTCGGTGACGCCGAAGCCGCGCGTGGTGCCGGCCGGCGAGCCCAAGCGGATGCCGGAGGTGACCATCGGCTTCTCGGGATCGAACGGCACGCCGTTCTTGTTACAGGTGATGTTGGCGCGTCCGAGGGCCACCTCGGCGGCCTTGCCGGTGAGCTTCTTGGGACGGAGGTCGACCAGCATCAAATGCGTGTCGGTGCCGCCCGAGACGAGCGACACGCCGCCTTTGACCAGCGTTTCGCCGAGCGCCTTGGCGTTGTCGATGACCGACTGAATGTAGATCTTGTAGGCTGGCGACAAGGCTTCCTTGAAGGCCACCGCCTTAGCGGCGATGATGTGCATTAACGGGCCGCCCTGGAGGCCGGGGAACACGGCAGAGTTGATCTTCTTGCCGATCTCCTCGTCATTCGACAGCACCATCCCGGCGCGCGGTCCTCGCAAGGTCTTGTGCGTGGTGGTGGTGACGACGTGGGCGTGTGGCAGCGGGCTCGGATGGAGCCCCCCGGCGACGAGCCCTGCGAAATGCGCCATGTCGACCATGAGATAGGCGCCGACGGAATCGGCGATGGCGCGGAAGCGCGGAAAGTCGATGATGCGCGGATAGGCGGAGCCGCCGGCGATGATCAAAGCAGGCTTGTGCTCCTTGGCGAGCCGCTCGAGATCGTCATAGTCGATGCGGTTGTCATCCTTGCGCACGCCGTATTGCACGGCGTTGAACCACTTGCCGGACAGGTTGGGCGGCGCGCCGTGCGTGAGATGGCCGCCATGGGCGAGCGACATGCCGAGCACCGTGTCGCCGGGCTTGATCAGCGCCAGCATGACCGACTGATTGGCTTGCGAGCCCGAATGGGGCTGCACGTTGGCGAAGGCGCAATTGAACAGGCGCTTGGCGCGGTCGATGGCGAGCTGCTCGACGACGTCGACATATTGACAGCCACCGTAATAGCGCTTGCCGGGATAACCTTCGGCATATTTGTTAGTGAGCAGCGTGCCGGCCGCGTCGAGCACCGCCTGTGACACGATGTTCTCCGACGCGATCAGCTCGATCTCGTCCTGCTGGCGACGCAGCTCGTTCTTGATCGCCTGCGAAATCTCCGGATCGGCTTCGTCCAGATGCCTAGTGAAGAAACCCGAATCGCGCACCTCGGCACGCCTTGCGTCACTTGCCGCCATCGCCAATCACTCCTCGCGAACTTCAAGCAGGCCCTGCTGTGCCGGTGAAGGGTTATCTGGGCAAAGATCCCACCCGGGCGCAAGGCTGAAGCAGATTTTGTTGCCCTTACCACATGTCGCTGGGACGCGCCAGCAACACCCAAGACAAGGGGTTGAACGCTAGGCGCCGCGCGACGCCTGCGGAGCAGGAACCTCTGGCTCCAACGCGCGGCTAATAGGCCGATGCGGTCTCGGCGGCGCCGTCGTGGTTGTAGATGTCCGGGCGGAAGTTCACCACTCCGTCAGGCGTCGCCCATGCGCTCACATAGACGAAATACACGGGCAAGGGCTTCGCGAGCTTCACGTCCATCTGCTCGCCGCTCTGCTTCATGCTCAGCACGCGCTGCATGTTCCAGCCCGGCGCGTCGCGCAAGATCCACGCCACCAGGGCCTCGATATTGTGCACGCGCACGCAGCCCGAGCTTTCGAACCGCACATTGCGGCCGAACAGGCTCTTGAGCGGCGTGTCATGCATGTAAACCGAGTCCTTGTTGGGGAAGTTGATCTTCACGAAGCCGAGGGAGTTCTCCTCCCAGGGCAGCTGGCGGTAATTGTAGCCGTACACCTGGTCGCCGTTCCAATCGATCGATTGCGCGGGAATCGGGTTCCCGGCGGCGTCAAACGCCTCCATGTGGTAGGCGGCAAGCATGTCCTGGCCGCGCTGCGCGAACTCGCGGGCCTTCGGCACGAGGTCCTTGTAGATGATGCTGCGCGGCACGTACCAATAGGGATTGAAATCGATCTCTTGGATCTTGCTCGAGAGCTCCGGCGTCTGGCGCTCGAACTTGCCGACGACGGCGGCATGGCGCGAGGCGACTTGGCCGCTCTCCACCGCCTCGACCTGCGCCGCCGGAATGTTGACCACGACGTAGCGATTGGCGGCCGCGGGCGCCAAGGTCTGCAGCCTCCCCAAATTCGCCTGCAATTGGTGCAGGCGGACGGTCGCGGGCACGTTCATCACGTCGATGGTGGCCCGGTCGATCGCGCCAGTGGGCGGCAGCGCGTGGCGCGACTGGAATTTCCGCACGGCCTGCGTCAACGCCTCATCGTATTCGTCGGGGATGCTTTGGCCGACGAGGTCGCCGCTGATCTCAAGGCGTCGGTGCAGAATCTCGACTTCATTGCCGTGCGAGCCTAGCCGCATGGCGTAAGCCGGTACGGTCGGCCAGCCCCCTTGCGTCACGATGGTCTGGTAGCGCTGGATCGCGACCTTGGTCGCCTCGATGTTTCGTGTGGAAAGCGTCGGCGTGCCGAGCGCGGGATTGGTGATCCATGCGCGCGTAGCGTCGTTACCCTCCTCAGGCGGCAGCTCGTCGCCATGGAAGGCGGCGGACCCGGGCTGAGGAGCGGCGTATTGACTACCACCCCCGCCGTAGCCGCCAGGATTGCCGCCGCGGCCGCCGAAGAACCCGCGAGCGGGTTGAGAGTCCGAACCGTCGCTTTGGCCTTGGCCATTGCCGCCCAACCAGGAAAATAAACCGGCGTCCGCGGAGCGGCTGTCGGCGATGAGGAGGGTCGCCACTAAGGCTAGGGTGGCCGTTGCCGCGCCCGTTCCCCAAAAACGCTTCGACCTCACCATGCGCCGCTCCCGTCACCTGCGGCTTCGCGCCATCGACACGATCTCTTGGCGCTATGCCTTGGCTATTCTGGCCGTCGCAGAGCGAGCAACGTCCGACCCGCTCGGATTGTCATATTCCTCGCAAGTCTTAACGCAAGACCGAGGAATTGACCTCAAGACAAGGGTATGGACGATAAGTTCCCCTCCGCAGCGGGCCCACAACTGCAAGCTAAAGATGCTGCAGCTGAGGCTCCGGTTCAAGGGGTAAAGGGTGAATGGGGCGTTTTTGAGCTTGGCAGGAGACCCCCGGCGAGCCTCCGCCGGGGCGGAAAGCCTGCTTTCGGGTGCTCTAGCGCCTAGAGCTGATAACGGATCTGATCGGTCCAGAAGCGCTCAAGCCTGATCAACGACTTGTTGAGCGTCTCCAGATCGTCGGCATCGATTCCGCCCACCTGTTGCAGGGATTTGAGCTGCCGCTGGTAAAGCGCATTCACCACCCTGCACACATCCTGGCCTTTGTCGGTCAGGCGCACGCGTACCGAGCGGCGGTCGGTGCTCGAGCGTTGATGGTCGATGTAACCGGCATCGACCAACTTCTTCAAATTGTAGGACACATTCGAGCCGAGATAGTAGCCGCGGCTCGTGAGCTCTCCCGCCGTCAACTCGGCATCGCCGATATTGTACAGGAGCAGCGCCTGGACGCTGTTCACGTCGGAACGGCTTAAGCGTTCGAACTCATCCTTAATCACGTCTAACAGCAACCGATGGAGTCTTTCGACCAGCTTCAAGGAAACGAGATACCGTCCCCTGAGATCTTCGGGCGGCTCGGCACTCGCACGCGTCCCTATATTTAGGGCTACATTCATTCGCCTACCCTCGTTAGTTGTTGTTAAACCCCAACTTTAGGGAGACTATAGATAAAGCCACCTAAAATCCGCTTAATAAGAACGCTTAAGATTGCATGAAATACCGTGATTAAGTTTTGGTGATTTGTATTGGGCTGTGTCGGGGACTTCTAATGCCTGTCGTCCAGTTCAAGCTCCCCGTCGGCCGCCGTCATGAACAGGCTCTCAATGTCAGCCTCGTCGACCTCGGCCAAAGTAGCGGGCTGCCAGCTTGGCTCCCTGCCCCGGTCGGCGATCCTCGCTTTGATGCCCTCGGCAAAATCGGGCCGCGCGACCAGATGTGAGGCGATTCGATACTCGAGCCTCAACGCCTCTGCCAGACTGATCGACTTGCCGCGGCGCATTTGCGCGAAGGCGATCTTAAGCGAGGTCGGCGGCTTCTTGCGGATCTCGGCCGCCGTGCGTTTTGCCCAGGCTTCGTCAGCGCCGCGTTCAGCATCGAGCCGGTCCAGGATCTCTTCCACGGAGGACGCGCTGAAAACGCGGTCGATGGCCGGCGTCAGCCTGGCGAGTTCGCCCTCGCCCGGGTCGCGATGAAGCCCGTCGAGCAAGCGATCGATGGGATGGTTTTCGCCCAGGGCGTCGGTGATGACATGGAAATGCGCGGCCGGGATATAGTGGCTGATCAGCCCGAACCGGTAGGCGTCGGCAGGACCGATAGCCCGCCCCGTCAAAGCGAGATAGAGCCCGGCCTGCCGCTCGAGGCGGGAGAGAAAATAGGTGCCGCCGATATCGGGAAAGAAGCCGATGCCGACTTGCGGCATGGCCAGCCGATAGCCCTCGCCCGCGACGCAATGGGTGCCGTAGAGCGTGATGGCGATGCCGCCGCCGAGCACGAGGCCATTGATCAGGGGAACGTTCGGCCGGATGAATCTCTCGAGCACCCAGACATGGGTATAGGCCGCGCGATAGAAGGCGCGGATGGCGTCGAGCGCGCCCTGCTCGTTCCAGTCATGCAGCATCTTGAGATCGCCGCCGCTCGAGAACACCGTCGGGTGGGTCGATTGCATCGCCACGCCGTAGATGTGAGGATTGGGCGCCCAGCGCCGGTATTGTGCGGTCAAAGCCTCGAACATTTCCCGGCTGAGCGCGTTTAACCGGGAGGCACGGTTGAGCGTCACGATGCCGGCCCGATCATGCTCCTCAAAGTCGATGCCGAGCGGCTCGCTCACGGCTTGTTGTCCCCTTCGACGAAATTCGTGTAAGCCCCGGCAAGCGCGGCTCGCGCGGGCAGCTAACATTCAATCTCGGAAACCACAAGCGGCGACGCCAAGCCCTTTGGATCGTAACGGAATGAGACTTCCAGCTCTTGCATTGCTGATGCTTTACGCGACTCTCGTGGCAACGGGCGTTGGTGCGCAGTCCGACGCGACGCCACCGCTGCCGGACCGGAACCCGATGCGACCGAGCACGGCCCTCGCGGTCCCGCCGAAGCCGGTGCTGCCAGGCGAGGTGCCGACCGAGCCGTGGACCGACGCCGAGGTAACGGCCGCCAAGGTTGCGTGCAATGAGTTGCTGGCCGAGGTGACCGCCGATTATCAGCCGCTCCCGCCCATCAAGGAGGGTATTTGCGGAGCGCCGGCGCCGGTTCTGCTGCGCTCGATCGGCAAAGATCCGAAGGTGGTGATCGATCCGCCTGCGACCCTGACCTGCCCGATGGTGAAAGAACTGAGCGATTGGCTCAAGGACACGGTTCAGCCGGAGGCCAAAGCCCAGCTCGATTCAACGGTGGTTGGCTTGCACAACGCGACGTCCTATGCCTGCCGCAATCGCTACGGCGGCACCAATACGCCGTTGAGCGAGCACGCGCTCGCCAATGCGCTCGACGTGTCCGAATTTGTGTTTGCCACGGGCGTGCGCGTCACGGTGCTCGATTCTTGGCCCAAGGCTGTCGCCGCCGCGCCTCCAGCCCCCACGCCCAATCCCACCCGTGAGCAAGACTCGGCCAGCACCGGCCCTGTCTCAAACAGCAAGGCCCCCGGCGACAAGCCGGTCGAGGTCACCAAGGCAAAGGCAGTGGCCGCCCCTCCGCCCTCACCGCCTCCGGTCGCCACTGAGCCGCCGGTCATCACGGACCCCAAGAGCCTGTTCCTGAAGCATGTGCACCATGCCGCCTGTAACGACTTCGGTACCGTGCTCGGGCCAGAGGCCAACGAAGCCCATAAGAACCATTTTCACCTCGACATGAAAAAGCGGCAGAGCGGGTATTGTGACAACGGCAGCATCCGGAAACCCTAGGCTGTGGAGTTGCTTGGCACCATGTAACGCCAAGTGCTAGCGTGCCGCACTCTGAAAGGCCCGCGAGATCAATCGGCTCATGTCCTCCCCCAAAGACAAGACGGTCGCCTTGCGCTCCTTGCGCGTCAAACACGAGGCAAAGGCACCGTGCCAGCCACAAGCCGGATTCCCGGCGACCAGGCTCAGGCGCAACCGGCGGTCGGATTGGTCGCGTCGGCTCGTGCGGGAGACCATGTTCTCACCGGACGATCTGATCTGGCCGATCTTCCTGATTGAAGGCAGGGATGCGCGCTCCTCGGTCGACAGTATGCCGGGCGTCGAGCGGCTTTCCATCGATCTCGCCGTTAAGGCCGCCGAGACCGCCGCCCGTCTTGGGCTTCCGGCGGTCGCGCTGTTCCCCTTCACCGAGACCTCGCTTCGCGATGAGCAGGCGAGCGAAGCCTGCAATCCCGACAATCTCGTCTGCCGCGCGGTGCGGGCCATCAAATCGAGCGTGGGCGATATCGGGGTGATCTGCGATGTGGCGCTTGACCCCTATACCAGCCACGGTCATGACGGGCTGCTGATCGACGGCGATATCGATAACGACCGCACGGTCGAGGTCCTGGTCCGCCAGGCGCTCGTCCAGGCCGAGGCCGGCTGCGATATCCTCGCGCCCTCCGACATGATGGACGGCCGAATCGGCGCTATCCGCGATGCCCTGGAGACGAACGGCTTCATCCAGACGCAACTGCTGGCTTATGCCGCGAAATACGCCTCGGCCTTTTACGGGCCGTTCCGCGATGCGGTGGGATCCGGAACCCTCCTCCGTGGCGACAAGCGGAGCTATCAGATGGACCCGGGCAATGCCGAGGAGGCGCTGCGCGAGGTCGGCCAGGACATTGCCGAAGGCGCGGACATGGTGATGGTCAAGCCGGGGCTGCCTTATCTCGATATCGTGCGCCGGGTGAAGGAGGCGTTCCACGTACCGACCTTCGTCTACCAGACCTCCGGCGAATATTCGATGATCGTCGCAGCGGCGGAGCGGGACTGGATCGACAGGGACCGCGTCATCCTTGAGACGCTGATCGCCTGCAAGCGCGCCGGCGCCGACGCCATTCTCACTTATTTCGCGCTTGAGGCGGCAAGGCTCCTGGGCGCCAAGGGCTAGGCCCCGACCGTCGCGGCGGGCTTCAGTCGGTGACCTTCACGCTCTTGAACACCACTCGCGCGTCTTTCTGCTTGTCGAAATTGTCACCGCTCAGGCCAAAAAACCAGCCATTGCTCGGCGGCTGACCGCGCAGATCGCGCAGCTTCGTGTCATTGACAAAGAACGACGCGGAATTGCCGCTCCCCTTAACGCGGAGCTTGTTCGTCGCGCCGGCCGCGGTGTTGATGGCGCTCGACTCGACGTTCTCCACGATGGTGTGCCATTTGCCGTCCTGCCGCCGCGCGATCCAGTATTTGCCGTTGTTGAGGATGCCGAACTGCAAATAATTCTTGCCGTCCTCGCCCCAGAACAGGAGGCCAGCGCCGAGCGTCATCGGATCGCCCTCCGGCCACACGGTCTCCGAGCAAATATCGGCATCCTTGACGGTGTGGGTCACGTTGAGGTCGGATTGCATGGCGTCCGGGGCGAGCTTGAAGACGAAGTTCCCGTCCTTCACCTCGACGTCGCGATTGATTGCCCAGCCGCCTGCGTCGTCGGCGAATTTGTCCTCGAACAGGACATTCGTTCCTTCGCAGGCGGATGCTCGCCAGCCGGAGCCGGCGACGAGAAGGATCGCCACTCCGAGTACTGTTGCTAGCCTCACCATGAGTGGTTTCCCCGTCGGCTGGCCTTGAGCGCATCCCCTCGAAAAAATACTTAACGTGTCGCCATGCCCTCGGCAACCGCGATGCGTAGCGAGTACAGATTCGGAGCATCAAGAATTGTGGTCGGCCCCAAGTTCCCGCTTGCATAGGCCTTGGCCAACCACCATCTAGCATGGCGCGACACGAACCTACGACCGGAGCGAGAGAGATATGTCTGAGCAGAGAACCATTCCCCCCCGTTCACGCGATAGTTTCGCTGATCGGCTGCTGGCCTATGATCCGGTGACCCGGCCGCAGCTCTTCCAAGGCGTGATCGGCAAGCGGGTCGTCGCTTTCGTCGTCGATGCCATTATCATCACGGTTCTGACGGTTGCAGTGTATGTGGCCATCGCCGTGCTCGGAATTTTCACCCTCGGCCTCGCCTGGCTCCTGTTTGGGCTCGTCTTTCCCGCGGTAGGCCTCGGCTACAACGCGCTCACCATTGGCGGCCCGAACTCCGCGACCATTGGCCAGCGGATGATGGGCCTCGAGGTCCCGATGTGGTTTGGCGGAAAGGTGACCCCGCTCGTGGCCGCCTTCCACGCGCTGCTCTTCTGGTTCTCGCTCGCTATCTTCTGCCCGATTCTACTGTGGGCCTTGTTCGACCCGCAGAAGCGCTGTCTGCACGACATTCTGGCGGGCGTGGTGGTGATCAACCGGACTTAGGGCTTGCGTGAATCGCTCGCGCCTTGACGAGTCTGGGTAGAGTCTGCTCAGTTTTCATGAATTTTCGAGCCAACGGGCGCACCGCACGCTGGCGTGTCGCTAGCGTCAGCAGCATCCCCATCCTTGTTCGTTCCGCATTTGCACTTTCTGCCTGCTATCGCCTAATCTCATCGATAGACGGAGGGAGATTCGATCCTGGTTGGTGGTCCGTGACAGAGCACAAAAGCAACTTTCCCGAGTTCTACATTACGGCGCCGCAGCCCTGCCCCTATCTGCCGGGCAAACTCGAGCGGAAGCTGTTCACCCATCTCACCAAGGAAAAACCGGACTTCCTCATCGACAATTTGCTGAAGGGCGGTTTCCGGCGCAGCCAGAACATCGCCTACATGCCCTATTGCGACGCCTGCTCGGCCTGCGTGCCGGTCCGCATTTTGGTCGATGACTTCAGGGCGCGCCGCTCGCTGCAGCGCATTGCCCGCGCCAACAGCGACGTCGTGGCAGCGCGCATGGAGGCGACGCCGACGTCGGAGCAATATTCCTTGTTCCGCAGCTATATCGACGCGCGGCACGCCGATGGCGGCATGGCGGAGATGTCCGTGCTCGACTACTCCCTCATGGTCGAGGACAGCGTGGTCGAGACCTGCGTGACCGAATATCGCCTGAAGCCTAACCCGGCCTCCGGAGAGGCGCCGCTGATCGGGGTGTCGCTGTGCGACCGCCTCAGCGACGGCCTCTCCATGGTCTACAGCTTCTACGATTCGGAGCAGCCCGCGCGTAGCCTCGGCACCTACATGATCCTCGAGCAGGTCGAGTATGCGCGGAGCCTCGGACTGCCCTTCGTCTATCTCGGCTATTGGATCGATGGCTCGCGCAAGATGCGCTACAAGAACCGCTTCCAGCCGCAAGAGCACCTCACCTCCAAGGGCTGGGTGCGGAGTGAGACCGAACATTTGACGTCCGAATGCGGAAAGCGCTGAGCCGAGGCGTCTATCTGCTTTAGAATTTCGGGCCGAACTTCCCAGATTTCGGGAAACCCTTAGGGGGCAGGCGCCCGGCTTGGGCGCGGGTGCCCCACCACTCCTTGAGCTCGGTCACGGTGAAGCTGCGCCCGGCGGTGTCGGTATAGACGAGGCCTTCCTTCTTCTTGAAAGTCTTGGCGTCGGCAAGCATGCCGTCCTTATAGCGCTGCAGCCGCACGCCCTTGCCGCGCAGCATCTCGGGCAATTCCTTCAAGGGGAACACCAGGAGCTTGCGGTTCTCGCCGATGACCGCGACGCTGTCGCCGTCGACGGGCGCGCACACCGCCGCCTCCTCATTGGCCGCCACGTTCAACACCTGCTTGCCCTTGCGGGTCGAGGCCACGATCTCATCCTCCGCAACGATGAAGCCATGACCGCTGGTGCTCGCGACGAGGAGCTTGCGGTCGGCCTCGTGGATGAACAGCTCGACCGCGTCAGCGGTCTCCTCGATATCGATCATGAGGCGGAACGGCTCGCCATGGCCCCGGCCGCTCGGCAACTTGTCGGGGCTCAGCGTATAGAAGCGGCCATTGGTGGCGAACAGGAGTAGCGTGTCGGTCGTTTGCGTTCGCACGGCTTGCTTCAGCCGGTCGCCCTCCTTGAAGGTGAGGCTGTCGAGCTCGGTCTGATGGCCCTTAATGGCGCGGATCCACCCCTTATCCGAGAGGACGACGGTCACCGGCTCCTTCTCGATCATGATCTCGGCGAGCTCGGCTTCGACGCCCTCCGGCGCCACGTCGAAGCTCGTGCGGCGCCGGCCGAGCTCGGTCTTTTGGCCGAAGCGCTCCTTCAAGTCCTTGATGTCGTCGCCAATGCGCTTCCACTGCTTGTCGTCGGAGGCGAGCAGCGCTTTCAGCTCCTTGCGCTCCTTGGTCAGCGTCTCGTGCTCGCGCCTGATCTCCATCTCCTCGAGCTTGCGCAAAGAGCGGAGCCGCATATTGAGGATCGCCTCGGCCTGCACCTCGGTGAGCTCGAACGCCCGCATCAAAGCTGGCTTGGGCTCCTCCGTCTCGCGGATGATTTTGATCACCTCGTCGAGGTTGAGATAGACGATCAGGAAGCCTTCGAGCACCTCCAACCGATGGTCGATCTTGGCCAGGCGGTGCTTCGAGCCGCGAACCAGCACGTCCTTGCGGTGATCGAGCCATTCGCGCAAGACCTGGCGGAGGCTCAAGACGTTCGGCACCTGGCCGCGGCTCAGCACGTTCATGTTCAGAGGCAGCCGTGTCTCAAGCTCGGTCAGCTTGAACATCTGCTCCATGAGCAGGATCGGATCGACGGTGCGGCTCTTCGGCTCGAGCACAAGACGCACCTCTTCGGTCGACTCGTCGCGGACATCGGCGAGCAGCGGCAGCTTCTTGGCCAGCAACAACTCGGCGATACGGCTGACGAGCCGCGCTTTCGGCACCTGATAGGGAATCTCGGTGACCACGACCTGATAGGTGCCGTGGCCGGTATCCTCCTGCACCCAGCGGGCGCGCAGCCGGAAGCTGCCCCGCCCGGTCTTGTAGGCGGCGACGATGGACTCGCGCGGCTCGACCAGGATGCCGCCGGTCGGCAGGTCCGGGCCCGGCACAAGGTCCACCAATTTCTCGACGGTGGCGTTCGGAAATTTGATCAGATGCAGCGCCGCGTCGCACAGCTCGCCGGCATTGTGCGGCGGGATATTGGTCGCCATGCCGACGGCGATGCCCGAGGCGCCATTGGCGAGGAGGTTGGGGAAATTGGCCGGGAGGACGACCGGCTCCTGCTCGCGGCCGTCGTAATTCGGGCGGAAGTCGACGGTGTCCTCGTCGATGCCCTCGAGCAGCTGCGCGGCAATAGCCGTCAGCCGCGCCTCGGTATAGCGGTCGGCGGCCGGGTTATCGCCATCGATATTGCCGAAATTGCCCTGACCGTCGATCAGCGGATAGCGGACGGAAAAGTCCTGGGCGAGCCTGGCCAGTGCGTCATAAATCGCCTGATTGCCGTGCGGGTGAAAGTTGCCCATGGTGTCGCCAACGATCTTGGCGCATTTGCGAAACTGACCTTGGGGATCGAGCCGGAGCTGGAGCATGGCGTAGAGCAGGCGCCGATGGACGGGCTTCAGGCCGTCGCGCACATCGGGCAGCGCCCGGTGCATGATGGTCGAGAGGGCATAAGCGAGGTAGCGCTCTTCCAGCGCCTCGCGCAAATTGACCGTCTCGATCGGGCCATCCGAATCAGGCGGTGGGATTCTTTTTCCCATGCTCCGCGCTTAGCGCATCGGCTGCGTCGGCTCAAGCGGCGGCCGGTCCTGCCGCCCGCGCCAACAGGCTGACCAAGCGTTCGCGGGCTTGCGGCAGGGCCAGTCCTTGCGGGCTCAGCACATCGCGCTCGAGGAAGTGGCCGGTGAGGGCGAAGCCAGCCGCGACGTCCTCGGGTGAAGGCGCCTCACCCTCCTCCAGGAGAAAGCGCGGAAGCTTCAGCAGCCGGTCGCAATAGGGTTGGCCAGCGTCGCGCGACACGGCGCGCCCCGAGCGTGGCGAGACGAAGACGAGATCCAAGTCGGTGCCGGTGGCCGCGCATTCGCTCAAATCGAGGCCAAAGCCGAGATCCTGGAGCAGCATCAGCTCCCAGCGCACGAGGAGCGCGGGCCAGCGGCTTCCATCCTCGAGGGCCTGCAAGACCTCCAGCGAACCGCGATAGAGCTCGGCATGCGGATCGCGCTCAGGCAAATGCTTGGCGAGCGCGGTGAGCGAGCCGATGGCGGCAAGGGCTGCCTCATCGTCGAGAACGCGCGCCGCGCGCGGGTCGATCAGCTCGACCGTGAAGCCGCCGAGATGCTCCGACAGCCGCGCCCGCCAGGTGACGCTCAGCACATTGCCCGGCTGCAGCAGGGGACGCAGGCGCCGCGACCGCCCTCCCCGCACGAGCCCAAGATGGCGGCCATGATGTGAGGTGAGAAGCTCGGCGATGGCGTTCGCCTCGCCGAGCGGGCGGGCGGAGAGGAGGATGCCCTCATCGCTGAAGTCCATCGAGGCTTCGGCCCGTTAGGTGAAGATCGATTTAAGCTTGGTTTTTAGCCGAGTAGCCAAATCAAATGCATCAATTTGGCTGCCGTCATTTAACTCGAACCTCACAGGTTCCTCACGTACTCCAAACGGCCCATGCCCGTATCGCTCCGAACCGTAGCCGACCGATCGAATGCCCCGTGCGATTCGCGGGGTAGGATGGCGACAGCCTGAGATGCTTTTGGAGATTGGCGATCTCACGGCATAGTTCGAAGTCGCCGTCAGTGCGGAGTTGAGTGGCCACGGACCTCTGCGATTAGAAGTGGGATGGGTCCCTCTCGGTGATCTCCAGTATGTGATTAGGCGCTCTTGAAGAAGTCATCGAAGTCGTCTCGATGCCACACCTTATCGAGTTTTGCATAGACCCGATTGATTTTTTCAAAATGCTCAATCGCGTTTTTGTGAAGTGGCGTGCCACCCATACTCACTCCTTGGGGTAGTCGAGGCCCATCTCGCGATAGCGCTCGGGGTCCTCGCCCCAGCGCTCGCGCACCTTGACGAAGAGAAAGAGATGCACGGGCGCGCCGACCATCTGGCCAATCTCCTCGCGGGCGGCCATCGAGATCTCCTTGATGGTCACCCCCTTGGCGCCCAGCAGAATCTTGCGCTGGCTTTCCCGCATCACGTAGATCGTCTGCTCGACGCGGACGCTGCCATCCTTGAGCTCCTTCCAATCCGCGGTCTCGACGGTCAGGCTGTAAGGCAGCTCGTCATGCAGCCGCATGAACAGCTTCTCGCGGGTGATCTCCGCGGCAGCGTGCCTGAGCGAGACGTCGGTCAGCTGATCCTCGGGGAAGAGCCAGGGGCCCAAGGGCACCGCTTCGGCCAGATACGCCTTCAAATCGGCAACGCCGTCGCCGGTCAGCGCCGAAAGCATGAAGATGCGCTCGAAAGGCCTGATGGCCGAGACCTCGGCGGTCAGGCGCAGCAGGTCGGGCTTCGACACCTGGTCGATCTTGTTGAGAATGGCGAGGATCGGCCGCTTCACCTCGGGGAGGTGCTTGAGAAGCGGGTCGAGGTTCTTATCGAGGCCACGCTCGGCGTCGATCACCAGCGCCACGAGGTCGGCGTCGACCGCAAGGTTCCAGGCAGCCCCGAACATGGCGCGGTCGAGCCGCCGCTTCGGCTGAAAGATGCCGGGCGTATCGACGAGGATGATCTGGCTGTCGCCGGCGAGCACAATGCCGCGCACCGGCCCCCGCGTCGTCTGCGCCTTGTGGGTGACGATCGCGACCTTGGTGCCGACGAGCGCATTGGTCAGCGTCGACTTGCCGCTGTTCGGTGCGCCGATCAGGGCGACGAAGCCGCATCGACGGACTGCGTCGGCTTGCTTGTCTTCGGTCTCAGCCATCATGCGGCGCTTGCCAGACCCCCTCGCGCATCAGCATGGCGAGTGCCGCGGCTTGCTCAGCCGCGCGCTTGTTCGCCCCCTGCCCGCGCTCCGGCGCCACGCCGTCGATCTGCACCTCGGCGGTGAAGCGGGGCGCGTGATCCGGCCCTTCGCGAGCCACTTCCAGATAAACCGGCAGCGGCAAGCGCCTGCCTTGCGCCCATTCCTGCAGCACCGATTTGGCGTCGGGTGTGGCGAGGTCGAAGCCGCCAAGCTCCGACGCCCAAAAGCGACGCACGACGTCCCGGCCAGCTTCATAACCGCCATCGAGGAAGATGGCGCCGAGCACCGCCTCGCAGGCATTGGCGAGGATGGTTTTCTTCTTCCGGCCGCCGCTCTCGGACTCGCCTCCGCTCATCAGGATAAGCTTGCCGAGATCCCAATTGAGCGCGACCTCGGCGCAGGTCTCAGCGCGCACGAGCTGATTGAAGCGGCGCGCCAGCTCCCCTTCGCTGGCAGTCGGGAAGCCCTCGGTCAAAACCTCGGCGATGGCGAGCCCAAGCACCCGATCGCCCAGGAATTCGAGCCTTTCATTGTCCTCGTTCGGTTTGAGCGAGGGCCGAGCGCTCGCGTGCGTCAGCGCGAGCTCGAGCAGAGAGCCGTCCCGGAAGGCGTAGCCGAGGCGTTCGGATAGATGTTGCAGTGCCGTGTCGCGCCGCTTGGGCAAGCTCAATGCACCAGTTGCAGGAGACGCGACCAGCGGACGTCGGTCGGCCATTTCCAGATCTGCCAGAAGCTCGCATCCTCGTCGATGGAGAAGAAGATGAGCTTGGCGTGGCCGACCAGGTTCTCGAACGGCACGAAACCGACCTCGGAGAGGAAGCGGCTGTCGGTCGAATTGTCCCGGTTGTCGCCCATCATGAAGAAGTGGCCCTCGGGCACCTTATACACCTCGGTATTGTCGCCGATGCCTTCATTGACGAGGTCGAGCACCGGATAGGTCACCCCGTTCGGCAGGGTTTCAATGTAGCGGGCTATGTGCCGCTGGCGTCCCGAGGCGTCGCGCACGACGAAATCGTCGGTGCGCTCCTTCTTGACCGGTTGGCCATTGATCTGGAGCACGCCGTGGATCATCTGGATCTCGTCACCGGGCAGACCGATCACGCGCTTGATGTAGTCGGTCTCGTTGTCGCGCGGCAGCTTGAACACCACCACATCGCCGCGCTCCGGTTCTCTGGCGAAGATGCGTCCCGAAAACAAATTGGGTCCGAACGGGAAGGAATATCGGCTGTAGCCGTAGCTGTATTTCGCCACGAACAGGTAATCGCCGACGAGCAGCGTGGGGATCATCGAGCCGGAAGGAATGTTGAAAGGCTGGAACAGAAACACCCGGACCAGAAGCGCAAGGATCAGCGCATGAATGACGACGCGGATAGTGTCTTTGACTCCGCTCTTCTCCTGCGTTTCCTCAACCTCGACGCTCATGCGCAAGCTCTCCGTTTCATGCCGTTTGCGGGCCCCGGCCCCTATAACCCTTCCCCGATGGCGAGGCAAATCGCTCAGTCGCGCATGGGAAGGCGAACCGCCGAGATGATGACGATCGCCTGGGCGGTGGGGAAGTCGTCGGTGATGGTGAGATCGATGCGCGCCTCGTAGCCTTCGGGCGTGAGGCTGGCAAGCACGTCGAGCGCGCCGCCCGTCAGCTCAAGCGTCGGCCGGCCGGAGGGCAGATTAACGACGCCCAAATCGCGCCAGAACACTCCGTGCCGGAAGCCGGTGCCCAAAGCCTTGGCGCAAGCCTCTTTGGCGGCGAAGCGCTTGGCGTAAGAGGCGGCGCGGGCCGCCCGGCCGTCGGACTTCCGGCGCTCCGTATCGGTGAACACCCGGGACAGGAATCGATCACCGAATCGCTCGATGGTTCGCTCCATGCGCCTGATGTCGATGATGTCGTTGCCGAGGCCGATGATCATCGCGTGCCGCCGCTCACCGAAGCTTCCGTGTCGCTTTGCCGCAAGGAAACTCTCGCTTGGTCCATGGTGGCGCGCATGTGCCGCACGCTCTCGCCGAGGCCCACGAATAGCGCCTCGGCAACCAGGAAGTGGCCGATATTCAGCTCGACAAGCTCTGGGACGGCCGCCACGTCGCCGACATTATCAAAATCGAGGCCGTGTCCGGCATGGACCTCGAGGCCAGCGGCGGCCGCCTGGCGCGCTCCGTCTTGCAACCGCGCGAGCTCGCGGTGCAGCGACGGGCCCTTACCCTCGGCGGCCGCCTCGCAATAGGTGCCGGTGTGCAGCTCGACGGCGTCGGCTTCGACCGCGCGCGCGGCATCGATCTGCCTTGGATCCGGATCGATGAACAACGCGACCTGGATGCCGGCGTGTCTCAGTTTGGTGACGAAGGGCTTCAATGCGGCAGCCTGGCTGACCACATCGAGGCCGCCCTCGGTGGTGAGCTCCTGGCGCCGCTCGGGCACCAGGCAGCAGGCGTGGGGACGATGCAGAAGCGCGATCGCCAGCATCTCCGGCGTCACCGCCATTTCGAGATTGAGGGGTACGTTCAAGGTGCTCATGAGCCGCGCAACGTCGTCATCGCGGATATGCCGGCGGTCCTCGCGAAGATGCGCCGTTATATTGTCGGCGCCGGCCTCGACTGCGAGCCGCGCCGCGCGCAAGGGGTCAGGATGGCGCCCTCCGCGCGCATTCCGCAAGGTCGCGACATGATCGATGTTGATACCGAGGCGAATGGGTGGCGCCATGGTGCCCTGTCCGAGGTTCATCGTGACGTGCCGCTGCTTAAGCGCCGATCGCGTGGCGGTCATGACGCAACCGCAGCTCGCGCCGCCGCCGATGCTGATAGGCCTCCACCGTCGGCCTGACCAGAACGTAGCACAGCACCGCCACCGAGAGACCGACGGGAATGCAGCCAAGTGTCATCGGTTTGAGGATCGGCCAAAGACGGTCAAGCGAGCTCTCGAAAATGCCTCTTGAGAGGTCGATCTGCCTCTTTACGCCATGGGCGCCGAGCAGGATGTTGCCCACCTTGTACGTCGCGAACCAGACGAAGGGATAGGTAATCGGGTTGCCGACGAAGGTGCCGAGCAGCGAGGCAATGATGCTGCCGCCGATCGCCCAGGCGATGAATGCGGCCATGATCATGTGCGTGCCGAGATAGGGCGTGGCCGCCGTGAATGCGCCGGCGGCGAAGCCGAGGGCGATTGCGTGCGGCGTGGCGCTCAGGCGCCGCAGGCGATAGACGACATAGCGGCTCGAGCGCCCCCAACTGCGTCGGGGCCACATATGGACCCGCATACGCTCCAGGAAGCTCTCCGTTTCGCGACGCCTGAACAGCATCAATCCTCGCTACGCTTCAACTCGACCGTGGCACTCTATGGGCCAGGGACGCTTTAGCAACTTCAGCAACTTCTCGGTAAATTACCTCTGCATGCCAACCCTTCAAGCAGGAGTGGCGAGGCGGCGCGCCACCTCGCCCCTTAGCCGCTGACCCGCGCGGCGCTGCTCACGACATCCTTGGCACGCAAGCCGGCAAGGATTTCGTTCAGATGCTTGAGGTCCCACACTTCGAGTTCGATGACCATCTCGGTGTAGTCCGCCACCCGCTTCGTCATCTTGATGTTGTCGATATTGCCATCGGCTTCGCCGATGACGGTGGCAAGCTGAGCGAGGCTGCCGGGCTCATTCAGGGCGACGACGGCGATCTTCGCCGGGAAGCGTTGGGGATTGTCCTCATCAATATCCCAGGTCACGTCGATCCAGCGCTCGGGCTCCTCGTCGAAGGCCTTCAGCGCTCTTGCATGGATGGGATAGATGGTGATGCCCTGACCGGGGTTGAGGATGCCGACGATGCGATCGCCGGGGACCGCGCCGTTATCGGCAAAGCTGACCGGCAAGTCGCCCTGCAGACCCCTGATCGGAATGCTGCTCGCCCCAGCCGGGCGGCTGCGCCCGCTTGATCCCGGCCAGCGGAATTTCAATCCCATCACCTTGCCGAGGCCGAACCAGCCTTCGTCCGTGCGCTTGACCATGCGACGGCGCTTCGGCGTCTCGGCGGAGGTCTCCCCCGGCCACATGGCGCGGATCACGTCGGCCGAGCTCAACTCGCCACGGCCGACAGCGGCGATGACGTCTTCCGTGGTCTTCTGCGAGAGGCGGCCGAGCGCCTGGCCGATGCTCTCCTCGCTGAAGGACTTGCCGCGCCGGGTAAAGGCCCGCTCCAGGAT
The DNA here is from genome assembly GCA_963839245.1 of uncultured Alphaproteobacteria bacterium. Classification (GTDB taxonomy): domain Bacteria; phylum Pseudomonadota; class Alphaproteobacteria; order Rhizobiales; family Methyloligellaceae; genus Methyloceanibacter. The sequence goes on along the minus strand of CAWIUJ010000011.1, from coordinate 387,374 downwards.
CTCGCGGCCGAGCGTGCCATATTGCGCGCGGGCGGCATCGCGGGTCGCGCGGCGGATTGCAGAGCGCGCCTTGCCTGTGACGGCAAGGCTCTGCCACGCCGAGGGCGGCGCTTGCGCCTCGGAGCAGACGATCTCGACCTCATCGCCATTCCTGAGTTCGGTGACGAGCGGCATGGGGCGGCCATTGATCTTGCAGCCGACGCAGGTGTTGCCGATGTCGGTATGCACCGCATAGGCGAAGTCGATCGAATTGGCGCCGCGTGGCAGCGCGATCAGGCGTCCCTTCGGAGTGAAGCAAAACACCTGGTCCTGGAACAGCTCGAGCTTGGTGTGCTCGAGGAACTCCTCGGGGTTATCGCCTTCAAGCAGCGTGTCAACGAGATGCCGCAACCAGCGATAGGCGTTGCTTTCTTGCTTTGGCACGGCGCCGCCGGAAGAACCATTCGCGTCCTTGTACAGCGCATGCGCCGCCACGCCATATTCCGCGACCTCGTGCATCCGCTCGGTGCGGATCTGCAGCTCGGCCCGCTGGTGACGGGGCCCGACGATGGTGGTGTGGATCGACTGATAGTCGTTCTGCTTGGGGCTTGAGATGTAGTCCTTGAAGCGGCCCGGAACCGCGTGCCACTTGGTATGCACCACGGCCAGCGCGCGGTAGCAGTCCATCACCTCGTCGACGACGATGCGGAAGGCATAGATGTCCGAGAGCTGCTCGAGCGAGATCTGCTTCCGCTCCATCTTGCTCCAGATGGCGTAGGGCTTCTTCTCGCGGCTGGCGACGACCGCCGGCACCTTCGCCTCTTGCAACCTCTTCGTCAGGGCCCGTTCGATCTCCTCGATGAGGCCGAGATTGCGGTCGCGCAGCATTTTGAGCCGATCGACGACGGCGGCGTAGCCTTCTGGATTGAGCCAGCGGAAGGCATGGTTCTCGAGCTCCTCGCGCAACCATTGCATGCCCATGCGGCCGGCCAGCGGCGCATAGATCTCCATGGTCTCCTCGGCGATGATCTTGCGCTTAGCCGGCTTCACATGCTCGAGCGTACGCATGTTGTGCAGGCGGTCGGCGAGCTTGACGAGGAGGACGCGGATGTCGCTCGAGATGGCGAGTAGGAGCTTGCGGAAGTTCTCGGCCTGCTCGGCCTTCTTGGTGACGAGGTCGAGCTTCTTGATCTTGGTCAGGCCATCGACGAGGGAGCCGATCTCGGCGCCGAACAGCGCGTCGATCTCGGGCCGCGTGGCGCCGGTGTCCTCGATGGTGTCGTGGAGCAGCGCCGTGGCGATGGTGGCGGCATCGAGCCGCATCTCGGCAAGGATGGCCGCGACTTCGAGGGGATGGGAGAAGAACGGAGCGCCGGAAGCCCGCTTCTGATTGCCATGGGCCTTCATGGCATAGACATAGGCCCGATTGAGCAGCGTCTCGTCGGCGTTCGGCTCATAGCTCTTGACCCGCTCGACCAGCTCATATTGGCGGGTCATGGCGCATGCCTTCCAAGGCGGGGCAATGTGTGCCCCACCGTCATTCGAGCGGATGCCCAGGGCGTGAGCACGGTGGCCGGAAAGCGCTTGGCCGGGTCTTGGCTTTGGCCGGGATCACGCCTCAGCAAGCCAGGATGAGACCACCCACGGTCATCGGCGCAAGCCGTATCAGCGTGAGCGGGGTCCCGCATTGGAGCCATCTGATGGCGCCTGGCTCGCCATTCTGCGCAACAGCTCTTCCTCGCTCATCTTGTCGATCGCAGTGTCGCTCGACTGATCGTCCTGGTCGAGGATCGGCATTCTTGTATCCGCCGAGAGCATGGGCACGGCTTCTGCTTCTGGCTCATCCACTTCGACGTATTTCTGCATAGAGTGGATGAAGTCTTCCCGGAGGTCGTCGCAAGCGACCTTCTCGTCGGCAATCTCGCGCAAGGCCACCACCGGGTTCTTGTCGTTATCGCGATCGACGACGATCTGGGCACCGGCGGAAATCGTCCGTGCCCGGTGACTCGCGAGCAGCACGAGCTCGAAGCGGTTTGGAACCTTGTCGATGCAATCTTCGACGGTGACGCGAGCCATCAGCAAATCCTTGTTCAGGTTAGAGAAAGACTGTTCCCTATTTAGGCGCTTCGCTTTGGCCTGGCAAGGCAAAGTGAAGGAAATCAAGGCTCCGCGACTTCATGGGAGCCGCTTGAGCACGCGGCCTTGGCCGCGCTTCGATACGCGCCGCCACAGCTCCCGCGCGCTGACCTTCAGCACCGGATGGCGCCAATCGGGGGCGACGTCGAGCAGCGGCTTCAGCACGAAGGCCCGCTGATCGAGCCCGGGGTGCGGCAAAATGAGCGCATGCCGCCGCCGGTGTGGCGCGCCCTGCTTGGCCTTCGCCCAATTCTGGCGCAAGCCCTTGTAGTCGATAATATCGAGGTCGAGCATTCTCATGCCCCAGGGCCTGCCCCCGCGCCGTCCTGCTTGGACCTCGATTTGCTTCAAGAGCCGCAACAGGCTGGGAGCAGGCAGGCTTGTCGCCACCAGCGCGACGGCGTTGAGGTAAGGCGGCTGGCGGGTCTGCCCCATGGCGGCCGTCTCGTAGAGGTCCGAGACGGCCAACACCGTCACGCCGGAACCTCCAAGCTCGCGAAGGGCGCGGTCGAGCGTTTGGGCGGGTGTTCCCCATGGCCCGGGATAATTTGCACCAAGACCTACCAGCGCCTTGCCACGTGCAACCGATTGCGGACTCACCTCGTCCTTCCTATGTTGCAAGAGCAGCCTGCGGATCTCGTTTTAGGCATGCTGTGCTCTGTTTCCCGCGTGCATATTGCAAATGATAGGACCGGCAATGCATTTCTACCCGACCGAGCGCGTCGCGCTCTTCATCGACGGCGCCAATCTCTACGCGTCCGCCAAGTCTCTCGGCTTCGACATCGACTATAAGCGCCTGCTGGCGCTGTTTGGCAGCAAGGGGCAACTCGTCAGGGCCCTCTATTACACGGCGCTGATCGAGGATCAGGAATACTCCTCGATCCGGCCGCTGATCGATTGGCTCGACTATAACGGCTACACCATGGTGACCAAGCCGACCAAGGAGTTCACCGACGCAACCGGGCGGCGCAAGATCAAGGGCAACATGGACATCGAGCTTGCCGTCGACGCCATGGAGCTGTCGGAGTATCTCGACCATATCGTGCTGTTCTCGGGCGACGGCGACTTCCGCTCGCTGGTCGAGGCCTTGCAGCATAAGGGCAAGCGCGTCAGCGTCGTCTCGACGCTCGTCACCAACCCGCCAATGGTTGCGGACGAGCTGCGCCGCCAAGCCGATCAGTTCATCGATCTCGCCCATCTGCAAAATGAGATCGGCCGCGATCCTGCTGAGCGGGCGCAGCGCGAGCAGCGCCGGAGGCCCGAGCCGATGGAAGAATTCGAGTCCGAGGATCTGATCTAGACCTGATAGCTGGGGCCGCGGAACAACCGGCAATGCCCAAAGCTCTTGCCGAACCCGCGGCCGATTGCCCGCTCTGTCCGCGCCTCGTCGCCTTCCGTGCCAGTAACAGGGCCGCTCATCCCGAGTGGTTCAATGCCCCGGTCCCGTCTTTCGGGCCGATCACGGCGCGGCTCCTCATCGTCGGGCTTGCGCCGGGCTTGAAGGGCGCCAACCGTACCGCCCGCCCCTTTCTCGGGGATCACGCAGGCGAGCTGCTCTACCGCTCGCTGCTCAAGGTCGGGCTCGCCCGCGGGCATCATGACCTCACCGCGCCCGGCGCCCTGCACCTCGTTGACTGCATGATCACCAATGCCGTGCGCTGCGTTCCCCCGGCCAACAAGCCGAGCACGAGCGAGATCGCCCATTGCCGCCAATTTCTGGTGGCGCGGATCGCGGCCGTGCCGGATCTTCGTGCCCTCCTCGCGCTTGGCCGCATCGCCCATGACAGCACGCTCGAAGCGCTGTCGCTGAAGCGGAGCCGCTATCCCTTCGCCCATGGCGCACGGCATAAGCTGGAAGACGGGATCGTGCTGTTCGACAGCTACCACTGCTCGCGCCAGAACACGAATACCGGGCGCCTGACCACGGCGATGTTCGAGACCGTTCTCGGCACCATCAAAGCGGAGCTCGGCAGCCGGTGAACGCTCCTGAGATTGTTGCTGGCGCCCATCATCTCGGGCATGCTGTGGCTTGGTTGCGGGGCCTATACCCCCGAGGAGTGGTTGATGGCCGCGTTGGAGATCTCGCCGACGAAAGTCGGCTATGTGATTGTCAAGGCACGTGAATGCGCGGCCAAGGTGGCGTCTTGGGACGACGGCGCCACCTCAGACCACGACGCCGACTCCATTCTGGAATCCTTCTCCGAGGACGGCACTCGGGCCGAGCTCAAGGGCTTCATCCGCGACATGAACGAGGATGAGCAGGCGAGCCTTATCGCCCTCGCCTGGATCGGCAGGGGCTCGTTTGGCCCTGAGGAGCTCGACGAAGCGCTCGAGACGGCCCGCACCGAGCACGTCAATCGCGGCGAGGATTATCTGCTCGGCATGCCCCTCCTCGCCGATTATCTCGAGGACGGATTGGACAAGCTCGGTTATTCGGTCGAGGACGCCGAGGACGATGCGCTTTAGGCGCGACTGTCCGGCCGAGCCGCCGCGGTCTTGCTCACAAGCCAGCGCAGCATATCGCCGGCATGCGCCGCGGGATCGACCACTGGATAGAACACGGTTTCGATGCGCCCCTGATCGACGACAAGCGTGAGTCTTTTCAGATAGGTCTCGCCGCCGGTTGCGAAACTGGGTAAGGCGAGCGCGCCAGAGAACCGCCCTTTCGCATCGCTCAGGATCGGAAACGGTACGTCGAGGCGCGCCGCCATCTCGCGCTGATAGTCGGATGTTTGCAGGCTTAGGCCGAACAGGCTGACGGGGACCCGGGCGAAGTCCGCCGCCAAATCGCGAAACCCCTCAATCTCCGGCGTAGAGCCATGCGCGCCTGGGATGTCGTCCCAATCGAGTGGATTGGGGAAACCAGGCCGTCCGGTCCAAGGGTAGATGAGGAGAACGCTGCGGCCTGGATGGTCGGCAAGGCAGACATCGGGGCCTAGTGTTGCGGAAAGCGTGACGCGCGGCACTGGCATGCTCGGCTTGAGGTGGCCGGCCTCGTCGTCATCGATTGCGGCAAGAAACCGATCGAGCTCCGCCAATTGCTTGCCACCCGCCTCATCTGTCATCGCCGGGCTTGACCCGGCGATCCAATCCACTGGTCTCTCCGAGCGCCGAGACGTAACGGCATGGATGCCCGGATCAAGTCCGGGCATGACGGTAGAGATTGGTCGAGCGCCAACGGGAAGAGTCGCCCTACCCCTTCTCGCGCATCAGGCGGCCCTTCTGCCGCTCCCAATCGCGCTTCTTCTCAGTCTCGCGTTTGTCGTGCAGCTTCTTGCCCTTGGCCAGCCCGAGCTCGACCTTGGCGATTCCCCGTGCATTGAAATAAAGCTTCAGCGGCACGACCGTCATGCCTTCCCGTTGGATCGCGCCCATCAGCCGGTCGAGCTCGCGGCGATGCAGAAGCAGCTTGCGCGGCCGGGTGGGCTCGTGGGTCGCGCGGCCGCTTTGCGCATATTCGGTGACGTGGGCGTTGACCAGATAGAGCGCGCCCTTCTCTGCCGAGGCATAGGCGTCGGCGATATTGGCCCTGCCGGCGCGCAGCGACTTCACCTCCGAGCCGGTCAGCACCAGGCCCGCCTCGAGCTTGTCTTCGATTGCGTAGTTGAAGCGGGCCTTGCGGTTCTCGGCGATGAGCTTGCCGCTCTCGCGCTGCTGCGCCATTGGCTTGACCTTGAGGCGCTAGACGAGGAAGAGCCCGACTTGGGCAAGCGCCGCGTCGACCTTCGCCTTCGAGGCTTGCGTCAAGGGCGCAAGCGGCAGCCGCGTCTCGCTCGCGCAAAGGCCGAGCTTCTCGGCGGCGTATTTAACGGGGCCCGGATTTGATTCGACGAACAAAGCGTCGTGCAGCGGCATTAGCCGGTCCTGCAGCTCGAGCGCGCGCTTGAAATTGCCGCCAAGGCAGGCGAGCTGGAACTCCGAGCAGAGCGACGGCGCCACATTGGCGGTCACCGAGATGCAACCCTGTCCGCCATGCGCCATGAAACCGAGCGCGGTGGCATCCTCGCCCGAGAGCTGGACGAAGTCGGGTCCGAGCGCCGCGCGCTGCTGGCTTGCCCGCGCCATGTTTGCGGTCGCGTCCTTCACGCCCACGATATTGGCGAGCTTGAACAGCCGCGCCATGGTCTCGACCGACATGTCGACCAAGCTGCGGCCGGGGATATTGTAGATGAGGACGGGAATATCGGCGCAGTCATTGACCGCCTTGAAGTGCAAGTAGAGCCCCTCTTGCGTCGGCTTGTTGTAATAGGGCGTGACCACCAGCACGCCGTCGGCGCCGGCCTGCTTTGCGTGGCGGGTGAGCTCGACGGCCTCAGCGGTGCAGTTGGAGCCTGCGCCGGCAATCACCGGGACCCGGCCCGCAGCGGCCTCGATGCATAGCTCGACGACGCGCTTGTGCTCGTCATGGGTGAGCGTCGGCGATTCCCCCGTCGTCCCCACCGGCACGAGGCCATGGGTGCCCTGGTCGATCTGCCATTCGACGAGGCGTTGAAATGCCTTCGCGTCGATCTTGCCGTCCTTGAAGGGCGTGATCAGCGCCGTGATCGAGCCTTGAAATGGCGGCATGGGCACGGGAATATGGCTCCTGGGATGGCGGCGGAGGCTTGCTCAGCCTTGAAAAAGAGGTGGCGGACAATAGGAGCTTGAGGCTGGCCGGGCAAGCGGAGGCCGGCCCCGATCATTGGCTCGCCTCGCGTGACCGAAGGGCCACGGTGATCCAATCCCCCGTCCCGGTCAAAAATCAGTTTGTTCCGTATGTTGGCGATACCTGCTCACCATCTTTCCTAGGCCAAACGAGGCATTGGCAGTCATCTTTCCGCCGGATTTTTTCAGACATTGTTCAAATGGGTAGCCTATAGTTGCCGACTATCGTCGCGGCGCCCCGGCCAAGGGGGAAATCCTGACTGTTTAGTCTTGGCAGGATCGCGAAACCGGACCGATCGACGAGAATGAAACGCTTAAACGCGGCCATAACACTATTTGTATTCTGTGCGTCGTTCGCCCCGCCACTCCTGGCCCCGGGGCCGCTGGCGGCTAAGTCGCACGCCGCGAAGCGGCATGCAGCCAAGCCGGCACCCGTAACACTGGCAAAACTCAGCTCCATTCCGTTGCCCGACCGGAACCCGATGCGCCCGGCGGCCGCCGCGCAGACGGACTCCGACGCACTCGCGGCCGAGGCGACAGGCGCTCTCGCCAGCGAGCCCTCGCCCGATCAGAGCCACGCCATGCCGGCGCAGCCGACGGCAGCATTGTCGCCACCCGCCGCCAACACCACCGACGTCGCTCTCCCCGATCGCAATCCCGGACGCTCGTCAGTAGCGCAGCCGGCTCCGTCGACCGACCAAGCCGCGCCATCGAACGAGCAAGCCACCCCGGCGAACGACACCCAGCAAGCCGAACCGTCGTCTAATGACAACCAGCAAGCCGCCCCGTCGGGTGGGTCGGCGCACAAATTGGCCTATGCCCAGATTTTGCGGCCGCTGCTCTCCTATCAGCTCAGCGCTTCGGACGCCGCCAATCTCAAGGACGCGCTGGGCGCAAGCTTCAGAGGCGACGACGCCGGTTCACACGCCGCAGTCGCGAGGATCAGCGACACCGCGGCGCGCAAGCTTGCCACCTGGTACGAATATCGGAACGGCGATTTTGACGCGGCCGCTTATGAGATCGAAGCGTTCCGCATCGCCAATCCAGATTGGCCAGGTCAAGACGAGCTCCGCGAACGGGCCGAGATCGCACTCTTTCTCGCCGATCCGAGCCCCGACAAGGTCAGGGCCTTTTTCGGCGGCGCCGCCCCGCTTACCGGCGCCGGCAAGGCGGCGCTCGCGAGCGCCTACCTCAAGGACGGCAATGAGACGGCGGCACGCGAGTTGGTGGTCTCGGCCTGGCGCGACTATCAGCTGAACGCGGCAGTGGAGAAAAAGATCCTGGCCCGGTTCGGCTCGATGCTGACCGTGGAGGACCACCAGGCGCGCATCGACAAGCTGCTGTTTCCCGACAGCAACGTCACTGCCGACGCGGCGCTCCGGATTGCAAAGCTCCTCCCCGCCACCGAGCAGAAGAAAATCGCGGCGCGCATCGCCATGGTCAAACGCGGCGCGAATGCGGGCAAGCTGCTCGCCGCGTTGCCGGCCAGCGCGACCGACGGCGATGTCGGGTTTTTGTACAACCGCATCCAGTGGCTTCGACGCAAAGACCGCGACGAGGAAGCCTGGAAGATGCTGCTTGATGCGCCGAGCGAGCAGGCCAAGCTAATCGATCCCGACGGGTGGTGGAGCGAACGGCGCCTCAATTGCCGTATCGCGCTCAATGCCGGGCAACCGCGCATTGCCTACATGATCGCGGCCAAGCACGGGCCGATCTCGGGCGACGATTATGTCGAGGCGGAGTTCCTTGCCGGCTGGATTGCGCTGCGCTTCCTCAACGAGCCGCAGACAGCGTTGGGGCATCTCCTGGCGCTGCGCGCCGCCGCCAAGGGCTCGAAGCAGGTCGCTCTTGCCGAATACTGGCTCGGCCGCACGTCGCTTGCTCTCGGCGACGGTGGCTCCGCGCTCGTGCATTTCCACGGCGCCGCCAAATATCCCCAATATTTTTACGGTCAGCTCGGCCGCCAAGCTCTCGATGCCCAGCCCGCCAATCTCGCGGTCACCCCCACGCCGCTGCCGACTGATGCCGATATCCAGCACTTCCTCGCCAATGACGCGGTGCGCGCGATCGGCATTGCGCTCGCCACCGACATGGATCGCGTCACGCCGCAATTCTACCTGGCGTTGGCGCGGCGGCTGACCAGCCCCGGAGAGGTGGTGCTGCTCGCCGAGCTCGCCAAGCTCTCGGGCGACCCGCAGATCGCGCTCAGATTGTCCAAGATCGCCTTCAATCGCGATCTCCCGGTGGGCGACTACGCTCTGCCGATCGGCGTGCTGCCGGAATTCAAGAGCCTCCTCGCCGATCGCGTCGATCCGGCTCTCGTCCATGCGCTGTCGCGCCAGGAGAGCGAGTTCAACGCCGCCGCCAAGAGCCCGGTCGGCGCGAGCGGATTGATGCAGCTGATGCCCGGCACCGCCAAAGCCGTTGCCAAGGCCTATAAAGTGAAGTTCCAGCCGACCCAGCTCACCGACCCGAGCTACAATGTGCAGCTCGGCGAAGCCCATTTGCGCGGCCTGATCGACAGCTATTCCGGCTCCTATTTTCTGGCGCTCGCCGCCTACAATGCCGGCGGCGGCAGAGTGCAGGAGTGGATGAAAGCCTTTGGCGATCCGCGTAACCCGAATGTCGATCCCATCGATTGGATCGAACGCATCCCCTTCACCGAAACCCGCGACTATGTGAAGAAGATCATGGAGACGCTGCAGCTCTACCGCTCGCGGCTCGCCGGCAGCGAGAACGCACTTCAGCTGGTGCAGGACCTCAATCGGGGCCGGGTCATCAAGACCAAGTCGGCGCTCGCGGTGCAGGCGAAGTCTGACTAAGCCCGCGCATGGGCTTGCTCGCCTCGAAACTCTATGCACACTAAACGGCGAGCGTAGCGCGGACGATACGCTCGCAACCTGTGAACCACTCCCAAGGCATCATCCCGAGATATGCCTGAGCTTGACGGCGAGCTGTGGCGAGACATCTACTACGCGTCGTTCGACGATCTGCGCCTGCATGTCCGTCACTACCCCGCGCCTGATGCAAAGGCGCGCCCCGCAATCTGCCTGCCCGGCTTCACCCGCAACGGCCGGGACTTCCACTACCTGGCGAGCTACCTCGCGCATAACCCGCAACGGCCGAGAGACGTCTACTGCGTCGACTATCGCGGCCGCGGCGGCTCGCAATACGATCGTCACTGGCGCAACTATACGCCGTTCATCGAGCTGATCGACGTGCTTGATTTCATGGCCATCCAAGACCTGCATCAGGCGGCCATCATCGGCACGTCGCGGGGCGGTATCATCGCCATGCTGATGGCGGCGGTCCGGCCGACGGCGATGGGCGTCGTCGTGCTCAACGATGTTGGTCCGGTGATCGAGACGGTGGGGTTGGCGCGGATCATGAGCTACGTCGGACGCACCAAGGTGCCGCGAAGCTGGGACGACGCCGCTCTCTTGCTCCGCGAGATGAATGAGCGCGCCTTTCCTGCCGTTGAATCCTGGCAATGGGAGGAGATGGCGCGGGCCGTATTCAACGAGTGCAACGGGCGCCCCGCGCAAGGTTACGATCGGCGGCTCGCTCGCGCCATGGGCGGCATCGATTTGAGCCAGCCTGTCCCCGACCTTTGGCCTCAGTTCATCGCGCTCAGCCAGTTTCCCGCGCTCGTGATCCGCGGGGCAAATTCAGATTTGCTGACCGCCGAAACTCTCCAGGCGATGGTTGCGCGGCACCCCAATCTGCGCACGCTGATCGTGCCGGGTCAGGGACACGCGCCGCTGCTCAATGACCCGCAATCGGTCGAGACCATCGGGATGTTTTTCGCGGCCAACGACTAGACCATCGGCTCGGCGTCAGCTCAGGGCCGCGTAACCGGCGCCACGTCCTCCAGAGGCATCGCCCCGGTCGTCATGCCGCTCTCGATCTCGTCGATGTCTTTGATGCGCGGGGCAAGCAGCTCCCCCGCATTGCGCGAGATGATTGCTTCCTTCCAGCGGATGCTCTCGTTGGACGAGAAGAGTGCCGGCAGATCGCGCTTCAGCGTGGATGACACCTCGATCGCGGTGCCCTTGTCAGGGGCGACGCCATCAATGGTTAGCACAAGGCCGGAAAGTGAAATCTTGCCGGTGTCGAGCCGGCTCAATGCCCGCAACGACGCCTCGACCGCGTTGCCCCAATCCTTGGGCGCCCCAGAAGCGAGCTGCAGCTGGTCGTGGAGCGTCGGGCGCTCGAACAGGAGCCGTGACCATTCTTTGATCTGCTTGCGCATGTTCTCGCTCGGCACGCTGCCGCTCAAGGTCAGCCCATTAGGATCCAGCGCGGCGAGGAAGACGAAAGGATCCGTCACTGGAGGACGGACATTGTCGTTCAACAAGGTAAGGCCGGTCGGCATGGGCCCGGCAAGCGCCTTCTTTACCTCGTCGTAGTCGGCGCTGTTCCTCGCTTCGCCCTCGACCTTCAGCCCCTTATTCAACAACCTTGTCGAGCCTTGCTTCAGATACGACAGCTGCTTCAGCCCGAAGCTGACGGCGCCGAGCCATTCCTCTCTAGGGGGCCCGCCATCGGCGATCTTGAGGCGGTCCTCGACCTCCAGATCGGCAAAGTGAGCCTTCACCATGCCGAGCACCGTGCGGCGGTCCTCCTCGGAGGGCACGAATCCCCTCAGCCTCAAGGTCGAGCCAATGCGGCTCGCCGACCAAACATAAGGCGTTTGCTTCGGGCCAGCGTCGCTCTCCTGGTTGGTGCTCGGCGCCATCTCGGCGAGCATGGCCGGCGCGGCGTGGGCGGCGTCGGAAGCACCGTCCACGCTTCGGCCTGAGCGCGCGCCAAGGACCGCGACCAAGGTCAAAGCCAAGACGCCAACACCATAAATCAGCAAGACTCTCGGCCGGAATTCCGACATGGAATTCTTATCCTTCTAGAGCGACGCATCCTGACTCGAGCGCCCCGCCCGGCCAAAGCGCCTAATCACTATCCCGCCGCGGCCTCGGCCAAGACCTGACCATCGATGCGTCGTGGCCACACTTCGCCAATCTACGCCTCGCGCGCGTCGACGCTTGCGAGAATTTAAGGCCTGCCCGCGCGGGAGCGTCTCCCCCTTGGTCTTGAGCGTGAGAGCGCGACTATAGGCCATCCGATCGATTGGTTCCAGTTAGTCTGTCGATTTCATTGAGGGTGAGTTGAAACCGCCATGCGCGCTGCTAACTAAGAATGGAAATGCTGAGCGAGCCCGAGTACGCCGATCGCGATTAAATAAATCGCCACGACGTAGTTGAGCAGTCGAGGCATGAGCAAAATGAGAATGCCCGCGATGAGAGCGACAAGCGGATTGACCACCTGAACATCAAGATTTATCTTTTCCCCCCCGTGAGCTGGGCTCAGTACGCCCGATTCGTAGACCGGGCGATTCAGCATAATTCATAGGGGATACCTTGTCCTCGGCGGAAAGGCACTGGCCTGGCGGCAAAGTTGGCGCTCACTCCTTCAATCTGGCCGTGGAAGGCATATATGCGTCTTGTCCTTGCCGCTTTTGACGGCAAAGGGTAGGGGCAAATCGGCCGGACTCAGCACCGGTCGGTGCGCAGGGGATGGGGCGAGAGCAGCAGCATGACCGTTAATGAACCTGGCTTCTGGCTGGCCGTGCTGCAAATCATCTGGATCGATGTGCTTTTGTCGGGCGACAACGCCGTCGTCATCGCGCTTGCCTGCCGGAAATTGCCCGCCAACCAGCGCATGTGGGGCATCGTGCTCGGGACGCTGGTCGCCATCTCGCTGCGCGTTGGCTTCACCGGGATCGTGACGTCGTTAATGACCATGCCCTATGTAAAGCTGGTCGGCGGCGTGGCGTTATTTTGGATTGCGGTCAAGCTGCTCGGCTCCGACGAGAATGGTAGGAACTGCCAGATCGAGCCGGTCGACAATCTGTGGCGAGCCGTCAAGATCGTCGCCATCGCCGACGTGGTGATGAGCCTCGACAATATCGTCGCCGTCGCCGCCGCCGCGCGCGGCAGCTATGCGCTGCTGATGTTCGGATTGGCCTGCAGCATTCCTCTCATCATGGCCGGTGCTGCCGCCGTCATTGCCTTGCTCGAGCGCTTTCCGGTGATCGTTTGGGCCGGTGCTGCATTGCTCGGCTGGATCGCCGGGCAGATCATCGCCGGCGATCCGGTCTTCAGCCATTCTCTCGATCCGGCGACGGCGCACAGGGTCGCGCTCGCAGGATCGATTTTGGGCGCCGTGCTCGTCGTCTTTATTGGGATGGTGCGGCGCCGCTGGACCCGGCGGAGCGCGCCAGACCGGATCTAAGCGCGGTGCGGGACGGTGTCCGGCGCGCCGACGGCCTAAGCGTTGCCGCCTCTTGCAGCAGCTCGGCGATCCTGGGCAAGGTCGCCTGCAATGAAAACGACGTCTCCGCCGTCTCGCGCGCGGCGGCGCCGAATACGGCGGTCAGGGTCGCCTTGCCACGAAATCGTTCGAGATTCTCAACCACTCCGCCTCGGTGATGGCGAAGAAGCTGTTCACCCCTTCCCTCACCACGTCGCAATTTATCCCAACCGGAGGCGATGACCGGTGCTCGCCGCCATGTATTGGACGAGCTTGTAACCGGACTTGCCGTATTCCCAAGCGCCGTGCGGCAAAGGCGTGATGCCGACATGCATGCGATGCAGGAGGCTCGTCTCCTTGGCCTCTGACCAAGGCTGCGCCTCCACATTGTGAAGCGGCAGGAAAGACTCGTCCGCCCCAACCAGGAGCAGCCCGCCGCCGGCGCCGAGGTTGAGGAGACTGCGTCTGACTGCGCGTCCGTCACGATCGTGTCACTCCGTCTTTCCCGCCGCAGGCTTCAGGAGCCCGGCTTTGCGTCTTCAGTGTTTAGCACCGGACGGGAGGGCCGCTTGGCGCCTTCTGGTCCTCCGGCCACGTGGTCGGCGACGAACGCGCCCCGCTCGCCGATCGGCCGCGGCGGTCCGGCCGTCGTATCTATGGCCGTTTGCAGCTCGAGCTCGGCGTTGATCTCCGCGCCGAGCAGCACGATGTAGAAGGAGATGTAAAGCCAGAACAACAGAATGATCACGGCGCCGAGCGAGCCGTAGAACCTGTCGTAATGGGCGAAGTTTGAGACGTAATAGGAAAAGGCCGCGGAGGCGATCAGCCAAACGGTGGTGGCGAACACTGAGCCCACGCTTACCCAGTGCCATTTGGCGGTGCGGCGGCAGGGACCGTAGCGGTAAAGCAGCGCGAGCAGGCAGAGGACGAGGAGCGCCAAGAACGGCCAGCGGGCAACCCTGACGAACAGCTCGAAGGCGTGGGAATAGCCGGTCACCGCGAACAGGATCGGCACGTAGACGATGCCGGACAGCATCGCCACGCCACCCAGAATGCCGGCAAGCGTGAAGCTGAAGGCGCTCAGATAGAACTGAAAGAGGCCACGCCGCTCGGGCTCCTCATAAGCGATGTTGAGGGCCGCGAACAGCGCCTGGGTGCCGGATGTGGCGCTCCAAAAGGCGAGGCCGAGACTTACCGCAAGGCTCCAGCCGAGCGACTGGCCCGATGCTTCGACAATGCGGTGGATCTGCTCGATGACGATGTCGTAGGCCTGCGCGGGAAGCACATCGGCCAGCAGGCCGAATTGCTGCTCGATCGTCGCGGGGTTGGCGGTGAGGCCGTAAAGAGAGATCAGCGCCGACAGCGCTGGGAAGATGGCGAACAGCGCGAAGAAGGCGCAACCCGCCGCCACCACGGTGAGATTGTCGCGTCCGCTTTCCGTCCATACCCTCTGGGCAACTTGCCACCAGCCCCGCAAGGGGATGTGGTATGGACGCCTCGCGTCGCGACCGTAAGGGTCTTTTTTGCGGCTCATGTCCGGATGTAGATCGTGGAAACCAAAGACCAGCGCATAATGATGCCACGGCGCTTGCAGTTCCAGGCTTAAGACGCTGGCAATGAGAGGCAAAGGGCACGATGCGAGGCTTGATCCCGAGCCGCCTTGGCATTAGCGGAGGAGGTCGGCGTGGCGCCAATCTTCCTCGCTTCGAACGCTTCGTATCAAGGATGGGTGGCCGAGTGGTTGAAGGCACCGGTCTTGAAAACCGGCAGGCGCGCAAGCGTCTCGTGGGTTCAAATCCCACCCCATCCGCCACTCGCCGATCAAGGATTGGATGTAAGGAGATCATTATGCTTCGCACCTTGGCGCTCATCGCCTTCGCTGCCCTTTTTCTTGCAAATGCCACCTTTGCGGCGGGCGACTACGGAACTGCCGAGGAGGCGAAAGCCATGCTCGACAAGGCCGTCGCCGCGGTGAAGGCCGACAAGGCCAAGGCGCTCGAGATGTTCAACAAACCCGACGGCGGCTTCAGGGACCGCGATCTCTATGTATTCTGCGCCAACGCCTCGGACGGCGTCCAGACCGCCCACCCGGCGCCCACAGGCGGCAATCTCATGGACGTCAAAGACGTGAACGGCTTTGCCTTTGGCAAGGAAATGATGCGGACAGCCGCCGAGGGGAAGATCAGCGAGGTCGCCTATCTGTACCCCGGGCCGGGCTCCGACTACTACAAGTGACGCGCGCGCATGCGCCACTAGTCGCTTGATTATGATGACAAATTTTTGGGTGCTAGGCCGTCTGTAGAGGACCGCCGACCAGCCAGGACACGCGCGCAGCCTTCGCCGGGGCGCGAACCTCGACGGGTGCCGGCGCACGCGGCTCGCGTGTCTCAGCAACCGGCTCGGTGAGGTCGACCGCGGTCGCCAGCCAGAATGACGGCTTCTCCAGATGCGGCGGCAGGATCGTGGACGCATCGCCCAGGGCTTCGGCAAGTTGCGTCTGGGTCAAATTGCGGGCCTTCGACAGGTTCACGCCGCTCAGCGTAGTGCCGGTGAGCTTGGCGCAGGCAAAGTCCGTGCGGTCGAGCACGGCGTCCCGCAAATCGGCGTTGGCGAGATTGGCCTGGTCAAGCCGGGTGTCGGAAAGATCAGCGCCGGATAAGTCAGCGCCCTCGAAATTCGCTCCCGACAATGTCGCAAAGCGCAACGACGCCCTCCGCAAGCGCGCGGCGGCAAGGTTGATCGGCCCGCCATTGATCGGGCCCATCTGGCGCTCGCTTACGCTCAGGAAAATTCTGGTCAGATTGGGAATGACAGTTGGATGCTGACAACGCCAAGCGTTCCACGACCGGGGGCCGCGGCGTAACACATCCACATGATCAGAAGTGTCTGACAACGCTGGTCACGCAACGGCTACTAAACTCAGGACCACATCACCCTAAATCAAGCGACGCATTCTCAGCAAGAGTCTCGGAGGCTCGCGTAGCTGTCTTTCGAAAGAATTTATCGCGGGTCGACCAGAAAGCCACAGCGAGAAGGCCACGCGCCAATCAGATCGGCGGAATGAAGTCCGCCGGTCCTGACCGTGACCGCGCCGCTTGCTAGTAGGGCAGTTGTAGCCGTAGCGGTGGTAGGAGTGGTAATTCCAGCCGTAATATCCATACGGCCGGTAGTACCCGTAGCCTCCCCAATGCCGGTAACACGGACGCCATAGTACCCGCCATAGTGGTCGCCGTAATACCCGGCCTTCTCGACCGGGGAGGTTAGATTGGGGGAGTCATTCTGAGAAAGCCCAGGCATGGCGCCGGCCTGGCTGAAAACAAGCAAAGAGGCTGACAGCCAACACGGCGGCGCCCAATTTCATGGGGAGGTGACGCATTCAAAGCTCCTTCGTCAATCTCCCTCGGCGAGACAATCCCATGCCCGCCCGCAGCGGATCGTGAATCACAAGCAAGGACCCGACGGCCTGCCCGGCTCCGCCAGCGAGCGGCCGCCCTCCCCGCACATCCCCACATACTTGGTTGAACTCCCCTTG
The DNA here is from genome assembly GCA_963839245.1 of uncultured Alphaproteobacteria bacterium. Taxonomy (GTDB): domain Bacteria; phylum Pseudomonadota; class Alphaproteobacteria; order Rhizobiales; family Methyloligellaceae; genus Methyloceanibacter. Next base: position 370,777 of record CAWIUJ010000011.1, on the reverse strand, counting down.
ATTTCTGTCGAGGTAGCCCGGAGAGTTGCGGCTCCGTCGCAACGTGAGGGCCCGGCCGATGCAGCTTGAAGTGGTCAAAGACTATTACGGGAAGTTGCTCAAGAGCTCGAAGGACCTGAAGACTTCCGCCTGTTGCGACGGCGGCGAACTGCCCGCCCATTTGCAGCCGCTGCTCGCCAATGTTCATCCCGAGGTCGCTGCCAAATATTACGGTTGCGGGATCGTCGTGCCGGCAGAGCTTGGCAGCCTTCGTGTGCTTGATCTTGGCTCAGGCTCGGGGCGCGACACCTATATGTTGGCGCAGCTGGTTGGGGCGTCCGGCGAGGTCGTCGGCGTCGACATGACCGACGAGCAGCTCGCAACCGCCAATGCGCATCTTGATTGGCACCAGAAGCGGTTCGGCTATGCGCGGAGCAATGTGCGGTTCCTCAAAGGCTATATCGAAAGGCTGGATGAGCTCGGTCTCGAGCCTGAAAGCTTTGACGTCATCGTGTCCAATTGCGTGATCAATCTTTCCGTCGACAAGCCAGCCGTGCTGCGCGGCGCGCTGCGGCTGTTGAAGCCGGGCGGAGAGCTCTATTTCTCCGACGTCTATTGTGACCGGCGCCTCCCGGATAGCGTCAAGGTGGATCCCGTGCTGTACGGTGAATGTCTCGGCGGGGCGCTCTATTGGAACGACTTTTTGCCCATGGCGAAGGCCGCCGGCTTCCTCGATCCGCGCCTCGTCACCAGCCGTCCGATCGAGATCACCAATGAGGCCGTGCGCCGGAAATTGGGCGTGGCGAGCTTCTTCTCGGCAACCTATCGGATGTTCAAGCTCGATGGTCTCGAACTGGCCTGCGAGGACTATGGCCAGGCGGTCATCTACCGGGGAACCGTCGCCGAGCAACCCGACGCCTTCGAACTCGACGGTCATCATCTGATGGAGCGCGGCAAGGTGTTTCCGGTCTGCGGCAATAGCTTTCGCATGTTGGCCGAGACGCGGTTTGCCCGGCATTTCGATTTCATCGGCGATGTCTCGATCCATTACGGGATCTTTCCGGGTTGCGGCACGTCGATCCCCTTCGCCGCGGCAGCGGCGCCGGGCTGCTGCTGACCTCGGCGGCATCGGCACGACAGGCGGGGGCCATGGAGAAATTCAACCTTACGCGCCGCTTGGCGGCAGAGGCGCTCGGCACAGCGTTGCTGGTCGCGGCCGTAGTCGGCTCGGGTATCATGGCCGCGCGGCTTTCGGGCGGCAACACCGCGCTGGCGCTGCTCTGCAACACGCTTGCAACCGGTGCCATGCTGATCGTGATCATCACCATCTTCGCGCCGCTGTCGGGCGCCCATTTCAACCCCGCGGTGAGCCTGGTGATGTGGCTCAGAGGCGAATTGGACCGGCGGGATGCCCTCGCCTACATCCTGGTGCAGTTCGCCGGCGGGTGCCTCGGCGCCCTCTTCGCCCATGTGATGTTTGGCTTGAGCCCGCTGCAGCTCGGTACCACGGCGCGCACCGGCTGGCCGCAATGGTTGGCTGAGTTCGTTGCCACCTTCGGGCTGCTGATGACGATTCTCGGCTGCGTGCGATTCAAGCCGGATGCGGTCGCCTTCGCCGTCGGCCTCTACATCACCTCGGCCTATTGGTTCACGGCGTCGACGTCCTTCGCCAATCCGGCGGTGACGATCGCGCGGTCGCTGAGCGATACCTTCGCCGGCATCGCGCCCGGGGACGCGCCTGGCTTCATCGTTGCTGAAATTCTTGGTGCCTTGGTGGCGGCGTGGCTCGCCGCTTGGCTGTTCGCGAGGGGCTCGGCGACCGGCCGCCCGTCACCCTGAAATGTGAAGAGCTGCCCGGAGGCGGCTCTCACCGAAGTCCTTGAGCCAGTGCGGCCTCAGCCGCCGATGCGCGCCGTACCGGATCGACCGTCGTTACTCGTCCATTGCACGATATTGCCGTCGCGCGTGAGCCGGTAGCAATAGGACTGGCCATCCATCCAGCTCGTCCACTTCTGACAAAGCTGGTCGTTTTCGACCCACCATTTGCCGCGGTCGGAGGAGCCATCTCCCTGCGAGAAGCTTGCGGTGACGGCGCCGATGGTGCCGCTCATGCGGCCATTCGGCGAATATTTGATGGGCAGCTCGAAGCCCGAAACGTTGAGATAGACCGTCTTGCCGCTGATCGCCTGACGCAGCTCATCACCCGCGAGTGAAACGGGCTCGGCCGTTGCCGGAAGCGCAGGCAGGGCGAAGCCCGCCGCGATTATCAGTGCTCCGATTTTCATCGCTTCCCCTTTACTGTCGACACATGAATGCGCGATTTCGTCGGGGAAAAAGGGGTCAATTTGGGGCTGCGCCAAGGAAGTTGCGTGGCGAGGTCAAGTCAAATCGCGCTGGCTCAGGGGTCGCCGGCGCGGCTTGGCCTTCTTGCGCCTATTGCGGCGCGCCACGACGTTAACCGCCTCGACGCAGGCGGCAAAGGCCATGGCGAAGTAGATGTAAGCGCGTGGGATATGGAAATCGAGACCGTCGGCGATCAACGCGGCGCCGATGAGAAACAGGAATGAAAGCGCCAGCATCTTCGTCGTCGGATGTCTCTCGATAAAGGCTGCCACCGGCTCCGCCGCGAAATACATTACGAGGATGGCGACGGCGACGGCCGCGATCATCACCTCGACATGATCGGCCATGCCGACCGCGGTGATGATCGAATTGACCGAGAAGACGATGTCGATGACGGCGATCTGAAGGATGCCGGCGACCATGGAGTTGGCCAAGGCGGACGCTTCGCCGTCGTCGTCGGCGTCGCCCTCGATGTCCTTATGGATCTCCGTGGTCGCCTTCCACAGGAGAAACAGACCGCCGGCGATGAGGATGACGTCGCGCCAAGAAAAATCGTAGCCCAACAGCGAGAACACAGGCTTCGTGAGGTGAATGAACCAGACGATGCCGGCCAGCATGGCCACGCGGAAGATGAGCGCCAGCGACAGGCCGACGCGCCTCGCCATCAGCCGCTGCTGCGGCGGCAGGCGCGATATCATGACCGAGATGAAGACAACGTTGTCGATCCCGAGCACGACCTCCATCGCGCTCAAGGCAATGAAGCTCGCCCAGACATGCGGATCGGTCAGCCAGTCGAGCATCGTCACTGTCGGTGAAGGTTTTCGGGTCCGACGATCCGGGAGCTAATAGCGTAGCGATGGCGAGAGGTCCATGGCGAAGCGGCGCTCAAGCGGCCCTCCCGCCGTGCAACGAGCGCAGCGCTCCGACAGCACTGAGGCAGGCCGCCGTCACGATCAGCACGAGCTTGACCCACAGCGGCGAAGGGAACGGATTGGCGACGGCGCCGATCGCCCCGACGCACCACGCCGCGGTCGCAAGCAAGCTGACGGTGCGGAACCCCCTCACGCGAAGCGGATGCACGCAAAGGATCGGCACGAAGGTCAGAACGACAAAAAATGCGACGATAGCGAGCGAGACGAGAGGTGGCGGCATCAGCACGAACAGATAGAGCAAGACGACGTTCCAGATCGCGGGGAAGCCTACGAAATAGCCCTCCCCCGTCTTGCTGTTGAGGTCGGCCATGTGGAACAGGCTGGAGAGCAGGATGGCGATGCCGGCGGCCAGGCGGAACGTCTGTGGCAACAGATCGGCCTGGCTCAAGGCGAAGGCTGGGACGGCAATATAGGTCAGATAGTCGACGATCAGATCGAGGCGCTCGCCGCTCCAACGGGGCAAGATCGTCGCGGCGCCGGCTCGGCGCGCAAGCGGCCCGTCGACGGCGTCGACCACAAGGGCAACGCCAAGCCAGACAAACATCCAATGCCAATTGCCGCGCGCGGCGGCGATCAGCGCAAGGAGCGCGAGGCCCGCGCCGGTCGCGGTCAGGAGATGCACTGCCGCGGCGCGCCAGCGCATGTTCGTGCGCCCTTGTCCGTTGGTGGAACGCGTGAACCGAACTGGTGCGAGCGCCGGCGCCCGGAGCGGCGACCGTCGGCACGTCTAGCTGCTAGAAGTGGCGCTTGATCTTGCCGAACACGGTTACGTCGGCATCGTCGTCTGGTGGCGGCCCTTGCTCCAGCTGCGCCGCTTGCGGCTGGCTGTAGAGGAGCTCAAGCCCGAAATCGAGATTGGGCAACAGGCCGAAGCCGAACAGCTTCGCGCCGCTCTTGTCTGTGGCTGGCGCGGGAGCGGGCGCGGGCGTTTGCAGCTCGGCGGTCGGGGCTTTGGGGACCGGTGCGACCGGCACGGCGGCCTCTTGAGCCGGCGCCGGTGGGGTCTCCTCGAAGGCAACGGCAGGAGTAGCGCTGATCCATAGCGCAGCCATCACGCCAGCCGTGATCGTGCGAGCCCTTCGCATGGTCTACTCTCCACTTACAAAATGCTCGCCCGGCTGGTGGATGGCAAGCCTGTCGCAAACACGGTTAACAGCCTGTTAAGGCAGGAGAATTCTCATCGTCTACAGGGTGCCGTGGCCATGAAGCCACAGCCCGTTCGGGGTCTGGAAAGACCTCGCGGCATAAAAAAGGACCGCCCCGAGGGGCGGTCCTGGCTGCAGTCCCGGGAAGTGGGGACGTTCGTTTAGAAGTACATGCGACCGCCGGTGTAGAACACGTCGAAATCGTCGAGGGATTCGCCAACTCGCTTCAGTTTTCCGTCCGGGGAAAACACGGGATCTCGCGTCACCAAAGTGATGTCAGGGGTGAAGTGCTGGTAGACCGCATAGAGATGCAAGGCAGCGGATTCAAACGACTGGTCGAAGGCGAGGAACCAGCGATCAACGTCGGAGCCAGTGATTTGGGTTGCGAAATTAATGTTGGCGAAGGTGCCGGCCTTCAGAATGCCGTTGGCAGGAACGCCGCCGAGATTGCCGCCGGGGGAGCAGGAACCCCCTCCTGGAACGCAGGGATCGCTCGGGTTTCCGCCGTTGCTACCTTGAGCGAAACCGTCATGAACATTGCCGAAGCCGCCCCAGAACGAGGTTTCGCCGAAAGATGCAAGCCCGATGAAAGGCATTTTGCGCTGGATGCCTCCCTGAACGTCCCAGGCGCTCATGTCGGGCGCCCGCGTACCCGTATAGAAGCCAATGGCGTTGGTGTCGCCCGAGGCAGAGGTGCTGAACACGCCGACGGCAAAGAGCCCGGTCGGCTTGTTTTTGATGGCGGCCGAGCCGGCCCATTCGTCGAAGTTACGCTGGAAGAAGGTCGTCTGGTTGTTGGTCCCGCCACTGCCATCGTCTTTCGGAATTGGAACCACCCCGCTGGCCAAGCCGCCGCCGCCGCTCTGCAAGCGCTCGTCGCGGATATTCTCGTAGGCGACGTTGGCGGTGAACAGCCATCCATCGTCCGCAGAAGCGCCGGAGCCTCCTCCCCAGGGAGAAAACGAATTCTTGAAGCGCAAAGCCCCACCCCAATCGTCGTCCTCGAACCAGCCCCAGGAGGTGCTGAAGCCCATCCATTCGGGCGACACATAGGAGACGCCGTTGCGGCGCGTCGAGCAGTTGAACTGATCGCCGGCGCTGTAGCATCGGCTGATATCAGCCCATTTCAGAGTCGATAGGCCTTCCGCATTATCGAAGCCGGTCGGCCTCAAGCGCATGCTGTCGTTCATGCGGAAATCCGAGACCATGGTGTCCGAGAGGCCACCACCTTCTCCAGCCTCCGTCGAAATATATTCGAGCGCATTTTTGGTGATGTCGTATTTGGGTGTGGCCGTCAGTCCCAAGTTCAGCGTGCCGTAGATCTTATTAGCAAGATACATCTGTGACCAACGCACATTTATAGAGTCTACAGGGTTGCCCTTGGAATCTAGTCTGTTGTTATCGTTGAATTGGTTTAGTTGCTGGGACAGGTTTTCAGTATATTCCCACTCAAGCCTGTAGCCCGCAGACCAATTGCCCACAATATTGACGTTGCCCTTGATGCCGGTGCGCGTCGATTCCATACCGTTGTTGACCGTATAGATATTCTTCTCGGCGCCGTCGTTCCAAAACTCCACGGCGCGGTTTACCTTGCCGTAGATCTGGACCGATACCTTCTTATTGCCCTTGCGCACGGTCGTGGCTTCGAGCTCGGCAACGCGCTCCTCGAGATCGGCGCAACAATCGCCGCCGAGATCGGCCGCCTTGGCCGGCCTCGCACCGAAGACCGTCGCTCCCACACAAAGCAGGGCAGCGATTGCCATCAGGCTGGCGGTCTCCCTCAATCCCCCGGTCATACCCCCTCCACTCTTCTGTTTGAATGACGCTTTCAACGCAGCTGCCCCTTAGCCGTAGACCCCCGGGGCGACCGTGCCGATGAAATCGGCCAAGAGCCCTTGTTTGATGCGTGCGAGCCTAGAATTCGAGCAATGACAATCTCGTGACAGCCGAAAGACAGGACGGTTTTTCCAATAATCTGTGGCTTTCGGGCCACGATATCCCTGGGGCCGAGACGGGCCGACTCACGACTGCTTTTTTTTGGGCTGAAGGCAAAAAAAGGCCGCCTTGCGGGCGGCCCTTAAGGTGGTTTTGCGGAATTTATTTGGGAAGAATGTTTAGGCTGTCATGCCCTCTCGCACTGGCACCGGCGTTGAAGACTCTGATTCCACGGCCGGCCGTTGCAAAAATGTCGAGGGTGGCTCAACCGCGCGGCCATGGATATAACGGAAGCATAGCGCAGGGCTCTTCGTCGGCGGGCTATTTTGCGCGGAAATCAACATCGATTTCGCGAATCACGGGCCGCAAGCTTGGCAAAATCGATTGAAAGTGACATCGCCGTCGTCGGCGCCGGACCTGCGGGTCTTGCCGCGGCGCTCGCTCTTGCCCATGCCGGCGCCAAAGTCGCCTTGATTGGTCCTCCCCCGCGGCCCGAGAGCCCACGGCTTCTGGACACGCGGACGGCGGCCCTGCTCGTCAGCTCGGTCGACATGCTGAAAGCGCTCGGCGTCTGGCAAGCGCTCTTGCCACATGCCGCGCCGCTCAAGGCCATCCGCATCATCGACGATGGCGGCGGCCTCTTTCGGGCGCCCGACGTCGAGTTCGCTGCGGCCGAACTCGGTCTTGAGGCCTTCGGCTACAACATTGCCAATAGCGTCCTGGTCGAAAAGCTGTACGCATGTGCGGCCTCCGCCCTGAATGCGGTCGAGCCGGCCATGGTCGACCGCATCGAGTGCACCGCGGCCAACGCCATCGTGCATTTGAAACAAGGCGGGCACATCACTACGCGGCTCGTGGTCGGCGCCGACGGACGGCATTCGATCTGCCGCCAAGAGGCCGGCATCGGCGTCTCCGAAAAGCGCACCGAGCAGGCCGCCATTGCCACAAGCTTCGCCCATGCCCTGCCGCATCGGGGCGTCTCGACCGAGCTGCATCGCCGGGGCGGCTCGGTCACCACCGTGCCACTCACCGATCCGCTTGCCTCGAGCTTGATCTTTGTCGGCGAGACGAGGGAGATCGACGGCCTGATGGCCCTCGACGGGTCAAGCTTCGGAAGCGCGCTGGCAGCGCGGCTCGATGAGTCACTTGGGCGCATCGGCGCGGTCGGCGCCCGCGCGCACTTTCCGGTGGCCCCGCTTGCTGCGGACAGTCTCGCCGGCCGGCGTACCGCGCTTGTCGGGGAAGCCGGCCACATTCTGCCGCCCATCGGAGCGCAAGGCCTCAATCTCGGTCTCCGCGATGCGGCGACGCTCGCCGACTGCGTCGGCACCGCGCTCCAAGGCCGAGGCGATCCAGGGAGCGACGAGGTGCTCCGCGCCTATGGCCGCGCCCGGAAGGTCGATGTGCTGACGCGGACGCTCGGCATCGATCTGCTGAGCCGATCGCTGCTCACCGGCTTTCTGCCGTTGCAGGCCGCCCGCGGCATCGTCTCGCATGGGCTGAACGCATTGCCGCCTCTCCGTCGCCTCGTGATGCGGATCGGCATGGCGCCGCCAACCGAGCTGCCCAGCCTGATGCGGCCGACCGCGAGCTAGATCCCCTTCCAGGGACCGCTTGCTCAAGGCTTGACGCTTAGAACGCCATTTGCCAGGACAACCCTTTCCATCCAGCGATCGCCAAACCAAGCGGCAGCCCAGTCAATGGCCGACCCCTCCGCCGTCCCGCCGCTACGCGACCTGCGCTACCGGGCCGAATATGCCGTCTTGCGGCTGTTGATCGGTATCGTCCGCCTGTTCCCGATCGATGTGGCGGGTAGCATCTCCGCCAGGCTGTGGCGGTGGATCGCGCCCTATAACCGTCGCCACAAACGCGCGCTGGCCAATCTCGAGCGGGCCTTCCCCGACAAGACGCCGCAAGAGCGCGAGGCGATCGCGTTGGCGATGTGGGAGAATCTCGGCCGCGTCATGGCCGAGACGATGAACATCGACCGCATCCTGAAACAGCCGGACCGGCTGCACGTGACCAACGGTCATGTCATCGCCCGCTACAAAGACAAGATGGGACCGGTCCTCATCGTCACCATGCATATGGGCAATTGGGAGCTCGGCATGTGGCCGATCATGCTCGCGGGCGTCAGGCCGGCCGGCGTGTATCGTCTGGTCAAGAACCCTTACGTTGATCGCTATCTCCGTGCGCAGCGGAAAGACCTCTATCCCGGCGGCCTGTTCGGCAGTCGCCGCGCGGCCGGCCAGGACGAAGGCCAGAAGACGGCGCGGGTGATCATGGACTATGTGCGCCAGGGGGGACGTCTCGGCTTCATCTCCGACCTCTACGACGCGCAAGGGATCGCCGTGCCGTTCTTCGGCTACCCGGCCAAGAGCATGCCGATCGCGGCGATGATCGCGCGGCGGGTCGGCGCGCGCATCTGGATCGGCCGCTGCATCCGCATCGGCAGACGCGCGTGCTTCGACGTCAATGTGAATGAGTTGCGGATACCCCGCACCAGCAATCAGGCCGAGGACATCCGCAACATTACCGCGGCGATCCAGCGGCATTTCGAGACCTGGATCCGCGAAAATCCCGAACAGTTCATGTGGTCAAATCGCCGCTGGTCCTAACCCCCGGAACGGGCCGCATTTGCCGTTGACAGTGTGCTAGCCAGTCTTATCGTAGCGAGACTCGGGGGAAGGCTTTCCGAATTATGTCCATCGTCCGCAACGCCAAGTTTCAGATCGGCCAGGTGGTGCGCCACCGGGTCTATCCGTTTCGCGGCGTGATCTTCGACATCGACCCGAGCTTCTCCAATACCGAGGAATGGTACTGCTCCATTCCCCAGGAGGTGCGGCCGCCCAAGGACCAGCCCTTCTATCATCTGCTCGCCGAGAACGCGGAAAGCGAATACATCGCCTATGTCTCGGAGCAGAACCTCGTCCCGGACGTCTCCGACGAGCCCTTGCGTCACCCGCAAGTGTCGGAGCTGTTCGAGGATTTGAAGGACGGCATCTTCCGCTTCCGCTTCGTCCAGGAGCACTGATCGAGATCGGTGCGGTCCGGCTTTCTTAAGCGCGGACAAACGAAAGGCCGCGTCTTGACGGCGCGGCCTTGATCCAAGTCTTCTCGCGCGATCGCGCTTTGCCTATTGCGCCGGCGCGGGAGCCGTCTTCGGCGGCGCGACCGTGGCATTCGGCGGGGCCGGAGGCTCCCCGGGTGCCGCCGCAGCGCCGCCTTCGGTCTTGGCCTTGTTGGCGAGCTCGATCTGGCGCTGCCGGAACTTCTCCATGAGCTGGCGCCGGGCTTCCTCATATTTGGCATTGTCGACCGGTGGGCCGTCAAAGACCTTGGCGAAGCCGGTGAGGGGCACCGGGAAAGCCATCGTCTTCTGCTGCATGTTCATGGCAGCCACGACCATCTGCTTGCCCTTGCGCATGCTCTCGAACATTTCCTTCGTCAGGTCCATTTGCACCTGACAGCTCGTCGGGAAGCAGACGGCATATTGCAGCGAGATGGGTTCACTATCGTCGATCTTGATCTGCACGCCCGCCGGCATCACCAGCGAATAAGCGGTCGGCAATCTGACGAGGAGGCTTTGCTTGTCCTCGCCTTCGACTTGACGCACCGCAGCGGCGACGAGAACCATCCCGGTATTGGGCTCGAGCCCTTCGTGATTGACGAGACAGATCTGCTTGTTGCCCGTCTGGTCGTTCTTGAGACAGAGCTTGACCCATGCGCTGTCCTCCGGTCCTCCACCTGCCGCGGGAGCGCCCGCCGCCGCAGCGCCGGGGGCAGGCGCTGCGGGCGCTGCGGCCGGAGCGGATTTCGGCGCCGCCGAGCTCTTGGGCACGGCTTGCGGGTCCTGCGCCATCGCTAAAGACGTTCCCAACCCCAAAGCAACTGCCGCAAGCAACCCCAGCCGGGTCATGCCGCGAAGCGTGTACCATCGACCTATCGACGAGATCATAATCGGCCTTTCCTCGTTTCTGCGGGCCCCGATCCACCTGGCATGTGAATCTGGCTCTTCCCCGCGTCCCTGCACTAGGGTCAATACCCGAATTGAGGCGTGGACGTGGCTAGGTGCGGCGGCGGAGGGGCTTCCAATTAAGCCTTTTCACGCCGCCTCGCGCTCTTTCCGTCACAATCCCCACAAAACCAGTGCCGCCCTCACCTGTGTGCGTTGCCCGGTCATGCTACCCTTGGACCATGCTGCATCGCGGAAGCATCTATAGACACACGCGCTCATCGTTGAAAGTCCCCATTTCGCTGCTGGTTCTGACCCTCTCGCTGTTTCCCGGCAGCGGCTGGTGCGAGCCTCGCTCCGGCATTGCCATGCATGGGGAGGCGCTCGAGCCTCAGGACTTCGCCTATTTTCCCTACGCGAACCCGGACGCGCCAAAAGGCGGACGGCTGACGCTCGCCATGCGGGGCACTTTCGACAGCCTCAACCCGCTGATTGTCAAGGGTGCCAGTGCCGAAGGCATCCGCGACTACGTCTATGAGAGCCTGCTGGCGCGCGCCTATGACGAGCCGTTCAGCCTTTATGGCTTGATTGCCGAGAGTGTCGAGGTGCCCGAAGACCGCAGCTTCGTGGAGTTCACGCTCAACCCAGCGGCGAAATTCTCCGACGGAACCCCGATCACGGTCGAGGATGTGATCTTCTCGCATGCGTTGCTGCGCGACCATGGCCGCCCCAACCACCGCTCCTATTATCAGAAGGTCACGCGCGTCGAGAAGACCGGGGAGACCAAGGTCAAGTTCACCTTCGATGGCAGCGGCGACCGCGAGATGCCGCTGATCATCGGCTTGATGCCGGTGCTGCCGCGCCATTTGATCGACCCGGACAGCTTCGAGAAGACGAGCTTCTCGCCGCCCATCGGCAGCGGCCCTTACCTCGTCGACAAGGTCGATCCGGGCAAGAGCATCAGCTACAAGCGCGACCCGCATTATTGGGGCGCCGACCTGCCCGTCAATCGCGGCCATTTCAATTTCGATGAGATCCGCTTCGACTATTACCGCGACAGCGGCAGTATGTTCGAAGCCTTCAAGTCTGGCGCGATCAGCGTACGGCCCGAGGACGATCCCACGCGCTGGACGGAAGGCTACGACTTCCCCGCGCTCCGCGATGGAAGGGTGGTCAAGGAAGAGTTCCCGATTGAGGACCCGGCTGGCATGTCGGCGCTCGTCTTCAATACGCGGCGTCCGCTGTTCGCCGATCCGCGCGTGCGCGAGGCTCTGATCAAGCTGCTCGACTTCGCCTGGATCAACCGCACGCTCTACCACGGCCAGTATGCGCGCACTGAAAGCTACTTCGCTCGGTCCGAGCTGAGCTCGCATGGGCGCGCCGCTGATGCGCAGGAGACTGCGCTGCTCGCCCCTTTCGCCGGCGACGTCAAACCGGAGATCATGGACGGCAGCTTCGCCTTGCCGGTGAGCGACGGGTCGGGTGAGAACCGCGAGGGGCGCAAAGAGGCGCTCGCGCTGCTTGAGCAGGCAGGCTACCGGCTCGAGAACGGCACGCTCGTCAGCCAGGCCACGCGTCAGCCTTTCGTCTTCGAGATTCTGGCCACGACCCGAGGCGAGGAGCGCCTGCTCCTGACCTATGCCCGCGCCTTGAAACAAGTGGGAATCGATGCGCAAATCCGTCAAGTTGATTCGGCCCAATATCAGCGGCGCAAGCAGACCTACGATTTCGACATGATCCAGTATGACTGGCCGGTCTCGCTGTCGCCGGGGAATGAGCAGTCGTTTCGTTGGGGGAGCGAGGCTGCGGTGACCGAGGGCTCGTTCAATTATGCCGGCGTCAAGAGTTCCGGCCGTCGACGCCATGATCAAGGCGATGCTCGAGGCTAAGGATCGCACGAGCTTCGTCGCCGCGACGCGTGCGCTCGACCGCGTCCTGTTGTCGGGCGACTACGTCGTCCCCCTCTTCCATTTGCCGCGGCAGTGGCTCGCTTATTGGAGCGAGCTCAAGCGCCCGGCGAAGACCCCGCTTTACGGCTACCAGCTCGACACCTGGTGGATGGAGCCGTCGCCCCCCGTGGCGCCCGGCCCCACTCCTGCTCAGCCCTGACGCCATGACCATGAGCAGTCTCGCCGCCGATCTTGAAGGGAGCGAGCAGGCACCCGGCGCCCAGCTCACGGCGGAAGGCTTGTTGCGTCGGCGCGCGGCACAGTATCCACAAGCCCTTGCGCTGGCCGATCAGCCCAATCGCGACGTTCCTAGTCTCGGCGCGGGCCGATCTTTCACCTATCGCGAGGCGGATGTCCGGGTCGACGCCCTCGCCCGCTTCTTCGTCACGCTTGGGCTCGCGCCTGGCGATTGTATCGCCGTCCAGCTCCCGACAGTGCCGAGCAGCCGCTTACCACGGTCCCGGCAACGCGCCGGGACAAGAATTGAAACTCGGTGGTCCCGTGGTGCCGCGCGGATCGGCCGGAGGTCCGCTTCAGCCAGACGGCGAGGGCTTCGTCGCTTCGGGCCTACGGGCCTTAATGGGCGAAGGCGCGGAGGACTTGCTCAAGCTCGAGCGCGATCCCGAGCTCCTGTACCATGGCGGTTTCGTCCTTGCCGCGGCCGAGCTCGATCAGATATATCAAAGCTTTCCGGGGTTCGTTGATGTGGCCTGCTTCACGCTGCCCGATCCAATCGTCGGCGACCGCAGCTTCGGAGCCGTCGTGCCGAAGCCCGGGCCAGCCCGTCACGCTCGAAGCGTTGCATTGCATTTCTGCACGAGCAGGGCGTGGCGCCCTACAAATATCCGGACAGTCTCGTCATGGTGAGCACAATCCCCCGCAACGCTTATGACGCCGTGCTCCGGGACCAGTTAATGCGGGAAGTCTGACCGGCCTCGTGCAGGGCGCACGACCTCTCCCCCAAGGGGAGAGGCGGATCCCGCTGCGGCGTCGGGGCCTAAGCGGCTTGCTTCACGGCGCCGCCGATCTCGGCCAGGCGGCGGAGAAGATCGCGGGTGCCGGCAAGACGCTCCTGGGGCGTCTCCCAATCGGCGTAATAGATGAGCCGGTGGTCGGGCTGCAGCTTGACGCCGGAGCCCTCCTCACGAATGAAGGCGATCAGCCCTTCCGGATTGGCGAAGCTCTTGTGGCGGAAGGCGATGACGGCGCCCTTCGGCCCGGCGTCGATCTGCTCGACGCCCGCCTGCCGGCACAGCGCCTTGATCTCGACCACGTCGAGGAGGTGGCGGACCTCCTCGGGCAGCGGCCCGAAGCGGTCGATCAGCTCGGCGGCGAACGCCTCGATCGCGTCGTGGCTCTCCGCCGCCGACAGCCGGCGATAGAGCCCAAGCCGCACTTGCAGGTCCGGCACATAGTCCTCGGGGATGAGCACCGAAGTGCCGAGATTGATGCGCGGCGACCATTGATCCTCGATCACAGCGCCCTCCCCGCCCTTCAAAGCCATCACCGCCTCTTCGAGCATGGCTTGATAGAGCTCGAAGCCAACCTCCCGGATGTGGCCGGACTGCTCCTCGCCGAGCAGGTTGCCGGCGCCCCTGATGTCGAGGTCGTGGCTCGCGAGCATGAAGCCCGCGCCCAGCGTGTCCAGCGACTGCAACACCTTGAGCCGCTTCTCGGCGGCGGGCGTGAGGCGGGCATCGGCGGGAATGGTGAAATAGGCGTAGGCGCGGACCTTCGACCGCCCGACGCGGCCCCGCAACTGGTAGAGCTGGGCGAGACCGAACATATCGGCGCGATGCACGATCAGCGTGTTGGCCGTCGGAATATCGAGCCCCAACTCCACGATCGAGGTCGAGAGCAGCACGTCGTATTGGCGGTCGTAATAGGCGTTCATCACCGCGTCGAGGTCACGCGAGGCCATCCGGCCGTGCGCCCGCCCGACCCTCAATTCCGGCACGTGCTCGGCGAGAAAAGCCGCCGCGTCGTCGAGATCGGAGATGCGCGGCACGACATAGAAGGTCTGGCCGCCGCGGTAGCGCTCGCGCAACAAGGCCTCGCGCAGTATCACCGGATCGAACGGCGTCACATAGGTGCGCACCGCGAGCCGATCGACCGGCGGGGTCGCGATCAACGACATCTCGCGTACGCCGGAGAGCGCCAATTGCAGCGTGCGGGGGATCGGCGTCGCCGTCAGCGTCAGCACATGCACGTCCTCGCGCAACTGCTTCAGGCGCTCCTTGTGGCCGACGCCGAAATGTTGCTCCTCATCGACGATCAGGAGGCCGAGATTGGCGAACTCGATGCCCTTGCCGAGCAGTGCATGGGTGCCGATGACGATGTCGATGGCGCCGCTCTTGAGGCCCTTCTTCACCTCGGCAAGGTCCTTGGCCGTGACCAGGCGCGAGGCTTGCGCGATCTTCACCGGCAGCCCGCGGAAGCGCTCGGTGAAGGTGCTGAGGTGCTGGCGGGCGAGCAGCGTGGTCGGCACCACCACCGCGACCTGCTTGCCGGCGAGCACCGCAAGCAGGCTCGCGCGCAAGGCCACCTCGGTCTTGCCGAAGCCCACATCGCCGCAGATCAGCCGGTCCATGGGGCGGCCGCTGGCGAGATCGTCAAGCACGGCGTTGATGCTGGTCGCCTGGTCCTCGGTCTCCTCGTAAGGAAAGCGCGCGGCGAACTCCTCGTAGACGCCGTCGGGCGGCGTGATCACCGGCGCTTCGCGCAACTGGCGCAAGGCGGCCACCTTGATCAGCTTCTCGGCGATGTCGCGAATGCGCTTCTTGAGCCGGGCTTTCCGCGACTGCCAGGCGACGCCGCCGAGCTTGTCGAGCTGGACACCCAACTCATCCGAGCCGTAGCGGCTGAGCAGCTCGATATTCTCGACTGGCAGATAGAGCTTGTCGCCGCCTTGGTACAAAACTTCCAGGCAGTCATGGGGCTCGCCCGCCGCCTCGATGGTGGTAAGCCCGGCGAAGCGGCCGATGCCGTGATCAGCGTGAACCACGAGGTCGCCGACGGTGAGGCTCGAAATCTCGGTGAGCACGTCGCTGCCGCGTTTTGCCCGGGTGCGGCGCACAAGCCGGTCGCCGAGGATGTCCTGCTCGCCGATGACGGCGACGCCTGGCGCCTCGAAGCCGGTCTCCAGTGGCAGCACGGCAAAGGCAGTGGCGGCTTGCGGCGCCGCCAGCACCTCGGCGAACGACTCGACCCGAACAGTGTCGCCGATGCCATGCTCGGCGAGAAGCGTCGCAAGGCGCTCCTTGGCACCTTTGCTCCAGCAGGCGACCAGCACCCGCTTGCCCTCGGATTTCAGCCGTCCGGCGTGGGCGACCACGGCGTCGAAGACCTTGCCGCCTTCACTCTGGCGTTCCGCGACGAAGGACCTTCCTTGCCTGCCGCGGAAGGACACGACGATGGCGTCGCGTGCGGCTTGCGGATGCTCGAACGGGTCGAGTGCCACTCTTTGGCGGCCCTGAAGAACGTTTCGCCAGTCGCTGTCGGTGAGGAACAGGCTTTCGACCGGCACGGGATTGTAGGGCTGCGCGCCGAAGGCCTTGCGCTCCAGCGCCTGCTCGCGTGCCTCGTAATGGTCCTTGATCTGTTCCAGCCGCTTGACCCTCGCATCCTCGACGAGCAGATCGAAGCTCACGACCCCATCGGGCAGATAGTCGAACAGCGTCTCGAGGCGGTCATGGAACAGCGGCAGCCAATGCTCCATGCCCTGATGTTGGCGTCCCGCCGAGACCAATTCATAGAGAGGGTCGTCACCCCTGACGGCACCAAACAGCTCCACATAGCGGGTGCGGAACCGCTTCCGCGCCTCAACATCGAGCGGCGTCTCGCTCATCGGCAGCAGCGTCATGCCGTCGAGCCGCGCTTGCGTCCGTTGCGTCTCGGGGTCGAAGGCCCTGACCAATTCCAGCGCGTCGCCGAAGAAGTCGAGGCGGATCGGTTGGCTGCCGGGAGGATAGAGGTCGAGGATGCCGCCTCTGACCGCATATTGACCCGGATCGGTCACTGTGCCGGCGCGGCCATAGCCGAGGCTCTCCAAGCGCTCGATGAGGCTCGCCATGCTTACCACATTGCCTGGCGCGAGTCGCTGCATCGAGCTCGCGAAATAGTCGTGCGGCGGCACGCGTTGCAGCACGGCGTTGATGGTGGTCAGCACGATCAGAGGCTTCGCGTTCTTGCCGTCACGCTCGGCGAGCTCGGCCAGAGTGCTGACCCGGCGCGCCACGATCTCGGCATTGGGGGCGACCCGGTCGTAGGGAACGCTGTCCCAGGCCGGGAAGCCGAGCCGCCTGACCTCGGGCGCGAAGAATCGCAGGGCGTCGTCGAGCGTCGCCAGGCGCTGGCCGTCGCGCGCAATATGCAGGATCGGCCTCGGGGGGTCGAATTGCCCGGCCTGACGGGCAAGCTCGCCGAGCACGGCCGCGTCGAGGCCTTCGGGAACCCCGCTCGCGATCGTGGAGCCGCCTTGCAGAAGACGCTCGACCGGCAGCAATGGAGATTTCGGCGTGTCTGCCATGGGATGCACTTAGCCGTTGCTCACGCGGCCCAGCACGATGCCGTGAAAATGCCGCAGGCGGCGCACGAGCCCGTCGAGTTCCGGTTGCCCGAGCGAATTTCCGTCGAACAAACTCACGGCGATATCTGGGTCGGGCGCATCGATCAGACGCTCCAACACGCAGAGCTCGGCCTCGGTCATGATCTCGATCGTTTGCTCGGCGAAGCGGCCGAGCAGGAAGTCCAATTCCTTGCTGCCGCGGTGCGTTGCACGGTAGAGCGCCCGGCGCCGCCGCATGGCCAGATCATCGGCTGGAGAGTCCATCAATCGGCTTCCTTGACCGGCACTACAAACGCGCCCAGCAGGCGCTCGCCTTTCGGCTAGCCTGTCCGAGCCCGGGTTAGAGCGAAGGGCACCTGTATCTGTCAAGCCGTGCGACGTTCATCCCTCCCCTTGATGGGGAGGGTGGCGAGCCCGGCTCTTAGCCGGGGTCGCGGGGGGGGGTGATGCTTTGGGCCCCACCCCGACGTCGCCAATGGCGTCGTCGGACCTCCCCACAAGGGAGGTATGAATGGTGCGGGCTTGTCGTTGTGCCCCATGTGCTTGATGTTCGGCAAATGCGCCCCGCTCTCCTCAATCCGTTGTTCGCGCCGGCCCGAAGCCTTGGCGGCGTGGGGCCCCGCATCGAAGCTTTGTTGAACAAGCTCGTGGCCCCGCGCCATCAATCGGCCCATGCCCGGGTGATCGATCTCCTGTGGCATCTGCCGGTCGGAGTCGTGGACCGTCAGCCGACGCCCCGGATCGCCGATGCCCGTATCGGCGAGCTGGCGACGCTCGAAGTGACCGTGGCCGAGCACCGCCCCGGCGGACCGCGCCGTGGCGCGCGGGCGCCCTACCGCATCCTGGTCGAGGATGCCTCGGGCGCGCTCGAGCTCGTCTATTTCAAGGCCGATCCCGCCTATCTGAAGCGCCTCCTGCCGGAGGGCAGCCGGCGGTTGATCTCCGGCAAGATCGAATCTTATGACGGCTGGTTGCAGATGCCGCATCCTGACCACGTCGTGCCCGTCGAAGAGGTAGGCGCCAAAGGTAGGGAGACAAGCGAAACAGCGAAGCTGTTGCCGGTGCTCGAGCCCATCTATCCGCTTACCGCCGGTCTCACCAACACCAGTTTGCGGAAGGCGATCGCCCAGAGCCTCGCCCGCCTGCCCGTTCTGCCGGAGTGGATCGGTCCCAGCTGGCGCGAGCGGAACGCGTGGCCCTCCTTCGCCGACGCGCTGAGGCGCATGCATGTGCCGGAGACGGAGGCCGACCTTGGCACCGCGGCGCCGCCGCGGCTCCGCCTCGCCTATGACGAGCTGTTTGCCAACCAGCTCGCGCTCGCGATCATCCGTCAGCGCTTGCGCCGGAGCGCCGGCCGGCGGCTCGCCGCTCCCGGCAAATTGCGGCAGGCGATCCTCGCCACACTCCCCTTCAAGCTCACCGGCGCGCAACGCCGTGCTCTGGCCGAGATCGACGCTGATCTCGCGAGCCCACACCGCATGCTGCGGCTCTTGCAAGGCGATGTCGGCAGCGGCAAGACCATCGTCGCGCTCCTCGCCATGACGACCGCCGTCGAAGCGGGAGCACAGGCGGCGCTGATGGCGCCGACCGAGCTGTTAGCGCGGCAGCACCTCAAGACCATCGAAGGCTTCGCTGTCTCTACCGGACTGCGGATCGCGCTGCTCACTGGCCGCGAGAAGGGCCGCGAGCGCGAGAAGACCCTTGTCGGCTTGCGCGAGGGACGGCTCGACATCCTGATCGGCACCCACGCGCTATTGCAGGAGCCGGTCGACTTCCATGCGCTGGCCTTCGTCGTCATCGACGAGCAGCACCGCTTCGGCGTGCATCAACGGCTCGGCTTGCAGGCGAAGGGCAGCGGCCCTGGCGCCGAGCTGCTGGTGATGACCGCGACGCCCATTCCACGCACGCTGCTGCTCACGAGCTATGGCGACATGGATGTCTCGCGGCTCGACGAGAAGCCGCCGGGGCGGAAGCCGGCCATGACCCGCACCATGCCGAGCGAGCGGCAGGAGGAGATCGTGGGCGGTCTCGCCCGCGCCATTGCCGACGGCGCGCAGATCTATTGGGTCTGCCCGCTGGTGGCGGAATCCGAGAAGCTCGACATCGCCGCAGCCGAAGAGCGCCATGCGGATTTGAGCAAAAGATTTGGCAACAGAGTCGGCCTCGTGCATGGACGGCTGCCCGGAGCGGAGAAGGATCGCGTCATGGCCGCCTTCGCCGCGGGCGAGCTCTCGGTGCTGGTGTCGACCACGGTGATCGAAGTCGGTGTCGACGTGCCGAATGCCAGCATCATGGTGATCGAACATGCCGAGCGCTTCGGCCTCGCGCAGCTGCACCAGCTCAGGGGCCGCGTGGGCCGGGGCGCCAAGCAATCCTCCTGCATTCTGTTCTACCGCAAGCCGCTGTCGGAGGCCGCCCGGGCGCGGCTCGCGGTGATGCGAAGTACCGAGGACGGCTTCATCATCGCCGAAGAGGATTTGCGGCTGCGCGGCGGCGGCGAGCTGCTCGGCACGCGTCAGAGCGGGCTCCCGGCATTCAGAGTGGCGCGGCTGCCAGAGGACGAGGCGCTGTTGCAAGCAGCCAGGGACGAAGCGCGGCTCGTACTGGCGCGCGACCCCGAGCTCACCGCCAAGCGCTCCGAGCCGCTCAGGCTCCTGCTCTATTTGTTCGAGCGCGACGACGCGATCAAGCTGATGCGCGCCGGTTAGCGGTGACCGTTAGTCCTCTCAGTCACGTCATTGCCGGGCTTGACCCGGCAATCCATTCCACTGGCGTTCCAACGCGCTGAGACGTAACGGCATGGATGCCCGGGTCAAGTCTGGGCATGACGAGTGCCGCGCGGCGGCAATCTCAAACGGCGGGCTCTTCCTCGGGCACTTGCTTCGGCCCCTTGCGCTTGGCCAGCTCGCGCAAGCGATCCTGCTGGTCTGGCGCCACCAGGCCGGCGGACACTACGAGCTTGGCGGCGTCCTCGACTGAGAGATCGAGCGCGATCACCTCGCTCGCCGGCACGAAGACGATGAAGCCGGTGGTCGGGTTCGGGCCGTTCGGCATGAACACGGTGATCAGCGGATTGCCGCCGCCGATCTTCTCGTCGACCTCCGGCGGCGGGTCGCCAGCCAGAAACACGATGGAATAAAGCCCGCGCCGCGGGAACTCGATCAGCCCGACGCGCTTGAACGAGCCGCCATTCTTGGAGAGCACCGTCTCGAAGATCTGCTTCAAGGTGCGATAGACGCTGCGCACGATCGGCATGCGGGCGAGCATCATCTCGCTCCAGCCGACCAGCGTCCGCCCGAACAAATTGGCGGTGAGCGCTCCCACCACGATCAGGCCCGTGATGCCGAAGATCAGTCCGACACCGGGCACGTTGAAGGGCAAATAATATTCCGGCAGATATTGCGGCGGCACCAGCGGCTTCACCCAATTGTCGATGAGCGTGATGAACCACCAAACAACGTAGACGGTGATGGCCACCGGCCCGACAACGATGAGGCCCGTCAGGAAGTAACCACGCAGCCGTGCCATAAAATGCGAGGAATTGGGGTCGTCATCGACGACAACGCGTTGCCGCAGGCTCTCGCCGTCCTCAAGGGGTGCTTTTCGCTTTGGCGTGGACTTCGGGTCGCTGGAGGCGCTCATTTGCTTTTCCGGTGCGCCGCTAAGCGCGAGATGACTGATAATTGCTGTTGCTTACATTACTGCGACATCGCCCGCCGTTTGGCGCTCGACGCGGGGCGTTACGCATACGGCAATCGAGGTGCTTAGGGGTTGACGAGGAAGCAATCAACTCCGCTTCGCTTCAGCGCGTTGCAAAGCTTAAGGCTTTCAGCCTTGTCCTGGAAGGGGCCGACCTGCAGGCGATAGAAGGTGCCGAGATTACCCATATCGGTCTTCTCGATCCGCGGCTCGATGCTGGCAAGCTGCTGATTCTGGCTCACGACTTTCTTCCACAGCGCCTTTGCCTCGTCCTCCGAACGGGTGGGCGTGAGTTGCAGGCGGTAATCGCCGCCACCGGTTGAGGCCGGCGCCGTGGGTGCGGTCGAGGCGACGCGGGTTCCCTCTTCGGAGCTCGCCTTTTGAGTCTCCGTCGTCCAAGCCGAAGCCGAGGCCGTTGCTGGCGGAGCGGCGGGAGACTTGGCGCTCTCCTCGCTTGCCGGCGCAGGCGCGCTCTCATTGGAGGTTCCGCGGACCGAGCCCCACCAGCGCGAAACGCGATTGCCGCTCGAGGGAGCGTCGGGGGTGGTCGTGGTCCATGAGCTCGGCGAGGCGGCATCCGCCGTGCGGGCCGAAGGGGAAGCTGTCCCGCCCCCGGCTGCGGTCTTCTCGGTATGAACCTCAGTCGCGAAAGCGGCAATCGCCGCAGTATCGCCAGCCGAACCGCCATTGTCGGCGAGCAGCCGATCCACCTCGCCGCCCTTGTCCGCTTTGCGGGCAAGGGCCAGCTCGGCATCCGCTTGCGTCTTCTGGCCCGCCGCTTTGTAGGCAAGGCTCCGGTTGACCATGGCCGAAAGGCGCTCAGAGGGGGAAATGCCAAGCCACATCGCCGCGCCGAGATCGGCGATGGCGCGCGGCGACTGGCCGAGCCGCTGATAGGCAAGGCCCCTGACGTAAAGCGCCTTGGCCGCATCGTTGGGGCCAATCTTGTCGGAGCTGAGCGCGGCGGTAAGCTGCCTGACCGCAATCTCATATTTTCCGGCGGCGTAGGCGGAGGCACCCCCGCTCAGCGTTCCGGCGGGGCCTTCCTGGGCATCCGCTGTCATAGGCGCGAGGCTCGACAGAGCGAGCAGAGCACCGAGAGTGATCATGCGCCGGCGCAAGCGCGTGCCTGAAATGGGGTAGCGCGGCAACGGGCGTTTCCGATGAACCGCCATGTCCTTGCTCAACCAAAGAAATCAGGCAAATCCGAGGCTGTAGCCTATTCCACCGTCACGGACTTTGCCAGGTTGCGGGGCTGATCGACGTCAGTCCCCATGAACACCGCCGTATAATAAGCGATGAGCTGCACCGGCACCGCATAGACTAGCGGCGTCACAAAGCGGTGCAATGCCGGCACTTTCAGATGGGTGCGGACGGTACAACCGGTGCTTGAAGGGTCGGCATCACTGATCAGCACGATCTGCCCGCCCCGCGCCGCCACCTCCTGCATGTTGGACACCGTCTTGTCGTAAAGGTCGTCACGCGGCGCGATGACGATGACCGGCATCTTCTCGTCGATCAGCGCGATCGGCCCATGCTTCAGCTCGCCGGCGGCGTAACCCTCGGCGTGGATATAGGATATCTCCTTGAGCTTCAGCGCGCCTTCCAGTGCAATCGGATAGTTCTGGCCGCGGCCGAGATAGAGCACGTCGCGCGCCCGCGATAGGCTATGCGCGAGGCTCTCGTAAGGCGTTTCATCCCTGAGCACCGTCGCCATATGGCGCGGCACTTCGGCCAAGGCCTGGACGAGCTCGGCTTCGAGGGACGGCCCGATATGTCCGCGCGCCTTGCCGGCGGCGATGGCGAGGCAGGCGAGCGCGGTCAGCTGGCAGGTGAAGGCCTTGGTGGAGGCGACGCCGATCTCAGGGCCGGCAAGCGTCGGCAGGACACCGTCGGATTCGCGGGCGAGAGAGGACTCCCGCACATTGACGATCGACAGAGTGCGCTGGCCTTGCTCGCGGCAATAGCGAAGGCTTGCCAGCGTATCGGCCGTCTCGCCGGACTGGGAGATGAACAAGGCGCCGACGTTGGGATCAAGTCCGCCCTGGCGATAGCGGAACTCCGAGGCGATTTCGACGTCCACGGAAAGACGCGCCCAGCGCTCGAACCAATATTTGGCGACGAGGCCCGCGTAGAACGCCGTGCCGCAGGCGGAGATGGAGAGACGCCCGAGCTTGGCGAAATCGAAGGGAAGCTGCGGCAGCTCCACGCTGCTGGATGAGAGGTCGACGGTGTTGGCCAGTGTGTGGCCGACAACCTCCGGCTGGTCATGGATCTCCTTGGCCATGAAGTGGCGATAGTTGCCCTTGTCGACGAGGAGAGCGGTGGCCAGCGATTTGGTGACCGGCCGCTGCACGGCCTTCCCGTCGCGGTCGCGGATGGCAACGCCTTCGCGGGTCAAGACCGCCCAGTCGCCATCCTCGAGATAGGCCACCTCGTCGGTGAACGGCGCAAGGGCCAGCGCGTCCGAGCCCACGAACATCTCGCCCTGGCCATAGCCGATGGCGAGCGGGCTGCCCTGGCGCGCCACGATCATGAGGTCGTTGTAACCGCGGAAGATCATGGCGATGGCGAAGGCGCCTTCCAGCCGCTTCAGCGTGTGATAGACGGCGCGGACCGGATCGTTGCCGGCCCTGATCTCGCGGGTGATGAGATGGGCGATGACCTCGGTGTCGGTGTCGCTGGTGAAGGCCGCGCCCTCGGCCAGCAGCTCTTCCTTCAGCTCGCGGAAATTCTCGATGATGCCGTTATGCACCACCGACACGTCGTCGGTCATATGCGGGTGGGCATTGGCCTCGGTCGGCTTGCCGTGGGTCGCCCAGCGGGTATGGCCGATGCCGGTCTCGCCGAGTAGCGGCGCCGATTTGAGCCGCGCCTCGAGATTGCGCAGCTTGCCTTCCGCGCGCCGGCGGCCGAGCTTGCCGTTCTCCACCGTGGCGACGCCCGCGGAATTGTAGCCGCGATATTCGAGCCGCTTCAACGCGTCAACGAGTTGCCCCGCGACCGGGCCCCTGCCGAGGACGCCAACAATTCCGCACATCCGATCTACTCCACACTCCAGCCGCAGCCGCTAGCTATGCACGCCCTATGAGGCGCAACTCATAGACTATGTCCCATTGTTTCCGGGTCCACGCGGGCGCCGCTTGCGGAAGCGCGCGGCCCAGCCACGACGCTCCTCTTGCGGCGCGCGGGTGAGCGCCAGCGCGTCGGCCGGAACATCCTTGGAGATGACGCTGCCGGAGCCGATATAGGCCCCTTCGCCGATCTTGACCGGCGCCACGAGCGATGAGTTCGAGCCGATGAACGCCCCGGCGCCGATCTCGGTGCGATGCTTGGCAAAGCCGTCATAATTGCAGGTGATGGTGCCGGCGCCGATATTGGCGCCCGCGCCGATGCTCGCATCGCCGATATAGGTGAGGTGGTTGACCTTGGCGCCTGCGGCGATGTCAGCCTGCTTGATCTCGACGAAATTGCCGACATGGGCCTTCGGCCCGAGGGCGGCACCAGGGCGAAGGCGGGCGAACGGCCCGACTGTGGCGCCCGCTTCGATGCGCGCCCCGACAATGTGGCAGAAGCCTTTGATGGTCACGTTGTCGCCGATGACAACGCCAGGACCGATGACGATGTTGGGCTCGATGATCACGTCCTTGCCCACCACAGTGTCATGGCTGAGAAACACCGTCTCGGGCGCGATGAGCGTGGCTCCACCGGCCATGATCTTGGCCCTCAGCCGCTGCTGCACGACCGCCTCGGCTTGGGCGAGCTCGGCGCGGGAGTTCACGCCCAGCACCTCCTCGGCCTCGGACCGCAACATGCGGGTCTCGAGCCTGTCCGAGTTTGCCAGCGCCACCGCGTCGGTCAGATAGAACTCGCCCTTGGCGTTGGCGTTGCCGATGCGCGCCAAGAGATCGGTCAAGGTCTTGCCGCTGCGAAATCCCATAAGGCCCGAATTGCACAGCGTGAGCGCGCGCTCCTTGTCACTCGTGTCTTTCTCCTCGCGAATGCCAGTCAGCCGCCCGCGATTGTCGAGCAGCAGCCGGCCATAGCCCGTAGGGTTGTCGGCCTCAAAGCCAATCACCACGAGATCGGCACCATCATCGAGCTCGCGGCGAAGCCGAACCAGAGTCTCGGGCTGGAGCAGCGGCGTATCGCCATAGAGCACGAGCACTGGGCCTGGATGCCCGGCAAAAGCGCCTTGCGCGGCTTTGACGGCATCGCCCGTGCCCTTGGGCTCGGCCTGCACGAACACGGCAAGCTCGGGATCGCAGGCCCGCGTCACGCCCGCAACCTCCTCCATGCCGGGAGCAACCACAATGCAGAGCCGATCGATCGAGGCGGCCTTGGCCGCCGCCAGAACGTGGGCAAGCAGCGGCGCGCCGGCGAGCCCGTGCATTACCTTCGGCACATCCGAGAGCATCCTTGTGCCCTTGCCGGCGGCAAGGACGATGGCGAGAACTGAGTCTTGCGTCATGGCTCTTTGGTCGCTGCCAAAATGCACCCGAGATTGAGAGGAAAGCGCCCTGGTCTTCCCGCAAAGGAGAGTGAAACCGCTAATCTTGTCTTTCGCGCGTCACGAATTGCCGCCGCCAACTCCTTAGCTGAGACCTGTCTAATAGAAAGCCGGGGCAAGAACCACAAGCCGAGTGGTCAGCCGGAGATGGCACGACCGAAATTGACCGAGAGGGCAGAAGCGAGTCATCCTCCTGTTGCCGATCGGCAGACTGCGGCGGAGCCATATTGCCAGCGCTTTTTCGGCGTATATTTGAGGCTCTAGGGGAGGCTTTGCGAAGGTCATGGCCGTTAAAGATCGCCGCAGCGGGAAGCGCAACTGGGTTCCAGGACTGTTCGCCGGTTTCTGGGTTCTGCTCGCGGTCTTCTCGGGCGCTTATCTGTTTCGCATCGTCACCGAGCCGGCGGCGCATCAGGCTGAGACCGCCGCGGCGAGCCCCGGCGTCCCATCGGACACGCCGAGCCCAGAGCCCGGCGCGCATCAGGTTGAAACCCCTTCGGCGAGCACAGCGCCAGCGGCACCGTCGCTACCGCCCGACCAGGCCGAGTTGCTCCTGCGCGACAATGAGGCCAAGGATCGGGAGATCGCTGAGCTCAAATCTCAGCTGCGCGACCTGTCCGGCCAAGTGAGCGAGCTCGATACGCGGCTCAAGCCACTCGAGAAGGTGCTTGGACCGGTGGCCGCGCTGCCGAGCTCGACCTCCGTCACGACGTCGATGCCGTCCCCAGAGCCGATGCAGCCGGCCGAGCAACCACCCCAGCCGCCAAAGCCGGAAGCGAAGTCGGTTCCCCCCGAGGCTCCGATGAAGCCATCCGAGCCGCCGAAGGCAGCGGAAAAACCGTCGCTCCCGGTGAAGCCCGTGGACAAGCCAACCCAGCAAGCGAAGGTACCGGAAACGCCGCCCGCTCCGCCCAAGCCCTCGGAGAAGCCAGCCGAGCCGGCCAAGTCCCCGCAGACCCACGCCGCCCAAGACGATGCGGATGAGGCGCCCTCGCCGTCCGCATCGGACGGTGAAAGGTCAATCTCTGCCGACGAGCCTTCTCCCCACTCAGTAGCAACGCCAGGCTCCAAGGATCAGAAGCCGGGCGAGAAGTCATCGGCGCCCGTGCAGGTCACCTCTGCCGAGCCGGCCTCGACGCCGGCCCCGGAGTTGGCCGACACCGCCAATCTCAGCGCGCCGCCGCCCATCCCGCCAGGCACGACCCGGTTTGGCATCGAGATCGGCAGCGTGGACAAGCAGGATAAAGTGAGGCCGATGTGGCGCGACCTCCTGAGCAATCACGCGGCGCTCGTCGCCGGATTGCAGGCGCGGCGCATCATTGCACCGGACAAGAAATGGCGGCTGATCGCCGGGCCGTTCTCCAGCGCCGCCGAGGCGATGCAGGCTTGCGCTTTGTTCAAGAAAGCGAGCATGCCGTGCGAGGCGACGGTGTTCGCCGGCGACGCGCTTTAGGCCCCGATCCCAACACAAGAGCTGGTCATGCCCGGACGCAGTCCCGGGCGTCCACGGATTTCTTGCAGCGAACGGGGATCGAAGACGTGGATGGCCGGGACAAGCCCGGCCATGACGAAGTGTTGTCTGTCTCGCGACGCCCCCTCAGCCGCAACAAAAAAACCGTGCCGGCTAAAGGTCCTTCGCGTTGAACGTGTCGCATTGTTGCAGGCTGCCGGTCTCATAGCCTTTGCGGAACCAGCGGACGCGCTGTTCCGATGAGCCATGCGTGAACGAATCCCGCACGATATAGCCTTGCGTCTGCTTCTGGATGCGATCGTCGCCGATGGCGCTCGCCGCATTCAGCGCCTGATCGATATCGCCGGGCTCGAAGATATTTTTGGTCTCTTGCGCCTTGTTGGCCCAGATGCCGGCAAAGCAGTCGGCCTGCAGCTCGACGCGGACCTGTAGCGCGTTTGCCTGCCGCTCGCTCACGCGCTGCCGCACGGCCTCGACCTGATCCATGATGCCGAGCAGCTTCTGCACGTGGTGGCCGATCTCATGGGCGATCACATAGGCCTGGGCGGCGTCACCAGGGGCTTTGAAGCGGTCCTTGAGCTCCTTGTAGAAGGAGAGGTCGATATAGACCTTCTCGTCGCTCGGGCAGTAGAACGGTCCCATCGCCGACATGGCCGTGCCGCAGGCGGAGCGAATGCCGCCGGTGAACAGCACGAGCTTCGGGTCGCTGTAGCCCTCGCCATATTGCTTGAACACGCTGCTCCACACGTCCTCGGTGTTGGCGAGCACGACGCCGACAAATTGCCTGAGGTCGTCCTCGCCTGAGCTTTGCGGGTGCTGGATCTGTGGTCCGCGCTGGCCTGGATCCGGGTAATTGGTGGTATCGGGTCGCGATTGTGGCAGGCGGATGTCGGGGAAGTTCGACTCGTCTCCGCCCGGCCCCCCGCCTTGCAGGATGACGCTCGGGTCGACGCCGAAGAAATACATCAATCCAAGCAGGATCAGGATGCCGACAATGCCGATGCCGCCGCCGCGCCCAGTCCCCCCGCCACCGCTCGGAAATTGTAAGCCCCCGCCGCCCGGGAAGCCGAAGCCTCCGCCTTCGTCACGACGGTCCTCGACATTCTCGCTCTCTCTTTCGCCACGCCACCGCATGTCTAAGGCCACCTCGACGATCGCATCCCCGACGTGCCGGATGAACGCGATCATTGTGCATAAACGCGATCATTGTGCATGGGACGGCGCCGCGCACAAGATCGGGAGGGGTGCCCAAATATCGAGGAAAGCCCATCCATGCGGGGTGAGGTGAATTGCGCAAATCCTTGTTGCTAAAAGCGAGATTGACGAGAAACCGTCAAAAAACTGCAATAGGGGCGAGGCATTCTCTACGCGCCCGGTTGTATCTTGTCTGGGTGTTGTAGCGTTCTGTGTAATGCGTACGAGCCTCGGCAATCCCCGCGCCGGGGCTCTTCTTTTTTGGCCCCCCGCCGCTGTCGCAGTTTTGAGCCACGGCAAATAAAGGCACCCGATTGCCGATAGGATCGGCGGCGGGCTGCTCGGAAGAGAATGGGCGGGCGTCCGCCTCGACCTTCTAACGCCTAGCGGTCGGGGAGTTGACGCTTGCTGGCGTCCGGGCGGTCCAAACGAAAGCGGACCGCCCGAACGCGCTTTGCTTAAGGCTTGGTCGCGTCCGGTGCTGACGGAGGCGCTGCCTCTGGAGCCGGCGGAGGTGCCGCCTCTGGTGTTGGAGCCGGTGCCGCCTCTGGCGCGGGCGCCATAGGAGCCGGCGCCGGTGGAGCGGCCATTGGCTCGGGTGCTGGTGGCGGTGGTGGCGGCGGAGGAGCTGGCGTCGCTGCAGGCGCTGGTGCCTGAGCCGCGGGCGCTTCGACTTTGGTCGGTTCGGCCCTATGCCCGTACATGAAATAGGCCGCGATGACGAGTGCAAGCACGATGCCGCCTAAGACGATAGCGAGGAATGTCCTACCGCCGGCCTGGTTATCGTTTGCCATGAAATGATCTCCCTCTCGAGACAAGTAGGGTCGTTCACACGGGGCACCGTAACGAGGAATACCCCCGGGGTCGAGGGTTTGGCCCGGGAAAGCGCGCCGTTGTCACTTATATGCACAGACTGGCGCTCTGATTCACGGCCACGCCTATCGGCCGGCAGCGGCGAGCTTCCGGGAGCGGAGGAGACTGAACACCGGCGTGAGAGCGAGGGCGAGAAGGAGGTTCAGCAAGACCGAATAGAGCGCAGCGTAGCCCGGCACCGTGACGCCAAACAGCGATAAGGGATAGACCGAGCTAGCAAATCCTTGCGTGGCGGCCATATAGGTGCCGGTGGCGAGCCCCGCGGCCCATCCGATCAGTAGCGCCGGCGTGCTGCGGGAGTTTGTGTAGAGACCCAGCAGGATCGGCGGCAGGAGCTGGATGATCCAGATGCCGCCGAGCAGCTGAAGCTGGATGGCATAGGCTTGCGGTAGCGCCAGAATGAACACCACCGCGCCGATCTTGACGACCAGCGACACGATTTTGGCGACCTTCGCCTCCTGCGCCTCGGTGCAATCGGGACGCACGAACTCCTTGTAGAGATTGCGGGTGAAGAGGTTGGCGCAGGCGATCGACATGATCGCCGCGGGCACCAGCGCGCCGATGGCGATACTGGCAAAGGCCACGCCTACGAACCAGGGCTGGAACGATGTCAGGAACAGCGCCGGCACCGCGTAGTTCGGACCGTAATAGGCAAAGCCTGCGGCATGCGCAGGGTCGTCGCCGACGCCCGCGGCGATCGCCATATAGCCAAGCAGGGCGATCAATCCGAGAATGAACGAATAGGCGGGAAGCAGCGCCGCGTTGCGCCTGATCACATTCCCGTCGGAGGCGCTCAAGATCCCGGTCATGGAGTGGGGGTACAGGAAAAGCGCGAGCGCGGAACCGAGCGCCAGAGTGGCGTAAGCGCTGTAGGCGCCAAAACTGTCGCCAGACGGCGGCGCCAGGAGCAACTTCTCCGGCGGCACGCGAGCGAAGATAGCCCCATAGCCGCCGAGCTTCGCCGGAATCACCACCACCGCCGCGATCACGGTGACGAAGATCAGCATATCCTTGACCACGGCGATCAGCGCCGGGGCGCGTAAGCCGCTTTTGTAGGTGAAGACCGCTAGGATGAGGAAAGCGATGATGAGCGGCAGGTGCCCGATCAAGCCTTGCGTCGAGAAGCCAAGCGCGCCGATCACCACTTCCATGCCGACGAGCTGGAGCGCGATGTAGGGCATGGTGGCGGCCACTCCGGTCACCGCCACGGCGAGCGCCAGCATGCGGCTGTCGAAGCGCTCGCGCACGAAGTCGGCGGCAGTGACGTGGCCCCGCGCGTGCGCCACCGCCCAGAGCCGCGGAAAAATCACATAAAGAATGGGATAGAGCAGGACGGCATAGGGAATGGCGAAGAAGCCGATGGCGCCCTTGCCGTAGACCAGCGCCGGCACGGCGATGAAGGTGTAGGCGGTATAGAGATCGCCGCCGAGAAGGAACCAGGTGACGAGGGTACCGAAGCGGCGGCCGCCAAGGCCCCATTCATGCAGCAGATTGAGGTCGGCCTTCCGCCAATGGGCGGCGATGAAGCCAATCACGGTGACCAGCAGGAACAGCGCGACAAAGACGATCGTGGCAGGCGCATTCACCAGGCAAAACTCCCCCAAGGCACCAGTGGGTTCCTATTCGGCGCGGAGCGCGATGCCGATTTCGATGAGGTAGACGATAACGACGAGGCCTGCGCCGATCAGGATCCAGGCAAGCTGGTACCAATAAAAGAACGGAATTCCGGCGAGCTCGGGCTGGAGCGCGTTGTAGGACGGCACCCAGAGTATGGCCACGAGCGGAATGATCAGCAGCAACCGCGGCAGATAGCGGAGCCTGCCGCCCTTCGGCATCTCACTTTGCATGGGTGCTCCCCCCTCCCGGCTTCGTCCCCGAGCCGAAACCGGCGCGAGCTTACTGAAAGCGTGGCAGTTTCGCGATTTTCTGAATTGTCGGCACTTCTATTTGTCAGCGGCTAAATTCGTGATTTTGCCGTATGGCAGAAACGCTACTCGCGCGCCGCCGCCCTTCGTTCAGACCGAACAAAAATTGCACACAAGCCGGCAACGAGCGTCCTATACGTAAACGACCGACCCATATATATTCTCGAAATCTTCAAAGGGATGGTGGTTCTTACGGTCGTTAGTAACAACTAAATAGTCGGGAAACTTATCTTCGCCGCCACAGTCATCCAGCAAGGATAAGTGCATCGGCTGCGGCTGCAAATACGAGAAGGACTGCGATGGGGGCGGATGTCAATTAGCTGCAGCTGCCGAGAGGGGCCTCAAAATAATTCTATGAGCAAAGCGACGATCTCCGGCGTCTCTATCTCCAGGCTGCCTTCGAAGATCACGAATTACCATTTGCGTGAGGCTCTGCCTCAGCCTCTTGTGGTGAAAGCGAGTAAAGCTAAACGGCGATGAAAGTGCCGTGGCATCGGTTGACCTTGGTGGCGGCGCACCCCTATGGTCCCCGCGTGAGAGCCCGTAGCTCAGCCGGTAGAGCATCTGACTTTTAATCAGAGGGTCCCGGGTTCGAGTCCCGGCGGGCTCACCAATAACATCAATCACTTAGCATATTCGCCAATCGGTGACTAAGCCCTGGGGTAGCGCCCAGGGTAACAATTCTCTTGATTTCGGTGTGGAAGGGGTTTCAAAAAAAGTGGCATCCAACGAGAAGCCCACGATGACCACGCAGGTGATTGGACGCAACACCGAGCGCGGACGCTTCCGGAACTGATGTACAAACCAGCTTATGACGGCTGGTTAGGAGACCAGAAAGCCATGGAGAGAAAGCGCAGAGTGAAAATAGGCCGATTGACCTCTGTCGGTAGGGTAGCGATCGAACTCGGACGGCTTTACCGGCAAGCCCGACACGGCGAAGTGGAAACCATCGAGGCTTATCGATTGGCAACCATCCTGTCAGCAATGGCCAAATGCCTTGAGACCTCAGCGTTCGAGGAACGACTTGCAGCAATGGAAGCTGCGGTTGCGCAGAGAGAGACTGTAGAGCGCCTCCGGCCACAGATGGTCGCGTAATGGCTGGCAGCTTTCTGAAACGCCTAGAGGCTTTGGAGAGGTCCCTCACCTTCCGGCGTTCTCGCATGATTGTTTACGAGGCTCATGCTGACACTGACAGCGACCATGAGGTTTTCTTGAAAGAGATTGCTGCCAGTGACGCTGACCTAGTGGTCTGCGTTTCCATCTTTGTCACTGAGCCCGTGCCGCCTCGACTTGTCAGCATCACTCCGCTGTGAGTTCGAGCGGGAGTTGACCCGCGAGCGGATGCTGGTCGGCATTGCGAAGGCCAGGGCAGACGGCAAATACAAGGGCAGAGCGCCAACTGCCAGAGCCAAGGCCGACAAGGTGCGCGAACTGCGTCACGCTGGTGTTGGGCCTTCAGAAATTGCTAGGCAGACAGGCATCAGCCGTACATCAGTGTTTCGTATACTGGCGCAATGAGCCGCTACTCCTGCGAGGTAGTGACTGAGTTAAACATTGTAACCCTCTGGGGTTGGACTGCGCAGACCCCCCGGGGGGGGTCCCATGGACTTTACTTATACACATGACCGACAATAGTTTTAATCGGGTAGGGACGGACTCAGCAATTGCTCATCTGCGATAGCACCATCGATTACATCGATTTCCCTTTGCAGTTTGATGAGCTTTTTGCGCCGCTTTGTAGCTTTTGCCCCTTTGGGGGAACGCAGAAGAGATTCCGCGAAGTTACGGCGCTTTTGCACCATTACTGCTTTCAACGCTTGTAGGGGTTGGATGTAATCCTGGGCCATGCGGCTCTCCCTGGCGTCGCGAATACTCCATATACCCCCAGACTCGCATACCGGGTCGATTGCAGTTTCACCGCCAACACGGGGATGTGGATAAGTCGGGCTAGAGCCGGAGATGCACCTCACAGACGTTTCGTTGCCAGAACCCCATTGCTAGTGTTCTCAGTTCTGAGCGCGGTCAAGAGGGAGGGGCCAATGCGCGACATCCGGAGCGATTTGCAAGAGCGTACAACTCTTATCGACGAACAGATCAGAGCTGCCTACGACCAATGTCAGAAAATCCTTGCGCAACACCAAAACGAACGAGATGCGAAAATAGCTGACCTGAAGTCGGCCCAAGCAATGATTGCCGAATTCATGGAATTTGAGCAGCGGTCTTGGGGAAACGTGTCGCCCCCAAGTGTCCCGTCTTCTCCCCTGTTCGATCTTGCAGATCTTTTTATGCACAAGCTCAATGAGGTCGGCTCGATGTCGCGAGAGGAGCTTGTTGAGCTGGCTGTGAAGGAAGGATTTTTCGCGGACAAGGAACAAGCAGTGCAGGGTGTGCACCCTGTGCTTGTGAACTTGGTGCGGAGCGAGCTAATTCGAGAGTTGCCAGACGGAGCTTTCGCGCCTCCCACTATGTCTCAAGCAATCAAGCTCAGAATGGTGGGTTAGAGGTTAGCGGTCGAATTGGCGTCCACTTCCTGCTGTTTCCAGAAAGCTCGGGTACCAGAACGCAGGTTGACTATCCCGCCACACATTCCCTCCCTACTAATCCCGTTTCTGTGACTTAAAGAGCCACCCTACAGACTCGAAACACCCTGTTGGGGTATCCGACCAAGGGTTGGGGGGCTTCGTGGCTGTAGGAGTCACCGTGGAGTCGAAAGCCGTGGTGCGGAGATCCGCAGCACATACAGTGCGGTCTTACAACCGATCCCGCCCGCTGAGAGGTTGTAGTTGGATGGTCAAGCCTATTGGGGCGTGGAAGCAGTCGAGGGCGCGACTTCACTCCGCCGCTTCAGCTAGAGGAGACAAGTCCGACTCAATCTCATCGAGTGCAAGCGCAGCGAGCGCAGTGACCGCAGCAACGCCAACCGCCCAATCTGTGAGTGACGCAAAGCCGACGATTAGCGCTATCTTCGCTGCTAAAATAGAGAAGCTAATCCCAACAGAGCGCATCCCTCGCCGTCCCGCCGTGTTTAACAGAGGGCACACGAGCCCCTGCGGCGAGACTCGTGCCCCCTCAAGCTCGCCCATTGTCTCTGAGTGGGCACCTCTCCGGAGCCAGCTAATCAGAGCGGGAAACTTTTAAGAAAGTTTGAATGAAAATGTTTGCGCTTGTCTGCTCTTACTTGCCGCATAGGCCGGCCCAGCAAACACTACACCCGTCGCCGCCGGTGCAATCGGAGTCGCTCAGGCAATAGTGTGGCACGCACCACTTAGGTCCCGTTCCCATCGCCTTCGTGGTGCACTTATCGATGAAGGTGTCACTAGCGGGTCCGGCTAACTTTTTTCTCACAGCCTGCTCCGCGCAAGTCAAATACGCATCGGATTCGCATTTCTCTACAAAGCTAATAAGGGCTCCACCGGCAAGCTTCTGCTTGGTGGCTTTTGCCTTACAGGTTTGATCGGCGGCCGCAGTTCCGCTGATGACCAAACCGCAGAGTACCAAACTAAGAGCGAGACGTTTCATTGGGTCCTCCCCAGCTTAGGAAGGAAGTCTAATCCTTACACGATCGGCTTCGGCCGTGGGGCTGGGGCTCGGGGCTTTTCTTTTGCGGGAGGCTCACAGTGAAGCAGGGTTCCAAGGGCAAATAGCCCCTCTTTTAGCCGCTTCTGTTACCCGTGCTGTTACCCCAACAAGTTCACCGGCTATTGAAGCGTCTAAAACCAAGGAGCTTCAAGCCAGGCGGCACGTGATTGCAAATAACGTGCCCCGCGAGGCTTTTTTTTATCATTTTGGAACATTCCCTCGCTCCTTCAGTTTGTTCATTCGGATAGTCCCCCTCCAAGCGTTTCCCTTAACGCAGGGTCTATCCCAAGCAAGTGGAGGGAAGCCTCGGCCCCAACCGGGGCTTCCGTCTTATCGGGGGACCCTCCCCGAGTTTGTAGCACCTGATGGTGGCCGACGCAGCGAGGTTTAAGCTGTGGGACGCAGGGCAAGGCGACATGCCGTTGCTCGTTGCCGGAGTTCTTATCGCCTTGGTCGGTCTCGGCGTAGCTTGCCTCGCCGTCTATGGCGTCGTCCGTGCAATAGGCTGGGTCATTGGCGGTTTGGCCGCATAACCCCTCACACGATCCACCCCAGCTCGCGCGTTCTGAGATTGAGCTTCCGCTTCACGAGCCAAATGCGCAAGCGCACATGCTCGCTCGGCGGGAAGGCAAGGGTCAGCGTGCTTCGGCACGTTGCGCTTGGATCGGCGGACACGGCACCGAGCCATATGAGCAAAACACGCAACAGTCGCCGGGTAGCGGTTTCAGCCTCTCTCCGCAGTCTGGGCAGTCATAGAAGATGACGCAGGCATCCGTTGGCATATGCTCGGTCGCCTGATGCCCACAATGCGGGCAGGTCAAAGTTGATAGAAGCTGCGCCTCCGCCATTTGGACTCTAACCATCGGCAAGCTCGTCGAGGCAGGCGCGAAGCTCTTGCGTCAAGGTCAGCGTCTGCCGCGCCGATAGGTATTCGACCCGATGTGGGATGGCGAGCACCCGATTGCGGAACGCCTTGAGCTTAGAGCGCCAGAAAGTCTCGACCTCGGCCACCGGCACCGTCTCACCGCGTATCTGCGCTGCCTTAGTTTCGGCTAGGGTCGCTTGGCCGCTGCCTAGGCGCTCTCTTGCTGTCTGCCCGGCTTCACCGCCCCGGCCAGCGGCCATCGACCGGAGGTGGTGGCAATAACCGCTGACAGAGGCCTGTAGATCGTAGCTGCCGCGCTTCTTGCCGCGCATCAGCACGCCGTCCTTGGCAAGCTCGGTAATGGTCCTCGGTGTCACGCCAAGAAGCTGCGCGAGACGCCCTGCGGTGATCTCTTCCATGCGATCAATTTAGCGCATCGGGCGAGCAGGTCGAACAAAACACGGCGGTGCTATTGTCGCCTTGGATGGGCCAAGCCAACCGGAGATGGAATCACAGAAACGGGGCAAGAGCCCCGTGCACAATTAGGTCTCGGCGGCGAGTTCAGACGAGGGGTTAGACGTCCAGCACGACCCATATGACGGCCATGAGAACAATCACGCCGAACCAAGCGATGTCCATGAGTGGAACCGGCATTTCAGCGCGTGACGAGATAACCGTTTTCGAGCGCGTCAGCCCGCGATTCGGACATTTGTCCGACGCTTAGCACGACGATGCCCGCAATGAAGATCGTCGCGACAAGCGTAAAATAGGCAGTGATTATCAGCTTGAGACCCATCGCTCTCCCCCGTGCACGAGAACCTACTCAGGCAGTTCTTTACGGGAGGTGAATTGAAAGCGCTCTCTGATGAGCGGTGAGCGACCGTCAACGCATACTCAAGCACCTATCTGGGAATTCCTTGCCGGGGGGGACCAATCAAAGCCATCCGATGACGGATAGCTATAGTGATAGCCCTATACCCGCACACCCATTTTCAGGCTGAGTTTCGCTGTGTCAGCCCTGTGATCGCCGGTCCAGGAACTAGGGCAATACGGGGTAATCGTCAGCTACGGGCTCCACCTTGAGCTTAAGTGAAGCATCCTTGAGCGAGGCGAATGGGTCTCCGTCATTTCTCTGAGCGGTACCGTCAGCACTAAGATGCTCACTAAGATGTCTAAGATGCTCAACTTCTGAAGTGAGCACCTTAGGAGAATTTGAGCACCTTAGGGACCAAAGCCACCGCCCCTTGTCTGCAATTCCGCCTTCCCGATAGGCGTTCACGCCAAGCATGTGCTGCGCACGCCTTAGCGAAGCGATGGAGATGCCGATTTCGCCTGCTTGGCGCTTAACCTCCTTCGCCTCCACCGGCCCCTCGGAAAGCGCCTCCGACAAAAAGGCCTTAGCCTCTTCCCTGGCGCTCCTTCCCTCGCCGTCCCCCGCCATAGCTGCCACGGCCTCATCGGCGCTCATCGTGACGGTGCTGTCCTCCCATTTCACATAGGGTGCCCATATCAGTTCGCCCTCGCTGCCCATGATTGTGGTGTCGGCTATCCGGTAGGCTAGGCCTTCTCTTGGACGGCCAAGGTTTGTCTTTGACGGAAGGAACAGCCGTCTACCGCCGTCCTCCGGGTCTGCCGTGACGATGAAAGCAGCACGCGCATGATTGACGAAGGCGACAGAGCCGATGACGCGACTGTTGGCGCTTCCGGTTGCCGCCTTTGAGAGGTGAGTATTGGCGATAACGGTCACGTCAAGTCTGGACGCCATCTCACCTAGCGGCTCAAGGACAGAGCGGAGCTCCGCGTTCTTGTGTGAGTCCACCTTGCCGAGATAGCTCGTGATCGGGTCGATGATGACGAGCAGCACGTCACCAAGCTCGGTAATCTTCTTTTCAAGCTCGAAAAGGTCGAGCTGAAGGTTGAAGCTACGGTTTCCCTTATCGCTGCGGACAGCCGAAAGGATGTGCACCTTAGAGCAATCGGCATTGTTAGCCATGAGCCGAGGCACAACGGTATCCGCTGCGTCATCTTCGGCAGACAGTATGATCGTTGACCCCAAAGATGATTGGCCTTCGTCGCATGGCCACTCCCCACCTCGGCTCACGGTAGCAGCTATCCATGCCAACACCATCGACTTGCCGAGCCCACCTTCCCCGGCAACAAGCACACACTTGCCTCTGGGCAACCGCTCTTGCCAGAGCCACTGGACCTTTTTGGGCTTGATGTCACTTGCGCAGGCGACAACAAGCTGCCCTTTGGTCCCATCGTCCTTGCCGACCCACGGGTCATAATTTGCGTAGTCCCTGTGCTCTTCCTCGGTGAGCGATTCCCAGTCAGTGCTCATGTCGCCGGCCTCCGCTTTGGCAACCCAGGGCGCGGCAGAGGCTCTTGAAGTCGCCAACCTCGGCCACAAGGCAATCGTGTTCTTCGGAGTGGAGGCCAATCAGTTCGTGCTCGAGTTCGTGCGCGAGCCAATTTGGCGCGCAACCCATCGCGCCAAGCGGCGACAATCTCAAGCGCCTCGGTTCGACGGTCGACCTGCTGCCTTTCCGCTTCCAGGCGGCGGAGGAGTTGCTGCTGCGGGTCTTGCGGGGATGGGGCGGCTTGGTTTACTAAAGGGCGTCCAACTTGCTGCCTAGTATCCCATGTGAAACCGCCGCCACCCCCTGCCTCATCAGGACGTGGCGGCGGTTTCATTTTTAAGCTCTAAATGTTGGTGGTTGCCGACAGCTAGTTGTCGCTCCCAAGAGATTAGCTGACTGAGTCTCCTGTGCTTTCTCCGGCCAATCCAAACGGCAGGCGGAAACCCTGAGCCATCACGCTCTCGACGCCATATCCACATCGCTGACTTGAAATATCGTTTGCGGACCTGGGCATCGGGTAACAACACATCATCTTGTTCAGAAATTTCGTCGCTCATCTTGCACCTTTCCCGTTCTAACGAGTTTGCAAGATGTTGCGTGTGTAGAGCCTAAGGCAATCGCTTTCGACTGCAAATAAGTCGCTACTTCCTTGCAGGGTGTAGCTTCTTTTCCAATTGTTTAGCGAAGCGGAGAGACTCTTCGTCGCCGAAGAGCCCTAAGAGGGTAGCGTTTTTTAGGAGCCACGTTTTTTCTTGGCGGCGCGCTAGGTGTACCTTCGTTTCTGAGCAGCCAAATTCCGTCGCTACCTCAGCTACTGCCGCAGTTGATTTGCCAACCAGTGCTTCAATTTCCCACGAGCGCCTAGCGATCTTTCGGCGTTCGTCAACAGTGGTCCTGGATGGTGGCCGGTGGCGCGGTCGTTTCAGTTTGCCGTCGATAATATCGAGTACCAGGCGTCGAATAGGGGACGAGAGGGGAGCACCACCGCTAAGAACCTTCCGCAGAGGACCGAAGTCGCCAGCCTTCGCCTTATCGATGATCGAGCTATCGCGCATTACGCCCTCGCGTTGATAGGCACAACATTTGCCGGTCGCTTCTCGACAGTCGAGAGGACAAGGTTTGCCCACGCCTGCAATGCGCTGCGCTTCTCATCGGCAAAGCCGTGCCTTTGGTACACGCCAACGATGCCTGCAAACGAACCGGAGCTGTGGTTCACCACCTTCTCGATAACCGGCAGAGGGATGGAAAGACGCGCCATGCCACTTACGGCAGTCCGGCGCAAATCGTGGAAGGTCCAGCGGGGAATTTCTACGTCCTGGCCACGCTCATCACGCGCAATGTCAAGCATTGCCTTGTCGAGCATTCCCTTGGCGCGAGAGTACCCGCTAACGTGTGTCTCGGCGTTCGTGGTGAACAGATAGCCCTTGTCGCTCTTGATGCGCGGCAGGGACGCGATGACCGAAAGTGCGGCGTCCGAGAGCGAAACCTCATGCGGCAAGTCGTTTTTGGTGCGACCGCCGGGGATGGTCCACAGTGCCTTGTCGAGGTCGATTTCGCCCCAGATCATGCCGGAAACCTCATCGCGGCGTTGCCCGGTGAGAAGCAGCAGTTTCGCCATGCTGCCAAACGGATAGGCAAGCTTGTCGCAAGCAAGCCAAAACCATCTCGTCTCATCGTCATTGAGAAAGCGGTCGCGTGAAATCTCGGGGAGTGGGGCCTTGATGCCACCCGCAGGCGATGCCGTGATGATGCCGCGTTGCACCGCCCAATTGAACAGCTTGCGTATTGCTGCCAGCACCCGGTTTGCGCTCAGCCCCCCTCCCCGGTCCACGATGCCATCCAACAGGTCGAGCACGTCGCGCTTGGTAATGTCCTGAACGCGCCTGTTACCCCACTTTGGCAGAGCCTCCTTTTCGAGCCAACGCTCGGTTTGCTTCGCCGACGAAGCCCGCGTGTTGCGCTTCGCGTGACGTTCGACAAATTCCGCCGCCACCGCGCTAAAGAGGTCGCTGCCGAGTTCGTGTTGACTCCTTGACGTCCGTTTCTCGGCTGCGGGGTCCTTGCCTTCGGCAACTATGTCCAAGGCGTCTTGAGCCAACCTGCGGGCCGTGGCGAGTGATGGGAAGCCATCAAGGGTCAGCTTCCGTCCTTGACCGTGGAAGCGGTAACGCACGGCCCAGGACCTCCGCCCGCTTGGCTGAATGACAAGGTAAAGCCCCGGCTTGCCCCCGTCCGGCAGTTCAATGCGCTTGCGTGGATTTGGTCTTGTCTGCTCGACCTTACGAGCGGTGAGCTTCTTGGCTATATGCCTCCGGGTAACAGCAGGGTAACAAATTGGTACCGTTAGGGCTCGTTACCCGGCTTTAATAACCATGCCGAACATTAGCGATTTTCGCAAGGAAATTTGGTCATTTCGACCGTTGCAAGCCACATGATTTGTTAGGGCTTGTAATCCTCGGGCATAGAACTTTTAATCAGAGGGTCCCGGGTTCGAGTCCCGGCGGGCTCACCAAATCTCAGATAAATCTCAGTAAGTTGCGGCCTTCCGAACAATCGCTTCGGGAGGCTTCAATTTCGTGCCCGCACTGCGTCCGCATTTTCCGGGGCGTGGAGCGGGCTACGCTGGCGAAGCGGAACAACTACGGGGGGATTGGTCCCCCCGAGTGCTTCCGGCCGCTGGCGGGGCTCCTACGGGCTCGAGCGAGTCAGCCGCGCGACGCGCTTGGCGAGCTCGATCAGGCCGAGATCAAGAAGCCGGTTCACAATCCAAACTCGACCGCGAAGGATCATCGGAGTGCCGCGAGCTTGCGCCTTATCGGGTCCGAGAGAGGCGGCGATTGATGCACGTCGCGCGCTACGCTTTGGATCTCGTCGGCAAGGTCGCGGGCTCGCTTCGCGACAAGCTCGCCGTTCTCATCCTCAAGCCCTTCGGCAGCGAGCGCCACCAAGCGAACCTCATTCGCGAGATCGCCCAGGCGCTCAGCAATTCTCAGAGTCGTGATATTGGTTTGTGCGGTCATCGTTGACCCTCCACGCGGGTTGATGGTGGCAAGTGCCGGTCGGGAGTGTCCGCTCCCGGCCGGTGCGTTTAGCGTCGCATGGCGCACAACGGCGGGCAATAAGCCATGCCCCGACGCAACTCGGACCGTTGAAGCCAACAAGATTATCCATGGTGGCATCGGCCAGCGCCCTCATCTCAGCTCTAAGCTAAGAGAGTGTCAGGAGCCTGTTGCCCTGATCCTTTCGATCAGCGACGGATGCGACGCCTGCTGATTCTCAAGCGTCACTACGTTGTCCATGACGCCCAACTCGAATTGCATGAGCTTGTCAATCATTGCACGAGTTTCCGTCAAATCGGCTACTCTTGCATCCCGCTCCCTCTGCAGCTGCTGCGCCACTCTCTCAAAGTGGGTATAAGCAGCTCTGATCTGCTCCTCGATAATGTTGGCGCGTTCTTCTAGATCGCCACGGATGTCGCGCATAAGCAATTCCCCCATCTAATGGTCGGCATGCCTAGCTGAATGGGAGCTTGTGGCCGTGTTGTGGCTCAACCGCAATTTTCAGAGGAAAACTGCGTCTTGCATCTACT
This sequence comes from uncultured Alphaproteobacteria bacterium, assembly GCA_963839245.1. Taxonomy (GTDB): domain Bacteria; phylum Pseudomonadota; class Alphaproteobacteria; order Rhizobiales; family Methyloligellaceae; genus Methyloceanibacter. The sequence goes on along the minus strand of CAWIUJ010000011.1, from coordinate 329,907 downwards.
TGTGAACACGGACTTGACCCGGCGGCCGGCGTCCTTACCCGGCCCGCTTTTGTGGCGGCGGTGCATAGGCTTCAATCAGCACTTTGCTAATCATGGCTTGGTTCGGCGCAAATCCTTGCCGTTATGATCTGGGTCTGGCTGTGCGCGAGAAATTCCCCCCAAGACGGGAAAGACGTGGTCCGCGATGGATATGTCCGACCTTCGACAGGCAATCGAACGGGGTTACCAGTTTCCGGTAATCGCAAGGCTTCTTTTGCGAACTGAAATAGAGGTGCGAAACAAGGCTACCGAGCTACGGTTGAGGCTTCCTCGGTAGCCGGCTTCGGGTCAGCGCCCTCAGTTTACCGTGAGGCGTCGGCGCGCGATATATGGCGAGGCCATGAACACAATCGCTAAGGTGACGCTTATTGCGGTCATCGTGCTCTTCACCGTCCTGCTACTGTGGGGCTTGTGGATGCAATAGAGCAGGCTGCGCTTACACAAATCGATCCCAGCTCGCGCGTCTTCTCGTTTGCCGCTTGCCACGCGCCGAGTTGCTTACACGGCCACAGGCGGCGATTTAACGCGCGACAAGATCGGGTGTTCCTGGCGTCGGACAGTCGGCTAAGTCTCGCGTTTGGTGTGCTGGCAGTTTTTCTTGGGGGGAACCCAATGCACGACCTGTCTGGACGATTACTGATGCGACTTCGACATCTGGGACCCTATGTCTCCTCAAGGGCTCGTCGGTTTCGGTCGGCGCCCTTTTTTGTTGTAAGCTTCTTTAACGGCACATTCACCGTGTTCGAGCGGAAAGAACAAGAGCTGAAGGCAAAGGATGCGGCCCTGCAAGATGCGGTGGGAGAAAATTGCCTTAAACAGACTCCGGGAGAGCCCAAATTGGGCCCTCTGGCGACGGTGTAGTGCGTTTCTGGAGGCTAACCCTCGGATAGTTCGCGGTAATTCCAGAGAGTAGAATTCTCCCGCAAAAACAGCGCACTAGCGGGCGGAGCAGGTGGGAAATCACCTTTTTCCCAAAGCGCTTTGTTTGGATTTATTGGAGCAGTCCCTTCGTTCCGCGCTCACATCGCCTCCATCGCGTTCTTCAGCCCCTTGCGCAGATCGTCCGCGTTCATAACGGGGAGAAGCTCGACTTCCGCATCGATTCCCATGAACAAAGGTTCGACGATAGAGGGAATGTCCGAGGAATCGCGCATGTCGAAGAAAATCATTGCCGTCCGTACGCCATCTTCCGCCACGAAATAGGCTGCCTCGGCTTTCAGCCTGGCCACCGCGCCTTCAAGAATTTTCGGCAATGAACCGTCCTTGATTGTGCGGTTGCCGGCTTCTGTCGGTATCATGATCTTCAGCATCATCCGCATGGCTACGCCTCCCTTCGCTTTCGGCCGAGAGTATACAGGGCGCAAGCCTGTCTTCGAAACTCTGGGCGCATTTGACGCGTGTGGCTGCCGTAGAGCCACAATGGCGACAATCCGACGGTCGGGCGTTCCCTTATGCAGTATCACAACGTCGGCTCATGCTCGACGTGCACATGTTCGCAACCCGAGTTGGCAAAGTTGGTGGCCACCTCTCTGCCGACGTTGCAGCGGGTGATGCGGCGGTTTGCCCGTGACGGACTCGTGATCAATAAGAATGCCCGTATCCAACTGATGGATCGGAACGCGCTCGAGCGGCTGTGTAGGAGCTGATTTCGGGTTCGCTTTGGTTCCGCTATTGGCACATCTGCGACATGCCGCGGGCTCGGATTGATTTCCGCTTTCGGCGAAGAAGGAGACGTCTAAGCCAGTCCCGGTCGGAACTCGACCGGTGCACCTCGCCGCGCTTAGCGTTGCGAAGTTAGAAAACTTCAGGAGGCGCGTTTTTTGTGGTCCATCAGCTGCCAAATCATGGGTGTGAAGATGAGTTGCATCGCGAGCGGCATCTTGCTGCCGGGGCAGACGATGGTGTTCGGCCGCGACATGAAGGAGTCCGGCAACATCGACAGAAGATATTGGAAGTCGATGCCCCTCGGGTTCCTAAAACGGATGATCAGCATGCTTTCGTCCGGGCTCGGAACGTCACGGGCAATGAACGGGTTCGATGTGTCGACGGTCGGGACACGCTGAAAATTGACATGCGTCTGCGAGAATTGGGAACAGATGTAGTTCACGTAGTCAGGCATGCGGCGAAGGATCGTGTCGACTATTGCCTCTTGCGTGTAGCCGCGCGCCATCTTGTCGCGATGGAGCTTTTGAATCCATTCGAGGTTAATGACCGGCACGACACCGATAAGGAGATCGGCGTGCTGCGCGACATTGACCGTCTCGGTGACGATTGCCCCATGCAGCCCCTCGTAAAAAAGCATGTCAGTGTCTGGCGGGATGTCCCCCCAGGATGTGAAGGTCCCAGCCTCCTGTTTGTAGGGCGCGGCCTCTTCCTCATCATGAAGGTACTTGCGCACCTTCCCCGTTCCGCTTTCTCCATAGACGCGAAATAACGTTTCGAGTTCCTCGAAGAGATTGGCGTCGGGACCAAAATGGCTGAAATGCATCTGACCCTTGGTCTGCACCTCGGCCATCTTCGCTCGCATGTCATTCCGATCGTAGCGATGAAAGGCATCGCCATAGACGATCGCCGCCCTAACACCCTCGCGACGAAAGATCTGCTGAAAGGTCGTTGTCACGGTCGTCGTGCCCGCTCCTGACGAACCCGTAATTGCAATGACCGGATGTCGGGGTGACATGTCTCGCCTCCGCGCGGGAAGCTTTCATAATATGTGAGCGCGGGATTGTCCGATACGAAGCAGTTTCCTGATTTCTAAGTGGCAATCAGTCGGAGTTCGCTCGCGGCCTACTGAAGCCGAGGCGATATAACGTTCAACGGTTGGTCTCTGGTAGGGCTCCTTTGGCTGTTTGGCAAACGTAGTCATTATGCCGACGCCAAGTTGTTGAAATTACATACCCTGGAGCTCAGAATACGGCCCTGAGATCGAATCCGGTCTCTACGAGAAGGCGCTTCCACGCCGAGGCGCCTTCTTGGATGCAAAGCTGCTTGATCCGCTTGTCGGCCGCCGACGCTTCCCGCCCATCGGTTCGTCAGCGATCAAGCTCCGCGGTTCCTGGAACAGCGTCATGAACTTGATGACTTTTTGTCGCGTCCTTTACGACATTCATGACAAGCTCCGATCGGCAGAATCTTCAACTGAAGCCATCTCACGCAACCGCCTTAAACCGCTCGAACCTAATCGCGAGCCGGTCGCGGTCGGGTCGATCTTTGGCGCGGGGCGGCATGTGTATAGTCTCGCTGTTTAGCCGCTTCAGAGCCTCAAGCATGGGGCCATCGTTCCGCCCGAGCAGCCGCTCCGAGGCATGAAGCCGTTGCTTGCGTCGTGGAACCAAACTCCGAAACGCGGGTTAGGCCTTGAGCTGGACCGGCAGCTTCCGCTCCCCGCAACCTGCCGGTCCCACCAGGCGTAAGCCTGGGCAGGAGCCCCGGACGACGTTCATTGTTCCCGGGGCTTCTTTTTGTCTTCCAAGCCACAGTGAATTTCTCGGGTGCCGTCTCCGTTTGCGACCGGTTATGGCGCCCGCTCGGCGGTCGGAAGCAAGTCCCGGCCATTGATGGTCGCATCCTTGATGTGCTTCTTGCCCGCTTTGCCGGGCGCCAGTCCGTTCGCGCCGAGCACTTGCATCGAGCGCCCTTCGAAATGGGCGCCTCTCTCGATCGCAAGAGATTGGTGGTGGATATCGCCAACGACATGCGCTTGCGACTTCAGCAGCACATCACCCCCCTGGATCGGGCCCTCGACGTTGCCGTCGACCTCCACCCGCTCGGCGGCGATGGTTCCGTTGACATGTGCGCCACGGGAAATCACGAGGGACGTGCAGTGGAGTTCGCCGTCAATCTGGCCATTGACCTCCACCAAGCCCTCCGCAGTGACGCTTCCGACGATCTTCAGTCCTTTGGCGATAACCGTTCCTCGGTGCTTTGACGCAAACATACTTACTTCCCTCCTACCCCTAAGTTTCAATTTGCCTTGCGTGAGTCAGGGCGCGATTCCGGGAACGTCCGGCTGAACCGGGTCGTCCCCTTGCGCGGTGCGGGACGCTCAAGCACCGCATCGGGCTTGGCCGCAACTTCATGGTCCTCACTCTGCGAGAGCGGGTCCTCGGCGCGCCTCGATTTGCCCTCGAAATACGCGCCCTGCTCGATGGTGAGAGTCTTGTGGATGACGTCACCCTCGACGTGGGACGTGGCTTGCAACGAGACGCTGAGCCCGCGGACCGAGCCGACGAGCCGCCCACGGATCACCACATCCTCGGCCATCACGTTGCCGCGAACCTCCGCCGTCTCGCCGAGCACGAGAGAGACGCAACGGACATCGCCGTTGACGTTGCCCTCAAGATGGATTTCCCCCTTTGACGTCACATTGCCGGTGACCGTCAGATCCTCGCCAATGGTCGAGGTCGCAAGTATGGCCATCGATTCCCCCCGCAATTAATCGCTTAACAACGTCACGACGCGCTGAAAGTTGCGTGGCTCACGACACAAAGTTTCGTGCCCGTACCTCGGCGACGCTCCGAGAAGCAATCGCGCCCATTTTCGGCCATGCCTCTCGGGTTATCTGCGGCGCGCTCTAACCCCGACTTGAAGAAGGCAACTATGCGTTTGTTCCTGCTCACCGCTCTCGCCGTCACTGCGTTTTGCGGCGACGCTCGCCATCGATCTTACCGAAGCCAACGCCGTGGTCTGTGCGAGGGGCCCCCACCGCGCCGGCTGCGCCGGACCGAATGGGGCCGTTGTCGTAACTCACCCCCATTGCAATTGGGTCATCGTGAACGGCGTGCGCGTGCGTCGCTGCGTCTAGGGACTGAGCCCAAGCGCAGGGTGGGCTGCGCAAAGAGGTAGCGAGGAAAATGGCCGGCAGGGGCGTTGCTCCTCAGCCGGCCATTGGCACTAGGATCCTTTGCGGAGCTCATCGGCGCCCCGCTCCATCTGCCGCTTGATCGGTTCGGCGGCATTGGCCGTGACCTTCGTCGAGAGCGAGCGGATCTCCTCGGCTTGCGTCGTCATCGCGCCAAACTGTTTCCGCCAAAAGTTTCCCTGCAATTCCAAGATTTCGGCCAGGTTTTTGGCTTCAGCCATGGTCTTGGCGAGATCGAAGCCTGAATTGATGTTGCGCTGGGCGATGTCGATAAATTTTCGATTGAGTGCGACGGCGCCCTGGCCGGCAGCATCGAATGACCTCTCCCAACTCTCAAGCACGGCCTCGAGCGCATCCTTGGAGCGCTCATAAAGCTCTCGGGACTGAGCGATGTTTTTCTCGGCAAGCGCCCGCATCGCTTCCGGAACTTTGGTCTCGTTGGCGAATTGCTCGAATTCAGCGGCAGTCTTTTTGTAGGCATCACGCGCCTGCTCGGCAGCAGGCTTCTGACTGGATTTGTACGCGTCGGTCATAACAAGCCCTCTCAATGTTCGAGTTCTCAGTCGGCTTCAATGTTGTAAGCCGATGAGGTGCAACCGCGCCAAACCTGTCTGGTTCCCGGTTAAGAATCCTTCCATGCGAAACCGTGATCTCAAGCTGCCGAACTAAACGGCCGATTTCCCAATCGAGTTTGGCGACGGCGCCAAAATTAAAAAAAATGCACCCTCGCGCCTTGTGTCAGAGCTTGGCCTTACTTCTTCACCGGGGCGTAGAAAACGCTGTCGATCTCGACGATGTCGTCGTCAAACAGGCGCTGGACCTCGACCATGGTTCGCGGTGGATAAGGCGCCTTGCCCCACAACTCGGCTTGCGTCTTGTCGACCATGGGCGCGTAACGATGCAGGTCGCTCACGTAGACGGTGAGCCGCACGCAATCCTTGAGGGTCGCGCCCTCCGATTGAGCGATCAATTGGAGATTAAGGAAGGCCTGACGGATGCGGGCCTGCGGGTCCTGGACCAAAGTGTTGGTTGCGGGATCGATGCCTTGCATGCCGGCGACAAAGATGAAATCCCCCGCCCTGGCGCCGAGGCTCCAAGTTCCTTCCGCCTTGATCGCACCCGGAGGATCGACGGTTTTGACGCCATTCGGCGACTGCGCCTGGGCGCGATCAGAGACCGTAAGGAATGCCGCCAGGCAACTCAGCGCAAGGCGCAGCGCCACCGCCCGCGTCATGCCGCGCGCCGCCCCTCTCAAATCTGCTCCGATGCGGCGCTGATCTCCGCATCGATCTCGATGATGGAGGATTTCGAGCTGAGCGATTTCTTGGTCGAACTCGTGCGCAGCCGGGTGGTCTCCGGCGATCAAGGTGATGCCTGGCGTATAGAGCGCATTTTTCGTGTGTCTCAAGTGAGCGATCTGCCGCTCCAACTCAACCCGCCTCTCTTTCAGGGTGTCGAGTGCGGTGGTCATGACCTTCTCCCATGCCTCCCTTGGTCCTGGGCAGCATCTATTTCAGTTCTGTGACACAGCACTGACACTCTACCCAGCAGCTTCGCCGGCGCGCTCCCGGCCGACTCACCCCTCAAAACCCGCGCCTTCCGGCCGCATTTCAGCTTCATCGCCCTCCGCAGCGTTGCTGGCAGTGCGGGTGGCCAGGATCGAGAAGCGTGCTAAAACCCTACGTCCAAATCAAGAGGGGTCCGCGGATGACGAGTTATCGCTCAAGACTGCCTACCGCCTTGGCTCTGATCCTTTGCGTTGTGTTCTTGGCGCCCTCAGTAGCCTGGGCACAGGCAGGGACCATAACCAAAGACATGCAGACCTATTGCGTCAACGACTATAAGAAATTCTGCGGCGATTACGGGCTGCAATCCAATGCTCTCAACCTTTGCATGCGCAAGGCAGGCCCCGGGCTGTCGCCGGCCTGTGTTCAAGCGCTGGTCAAGGCCGGGAAGGTCTCGCAATCCGAGGTGGATAAGGTAAAGGCGAAAGCGGGGCTCTGAGGCTTTGTGGACCCTGGCGCTCTGCGCCGCTCACCGGTCCCCGCCCTACGCGACCAGGAACAAGGAACCCTTGATCATGAAAAGATTTCTCTGCTTGAGCGTGTTCGCGGCCCTGACGCTGACGGGCCACGCCGCCTTCGCCGAAGACACGTGCACCAAGCTGACATTGACCGGTCACCCCCAATATCCCGTGATCGCATTTAAGGACGGCGACCAGATCGTGGGCGCCGCGCCGACGCTGGTCGAGGCGATCGGCAAGAACATCAAGATCCCCGTCGAATTGAAATTCACCGGGACGTGGGAGGATGCCCAGGCGGCAGCGCGCGACGGCAAGGTCGACATGATCGTCGGCATCTACTTCAACGAGGATCGCGCCACCTATCTCGATTACGTCCAGCCCGCCTTCATGTTCGACGAGGTGGTCGTGTTCGTCGCCAAGGGCAAAGGCTTTGACTTTAAGGGCCCGGACGATTTGATCGGCAAGAAGGGCGTCACCAATGCCGGCGAGAGCTACGGCACCGATTTCGATGCCTTCATCAAAGACAAGTTGACGGTCGCCCGCGCTGACGGCATCGACAACGCTTTCAAGGATTTGCTGTCCGGCAAGGCCGATTATTTGATCGCCGGCTATTTTGCCGGTCTCGCCGAGGCGTCCAAAGAGGGTATCAAGGACCAAATCGAGCCGCTTAGCCCGGCCCTCCTCGAGGCCGAGATGTTCGTCGCCTTCTCCAAGAAGTCACCCTGCCGCAGTCTGGCGCCGCAATTCTCTGACGGCATCACGACGATGACGACCGATGGCAGCTTCGACAAGATCTTGGAGGAGGCCGAAACAACCTGGGACGCCGCCCAGAAGAAATGACGCTCTAGCCCCTCTTTGCGAGGTTGAGCTCGAGGGCGCCGGCCGAGGCCGGCGCCCTTTTTTACGTCGATCGATATTAGATGCGGAAGACCGCGCCGGCCACCGAACGGGGACGCTCGCGCACTTGGCCGCCGTCATTGCCGGAGCGCACAACCCATTCCCCGCTTGCCGTTCGCCCGGTGATCTCGCCAACGTGGTGGCTCCAAACCACCACCGCGCCCACGCGCGGCCCCGTTGGGTGGCCCCAATTCTTCCAGTTGGCGGCCAGATTGAGCTCCGGGCCTCCGCCCTTCTGTGTCCTCATCCACCAGCCGCACCATTTGGCGGGCCGGCCGGACGAAGCGTGAGCGTAGCGGGCCGAGGACGCATGGCGGCTGCGTGAGCTGTGGGCATAGCGGGCCGAACCATAGTGGCCATGTGATCTGTGGGCGGAGCGCGCCGAGATATGGCGGCCGTGTGAACTGTGAGCATATCGGCTCAACGACCTATGGCCCTTGGCCTGGGCACCGTCGAGCGGAAGGGAAACCGCGATCCCCAAAAGACCCGCGGCAACGATAAGCGAACGCACGAACATGTTGACTGCTCCAATTCTGATTTTTGGAAGGAGGATGGCCGACGACGATTCAAGCCGGCCGAGCGCGTCGTGAAGAGGCGCTAACTAACGGATATCATAATGAAATATCGGCTCGCATGAGGCGAGAGCAAGGCCACAGATGGGCGATATTTCGCTCGCTGAACGTGCCCTTCGCCCCGCTCAGCGAGGCTAGCCAACGCTACGCGCCGGCCACAATTCGTTCCCGCCGCGGGGCTGCCGCCCTGCCAATTGGATCGGGCGCCTCATCTACACCCTGACCGACTTTGTGCGGATCGATGGGAGCCAAGGAGACGACCCTCTTGACTGCGCCAGGGCGCCCCATTTGCTGGTGGCGCCGCAGGAGCGAGCAAACCGCGTGTTTGCATTTCGAACAGCCGCCGCGCGTTCCGCGCCAGTTCGCGCAATTGCACCCAGTCCTTGTCCGGCGCGGCGCCGGCTTGACCACCGTTCGCACCGCGCCGCCCGTAGAATTTGTCCAAGGCATGGATGCGGTTTTGCAGGCGCACATGGTCGGCTCGGAGCCGGACGAAGGCTGCTTTCTGTAGACCACGCTCGTGGAGACGGCTGGCACGCAGCGCGTCGCGCATTCTGTCGCGCGCGTCATCGTCAACGCCCAGGCGCAGTGGGGCTTGCGAGATTGCGCGTCCAATACTGTCCTTGAGCCACAGCCCGGCGGCACCAGCTCTTGTGACTGCCCGCGAGAGACCGAGCCACATCAGACGGGCAAGCCAGACCCCGAAGGCACGGTTCTTTTCCCAGCACCAAGCAAAGCCGAGCCAGATCTTGTCGGCGAGCCAGACCCCGAGGCCGCGCGCCTTGGCGCCGATCCCAGGAACCACTGCTCGAGAGCAAGGTGCCGAGACCAGTCAGGAGCCAGATCGCGCCACGAAACACCGCCATGCAAATGGAGGGCACGAGCAGGACGAGGGAGAGTGCCATCTGCTCGCACGTCTGAATGGCGCGCCGGCGTCTCACCCGGCGTCGATGGCCCTTCAGGTCCGCTGCGGCGAGCTCGCGCTGGCGCTGAAGCCACCGCCGGTGCTTCTCCAGGTCGTCATTTGCCCAGTCGGCTACGATCTTCGACCGGGCCACGGTCCCTTTAACGGCGGCAACCTTTGCGGCAATGAGTTGGGTTATGTCTAGCGGGTCCGACACAAGCGCGCTCCCACTCTCACGCGGGCGCGATGCGGATCTCTGTCACGACGGACGCTGTTTCGGGGCGCAGCGAACATCTGGCGCCCCCCAAAACTTGACGCTTTACGACCCAACTCGCCCGTCCTTCCGGCAGCTCAAGAAACGGGGAACGCCCCCCAACGTTGCTCGATGCCGCCCACGCCATACGGGCGGGCGGCATCGACCAGCGATTCGAAGCCGGAGTCTTTAAGAAAGCTTGAATCGAAAGCGGTGCGCCCGCTTTTTGGGCCACGGGGGAGCCCCCGGCCGCTCCCTCTCAATTCAATTTTGGCGTGTCCTAAGTGTCACAGCTAACGGGCGAAAAGGCGCTTATAGTCGTAACCTAGAATCAAGACGGAACGGGGGATTGATCCATGCGTGTCTTTATAGCTTGCGCCATCATCATCACAGCCGCGATCGGGCTGGGGGGTTGCTTTCACCATGAGCAGGCCGTGGCTTCGCAGCCGCTGAAATAAATCAGGCGGCCGGCGCTTAGCATAAACGAGCCGACTACGAGCTTAGCGCTTACCCTTCTCCTTGCAATTGCCAGCCTCGGCCGGGTCATTCTCGGCCGGGGGTTTCTTGTGTCCCGGCGACGTGAAATTGATTAGGCAGGTCAGGGTCGGTGCGGGGCCGCTGCGCTGACGGCGGTGGCCGGCGTGACACGCCAGATCGACTTGCCAACATCATCGGCGACCAGCAACGCGCCGGCTGGGTCGACCGCGACGCCGACCGGGCGGCCAAAAGCGTAGCCGTCCCTGTCGAGAAAACCGGTGAGAACGTCCTCTGGAGGTCCGGACGGCCTGCCGTCCTTGAAGAGCACGAAGACCACCTTGTAGCCGCTGCGGGGCTTGCGGTTCCAGGAGCCATGCTGGCCGATGAAGGCGCCGCCCGCATAGCGCGCTGGCAGGAGGCTGCCCTCATAGAAGGCGAGTCCGAGCGAGGCAGTGTGGGGACCGAGCGCGTAGTCGGGGACGATGGTCGTCGCCACGAGATCGGGGCGCTGCGGCTCGACCCGCGGGTCTAGGTGGTCGCCGAAATAGCTATAGGGCCAGCCGTAAAAACCGCCGTCCTGCAGAGCGGTCATATAGTCCGGGACGAGATCGCTGCCGAGCGCGTCCCGTTCGTTGACCGTGGTCCAAAGCTGGCCGCTTTGCGGCTGCCAAGCGAGCCCGACTGGATTGCGCAAGCCGGACGCAAATACCCGCGTCCGGCCCGTCACCGGATCGACCTCGAGGACCGCCGCCCTGCCCTCTTCATTCCTCATGCCGTTCTCCCCGGCATTGCTGTTGGACCCGACAGTTACGTAAAGATGCGCGCCGTCGGGGCTCGCGATGACGTTCTTGGTCCAATGAAGATTGATGGCGCCTGCCGGCAGATCGGTCACCTTCACCGCGGGTGCGGTGATCGTCGTTTGCCCGTCCCGATAGGGAAACCGCAGCAAGGCGTCGGTGTCGGCGACGTAGAGGTCGTGACCGACCAAGGCCATGCCGAAGGGGGAATTGAGCCCGGCTAAGAAGGTCGCTTTCGTCTCGGCCACGCCGTCGCCGTCGGCATCGCGCAGTAACATGATGCGATTGGGGCTCGGCACGCCCATGCCGGCGTGGCGCGTGATGAAGGCGACGATCATCTCCATGATGCCGGATTGAGCATCGGGCCGCGCCGGCGTGTTGCTCTCGGCGACGAGCACGTCACCATTCGGCAGGACGTAAAGCCAACGTGGAAAGTCAAAGCCGGTGGCGTAAGCGTTGACGGACAAGCCCGCGGCCGGCGTGGGCTTCGCGCCTTTGGGCCAGCCCTCGGCCGCGGCGATGTTCACGGTGGGAAGGAGCGTCTGTTTGGGCTCGGGAAGCTTAGGATCAGGTCCGGTGCCAGCCTGCTCGGGCAAGGTCGCCTGATCGCCGCACCCGGCCAAACCGAGTGCCAAGAGGCCGGCGAATACCAAGAGCGTCAGGCGGCGCATCGAGCGCCGCCTTGAGCTGATCGCAAAGCGGCGCCAAGGTGGCGGCATTGTTGTAGACGGGAACGACCAGGTTAGGTCGAGCCGCCGGGTACTGCGACTGCTTGGATTCGGCGAGGCACAGACACTCTCGAAGGTTCCTCCAACAGGACTGGCGAATGTCTCTCCAAGAAGCCTCGTAACCTCGCTCACCTGTACGGCCAGACGCAAACCGCTTCGCCTCGGTGCCGGAGCAGGCACCGACTGACTGCGCGAACCAGTAAGGTTCACGTCGTGAAAGTAGGCGAAGGGCGCCGGTAAGGGCGCCCTTCGGATTTGGTAGCCTATTACGGTGCCCCGGGTGCGGGAGCTGGCGCCGGAGCCGGAGCGGGCGCCGGGGCTGGTGCCGGAGCCGCAGTTGGCGCCGGAGCAGGAGCGGGGGCCGCCCCATGGAGAACGCAACTCACCCAACGGGAGTCGCCGAACTTGCAGTGATGGCGGTAACTCTGCACCACGGCGAAGGCAACGACGGCGATCAGCACTATCAGCAGCAGGCGCATATTCTGTCTCCTCCCCAATAAACAGGCCGCACGTTAACCGAATGCGCGACAAACAGAAAGGGGCGCCGCGCGGGCGCGGAACCGGGGGACGGCGCGGAACCTATGGTATTGCGCCTGGTCTGTTCTGCCTCGGACCCTCAACTCGACTGGGTGAGCGCGGTCCCGCCGGTATTTCCTTCGAGCTGCTCTTCGTGAACGACGGCAGCCGGGACGACTCCGCGCAAAAGCTCGCCAAGCTAGCGAAACACCACGTCGAAATCACCGTCGTCGAGCTTCGGCGCAATTTTGGCCAGCAGATTGCCGCGCTGTGCCGCCTCGATCTCGCCAGCGGCGCAAGCTGCGTCGTCATGGATGCGGACCTGCAGGACCCGCCGACCCCCGCTCCCATTGCTTTGGCAGGCCCGCGCGCCGAAGTGGCGACGGTGTTTGCCGGGAGGCGTGGCCGCTATCAGACCCTAGGCGTCACCTGACATCCTTGATGTACAGGTTGCTGCTCAATGTCCTCATGGGGTTGCCGAAAGACGCGAGCATGTAAGTCCTGATGGAGCGATCGCTGGTGCAAGCGCTGATCGAGTTTCCGACGCGGAACCCCTCGATCCCGGCGATGATCGGTCGCCTCGGGGTTCGCACCGTCTCAATTCCCGTGGAGCGTAAGATGCGCCCGGTGGGACGCTCGACCTATACGGAGCCTTGGTCAAGAACCTGTCGCGTCCGGTCCGCAGCCAACGTGGTGTCAGCACTCCATGTTCGTCTGATCGAAGGCGAGCAGGCCCGCGTTTGGGACAAGGGCACCAAGAATTTCGATGCCTGGGCCGGTTGGGTGGTAGGCGGCGCGCTAGCGCGCGGCATCGCCTGGGGGGCCGGCTTTGCCATCGGCAACGCCATCTGGGATGGCTTCGACTGGAGTCACGGCAACATTCGCGTCGACATCGACAAGAACGTGAACATCAACAAGCACGTCGACCGCAACAACGTGAATGTCGGGAATTGGCAGCACGACTCCAAGCACCGGCGCGGCGTGAGCTACAACAACAAGGACGTCCGCCACAAATATGCCAAGACCAATGTCCGCTCCGGCGACCGCAAGCTCGACTATCGCGGTCGCGGCGGCGAGCAGGTGCTGAAACCTGGGACCGCCAGGCCCGGCGGTGGGGAGCGTCCCAATCTCGGAGGTGACGGCAAGAAGCCTGATCTCGGCAAGGGACCCGGCGGCGACGGCAAGCGGCCGGGCCAGGGCCAGGGGTCGCTTGAGGGCAAGAAGCCCGATCTCGGGAAGGCTAAGCAGCAGGCGCGGCCCAAACCCAATGCCTTCGACGCCAGCGACGGCGCCAAGGCGCGCGATTATTCGAAGCGCGGCCAAGCGAGCCTCGGCGATCGTGGGCCAAGTCAAATGGCTCGGCCATCTGGCGGAGGCGGACATCAAGCGGCCAAAGGCGGCGGACAGCGCATGGGCGGGGGCGGCGGAGGCCATATCGGTGGCGGTGGCCGCGGTGGTGGCGGCGGCGGACGCGGCGGCGGCGGGCGCCGGCGCTAGTCACGTTGAACACGGCATTGAGGATCGCGGTAATGAGCGACAAGGTTCTGGCGATGCGATGGGCAAGGTGGTTGATACTTTGTGTGGCGCTTGTTCTTGCGACCGCACCGGCTGCCGCGCAGGAGACTTTCAAGAACCCCGAGGACGCGGTCGATGCGCTGGTCGGCGCGGCGAAGTCCGGAGACAAGAGCGCCATCCTCCGCATTCTCGGACCGAACGGCCGCGGCATCGTCAGCTCCGGCGATGAAGTTGCCGATCGGACGACGCGCGAGAATTTCGTCGCGGCATACGACACGCAGCATTCGCTGAGCCCCGACGGAGCTGCCAAAACCGATCTCATCATCGGCGACGATGACTGGCCCTTCCCCATTCCGCTCGTCAGCGCGAACGGGTCATGGCGGTTCGATACGAAAGCGGGGCTCGATGAGATTCTACGGCGCCGCATCGGCCGCATCGAGCTCGCCGCGATCCAGGTCGCGCTTGCTTACGTCCAGGCGCAGAACGAATATGCCTCGCTCGATCCGGCGGGGCTGGGCCCGCCGCTTACGCCCAACATATCGTGAGCAGCCCCGGCAAGAAGGACGGCCTCTATTGGCCGACCGCCGAGGGCGAAGAGCCGAGCCCGCTCGGCGATCTCGCCGCGCAAGCCGCCACCGAAGGCTACAAGATCGGGCAGAGGCCCATCCCCTATCACGGCTATTATTATCGCATCCTCAAGCGGCAGGGCGGCAGTGCGCCGGGCGGGGCCTATGACTATGTGGTCAAGGGCAAGATGATCGGCGGCTTCGCGCTGATCGCTTATCCGGCCGAATACGGCAATTCCGGCGTCATGAGCTTCGTGGTCAATCAGGATGGCACGGCGTTCCAAAAGGACTTAGGGCCCACGACCGCCAAACGCGCGCGGGCGATCGAAGCCTACGCGCCCGATCAGAGCTGGACGAAGGTCGACGCGGCGCCATAAGGCCAAATGTCCAAGCCATTCAGGCCGCCCAAAACATCGCCCTGGTACCGAGCGCCTGATAAACTAACCCATTGTACCAGCGGGCAAAGCCGCAAGCGCGGCGAAACGGGGAGGATTTTGGGAGTGCGCGTTTTGGGGGTCTGGCGGTTCGCGCTATGGGGCGCGGCACTGGCGGTGTTGGCCGCTTGCGCCTCGCTGCCCCGCGATCCCGTCACTCCCGAGATGGAAGACAAGGTCTCGGTCCTCGACAACGTCCAGGTACGCTATTGGGGCGACCGCGCTCCTCCCAATATGGCCGCGCTGGCCGCCGAGAAATGGGCGCAAGTCAGGTCGACCAGACCCGCTCTGGTCAAGGCCGGCGCACACCCGCAGATCAGTTTCCTAGCGGTGTCCGGCGGTGGCTCCGACGGCGCGTTCGGCGCAGGGCTGTTGGTCGGATGGACCGCCCGGGGCGACCGGCCCGAATTCGATATCGTGACCGGGGTCAGCACCGGTGCGCTCACCGCGCCTTTTGCGTTCCTCGGACCGCGCTACGACCAGGCGCTCAAGGACGTCTATACCAACTATTCGACCGATCAGCTCGTGACCAAACATCCGATCCGCGGCCTGCTCGGCGGCGAGGCGCTCGCCAGCAACGCACCGCTCGCCGGGGTCATCGCCAAATATGTCGATGCCAACTTCTTGGCCGAGATCGCCCATGAACACGCAAGGGGGCGCCGGCTCCTCATCGGCACGACCAATCTCGATGCGCAGCGGCCGGTGATCTGGGACATGGGCCGGATCGCCTCGAGCGGCGATCCTTCGGCCTTGGAGCTCTTTCGCAATGTCCTGCTGGCGTCCGCCGCGATCCCAGGCCTGTTTCCGCCGGTCTATGTCCAGGTGCACACCGGAGGCCAGACGCTACAGGAGATGCATGTCGATGGCGGCACCACCAATCAGGTTTTCCTGCTGCCCAACCAGATTGCAGCCGGAAGCATCGATGCGAAGCTCGGCATCAGTCCCGTGCGCCGCGTCTATATCATTCGCAACGGGCGTCTCGACCCCGAGTACAAGGCGGTGAAGGCGAGCACGTTGGCGATCGCCGGACGATCGATCTCGACCCTCATCAAGACGCAAGGCATCGGCGATCTCTATCAAATGTACGAGTTCGCTCGTCGGAACCACATCGGCTACAATCTCGCGTTCATTCCGGGCGATTTCCCTGACACCAGCACGGAAGCCTTCGACCCGAAATATATGTCGGGACTGTTCGATCTCGGGTTCCAGCTCGGAAAAAGCGCGCACCCTTGGAAAACGACTCCGCCGCGCCTAGGCAGCCCGTCGTGACGCAAAACGCGCCCACGCCCTGGAAGACCATCGCCATCGTGCTTGCGGTGCTGCTTGTCGCCGCATTGATCTCTTTGGCGCTGATCGTTAGCGGCGTGATGAAGCTCGGACTGTCTCTCGTCTGAAGCTGCCGCGTCAGGCCGAACGCTCCACGGCCACGAGCCAGGCCGGATCGAACCAGCGGTCCGCCTCGCCGTCGTAGGGCAGCCGGTTGATGTCCCAGTGGCGGATGAAGGGTGCATAGGTCTCCCACACAGGCGGGCCGCCGCCAACAAAGACGACGCGATCCGGGAACCAGGCCAGCACGTCGGCCGGGCTCTTGTCCGAGCGGATCTCGCAGATCGTCCGGTCCTCGTAAGCAAAGCGGGGGATCGAGGCGATGGTGCGGGGACCGGCGATGATGACATGCCCGCGCGTCACGTCGAAGAAGCGCGCAACGTCGGCCACATATTCCCTGCCCTTGTTGCCCTCCCAGGGCAGCCGGCCGTTCAGCCCGAGTTGACCCCGCAGGCCTATGGCGCAAATGGCGCGAATGTCAGCCAAAGTGTCCTCCTTCCGGCACAGCTTTGTTCACGAGCGTCGACCCTATCGCCCGATGGCGTTTTGGCAAAGAGTCGTGCAGATAGACGGCCAGTCATGACGCCCCGCCCGCCCCGCCGATCCCCTTCCGCCGAGATCGATCCCCGCCAAAGACTGAAGGCGATCGGGTTGATGGCGCTCGCCACCGTCTGCTTTGCCGCCCTCGACTCCACGGGGAAATATCTCATCGCCGTCAAGGGCGTCCCGGTCGCGCAAGTGACCTGGCTTCGCTTCGTCGGCCATGTCGCCTTCAGCGCCATCGCGCTATGGCCGTTCGCCTTCAAGCCTTCGCTGCGTTCAGCCAAGCCGCTGCTGCAGGCGTTTCGTTCGACGCTCATGGTGGTGACGACGGGCTTCAACTTCCTCGCACTTAGATATCTGCAGCTCGACCAGACCATCACCATCTTCTTTCTCACGCCGCTCCTGGTGGCTCTGCTCGCTGGACCGCTTCTGCATGAATGGGTGGGCTGGCATCGCATGGTCGCCATCGTTGTCGGCTTCCTCGGGGTGCTGCTCGTGATGCATCCAGGCTTCGGCACGCTGCGTTGGGCGATGCTCCTCGTTGTGGTTGCGACGTTCGGTTACGCGCTCTACAACCTTGCCACCCGCTATCTTGCCGCCTACGACCCGCCGCAGGTGACGCAGACTTACACGCCGCTTGCCGGCGTCGTGATCCTGGCGCCGTTTGCCCTCGCTGCCTGGCAATGGCCGCACGAGGCGTGGCTCTGGATCCTGTTCGCCACGCTCGGCCTGTGGGGCGGCCTCGGCCATTGGTTGTTGATCCTTGCCCATCGCAGCGCGCCGGCGCCGGTGCTGGCGCCGTTCATCTATCTGGGACTGATCTGGATGTCGGCCGGCGGCTATTTGATCTTCGGTGATGTGCCGACGCTGTGGACACTCTCCGGCGCCGCCATCGTCATCCTGTCGGGCCTCTATCTCTTCGCGCGCGAGCGTAAAGCACTGGGGCCGAAGGCTATCGGCCCCGCCTCCGACATCGCCTCGCAGTAGCGGCTATGCGTCCGACGATTCGTCGCTGTCGCTTAGGGTGGCGTAACGGCGCTTCACGTCCTCGGCGAAGGCCGCGAACGCTCCATTCTGGATCGCCTCGCGGGCTCTGGCCATGAGCTCCTGGTAGAAATGCACATTCGCCCAGCTGAGCAGCATGGCGCCTAGGATCTCGTTCGACCGCACGAGATGGTGGAGGTACGCGCGGGAATAGCCGGCTGCCGGGCAGGAGCTTGCGGCATCGAGCGGCGTTGAATTGTCGGCATAGCGCGCATTGCGGAGATTGAGGCGCCCGTCCCAGGTGAAGGCCTGGCAATGCCGACCCGAGCGCGTCGGCATCACGCAATCGAACATGTCGATGCCGCGCGCGATCGCGGCCAGCATGTCGTCAGGCGTGCCCACGCCCATCAGGTAGCGGGGACGATCCTCAGGCAGCTTGGCGGTCGCCACCGCCACCATGTCGAGCATGGTGTGTTGCCCCTCGCCAACCGCGAGCCCGCCAACGGCGTAGCCGTCGAAACCCTGGCGAATAAGCGCCTCCGCGCTCCTCTCGCGCAGGTCGGTATAGACGCTGCCCTGCACGATGCCGAACAGGGCTTGCCCTGGCGCGGCCATGGCCGCGAACGCCCGCTTCGACCGCTCGGCCCAGCGGAGCGACAGCTCCATGGAGGATGCGGCCTGCTCGCGGGAAGCCGGAAACGGCGTGCATTCGTCGAGCACCATCTGGATATCGGCGCCGAGCAGGCACTGCACCTCGATCGCCCGCTCCGGCGTCAGCAAATGCGTGGCGCCGTCGAGATGCGACTGGAAGGTGACGCCCTGCTCCTCGATACGGCGCAGCTTGGCGAGCGACATCACCTGAAAGCCGCCCGAATCGGTGAGGATCGGGCCATCCCAATGCATGAAGTCATGCAGGCCGCCGAGCCGCGCGATCCGCTCGGCGCCCGGCCGCAGAATCAAATGATAGGTGTTGGCGAGAATGATGTCGGCGCCAGTCGCCTTGACCATTTCCGGCAGCATCGCCTTGACGGTTGCTGCGGTGCCGACCGGCATGAAGGCTGGCGTGCGGATGACGCCGCGCGGCGTGGTGATCTCGCCGTGCCGTGCCTTGCCGTCGTGCGCTTTCAGAGTGAAGCCGAATTCTTGCGTCATGACTGACCGCCGGGCCTGAGCAGGCAAGCGTCGCCATAAGAATAGAAGCGGTAGCCGCTCGTAATCGCATGGGCATAGGCGCGCTGCATCACGTCGAGCCCGGAGAAGGCCGCCACCAGCATGAACAGCGTGGAGCGCGGCAAATGGAAATTGGTCATGAGCCGATCCACCGCACGGAAGCGATAGCCCGGCGTAATGAAGAGACTGGTCCCGCCTGAGAAGGGGCGGAGTTCGCCGTCTTCGCCCGCCGCGCTTTCGAGCAGCCGGAGCGAGGTGGTGCCGACCGCCACGATCTTCCCTCCCCTCGCCCTCACCGCGTTCAGGGCGCCTGCCGCGTCCGCGCCGACCTCGCCGTGCTCGGCATGCATGACGTGGCCCTCGGTATCGTCGCTCCGCACCGGCAGGAAGGTGCCCGGTCCGACATGGAGCGTGACGAAGTGGCGTGACACCCCCCTCGCCTCGAGGCACTGCATCAGCCGATCGGTAAAGTGCAGGCCCGCGGTCGGTGCAGCAACCGCACCTTCTTCTCTCGCATAAATCGTCTGATAGTCACTGCGGTCCCGGTCGTCGGGAACGCGTCGCGCGGCGATATAAGGCGGCAGCGGCATCTGGCCGAGGCCGGCGATAGCCTCGTCCAGCGCCGCGCCGGAGAGGTCGAAGGCAAGCGTCACCTCGCCCTCGTCGCCGCGGACCTCGACGCCGGCGGAGAGGCTGCCAAGCAGGCAGACATTGCTGCCCTCGCCGAACATGATGCGGTCGCCGAGTTTCAAACGCTTGGCAGGCTTGGCAAGCGCCTGCCAGCGGCCGGCATCGAGCCGCTCGATGAGAGTGACTGCGATGTGCGCCGAAGCCCCGTCGCGGTCGCGCGTGCCATGCAGCTCGGCCGGGATCACCTTGGTGTCGTTGAACACGAGCGCATCCCCTGGCGCGAGCAGCATCGGCAGCTCCGAGACCCTCATGTCGGTGAAGGGCGTAGCCGCCTCCGGATCGACCACGAGCAGGCGCGCGCTGTCCCGCGGGCTCGCCGGGCGGAGCGCGATCAGTTCCGGCGGGAGATGGAAATCGAAGGCTTCGACGCGCATATCAGCACGTCATGCCCGGACTTGATCCGGGCATCCATACCGTTGCAGCTCAGCGGGTGGAAAGACACTTGGAATGGATTGCCGGGTCAAGCCCGGCAATGACGAATTGATCATGTTACGGCGCGTCGGCGGCCACCCGCATGGTGAGGATCTTGTCGGGATTAACCGGCGGCTCGCCGCGCTTGATCTTATCGACATTGTCCATGCCCTCGATGACGCGCCCCCACACGGTGTATTGACCGTCGAGGAACCTCGCATCGTCGAAGCAGATGAAGAACTGGCTGTCGGCCGAATCGGGCGACTGCGCCCGCGCCATCGACACCGCGCCGCGGCTATGCGGCTCCTTGCTGAACTCGGCGCCGAGCTTCTCCCCGGAGCCGCCGCGGCCGGTGCCGGTCGGATCGCCGGTCTGAGCCATGAAGCCGTCGATGACGCGATGGAACACGACGCCGTCGTAGAAGCCCTTGCGCGCCAGCTCCTTGATGCGCGCGACGTGCTTCGGCGCGAGGTCCGGCCGCATCTCGACCGTCACGGGCCCACGCGTCGTCTCGATGATGAGGGTGTCGTCGGGCTTTGCCGCCATGTCGGATCTCCTTACTGCTTGGCTTTGAGAGCAGCGGTGGCGGCGTCCTTCGAGGCCTGATCGGCATCGGCGGCGACCTGCATCTTGATGATCTTGTCGGGCTTGGCTGGCGGCTCGCCGGGCGCGACCTTGTCGACGGCGTCCATGCCGCCGATCACCTGGCCCCAGATCGTATATTGCCCGTTCAGGCTCGGGGCCGGCGCGAAGTCGATGAAGAATTGGCTGTTGGCGCTGTTGGGATCGCTCGACCGCGCCGCGCCGATGGTGCCGCGCTCGAACTTGGCGGTCTTGCTGAACTCGGCCGGCAGGTCGGGATATTTCGAGCCGCCGGTGCCGGTGCCCGTCGGGTCGCCGGTCTGCGCCATGAAGCCTGGAATGACACGATGAAAGATGATGCCGTCATAGAAGTGCTCGCGCACGAGCTGCTTCACGCGGGCGACGTGCTTTGGCGCGAGGTCCGGCCTGAGCAGGATGGTGACGCGCCCATCCTTGAGATCGAGCAGCACGACATTGTCGAGCGGCGCGGCGGCGAGCGCTGGGCGGAACATGACGGCTCCAAAAGCGAGGAGCAGAGCGGCAACGACCACAAGACGATTGATCATGCGGAACACTTCCCTTTCAAGGCGGCGGCGACCGAGGCCGGCACGAAGGCGGTAACGTCGCCGCCCATGGCGGCGATTTGGCGGACGAAACTGGCAGCGATGTAGCGCGTTTCGGGCGAGGAGGCCAGGAACACCGTCTCGACCTCGGGCGTGAGCGCCGCGTTCATTCCGGCCATTTGCATCTCGTAGTCGAAATCGCCCGCATCGCGCAGGCCGCGAATGATGACGGAAGCGCCGAGCGCGCGCGCGGTGTCGACGGTCAGGCCGTCATAAGTCGTGACGTCGATCTCGACGCCGGTCTCGTCGGCGACGGGACGGAGTGCGTCCACCACCATGGCCACGCGTTCATCCGCCGAGAAAAGCGCCTGCTTGTCGTGATGCGCGCCGACGGCGATGACCAGCCGGTCGACAAGCTTGACGGCGCGCCTGACGATATCGACGTGACCGAAGGTCACGGGATCGAAGCTGCCGGGATAGAGACCGATGCGCGTCATCGCCACCTTCTAGCCGCGCCTGCATAGCCCCGGCAAGGGTCGGGGGCCGGCCTTAACAAAAAGGGCCCGGCCAAGGCCGAGCCCTTTAGGCTTATTTCAGCGGGGCACCGCAAGCGGCGCCTCGTTACTCCGCGCCCTCCTCGTCGCCATCATTCTCGACATCGGGGATGTGCTCAACCGCGACCACGCGCTCATCCTCGGCGGTGTCAAAGATGATCACCCCTTGTGTCGAGCGGCCGACGATGCTGATACCTTCGACCGGCACGCGGATGAGCTGGCCGCGGTCGGTGACCAGCATGATCTGGTCGCTCTCGTCCACGGGGAAGGAGGCGACCAGCTTGCCGTTCCGCTTGTTGACGACCATGGCGATGATGCCTTTGCCGCCGCGGCCGGAGATGCGGTACTCGTAGGCGGAGCTTCGCTTGCCGTAGCCGTTCTCCGACACGGTCAGCACGAACTCCTCATGCGCGCTGAGCTCGGCGTAGCGCTCCGGGCTCAGCACCACGGTCTCCTGGCCGTTGGCTTCGCTCTCCATATCCTGCTCCTGATCGGCCGTGGCCCCGCCGCGGCGGACCATGTTGGCCTGGCGCACATAGGCCATGCGCTCCGCCGGCGAGGCCTCGATATGGGAGAGGATCGCCATGGAGATGAGCTGATCGTCGCCCTCCAGTTTGATGCCGCGCACGCCCGCCGATTCCCGGCCCTTGAACACGCGCACGTCGGTCACGGGGAAGCGGATCGCCTGACCCTCGGCGGTGGTGAGCAACACGTCGTGGCGCTCGCCGCAGACTTCGACGCCGACGATACGGTCCTGCTCCTCAAGCTTCATGGCGATCTTGCCGTTCTGCCTGACCTCGATGAAGTCGGACAGCTTGTTGCGCCGGACGGTGCCGTTATTGGTGGCGAACATCACGTCGAGCTTGTCCCAGCTGCCCTCATCCTCGGGCAGAGGCAGAATTGTGGTGATGTTCTCGTCCTTGTCGAGCGGCAGAAGATTGATCAGCGCCTTGCCGCGCGCTTGCGGCGCCGCCACCGGCAGGCGCCAGACCTTCATCTTGTAGGCCATGCCGCGCGAGGAAAAGAACAGCACCGGCGTATGGGTGTTGGCGATGAACACGCGGGTGACGAAATCCTCCTCCCTCGTCGCCATGCCGGCGCGGCCTTTGCCCCCTCGCCGCTGCGCGCGGTAATTGGAGAGCGGCACGCGCTTGATGTAGCCCTTGTGAGAAACGGTGACGACCATGTCCTCGCGCTGGATGAGGTCCTCATCCTCGACCTCGCCCTCGGTTTCGAGGATCTCGGTGCGCCGCGGGCTGCCGAACTCGTTCTTAATGCCGATCAGCTCGTCCTTGACGATGGCGATGATGCGCGCCCGCGAGCGCAAGATGGCGAGATAGTCAGCGATCTCCACGCCGAGCTGCTTCAGCTCGTCGGCGATCTCCTCGCGCCCGAGCCCGGTCAGGCGTTGCAGCCGGAGCTCGAGAATGGCGCGGGCCTGCTCCTCCGACAGACGATAAGTGCCTTTGGCCGAAACCTTGTGCCGCGGATCGGCGATCAGCTCGACGAGCGGAACGATGTCCTGGGCGGGCCAGTTCCGCGCCATCAATTGCTCGCGCGCGGCGGCGGGATCTGGTGCGCGGCGGATGACAGCGATGACCTCGTCGATATTGGCGACGGCGATGGCCAAGCCCACCAGCACATGGGCGCGGTCGCGCGCTTTGCGCAGGAGGAACTTGGTGCGGCGGCCGACGACCTCCTCGCGGAAATCGGTAAAGGTGCGGATCAAATCCTTGAGATTGAGCAGCTCGGGCCGGCCGCCGGTCAGCGCCACCATGTTGCAGCCGAAGGTCGATTGCAGCGGCGAGAAGCGATAGAGCTGGTTCAGCACCACATCGGCCATGGCGTCGCGTTTCAGCTCGATGACCACGCGCATGCCGTCGCGATCAAACTCGTCGCGAATATCGCCGATGCCTTCGATCTTCTTCTCGCGCACCAGCTCGGCGATCTTCTCCACCATGGAGGCCTTGTTCACCTGATAGGGGATCTCGGTGATGACCAGCGCCTCGCGCTCCTTGCGAATGGTCTCCGTGGTCACCCGGCCGCGCATGAGAACCGAGCCGCGGCCTTTGTAATAGGCCGAGCGAATGCCGGCGCGGCCGAGAATGAGCCCGCCCGTGGGAAAGTCGGGGCCGGGAATGATCTCGGCGAGCTCGCCCACGGCGATGGCCGGATTGTCGAGGTAGGCGATGCAGGCGTCGATCACCTCGCCGAGATTATGCGGCGGGATGTTGGTGGCCATGCCCACGGCGATGCCGCCGGCGCCATTGACGAGCAGGTTCGGAAAGCGCGCCGGCAGGACCGTCGGCTCCTGCACGCGGCTGTCGTAATTGTCCTGGAACTCGACGGTGTCCTTGTCGATATCCTCGAGCAAATGCTGCGTCACCTTGGCCAAGCGGCATTCGGTGTAGCGCATCGCCGCTGGCGGATCGCCGTCGACCGAGCCGAAATTGCCTTGCCCGTGGATCAGCGGCAGCCGCATGGAGAAGTCTTGCGCCATGCGCACCAGCGCGTCGTAGATCGCCTGGTCGCCATGCGGGTGGTAGTTGCCCATCACCTCGCCGACCACACCGGCCGATTTGCGGAAGCCCTTGTTCCAGTCGAGCCCCATCTGCTGCATGGCGTAGAGAATGCGGCGATGCACGGGCTTCAGCCCGTCGCGCACGTCGGGCAGCGCGCGGGACACGATCACGCTCATGGCGTAATCGAGATAGGACCGCTTCATCTCGTCGATGAGGGCGATCGGCCGGATGTCCGACGGGCTTGCGGGCGCGCCCGATCCGGCGTTCTGATCGTTGTCAGCCAAGGCCGCGATTGATCCGTTGAAGTGTCGTTGGCGGAAGGTCCAAACGTCGCCGCTGGCGCGCGGTGCCCCTTCAGGGAATCGTCTGGCGAAGTCGCTTCTCTATAGCTGATTTGGCGGCTGCGGCGCAACCCATCAGGGCGCGTCCACAGCTTCTCTTGGAGTTCGTTTTTTGCGTTCTATAACAATGTCTTATGAAATCGCGTGGCGACGGGTCACGGCCCTGACGGCAGCGCATTTCGTCAGCCGTCGGAATAATGACATGCGTAAGGAACCTGGGACGAATAAGTTGCCGCCACATTCTTTTGCTAACATTGGGGCCTAGCTCGGACCGCGCCGGCTCGGGGCAAAAAAACGGCATGGAAACGACAAGGGAGAGCGTCATGAAGCGGCTATTGGCATCGACCGCGATCGCCCTGATGTTGGGCCTCGTGCCGGCCCTCGCGGAGACTCCGGCGCCAACAAACCAGACGCCGAAGGATCCTGCGATGCAGGATCGGTTGCAGCCGTCCGAGCCCGCGACTGAGCCGTCAGTCTTACCTGGTCAGTCGTCGGACGCCGCGAGCCCTTCTGGCGGCGTGGCCGCCCATATTCTCGCGCGGCAGGAGCCCGGTGAGTGGCTGGCGACCGAGCTTATCGGCAGGTCGGTGGTCAACACCGCCAACGAGACGATCGGCGACGTCAACGATCTCATCACCGATGCCAACGGCAAAACCATTGCCGCGGTGATCGGCGTAGGCGGCTTCCTCGGCATCGGCGAGAAGGACGTGGCGATACGCTTCGAGGATCTGCGGTTCGCCCGCGACGGCGACAACGACATCAAGGTCACGGTAAACATCGACAAGTCCGCTTTGGCGTCGGCGCCGGACTATCAGTCGCTCGACGAGCAGGAGGTTGTGGAAGGGGCGAACAAGAGCGACCGTGAGGACAAGACCACCACCCGCTAGACTGTCGGGCGCGAGCGCGACTAGCCGCTAAAACGGAATCTCGTCGTCGAGCTCCTTGTCGAAGGATCGGCCGCCAGCCAGCGGTCCCGACCGGCCGAAATCGCCGCTTGATGCGCCTGCGCTCTCTCGCCCCTCGCCGCCACCGCCCGACTTGCCGTCAAGCATCGTCAGCTGGGAGTTGAAGCCCTGGAGCACCACTTCGGTCGAATAGCGCTCCTGGCCCGACTGGTCCTGCCATTTGCGGGTCTGCAGCTGGCCTTCCAAGTAAATCTTCGAGCCCTTCTTGAGATATTGCTCGGCAATCCGGCACAGGCCCTCGTTGAAGATGACGACGCGATGCCACTCGGTCTTCTCCTTCCGCTCGCCGCTGGCCTTGTCGCGCCAGCTCTCGCTCGTCGCTACGCGCAGATTGACAATCGGACGGCCGTCTTGGGTGTGGCGAATTTCAGGATCGGCCCCGAGATTCCCGATCAAGATGACCTTGTTCACCGATCCGGCCATGTGGCGATCTCCCCTGCTTCCCGGCACTCATTAAGCCTGTTGGCCACTCTTACGCCTGCCTGGGCCCGCTCGCCAGTCGGCGATCGCGCCGTCCACAACAGGACCGTTAAGAATTTTGTACATATTTTGTTCCAGCTTGTCCATAACGGCCAAGTGCCTTGAGATTTCCGCATGCCCGCACTATGGCTTTGCGGGAACAGGGGCTTAACCCGATAGGTATAGGCTGGCGCTCGTCATCAACATGGCGCTGCCGCGGACCCGGCTCGCCCCCCTTTTGGAGACCAAGACTGGATGCAGCGCTCCGTCGAACAGCGCCATAGCCCGAAACGCCGCGTAAGCGCGCGGCGCCACCCGCACGCCAAAACGTTTGGTTTCACCGCGCGGCAACGGCCATTCATTATGGTGCTGGTGGCGAATTGGCTCTTCTCGCTCGCCTTCTTCCTGGGCGCGAAACTCGTCTGGCACTGGCAGCCCGAGGCTTGGGGCATCGCCGATCGCCTTGCCCTCGTCATCAAGGACGCGGTGTTCGCGCTGCTGCCCGGCGTGATCGGAATTTGCATCGTCGCTGCGCAGCGCCTCGATCCCAGCATGTGGGTCGGGCGCGTAGCCAAGCCGAACTCGGCGCTCGACATCAATACCCGCTTCATCCTCAACACCTTCGAGCAGTTCATCGCTTATTTCATCGCCAATGCGGGCCTCGCCATGTACTGCCCGCTCGAGGAAGCCCGCTCCTTGCCGCTGCTGACCGCGCTGTTCGTGATGGGGCGCCTCCTGTTCTGGATCGGCTATCACAAGAACCCCTATCTGCGCGCCTTCGGCTTCGGCATCACCTTCTATCCGACCGTGATGGCCTTCATCTGGCTTATCTTGAAGATGGTCTTCGACTTCCGCATTCCGCTCTGAGCCTCGACGGGTCTCCTCATCCTTCGAGACCCGCCTCTTCGAAGCGCTCCTCAGCATGAGGAGACGCCCCTAACTACCGTTCTGCCACTGCAGAATGGCGTCCACCGGCCAGAGCAGCATCAGCACGTTAAGCGTGAGTCGCGGATCATGGTGCCGAGGAACAGCTCGAGGCCGACGGCGATGGCGACCGTGAGCCAGACGGGCAGCCAGCTCGCGAGGAAGAAGCCGAACACCATGAAGAGAATGTCGCTCACCGAGTTGATGACGCTGTCGCCGTAATAGTCGAGCGCGACCGTCGTGCCGCGATAGCGGTCGATCAGGAAGTCGGTGTTCTCGATCAGGTCCCAGCAGGAACTCGATGGCGACCGCGAGGATTAGCCGCACGCCGATAGACATCGGTATCCAGCGGGACAGCAGCCACAGCGCGCAATAAAGATGAAGCCTGTGGGTGACGTGGGAGGGCGAATACCAGTCGGAGAGATGCTGGGAGTTCCCGAGCTCATCACAGCGCCATGCCAAAGCTTGACAAAGCCGCATTTGCAGATGGGCGCGCGGCCCATCAGCAGCAGAATGATCGCGGCCGTCACGATAATGCTGATGCAGGCGATGGCGGTTTCGCTGCGGGTGAGCTTCATCGGCGCATCTATGCACCGGCATTGGCTTTCCCGTCACCCTTCGTTTGCTTTCGCCCGCCTCCTTCGTCATCGGGCTTGACCCGCCGAGCCGGTAACGCCTGAATGCCACCATGACCCAAGACGAAGCGCTGGCGCTGCTCAAGGCCGGCACCAGCATCTTCCTGACCGGCCCGCCCGGCAGCGGTAAGACGCATACCGTCAATCGCTACATCGACCATCTGCGGCGGAAGGGCTTCGAGGTCGCCTTCACCGCGTCGACGGGCATCGCGGCGACGCATGGCCACGGCGTCACCATCCATGCCTGGAGCGGTATCGGCGTGCGCGGGATGATGACCCGCCGTGACCTCGACGGTTTGGCCACCAATCGGCGGCTCGCCGACCGCATCGAGCGGACGAGCGTGCTGGTCATCGACGAGATCTCGATGCTGCCCGCGCGCAGTCTCACTTTGGTCGACGCTGTCTGCCGCCATATCAGGGGCAACCAGGCCCCCTTCGGCGGCCTGCAGATCGTGCTCGTCGGCGATTTCTTCCAGCTGCCGCCGATCGTCCGCCGGCAAAACGATGACGGCATGCTGCCGCTCGCCGACGGAACGGACGCCTATGGCGCGGAGTTCGCCCATGCCTCGCCTGCCTGGAGGGATCTTGCGCCCACGGTCTGCTATCTGTCCGAGCAGCACCGGCAGAGCGATCAGGCGTTTGCCGATGTGCTCGCCGCCATCCGCTCCAACGCCTGCACCGGGGACAAACGCCAGAGCCTGACCGAGCGGCTGATCGACCGGGATCGGCTGCCCGCCGGCTGCACGCGGCTGTTCACACACAACGCCACGGTGGACGAGATCAACCTCCAGCAACTGGCCAAGCTCGGCGGCAAGCCGCACGTGTTCAGCATGATGTCGAAGGGACCCGAGCCCTTCGTGCGGGCATTGCAACGCGGCTGCCTGTCGCCGGAGAGCCTCGAGCTCAAGCAAGATGCCGTGGTCATGTTCACCAAGAACGATCCGGCCGGGCGCTTCGTCAACGGCACGCTCGGTGTCGTGGCGGAGTTCGACGAGGCAGAGGGTCATCCGGTGGTGCGGACGCGGGCTGGCCGCCGCATTGTGGCCGAGCCCGCCAAATGGAAGATCGAGGAAAATGGCAAGGAGCGCGCCAGCATCACCCAGTTGCCGCTCAAACTCGCTTGGGCGATGACCGTGCATAAGAGCCAGGGCATGTCGCTCGACGCCGCCGTGATCGACCTGTCCAAGGCGTTCGAATATGGCCAGGGGTATGTCGCGCTGTCGCGGTTGCGCGACCTGTCCGGCCTCCATTTGTTAGGCCTGAACGAGCGGGCGCTCCGTGTGCACCCGGCCGCGGTCGAGAAGGACGCGGAGTTCCGGGCGGCATCGGAGGCGGCGCGCCCCAAGGCAAGCGCCATCGACCTCGCGCCCCAGCAAGAGGCCTTCCTCGCTGCCTGCCGTACCCAGGCCGCCAAAACCAGCACATCGACCCCTGCAAGGGGGACAGCCCCTGCCCGGCCGCGCATGCCCTGGACGCCGCGAGGGGCTGTGCTCGATGCCATGCGGGCGACCCACGCCAAGGCCTATGCGCCCTGGAGCCGTGAGGAGGACTTCGACTTGAAGCGCCGCCATCAGGCGGGCGAGACGGTCGACGCGATTGCCTCCCATCTCGGCCGCAAGCCCGGCGCCATCCGCTCCCGCCTCAAGAAGCTCGCGCTGATTTAGGGCGGCGAAACCGGTGTGGCGTCATCCCTCGCCCAACGTGGGGAGGGTGACGCGCCCGGCCTGGCGACGCCAGGTCGTTTTGGCGCGTCGCGTGGGGTGATTCCATTGACAGCAACGGCCCCCACCCCGGCGACGCTTTGCGTCGCCGGACCTGCCCACGAGGGGGAGGTATGAAACAGGTGGGACCGGGTAAGCCGACCAACAACGCCCCCTCCCCTTGCCGGCCCAGCTTCGGAGGACTAAGCCTTGCCAGGAGGCCCCTCCACCCCGACATTGCTAGGGCAATGACCTCCAAATTCATCTCCATCCGCGGCGCGCGCGAGCACAATCTCAAGAACATCTCGCTCGATCTGCCGCGCGAGCAGCTCGTCGTCATCACCGGGCTCTCGGGCTCCGGCAAGTCCTCGCTCGCCTTCGACACCATCTATGCCGAAGGCCAGCGCCGCTACGTCGAATCGCTCGCGGCCTACGCCCGGCAGTTCCTCGACATGATGCAGAAGCCGGACGTCGATCATATCGACGGGCTGTCGCCGGCCATCGCCATCGAGCAGAAGACCACCTCGCGCAATCCGCGCTCGACGGTCGGCACCGTCACCGAGATCTACGACTATATGCGGCTCCTGTTTGCGCGCGTCGGCGTGCCCTATTCGCCGGCGACCGGGCTGCCGATCGAGAGCCAGACCGTGAGCCAGATGGTCGACCGCGTGCTCGCGCTTCCCGAGGGCACGCGGCTTTATCTGCTGGCGCCCATCGCCCGCGGCCGCAAGGGCGAGTTCAAGAAGGACTTCGCCGAGCTGCAGAAGAAGGGCTTCGCGCGGGTCAAGGTCGACGGGCGGTTCTACGAGATCGCCGAGGCGCCCTCCCTCGACAAGAACGTCAAGCACGACATCGACGTGGTGGTCGACCGCATCGTCGTGCGCCCGGATATGAGCGCGCGGCTCGCCGATTCCTTCGAGACGGCGTTGCAGCTCGCCGACGGCGTGGCCATTGCCGAGTTTGCCGACCGGCCTGACCAAGAGCGCATCATCTTCTCGGCGAAATTCGCCTGCCCGGTCTCGGGCTTCACCATCGAGGAGATCGAGCCAAGGCTGTTCTCCTTCAACAATCCTTATGGCGCCTGTCCGGCCTGCGACGGCCTCGGCACCGAGCTGTTCTTCGAGCCGGACCTCGTGGTGCCCGACGAAAACCTGAGCCTCGCCCGCGGCGCCATCGCCCCCTGGGCGCGCACCTCGGCGACCTCGCCCTATTACCAGCAGACGCTCGAGAGCCTGGCGCGCGCCTACCGCCAGCCGATGACCAAGCCGTGGAAGTCGCTGCCTGAGGATTTCCGCGAAATCGTGCTGTACGGCTCGGGCGAGGACGAGATCACTTTCACCTACGACGACGGCGTGCGCCATTACTCGACGAGCAAGCCATTCGAGGGCGTGATCACCAATATCGAGCGGCGCTGGCGCGAGACCGAATCCGCCTGGGTGCGCGAGGAGCTGTCGCGCTTCCAATCGAACCAGCCTTGCGAGGCGTGCGGCGGCTATCGGCTCAAGCCCCAGGCGCTCGCGGTGAAGATCGACGGCTTGCATATCGCCCAGGTCGCCGACATGTCGATCCGCCAGGCCGGCGCGTGGTTCGAGGCGCTGCCCGGGAAGCTGACCCATAAGCAGAACGAGATCGCCGAGCGCATCTTGAAGGAGATCCGCGAGCGGCTCACCTTCTTGAACGATGTCGGCCTCGATTATCTCACGCTGGCGCGAGGCAGCGGCAGCCTGTCGGGCGGCGAGAGCCAGCGCATCCGCCTCGCCTCGCAGATCGGCTCAGGCCTCACCGGCGTGCTCTACGTCCTCGACGAGCCTTCCATCGGGCTCCACCAGCGCGATAATGCGCGGCTGCTCGAGACGCTCAACCGGCTCCGCAATCTCGGCAACAGCGTCATCGTCGTCGAGCATGACGAGGAGGCGATCCTCACCGCCGACCACGTCGTGGACATGGGCCCCGGCGCCGGCGTGCATGGCGGCGAGGTGGTGGCGCAAGGCACGCCCGAGGAGGTGATGGCCAGTCCCGACAGCCTCACCGGGCAATATCTCACCGGCTTCAGGCAGATCCCGCTGCCCAAGGAGCGGCGCAAGCCAACCAAGGGTCGAAGGCTCTCGGTCATCGGCGCGCGCGCCAACAACCTCAAGAACATCACCGCCGACATTCCGCTCGGCCTGTTCACCGCCATCACCGGCGTGTCTGGCGGCGGCAAGTCCACCTTCCTGATCGAGACGATCTATCGCGCGGTGGCGCGGAAGCTCAACAATGCGCGCGAGCATCCGGGCGAGCACGCGGCAATAGAGGGACTGGAGCATCTCGACAAGGTCATCGACATCGATCAGTCGCCGATCGGGCGCACGCCGCGCTCGAACCCTGCGACCTATACCGGCGCCTTCACCCCCATCCGCGAATGGTTCGCCGAGCTGCCGGAGGCCAAGACCCGCGGCTACAAGCCTGGGCGCTTCTCCTTCAACGTCAAAGGCGGGCGCTGCGAGGCCTGCCAGGGCGACGGCGTCATCAAGATCGAGATGCACTTCCTGCCCGACGTCTACGTCACCTGCGACGTGTGCAAGGGCAAGCGCTACGACCGCGAGACGCTGGAGATCAAATTCAAGGGCAACTCGATCGCCGACGTGCTCGACATGACGGTCGAGGAGGCGGCCGAATTGTTCAAGGCGGTGCCGTCCGTGCGCGATAAGCTCGAGACGCTGAAGCGCGTCGGCCTCGGCTATATCCATGTCGGCCAGCAGGCGACCACGCTGTCAGGCGGCGAGGCGCAGCGCATCAAGCTCTCCAAGGAGCTGTCGAAGCGCGCCACCGGACGCACGCTCTATATTCTCGACGAGCCGACCACGGGCCTTCACTTCCATGATGTCGCGAAGCTGCTCGAGGTGCTGCATGAGCTGGTCGACCAGGGCAACACCGTCGTGGTCATCGAGCACAATCTGGAGGTGATCAAGACCGCCGACTGGATCATCGATCTCGGACCCGAAGGCGGCGACGCCGGCGGCCATGTGGTGGCGGTCGGCACGCCGGAGGAGATTGCGCGAACACCGCAAAGCTACACCGGCCAATATCTCAAGCAGGTCATGGACCGCCGCCGCAAGGCCGCGAGCGGCAACGCCACGAGTGGCAAGCGCGCCGCCCAAGCCGCAGAGTGATGGACGCAATTATGACGCCTAAGTTCGACCACCGTGCGCTCTTGCAGACCGGCGTTGTCGCCGGCGTCCTTGCGGCGAGTTTTCTTGATCCGCGATTATGACAATGTAAGTCTTGGCCACTTCCAGTGCTCCCGCAATATGAGAGAGTGGTACGGATCGGACAAAATCATCGCCACCTTCAATTGCGTTGTGGATAGGCCACCAATCATCGACGTCGGCCGCCGGCTCGCATCCTTCCGCGTACGCCGCCAGGTAGGGCGTTTCCGCGCTCTCGATTTATCCTTCGGGCGCCGCACCCCTCGCCCCAAGACCACCGACGCGCGGCCTGCCGGCCGCTCCTCAGCATGAGGAGAGATGCCCCACGAGACGCTTGAGGCTGAGTGATGGCATAGTGAGGTCCGTAACAAGAGGAGGCGAGCCATGAAATGCGGCTTTATCCTGAGCGTCGCGCTTGCGGCGCTGTTGCTCACCAATGCTGCGCCGACTAGCGCGCAGCAGACCTGGAACACGCTGCCCGGCGAGTTCGCCATGCGCACGCTCAAAGGCTTCTACGTCACGGCCCTCAGCGGCGGCGGCCTCACCGCCAGTCCAACCGTCGTCACCGCCTCGACCACGGCCGGAGCGTGGGAGAAGTTCAGGATCGCGGTCATGGATCCGCCGCAGCCCAACGACAAGAGCTTTCAAACCTCGAACGGGCACTACCTCACCGCCATCGACGGCGGCGGCCGTACCTCCGATGTGCTCCACACCGACGCGACGCAAGTGAGAGCCTGGGAGCAATTCCGGGTCTTCGATCTCAGCGCCGGCGGCGACGCGCCCACCTATTTCGCCGTCGCCACCATCAACGGTCATCTGCTCACCGCCGTGGGCGAAGGCGGCAAATACGAGGACGCCATCCACAGCGACGCCACCCAGATCGGCAAGTGGGAATTCCTCCGCATCGTCAAATGCGGCGATCTCGGCACCAACTTCCAGTACACCATCATCCCGGACGACGAGCAGCCCCTCACCGCGGTCAAGGGCGGTGGGTTGGATCAGGGTGACACCATTTCGCTCGGCTATTACCCTGGCGAGAGCGACGACAAGAGCTGGAGCCGGTTCACATTCATCCGCCAGCCCGACGGGTCCTATGCGCTCCAGACCGCGAACGGCGTCAACTTCGTCACCGCCCTCAACGGCGGCGGCGAAGTGCAGAAATATCTGCCGCCCAATTGCGGATTCCCCGGCGCCTGCATCTCCGGCGTCTCGACCATCTTCCACACCAACGCGACCCAGGTCCGCTCGTGGGAGCGATTCAAGTTTGTCGATCAGGGCGATTGCCGATACACGATCCAGACCACAAGCGGCTTTCTCGTCGGCATCTATCAGGACTCGGACGGACACACCTTGATGACCACGCGCCGAACGCAGATGACCGACGACGAGAAGTTCCAGCTCGTCATGTTTGGCTTGGCTTCGCCGGTCGTCATTCACTGATTGAGGAGACATTCATGGCCGATAACGTCGCGCTCGCGGACGTCGAGAAACGCATTCAGATCGTCGAGGACAATCTCCGCGAGTTGATCGAGCAGGCCGCTGCTTATTCCGGCGCGGCGGACGAAGAGCGCAATGCCGATCGCATTGCCGAGCAGCAGGCGAAATTAGATGCACTCCGCAAGGAGCGGGAGGCTCTGCTCAAATAGCTCGGATCTGGCAGAAAATGGGCTTGGAGGGCTCTGGCCTAGGCTCTATTGCATGCCTTGAGGGGAGGAGGCCGCCCCCTTGCAATTGCCGAAGGTAGGCGCATCGCCGTAAGTCAGGCAGGTCGCCCACCCGTTATCGGTCGAACCCGCATCGGTCGAACCAAGCGCCATGGGGAGCGGTGAGTTCTGATCCACCACGCACCCTGCGAGGCCAATAGGGAGCAACAAAATCACGAGCCATTTCGCCATTTTTGCCCTCACGGGTTTGGAACCCGTTTAAGAGATATGGCGGAAAGAGCCAATTGCAAGGGCTGGATCTCATGATAAGCGCTCACGATCACCGTGGGCGCGAGCGGCCGCTTCTGCTAATCAGCGTGCCAAATGTTTGATTCTAGGCATTTCGGAGAGAACTCGATGAGCTTCAATAAGACACGATATCATGCGCCGAAGGGAAAACGGGTGTTGGTCGGCGAGACCAGGGAAGAGGAAGCCGCGCGCCTGGCAAGGGAGATCGCCGCGCATCCCGTGACGAAGTGCGAGCCCGGTGAGCATAGCCCTACCCCTTCCCGGCCGGGTTGGAGCAACAAGCCCTTCATTCCGGTGGCCGAGCGGACCGTCGCCGAGGGGATTGCCAAGAAGATGATGCGCAAGCCCTGATTTCGCGAGCGCTAGGTCGCGCCGCAAACAGGGGCCCAAGACGCAAAGCCACCGCCTGATCCCCTGCCCGGCTCCGGCTTGGGCTTTGGGGATACCAACAGCATCATCGGCTTAATTGCAGACATTTCCGGCCGAATTGGCCATGCGTCATGGCTTATGCGATGCAGCCAAGGCCTCCAGTTGGCCGAGGCTTCTCTTATCGGAAGGTACTGATCTTATGATGTCGAAATCTGAACTGATCCAGAAAATCGCCGACGACCTCTCGCTGGCGAAGAAAGACGTGAAGGCCGTCATCGAGCAGCTAAGCGCCGTCGGCTACAAGGAGATGAAGAAGACCGGCGAGTTCCTGCTGCCCGGCTTCGCCAAGTTCATCGTCGTCAAGAAGCCGGCCACCAAGGAGCGGACGGGCATCAACCCGTTCACCAAGGAGCCGGCCGTCTTCAAGGCGAAGCCGGCCCGGAAAATGCTCAAGGTTCGCCCGGTGAAGGCCGCGAAGGACGCGCTCTGACGCGGAGCCGTTTTCCGAGCCATCGCGCCGCCATGAGACTCCGCCCCCCTCGACCATGAGGACGCGAGGCGCTATTGGCGTCGGATGATCGCGAGCAACACGTACAAAGAAGCCGGCGGCAAGCGCAGCATTGCGGGCGAAGCGGCCTCATGAGCGGCGGACTTCGCATGGCCGTCTTGCCGGCGCTGCTGCTCATTGGCGCGGCCCCTGCTGTCGCCGATGATGATGCGGCTCAAGCGGAGATCAGAGCCACGCTCGTGCAGTGGACGGCCGATTTCAATGCGCGCAACACGGGCAAAGTGTGCGGCATCTTCGAGCCGGACGTGGCCGCCGACATTCGGACCGAGCCCGAGCAGAATTACGAGACGGTTTGCGAGCGGCTGAAACGTTCGCTCACCGACCCAGCGCGTACCTACAATTATTCATCCGACATCAAGGAAATTCTCCCCTTCGGCGACGTGGCGGTGGTGCGGCTCGTATGGACGCTCACGATCGCGGGCGGCGCGGAAGGTGAGGTCAAATCCATCGAGACGGGCATGGATCTCTTCCGCCACCAAGCCGACGGCGGCTGGAAGATCATGCGGTGGATGGCGTACAATTAACAAGACACGCTCAGCGGGCGCTGCTGCCCATGTCCAACGTCATTATGCGCGTGAAGTGATGGATGGAGTTTCCATGCGCCGGCTTTGCGCCTTGGTCCTGGCCTGTTCGCTTTGGCTGTTGCCTTCTTCTCTCAACGGCGGGGGAGCGGCGGACGCCGCCGAGCTCGCGCGGCCGTCGCCCGCGCCCGAAGCGCGCTCTGTGCGCGAAGCGAAGTTTGTCTGCGGACTGTCCGGATGCACATATGTTCCCGGCGGCGGCGTGGAGCATGGGAAAAATGCCACCCCCGGCCTCATCGACGTGAACCCTAAGGATGATGCACCCGAGGAGGAGGCGGTGAAACCAGGCGAGCATTCATGCCCTCCCGGCTACCGGGTTCTCGCCGTCCCGACCCAGTCCGGCTATTGCGCGCTTGCGGAAACACCTGCGGGGGCGCCCGCGGCGGCCGCCACACCCTGCCAACACGGCATGGTCGGCGCGCCGCCCGCTTGCCATTGCCCGAAAGATTCAGAGCTGTTGGGTGGCAACTGCGTCCACTACACCGCGCGGTGCAGCAACGGGCTCGCTGCCAACATCAATCCGCAACCTTGCCCGGGCGAAGACGAAAAGCTCGCCTGCAAACTGCGCAACGGCGGATTGAAGGACTGTTGCTGTTTGACCTACGACAAGATGTAGGGATTTTGCTTCGACCCCTTGAAATGAGAGAGAAGGCCGCTTAACTCCCGCGAATTTTTTTTAAAAGACTTCTGGGGGAAACGGCCATGAAGTGGTCGCAAGTACTTTGCGCGTCCATCCTGATGATGGGCTTTACTCTCTCCCCCCGATTGCCGGACCTAAGCCACGAGGGAGTGAGGATCTTCCCGGCGTCCCGGTGGATCCGGCGTTCACGCCGAACGCTCTCGCGCCGGACTGGGGCCTGTCCCAAAGAACCGGCCGGACTTCGGTCCTCAATGTTGCCAGATATGGCATCTTGAGGCGCCGGCCCTCGGGCTCCAGGGCTGAATCCTAGTCCTCAAGGCTCATTTGCGACGGCTGTAAGGGCCTAGGTCCCGAAGGCAGGGATGCCGGCGGGCGTTGTCAGCCTTCAGCGGTTCGCCGATGTTTTGATCCCGTCATGGCCGGGCTTGTCCCGGCCATCCACGTCTTATTGATTCAGTGTTTCGTAGAGATCGTCCCAATCAGGGTTCATCTCGAGGATCAACCGGACGTTCCACGCGCGTGGCCAGTGCTTCATAGTCTGCTCGCGCTGAGCGGCCCCAACAATCGTATCGTGATGCTCACACCAAACGAGACGCTTCACGCTAGATCGCCGTGTGAAGCCCCGCCGCGCCTTCGCGGTGCTCCCAAGCACGACGCGCGATATCACGTGTTACGCCGGTGTGGACAATCCCATTTGGTCTGTTCGTGAGAACGTAGACCCAGCCACCGCGCATGGAGGGAGTGTGCAATTCGTGGATGGCCGGGACAAGCCCGGCCATGACGAGAAAGGACTCTTCTATTCAGCGTCGGCTGTGCCCTCGCCACTAACGAAATCACGGGGCAAGCCGTAAATAGCGCCCGGTCGCTCGCGACGAGGACCACGGTAGTCGCGGCGTAGAGCAGCGTGGCGATGCATTTCGCGATCTGCCCCGCGTTCAGCAGCACCGAAGGTGCATTCAGCATCGCCTGCACCAGGAAGGCCGACACGATCGAGCGGCTGTTCTTGTAATAGAACCAATTGGCGATGATCGCCGCGGGGATCACGCTCACGAAGAAATTGGCGAGGTAGAGCGGATTGTCCATCCTCGCCAGCTTGTTCTGATAGGTGCCGCCGATCAGGACGAGCGGCGCGTGCCACGCCGACCATAGCGCGGCGAACAGAAGCGTCGCCTTCAGCATCCCGGTCTTGGCTCTGAGGCTGTCCACGCCATAGCCGTGCCAGCCCGTCTCCTCCATGATGGGCGCGATCGCAAGCGCGAGGATGATCATGACCGAGAGATTGGGGCCCGCGGCCAGCCGGAATTGATCCGCCGATTGGCCGAGCCATAGCGACAGAGAGATCACTGCGAGCGGCAAGACCACGGCGAGGATCGCGTAGACCGGCCTGATCCGCCGCAAGTTGACGATCCGGTCATGAAAGTCGCGCTTCAGCGCCTCGCTGCCGGAGGTGAGGATCAGAAAGAGCGTCGCGCCCGGCGGGCCGAGCAGGTCGAGGTTGAAGAGAGCGGCGTAAGCCTCGAGCCCTCTTTGCGATGCCAAGGGCAGCGGCCGACCACGGAATCCAGGTGGCGAAATATGCCACCACAAAGAACAGCACCGGCCGATAAATGTAGCGTCTCTCGACAAACCGACTTTTCGGTGTCTGGATCGCCCGGTCGAGCCGGGTGAAAACCCTCACCCTGAGGAGCGAGCGAAGCGAAGCGTCTCGAAGGGTGAGGCCTCATGCTTCGAGACGCGGCCATGGGGCCGCTCCTCAGCATGAGGAGAGCCATCACGCGAGACGCTGCAGAAGTTATCCCAGCACGGCTACGGCAGAGGCCGCCGCCATCGCCAGAAGCGACGACGTGGCGAAGCCGTGAGCATAGAGCGCGAGGTCGCCGAATAGGGCTAACGCGGCTATCCAGATCAACAATTTCGCCGCAGTTCGAAGCATGACCCCTCACCATTTCGACACTGAGCGCGAGAAACGCCGTCGCGTGTTGAGGAGGCCTCCCTCCGCAACCCTTTGGCCGTCTCACAAGCGCCCCCGCTGAGACTGCGATTTGAGTCAACAAAGGTGAAGAAAGTTTGCCCGTGTGGCCAATGCAGGCGCGGCAAAATGGCGCTCGGCGCAACCTCAGTGGGACGGCTGATATCGTAGCGTCGCTGTCAAAGGGCAGCGCAGGGTGGCAACGGCTAAGCCCGAACGCCGGTCGCAAGCTTGCCGAATGCCTCACAATTTCCGAGCGACATACGGCTCTCTGCCCGAAACACGTCCAAGGCCTTGATATAGGCCGGTAAACCGCAATTCTCACCAAGCACCCCGGATGCGGCCAGCTTGCCGCCGCCTCCGCTCGCTCAATCGTCTGCATGCAAGGCTAGTTGCCGCAGACCTTGGCGCCGGAGGTGCAGACATAAGGCACGGTGATGCCGGTCCAGCAGGTCGTGTAGGCGCGCGCCGTGACGAACGTGCCGCTGATGACGCCAGTCGGGACCTCCGGCCGCACCGTCCTGAAGAACGGTTCGGGCTTGACCTGGTAGGCCTTCATCGTCATAGAGCGCCATTTCTTCTGCGC
The DNA here is from genome assembly GCA_963839245.1 of uncultured Alphaproteobacteria bacterium. Taxonomy (GTDB): domain Bacteria; phylum Pseudomonadota; class Alphaproteobacteria; order Rhizobiales; family Methyloligellaceae; genus Methyloceanibacter. The sequence goes on along the minus strand of CAWIUJ010000011.1, from coordinate 291,103 downwards.
CTTGAGGTCGTTTGCGCTGCGCGTGGCAAGGGCCTGGGACATGCTCAAGGCTTCGCCCTGCCAATGGCCGCCATGAGTTGCCGAGATCACTCGGCAATCGGCAGCTTCGGCCTGACCGAGATGCGGTAGGAGTGCCGCCGCCGCAACGACAAAGACACCGAACTTCGATCGACGCATAGCGCCATCCCCCGTTTGAACGGCCTTCCCGGGAAGTGTTTTGCCAGCGTCAATTGGTCCGCGCAATCGTGGCCGAAAGGGCACAGCAGGAACCGCCGGCTTGGAGGTAGAGTTTGAACTGCCTTAATAGGCGGCGATGAGGCCCACGCTTGTGCGGCCGCCTCAACAGTCCGCCAATGTTCGTGACGGGGTGGGACAGTGATGTGGTCACGGCTTGCGGTCGTTGCCGTGCTTGCTCTGACTGGTTGCGCGGCGCAACGTGCCGAATACGCCGCCGAGCGCGACGCTTCGAGCCTGTCCTTTCAGGGCCCGCTCCGCACAGTTGCGTTGTCTTCGGCGCAGATCAAATCGGTCCAGAAGGCTATTGCCGTAAGTCTGAAAGACCAGGGCTCTGCCAGCTTCGGCCAAAGCTACCGGGCAGGAATGAATGCAGACGGCGAGATCGTGGTCTGCGGCTATGTGAACGGAAAAAAGTTCGTCGGGATGTTTGCCAAGCCCGCGGGCGGGCCTCCACAGTTCCTGCCCGTCGGGGTCAGCACTGACGAGCAGGAGGAGGCCGACGTCAAACAATATTGCCGCGATGACGGCATCTACCTGCGGCAGTGACGTGCAGGTGTCTCGGGATGAGAGGCGCGGCGCCTAGGCGGTGAGCTGCTTGATCACCTTGACGATCACGAGCAGGATCACCGCCCCGATGAAGGCCGAGGATGATCGCGCCGAACAGGCCGCCGCCGAGCGTCAGCGCAATGCCCAGCTTGGGAAACAGCCAGGCCGCGATCAGCGCCCCCAGAATTCCCACGACAATATCGCCCATCAGCCCGAAGCCCGTCCCCTGCACCAAGAGGCCGGCGAGCCAACCGGCAATGGCCCCGATGACGAGTGCGATGATAAGTGCTGTCAGCATGGTGTCCCCCCGCCGCTGAATTATCGATTTCGCACTCTAGCACTGGTTCCGGGACTTCTCGATTGCACGCACTGCGTGTATATTTGGGAGACGACAAGCGCGAGGTCCGTTATGACAGACATTACCATGCCCGATGAGATCATTGCGTGGACCAAGGCGGAGATGCGCTCAATATGCCAGCGCAGGTGATGCTGGCCCCAGCCGTTCCGGACCGGCTACCGCCCCACGCAATCGCCGAGTTTCAGAAACTTGGGCCGACGCGTGCGCCAATTCAGGAAGGAGAGTAGACCAACGGTCTCATCTTCTTGGCGATGCACCGGGTGATGATTGGACTGCTCACGGCGCAGTTCCCCGCCCATGTTGCGGGCTGGACCACACCGCCCCGGTTCTAACGACGCAAACGATCCGGTTTCGCCAAACGCGGTGCCGGGAATTGGCGGGCCGTTCAATCCCGACAAGGCGCGTGCGGTCCAAGAGATCGAAGGCGTGCCCGGGACGTTTGATGGCGGCGACGGCTTCGGCCTCTTCGTTGAAACAGCTTGGCGTCCGTTTCCCAACCAGCCGACGCGGCGCGCGCCGGACGCGGCGAGCGGCATCCACAACTACCTGCATGGGCGCTTCTCCGGCGCCAGCGAGGATCTGGACATGGGCAATCCGGAAGTGAACATCCGCAATCAGCGCTTCTGGCGGCTGCACGGGTCGTCGTCATACGTTGCTCGGATTGAGAAGCGCGCGGCATAGTCGGCATCGAACGAGGCCGACATCGCAAAGGAGTCACTCATGTCGAGAAACCAGGCCGGGCTCAAAAAGTAATTCATGCCAATTTGCGCGGCGCCGCCCCACCCCACTTCGAGCTCGAAAAGCTGATAGGCGGGCCGGTGAGATCGAGATGCTGTCCATTGATGTCGGCAAGCCGACGGCATTGGCGATGCGCGAATGGGTATCGAACAATGCCGGACCGCCGCCGATATAGACATAGCTGTTCTTGAACGCGCGGCCGACGAACGGCATGAACGCCATCTGCTGGTCGATGCTGGTTTGCGACGAGCCAACGACCACGTTGCCTTTGAACGGCGTCGTGGGGCCGCCGGTGCCGGTGGTGGTGAAGCTTCCCTTCCTTGGGAGGATGTCCCTGTCGGTGGCGAGATCCGTCCCCAAATAGGCGTATGAGAACTTGGCGCCCCACAGCCAGAGGCTGTCGTTGAAGCGGCTGAAATAGCCGAGCTGTCCTTCGGGAGCCAGGGTCGAGTCCGTGTCGTGAAACGACGCTGCAGGCCCGGCCTCGCCGAAGGCCGCCAATGTCGAGTCGCTATAGACTTGCGACGTGGCGTTGCCGCCCAAGTCGTGGTCGACCTTGACCGCGTCATAGCTTCCGCCGAGGACGACGAGCTCGTGTTGGTCTCGGCGGCGGCCGTATGAACGCCACCTTGCTCGGAACGGCATTTTGGGTACTTTTGTCCTGGCTGTTGTTCGGCTAGTCGCGGTCATCCCCACTCAGCACCGGCCAAAGAAACGCTCGCGCTCTGGCGTAGATGCCAGGCGTCTCGCTTTCACGCGGGCCGGCGATGCACAGGGTCGACAAGCCTTGCCGGTCATGGAGCCAGCGCCCCGCTTGGGCGACCGCATCTCGCTCAGTAAGGTTGACCACGAGGTACGGCCTGCCCAGACTGTCGGCGTAGTCAAGCGCGAACTCAGTCCCCTTCGATACCGTGAGACCATGGCGGTCGAGGAGCACCATCAGCCGGTCGCTGTCGCGCACATTCCATTCGGTGCGCTGGCGCGGCTCGACGTCCGGAGTCTCCCGCAAGCCCGCATAAAGCGCCAGCAGCCCTGGAGGATTGGGCAGATCCTCGGCCCAACCGCCTTTCGGGCACCAGCCGCCATAGAGAAGGCCTCGCTCGATCGCCGCATCGAGTGCGGCTCGATCCACGCCCGTCTGGCCGCCGGAGTTGATCTTCAACATCTCGTGTCCTCAGCGCGCGGCTCTTGTGCTCCAAGCGATGCGTTCGGCATCATGCGGTATGGCACCAATCGCTGCGCGACCACCTCTACCGCTATGGAAGCTGTTGATCATCGGCTTCATCGCAGGGTTTCTTGCCGTGCTGATCTTCCATCAGAGCCTCTGGTATCTTTTGAACCAGGTCAGTCTCATTCCGCCAGAGCGGCCGGCGTGGCCGCTCGACCCCATCCCGCCCTTCGGCGTGCCCTCGCTGATCTCCAAGGCGTTCTGGGGCGGAGTGTGGGGTGCTGCGCTGGTGCTTCCTTTCGGTCGCTTGCGGGGGCAGGCCTATTGGACGGCATGGATTGTCGCCGGCGCGCTGGCACTGGCGCTTACTGCGTTCTTCATCGTGCCGCCGATCAAGGGCGAACCCATTCCGGCGCTGTGGCCGCGCTTTCTCGCATCGCTTTTCGTCAATGGCGCCTGGGGCTTCGGCACCGGGCTGTTCCTGTGGATTTTCGGCGCGACGCGCCCGTAACCAGCCAGGATACGCGGAGATGACGCCAACCAAGCGCTGGTCGCAAGAGGTGACCGAGCACTCGAATGCGCTCGACCTCGAAAAGGGCGTGTTCGCGCTAGAGGACCCGAAGCAGATCGCGGCGTCCTTGAAGCGCTCGGCGGAAGCGAGCCATCGGCGAAAAACCGATCCCTACCGCTCGGCGATGTCGATGCTCACCTTCTACATCAATCGCGCCGGAAAGCACCTAAGCGATGCCGACCGCGCGCGCCTCGAGAAAGCCAAGGTCGAGCTGCGCAAGGCCTTCGGCCGCGAGCCGTCCAACTAGGCGCTTAGCCTTCGCGGTTGGGCGTGCCGAGGATGTGGCTCTTCGGCGGCATCATTACCTGATCGAAGTCCTGGGTGAACATCGCCGCGGCGAAGAAGGCGACGGCGCGAAGCGTCTCCTTGCCGGTATTCTCGAGGTCGTGGCGGAGCGGTGTCGGCAGGACGAAGACGCTGCCCGGTCCGACCGGCCAAGTCGATCCGTCCTCCAGATAGAGCTTGCCCTGACCGGCAATGATGTATTGCGTCTCCTCGGTGGCATCGGTGTGCCAGCCGAGCCGCTTGCCTGGCTCGATCTCGTAGACGATGGTCGACGACGCGGTCGACCCGTGTCCGCCATAGACCGCGAAAGCGCCGGCCCAATGGACGGCAGGGTCTGTCTCGCCCCAAACCTCGCCGCGTGGGAGCTTGTCGGACGCGACGACGGGATTCATGGCGGCGGCCGAGCCGGCCGGCGCAGTCTTGTTGACGGGTGTCGGGCTCATCACTGGTCTCCTTGATGCTGGTCAAGCGAGCCTAGCGCCCGCCGCTCCTCAATGGTCACACTTTCTGCGAAGTCCGGTTATGCATCGGTGTCGTCACCGTGCCGGATTAAAGTCGAACTGTGCCGATCCTTGCGCTCACGCCGCGGCAAGCTCCTGGTCGAGAGCAGTTGCCCGCTGCAGAGCCGGACGTTCTCGGAGGCGCCCGACATAAGCCACGAACTCGGACTGCTCGGGCAGAAGCTTGAACATCATGCCCCAGCGCAGCGTCGAGCCGATGACCACGTCGGCGGCAGTGAATTGCTCGCCCATGAGATAGGGGCCGTTGGCGACGGCCTTCGCCAACACGTTCATCACCGTATCGAAATCGCCATATCCCAGCGCGCCACGCCGCGCCTGCTCCTTCCGCGGAAAGGCGCGATCGATAATCGCGGGCTCGACGCAGCCTGGGCCGAAGAACAGCCATTTGAGATAGACGCCGCGCCGCGGATCGCCGATCGGCACAGCGAGGCCGGCGCGCGGGAAGGCGTCGGCGAGATAGGTGCAGATGGCTGCGGCCTCGCTGACGACGACGTCGCCATGCTTGAGTGCCGGGACCTTGCCCATCGGGTTGACGGCGAGATAATCGGGCTTGAGCTGGTCGCCGGCGGCGAGGCTCAACAGATGGATGTCGTAGGGCTCGCCGATCTCCTCGAGTATCCAGCGCACGATCGACGAGCGCGAGGGTGCGGCATGATAGAGCGTGAGTGCGGCCATCCAGTCCTCCTTGATTGCGTCGCCAATTTTGCCCGAAATCATGGCGAGGGCATGAAGGCACTTCCGGGGCCTCACCAGCGACGGTCAGTTTTCCCGTTTTTTGCCAACGCGGGCGGCGGTTCCGGCATCAAAAGCCCAAATCCCGCCATGTTCTCGGTGCTCCCAGTTGTGGTAAGATTTTGTTCATCCCATCATCGTGTGGGGGGTCGTTCGACCGATTTTGCATATCCTCTGATCAACGGTGGAAATGGGCAGGAATCGTCTCCGCGGTCAGCATTGGCGGCGTGCTCGTAACCGACATCGTGTCCAATGTGATGGGGAGTTACATCTCCGATCAGATCAAGGCGACCTGGTCAGTGCCCGCGCCGGCACCCGCCGCGCCGCAGGCCCCCGCCCCGCAGACTGTGGCGATGGTCGCGAGCATCCCTATGGGCCAAGCGGCGCAACCCGACGGAAAGATGAACGCGGTGGCGGAGCAGCCTGAGGCGGAAACCGTGGCCACGCGCGAGCCCCTGCCGGAGCCCGAGTTTTAGCGGTTCTGTCGTCATCGTCATCGCTGGCAGCCTGGTTGCGGGTTGCGGGGCGCCAGGATCGCGGCAGCAGATGGGAAGCGGCATCGGCGCCGTGGCCGGCGGTGTCACCGGCGGCCTACTGGCGAGACACAATCCCGTCGCCGGCGCGGTCATCGGCGCGGTCGCGGGCGGCATTATCGGCGGGGCCATCGGCAAGTCGCTCGACGATGAGGAACGCCGTCAGCTCGCGCTGGCCAGCGAGCTCGCCGCCGAGCAGCCGGTCGTGCCACACGTTCCGCCGAAGAAGGTGCAGTGGAAGCGGACCAATCCGGAGACCAATACGGTTACCGCTTCTGGCTGGGTCGTGCCCAAATCCGACCCCTATCAGCGGCCGGACGGCACGACCTGCCGCGAGGTCACACAGAACGTCGATAAAGACGGACACAGCCAAAGCCAGGACGTGACGCTGTGCCGTACACAGGTGGCCCAGGCCGACGGCTCGAACTGGGTGATCCCGCAATAGCGCGCCGGACGCCGACTCAGCCTTGGCTCGCAGCCTCGACCTTGCCGCTCCATTGGTCAGCGTGCTGGGCGAAGGTGGCGAGGATCGCGTCGAAGGTGGCCTGCTCGGCGCGGTCGGGCCCGAGCGTCGACTGCACGTTGGAGAAGACTTCCCGGTAGTCCTCGTAGCCTTGCATCTCCTCGTCGCGCCGCCACCACATATCGCCGACGAAGAAATACTTCACCCAGGAAAACAGCAGGTCGGTCCAATCCTCCAGATAGCAATGGAGGTGGATGTTGGGGGCGCCAAGATAGAAGCTCGCCTCACGGATGATCGGCGCCTCGTGGTCGCGGCACTCCTCGCCGCGATCGACCTGAACGAGCCTGCCGTCGAGGAACGGCGTCGCCGTCGTCTCGAGAAAGACGAAGCTCATGCGGTCGGCGCCCGGGTGAAGCTGCCGCGGATCGAACAGCCGGAAATCGATGCCGCTGAGGCGCGCGTCCCGGAGCAGCGTCATCGATGCGCTGTCGATCTCGGGATGATCGATGGCCGGAAGGTCCGCCTCGCGCGTGGCATCGATAAAGATCCTGCGATCTCGCACGATACCGCTCGAGATCAGGATCTGACCCGAGATCGCCTGGCTTATATGCTCGATATTGGCACGACGAGACGCTTCCCACGGGTCTCGAGCGTCCCATTCGAGGCGAAGGAGCGCTCTGGAAGCCGGCTGCGCAAATAGCTGTCGTTGATCTCGGCCAGCCGGTGCAAATGACCGACGAGCCTGGCGCGCGCCCCGGGATCGGGGCATCTCCCGGTCCAGCCAACGACAACAGACGACATGAGAAAGGCTACTCCAACGCGATACTAAAACTCGCCTGACCTTGCGCTAGCTTCCGGGCGCAGGCAAGGCCGCGCGACAACCCTTTGCTGCTGTGGCAAACGGTCTGTTGCCAACATCCCTCAGGACCGCATCTTTAACCACAACAGACCATTGTGGATGTCCATCCACTTTCAATTCACAGCGAGTGAAGCCCTTGCACGATGCCCGCCCGAGCGTTGTGATGGGCTAGGTTGGGGTCGGAGGGCGGGATGGCCATGCCCAATTGGGATAATTTCTACATGCTGGTCGGCGGCATTGCGGGCACGCTGATCGGATTCATTTTCGTGGTGCTCAGCGTCGGTGCCAATCGCGTAAAGGCCGGCGATGAAGACCGCACGCGAATCTTTGTCACCCCCGTCCTCGCGCATTTCGCGAGCCTGCTGCTGATTGCTCTGGCCATGATGGCGCCGGTTTCGAACCCAATTCGGGCTGGCATGCTTGGCCTGATCGGATGCGCGGGGCTTGCCTATGCGGCAAACCTTGCGCTGCTCGCCCAGAAGCGCATCAACGCAGGGGAGCGCGAGCCCTTGTGGGACGCGCTCCTGCCGATTGCAGCCTATGTCTGTCTCTTGGTCTCGGCGGCGGCCTGGGCCCTCAGCGCGTCTTTCGCCGGACTGATCGGGGCGATTGCGTCAGTGATCCTGCTCGCCACGGCCCTTCGCAACAGCTGGGCCATCACGCTCACAATCATGGGGCGCCCAAAGCTGTGACGGCGCGGGCGCGGCCTTAGCGCTAGTGAAAAAGGGCGAAATAGATCACGTAGAGCCAGCTGAAGATCCCGTGGATGATCGCCCAAAGGATCGAGTGATTGTTGGTGTAGGAGATGGCTATGGCGAGCGCCGTGCCGAAGCTCACGCCGTATTTAACGCCTTCTGCGCCGTAATTGTATCCGTTCATGCGTTTGCCTCCTCGGGGGTCGTCCGCCCTCAAGCGACCTTACATAAAGAACGGCGTGACGCTAAGCCTTAACGTCACGCCGATGTCCGGTCACGCAAACGCGGGCGGAGCCGCTTAACAGCGGGCCCGCTCGCGAGCGAGTAACGCGCGAGCTTCTAGCTCTTCACGCGCCCTTAAGCCTTCGCCGTCGCCCCGTGATGGCCCATGCCTACCAGCATGCCGGCAACCTTCTCCGACACATAGCCGAAGACGGCGCCGATGATCATCGACAGGATAATGGCGACGACTGGGTTAGCCATCGAGGCTGCGGTCAGGCTGCCAGGGCTCGCCGGGAGAAGGGCCAAGGCGACCACGCTGGCGAAGCCATAGACCTGCGTCGGGATGCTCGCGAACAGCGGGATATTGGCAAGCAGCACCATCGCCGCCACGCCAAGACCCACGCAGATCGCGGGCCAGACGGCCGGCGGTAGACTGGCGCCGACGCCGGCACCGGCAACGATCAGCGTAATGCCGGCGACAACCGCGCCGACCGCAGTGCAGATGATGGTCGATTGCAGTCCGGCTTCCTTGCCACCGTTGTGGTAGAAGCATCCCCAGGCGATGAAGGCGGCCCAGATTGCGAGCGATCCGCCAAGCGGCCCAAGGAAGAGCCACGTGGCGACGGCGCCAAGAACGCCAAGACTAATAGCTAAGGCTGTATGCAAAGACATCTCACCCCCCTTTTTGGTTGAGAGCGGGTGGATGTTCCGCGCTGCCGGCGGCCACCGGCTCTATGGAGCGGAAGCCTATTTTTACGCCGGATCGATTCGGCTTCCGCCCAAATCATAGTCGAAGGGAGGCACAATTAGAACATGCATTTCACAATTTTGCCCAATTCCTAACAATTCGTGCCCACGCATTGCGCAATGCGGGCCGGCTCGCTCCAAGGACAAGGTGCTATGCGTGAAGGGTTAGGCTAGTGGGTCGATTTCGGTAGGTTGGCGAGATCTTTGATGTACCAGTCCTCTACTTTCACCACCGCGGGGTTCTCGCCATTGGCGTAGATCCAGGAATCGACGGCATAGCGCTGTCCGGTCCCCTTCTCCTCGATCACCGCGGTCCAATGGGGCCAATATTTGATGGGATCGCCCTGGAGTATACCCTTCAGCAAAGCCTCCTTGGAGAAGGGAATCTGCACCGTGTGGTATTTCAGCAGATTGTGGGATTGCAGCTCGAGCAGGAAGCTCGTGGTGTTGGTCGCCTCGTCGACGCAATCCTCCTGGGTCGGATCGCCTGACCCCATATAGTCCATGCCGGCCCGGTCATTGATGCCGAGCTTCGCCCCGACCCGCTTCTCGATATCGCCGATGGCGTAGGCAATGGCGCGGCGCTCCTCGAAGGGGGTGTCGGCCTTCTTCGTCTTCTTCATCAACGCGGCAATCTCGTTGAAGTCCTTCTGATGGAAATAGAAGGTCGTCTTCATCCGGCAGGTGTAGGCGTGACAGACCTCCACCGCATTGCCATCGGGCGGCGCCACGCTGAATTCGGAATAGTGCATGCGCACGTCGCCGCTGCGATTATGGGTGCAGGCGGCGAGGCTGATGGCCACGACAAGCAAGCTTACGAGTACGCGCCCCTGCCGCATTGAAAATAAAGCCGAATTTTGATTCCTCAGCCTCAGTTCTAGCATCGGCCCGGAGGGAGTGGCTAGAATAAGCAGCCTCGCCGATCGATTTCCCGGGCGCTGTCGTCTTGCTGCAACAAACGGTGCCAAACCGGGACTTTTAAGGGGTTAGCGTGGCACAATTCGGACCCTCCAGTCGTTGCCCGCTTGAACCATTAGAGCGAGCGGATTAGCTAGCCAGTATGGTGGGCCAGGTTCATGTCATCGGCGGCGGTCTTGCCGGCAGCGAGGCGGCTTGGCAGCTAGCCTCGGCGGGCGTGCCCGTCGTGCTCCACGAGATGCGCCCGACGCGGCAGACCGAGGCGCATCAGACCGATGCCCTGGCCGAACTCGTCTGCTCCAACTCTTTCCGCTCCGACGACTGGGGGAGCAACGCCGTCGGCCTGCTGCACGAGGAGATGCGCCGCGCCAACTCCTTGATCCTGGCTGCCGCCGATCGCCACAAGCTGCCGGCCGGAGGCGCGCTCGCCGTCGACCGGATCAAATTCGCCGCGGAGGTAACGCGGCAGCTCGCAACGCACCCCTTGGTCAGCATCATTCGCGAAGAGATCGAAACCCTGCCGCCGCCCGAATGGGAAACGGTCATCGTGGCGACGGGTCCCCTCACCTCGCCTCTGCTCGCGCGCGCCGTTCAGTCTCTGACCGGCGAAGCGGAGCTTGCCTTCTTCGACGCCATCGCCCCGATCGTTCACCGCGATACCGTCGACATGAGCATCTGCTGGCTGCAATCCCGCTACGACAAAGTGGGTCCGGGCGGCGGCGGCGCCGACTACATCAATTGCCCGCTCGACAAAGCCCAATACGACGCCTTCGTCGAGGCGCTGATCGCTGGCGAGAAGACCGAGTTCAAAGAGTGGGAAGCGTCGACGCCCTATTTCGAGGGCTGCCTGCCCATCGAGGTGATGGCCGAGCGCGGCCGCGAGACGCTCTGCCACGGGCCGATGAAGCCAGTCGGTCTCACCAACCCCCATCAGCCCGGCGTGAGGCCTTATGCCGTGGTGCAGCTCAGGCAGGACAACGCGCTCGGCACGCTGTGGAACATGGTGGGATTTCAGACCAAGCTGAAACACAGCGAGCAGGCGCGCATCTTCCGCATGATCCCTGGGCTTGCGAACGCCGAATTGGCCCGGCTTGGCGGTCTCCACCGCAACACCTTCCTCAACAGCCCGCTGCTCCTCGACCAAACTCTAAGGCTCAAGGCCAATCCCCGTTTGCGTTTTGCCGGGCAGATCACGGGCGTCGAGGGCTATGTGGAATCCGCAGGCATCGGGCTGCTGGCCGGGCGCTTCGCCGCGGCTGAGCGTCTGCGCAAGCCGGTGTCGCCACCGCCGCCGACTACGGCGCTCGGCGCGCTGCTCAATCACATCACCGGCGGCCATCTGAGCGGTGAAGGCGACGGGGGCGCGCGCAGCTTCCAGCCGATGAACATCAATTTCGGGCTGTTCCCGCCGATGCCGGTTGAACCTCAGCGGAAGAAGGGCGAGCGCGGCAGCAAGACGCTTGCCCGCAAGCACGCCGTGGCCACGCGAGCGCTCGACGATCTCGATCGCTGGCTCGGCCGCGCGGCGCCGCTTGCCGCCGAGTAGCGAGCTCAGTCCTTCCCCCTTAGCACGAGCCAGAAGCGGATCAGCGAAAAGTCGAAGTCCGGCTCCTTATAGGTGCCGTTCAGATTGTCGATCAGAAGCACTCCCTTCAAGTCGTCGCTCGAGACCTTGAGGCGTAGCGGGTGCCGGTCCTTGCTGAGCGGGTTGGCGAGCTCCCGCGCCGCGTCCATGATGTTGAAGCGGAGCTCAGGGCCGCTCTCTAGGCGCGCGGTCAGCACGTTGTCGGTGATTTCGAGGTGGACCGTGCCGAGGCCCTCCACCGGCACGGATCGGCCAGGAATGGCGGCCGGAACCGGGCCGCCGCCCTCGAACACCACCGGGCCGATCACATGGCTATTGCCGCCGAGCGACACCGTCGTCGGCAGATCGGAATAATGGGTGAAATAGACCAGGCCCGCCGAGTTCGGAATATCGGAGCGCAGCGAAAGTGCCGCGAGCACCTCGCGTGAGGTCTCTTCCGGCGTCTTGCCCTCGGCGAAGGGATTGGGGTCATGGCCCTCGAACCAAGGCGCGAGCTCGCCAAGCGCGTGGTGGGTGTTGAGGTACCATTCGATGCCGCGAACCCGCGCGGCGTCTAGCCCAAGCGCCGTTCCGCCGTCGCTCCCTTGCGGCTTGGTCACGATCTTGCCGCCGGAGAGCAGGCCCTTGGCCTCTAGGATGCCGGCGAGCTCGGCCTTCTGGCTGAGAATGGAGAAGCCGATGACGCCCCAAGGCCCGAAAGACGCGGCGAGCAGGAGAATGGCCAGCACCGCCGGCGCTAGGCGGAGGTCGAAATTCCTCGGACGCCAGATGCGAAGGACGGCCAGAATAAAAGCCCAGACGCCGATGAGCACGATCAGGTAGCGCTGCTCGGTGAGGCCATAGGCCTCGATGCGGGTATAGGCTGCCAGAAACAGCATCACGACAGGCATGAGCGCGAGCCAGATCCAATAGCGCCAGAACAGACGCACGAGCGCGCCCCCGCTGTCGCGGCTCGGATAAGCGAGCATCAGCGTCGCCGCGCCGGCCAGCAGATACCCGACCACCAGACTGCCCAGCGTGCCCTTCGGCAGCGTGCCGGCGAGGGCGATCTTGACGGCGTAGGCGTAGAGAATCCCGGTGTAGACGAGGAGCATCGGCACCAGCACGAATTTGACGAGCGAGGCGACCGAGCGGGTGGTGAACTCCATTTCCTCACGCTCGCCCAGCGGCTCGGTGAAATTCCGTGGCGCCAGGGCGAGCCAGCTCACGGGTGCCATGAAGCCGAGCGCCACCGTCCAGATATGCTCGTGCCATTTCGAGGGGAGCTCGAGTCCAAACAGGAAATTCAGCGTCTCGAGGATGATGGAGAGGCCGGCGCCGAACAGGCCGGCGCCGAGCAACGCAAGTGCCGCGGCGAGCCAAAGCCGGTGGTTGAACAGCCAGAAGGCGGCGTTGCGCTCGGCCTTAACAACATGGCCGGACAGACCGATGAGCAGCCCAAGCGCGACGAGCAGAAGCGGCGGCAGTAGCCAAATCTCCCATTGAAAGCAGAACAAGAGTGCGATCGCGGCGATGCCGGCCAACCAGGCGAGGCCGCGCGTCGGACGCGAGCTGCTATGGGACTCACAATAGAGATCGACGGCGACGCCCCAGAGAAAGGAGGCGGCGAGCGCGCCCATGATCTTGCGCTCGATGTCACCGGGACTGTCGGTCGAGAGCTTCTCGAGGGTGAGCAGTCCCGCGAGAATCACGGCAAACGGAAAGCGCGAGAAGGCCACGCCGACATCGGGCAGCCAGTTCCGCCATGACCAGCGCCTATTTTGCTCCGCCATTGGGCTGCCTCCTTATGCCGCTCCGCGAAACCGATAGGTCGCGAGCCGCCACAGACGATAAAGCGGGTTGATCTCGGCGATTTCGCGGAAGGGATCGCGTTGCTTCTGCAATGCCGCAAGATAGGGCTCGACCAAGGCAAGCGGCAGAAACGCCGCGCGCGTCGCGGGCGGAAGCGCTGCGAGCTGGGGTAAGACGCCGCGCAAGGCGTCCTTGGCTTTCACCCGCATCTCGCCGAGCAGCTCGGCCAAGCCCTCACCCATCTCACCGGCGAGAATGCGCGCGGGCGAGGTGCCGTGGCGGAGAAGCGCGTCGGCGGGCAGGTCCACCCTCCCCCGCATGGCATGAAACGGCATGGCCCGCATCAAGCCGGTCAGGCCATAGGCCGTGCCTGCCGTAGTCACGATAGCTCTAAGGACCGCAGGCTCAACATCGCGGCCGCTCGCGCTGGTGATCTCAGCGGCAAGCAGGAAGAGCGCGCCTGCGGTGTTGGCGAGATAGGCCGTGAGAGCGCCCGCGTCCGGCATGATCTTGACCGAGATGTCGAAGCTCCGCGCATTGATCAGTTGGTCAAGGTTTTCGCGAGACAGGGAACAGCGCCGAGCCGTGCGTCCGACGGCATCGGCGACCGGATTCCCCGTGACGTCGCCGGTTGCCGCCCGATCAAGGGCGTCGCGCCACCATTGCAAGCGGATCTCGCCGAGCTGCGGCTCGCTCACCTGTTCGCCGATACGGGCGAGTTCGGTGTTGAAGGCGTAAAGGGCGAAAAAGTCGTGGCGGGCTCGAGCCGGCGCAAACAAAGCGCTCGCATAACGGTCCGGATCGCCGTCGCGGGCGATCTTCCGGACCGCTTCCACCTGGTCCCGCTCATCCAAGGCTTTCCGCCATCAAGCGTGATCCCGAAAAGTTGCAGACTTTTCGGATGAGATCATGCGTCAAGAAAGCCTGATCCCGAGAAGGTGAGAGGCCTTCTTGGACGAGATCATGCGTCAGCCGGCCGTGTAAGGCTCAGGCGCGCGCACCGGCCCGGGCCTTCGCCTTGACGGGCGCGGTGGTCATGCCGCCCTCGCGCCTGACACCCAGTATCAGTTGCAGCGGCGCGGCCACATAGATCGACGAATAGGCGCCGATAACGATGCCCCAGACCATGGCGAGCGCGAAGCCGAAAATGGCCTCGCCCCCGACAAGAACGAAAGGCATCATGGCGAGGAAGGTCGTCACATGGGTCAGCACGGTGCGCGACAGCGTCTCGTTGATCGACAGATCGAGCAACTCGGCGAGCGGCATCTTGCGGTATTTGCGCAAGTTCTCCCGGATCCGGTCGAAGATCACGACCTTGTCGTTGAGCGAATAGCCAATGATAGTGAGGATCGCGGCGATGCTCGACAGATTGAATTCGAGCTGCAACGCAGAATAGAGCCCGATGGTGCCGGTCACGTCGTGGACCAGCGAGGCAATGGCCGCGACCGCGAACTGCCATTCGAAGCGGAACCAGATGTAGAGCAGGATCGCACCCATGGCGATGACCACCGCCAAGGTGCCGCCGGCGATTAATTCGCCGGAGACGGTGGGTCCGACCACCTCGACGCGGCGATACTCGACGTCCTCGCCGAGCACCTGCTTCACTTTGGTGATCGACTCCTGCTGCTCCTTCTCGGTCGGCTGGGCGGCGACACGAATGAGCACGTCGTTGGGGGCGCCAAACTCCTGGATCTGCACCTCGCCGAGATTGAGACCGTGCACCTTGGCGCGAATGGCGGCGAGATCCGCCACGCTCTCCTTGGTCTTGATCTCCATCAACGTTCCGCCCTGGAAATCGATGCCGTAATTCAGCCCGACCTTCCACACGAGCAGCAGCGGCACGACCGTCAGCAGGGCCGAGATGACCCAGCTGATCGTCCGCAATTTGACAAAGCCGATTTTCGTATCCGGAGGGACAAAATGGAAACCCCTGAACATGTCGCTATCCCTAAATCGGCACCATGGCGGGCCGGGTCCGGCGCAGCCAATAAACTACCATCAGCCGCGTTACGGTCACGGCGGTGAACATCGAGGCGAGAATGCCGATCGTCAGCGTCACGGCAAATCCGCGCACCGGCCCCGAGCCGAGCCAAAACAGCACGAG
Organism: uncultured Alphaproteobacteria bacterium; assembly: GCA_963839245.1. Classification (GTDB taxonomy): domain Bacteria; phylum Pseudomonadota; class Alphaproteobacteria; order Rhizobiales; family Methyloligellaceae; genus Methyloceanibacter. Next base: position 276,030 of record CAWIUJ010000011.1, on the reverse strand, counting down.
GGTCGAGATCAAGGTCGTCACGTTGGAGTCGACAATGGTCGACATGGCCCGCGTATAGCCCGCATCGACGGAGGCAAGCGGCGATTTGCCGGCGCGTATCTCTTCGCGAATGCGCTCGTTGATCAGCACGTTCGCATCCACGGCGATGCCCATGGTTAGCACAATGCCGGCGATGCCCGGCAGAGTGAGCGTCGAGCCGATCAGGGAGAGAACGCCGAAGATGAGCGCAATGTTGATCACAAGCGCGATATTGGCGAACAGGCCGAACAGGCCGTAAGCCGCGAACATGAACAGCACCACGAGCAGCAAGCCGAGCAAGGTGGCCTTCTTCCCGGCGGCGATGGAGTCGGCGCCGAGGCTTGCGCCCACGGTCCGCTCCTCGATCACTGTGAGCTTAGCCGGCAACGCGCCCGACCGCAGCAGCACGGCAAGATCGGTCGCCTCTTGAACGGTGAAATTGCCGCTGATCTGGCCCGAGCCGCCGAGGATCGGCTCGCGGATGACCGGCGCCGAGATCACCTTGCCGTCGAGGATGATGGCGAAGGGCAGACCCACATTATCCTGGGTCACCTTGCCGAAGCGCTTGGCGCCGGTGGAATCGAACCGGAAAGTCACGATCGGCTCACCCGAGCGTTGATCGAAGCCCGGTTGCGAATCGACCAGGTCCTGGCCGCTCACCAGTGTCGGCTTCTTGATCACATAGGGTATCGACGGCGTACCGGTTGAATAGAGCAGCTCGTCGTCGATCGGAACCTGCTTGCTTTCGGCGACCTGATTGGCATTCGCCGAGGCGTCGACCAGCTTGAATTCGAGCTTGCCGGTCTCGCCGATGAGCTTTTTCAGCCGCTCGACATCGCTGATGCCTGGGACCTGGACCAGCACGCGGTTGCGGCCTTGACGCTGAATGCTCGGTTCGGTCGTGCCGAAGGCGTCGACGCGGCGGCGTATGGTCTCGATCGAGGCCTCAATGGCCGAGCTCATGCGCTGGTTCATACCGGCATCGGTGACCTTGAGCTCGATGCCGGTATCGCCGCTGTGATCGAGGTCGAGGTTACGGGCACCCGAGAAGCCGCCGAGCGTTCCGCCTACGGGCACGGAAAGCTTGCGCAGCTCGGTATAAGCCTTGTCGACATCGCCACCTTCGCGGATCTTCACCGATACGGTCCGCGTCGCCAGATTCTGCGCCAGGTCCGTGTAGGGGGTGCGATTGCGGCGCAGCGTTTCGCGGACGTCATCGCGGATGGTGCCGAGCCAATCGTCGATCATCTCGTCCTCGTCGAGCTGGTAGAGCAGATGCGCTCCACCTTGCAGGTCGAGGCCGAGATTGACCTGGTGATGGGGAAGCCAGCTCGGCATCTCCGCCATGGTCGCGCGCGGAAAGACGTTGGGAAGGGCAAATACGATGCCGGCAATGACGATGCCGATCACCAGAATCACCTTCCATTGGGGAAAATGCAGCATTGCCGCTCTCGACTCCAGATTAGGCTAGCGGGCTAGACGTTTGGGCCCAGGCAAAATTCAAACTCTCACTCATCCTTCGTCGCCTTGGACTTGGCTGGAGGCGCCGCCAGTGGCTCCCCCTTGCCCCTGACCTCGGACACCGTGCCGCGCAGGATCTTGATCCGCACGTTGTCGGCGATCTCGACCTGCAGCTCCTGCTCGTCGACCTTGGTTACCTTGCCGACGATGCCGCCGCCCGTGACCACCGTGTCGCCGCGGCGGATCCCGCCGATCATCGCCTGATGGTCTTTCAGCCGCTTCTGCTGCGGCCTGATCATCAGGAAATACATGATGCCGATGATTAGCATGGTCGGAACGATCAAGCTATTCAGGTAGTCGAACGCCCCTGGGGCGGCTTGAGCGTAGACGGTTCCGATCATTGCTCCTGTCCTTGGCTTGGCTTAAAGGTGGCCACCCATGGGCCTTTAAAGGCTTTTGCTTGGGTCCGGCCCCGGAAAGTGCCGCGACTATAGCGGCCCGCCTTGTCTTTGCAACGGGGGACGGCGCAAGCGTGGGATGAACTGTCATGAATTTTCAGGAGCCGATCGGGGGGGTTATCGAGCGGATCGCGCGGGCGCTCGAGCGTCTCGCTCCGCCGTCGCCCCGCAAACCCGATTTCGACCGGGCCGAAGCCTTTATCTGGCAGGCCGAGCCCAAGGCTTTCCTGCCGGTCGCCGAAATCAACCGTGTTCCGCTCAGCCTGCTCAAGGGCATCGACCGGATGCGCGATGTGCTGCTCGCCAATACCACGCGCTTCGCCCGCGGGCTTCCCGCCAACAACGCGCTGCTGTGGGGTGCGCGAGGCATGGGCAAGAGCTCGCTCGTCAAGGCAGTCCATGCCGAGGTCAGCCGTCAGGCGAAAGGGGCTGACGGCGGCGATCTGAAGCTCGTGGAGATCCATCGCGAAGATATCGGCACGCTGCCGCGCTGCCTCAGCCATCTGCGCGAGACCAAGGGCATGCGCTTCATCCTGTTCTGCGACGACCTGTCCTTCGAGGTGCGCGACACCGCCTACAAATCGCTAAAGGCGGTGCTCGAAGGCGGCATCGAAGGGCGCCCGCCCCATGTCCTCTTCTACGCGACCTCCAACCGGCGGCATCTCATGCCGCGGGAGATGCTCGACAACGAGCGCTCCACGGCCATCAATCCCTCGGAAGCCGTCGAGGAAAAGGTCTCGCTCTCCGACCGCTTCGGCCTGTGGATCGGCTTCCACAATTGCAGCCAGGACGCCTATCTCGACATGGTGCGGGTTTACGCCGCGCACTACGGGCTCGAGATCGAGGACGACGAGTTGACGCGCGACGCCTTGGCCTGGGCGCACGCCCGCGGCGCGCGCTCGGGCCGCGTCGCCTTCCAATATATTCAGGATGTCGCCGGGCGCTTGGGCGTGCGCCTCGAGGGCTAGTCTGCTGCGTTTGCCTGCGTGTTGGCCATGAACTTGGTGGGGTCGACGGGGCGCGATCCCTTGCGCAGCTCGAAGTGAAGCTGCGGCTGGCTCACTTGGCCAGACTTGCCGGCCTTGGCGATGATCTGGCCGCGGCGCACCTGATCGCCGCGCTTGACCAGGATCTCGTCGTTGTTCGCGTAGGCGGACACCCAATTATTCGAATGTCTGATCAGCACGAGATTGCCGTAGCCCTTCAGCTCGTTGCCGGCATAGGCGACGACGCCGTTCTCCGCGGCCTTCACCGAGGTGCCGATCGGCACGGCGACATCGATGCCGTCATTATGACCGCCGTCTGGCTTGGTGCCGAACTCAGAGATGATGCGGCCCTGCACCGGCCAGCGGAAGCTATTGCCCGACATCGGCTCCGGCGAAGGAAGCTGATCGACGCTCGCCACTTGCGGGTTTTGCCCGTGGCTTCCGCCGGGGCCCGTGACTTCAGGCGATGCGGCGATCTGCGGGGCCGAGGTTCGCGCAGATTTCGGCGGCTGCGCGGTCACCGGGGCGCTCGGATGGGCCGTCCCCTGGCCCGAGCTTCCCGGCGCGACGATGGTGGTGGTCTTCACTACGTGAATGTCAGGCGCGGAATTGGAGGCTTGAGCGTGGCTGTCGGGCTTGCTTTCGGTCGCGGCCACTGACGGCGCAGCGGCGCGAGCTTTGCCAGAACCCGCATTGGGCACGTACAGCACCTGGCCGATATGCAGCCGCGAAGGATCGAGCTTGTTGCGGTCGATCAGGGCTTTCTCGCTCACGCCGAGCTTGTCGGCGATGATATGAGGCGTGTCGCCCTTCTCTACTTTGTAGGTGTCAGCGGCGGCGGCGGAATTCGAACCAGAACTCGCGCTAAAATTCCCGCCCGGAATGACGATCACCTGGCCGACATGGAGGCGGATGTCGGAGAGGTTGTTGGCCTCCTTGATGGCGTCGACCGTCACGCCATAGCGCTTGGACAGCGTATAGAGGCTGTCACCTTGGGCGACCGTGATGCTGCGGGCCGGCGCAGGCTGCGCGCCCGTATGCGACATGGCTGGCTTAGGCCGCGGCGTCGGGTTCGGCGGGACAAAGGCCGCCTTCTGCGGGCTTAGGCCTTGGCCGCCAGGCGAATAGGACGCGGGCGTCGCTTGAGGAGTGTAGGACTGGGGCACTGGCGGCAGCGTGCTCCGGGAGAGCTGTGCACTCCTATAGTCATCCGCATTGCCCGAAGCATAAACCGACTCCTGGGGCACGGGGATTGATGCGGTGGTGTTCGGATCGGCGAGCGGCGCATCGTTTGAGCGCGCCAGGCTGAAGGCGGGAAAGTCGAAACGCGAGCTGCCGGAGCTGCAGCCACCGGCCAAAATCAGCGTCGACACGGCCGCGGACGTTAGAGCGCAACGGCCAATCCGTGACCAGAACACGCGCGCTTGCATCCCCCGAACCCCCTACTCACACAGACAATCCGCCAGGCAGAGTTAAGCGCAGCAACGATAAACAAGCTGTTAACGATCTTGTGGGGCGTCGCGAAAATGAATCGCAGGGCAATGGCTTAGGCCGGCATCGCCTCAGGTCAGCGCTTCACCCGCCCAACCACCAGCGGCACGAAGCGGACCGGCAGCAAGGACTTCTCGGTGATGCCCGCCGCGGTCTTGTCGATCTGTACCAGCGACTGCTCGTCGCGCGTCGGCCCGAGCGGAATGATCATGCGCCCGCCCTCGTTGAGCTGCTCGACGAGCGCCGGCGGGGCTTCCGGCGCCGCCGCGGTGACGACGATGCGGTCGAACGGGGCTTGCGGCGGCCAGCCGAGCCAGCCATCGCCGATGATGGTGGTGATATTGGTGATGCCGAGCTGAGCAAACCGCCGGTCGGCGCCCTTTTGCAGCTCGCGGTAGCGCTCGATGGTGTAGACGCGGCGGCAGAGATGCGACAGCACCGCCGCCTGATAGCCCGACCCGGTGCCGATCTCCAACACCTTATGGGTCTGGTCCAGCTCGAGCTTCTCGGTCATGAAGGCGACGACGAAGGGCTGCGAGATGGTCTGGCCGCAATCGATCGGCAACGCGATGTCCTGATAGGCGTGGTCGGCAAAGGCCGGATCGACGAACAGCTCGCGCGGAACCCGCTCGATGGCGCGCAGCACATTCGTGTCACGGATGCCGCGTCGCCTGAGCTGCATGATCAGGCTGATCTGGTCTGGCTCACTCGCCATGGCGGACAAAGCCCCTTTCGACGAGGCGTTTCTTTTCAAGATCCGACGATTCTGAACTCCTGTGTGAGCTTGTGAAAGGACTATTCGCCGAGCGCGGTGGCGAGCTTCGCCCGCGCCTCCTCGTCGGTGAAGTCGAGTTGCAGCGGCGTCACCGAGATGCGGCCGGCCTGCACCGCCCAGAGATCGGTGCCTTTCGGCGGGCGCGATTTGCGGCGCTCGATGCCGACCCAGTAGTAAGCATTGCCGCGGGTATCGAGGCGGTCCTCGATGCGCAGGAAATTGGGGTCGCGCTGACCTTGGCTCGTCACAGCCGTGCCCTTGACCGCATCTGGCGCGCAATCGGGGAAATTGATGTTGAGCACCACGCCCTCCGGCCAGCCGGCATCGAGCAAGCGGCGCAGAAGGGGAGCACCGTGGCGCATGGGCGTGTCCCACAGAGGTTGGCCCGTCTCGTTCTGGCCGATCGCGAGGCTGAGCGCGATCGAGGGCACGCCGAGCAGCACGCCTTCGATAGCGCCCGCCACCGTGCCGGAATAATTGACGTCGTCGGCCAGGTTCTGGCCCCGATTGACTCCGGACAGCACAAGATGGGGCGGCTTCTCCTCGAGCAGATAGCGTACACCCATGATGACACAATCGGTCGGCGTTCCCTTGATTGCGTAACGGCGCTTGGCGAGCTCCCGCATGCGCAAAGGCTCGGCGAGGGTGAGCGAATGGGAAGCGCCGCTTTGGTCGGTCTCCGGCGCCACGACCCAGACATCCTTGCTGACCTTGCTCGCGATGTGCTCGAGCACGTCGAGGCCGGGGGCTTCGATGCCATCGTCATTGGTGATCAGAATGCGCATCAGGCTGGCGCCGTGATGCGCTCCAGGTCGCCCATATAGGGCTTCAGCGCGTCGGGCACGCGGATGCTGCCGTCGGCCTCCTGGTAATTCTCCAAGACCGCGATCAGGGCGCGGCCGACGGCGACGCCAGAGCCGTTGAGCGTATGCACGAAGCGCGTTTCCTTGGCGTTCGCGGGGCGGTAACGCGCATTCATGCGGCGCGCCTGGAAGTCGCCGCAGACCGAACAGGACGAAATCTCACGGTAAGTTCCCTGCCCCGGCAGCCAGACCTCGATGTCGTAGGTTTTCTGCGAAGCGAAGCCCATGTCGCCGGTCGAGAGCACGATGACGCGATAGGGAATATCGAGTTGTTTCAACACGGTCTCGGCGCAGGCTGTCATGCGCTCATGCTCGTCGCGAGACTGCTCCGGCGTGGTGATGGAGACAAGCTCGACCTTCGAGAATTGGTGCTGGCGGATCATGCCGCGGGTGTCCTTGCCGGCGGCGCCGGCCTCGGCGCGGAAGCACGGCGTCCAGGCCGTTACGCGCGTCGGCAGTTTCGCCTGGTCGACGATGGACTCGCGGACGAGATTGGTGAGCGGCACCTCGGCGGTGGGGATGAGCCACAGGCGCAGTTGTTCAGCTAACTGCTTCTCAAATTCCTTCCGCCAGATTGGCCGGTTCTGCAAAAAGATCTCGTGGAGCTTATCCTGCGCGTCTTCCTTGGCCATCTCCCCCAGCGGGTCGCCCCCGCCGCGCGCAATCTTTTTATTTAGCACCTCGACTGCCTTGGCCTCAGCTTCGACGATCATACGATCGAAAACGTTTCCAGCAGCACTCTCTGGAAGAGCTGTCGCGAACTGATCCTCTCTGAATTTTGGCAGCTGAGCAGTGCCGAACATGGTCTCGTCACGCACGAGTAGCGGGGGGTTCACTTCGACGTAGCCATGTTCGCTTGTGTGCAGATCGAGCATGAATTGCGCAAGCGCCCGTTCGAGGCGCGCCAGTCCACCCTTCAGCACCACGAAGCGAGCGCCTGACAGCTTGGCCGCGGTCTCGAAATCCATCAACCCGAGCGCCTCGCCCAGCTCGAAATGCTGCTTCGGCGTGAAGTTGAACTTCGGCGGCGTGCCGACCTTGCGGATTTCCGTATTGGCGCTCTCGTCGCCGACCGGCACGTCATCGAGCGGCAGATTGGGCACAGTCGACAGGAGCTCATGCAGCTCGGCATCGAGCCGCGTGGTGGTCAGCTCGTCGAGCTGGATCGCGCCTTTGATCTCGGCGACCTCGTCCATCAGCTTCACTGCGCGGACCTCGTCCTTGGCGGCCTTGGCCTGGCCCACCTCCTTCGAGGCGGCGTTCCGGCGCGCTTGCAAGGTCTGCAATTTCTGAATCGTTCCGCGGCGTTCCTCGTCGAGACTTAGAAGTCGATTCAACAGCTCTTGGGGTTTCTCGAGCCCGCGGCTCTCCAGCCCTTCGACGAAGGCCTCCTGGTTTTCGCGAATCCATTTGATGTCGAGCAAGTTCTGATCCTTGGTTGGAAGCGAGGCTTCCCTATAAGCCCCCGCCCCTGCCTTGTCATCGTCCAGGCTGAAAAACGACGTCGTGCCAAAGCGTCTCGCCGGGCCAAGCCCGCGAGGAGATGAGGGGTGCGGGTCGCCGAGCGGCCGCGTCCGATTTTTTGTGGGCAGCCACGCGGCGCCCCGCTGAGCGGCATCGCTTCCGCCCTCTTCCCCGCTTATCGCCTCGTTCCGCGGAAGCCTCGAACGGCAACGGCAGAGATAGACCTCGAGCCTTCCAGCCGAGGCGGGGGAGAACAGACGGCTCGAGGTGGTCCGTTACACCAGCTGCTCAGGCGGTGGCCACCCCTTGTCGGGCGAGGCCCCATTTGCCGTCGCGGTTATCCTCGGGCGCCGCACCGTTCCCCACGTGGCGGGACGGTCCCCGGTCACGCATCCCTCAATGAGGAAGGGATGGGGTGAGTTTAGTGGTGGCCGAAGGGCGGGGATAGATTTCAGCCGGCATTCCAGGGCGCCGTTTGGATGTGCAGCTCGTCGAGGATTTCGAGCCAGAAGAGGAAATAGAGGATGGCGGCTAGGGCGGCGAGACTGGCGGCCAGGATCAGCCACCGCCCGTCCTTGGCGAGGAGAAAGGCGGGCAGGCTGAGCGGCAGAAAGATGAGCATGAAGGCCGCGCCGACCGCGACCATCTCCATCCCGTCGCCTTTCGGGTCGGCGTGGGCGAACAGGAATCCGGTGAGGAAAACGAGGAACAGGCTTTCGGCCACGATGGCGAAGAGGACGCTGGCGCGGAGCCGCCTGTCGCCGAGCGACATCAACTAAGGCTAGGCAGCTCGAAGCTGAATTGCTTCAGAGCGTCCGGGTCGTCGGTTCGCTTCGAGGCATCGAGGATTTCGACGCCAACGATACGGCCCGCGGCGTCGTAGTCCACGATGATGCCGTTGGCGACCTCCTCGCTTCCCTCGATGGGGCGGTCAGTCAAATTGAGATAGACCGCGTCAGCCCCCTGGTCGATTCTCACACGCATGGCTTCGTCCGGTCGAAATAGGCGGTGACCACATAATGCTGATCATGCAGTGGCGTCACCACGCGTAGCATGATGCGACGCCCGGGAATACAGCGCAGGAACGATCGCCGGTTGCCCTTTGTCTCCGTGGAATCCGGCTTGCGTAGGGTCTCCTCGTCCCAATCCTTGGCAATTCTCCGGCGTTCTAACTGAAATTCCGCATGCTTGTCGTAGCGGATCATGGCGGCTCCCCGTTACTTCGGTTTGGCGGGGGTGGACTTGCCCTTGGGTTTGGCGGTGGGCTTGGCCGAGGTGGCGGCGGCCGAGCCCGCATGCTGCTTCTCGGCGAGCTTCACCGCGAAGATGGAGAGCTCGTAAAGGCCGATGGTCGGCAAAGCGAGCGCGATCTGGCTGATCGGGTCGGGCGGGGTCAGCACCGCGGCGACGATGAAGACGATGAGGATGGCGTAGCGGCGCTTCGCCTTCAGTTGCGCGGAGGTGATGAGGCCGGCGCGCGCCATCAGCGTCAGCACTACGGGAAGCTGGAAGCAGATGCCGAATCCTAAGATCAGCGTCATGATCAGCGAGAGATATTCGCTCACTCGCGCCGTGAGCTGGATGTGCACCTGGCCCTCGCCCGTCTGCTGCATCGACAGGAAGAAGGTCATGGCGAGCGGCATGGCCACGAAATAGACGAGCGCCGCGCCGGCCAGGAACAGGATCGGGGTAGCGACCAGGAACGGCAGGAAGGCCTGGCGCTCGCTGCGATAGAGCCCGGGCGCCACAAACATGTAGATCTGCGAGGCGATCACCGGGAAGGCGATGAACACGGCGCCGAACAAAGCGAGCTTCATCTCGGTGAAGAAAAATTCCTGCGGCGCGGTGTAGATCATCTCGATCGGCGTATCGACGCCCGCCGCGAGCCGATAAGGCCACAGCAACAGATTGTAGAGCCCGCGCGCGAAATAGAAGCAGAAGGCGAAGGCGATCGCGATCGCCACCATCGACCAGATCAGCCGGCGCCGGAGCTCGACCAGATGCTCCATGAGCGGAGCCTTGGTGGCCTCGATGTCCTCGTGGGTCACGGCTTCGGTTCCTTGGGTGCAGCCAGTTTGCGCGGCCTCTTTGGCGCGGCTTTGGCCTTGGCAGCCTTAGCGGGCTTGGCCGCAGCGGCACGTTTCGCGCGCGGCTTCGGCTTGGGCTTAGCTGCGGCGGCGAGGGCCGTGGCTTCAACGGCGGCGGGAGCGGGCGCCGGCGGCGAGCTCTCCTTCGGCACCATCAGGGGCGCGTCGATCGGCGAGCGGAGATCGACGGAAGGCGCCTGCTGGTGAAAGTCCTGCATCGCTTTCCGCACCTCGTCGATCTCGGTGTCGCGCACCGCCTCCTCGAATTGGCGCTGGAAGTCGGCAGCCGCGCGCCGGAGCTTGCCCGCGTAATGGCCGAAGGTGCGCATCAGCCGCGGCAGGTCCTTGGGACCGACCACGATGATCGCCACGACGCCGATGACCAGGAGCTCAGACCAACCGATGTCGAACATGGGTGAAGCTCAGGCCGGATGTGGTGATGATGCCAGCGGCCCGCCGGGCGCGGCGCGGCTAGCTCGCCTTCGGCGTGCGCGGCGTCTTGGCACGGGCCGTCGATTTTGCTTTGCCGGAGGCCGCCCGGGTCTCCTTGTGCTCGATCACCTTGGGCTCAGGCGGCGCCGGCGCGGGCTCGGGCTTCGCCTCATCATCGTCCTCGGCCATGCCTTTCTTGAAGCTCTTGATGCCTTGGGCGACGTCACCCATCAGGCCGGAAATCTTGCCAGTGCCAAACAGCAGCACGAAAACGAGAAGGACAAGGAGGATGTGCCACCAGCTCAGTCCCATCGATAGTCTCCAAACACGCTAAAGCCTCATTGTTGCAGGCGACTGTTGCAGGCACTATGGCAGCAAAGCACGCCGCGCGGAAGCCAGGCGGCAAGCCCCGGTTGCCGCTATTCGCCCGCATTGGCGGCAGCCTGATCCTCGGCCTCGAAGACGAGCACCGCGACGGTATCGATGCCGACGCCGATCTCGCTGCCGAGCGGCGGGGTATCGCTTTCCTTGACGCGCGCGAGCAGCGGTGCATCGAGGCCCTGCACGGCGATCTCGACCAGCGCCACATCGCCCAGGAAGCGCGCATCGAGCACTCGGACCGGCACGCCTTCGCCGGGTGGCAAGAGACGCACGCCGCGCTGGCGGATGCAGACGATGGCGCGGGCGCCCTCGGCCAGGCCATTGGCGGGGAAGCGGCCGAGCACGGTCGCGGCGACGCCGTTCTCGATCCGCGCCGGGATCTCGTTCAGATCGGAGAAGGTGCGCGCGGCGAGGATGTCCTTGGGCGCCCGATAAAGGTCGAGCGCCTTGCCGGTCTGCACCACGCGGCCACGCCGCAGGAGCGCGACGCGGTCGCCCATGCGCATGGCCTCCTCGGCGTCATGGGTAACGACGATGCAGGTGGCCCGCGTTTCACGCAGGATGGCGAGCGTCTCCTCGCGCATCCGCTCCCGCAAGCGCGGATCGAGACCGGAGAAGGGCTCGTCCATGAGGAGCACGGAGGGCCGGGGCGCGATGGCGCGGGCGAGCGCCACGCGCTGCTGCTCGCCGCCCGACAGGATATGCGGGTACTCATTGGCGTAATGAGCGAGGCCAACCCTAGTCAGCGCGGCAAGGGCTTCGGTGGTCGCCTCGCGGCGGGTCAAGGATTTGAGGCCGAAGGCGACGTTGTCGAGAATCGAGAGATGCGGGAACAGGGCGAAGTCCTGAAACATCAAGCCTACGCCGCGCTTCTCCGGCGGAACGAATTGGTTAGGACCGGCGACCTCCTGGCCGTCGAGCAGGACACGGCCCGATGACGGCCGCTCTACCCCCGCCGCGATCCTGAGCAGAGTGGTCTTGCCGCAGCCCGATGGTCCGAGCAGGCAGAGCACCTCGCCGGAGGCGACGTCGATGGAGACATGATCGAGGGCGAGGCCATCGCCGAAGCGACGCGAAACATACTCAAAGGTGAGGCGTGCGGCGAAGGTGACGCCCGCCCTGCCCCGCCCGCTCGCGGCGTGTCGCTTCGAGGCGCGCCCGCGGCCGCCGGCTTTGAAGAACTCAAGCACGAGGCTGATCTACGATGTTGGCGGTTGTCGGCGCAACATGCCACTTGCGCTCTCCTCCCCCCTTGAGGGGGAGGGATAGGGGGGTTCTGATGACTATACGTGTCCGATGCTGCTAACCCCCCTCGGCTCCGCAAGGGCGGAGCCTGCTCCCCCTCGAGGGGGAGCAGGGAGCAAGGTGCGGCTGTCTTATTCTCTCTCGTCCTCGTCGCGGTCGGTGCCGGCAGAGGTCCCCTCGCCATCGTCATCGGTGAGCTCCGGCTCGTCCTCGAGCGGCTCCTCATCCTCGCGCAGATCCGGAGCGTCGTTGGGATTGGGCATGGAGAAGCCAAGCGGCAAGGTCGAATCGAGCAGGCCTGCGCCTTTCAGCTCGGCAAGTCCCGGCAGGTCCTGGATCGAGTTGAAGCCGAAATGGGCGAGGAACTGCTCCGTGGTGCCGTAGGTGACGGGGCGGCCGGGCGCGCGCCGCTTGCCCCTGAGCTTGATCCAGCCGGTCTCGAGCAGCACGTCGACAGTGCCCTTGGACGTGCTCACGCCTCTGATCTCCTCGATCTCGGCGCGGGTGACCGGCTGGTGATAGGCGATGATCGCCAAGGTCTCGAGCGCCGCGCGCGACAGGCGGCGCTGCTCGACGGCCTGACGCTCGAGCAGGAAGGCCAAATCCTCGGCGGTGCGGAAGGCCCATTTGCCAGCGACCCGCACGAGATTGACGCCGCGCGTGGCATAGAGACCCTGGAGCTCATCGAGCAGCGCGGCGATGTCCTCGCTCTCCCCAAAATGCTGGGCGAGCGCGGCCTGATCGAGCGGCTCGGGACTGGCGAACAGCAACGCCTCGAGGATGCGCAGCTTCTCACGCCGGTCGGCCGAGGGCAGCGCCATCACGTTTTTCGAGGGAAACGGCAACAGCAGCGACGCACCGCGACGCCCCCGGTCCCCGTCGCCAGCCTCCGGCGGCATCACCCTATCCAAATTGTTCGCTGTCATTGCATGACCTCGTTGTTATTGGCGCGTCAAGCGGCCTTTGTGCGGCGACGAATGAGAAGCGGCGCGAACAGCTTGATCTGCCTGATCTCGAGCAGGCCCTCGCGCGTCATCTCGAGCGACGCGGTGAAGCCGCTGGCCAGCGCCGTCTTGCGGAGCTCGGGCCCGACCAGGAACTCGGCGAGAAGCTGATCGAGCGGCGCCCAGTCGCAGGACATGCCGAGCAGACGGTCAAGCTCCTCGCGCGCCTCTTTGAGCGACCACACCGTGCGCTGCCGGACCTGCCAGGTGCGCACGGCGGTGCGCTGCCGCTGCTGCGAATAGGCCCTGAGCAGATCGTAAACGTTCGCCTCGTATTTGCTGTTGCGCGTGATGCGGAGCGGCTCCGGCATGCCGCGGGCGAAGACGTCGCGACCGAGCCGCTTGCGCGTCATCAACTGGGCCGCGACATCGCGCATGGCGCCCAAGCGCTTCAGCCGGAAGGCAAGCAACTGGGCAAGCTCCTCGCCGCTCGGCTCACCTTCGGCGCTCGGCTCTGCCGGCAACAGCAGCTTCGACTTGAGAAATGCGAGCCAGGCCGCCATGACGAGATAGTCCGCGGCGATCTCGAGCCGGAGCCGGCGCGCCTCGGAGATGAAATCCAAATATTGCTGAGCGAGCGCCAGCACCGAGATCCTGGCAAGATCGACCTTCTGGGTGCGCGCCATGGTCAAGAGCAGGTCGAGCGGCCCCTCGAAGCCCTCGACATCGACCACCAGGGTCTCGTCGGCGCCCGGCGCTTGGCGATCGGCGTGCGCCGCTTCCCAATCGGAGGCGTCAGCGCGCCCTTGCGGCTCGTCGGTCATGGGCTCCTCGGTCGCGCTCATCGTTGTCCCGCCGCTTCTTGCTTCACGCGACGCGCCCGCTGCCGCCCGCAACCTCGGTCACGAGCACCAGCGCCTGATCGGCATCGAAGGCCCGCGGCTGGCCGAGCTCGGCGGAGGCGCGGGCAAATCGCTCGGCGCTCCGACCGTCAAGCGTCGATACGGCCGAGGCGACCTCGCGCATCTCGCCAAGGTCGCCGCTGCAATGGAGCGCCACGTCGCAGCCCGCGTCGATCACGGCGGCCGCCCGCCCGGCGAACGAGCCGCCGAGTGCCGCCATGCCGATATCGTCGCTCATCACCAAGCCCTTCAGTCCGATCAGATCACGAATCACTTCGCCCATTATAATAGGCGAGACGCTTGCCGGTCGCTCATCATCGAAGGCCGGCAAGAGGACATGGGCGGTCATGGCGAGCGGCGCATCGCACAGCGCCATGAAGGGCTGGAAGTCGACCGCGGTTAGCTCTTCCGCCGTCGCCTCGATGCGCGGCAGGAAGAGATGACTGTCGGCCCGCGCGCGGCCATGGCCTGGCACATGCTTGATCACCGGCAACACCCCGCCGGCCAGTGTCCCTTCGACCACGGCGCGCCCCAAATCGATGACGATGTCTGGGTCCGAACTGAAGGCGCGATCGCCAATGATGTCGTGCGCGCCGGCTTCCGGCACGTCGAGAACCGGCGTGCAATTGACGGTGATGCCGAGCGCGTGAAGCTCAGCGGCGATCAGGCGCGCGCCGGCGAAGGCTGCCGCCATCGCTCCCAAGGGATCGTCCGCGTAAAGCTCGCCATAAGCCCGCGCCGGAGGCATCTCGCGCCAGTATGGTGCGCGCAGGCGCTGCACGCGGCCACCCTCCTGATCGATGAGCACCAGCGCCTCATCGCTTTCGACCGCGTCCCTAAAGTCACCGACGAGCGTTCGGAGCTGGTCGGGCGAGGAGCAGTTGCGCGCGAAGAGGATCAGGCCGCAAGGCCGCGCCTCAGTGAAGAAAGCGCGCTCGTCGTCACTGAGAACGGTGCCGGCGCAGCCGGAGATGAAGGCTTTGAAATCCACCACGCGGGGCTAACGACCACGCGGCCCAGGGTCAAGCCGCGATTGAGCCGCCTATTGCGCCGCCATGACCAGGCAATCCGGCATGCCCTGAGACTTGAGCTGCGTGCAGAGCTTGGAGGCGGTCGCCTTGTCGTTGATCGGTCCGATGCGCAGCCGATACCAGACCCCTTTGGCGCCGAGATCGGCCTTCTGCACCATGGGCCGGTAATTGGCGAGCAGGGTCGGATATTTCTGCTGCATGTCGGCGAAGGTCGCGAGCGCCTCGGTCTGGTTCTGCTTGGAGCCGATCTGCACCAGATATTTGCTGGCGGCGGCTTGCGGGGCAGCGTCAGTGGCGGCCACGACGGGTTTCGGCTTCGGCTTTGCCGCCGGAATCGCGGCCACGGCTTGCGGGTCAGCGGCCGGGGCTGGGGCTGCAGCGACAGGGGCCGGCGCAGGCGCCGGTGCCGGTGCCGCCTGCGGTGGCGCGGCCGGCGGTTGAATGAGCTCGGCGCTCGCCACCTGTTGCGGAGCGGCGGGCGGCATAGCGGGCTGGGCGGCCGGGGGAGCGGCATCAGCCGCTGGCGGCATGACGGAGCCGTCCGGACGTACGGTGAGAGTCTTTACGCGGCGCGGCCCGCCGGAGGGATCGTCGACCGTCGCCACGGCGGGGGGCGGCACCAGTGCGGCACCAGCGGGCAATCCCGCAGCCGGGTTGGCGCCAGGCATGTTCGGCATGGTAAGGTCTTCCTGCCGCGGCACGATATGATCGGCCTCAGGCTGATCTCCGTTCTGAAGTCGTTCGTAGATCAGCTTGTTCTTGTGGGGGAAATCCTTGCCACCGGGTTGCTCCGGTGGCTCCTTGACGGGCCGATTGTCGGCCTGGACCAGCGGCGGTTGAGCACCCTCGCTCATGGCTCCGCCGCTCTGCTTATAGGCAAAGGCGAGAGCGCCACCGAAGGCGACGGCGCCAAGCAACGCGCTGCCTACCATGAACATGCTGCGTCCTCGCAAGCCCGCCTTGCGCGCCGGCAAAGGCTGAACGCCCTCGGCGCCCGGTGCGAACTGGCCTTCATCGAGGAAATCGGCATCGACGTGCTCGCCGTCATAAAAGCTTTGAGTGCTGCCATGCACGTGCGCTGTCGAGCCGAGCGGAATTTGCGGGGGCTGGTCGTAGACGGCCTCGAAGGTTTGCAGCGCCTGGTGCGCAGGAATTGGCCGGCCCTGCCCCGCATACGCTTCGGATTGCGAGGTATGAGCGACGTATTCGTGCATCGCCTGCTCGGCATGAGGATCATAGCCTGGCTCGGTGTCAAAGGCGTCGGCCGGAGCTTCGAGGTACAGAGACTCGGGCTCGCCATACGACCCGGCGTAGGCAGCCTTGGCCGAGAAGCCTCCTTCGACGTGTGTCTCGCCGGGGAAACTTGCGTCGGCGAAGCTTGTCTCGGGGAAGCTTGCGTCCGGGAAGCTGGCATCGGCGAAATTTGCGTCGGCAACCGCTCCGCCTGAGAAACCTTGGTCGGCGGGGCCGGAGCTACGCGAGATCGGCTCTGGGAAAATGCGATTGGGAAAACCCGAATCCTGATAGGCGCGCGCCGGGTTGGCCTGGGGTTGATAGGCCTGGGCCGGGTGGCCTCCGTTTAAAGCGGGATGGGCCGGGTTGGCCTGGCTCGGGGCGGCGCGGTTCGGCTGGGGCTGGGCCGGCGGCGCGTAGCTCGGCGTCGAATAATGCGAGCTCGGCTGCGGCTGTGGGGGATGGCTCTGGGGCGAATAGGTCGGGTTCGGCTGGGTTTGCGGTCTCGGCTGCGGCTCATAGCTCTGCGCCGGATGGGTTGAGCTTGGATAGGCCGGGGTCGAATAGTCGTGCGCTGCGCCGCGATCATTGCTTGGGCTCGGATAAGCTTGCGGAGCGCCGTTGGAATAGCCCGATACCCCCGGGGGATTGACGGCGCCGTTTTGCCTGACATAGACGCCGAAATCCGGTTGCGCGGGCTGTATCTGCTGCTCGCGCGGATCAGGTGCCCGCGTGACGGGCGTATAGGCGGGAACTTGCGCGAAGACCGGCCCACGGCCGGTCCCGAAAATCGAGCGCTGTCCCATCATTGGCTGGCCCGGTCTACCTGCTCCCGAGTTCATCAGGGGTCCCCCGCTCTTCTGAGCACTGCGTGCGTTCATGCCCCAGGACTGATCGTCCGGAGCGCTCCCGTAACTAGGCCGACTAGCGAATTCAGAATCAGACTCAAACTCAAGCGTCGGAGCGGCGTTACCGCCGTATCCTTCTTCGTGGACGGACATGGTACTTCCCTCGAAACAACCCCCCGCGCCCCTAAGCCATGCACGGTCAATGCATCTCTTGCAGTGCGCGAACGCCGAGAATGCCCAAACCCGACGCCAAAACTTGCTGCGTAGCAGCCACCAGCGCCAAACGAGCGCGAGTTAACTCTCGATCTGTTTCGTAAATAAATCGTAATTGTGGCGAGTCTTTGCCTTTATTCCACAGGCCGTGGAACTCCGCTGCAAGATCATAGAGGTAAAAGCCGATGCGGTGGGGCTCATGTGCTTCCGCCGATCCTTCAACAAGGCTGGGAAACTGCGCAATTTTGCGAATCAACGCTATTTCGGATTCGTCGCTAAGCCGGTCCAAGTCGCTGCGCGCCAAGGCACTCCCCCCAAGGTCTAGATCGGGGAAAACGTCCCTCACGTTACGCAACACGGAACTCGCCCGGGCATGGGCGTATTGGACATAGAAGACGGGGTTGTCCCGGGACTGCTCGGTGACCCTGACGAAGTCGAAATCGAGTGGCGCGTCATTCTTCCGGTACAGCATCATGAAGCGAACCGGGCCTGCACCCACTTCGTCCACGACGTCCCGGAGCGTGACGAACGTCCCGGCCCGCTTGGACATCTTGACAGGCTCGCCGCCGCGAAACAAGCGCACAAGTTGGCAGATCTTGACGTCGAGGGCGGCCTGATTATCGGTGAGCGCGGCGATCACGGCCTGCATGCGCTTGACATGGCCGCTATGGTCGGCGCCCCACACGTCGATCATGGTGTTAAAGCCGCGTCTGAACTTGTCGCGGTGGTAGGCCATATCGGAAGCAAAATACGTGTAGCTGCCATTCGATTTGACGAGGGTGCGGTCCATGTCGTCGCCGAAGGCGGTGGAGCGGAACAGGAGCTGCTCGCGGTCCTCCCAATCTTCGTCCACCTTGCCCTTGGGTGGCGGCAGGCTGCCCGTATAGATGAGGCCCTTGGCTTTGAGGTCGGCAATGGTCTCGGCGACCTGATTGCGCGGCCCCTCGATCAGCGAGCGCTCGGAGAAGAAGACGTCGTGGCGGATGCCGAGTTCGGCCAAGTCTTGCTCGATCATGGCAAGCATGGCGCGCAACGCAGTGTCGCGCACGATCGGCAGCCATTCGGGCTCGGAGAGCCCCAACAGCTCCTTGCCATGCTGCTCGACCAGGGCGCGGCCAACCGGCTTCAGATAATCCCCGGGATAGAGGCCTTCGGGGATCTCGCCGATGGTCTCGCCAAGCGCCTCGCGGTAGCGCAAGAATGCCGAGCGCGCTAGCACATCGACCTGGGCACCGGCGTCGTTGACGTAGTATTCGCGCGTGACATCGAACCCGGCATAGTCGAGGAGATTGGCCAGCGCATCGCCGAACACTGCACCGCGGCAATGGCCGACATGCATCGGACCCGTGGGGTTGGCCGAGACATATTCGACGTTCACCACCTGGCCATGGCCGATAGCGCTCCGGCCGTAGCTGTCGCCCTGCTCCAGCACCATGCGAAGCACGCTCGGCCAGAAGCTTCGCGTGAGCGTCAGATTGATGAAGCCGGGCCCGGCGATCTCAGCTTGCTCGATGTTGGGATCGGAGGCAAGCAGCGGAACAATGCGCTTGGCAAGCGCGCGCGGCGCCATGCCAGCGGGCTTCGCCAGCACCATGGCGGCATTGGTGGCGAGATCGCCATGGGCGCTGTCTTTCGGCGTATCGAGCGTGATCCCCTCGATGCTCGCCTCGCCAGGCACGACGCCGTCATGCTTCAGCTGCTGGACGGCAGCCAAGACGTGTCCGTGGAATCCTGCAAAAACGTCCATGGTTGCTCCCGCGAATGCGTCCGGCGCGACTAACGTAAATTGGGCGTTGCGTCAAACAGGCGGCGGTGCTCGGCCAGAGCATAGCGGTCCGTCATGCCGGCGATGAAATCGCAAACGCGGCGGGCGTAAGTCTCAGGCCGCGGGTCGCGTGCCTGCTCGCGCCATTCTGGCGGCAGCGCATCGATGCGGACATGATACAGCTCGAACAGATCGGTCACCACGCTTTCGGCGTCGGTCATGATGGCGACGATGCGGGGATGGCGGTAGACGCGGATAGCCAAGAAGTGCCGCAAGGCGGCGAGCTCGCTCAGCATGGACTCGGAGAAGCCGGCGACGGCGTAACCGGCGTGGCGCACCTCGTCGGCGTTCCGGGGCGCGAGCTGACGCAATCGCAGCTCCGTCTCGGCGACCGCATCGTCGATCATCGCGCTGATGAGGCGGCGGTTCGCTTCGTGCAGACGGCGCGGGCCGTCGAGATTGGGATAGGCCTTGCCGACAGCTTCCAGCGCGCGGCCGGCGATCGGCACCTCGGCGAGCTCAGCGAAGGTGAAGAAGCCGGCGCGGTAGCCGTCGTCGACATCGTGGTTGTTGTAGGCGATGTCGTCGGCAAGCGCCGCCAGTTGCGCTTCGACCGATGCATAGGTGGCAAGCTCAAGGTCCCGCTTCGCACAATAGGAGAGCACGGACTCAGGGACAGGATGCTGCTTTGTACCGGACGCGCCGCCACCGAGCAGCGGACCATTGTGCTTGACGAGGCCTTCAAGCGTTTCCCAGGTGAGGTTGAGGCCGTCGAAGCCGGCATATTTCCGCTCGAGCTCAGTCACCACGCGCAAGGACTGGGCGTTGTGATCGAAGCCGCGGGCGTCCGCCATGGCAGCGTCGAGCGCGCGCTCTCCGGCATGGCCGAAGGGCGGATGCCCGAGATCGTGGGCAAGCGCCAAGGCCTCGGTCAGATCCTCATCAACGCACAGCGTCCGCGCCATGGCGCGGGCGATCTGCGCCACCTCGAGACTGTGCGTCAGCCTTGTCCGGTAGTGATCGCCCTCGTGATAGATGAACACTTGCGTCTTGTGGGTGAGCCTACGGAAGGCGGTTGAGTGCAGGATGCGGTCGCGGTCGCGGCTGTAAAGCGTGCGCGTGGGGCTCGGCGGCTCGGGCACGAGGCGGCCGCGGCTGGTGCGCTCGTCCACGGCGTAGGGCGCGAGCCCCAATATCTGCGGCGCGGAGCCGCGCGTCTCAGCCGTCACGGCACCGTTTTGCGTGGTTTTGCGGCTGTGGTCGATTGACAAGCCCCGCCGCCATCCTATCTTTCAGTCAAGCCGTTCACCTGCTGCCTCATCCCGAGGCAGCCGGCCGGCAGCGAGCGTAGCTAAACGTAAGATGAGCGAACCGTCCATCACCTTGAGCGAACGCGCTGCCCGCCGAATCGTCGAGATCTTACGGACCGAGGACGCCGCGCTAATGCGCGTCAGCGTCGAAGGCGGCGGCTGCTCGGGCTTCCAATACCGCTTCGACCTCATCAAGGAAGGTGCGCCGGACGACATCCTGGTCGAGCGCGACGGCGCGCGGGTCGTGGTGGATCCGGTTTCGCTCGGCTTCGTGAGAGGCGCCGAGCTCGATTTCGTCGACGATCTGATCGGCGCGTCCTTCAAGATCAAGAATCCGAACGTCACCGCGTCTTGCGGCTGCGGCACGAGCTTCTCGGTCTAGCTCGCAATGCCTTCTCGTCATCGCTGGCCTTGACCCGGCGATCCATACCACTGGCCCTTCGGATCGCTGCGAGGTAACGGCATGGATGCCCGGATCAAGGCCAGGCATGACGAGTGTTAGGTTAAGGCTCTGCCCAAAGACCCATGAAAATCGCCACCTGGAACATCAACGGCATCAAGGCGCGGATCGACACCGCCAAGACTTGGCTCGCCTCGGCATCGCCCGACATCGCCTGCCTCCAGGAGATCAAATGCGTCGATGAGGCCTTTCCCCGCCATGAGTTCGAGGACATGGGCTACAACGTCGCCGTCCACGGCCAGAAGGGCTTCAACGGCGTGGCGCTGCTTTCCAAGCTGCCCTTCGACGAAGTGAGTCCCGGGCTCGCCGGCGGCGCCGACGACGTGCAGGCGCGCTATTTGGAGGCCGTCGTCTCGGTGCCCTCGGGCGTGCTCAGGATCGTCAATATCTACCTGCCGAACGGCAACCCCACGGGAACCGATAAGTTCGCCTACAAGCTCGCTTGGATGTTGCGGCTGAGAGAACGGGTGAAGGGACTCTTGCTGTTCGAGGAGCCGATGATCGTCGCCGGCGATTTTAACGTCATCCCCACGCCCGCCGACGTCTATGCCCCCGCGGCCTGGGTCGAGGACGCCCTGTTCAGGCCGGAAACCCGCGCCCATTTTCGGGCGCTGGTCAATCTCGGCCTGACCGACGCCTACCGCGCCTGCCATGACGAGCCGAACCGCTACACCTTTTGGGATTATCAGGCCGGCGCCTGGCAGAAGAACCGGGGCTTGCGCATCGACCATGTGCTGCTGTCGCCGCAGGCCGCCGACCGGTTGGTGACCTGCGAGATCGATCCCGCGCCGCGCGGCTGGGAGAAGCCCTCCGACCACGTGCCGGTATGTCTAGAGCTCAACGCTTAGGGCTTCGGCTCTGAAGCGGTCGGCCCGAAGCCGACGGGCACACCCATCTCCACGGGCGCATGGGCGCTTCCTCCGGGTTCGCCCGGAACCGTGGCCTCGGCCGCGGCGGTCGAGGCGGGAGCAGGCTGAGGCGCCGCTTCGCCGGCCGCCGGAACAACAAGCTTTTCTGGACGTCCGGCACTGGCCGTCGCCGAGCTCATGTCCATCGCGGGACCACCCAATTCGGGTATCAGGCTTTGTGCCTCTTTCAGCACGGATGCATCGGCGGCGCCTTCCGCCTCGCGGTACAGATCCGCGATCCATTTCGGCTCTTTGCCGCTTGCTTTGGCATTTTCATGGGCAAGCATGATCAGCGCGAGCCCCCTCGCCGGCCGCTGCCGAACCTCGTCGTCGCCGCGCCACAAGAGCTCGCCAAGCGTGGCTTGCGCCTCGGCCTGCTGCTTCTTGGCCGCAGTCGCCAGCCAATTGACGGCAAGGCCGATATTCTTGTCGACGCCGGTGCCGTCGAGATAGAGCCGCGCGAGCGCGTATTGCGCATCCGCATCGCCGAAATAGCTGGCGGCATGGCGGAACAGATTGGCAGCGCTTTCGGGATCCTGCCGCATGTCCGACACGTCGATGCCTTGCAGGTAATATTGGCCGAGCGCGACGAAGGCTTCGGCGACGTATTTGGCGACGGGGCTCAAGGGCGAGATGTCGGCGCGCTGGCTGGCGATCTGCTGGTAGTAGAAGAAGGCCTTGGCGGCGTCCTTATGGACGCCATTGCCGTTGGCGTAGATCCGGGCGAGCTTGAGCTGAGCGCCGAGAACGCCGCGTTCGGCGGCGTATTCCAGCGCTGGAATGGCGATTTCGGTTTCACCCGATTTGCTGGCGGCCATGCCTTGATGATAGGCCTCGGTCGCCGAGGCGAAGGGCGGCGCGTCGTCGGCGCCGACCGCATAGGGGGAGACCAGCATCATCAGCGTCGCCAGCACGGCGACCGCTCCGCCGTTACACGTCCGCATAGCACGCTACTTCCACGCCACCGCCGGGATGAGTCACGGCGCCCGTGCGGGCCGGCCCAACCTCGTTCGCATATTTCCACAGATATCCGCTCTGGAAGGCCGTTGCCTTGGCCTTCCATGACTTCTTCCGCTCATCGAGCTCGGCCTGGCTGAGCTCGACGTCGAGCGTGCCCTTCTCGGCATCAAGCACGATCATGTCGCCGTCGCGGATCAGCGCGATCGGGCCGCCGACAGCCGCCTCAGGGCCGACATGACCGACGCAGAAGCCCCGCGTGGCGCCGGAGAAGCGCCCATCGGTGATCAGCGCGAGCTTGTCGCCCATGCCCTGGCCATAGAGCGCCGCCGTGGTCGACAGCATCTCGCGCATGCCGGGGCCGCCTTTCGGGCCCTCATAACGGATGACGATCACGTCGCCTTCCTTGTAGTGCTTGGCGCTCACCGCGGCGAAGGCGTCCTCCTCGCAATCGAAGCAGCGCGCGGGCCCACGGAATTTGAGCCCCATCATGCCGGCGACCTTGACGATGGCGCCATCCGGGGCGAGCGAGCCGCGCAAGCCGACGACGCCTCCGGTGCGTGAAATGGGATCGTTGGCGGGGCGCACCACGTCCTGGTCGGGGTTCCACGCCACCCTGGCGAGATTCTCAGCCATGGTCCGCCCGGTCACGGTTATGCAGTCGCCGTGCATATAGCCATGGTCGAGCAGCGTCTTCATCAAGAGCGGCACGCCGCCGGCCTCGAACATGTCCTTGGCCACGTAGCGGCCGGAGGGCTTCAGATCGGCGATATAGGGGGTGCGCTTCAGTACCTCGGCGACGGCGAACAGGTCGAAGTCGATGCCGCATTCATTGGCGATGGCCGGCAGATGCAGGGCGGCGTTGGTCGAGCCGCCGGAGGCCGCGACCACGGCAGCGGCATTCTCCAGCGCCTTGCGGGTGACGATGTCGCGCGGCCGGATGTTGAGCGCGATCAGGTCCATGACCTTCTCGCCGGCCGCCATGCAGAAGCGGTCGCGGATCTCGTAGGGCGCTGGCGCGCCGGAGGAATAAGGCAGCGCCAAGCCGATGGCCTCGGACACGGTCGCCATGGTGTTGGCGGTGAACTGGGCGCCGCAGGCACCCGCCGAGGGGCAGGCGACATGCTCCAGCACGTCGAGATCCTCGGCCGATATCTTGCCCACCGAATATTGGCCGACGGCCTCGAACAGATCCTGCACCGTCACCGGCCGGCCCCTGAACGAGCCGGGCAGGATCGAGCCGCCATAGATGAAGATCGACGGCACGTTCAACCGGCACATGGCCATCATCATGCCGGGCAACGACTTGTCGCAGCCGGCCATGCCGACGAGCGCGTCGTAGCAATGGCCGCGCATGGTGAGCTCGACGGAATCAGCGATCACCTCGCGGGAGGGCAACGAGGACTTCATGCCCTGGTGGCCCATGGCGATGCCGTCGGTCACGGTGATGGTGCAGAATTCACGCGGCGTGCCGGCCGCCGCAGCCACGCCCTGCTTCACCGCTTGTGCCTGGCGCATCAACGAGATGTTGCAAGGGGCTGCCTCGTTCCAGCAGGTGGCGACGCCGACGAAGGGCTGATGGATCTGCTCGCGCGACAGACCCATGGCGTAATAATAGGAGCGATGGGGCGCCCGGGCGGGACCCTCGGTGACGTGCCTACTCGGCAAACGCGACTTATCGAACGTCTTGGCGTCCATGTCCAAAGCCCGGATGAGCGTGCAAGAGAGAAGCTGGTGGCCCCCGCCGCCGCTTTCAATCGCATCGGCCGCCATTCCAGGCTTTCGCCCCCGCTCGGAGCCTTGGAACGCTGTGCTGCCGATACTCGTCGAACAAGCACGATGTTCCAAAGTTTTATGGCGCAAACGGGGCGAAAATGCCGCAGTCTGTGGCATTTGAGTTACGTCGGTGAAGATTTCGTATAAAGCTCCGCCACGATTCGCGGGAGCGCTGGATCCTAAAGCGCGGCTTCGAGCCGCTTCAGGGCCTGTTCGAGCCGCGCCGCGGTGGCCTCGGCGTCAGCTTTCCGCTCGCGTTGCTCTTCGACCACATGCTCCGGCGCGCGGGCCACGAATTTCTCGTTGGAGAGCTTGGCATCGAGCTGGCGGATCTCGGAGCCCATCTTGTCGATCTCGCGTTTGAGCCGATTCGATTCGGCCGCAACGTCGATCACGCCGGCGAGCGGCAGCGCCAGCGTCGCCTCGTCGAGCACGATCTGGACGGCGCCTGGCGGCGTCTTGCCGAAGCTCAAGCTCTCGAGCCGCGCAAGACGGTTGATCGTCTCCTCATGGCGCTTTGCCCGCGCCGTCGTCTCCTCGTTCGCGCCGGATATGACGAGCGGCACGCGCGAGCCGGCGGGCACGTTCATCTCGACGCGGACCGAGCGCACCTCGGAGACGAGCTTGATCAGCCAGCCGATCTCGGCGTCGGCCGCGGCGTTGGCGAGCCCGATATGAAGCGGCCAGGTCGCGAGGATCAACAGGGTCTCCCTGCCCTCGTCCGCGCGCTTGCCCCACAGCTCCTCGGTGACGAAGGGCATGAAGGGATGGAGCAGCGTGAGCGCCCGGTCGAGCACCCAAGCGGTCATGGCGCGCGTCTCGGAAGCGGCAGCGGCGTCGTTGCCCGCGAGGATCGGCTTGATCAGCTCGAGATACCAATCGCAGAACACGTGCCAGACGAAATGGTAGATGGCGGCGGCCGCCTCGTTGAAGCGGAAGGCTTCGAGCGCCTCGGTGATGGCCGCAGCGGCGCGCTCGCTCTCGCCGGCGATCCAGCGGTTCACGGTTTCCTTCGCCGAGGCAGGGGCGAAGCCCTTGACCGGAACGCAAGCATTCATCTCGGCGAAGCGCGCGGCGTTCCACAGCTTGGTCGCGAAATTGCGATAACCTTCGACGCGGGAGGTCGAGAGCTTGATGTCGCGGCCTTGCGCGGCCATGGCGGCGAGGGTGAAGCGGAGCGCATCGGCGCCGTAGCTGTCGATCAGCTCGAGCGGGTCGACGGCGTTGCCCTTAGACTTCGACATCTTCTGGCCCTTCTCGTCGCGGACCAGGGCGTGGATGTAGACCTCGCGGAAGGGCGCCTCCTCCATGAAGTGGAGGCCCATCATCATCATGCGCGCGACCCAGAAGAAGATGATGTCGAAACCGGTGACGAGCACATCGGTCGGATAGTAGCGCTTCACCTCCTTCGTCTCGTCAGGCCAGCCGAGGGTGGAGAACGGCCACAGCGCGGAGGAGAACCAGGTGTCGAGCACGTCCTCGTCGCGTTTCAACGTGTGGTTTCTAGCCCTCAACGAATTGGCGTACTCGGGCCCGGTTGATTTCGGCAGAAACCCACTCACTTCCCACTCAGGGTAGGTCTGCTCATAGTACGAGGCTGCATCCTCTATTGCCGCTGCTTCATCTTCTGCAACGAAGACGTGGCCGTCAGGCCCGTACCAAGCAGGGATCTGATGGCCCCACCACAGTTGGCGCGAGATGCACCAAGGCTGGATGTTCTCCATCCAGTGGAAATAGGTGTTCTCCCAGTTCTTGGGGACGAAGACGGTGCGGCCGCGCTTCACGGCGTCGATGGCTGGCTTCGCCAACCCCAGCGCGTTCACATACCATTGGTCCGTGAGATAAGGCTCGATGACAACGCCGGATCGGTCACCATGCGGCACGGTGTGCACGTAGGGCTCGATCTTTTCTATCTGACCCTGTTCTTCAAGCATTCCGACAATGCGTTTTCTCGCGTCGAAGCGATCTAGTCCCCGGAGTTCCTCAGGAATTGTTTCAATAGTTGCTGCCCCACGCGCCTCGTCGGCGACGGTTGTGCCTTCCTTGGTTCCAGGACCTCGATGTCCGAAAGTGAAGTCGTCAAAACTACTAGATTTCAGTTTTGCTTCGGGCGTGAACAGGCTGATCTCTGGCAGGCCGTGGCGCTTGCCGACCTCGAAATCGTTGAAGTCGTGCGCCGGGGTGATCTTCACCGCGCCCGAGCCTTTCTCAGGGTCTGAATATTCGTCGGCGACGATGGGGATGCGGCGGCCGACCAGCGGCAGGATGACGTTCTTGCCGACGAGAGCCTTGTAGCGCTCGTCGTCGGGATGGACGGCGACGGCGGTGTCGCCGAGCACGGTCTCTGGCCGCGTGGTGGCGACGACGATGAAGGTCGAGGGATCGTTGGGGTCGAAGCCCCTGCCCTCCAGCGGATAGCGCAAATGCCAGAGGTGGCCCTTCACCTCGACCTGCTCGACTTCGAGGTCGGAGATGGCGGTGAGCAGCTTCGGGTCCCAATTGACGAGGCGCTTGTCCTTGTAGATCAGCCCGGCGCGATAGAGCTCGACGAACACCTTGCGCACGGCGCGGGAGAGCCCCTCGTCCATGGTGAAGCGCTCGCGCTGCCAGTCGCAGGAGCAGCCGAGGCGCTTCAGCTGATTGATGATCAGACCGCCCGACTCTTCCTTCCATTGCCAGACGCGGCGCACGAACTCGTCGCGGCCGAGCGCGCGGCGGTTTGGCTCCTGGCGCTCCATGAGCTGCCGCTCGACCACCATCTGCGTGGCGATGCCGGCATGATCGGTGCCGGGCTGCCACAGCACGTCCCGCCCGCGCATGCGCTCGAAGCGGACGAGCAGATCCTGCAACGTGTTGTTGAGCGCATGACCCATGTGCAGCGAGCCGGTCACGTTGGGCGGCGGGATGACGATGGCGTAGGGTCTGGCGCCGGACCGCTCGGGACGGCCGGCGGCGAAGGCGCCCGCCTCCTCCCAGATGCGGTAGATCAGGGCCTCGATCGAGCCGGGTTGATAAATCTTGTCGAGCATGGATGCCGAGGCTCGCGAGAATGAAGGCGGGATGCGCGCGCGCCCCGGTCCTACGATTTTGGCTTCCGCGCTGTCAACAAAGCGTGCTCCTCATGCTGAGGAGCGCATCGATCGATGCGCGTCTCGAAGCATGAGGCCTCGCCCTTCGAGACGGCCGCGCGAAGCGGCCTCCTCAGGGTGAGGGTCTATTGCTGATGCTGATGCGAGCCAAAGCGCGGTCTAGCCGCCGCGGCGCGTCTCTTCGGAGTTTTCCAGTTCCTCGCGCAAGGCGGCTGTGAGCACACGCTGCATGTTGTCATCGAGCCATTGCCGCAGCATCGGGCGAAGCATCTCCTTGACGCTGTCCTCAAGCGTCTTGGACGAGCCCACGGCCTCGAATTCGTGATGTTCGCGGCGCTTGTGAGCCGATCCGCCATTGACCCGCGGGGCGCTCGGCTGAAACTGCGGTAGGCTTCCGCTCTGGCCCCAGGACAGCTCCTCGCTGCGCCATGGCGCGGGAGCGGCTTCGGGCGGAGGTTCGCTTTGCCAAGACGGAGTCTCAACCGACCATGAAGGCGCCGGCTCGGCCTCAGCCAAAGCGAGCGGCTCTTCCAGCGCGAGCGGTTCCTCCAGCGCGAGCGGTTCCTCCAGAGGAAGCGGCTCATCCAGCGGGAGCGGCTCTTCCAAAGCAAGAGGCTCCTCGACCACCACTCTCAGCATCACCTCCGGCTCGTAGCTCGACGTCTCGGCGACCGTCTCCGCATAGGGCTCGGCCGGCGGCGCCATATATGCCTCGGACTGTGGCGCCACATATGGCTCGGCCGGCGGCGCGACATATTGCTCGGCGGGCGGTGCCGCCGGTGCGGTTTGGGTGAGCCCGTAATCTGCCTGCGCCTCGCGCGCGAAGGCTGACAAATCGCCAGCCTTCAATGCAGCGATGGCGCGTTCGAGGGCCGAAGTCGGGTCCTCCATTTGGGATTTGGTGTCACTGGCGAACGCCGGGGCCTTGCTGGCAAATGTTGAGGACTCGCTGGCAAATGCCGGAGCCTCACTGACATATGCCGGAGCCTCACTGGTAAACACCGGCGTTTCGCTGACCGGCATCTCGGTGCCGCTCGCCAAGACCGGCGTCTCGCTGACCGCCTCGCTCACAGGCGCCTCGGCAAATTCCTCAGGAGCCTCGGCGCTCTCCTGGTAGCTCGTCTCTTGGTAAGTCGTCTTCTGGTAGGACGGCGGGAAGGCGGCGGCAAAACTGGGGGCCTTCCGCGGCTCGGTAGGGATTTCGGTCTCGGCGACCATGTCCTCGATGACCGTGAGCTCCGTGACCTCCAGCATCTCGACGTCGATCGGCTCGCCCGCCGCTTCCGACATCGCACCGCCGAGATCGGCCAAATCGAGAACGTCGTCGTCGTTCGCGGCCGGCGCGCCGGGGGGCACGTTCGAAGGCGTGGCCCCGCCGCTCAGCACACGAGCAATATCGTCGATGATCTGAGTGTCGGCGACTTCGTAGTCCGCATCTTCCGGCCTGATCTGTCCGGGAAATTCTGCGGTCTTTGCCGTCTGCTGAGCCGAATTATTCGCTTCGTCGTCAGAGATGATCCGCCGAATGGAGGCCAAAATTTCCTCCATTGTCGGTTCCGGAGCCCGCTCCGTGCTGCCCATGACTGGATTCCCTTGCCGCCTTTACCCCGCTTCACCCCGCGGTCATCACCTGGGTGGCCCTCAAGCGTCCGCAGCTTAACACAGCGTTAACGTACAAGTCTCGGTTTGGTTCTGGGACCGCTTCGTGATTTAGGGTTAACCAGACCCTAGCGCTCATTCGTCAGGAGCGGGCGGAGGTGGCGGCTTGAGGCCGAACCATTTGTTTTTGATCGTATCATAGTGCTCTAGCGGATCGTAATAAGGCACTGATAGACCGAGACTTTGTGCATCCAGACGGCCGACCGACGAATACAGGGCATATTCGGCGACGACGCGGTCGCGCTTTGCCGTCACGAGCTGGATTTGCGAGCCTAAATATTCGAGCTGGGCGTTCAAAACATCGAGCGTCGTGCGCTGCCCGACCTTCTCCTCCTCGCGGACACCCTCAAGCGCGATCCGGTTGGCTTCGAGGGAGGATTGCGCCGACTGGATCTCTGAGGCGGTCGCTTGGAGCTGGGCCCAATTCGAAATCACCTCGGCGTGGATCCTGAGCCTTGCGTCCTCAACCTCTTTCTTCAACTGATTGTTGGCCTCCTTGGCTTGGCGGATGCGCGCCGCCACCCCGCCGCCCTGATAGAGCGGCACGGTCACCCGCCCCATCACCGTCGTGGTCTCCTGCTCCTTTTGGATTGTGCTCAGGTCAAAGCGCTGCGAATATTCGGCATTAAGCGTGACCTGGGGCAGAAGCTCGCCCATGATCTGGTTCACGTTATAGAGCGACGCCTCTTCCTGATAGACGACGTTGAGGATGACGGGGTTCTCACCGTCGCCAAGCGTCATGGCATCTTCGAGCCGGCTCGGCAGCAGGTGAACGATGGTGGGCGGATGGACGAGATTTGACGGCGGATGCCCGATCACCTGCTCATAGGTGGCGCGGCTGGTCTTGAGGTTGGCCTGCGCTGCGTAGAGCTGGGTGATGGCATCGGCCCGGCGGGCTTCGGCCTGGGCCACGTCGGTGCGCGTCACCTCACCTACATTGAAGCGATCCTTGGTTTGTTTGAGTTGCTCGGTCAGGACATCGACATTGGTCTGGCGCAAGCTGACCACCGCCTGGTCGCGCACGACATCGACATAGGCGGTGATGGTGTTGAGGAGCGTGATCTGCTCCACTGCGCGCAGAGACTCGCGTCCGGCCTGCACCGTGGATTTCGCCTGGCGGATGGCGTTGAGATTCTGAAAGCCCTCGAAGATCGGCTGGCTGAGCTGCACGGCATAGCCATGCGGGTGCGTGACGCCTAAGCTCGAAGAACTGGCTTGGGAACTGGCCTGCCCGGCGAGGAAGGCGCAGAAGCCTGGCTCAGCCGACTGCTCGGCGGCGGTGCAAGTTGGCTGAGGGCCCGGGCCCTGGCAATGTTACCGTCGGTGCTCTGGAAGCCGGCGTCGCCGGTCGCGCTGATGTTCGGCCGCAATCCAGATATTGCGACGGCAACTTGCTCGTCGGTGGCCCGCAATCGGGCGCGCTCAGAACTCAGCACCGGGTTGATGAGATAGGCGTTCGCCAACGCCTCTTGCAGCGTCTCAGCCGCGACCGGTCGCGCGCAGAAAACGGCCCCAATGGCAAGGCCAGCAATAGCAGCCGCCGCTCCGCCACGCAGCCACGAACTTTCCGCGCAGGACGTTCGATGCCTGCTCTGGACGTCTGTCACCCTCTAAAGCCTCCGCAGTCAGAAGCGACCCCGTCTCCGACTGCGGTTTGACCATAGAGCACCCCAGGGATGGAGGTAACCCGAGAGACCAGTTTTCCGCGCGAAAGCTCAAAGGACTGTGGGATCGTAGCAACAGTGCGGCAAGGAGCCGCGGAAACCAGACGGAAAGCTAAAAGGAGAAGCTGGGAGACGGCGCAAAGCCCGGGAGCGGCTTAGCGTTGGCGTCGAAATGTGGCAGTCCGCTCGCCCCTCCCTCGACCTTGACGAAGAGATAGGCCTTGCCTTGGCACGGTCTCCCCTCTTGGCCAGCGGCGACGATGGCGCCGAGCCGGCCCCCATCCTTAAGCTGCTCCAGGATCCTGTGGGGGACCTCGGGGACGCTGCCATTCAAGAGAATCATGTCGAACGGGCCGGTTTCCGGCGCTCCGCGCCACAAATCGCCTCCAAGGACCGCCGCATTGCCGACGCCGAGTTCCTTCAAATTCTCCCGCGCGGCGGCGGCAAGCTCCGGCTCCGCCTCAACGGCGGTGACCGACCGGGCAAGACGCGAAAGCACGGCCGTTGAGTAGCCCGTGGCGCAACCGATATCGAGCACCGCATCCCCGGCCTCAACCGAGACAAGTTGGATCAGCCGCGCGAGCACTACAGGCGGAAGAAGGAAGCGTGCCGGTCCGCCGTCGAGCGACGGCCAGACCTCGAGGCTCGCATCGCTATAGGCAAGTTGGCGCTTGGCCGGCGGCACGAAGCGCTCCCGCGGCAGCGTCGCAAAGGCCGCTAGAATGCGCCGGTCGCTGACTTTGTCGGTGCGGAGCTGCGACTCCACCATGGTCGCACGCGCCCCCTCGAAATTGATCATCCTTGCCCCTTCGCTCAGAGGATCGGTGGGCTCACATGCCCCGTGCCCCCGTTAAAGCCATATTGACGCGCATGCCAATCGGCACCTAGTTAGCAGGTCTCGGGCACCCCTAACCTGGCCACGTGGCGGAGTGGTGACGCAGCGGACTGCAAATCCGCGCACCCCGGTTCGATTCCGGGCGTGGCCTCCAATACTTAGCTCTGATTGTCGGCTCCGGTTTGCAGCCAGTTTGCAATCGATGTTCACTTTCTGGCCCTTTCCAGTTTTGCTAATGCGGTTGAAGCAACGCGTCGGTCGCATGCCGTTAGTCGGAGCACGGGGTACGGGCATGCCTGAGCCCTTCGAAATCGTCGATCCCTTAGAAAGGTTTGTGGCAGCAAGGGAGGAGGCAGTTTCTGCCGGTATCGACACCGCGAGGCAGGGTCGTCAGATTAGACCGAATCAAGCGCTGTGGTTGGCAGGGGCTGCTATCGTCGCAATCAGCACTCTGATCCTTGTAAAACAAACCGCATATGGTCTCATGTCCAACCGCCCACTCCACCTCACCCTCCTCTTGCGACGGTGGTTATATCGTCCACTACCCACGGACCGGGATGTAGGCCGCAACTTTTCGAGGTGAGGTCGCTCTGTCTGGTGTGGCTCCTTATGATTTACGTAAGCTACGTCGAACAGCATCGAGGAACGGACGGAACAAGTATTGGAACATGGTCCGCTCACCGGTGACGATCAAGACCTCCGCTGGCATTCCAGGGACGAGCTTGTATTGTGGGCCAAGTCGATCGAGTTCGTCGCGATCCACCGCCACGCAGGCGAGATAGTAGGACTGCCCTGATTTATCATCGATCAATCTGTCGGCTGACAGATACTGAGCCTTGCCTTCGATGCGTGGCAAGTTTCGGCTTGTGAAGGCGGTCAAATGGACAACCGCGGAAAGTCCGACATGCACAACGTCGGACGCATATCCCCAGTGCAACTTGCTCTACTGGTGCCACGGGGCATCGCGCTTGCCGAACTTAATCTCGACCGGGAGCCGCCACTCACCGCGGCCGATCTCACCAGGGCGCTCGCCGAGCTGCACATCGCCGACTACCCTCAGCTAGAAGCATCCCTGAGTGGAGCGCAGCGACGGGAAGAGCCAGAAGCGCAATCCGCTGCGCTTTTGCCGGAAGGCTCCTACGAGGAGCCGTTCCCACTAGAGTTTTACGAGGATGGCTACCCGAAGCTGCCTGATTGCCTAGAGCGATAACCTATTTAGGGCGAGCTTGATCCGCACACCCTGGGCATCCCGATCCGCGCCCTCAAAGGGAGGCCCGATGAGGTTTCCGCGCGATCTTGGACTCGCCAGCAATGGGTCTCGGTGACAGCCCCGATGGCCTACGACGAGCCAACATGAAGCCCTCTTAGGGGGCACCAGAGGCGGGGGCCGCGCCTGGGTTCTCCGAGCAATTAATGACAATGATGGTGCCTATGTCGCACTGGCGCGCCGTCAGACAGCGCTTTAACTGGGTACAACAAAAGGTCCCACACGTAGCCTGAGACTCGATTGCAGCCTGAGTTGTCGCAGTCGATGGGACGCACGCATTATTGCAGGCGCGAAATCCATTGTTACAAATACTCTGAGCGGTGGCATCACAAAGACGAGCCGTAAGCGGCGTTGGTTGGCAGGGCGCAATTTTACATCGGTTGATGCAAGCCTTGACCCGGTCCGGTAGAAGGCGTGTTACTTGGGCCAGATCACCGGTCGCACCCGCACCGCCTAGGCATTGTGCCACGCAAGCTCTGGCAAGGGCCAAGCAATCCTGCGCCATGGCAGGCGCTGCGGCGAAGAGCACGATGCAAGCCGTCGCCCGAAGAAATATGCGCATGACCCCCGCTCGATAGCCCCTGGCAGCGGCTATATCATAGCACAGGAATTCCGCCGCGGCTCTTCATTCTCCCTCGTCCTGCACCATCCACCGAACCCTCAATAGGAGAATCACCAGGCCAGCGGCTAAGTGGACAGGCGCGTCATGCTTGGTCCGTGTCTGTAGGGAACACTCTGAAAGGGTGATTGACCATTAGCGTCAATCACCTTGAATCCGCCAGCTATCCTCTCAACGCTCCATGGTGGTGGGAGGCGGCGTTCTGTCATTATGATGAGACTCCTCCAATGGATGCGCGGCAAGGTTGACCGCATGGCTGTACCAGTGCGCGCGCTGCGTCGCGGAGATAGGCGGGGTGATGGCCAAGATGCTTGCCGACATGACTACGGATTTGTTGGATTTGGATTTTCCAATCGGCCTTACAGCAAGCCAGCTTAAGGAAGCTAACCATCCCGACGGTCAAGAAGCAGCAAATTTTGTGGACCATCCGACGGCCCCAGGACAATGACCCTTCCCGGCGTCTTTTCCCTGCTTGGCGGCTTCCTGGCCTTTATCTTCTGGTTATCAGATTATATATCCGTACACCCCTGTTCGATTCCGGGCGTGGCCTCCAAATTCCTAGACGCCCCTACCTTCGTTCCCGGAACGTCGCCCGGCGACACGCCGGTCTTACTCGGCTTTTCGCGGTCGCGATGCCACCAGACCGCGAGCCGCCGGCGCCCTCGCCGCACGACGGGAATATCCACCGAGAGCACGAGCAGGCCGAGCGGGATCATCCAGAAGCCAACCACCGGCAAGAAGCCGACCAGCCCTCCCGCCACGAGCAGGAGGCCAAGACCAACGCGCAGCCCCTTTGACTGCGGCAAGTGGTAATGGCGATTGGCGAAGCGGATCTTGGCGGCCATGGGATCTTTTGGGGGGTTCGCCACCACATAGGCATGGATGGGAAATGCCGCAACCGGCGATTTCGCCTCAGGGGCGCTTTCAAAGCTCTGGCATGGTCGCTTGGCATTTGCTAAGACCCGGTGAGTTGCGCGTCGATAGCGCGCTCTGCTCCCCGGTAGCTCAGCAGGTAGAGCAAGCGGCTGTTAACCGCTGGGTCGCTGGTTCGAAGTCCGGCCCGGGGAGCCAAATTAAATCAAAGGGTTAGCAACCCTTTCCCCTCCCAAATTGCATCCAATTTCCAGCCAAATGTACGGCATGTGTGACGGTCTTCGATTCCAGGGACCATCGCAGGCGCAGCGGCCGAGAGTCGTGACCCTCTCGGCTGCCACTTGCCAACGCAAAACAACCAGGCAGGAGTTTCGCGATGACCGACAAATCCCTAGCACAAATCCGTTCGGGCGCTCGCTCTCCTGCCAACCAAAGGAGGGTTATCAATGACGCAATCTGCAAAGGCCAAAACGGATAAAAATTCAAAGAGCACACAAGTCCATATCGGCGACCGGATTGCCGACATTCGCGATCGGCTCTCGGTGATCAGCATGGCGATCGATGGCATAGCGAACCTTGAAGGCTATGAGCGCCATGGCATGGCTAAGCTCTGTAATGAAATGGTGGACGAGCTAGAGAACATCTGCGAGGCGGTCCAAAATGACGTGGTGCGGCCATGAAGCAGCTCAATTCAAGGCGATCGGCTCGAGGCTCGCCACGCTGCGCGCCATGCGCGGCTATGATCCGAGCGAGGCCGCGACGTTGGCCTGTGTCAGCCCGAGAAACTGGCGTAGATGGGAAGCGGGCGCGCCGCTCCTCACCCGCTCATTTTTTGAAAGTCTGCTTCGCCTTCGGCTGTTCCGCAGATTGGCTCGCGACCGGATCGCGATAGCGTTCTTAATGAGTGTTCCTCGCGACTTCCGGTCGTGTTGACGCACGGTCCTTCCGAGCGTCGGCTTCGGCCGGCGTCCCCTTTTCATGGCAATTAATGCTTACGGCTCACATTGGGGCGGCCACGGTAGTGCTATGCTCTCAGTGGTGGCGCGCGGGCCATCACTCCTGATTAACCTTGGCCCCGGAGCGGGGCTTCTTCTTAGGCCCGGCAGAGCGGCTGAGGGTCGTCGGCTTGGTTCCCGGACCGCCGCGGCATGGCGACCGGCATGCTCACTGCGCTGACGAATGTCCGCTATCGGGGGTAAAGCGGACATGACGCGAACGGACCGTTATGTCGGCTAATGACCCAAGCGGACATCTGGGATCAGGGAACGAAGCTGCTTAACAAGACGCGCCTGTTCATGGGCCCTTCAGTCGCAGGCCGAGCCTTCTTTCACAGGAAGCTCAGCGGGTGGTGCGACGATTATCTTGGCCCGCTCCATGGTCAGCCGGTCCTCGCAAGCAGCGAGCTCCTCTCCGGTGCCGGACACATACAGATCAACGTGGAGCTTGTTGTGACGCCAGTCCTCGGAGCACTCCACGCAGGTATCCTCCATGATGTAGTAGCGCTTCAGCGCCGGTACATAGACCTTAGTGCCCGGCGGCAGGAATTCGATGTCAGTGGCGAGCGTGCCCGGCCGGTCATAGGTGCCTTCGTCCTCGGTCGCCGTGGCATGGACGACAGCGTGGGAAATGATGTCCGTGCCAAGGTGGGTCGGATTGCCGTCGTCATTGTCATCGAAACCATAGAAGGTCACATAGGTCGAGAACACTTGCGGGCGCGAAGGGCTGGTGAAGCCACACAGCGTTACTAATGCCACGAGTTGGATCAGGGCAAGCCTGCCCACCCTTAGGTGCTGCATGCCGGATGTCCTGTCTGTTTCGCGCGCTGTCACCGGCGCGACCTGGTTTGGAGGTGTAACCTGGCGGAGAAGGTTGTGCTTTTTTGGAAAAATTGGGTGCTAAAACAAGGCATTGCTCGGGCGTTGCTGTGACCGAACGAAGCACCTATTCATTGAAGCTCGATCTGTTTGTGCTCGCCGACATCGAGTTGCATACAACGTCCATCCTGGCGAAGGGAGAGACGCTAATGCCCGCCACACCAGAACCCAGAGGCGCACGCGCGCTTTCGCGCGCGTCATCGGTCCGTTTCTCGTCATCGTGCCCGCAATCATCGTAGTGCGGGCGCCGAGCGATGCGGCAAAATCGCGCCCTCCTGTGCGAGATAGGAACCGATCAAGCGGTTCGAGGTTTAGCGCCTTACACCATCAGTAGGAGGCCGCTCTCGGCGCTCCACACCGCTGGTCTCCCGACCCCGCTGTTCGGTGTTGTTGATCCGGTAGGTGCGGCAATTAAGACGGGAGACAGTCATGAGCGTTATCGACCAAGCGCTGAAAGCAAACGAACTGTATGCCAAGACGTATGACCCGAAGTGGGGGGCGGGGCCCCCCAAGCCGATACTTGCGGTCGTGACTTGCATGGATCCTCGGCTCTCCGACCTTCCCGGGATTCTCGGATTGAAGCACGCCGACATTGACGTGATCCGAACTGGAGGGCCTGCCGTTACCGAGGATGTTCTGGCGGAGCTGCTTGTATCGACGCGGGTGCTCGGCAGCAAAGAGATCATGCTCCTAAATCATACTGGTTGCGGGTTTACGACCTTTACCGATGCAGAGTTAAACGCCAAATTCTCCAAGCTGACTGGAGACGCAACACCCGCCCCGATGCGCTTCTTTGCCTTCAAGGACCCGGAGCAGCAAACTAAGGACCAGATCGAGATGGTCAGGTCGCATCCCTGGATTTCGAAAGAAGTTCCTGTGCGAGGCTTTATTTTCGACGTCAACACCGGCCGTTTGCGAGAGGTGATGGCCTAAGCCTGGGCGGTACGCCGTTCTGGATGAAGCAGAAGCCCAAGGTCCCTCACATCAAGGCGCGGGCTGAGACGGTGCATAAGTTGCCGCTGTTTCGAGAGGCGTTTGCTAAACGGCGATGTCTCATTCCGGCGAGACCACTCCGGGCTAACGGGGTGCCCCGCCTACAGGATCGCAAGATCGAGGTGCAAATAACGCTGGTTGCGTGTCGAAGCTTGTCGAAGTCTAGGTTTTCCCCTTATTTCTATTCCAGACGCGGACACCGCCAAAGCGTTACTGGGCTTAAGGGCAAGAATTGTTCTCCAGCGACACTCCCTCGGCTCAGCGTATTCCCCACCCGATCAGCTTGAGGCGCCGCATTGCATCACCGCGAGGCTCGCCGGTGGGAGAGACGTGTCGATATAGCGTGGATCGCGTAATCCCCAACTCTTGGCACAGGGACCCCACATTCGTCTCGGGTTTACCCATAGCAGCCATGGCTAGGCGAAGCTTGGCGGGGGTCATCTTTGGTCTGCGGCCTCCTTTTCGACCGCGAGAGCGTGCTGAGGCAAGCCCGGCGCGAGTCCGCTCGGAAATTAGATCGCGCTCGAACTCGGCGAGCGAAGCAAAGATGCCGAAGACCAACTTGCCCGCAGGCGTGGTCGTGTCGATTGCAGCACCCTGACCCGTCAGGACCTTCAAACCGACGCCCCGATGGTAAGGTCATGCACGACGTTCACGAGATGCCGCAGGTTGCGACCAAGGCGATCAAGCTTCCACACGACGAGTGTATCGCCCCCTCTGAGCGCCTGTAGGCATGCCGCCAGCCCAGCCCGGTCGTCTTTTTTGCCAGAAGCAGTATCGCAGTAGAGGTGACGCTCGCTAACACCGCCGGCGAGAAGTGCGTCACGTTGCAGATCGAGCACCTGCGAACCGTCGGCCTTCGATACCCGCATATAGCCGATAAGCGCCGAGACCGGGCTGTGCCGATGGGTCGGATATCCTTGTTCTTCGCCGTCAGCTTTTTGGCTGCCACGGGAATTTACAATCCGCAGGTAATGCATCATGGCCACTGCATTGCCGAGGCAGGCAGTTTCGACGCGCTTTACTGTCAGGCGCCCGCGGCGGCGGCTCATCATAAGAAGTAGGTCGGGCACCAGAACAACGCGCCCGATTGGGTTTCTTTTTATGCCTTGGCCGCAGAGCGATGCCCGCCGCTGAGAGCGATATGGATCGCGGTATCGCCGCAGTCCAGAACGCCTATTCGGGCGCCTTCATCGTCGCCACGCCAGGTACACCCGCGGCCGGGGCCGCGGCTTGGGCAGGAGCGGGTGTCGGTGCGGCCGCCGGCTTGGCCGGAGTTGGCGGTGGTGGCGCCACCGCCGCCTGAGTTGGCGCGGGCGCTGGTGCCGGAGGCGGGACTGCCTTTACCGGCGCTGGAGCAGGCGCTGGTGCCGGAGCAGGTGCGGGCGGTGGGACTGCCTTTGCCTGAGCTGGGACTGGCGCAGGTGCGGGCGGTGGGAATGCCTTTGCCTGAGCTGGGACTGGCGCAGGAGCGGGCGGTGGAACTGCCTTGGCTTGAGCTGGCGCCGGTGCAGCGGTCGCCTTCGCCGGAGCCGGCGCTGCCGCGGGTATCGCCTTCGCCGTCGTTGCCGGTTTCTTGGCCGTCGTTGCCGGTTTCTTGGCCGCCTTCTCCGGAGTGAGCTTTGCCGGTGCTCCAGCCGGAGTTTGGCTCGCCGTCGCTCCTGGCGCGGCGGTCGTACCTGGCGCCGCAGCGCCACCTTTCGGCAGCGGCGGCAATGGGTTTTCCAATTCCTTGACCGGACCGCCGTAAACCGGGCCGCCGTAACCAGCGTCGCCATTGGCGCATGGCTTCCATACCCAACACACGGCTTCCGCCGGGCGCGGCGCCAGAATCACCACCGAGACTGCTAGGGGGACCGCTAGCAGAAGAGCTCGTGCTTTCATCGACCCCTCCCCTCTACCCTTCTTCCTGACGTCGTATTCGCGCAACTAAGCGCAAGCGGCCGCTTTTTTCTCATGCGCGCGCCTGCTCGCTGGGCGCCGGCACCGATGTCCAGCGATCCCGGCAGCCCGCAAAGAGGATCATAGCTCAATTTTTGGGCGCAGTGTCATCCGCTTTCACCCCTCCGCGGCGGCTTTCTCGTGTCGCCGCTCGATCGCCGCCACAATGTTCCGGGCGAAATCCGTGAGCGAGGGATCGCGCGCGCCCATCACCAGCACCACATCGCCGGCGCGGGCGGTCTGGGCGATGCGGGCGGCGAGCCAGTCGCGGGAGGGCGCGAATTCGGCGTTGACGCCGCGCGCGGCGATGTCGGCCACAATGTCTGCGGCCGAAAAATCGCGCTGCGCGGTGCCGCCCGCATAGAACACCTCGAGCATCCAGAGGCGATCCTCGGGCTTAAGCTCGCGGGCGAAGGTCGTGACGAAATCCTGGCGGAGGAAGCGCGTCGGGCCGTAGCCATGGGGCTGGTAGACGGCGAGCACTCTCGCCGCGCGCAAATGCGCCGTCTGCAGCGCCGCGGCGATCTTGTCTGCGTTATGGGCGAAGTCGTCCACGACCACGACGCCGTGCGCGGCGCCCACGGTCTGGAACCGGCGCCCGACGCCTTGAAACTTTGCGAGCGGCGCGACCATGTCGCCGAGCGGCACCTCGAGCGTGCGGCAGGCAGCAATGGCCGCAAGCGCATTGGCGACGTTGTGACGGCCGGGCACGGGGAGCGTGAAGCGAACGTCCTCGACCCGGAAGAAGCTGCCGGCGACGCCGAGCTCGACATCCTGCCCACGCAGATCGGCATCGGCGCCGAAGCCGAAGCGGAGTGCGCCGCCGGCAAGCGCGTCGAGGGTCTCGCCCTCGCCCACCACCAGCGCTTCACGCGCCCGCGCGCGGAGCACGGCGAACATCGCCGCCACCTCGCTCATTTCCTTGTGGTCGCGCTGCAGATTGAGGATCACGCCCACGGCGGGCGCGTAGCGCACCAGCGAGCCGTCGCTCTCATCGGCCTCAATCACCAAGAGGTCGGAGCTGCCGGCGAAAGCGTTGCCCGGAAGCCCTTGCGCTTGCAGCAGGAGAAGATCGCCGCCGGTGATCACCGACGGATCGCGGCCGGCGCCAGCGAGGATCTCGAACACCATCGCCGTCACCGTGGATTTGCCGCTCGTGCCGCTCACCGCCACGGTGCGCCGCGTGGCGACGAAATGCGCGAGCAGCTCGGAGCGGTGGAGGATGGGGACGCCGTTTGCCCGCGCCGCGGCGACGTCCGGCACCTGTTCCTCGACCGCGGTGGACACGACCAATGCCGCGCAGTCTTCGGCAACGCCGCTCCCGTCTTGAGGCAGCACCGTGATGCCGAGACGCTCGAGCTGGCCACGGAGCTCGCCCCGTTCGCCACGGTCGAAGGCGCGGTCGCTGCCGCTTGCGCGGCCACCGATCATCACCTGGAACTGTGCGAGCGCGCTCATCCCCGACCCGCCGAGGCCCGCGTAATGGAAGCGTCCCGCACTTTGCGGATCCGGAATGGTCAGCATGGCCGGCTCGGCGATCAGCAGGTAATCGCCTTCGCGGATGCGCGCGAAGAGATCGCACACATCGTCGTTGGCCATGCGCACGCAGCCATGGGATTGGGCGCGGCCGAGCAGGCGCTCATGGTTGGTGCCATGCACATAGATGTAACGCTCAAGCGAGTCCTTCCCCTCGCCCCGGTTCACGCCTTCCTCTTGGCCGTCGAGGGTGAGGATGCGGGTGAGAATGAGATCCTCGCTCCGCGGCTCGCCATGCCAGATCACGCCGGTCGGCTCGCGCGCGACGAACACCGCTCCGGCTTCCGCGCCATCGCCGATCCGCCGATGGACACGATGCCAGCCGGGGGGCGTGCGGTAGGACCCTTCCTCGCTGCCGATGCCGGCGCGCGCGGTTGAGACGGGCCAGGCGGCTTTCGCCTCCGCATCCTCGATCCACGCGGCGGACTGGCGTTCCACGTCCACCACGAGCAGGCGCGACGGCAAGCCCGCGGGCGCGCCTCGCCGCTCAAGCGCGCGGCGCGCAAGCTCCAAGGTGCGCGGGCCCGAATTTGGGTCGAAGAGATGGGTCACGGCCGCACTCTGCCACAGCCCAGCGCTTGGGACAGGCCCAAAAACTGCCGTTCCTGGTCCTTGAGGCGGATCGAGTTTGGCGCTTAGCGCGCGGAGCGGAAGGCCGGAGACGAGTAAAGCAAGGCCGGCACGTCCGAGGATGCCGGCGATTGCGGTACGTAAACCCCGCCGGAATCGCTGCTGTCGCTGCTCGAGCCGAACACTTGTAAGCCCCCGAGCGAGGTCGGCGCATCATCCGGATCAGAGAATTGGGCCGAGCCGCCCGGATTCGCGGCTGCCGAGCTGTCCGCTTCGAAGGCGAGCGCCGCAGCCGGTAAAAACAGGGCAGCGGTCAATGTGGCTGCCATCAAGGTCATTGGTCGCATGGGCTATCCCCCCAATCAGAGTGCCACGAACCGAAACGAGACTGGAGCCTAACCTATCGCCCATCCGCCCGCGCCATGGCGAAGTGCCGCAAGCTGACGAGAGGCCGGTCGCGCGCGCGCCGGGCGTCCTAACGTCCGGGTTTTACCTCTGGGGGCTCGTCGCTCTGGACTGGGGGCGTGCCGCCACCGTCCGCTGGCGCGCCCTCGTCCTCGATTGCGGGAAAGCCCGCGCGGAGATAGGCGATCACCTTCCAGATCTGGTTTTGCGTCAGCACGGTCTTGAAGGCCGGCATCGCCGTGCCGAATTGCTTGCCGCCCTCGGAGATGCTCCATAGCAAATATTGGTCGACCGCGATCGGCTGTTGCACGAGGTAAGCAAGCAGCGCCGGTGACGGCGTGAGATCTTGCGCGAGTGCGCCGTTCCCGAGGCCGGTCTCGCCATGACACCGCTTGCAATTGGCACTGTAAATCGGACCGCCTTCGGCAATTGCCTTAGTGGTGTAGCCGACATCGTTCGACGCATCGAGATAGGCCTCGGGAACCTCTTTGTTGATAAATGCCGAGGAGCGCAGCAGGCGCTGCCGCTGCGCGGGGCTCAGGGCCTGGATGTTCCAGCCCACCGATGGACCGGGCTGCCACAGATTGGACGGGGCGCCGTTCGAGTCCCGGTCCTGGTTCTGGCCAAACGAACTTGACCCCCCCGCCAAGACGAGCGCGGTCAGAGTAAAGGCGGTGAAGATGAGCGACAATCGAGATCTCTGCATAGCTTCCTTCAATCCACCCCCTCGCTCGGCCTCTCTATTTCTCAATGCCCGTGGCCTCTACTTTTTTTGCCACCACCTCCGTGCCCACCGCCACTCCTACCAGGAATAATGAACGTCGGGTGCCTGGAGAAGCCTTGGATCTTGCCCCTTTTTGGGAACCGGCAGCATGCATACCTCACCAGGTTGGCGGGCAAACTGCCAACAAGTCTGGGAAGAAATGGCGGGCGGCGCCTTGATGCTGATCA
Organism: uncultured Alphaproteobacteria bacterium; assembly: GCA_963839245.1. Lineage (GTDB taxonomy): Bacteria > Pseudomonadota > Alphaproteobacteria > Rhizobiales > Methyloligellaceae > Methyloceanibacter. The sequence goes on along the minus strand of CAWIUJ010000011.1, from coordinate 233,746 downwards.
AGTGCCGAGGACCGCTTTAGGGAAAAGGAAACAGCGTTAAGCGCCCCCTCACCAACGGGGTGCGGTTAGAGCAGTCGTGTCGACGGCGGATCAGCCGTCGTGGGCCTTCGGCGGGAACCGACGTCAGGCCGGGACGAATTTCAGTGCGACGCCGTTGATGCAGTAGCGCAAGCCTGTCGGCGGCGGACCGTCGTTGAAGACGTGGCCCTGATGGCCGCCGCAGCGGCGGCAATGCACCTCGTCGCGGACCATGCCGAAGGAGTAATCGGAGGTCTTCCCGATCGCGCCTTCTATGGGGGCATAGAAGCTCGGCCAACCCGTGCCGCTGTCGAACTTGGTGGTCGAGCTGAACAGCGGCAAGTCGCAGCCGGCGCAGGTGAAGGTGCCGTTCCGCTTTTCATGGTTGAGCGGGCTCGTGAAGGGCCGCTCGGTGTCCTGCTCGCGCAGCACGGCAAATTGCTCGGGCGTGAGCAGCTTCTGCCATTCCTCCTTGGTGTGGGTGACCTCGAAGGTCTCGGTGGCGGCGGATGCGCGGCCACCCATGAAGCGCACCGCAATAGCTGTCACCGCGACAGCTGCGACGGCAACGGTGCCGAGAGCGATTTCGCGCCGCGTCAGCATGATGTGTCTCCTGTCTCCGCCAGGGTGGGGGGGGACGCCGTTTCGCGCGTCATCCGCGCTCTTATGCTGGAAGGTAAGAAGCTCTGCCGGCAGGGGCAATTCAACTTACGCGCACGGACTATCACGAGCGCGTTGGCCGAATCCCTAATCGCGGGCGGCGACCTGTGCCGGTGGAATGACGATGACGCAGCGCACGCCCTTGGATGGGAAGGAGAGCTTGACCTCGCCGTCCAACGCCCGGCTCACCACCGTCTCGAGCATGGCGCGCCCAAAGCCCGATCGCTCCGGTTCGGTCACCGGCGGACCTCCCCGCTCCTCCCAGACGAGCTTTAGCCTAGCGGCGTCGCAGAGCTGCCATTGGATGCGGACGCGGCCGCTATTGCTGGAGAGGGCGCCGTATTTTTGCGCGTTGGTGGCCAGCTCGTGCAGAGCGAGACCCAGATTTTGCACGGCCTCGGGCTTCAGCATGACATCCTCGCCCTCGATGGCGATCCGGCCGCCGAAGCGATCCGCATAGGCGCTCAATTGCTGCTCGATCAGCGTCCGGAGCGACGCGCCATGCCAGTCATCGGCGACAAGAAGATCTTGCGCGCAGCCGATGGCAACGAGGCGGGCGCCGAAGTTCTGCAGAAAATCGTCGATCGATCTGGTGCGCGAAGCAGTCTGCCGGGCTATGGCCTGGATCACCGCCAACTGGTTCTTCGAGCGATGGGTGAGCTCGCGCAACAACAAGCGGAGCTGGTTCTCGGCTGCCTTCCGGTCGCTGATATCAACGGCGACGGAGGTGGTGCCGACGACGGCGCCGTGGTCGTCGCGAAGCGCCTCGACCAGCAGGTAGAAGGACCGCACGCGGCCGAACAGCTCGAAATTGGACTCGATGGTCTGCGGCAAGCCGGTCGCCATGGCTTCCCGTTTCGCCGCCACGATCTCCTCTGCCGCCTCTGACGGGAACACCTCGACATCGGTCTTGCCCAACAGATAGGTCGGGTTGATGCCGGTGGGAGGGTTGTGGACCCAAACGAAGCGCATGTCGCGATCCTGGCTGAACACCGTGATGGGCGAGCCCCGAAGCGCGATCTCGAAACGCTGCTTGGCTTCCGCCAATTCCTTGGTGCGCTCCTCGACGCGCTGCTCGAGCTGCTGACGCGCCTCGTTCAACTCATCGAGGGTGTCGAGGTGGGCGGCAATCTCCGCCTGGAGCCGATCGCGCGAAGGACGCCTCAGGAGTTCCGGCGTCAGCTTCCAGATCACGATCGCCGTGGTCAGCGCGAACAACGCGCTCAAGGCCTTGAGCACGCCTGCCAGCATCTGCCCCGAACCCCACGACGCGAACAGCGAGGCAAAATGCGACAGGCCGACGGTCAGCAGAACGAGGATAAACAGCGCCAGCAATGCCCGGGAGCGCCGGTCGTGCTCGCCTCGCCGATAATAGAGAAAGATGAGGGCCGCCGGGATGATGACGAAGGAAGCGGCAATGACCGCGTCGGCAACGGCACTCAGGAGCACGATGCCGGAAGTCCCTACTTCAGATCGCGCGGCAAATCCCTCCGTGCCGAAGAGGGATGAAAGCCAGCTTTGCATCATCGACAATCTGCACCGTCACTCGAGCACAAGTGGTTTCGACGCTTTGGGTGGAGCGGCGCCCCAGGACACGCGTGCTGCTTATGAGGCTAACACCCTGGAGACGCTTTTTGTTCTGGGATCGCTCAAGGTTTTTTTCAATTGCGCCGGGTTTTGCCCATTTTTGCCGGCGGTCACCCGGGCTGCGGTCGCGACGCAGAGCAGGCATGGAACCCAGAGCGCATGATGGCGGTTAGCTCGCTGTTCGAGCGCACCCCCTCCCCACACTCCTCCCCTGCGGCGGTCGAACAAAACGCCCGCAGCCGCGCCCCGGCTGCGGGCGTCCCTCTTGCATGACACAAGGCAGGAAAAGCAACGGCGTGGCGTGACCGCGCCTAAAGGAGCGCGGCGACGAGGGTGACGAGGAAGATGACGATGAAGATGAAGAATAGGATGCGCGCGACACTTGCCGCCGCCGACGCCACCCCGCCAAAACCGAACACGCCCGCCACCAAGGCGATGACGGCAAAGACGAGCGCCCAATACAGCATGTGACTCTCCTGAGGTTGCACGGCCAACTTTACCGGGACGCGACTGCCGGGACGCGCCAACGCACCGTCTTTCGATTCTGTTCCGAGCAACCAGAAGAAACGGGACGCTGCCGTACCGTCAAGAGCGCGCCTGAAAACGCGCGACCATGGCGAGCAGGTCCTCGTTGGTGAAGGGTTTCCGCACCAGGGGCGCGTTCTGATGTTTCGGCGGCAGCTGCTCGCGCCCGTAACCACTGACAAAGGCGAAGGGCACTCTGCGCGCCAACAGGGCATCGGCGAGGCGGCCGACCGGTTGACCGCCGAGATTGGCGTCGAGCAGAGCGCCGTCGATCCGTTCGTGCTCGAGAGCTTGGAGCGCGTCGGGAATCGAGGCGAGAGGTCCAATCACGACGAGGCCACCTTGCTCCAGCGCGCCGGCGATATCGAGCGCGATGAGAAACTCGTCCTCAACAACAAGGATGCGTTTGGCTGTCATTGTCAGCGGCAGGTCGCCGTGCCCCCTTTCGGCCTAGAACCCGCGATGTCCGCAAACCCGTTTTATCGATTCCGGCAAATTTGATCACGCCCGTTTGCTTTGCCGCAAGCCTAACCCGGGAACCATGTTGCGATTGCGCACGTTGGATCGGCACCTCTGGAAACGTCCCGGCCTCCGAGGCCGGGGCCAACGGCAAAAGGAGCAATCCATGAACTGGGATCGGATCCAAGGCAATTGGAAGCAGTTGCGCGGCAAAGCCCAACAGCAATGGGGCAAGCTGACCGACGATGACCTCACTTATGTCGAGGGGCGCCGGGTCGAGCTGGTCGGCAAGATTCAAGAGCGCTACGGCATCGCCAAGGACGAGGCCGAAAAGCAGGTCGACAACTGGATGCGCAACATTGGCTAAGCCGTCGCCGCGGGTCTCCTTGGGGCCGTCCTGGTTCCTTGGGAGACCGCGGCGTGCGATCTTAGGCTGTCGGCCCATCGCCGATGGATTGCTTTAGGAGGCAACATGAGCACCATTCTCATCATCATTCTGATCCTCATCCTGGTGGGCGCCTTCCCGTCCTGGCCTTACAGCCGAGGCTGGGGATATGGCCCCTCGGGCGGGGTCGGGCTGATCCTGCTCATACTTTTGATTCTCGTGTTGCTGGGAAAGATCTGAAGCGAGGAGCGGGCATCGCCGCCCGCTCCGATCGCTTTTGGCCGAGGCCGCTGGCTCACCAGCCCGACTAACCCTCCGGACAGACTGAGATCTAAACAGGCTGAGATCTGAGGCTCTGCGCGCTGGCCTGCGCGGTATCGCGCAGCCGCGCCCGGCGCTCGAAGAACAGCGCCTGACTGACGATCGCCTTCACCGTGTCGGGCTGATAGGGCTTGGTGATCAGGAACGCCGGCTCCGGCCGCTCGCCGGTCAGCAGCCGGTCCGGATAGGCGGTGATGAAGATTACCGGCACCTGAAATGAGCGCAGCATCTCGTTGACCGCATCGAGGCCGGAGCTGCCGTCGGCGAGCAGGATGTCGGCCAGCACCAGGCCAGGCTTATCCTTCGCCGTGGCTTGCACTGCCTCGGCGTGAGTGCGCGCCACGCCCATGACCCGGTGGCCCAGACCCTCGACGATGCTTTCGAGGTCCATGGCGATCATCGGCTCATCCTCGATGACGAGCACGTCGGTGGCCACCTGGGCGGCAATTTCGCGCCCCGCTTGATCGATCAGCGCCTCAACCTCCTCCCTATCGAGGCCGAGAATGAGAGCGATATCCGGGACGGAAAATCCTTCAACCGAGCCGAGCAGAAAAGCCTGCCTCGGTAGCGGCGTGATCGATTCGAGCTTGCGGTCCACGGGGCTCGCCGGTCCGGTAGCGATCTCCGGCTTGAGATTGAGGCCGACCGAGTTCCATAGGCCGGCGAAGGTCCGGTACAGCGCAACCCGCGGATCGAGAGTGCCGTCGAACAGCGAGGGGTCTTCGATCAGCACCTCGAGCGTCGCCGCGACATAGGAGTCGCCCGCGGCTTGTGTGCCGGCGAGCGCACGGGCAAAACGGCGCAAATAAGGGAGATGGGGCGCGATCGCTTGCGATATCGACATGCGGTTTTGATTCTCCATGATGACGAACAGCCCCCCGTGCACGACCGGCGTAGCGGTGGCAATCGGATTAAAACGCGGGGGTCGTCAAATTGGTTCCCCCGCACGGAACCATTTGAGGTTTGAGGTGTTTTCCAACAGAGATATGATCATATCCGCCTTTCTTGGTTTATTCCAACCCGGCGGATAGGGGACCATCGTGGATCACGCGGACAAGAAGGAACGCCGGCTTAGACCAACCGGCGCCGGCAACAGAATGAAGCAGACCATCGGTACTGGCACGCAACCAGACGTTTCCCCCGCGACCGAAGAAGGGCTGTCTCCCAACCTTCAAGCGCATATCGGGCGCCATTTGCGCGCCTCGTTCGACGAGATCGCGCGTGAACCAATACCTGATCGCTTGCTTCAGCTGCTGAAAGACCTCGAGCGAAGCGGAGACAAATAAGTGCCGCTGAAGGTATCAGCCAGCCTGCGAGACGCGCTCGTGGGCGAGATGAACAATCTTCGCGCGTTTGGCGTGTCGCTATGCGGCGACCGCGAGCGGGCGGACGATCTCGTCCAAGAGACGCTGTTCAAGGCCTGGAACCACCTCGACTCGTTCCGCGAAGGGACCAATCTGAAGGCGTGGCTGTTCACCATCCTGCGCAACACCTATTTCTCGGAGCGGCGCAAGCGCCGGCGCGAGGTCGAGGACGCGGACGGAAGCTATGCGGCCAAGCTCTCCACCCATGCCGAGCAGGACGGACATATGGAGATGCAAGATTTCCGCGCCGCGCTCACGCGCCTGCCGGACGACCAAAGGGAAGCCCTGATCCTGGTCGGAGCCGCGGGCTTCTCCTATGAGGAGGCGGCGGAGATCTCCGGTTGCGCCGTCGGCACGATCAAGAGCCGCGTCAACCGCGCGCGCAACCGATTGGGCGACATGCTCGGGCTGGAAAATCCCGATGCCGCCGGCACCATCACCAAGAGCGCATGACCTTCCAGATCTGCACGGTGCCGTAAGAATTCTCGGCTAGAAGCGGGGCGTGCTTTTCAGCCCCAAGGAACGCGTCCGACGGCCAAAGCGTTGGAACGCTGAACTGCCTGGAGTATAATTTGGTGATGACGACTCTTGCAGCCATCGACCTCGACAAGGCTAAGCTCGATCCCGCGGACGTGTTTGATACGCCGAAGGACGTGCTTTGCGCCCCCGGTCTCTCGCCCGAGGACAAGAAGGCCATCCTGATCCGCTGGGAGGAAGACGCCGATGCGCTGCTGCGCGCCACCGAGGAAGGCATGCCGCCGGCCGACAACCGCCGCAGTCCAGCCGAATTGCTCCGCGCCGTGCATGAAGCCCTTCAGGCGCTCGAGGACACGCGCCGCCCAAGTGCGGCCTAAGACACTAGCCACGGCGCCGGTTTCTCGGCTCGCGGAAGCCAGCCCACCGCTTAGCGTTCTTTCTGTTGGATGTGCGCTCTCGCGCGCTCCAGCGAACGGAAAGGACATAGAAGATGGTCACGGAGCTCAACACCACCGAAGCCAGGGAGGGCACTGGACCAAGAGCCATGGTTTGGGTGCTTGCCGTCTCCCTCATCCTTGCGGCCATTGCCGGGCTCGCGCTCGCCGTGGGCTGGATCAGTCTTCCTTGGGGATCGTGAGCGGGCGCTTGGGTCCTAAGAAATTGTCCATAAATTTGCGACAGATTAACCTCCGACCAAGAGGAGGTCACGCCCATGACATGGTTTCTTCGCAACGCTTTCCTTGCGCTCGTGGCGTTTGCCGTTTCGCCATAATCGTGATGATGGCGGTGACCGCCGAGGCGAGCCTCAAGCTGTATACGATCCCAGCCGCCAAAGCGGCATCGGCCTTGACCAATCCCATTGAGTTTCGCTTGGCGTCCTAGCCGCTAAGGTCAAGGCCTGGACTTTTGTGCTCTGGCCTTTCTTACCAAGCTTCAATGGCTTACGAGTTCGCGCGCCTTCTCCGCCTCATGCTTGAGACCGAGCGGCTCGGCGCGGATCAGACCCCTCACCGAATTGCCGAGATAGATGCGGTCGGCTGATGCGAGATCGGCCAGCGTGAGCACGGCCTCGCTTGCCGCGGCCCTCGGCAGGTCGATCAGCTCTTCCCGCAGGGTGCCCGGCAACAGCCCGCAAGTGAGCGCCGGGGTGAACAGCCGCCCGTCCTGCTCGATGAACAGGCTGGTGCGCGTGCCTTCGGTCAGCTCGCCCTTCTTGTTGAGGAAGATGACCTCGTCGCAGCCGGTCAGGGCCTTTTGCCGCTCCATCTCGCGGTCGTAGAACTGCCGCCGCGTGGTCTTGTGGAAGAAGAGCGGGTCCTTCTCGTCGACGCGGGTGTCGGAGATAACGAATTTCCACACCGTGCCTTTGGCCGGAAGCTCGATCTTGGTCGATGTCACAGTGAGCGTGCCGTCCTCGGCCAGCAACAGCCGCACCATATGGACATCGCCTTCCGGGCGGTCAGCCTCGGCTGAGAGCGCGGCAAGCACCGCGTCGCGATCGAAGGGGTAGCCGAAATGCGCGGCTGAGGATTGGAGCCGCGCGAGGTGGCGCTCGAGCAAATAAAAGCCGCTGTCCCGCTCCCAGCGCATGGTTTCGATCAGCTGGAACGAGATATCGGTGTCGGTGAGGAACCGAGCCTTGAGCAGGCATTCCTCGAACTCGGCATCGACCTTGGAATTGGCGACGATGCCGCTGCCGATGCCCATCTCGCCGCGGCCGCCGCTGAGCACGATGGTGCGGATGGCGACGTTGAACTGGCAATCGCCGTTCGGCGCGATATGGCCGATGGCGCCGGTATAGACGCCTCGGGCCTCGCCCTCGAGCTCGCGGATGATCTCCATGGCGCGGACCTTCGGCGCGCCCGTCACCGAGCCGCAGGGGAACAGCGCATGCAGCATGTCCTTGACGCCCATATCGCCGCGCAGCTCGGCGGTGATGCCCGAGGTCATCTGATGCACCGTGCGATAGGTCTCGACGGTGAAGAGGTCGGTGACCTCGACCGAGCCGATCTTGGCAACGCGGCCGAGATCGTTGCGGAGCAGGTCCACGATCATCAAATTCTCGGCCCGCTGCTTCTCGTCCATGGCGAGCCAGGTCCGGAGCCGGGCATCCTCGCGGGGGGTGCGTCCGCGGGGCGCGGTGCCCTTCATCGGGCGGGTCGACATGTGCCTGCCCTCGCGGCGGAAGAACAGCTCGGGCGAGAGCGACAGCACGTGGAAGTCGGCAGCGATCAGCGCGCCATATTCCACGCGCTGCTTGCGCCGGAGCGCGGCGTAGAGCGCGACCGGGTCGCCGGCGAAGGCGAACAGATATTTGAGCGTGAGGTTGATCTGATAGACGTCGCCCGCGGCGATATAGTCCTCAACGGCGGCGAAGGCACGCCCATATTGCTCGCGCGTCCAGGAGAGCTTGAGGTCCGAGATGGAAGATGGCTGGACGGCGCCATTGGCGTCGAGCCAGGCGCGGGTTGCGGCATCGTCAAGGCGGCGGGGCGCGCGAAACAGCCCGATCCACAGCAGCGGCTGGCGCCGCTCCTTGGGCAGCAGCGCTTGCAGCCTCGGCTCGAGACAATAGCCGAGCTCATAGGAGAAGAAGCCGGCGGCGTGCAGCCCCCGCGCCAGACCTTCGGTGACGGCGTCGAGAGCGCCTTCGACCTCGCTTGGCTCATAGGCCGGGACGATCCGCTCCGGCGCATCGAACAGCAGGCTCGTCCCTAGCGCCGTTCGCCCGGATGGGGTCAGACTATCGTCGAGGAGGACGAAGGGGGTGGCGGTCATCTTCAAAGGCCGATCGCGCGACATCCGCGGAGAGAAAAGAGCATAGCTCAAATGGGGTAAGCACGAGTCAACATCGAGGAGCCCAAGGCGACTCAGGTCAGGATCAGCATCTCGCCCTTGCCAAGCACGGCCATGTCGCCAATCAGCCTGCGGGCGCGGGGCTTGAATTTGACCGAAGCGCCAGTGGCGCGGAGGTCACGCTCGAGCAGGCGAAGGAAGTTGAAGTCGAGCACGCCGCAATCGCCGAAGGTGGGCAGCAGCTCTTTGGGCTCCTTGCTGAGGATCAACGAGCCGCGGCGTAAACCATAACCGGCCCAGCGGCCGACGCGGCCCTTGATCAGAATGGTGCCGGCGATCATCCGCGCCCCGGCATAGTCGCCCGCGCCACCGCTTACGAGGATAAGGCCGCGGCGCATCCGCTCGCCCAGCATGGCGCCGGCCTGGCCGCCGATGCTAAGCCGCCCTCCCCGCATGCCGAAACTCTGGCCGACGACCAGACCGCCTGCGCGCTCGCCGGCGTCGCCGGCGATCTCGATCGCGCCACCGCCCATGGCCGCGCCGGCAAAAGGGCCGGCCGAGCCGCTCACAGTGACCGTGCCGCCTCGCATGAGCGAGCCGAGATAGGCCCCGGCGTCGCCGTCAACGACGATGTCGCCCTCGGTCATGCCTTGGCCGATGCGGTCGCAATTGGCATTGGTGCCGACGAGGCGGAGCTTGGCGGCCTCGTTGCCCGTCAGCTTGAACACATCGCCCACGGTCATCGGTTCGCGGGTCGTGCCGATGACGAGCGCCGCGATCTCGCTCGCCTTAAGGCCGGCAAGACGCTGCGGCCTGAGCGGTGACAGGTCGAACCGCTCCTTGCTCTTGGTCGCGAATTTGAGCGTCAACGCACTCACGCGAGGATCTCCTTGAGATGGAAATGATGGGGCCCCAGATTGCCACCGTAATTGCCGGCGGTGATATGGGTGACGCCAGCCTCCGCGCCGCCTCGGCAGATGGCGTGCATGCCAGCCCGCATGGACTTGACGATGGCCTCGAAGGTAAGTCCGTCGATTACGATCTCCATCACCGCCTCGACGTCGAGCGGGAGCGCCGTCTTCACCGCTCCCTTCAGCGTCGGGCAATAGGCGTCGTTGGTCGAGGCGATCTGACCCTTGTATCGGGAGCCAACCTTGGAGCCTGAGCGCACGATACCCCCGGGAAAGGGCGTGATCACGTCGCCGCACGCGCCAATCGCCTTCACCGCGCGCTCGCAAGCCGCGAGCACGGCGGCATGGGACCGGCCGAGCACAAGCAGATTGCCGCCGCCCACCGCTTTCTTGGTGAGGCCGACCTTCTCCTCGCAGACGAACTCGCCGTCCATCACGGGCACGCGCCAGAAGCGCCGCCCGCCGATCACCTTCGACATCTGCCAGCCGTCGCCGAAGAAGCGGAGCGAGGCACCGAGCTTCAGCTTCCGGTCGCCCTCGAGGCCGGCGAAGCAGGCCGAGCCCGGGCTTGTCAGCACGCATTGGCCGACGCGGTTGCGAAGCTGGCGCTGGAGCTTCTCGGTCTCCATGGCGAAGAGCAGCACCGATACGCCCGGGCGGCCGTCAAGGGTTTCCGCGGGCTTGAGCTCGTGCTCGATGCCGGCCTCGGCGCCGCAGGCGATCACCGAGGTGGCAAAGCCGGTCATGGTGCGGGCGGCAATGAGCGCCCATTCGAGCGTCGGCGCGGTGATGATGATCCGCGTGCCAGCCATGGGAAAGGCCTCGGCGAACGTGTCGACGATTTCAACGCCTTTGAGTTTCAATGTAGACATGGCACCGTCGCAATGCGGTCAGGACGAGCGGCCATATAGCCCGGCGTGCCGAAGCTTGAAAGCTTGACGTCGTAATAAGTGTCGCAGAGATGCGCGACCCCGCGCTCGATAGCGTGTAGGATCGGCTCGTCGTTGGCGCCGGCAATGTCGGTGAGAATTCCACCAATCACGGGGAGATCGGCACGGGTCAATAACGCGGCCGCGCCGTCGGCCGCGCTTGCCTCCCCATCCCCCTGCACGCTCAGCGCCATGGGGCCGAACCATTAAACAGGTGCCCATGGCCACGCAAGCGCACGAATGACGCTCCTGACTTAATCCTCTGCCTACAGTGACGTGGCGCGGGCGCCGGCGCCTACTTTTTCGGCTTGTCGTGCTTGATATAGGCAAAGCGCATGTCGTCCACCGGCGTGCCTTCGAGCGGGCCCCCCTCGAGGCCGGGCTGCCAAGTCACCACGTCCTCGATCTTCTTGGCGAGCGCGAAGTCCTTGTCGGTGATGCCCTTGGCCGCGTGGTTCATCAGCCTCACCTCGACCCAGGCGTAAGAGGCGGTGATGTCGGGATGGTGCCAGGCCGCTTCCGCCAAATGGCCGACGGTGTTGATCACCATCAGCGTGCCCTTCCAGCTATGGGTTTTGTATTTGCGCCGGATCCAGCCGCCTTCGAGATACCAATGCGGCAGCTCGGCCTTGAGCCGCTCTTCGACCTCGGCATCGGTATAGACTCGCTCAGAAGTTGCCATCGGGGCCGTCTTTTGAAAAACTAGGGACACTATCCTTGCATTTCTCAGCATAGCCCAGAGGCCGCGAGCCAACAATGGAGGAGGCCCTGCATCCTGTGCGCCTAGGCGCCAGCAAGTCTTCGGCGCCCGCTGAGCTTGTCTCGATCGGCACGAGCGCGCGGCTGCATTTCGGCTTTCTCGATCCGAGTGGCCGGGGACAACGCCCGTTCGGCAGCTTCGGGCTCGCGCTCGACCGGCCGCGAACGCGGCTGACGCTTCGGCGCGCGCCCGCGTTCAAGGTCACCGGCGTGGACTGCGCCCGGGCGGAGACCTATCTCCGCACGACCGCGGCAAGCCTTGGCGTCGCTGGCGCCTATCATCTGCACCTTGACGAGGTGATCCTAAGTCATGCAGGGCTCGGCTCAGGGACACAGCTTGCACTGGCCATCGGCGCGGCCGTCGCGGCGCTCGAGGGCATCTCTCCCGATCTGCGAGCTATTGCCGCCCGCCTCGACCGGGGCAGGCGCTCCGGCATCGGCATCGCCACCTTCGCCGAAGGTGGCGCTGTGCTCGACGGCGGGCCCGGCGCCGGCACGCTGCCGCCGGCGCTCTGCCGCCTGCCCTTCCCGCGAGAATGGCGCGTACTGCTGATCTTCGACCCCGCCACGACCGGCATGCATGGAGCGAGCGAGACGGCGGCCTTCGCCTCGCTGCCCGACTTTCCCGAAGCGGAAACCGCCGAATTGTGCCGGCGCGTCCTTCTCGGCGCCCTTCCGGCCTTGGTTGAGAGCGACTTCAAGACCTTCTGCGATCAGGTTGGGTACATGCAGGAGCGCATGGGCGCCTATTTCGGACCGCTGCAGGGCGGCGCCTATGTCAGCGCCGGTGTCGCCGAGGTGCAGGACTGGCTCGCGCGGCAGGGCCTGACCGGGCTCGGACAAAGCTCATGGGGACCGACGGGCTTCGCCTTCGCCGCTTCCGAGGCTGAAGGCCAAAAGCTGCTCGCCGCTGCGCGTGCGCGGGCCGGCGGTACCAGCCTTCGTTTCGAGCTCGCTGAAGCGCGCAACGAGCCGGCGACCATCGAGACGGACTGATGCCGAATTCTTAAGCTTATCCGTCCATTGAGACGCTTTGCCGTCTCGTTCCTTATGCTAAAGCGAGGCAATGGACGCTTCGCGCTCCGTCCAGGCGCGAGCGGGTGACAAGAGGAGAACCGACCAGGATGGCGCATCCACGCATTTTGCACATGCTCACGCCGCTCAAGCATATGAGCCCGTTCGATGTGAACATGGCGCTCGACGCGGGGTTCGATGCGACCATCCCCTATATCAACGTCACCGTCGAGGACGTGAATGGCCTGGTGCAGGACGCGATCTTCTCGCGCGGGCCGGAAGGCGTGAAGCGGACCGGCGTGTTCATCGGCGGCAAGCGCGCGATCGAAGCCCTCGACATGATGGACCGCGCCAAGAAGGCGATGGTGCCGCCTTTCGAGGTCTCGGTGTTTGCTGATCCGGCCGGCTCCTTCACCACCGCGGCGGCCATGGTCGCCTGCGCCAAGAAGGCACTCAGGACCAAGTTCGACACCGGGCTCAAGGGCAAGCTCGTGGTCGTGTTCGGCGGCACGGGCGTGGTCGGATTTGCCTCAGCGGTGATTGCCGCGATCGACGGCGCGCAGCCATCGATTGTCGGCTATGACGGTCCCGAGCGCGTGCGCAAGCTCGCCGTCGAGGCCAATCAGCGCTTCGCCGTGAATATCGGTTATGCCGACGGGTCCACCGAAGGGCAGAAGGCCGAGCTCGTCCGCGAGTCGGAGGTCATTTTCGCGGCGGGGCCGGCGGGACGCCAATTGCTGAGCCACGACCAGATCAAGCAGGCGAAGCGGCTGCTCGTCGTCGCCGACGTGAACGCGGTGCCGCCGGCGGGCGTCGAAGGCGTCGGCGTCAACGACGACGCCAAACCGCTCGCTGGGACCAAGGCCGTCGGCATCGGCGCGCTCGCCGTCGGCAACATCAAATACAAGACCGAAGCGGGCCTGTTCGACTCGATGATCAAGTCGGAGAAGCCGGTCTATCTCGACTTCCGCGAAGCCTACGATCTTGCCCAGAAGCTCGCCGGCTAGCGGCGGTTCCCTCCTCATCGTCGCAATCTCGGGTCGGGCGCTCGCGGCCGCGGCGAGGCGGGGGGGCGTCGTGCCCCTGGTCGCCGATTTCTTCGCGGACGCCGACACGGGCCAGATCGCTCAATCCTGCCTGAAGCTCGGCGGCGATATCAAGGATGGGCTGCAATGGGAGACTCTCGCGCCGGCGCTCGATGCGCTTGCCGGCGAAGCGCCCTCGCCTCTCCTCGGCGTGGTCTATGGCGCGGGCTTCGAGGATCGGCCCGAGCTTCTGACCAAGCTTGCCGAGCGCTGGCCGCTGCTCGGTAACGCCGCAAGCACGGTCGAGCGGGTGAAGGACCCCAAGAGCTTCTTCGGCGCGCTCGATCGCCTTGGCGTGCCGCATCCCCGCACGGTCACCGACCCCCCTCCGGCGGAGGAAGGCGGCTGGCTCGCGAAGCGCAAGGGTGGCGCCGGCGGCAGCCATGTCATGGCGAGCCACATCGTCGCGGGTGGGCGCCGTAAGCCTGAGCGCGGTGTCTATTTCCAAGAGAGGATACCGGGCCGACCGGTCTCGGCCCTGCTCGTCGGCAATGGGAAAGAGGCCCGCGTGCTCGGTTTCAGCGAGCAATGGGCGGCGCCGAGGCGGGGTGCCAAATGGCGCTATGGCGGCGCGGCACGTCCGACGGCGCTCTCCCAGGAGCTTGAGGCGCGGATGTCAGTCACGGTCGGGCGGGTCGCCCAAGCCTTTGCGCTGAAAGGGCTGGGCAGCGCCGATTTTCTGGTGAACGACAAGGACAAGGCCGAGGACCAAGCCAAACTGCTCGAAATCAACCCGCGGCCAGGCGGCACCCTCGATATCTTCGACAGCACGGCAAAGCCGCTGCTTCGCATCCATCTCGACGCTGTGCTAGAGGACCGGCTTCCGGAGGACTCGCTTCCTCTGCCAGGGGGAAGCGCAGCGGCCATCGTTTACGCAAAGGAACGCATTACTGTGTCGATGACGATGGACTGGCCCGAATGGACCGCCGACCGGCCTAAGTGCGGCGAATCCATCGACAAAAACCGTCCGATATGCACTGTGTGGGCCCGCTCCACGACGAAGGCCGAGGCAAAACGGCTCGTCGAGGAGCGAATCTCGATCATTTTGGCCGCCTGCGCGGGCCGATAAGGGGGGACTCTGTGAGCGTGACAAGAGGGGAAGCCGTGACTGAAGAGGCCGAGTGGCCGAGCGTCAATCAAGAGGTCGTGCCGCTGGTCGAGAGCCTCATTCGGGATGCTCAGGCCTTGCGGGTGGAGGTCTCGCGGGGGACGCTCGGGGAGACCCGCATCGATTGCGGCGTGCGCGCCGTGGGCGGGCTCGAGGCTGGTCGGCGCATCGCGCAAATTTGCCTTGGCGGCCTCGGACGCGTGGCGCTCGAAACGGCGAATCCGGAAAGCGCGTGGCCCTTCTTGGTAACCGTGCATACGAGCCAGCCGGTGCTCGCCTGCCTCGGCTCGCAATATGCGGGTTGGAGCCTGTCGGTCGAAGACAAGGGCAAGATCTATCACGTGCTCGGCTCCGGCCCGGCGCGAGCGATTGGCTCGTCGGAGAAGCTGTTCCAGGAGATCGGCTATCGCGACAAAGCCGACAGCGCCTGCCTCGTGCTCGAAGCCGACCGCGCTCCGCCGGCGGCGCTGGTGGAGCACGTCGCCAAGGCCTGCGGGCTCCCGGCCGACCGGCTGACCTTCGTCTATGCGCCGACCTCGAGCCTCGCCGGGACGGTGCAGATCGCGGCGCGGTGCCTTGAGGTCGCGCTGCATAAATCCCATGAGTTGCACTTCCCGCTGGACCATATCGTCGACGGCATGGCGACGGCGCCCCTGCCGCCGCCCGCGCCCGGTTTCGTCGCCGCCATGGGCCGCACCAACGACGCCATCATCTATGGCGGCCGGGTGCAGCTCTACGTCTCCGGGACGGCCAAGGCGGCGCGCGGGCTGGCCGAGCAGCTGCCGAGCCTCCAATCCAAGGATTACGGCAAGCCGTTCGCCGAGATCTTCGCGGCGGTGAAGGGCGATTTCTACGCCATCGACCGCATGCTGTTCAGCCCTGCCAAGGTGACCGTCACGGCGCTCGAGACGGGTGAGAGCTTCCAGGCCGGCCATATCGACAATGCCATCCTGTCCCGCTCCTTCGCCTGACCTCATGCCCGCCGACGTCGTTCTGTTCTGCGAGCGAAAGAAATGGCATGGGCGGAGCATCACCCGGGCCTTGAGGGCAAGGGGGATCAGGCCGCTCGCGGTGCCGCTCGCGACTTGCGGCTTCAGCACCGAGACTAAAACGGGCCTCGCCATTCCGGGGCTCAGCGGCCATCTACCGCGCGGTGCGCTCGTCCTGTTCGTGCCGGGCGGCAGCTTCGAGCAGGTCACCGTCTATCTCGGCGTGCTGCATGCCTTGCGCGAGCTCGGCGTCACGGTGTGGAACGATGCCCGCGCCATCGAGCGCTGCGTCGACAAATCGACCACCACCTTCGTGCTGCAAAAGGCCGGCATCCCGACGCCCTGGACCTGGACTGGGACCAGCCAAGAGGAGGCTCGTGCGATCGCGGCGGCGATGCTGGCGAAAGGCTTGCGCCTGGTGCAGAAGCCGCTGTTTGGCGCGCAGGGCGAAGGCTTGCGCTTGATCCAGACGCTCGAAGATCTCGCCCCGCCGGAAGAGGTGAACGGCGCCTATTATCTCCAAGAGTTCGTGGCGCCGCCGGAGGGCCCTTATCGGGACTGGCGTATCTTCGTCGCCGCCGGCCGTGTCGTCGCCTCGATGATTCGCCACGGCTCGAGCTGGATCACCAACATCAAGCAAGGCGCCCGCGCCGAGGCGGCTATCCCATCGCAGGAGCTGATCGATCTCGCCTTGCGCGCGGTGGCTTCGGTCGGCGCCGACTACGCGGGCGTCGATATCATGCAGGACCGCGCGGGCAGCTATGTCGTGCTTGAGGTGAACAGCATGCCGGCCTGGCAGGGCTTGCAGCGGGTCACGCGGACACGCATTGCCGATCAAATCGTCGCGCCCTTCCTCGACGCCGTGCTCGGGCCGTCGCGGGCCGAGGGGCAAGAGGGCGCTTGAGGCGGTCTCTCACAGAAGCACAGGTCGCCCAAGCCTTCCATGATGCCTGCCTGGCGGAGCTCGACGCGCTGAAGCCCGGCAATGTGCATCGCTTCGGCGAGGATGCTCTCGCCGACCCACGCATGACCGTCGCCGATTTCGAGGTGAGCGCGCGCGTCTCGGCTCCGGCGATTGCGGGGATTGGGCTCTCCGTTGGAACGCGCATCCGTCGCGCCGTCGAGGCGACGAGGAAGGCGGTCGGGCAGAACACCAATCTCGGCATCATCCTGCTTGCCGCCCCACTCGGCCAAGCGGCGCTCGACGATGCGGCGGGGAATTTGCGCGAGAAGCTCGGACGCGTGCTCGCCGCGCTCAGCATCGTGGACGCGCGTGATGCCTATGCGGCGATCCGGGCGGTAGAGCCCGGAGGCCTCGCCGAGGTGCCGCAACATGACATTGCCTCAGAGCCCTACGTCACGCTGCTCGAGGCCATGCGGATAGCGGAGGGTTACGACCGCATCGCCTGGAACTACATGCATGATTACGCCGATATCTTCGATCTCGGTGTGCCGCGGCTTGCAACCGCAATGGAGCGTTGGCAGTCGCTGCCCTTCGCCACCAGCTTCGTCTATCTCGGTTTTATTGGCACCATCCCCGACACGCTGATCGAACGGAAATTTGGAAAACCTCAGGCGCTGGAGGTGATGCAGGAGGCAAGCTGGTTGAAGACGCGGCTCGCCGAAAGCTCTAGCCCCCAAGCCCTGGTGCCTCTCCTCACAGAGTTCGACCACTCGTTGAAGGCCCGCGGCCTCAATCCAGGCACATCCGCCGATTTGACCGTCGCAACTCTGTTCACGGCGTCGCTGCAAGCCCTGGAAGAGCGCCGATAAAGGGCCATTTTGGGACGAACAATCGACTTGCCGATCCTTCCAGGCCCGGACTATGTTCTGGTCGCGTGGCTCCGACCAGGAGTTGCGGGCGGGTGCGCATTTCTTCAAAGCGCTTTCGTCTGCGTGTCGCCGCGATTCCCGTGGGCGGCTCAAGCTTTTGTGACATGGTTTCAGCGAACTAGGGAGGGCTTGGTGTATGGCCAAGATTAGTGGAGTAGGTGTTGGTGAATCGCTCGTCGGCGATGGAAATGAGGTTGCTCATATCGACTTGCTCATCGGCCCGCGCGGCAGCGCCGTTGAATCGGCATTCTGCAATGCGCTGACCAACAATAAGGACGGCTTCACCACGCTGCTCGCGGTGATCGCACCGAACCTTTTGTGCAAGCCCGCGACGATTCTCTACAACAAAGTGACGATCAAAGACGCACGCCAGGCGGTACAGATGTTCGGTCCGGCGCAATATGCCGTGGCCAAGGCCGTCGCCGATTCCGTTGCCGAGGGCGTGATCCCCGCCAACGAGGCCGACGATCTCTATGTCTGCGTCGGCGTGTTCATCCATTGGGAAGCCAAGGATGACAAGAAGATCCAGGACTTCAACTATCGCGCCACCAAGGAAGCCATCGCCCGCGCCGTGAAGGGCGACCCGAAGTCCTCCGAGGTCACCGCGAAGAAGGATTCGGCTCACCATCCGTTTGCCGCCGGCTGAAAGGGAGAACCCCCAGGTCGGGAGAAGACCGGCAAACCACCGGGCCCGATTCAGCGGTGGCTCAAGAAGCTGGGTTTCTAGTCTGATCTATTCGAATCGAGATCGCCGCCTTTGCAAAAAGGCGGCGATTTCATTTTGGGCGATGGCGCCGCTGTGCAGCGCCGTGGCGACCAGCACCCCGGAAGCGCCGGCGGCAGCGATGGCCTCAAGATCCCCGATGGTGCGCAAGCCTCCCGCGGCATAGACGGCGCGGTCTCCGGCACCCTGTATAATTGTTTCCAAGCGCACGACGTCCGGACCGCCGTTGGTGCCGACACGATCGAGGCACATGGCGATGACTCGGCCGGGCCAGCTCGTAGGCTCCGACAGGAGCGTCGCGGGCCCGCGCAAGCCTCCTTCGGCAAAGTCGAGCGACAGCACAAGGCTCGTGCCGAAACTCTCATACAGCTCGTGCCAATTGCCGATTGCTGATAGGCCTTCGCTGCCGATGACCAAGGTCGCGCCAAGCGGCAGCCAGAAGGCGCAATCCGTGACGTTGGCGAAGCCGGCATCGATCCACAGCGCCGTGGCCGGAAGGGCCTGGGCAAGGTCGCGGCACAGCTCGAAATGATTGCCGATGCCCTCGATAGCGTCGAGATCGGCAATGTAGAGCGCGGGCGATGCGGTGATGGCGAGCAGCGCGTGGGCGATGGCGATCGGATCGCCGGCGGCGCCGAGCCTGGTCTCGATCGGGCCATAGGTGGCGCGCGCACCGGCGCGGGCGTGGACGACGACCCCGCCCTTGAGGTCGATCACCGGAATGACGGCGAACTCGCTCATTCTGTATTTCCCTTTTTACGGTGATGCCCGTTTTATGCCGGGGTGCGCCTTGCTGTCATTGCCCGGCTTGACCGGGCAATCCAGTAGCCCATGCGATCAAATTTGATCTAAGACCGGTGCTTACTGGATTCCCGCTCTCGCGGGAATGACAAGACGGATGAGGCGGGAATGCCATTCGTGATCGGCTGGGATTTGGGCGGCGCCAATGTGAAAGTCGCCTGCATTGAAGATGGGTTCGTCATTCACGTCGCGCAGATCCCCTGCCCGATCGTGCCGCATCGCTGCAAATTCGACGCGGCTGTCGAGGCGGCGCGTCCGCTCATCCCATCGCTCGCGCTCCACGCCGTCACCATGACGGGCGAATTGTCCGACGTGTTCGGCGACCGCCGGGAGGGCGTCTTCTATCTCATCGACCTGATGCAGAGGGCGACCGCCGGTCAGGTGCTTCGCATCTACGCCGGCGACGCTGGGCTGCTCGATCCCGAGGATGCCAGGCCCAGGGTGGCCGAGGTGGCGTCCGCCAATTGGCGCGCGACCGCCGCCGTCATCGCCCGGCTTCACGCCGATGCCCTGCTGGTCGATATCGGTACGACAACTACGGACCTTATTCCGATCAAGAGCGGAGCGGTCGCCGCGCGCGGGTTCACCGACGCCGAGCGTCTGACTGAAGGCGAACTCGTCTATACCGGCGTGGTACGCACGCCGGTGATGGCGGTCGCGCAAACCGCGCCCTTCGACGGGCGTGTGCAGAGGATCGCTGCCGAGCGCTTCGCCACCATGGCCGATGTCTTCCGCCTGACCGGCGATCTGGCCGATGACGCCGATCCCTACCCCGCCGCCGACCAGCGGGGAAAGAGCGTGGAGGAAAGTGCCGCGCGGCTCGCGCGCATGCTTGGCCGGGATGGAAACGAGGCCGAGCTCGATGAGTGGGTCGCGCTCGCCCGGTATTTCGCCGACTGCCAGCTCGCTCTGATCGAGGACGCGGCGCGGACCGTATCGGCGCGGGAGGCGATGCCGGCCGATGCGCCGGTGATCGGCGCCGGCTGCGGCCACTTCGTGGCGAGGCAGCTCGCCAAGCGGCTTCGCCGAACCTACGTGAATTTCGCCGACATCATCGATTGCGAGCCGGAGGCGCGGGACATGGCGGCGCGCTGCGCCCCCGCCGTTTCCACCGCGCTCCTGGTTAAGCTTGTCCCCTCTCCGCCCGGGAAAAGCGCAAGGTAAAGTGGTAGGGGAAGACACCGCTGGTCGTGCTAGACCATGCGCCGCGCCGGCCAAGGGTTGGGGGGCTCCAGGGGTAACAAAGCGAAAAGACGGAGCGTCGAATGCGTCACATCCTCATTGCCATGATGGCTCTCCTCGCCGGGCTCCTTGCCTTGGGCGTGTCGAGCCAAGCCGCGCCGATGCCGGTCCGGGCGGCAGCCGTGCCGGTCACCGCCGGATTGATCCAGAAGGTCGACTATTGGCACCGCTATTATCGCCAGCATGGCTATCCACCGCCGGCCATCGTTCCGGCCGTTCCGTCGTTCCCCTTCCCGTTACCCCGGCGCCGGTCGTGGAAGGCGCGCCTGTCGTCGTCGTGCCGGCTCGCCCCATCAGTTGCGGCGAATTTCATTATTGGAACGGCGTCGCTTGCGTCGACGCGCGCTACAACAACCCTTACATCGGACCGAGATAACCGGATTTGGTTGCGCCGAATCCGACGCGGCCACGCCGCCGAAGGCGGCTCAAGCGGGACTTGCGCGGCTCAAGCCGGCTCTACCGTGCAAAGCGAGTAATGCTCATAGATGAGCGAAGCCAAGGGCCGGCCCGGCCAATAGGCGCGATGCAGCTCGGCGACCTTCGCGGCGTCCACAACGCGCAAGCCTGCCTCTTCCGCGAGAGCGTCTAAATCGTTCAAGCCGAAATGCCATGGCGCGCCCATTGCCGCGAAGCGCTCGACAAACCCCGATGTCCCCGGATCGCCGGTCGCGTAGGCGATCACCTCCTCGCTCATATAGTCGAACGATAGGCTGAACGCGGAGACGCGCTCCCTCAGCTCCGCCAAGACCTTCATGACCGCATCTCGCGTCAAATACATCGTATTGCCTTCCCAGATGAAAAAGGTCGGCACATCGCGTTTGAAGCCGTTGGCCTCAAGCAGCGGGAGCACGCCCTCGGCGACATAATCGCCGGGGATGAAATGTATCGGGGCGCCGATCCCGCTCTCCGCAAGCCGTGCCTGTTTGAAGCTCAAAGTGTTGGCGTCGTCGATCTCGAAATAGGCAACCCCGTCTGACTGCTTCCGGACGCCGCGCGTGTCGAGCCCGGCGCCAAGGATGACGACCTGCCGGCAGCCATTAGCGAGCTGTTCGTCCAGCCGGTCATCGAGGTAACGGGTTCTGATTCTGACATTCATCTCCGCACCGGGGAAGCCACCCGAAATGGCGTCCGCCGCCTGTCTCGTTCTCTCGTCGAGAAAGAGCGGAACGATCGGGTCGACGTAGAGCGGATTTGCTTCGGCATTCTCTTGGGCGCGGAACTCGGCCACGACAAAGGCCGTTCCCGTGACGTGCTTGATCCCCTTCATCGCCCGCGCTCCTCGCCTATCGCCTTGGCTGGTGTGAATCAGTGGCCGCGCTGCTAATGGGGAAATGTGGCTGGATGGTGCTTGGCCTCATCCTGTAAACAAGCATCATGACTGCCTTTGTTGCTCTGTTGCGCGCCGTCAATGTTAGTGGCACCGGCAAGCTCCTGATGAGCGACCTCACCAGGATGTGCGAGGTCGCGGGCTTCACTGCCGTTCGAACCTATATCGCGAGCGGCAACGTCGTGTTCGCCAGCAAGGCTACGGAAGCGCGGGTGAAAGCGACGATCGAGACGAGCCTCGCCATCCATGCCGGCAAGCCGGTCGGTGTGCTCGTGCGGACGGCGGCCGAGATTGCCGAGATCCTGGCGCAAAACCCGTTTACCGATAGGCCCCGAAATCGGACCGTTGTCATCTTTCTCGATCACCCGCCACCGGCCGACACGCTGAGCAGCATCACCGGCTTGGCGGACGAGGAGATTTGGCTCGGAACGCGCGAAATCTATGTCTATTACGGTCAAGGCATGGGCACCTCGAAGCTGAAGATCCCCGCGGCCAGACTGGGGACCGCCCGGAACGTCAACACGGTGGCGAAGCTCGCCGACATGGCGGCCAAGATCTAACGCACGCGTGGGCAACCCTCGAAATTCCTAGGGCGGCGTCTCGCCGGGCACCGAAGAACGCGGCTTTTTCGAGGGGTCGACGCCGGTGATGCTGCCGAGATAAGCGAGGATGGCGGCAACCTGCTCGGTCGAGAATTGGATCTGCGGCATGTCTTTATGCCTGGAGCCCATGCCTTCCGCCATTCCGACCTCCAGCTCTTGGATAGGGAAGCTGAGATAGATCTCCCGGAGCGGCGGCGCTTGAGGCAACGGGCTGTCGCCGGTCGCCTCAAGCGCATGACAGCGGCCACAGTGCTTCTCGAGGTTGGCCTTCCCGTCGGCGGCGCTCAACTCGTCCGCCGCGCCCGCGCCGCTCCCGGCGGTCGTCAGAAGCGCGAGGGCGGCAACCGCGCTAGCCATGCGGAGCGGTCTTTTCATCATCGCACTCTCCTTAAGGACGCGTCGCAGCAACAGACTAGCACCAAGCCGCTAGTCAGAGGGCGTGCTTGAAATGGTCCTCGATCTTCTCGACAAGCAGGCGCCAGGCCTCGTGCTCTCGCGGGCCAGCGGTCTTCTCGACCGCGATCTGGAGATAGCCAAGCTCGGCCTCGATCTTCTCCCGCGGCAGCATATGCAGCCGGCTCGCCAGGATCGCCGCCTCGATCACCGCGTTTTGCGCGCGATTGAAGCCCTTGAACGGCGCGTGCGCGGCCTCGAATACGAGTTTGCAGTGGAAGCGGGGCCGCTGCTCGTCCTCCTCCACTTGAACGACCCTGAGCTCGGCATGGGCGAGCGCACCCTCTAGTACCACGCCGGGAACGTGGCTGGCGGGCCGCGTCGGCCAATCACGATTGCCTGTGAGGCAGCCGGCAAAGATCAGCACATCGTCGGTGAAGTTCGCCACCGCGTAAGGATTGGCACGAAGATTGTCGAGCGTGGTGGATGGCCGGAACGGCGCGATGATCCAGCCATCGCCCTCGGTCCCCATAGGCTCGGCGATCAGGCCGAGCGGCGCGATATGCACCTTGCCCTCCGGATTGAGGGTGGTGACGATGGTTTCGCGGATCATGGGCATGGCGTGTTCAGCTCCAACGCCGCCGGCTTATAGAGCCTGGCGCTTCTTCTTGGCGATCAGCG
Source organism: uncultured Alphaproteobacteria bacterium (assembly GCA_963839245.1). Classification (GTDB taxonomy): domain Bacteria; phylum Pseudomonadota; class Alphaproteobacteria; order Rhizobiales; family Methyloligellaceae; genus Methyloceanibacter. Next base: position 210,756 of record CAWIUJ010000011.1, on the reverse strand, counting down.
TATGGCCCGCCTCTCTGACCTTCGTCTTGTCGTCGGCCGGGGCGTCAGCGGCCACGCCCCAATCGAGCGGCTCGTCCTGCGCATAGCGCTTGGCGAGCCGCCAGGCGATCTCGGCGCGGGCGAGCTCGACGCCGAGATAGAAGGCATGCGCGCCGTCCTTGTCGACATCGAGCTTCGGATAAAGCTCGAACGCCTCCTGCGCGATGTGGTAGCCTTCGCGATTATAGAGATGGATGCCGTCCTCGGCGATCTCGATGCGGAAATTCTTGTCGCGTACTTCAGCCGCGGCTGCCGCGATCTCCTCCGGCGTTTGCGGGAAGGGTTTGCGCGCGTGCAGCGCGAGCAGCCCGGAGGCGTAATCCTTAGGCAGATCGTGCTCGGCGCGGGAGGCATACATGATGCGCCGCGCGAGGTCGTGCTCCTCGACGGTACGCCGCGTGTGCGGGCTCACCTGCACCACGAGCACGTTCCTGATGTCGAGCTCCGAGGCGATGCCGAGCAGCACCGCGGTGACGCCGATGCTGTCGGCGTCGGTCAGCTCGGTGAGATTGCCGGTGCCCATCAGCATCTCGGCCTTGGGCCGCTCGCGCCGGAGCCGCGCATAGCGCTCGAGCGAGGAAGTGAAGCCGAAATTGATGGGGTCGAGCACGGGATCGGCGAGGTAGGCGCGGCCTTTTGCATCGAGCGCATCCATGGCGCGAAGAAGCGAGGCCATGTCGCCATGGTCTTTGGGGATCAGCACCGGGGTGGATGCGACATCATCGGCGATGCGGAGATTGTCCTCATTCAGGCTGAGCAGGTAGTCGGCACCGGCCCTCCCCCCGCGCAGCAATTCTTGCGGATCGGCGGAGTCGACGCTCACCTTGTAGCCCTTGTGTTGCAGCGTCCGCACCGCCTCCTCCAGATGCGGGAAGGGCGTGTCGGGGAGGCAGCCGAGATCGATGACATTGGCGCCCTTGCGCGCATAGTCCCCGGCGCGGGCGAGGATCGCCTCGACGGAGAGTGCCGAGGCATCGACAATCTCGGCGAAGATCTGGATGTCGTATTTGGTCATGTCCGATGCCTTGCGGGCGCGGCCGAAGAAACCGGGGATGTCTTTCAGTTCGTCGGGGCCGCGCAGGAATGGCACGCCGAAGCGCTCGCTCAAACGGTCGAGATCGGCGCGGCAGCGGCCGGGCAGCATGATCTTGTCGGCTTCGACCGGCTTCGGCAGCCGTCGGGCGATGATCTCCTCGGTCATCAGCGCCGCGACCTTGACGCCGATATCGAGCACCTTCCAGGCGAAGCTCGCCTTCATGCCCTCGAGCACGGCCTCGAGGCGGGGCCGCGCGAGGTGTCCGGTAAGGAAGAGGATGCTTTCGGGCATTTGGTTGCCGCTCGCGACGTAAGCTCAAGCCGACTTCTAACCTGCCATGCCAAATAGCGCGAGTATCGGGCTCAAGCTTAACGCAACGACCCTAGTCGAGGGTTGCGCCACAAGCGTCGCCGGCAACGCCGAGGCTCGCGGCGAAGGCCGCCTGATCGCCGCGGCCAAGCAGAAAAGTGGGGACGCCAGCCTCGCGTAGCATGGCGGGAAAGGCGGCATCGACCACGCCATCGCGGGCGAGCTGCTCGGCACTCATCTCCGACCGCCGCCGCTCGATCGACTTGATCACAAACACGCGCTCGGCGCCGAGGCGGCGCCCAAGCCACAACGCGAGGCTGTCCGAGGTCACGGTCCAGGATTGTGGGATGTCGCGGCGGTTGGCGACGAGGGTGAAAGGCGCCCACACCGCTACGTGGCCCTCGTCCAGCGAACGGCGCAAGGCATCTTCGGTGTCGCCGACCTCGAAGCCTAAGCGCAAGCCCGCGACCGCCCAGGCAAGCTGGTCCATGGCGAGCAGCGCCATGCGATGGGCGGCGCCGTCGGCGAGCCCGAGCTGCCGCTGGCAATTGCGCACTTCATCCGCCAAGGCCCCTCCTCCCGGCACGACCACGATCGGGCGGAGACTCGAGGCAATGGCGTCGAGCCATGCCGGCAGCTCCGGCGAGCGCACCACGCTGCCGCCGAGCTTAACGACGATCGGGCGCGGCAGGTCGGCAAGACCCCGCTCGTCAGTTTCGGCCGGCAGCGCATGTCCGCCCACGGGATTAGGCTCGCCCGCGCCGGCGCACGATCTCCACGCCCACGGCGCCGGGCTCCTTGTCCAGCTTCTCGATCTTCACTTTGACGGAGGTCGCGCGCGGATGGGCAAGGCAACGCGTGGCCACCTCATCCGCCAACGTCTCGACCAGATTGATATGGCCCTCGGCGAGAACGGATTTGATGACGGCGATGATCATATCGTAGTCGAGCACCCGCCCGATCTGATCCTCCACCGCCTGCTCGGCGGGCGTCACCTCGATATCGACGGAGAAGCGCGCGCGCTGGGTGACGCCTTTCTCATGGGTGTAGACGCCGATCTCGGCATCGAGCACGAGGTCGTGCACGAAGACGCGGTCGTAAGGCCCAGTGATCTCGGTCCCGCCGGTGGACACGTGGCCCGCGCGCGTCATTCGCTCCTCTGCCATTTGCATTCCTTCAAGCTAAGGCACCAGATCCCTAGCATGAAGCCGCCGCGACCGCGCCGTGCAACTTGGCGGCGGGCGAGATGGGGGCTGCGGAGGCTTCGGGGATCAGCGCCCGGATCGCCGCGCAGGCCAACGGATCGAGCGAGGAGCTGCGGGAGGCGTTGCAGAGCGTGCCGCGAAAGCCGAGCAAATCTGGCCCGAGGGCAAGCAGCTCCGGCACGTCGAGCGCCGTGAGGGATCCGGCAAGTCCAACCGCCAAGCCTTGCGCCTTGGCGCTCGTGACGAAGTGAGCAAGCTTACGAAGATCGACATGATCGCGAAGCGAACCCGAGCTCTTGCCGGCAGTGTCGAGCATGATGCCGGCGGCGCCCATCTCGGCTGCCGCGGCGACGGCGTCGAATTGAGGCAATCGGTCGGCGAATAGCACGACGATGAGGCGGGCGTTGCGGGCCACTGGCCGGAGCCCGTCAAGGCAGGCTCGTGCATCGCCATCGGGGAAGAGCCCGAATTTGACATAGTCGACACCCAAACCGGCGCGGGCGAGCACGGCGTCGCGGATCGTCTCGGTGACCATCGGCAGATCGCCGATTGTGGCGCTGACGGCCGCCCGCCCGGCGATGACGGAGAGAATAGCCATCGTCCTTTCGCAGTCCACGGCGCCAAGCGCGCCATGGGCAGGCTCTTTCAGGTCGATGATGTCGGCGCCCGCGCCAAGGGCGATCTCGGCCTCAGCCTCGTCGCGGACGCTCGCAAGAAATAGGGTCATGGTGGAGGAGTCCTTGTCACGCCCGCCGACCGGTCGGCCGTCGGCCACTAGCGGAACCAACCGAAGAAGCCGCCGCCGCCCCCGCCACCACCACCGCGACGGCCACGCCCTTGAGCTTGGTTCTGCCCGGGACCTCCCCAAGGAGAGTCAAAGAACCCGGGCTCGTCACGCGCGACCGGTCGCGTTTTGGGCTTCCGGAGCTTGATCTCGTTGGAATTGCCGTCCGGGTCGGTCACCACCACGGAAAACGCCTGCCAATCCCACTTCGCGGCATTGGAGCCCCAGCTATAGGGCTCGATCGAGACCACCTTGTTCGCCCAGAGGTCGACGATCGCCGTATAGACGATGTCTTGGTTGCCGCTTTCGCTGAGATCGCCGGCGTCATAGCGCAACAGGCCGATGCCCGCGAGTGCATCTTTCATCTGGCTCCATTCGAGGATCCTCGGCGTGCCGGCGCCGAACATCTCAAGCTCGGCGCGGAGCTTGGGATATTTCGGGTTGCTCGCGATATAGCGGCCGGGCGTCGGTTCCTTGATCACCCAGTCGGAGACGGGCGGCCCCAAGGGGAGCCCCTGCTCCGCCGGCACGTCTTGTCCGAGCTTCACTAGAGCGTCCCTGCTCTCGGACTGGAACGGGTCCTTCTCCAGCGCCTTGCGGTAATCGGCGATCGCATCATCGGTCCTGCCCATGGCGCGATAGATGTCGGCCCTAATGCGGAGCGCAAAGGCATCGTCGGGAGCAAGGTTGAGCGCCTGCTGGACGTCGCTAAGGGCAGCATCGCCTGCTTGATCGCTCGGTGGCGCAGCGGCGTCGGCAGCCTGCGGCGTTCCGGCGGCAGCATCGGGCGATGTCGCGTCCGCATCAGGTGCTGTTCCAGCCGCCGCGTCGGGCGATGTCGCGTCCGCCGCATCAGGTGGTGTTCCGGCCGCAGCATCGGGCGATGTCGCGTCCGCCGCATCAGGGTGTTCCGGCCAGTCGGGCATGTCGCGTCCGCCGCATCAGGCCGCCCGACGCATCGGGCGTTGCCCCAGCTCCCGCATCAACCGGTGCTCCGGCCGCCGCATCTGTCCCGGTGGCCACACCGGTCGCGGTATCGGGGCCCGCATCGGCGGTTTTGGCCTCGCCGCCACTACTCGCCGCGGGTTCGGGGCTCGCTTCCGCCGGCGCCTTGGCAACAACGGACTCGACGGCTTGTGGCTTCTTTACCGGTGGCGCGGCCTGAACCCTGGCCAAAGCGCGCATGGCGTAGGCTTGCGCGCTTTGCGGGACGAGCTCGATCGCGTGGCTAAGATCGGCGATGGCGTCGTCGAGGCGCTTCACCTGCGAGTAGACGCTGCCCCGCTCGATATAGGCGTCGGCGAAGTCCGGCTTGAGCTGGATGGCCTTATTGAGATCGTCGACCGCGGTATTGAACTTCTTGTCGCCGGCATAGGCGCGGGCGCGCAGCAGCAGTAGGTCCGGCTGGTCCGGCGTTATGGCGAGCGCCTGGGTGAAATCGTCGGCGGCTTCCTTGAATTCCTCAAGCGCGAGATAAGCCTCGCCGCGATTGTCGTAGGCCGCCTCATATTTGGCGTTGATGCCGATGGCGCGGTTGAAGTCGCGAAGCGCGGCGTGATAGCGCTTGAGCGCCGCGTGCGCCTTGCCGCGGCCGTTGAAGGGCACCGCGCTGGTCGGCATGAGCTCGACGGCTTTACGAAAATCCTGGAAGGCCGGCTCGTATTGGGCAAGCGCCGTGTGGGCATTGCCGCGGTTGTTATAGGCCGCGCCGTAATTGGGTGAGAGCGCGATGGCGCGGTCGAAATCCTTCACCGCCTCGTCGGGGTGCCCCAAATCCATCAGCGCGTTGCCGCGATTATTGTAGACGGTGGCGTTCTCAGGCGAGATCTGGATCGACTGATTGAAATCGTCGACGGCCTCCTTGGTCTGCTTCAGCCGCCATTTGGCCACGCCGCGATCGCTGTAGATGCTCGCCTTGACGAAATCGGCGATCTCCGGGCCGGACAGGGCTTCGTCATAGGCGGCAACGGCCTTGTCATATTGGCCGCGGAGCAGTGCCGCGGCGCCCTCGCGCGCGCGAAGCAGCGTCACATCCTCCGCCCGGACCTCGCTCGCGCCCACGACAAGGACGAGAACGAGCCCGCAAAGCTGAAGCCATCTGGAGGTCATGCCACCACGAGGAGAATCCGGGCCAAATCGAGCCCCTCTCCCTCCCATTTCCCCATAAAGCCCGACTATGTCAACACGGGGTCGCTTGGGCCTCTGCCGCGGTGGAGGCGAGCTCGCGCAAGACGCTCGGCAGGAGCTTCGGCAGATCCTCGGCGATCAGCCCCGGACCGAACAGTTGCGCCGCCCGTCCATGCAGCCAAACCGCGGCGGAGACGGCTTCGAAGGCCTCCATCCGTTGCGCCAGGAGGCCGAGCACCATGCCGGCGAGCACGTCGCCGGTGCCGGCGGTCGCGAGCCATGGGCTCGATGTGGCGTTGATCGATGCCCTGCCGTCCGGCGCGGCGACGACGGTATCGGCGCCCTTCAGGAGGACGATGGCGCCGGAGCGCTGGGCGGCGGCGCGGGCGCGCTCGAGCTTGCTCGCCTCACCGGGAGGACCGAACAGACGCGCAAATTCGCCCTCATGCGGGGTGAGCGCGACGGGCGCGGCGCGGGATGCGATGACCTTGAACAGCGTGTCGGCGTCGGGGGCGAACGAGGTGAGCGCGTCGGCATCGAGGACGACAGCGGCGTGGCTCGCCAGCGCCGCCAACACCATCGCCTTGGTGCGCTCGCCCCCACCGACACCGGGGCCGATCAGGACGGCATTCTTGCGCTCGTCCGTCAGCAGGCCGGCCAGCTCTTTCGCTCCGTCGGCTGGCCTGACCATGATGGCGGTGAGCTGCGCGGCATTGACCGCAAGGGCGTCCTGCGGCGAGACCACGGTCACGAGCCCTGTGCCGGCGCGCAACGCGCCCTCGGCGGCAAGCCGTGCCGCGCCGGTGCTGTAGGCCGGACCCGACACGACGACCGCATGGCCTCTGGCATATTTGTGGCCTTCAGCCTTCGGCCAGGGAAAATGCGCGAGCCAGAGCGCCGGCTCATTGGCAAAGGTGCGGGGCTTAATGACCTCAAGCACGCTGTCCGGAATGCCGATATCGGCCACACTTACCTCGCCGCAAGCTTCCCGCCCCGGCAGCAGCAAGTGTCCGGGCTTCCGGCGGAAGAAGGTCACGGTGGCCCTGGCGCGAACGGCTACGCCCCGGACGGCGCCGGTGGTGCCGTCGATGCCGCTCGGCACGTCGACCGCAATCACGGGCAGTCCGCTCTTGTTCAGCGCTTCGATGAGCGTGGCGAAGCCACCCTCGATGGGGCGCGCGAGCCCCGCCCCGAACAGAGCATCGACCACGACATCGGCGCGGGCGAGAAGGCCGGCGGCAAGCGGCTCGACGGCGCCGGTCCAGAGCTTGGCCATGGCGGCAGCGTCATGGGGAAGCTTGGCGCGGTCCCCCTGAAACCCAAGCCGGACGGCGTAACCCTTCTCAAGCAAATGGCGCGCGGCGACAAAGCCGTCGCCGCCATTGTTGCCGGGACCGCAGAGAACGGCGACCGCGCGCGCATCGGGGAAGCCCCGCGAAACCTCGTCGGAGACGGCGCGCCCGGCGCTCTCCATCAGCGCGAGACCAAGCACGCCGCCTTGCATGGCAAGGCGATCGGCTTGGCCCATCTCGTCCGCGGTTAGGAGCTCCAGCATCGATCCCACGTTAAAGCAAACGGCGGAAGAAAACGAAAAGGGCGTACCGGGCCAATCGTGATGAAATCATGTGCATATTGCCTAATCCATAGGCTATGGTCGCCACGATCCCTTGCCGACGTTTCGGCGTCAGCCTTTAAGTCATTGGAACCATAAACAAAGCTTCCCCAGCGAGGATTGGCATACGGCGTGCTACGCCTCTCGCGCAGTCTGGCGAATTACGGGCGGAAGCGCGCGGCTTAAGCGATTTTCTATGTCCAACGGGGAGATGTGGTGGATAGCATGAAAAAAATCGAAGCGATCATCAAACCGTTCAAGCTCGACGAGGTGAAGGAAGCTCTGCAAGAGATCGGATTGCAGGGCATCACTGTGACGGAGGCCAAGGGGTTCGGGCGCCAAAAAGGGCACACCGAGCTCTATCGCGGCGCCGAATATGTGGTCGATTTCCTGCCCAAGGTGAAGCTGGAGCTCGTGCTCGGCGACACCATGGTGGAAAAGGCGATCGACGCCATCATCGCGTCCGCGAAGACTGGCCGCATTGGCGATGGGAAAATTTTCGTATCGAATGTTGAAGAGGCCGTGCGCATCCGCACTGGTGAGACGGGGAACGATGCCATCTAACGAGGAACACGAACCAAGACCGGCCATGCTTTAGCCGGCGAAACCGACACCGTTTGCGCCGCCCGGCTCGGCCCACGAGGCGGCATCAATCAAGGGGAGTACAATGGCAGACGCTAAGAGTGTGACGAAGAAAATTAAGGACGAGGACATCAAGTTCGTCGACCTCCGCTTCACCGATCCGCGGGGCAAGATGCAGCACGTCACCATGGACGTGCGCGAAATGGACGAGGACGCCTTCAACGACGGGATCATGTTCGACGGCTCGTCGATCGCCGGCTGGAAGGTCATCAACGAGTTGGACATGAAGCTGATGCCGGACCCGGACTCGGCGGTGATCGACCCGTTCTTCGCGCAAAGCACGCTGGCCGTGTTCTGCGACGTGCTCGAACCCTTGACCAACGAGCCGTATGAGCGCGATCCACGCGGCATCGCCGGCAAGGCCGAAGCCTATCTGCAGCAGACGGGCCTCGGCGACACCGCCGTGTTCGGCCCGGAGGCGGAGTTCTTCGTGTTCGACGACGTCCGTTTCGCCGCCGAGCCATTCAATTGCGGTTACAAGATCGACTCGATCGAGCTGCCCTCGAACATGGACACCGAATATGAGATGGGCAATCTCGGTCACCGGCCGCGCACCAAGGGCGGCTATTTCCCGGTGCCGCCAATCGACTCGGCGCAAGACCTCCGCTCGGAGATGCTCTCCGTCATGGCCGATATGGGCGTCATCACCGAGAAGCATCACCACGAGGTGGGCGCCGCGCAGCACGAGCTTGGCATCAAGTTCGGCCCGTTGGTCAAAATGGCCGAACTCGATGCAGATCTACAAATATGTGATCCACAACGTGGCGCAGGCCTACGGCAAGACAGCGACGTTCATGCCGAAGCCGGTCTTCGGCGATAACGGCTCGGGCATGCATACCCACCAGTCGATCTGGAAGGACGGCAAGCCGATGTTCGCCGGCGACAAATACGCCGACCTTTCCGACATGGCGCTCTATTATATCGGCGGCATCCTGAAGCACGCCAAGGCGCTCAACGCCTACACCAACCCGCTCACCAACTCCTATAAGCGGCTGGTGCCGGGCTACGAGGCGCCCGTGCTGCTCGCTTACTCCTCGCGCAACCGCTCGGCCTCCTGCCGTATTCCCCTCGGCTCGGGCCCTAAGGCCAAGCGCGTCGAGGTGCGGTTCCCCGATCCCGGCGCCAATCCCTATCTCGCCTTCGCCGCCATGCTGATGGCCGGGCTCGACGGCGTCGAGAACAAGATCAATCCGGGCGATCCGATCGACAAGAATCTCTACGACTTGCCACCCGAGGAGCTGGAGAAGGTGCCGACGGTGTGCGGCTCGCTGCGCGAGGCTTGCGAGTCGCTCGACCAGGACCGCGCCTTCCTGAAGAAGGGCAACGTGTTCACCGACGACGCGATCGATGCCTATCTCGAGCTCCGCATGGAAGAGGTGGAGCGGTTCGAGATGATGCCGCACCCGATCGAGTTCGACATGTATTACAGCGTCTAATATTACAGCGTCTAACCGCCACTCGCAGCGCGCGTAATCAAGCCACAAAACGAATGGGGCGGCCGACATGGCCGCCCCACTTTCCGCCCGGCCTGTTTGGCCATATGGCAGCTCCCCCGCGTAACCCCCTTAGGACGCGGAAGGAGCGACACCAACTGCCCCCTGCCAGGCTCCCCCGTTTAGATCGTCGCCCTACATCAGATGCCAAACCCCCCAGATCAGTCCGCTGAGCAGGAGGAGGCCGAGCCATTGCTTGTTGCTCGCGTACCAGCCGCCCAGCATCGAGGGGATGCCGAACACCACGAACCGGCACAGCGACAGGCTGGTGATGAGCGCGATGCCGCCAAGCAGCCAAAGGAACACGTCCTTAGGATCGGCGCTGCCTTGGCCCGCATCGACCAGGAACCTCTCGCCGCTATCGGTGCTCACGGTGACCAGGGCGCAAAGCGCCGCCGCAGCGAGCGTCAAGAGAATGGCGTAGCGCATGATTGTCATGCCCAACTCCCCCGCATTTGAGGCAAATTGTAGGGAGCGCCCGTAAACAAACGGGAAAGCGGTTTGCTTAGCGGGAGGTTAATGCAGCCCGAAGCATGAGGCCTCGCCCTTCGAGATGGCCGCGTTCCGCGGCCTCCTCAGGGTGAGGGGTACGGTCAAGCGGCCTTCCACTTGATGGAACAGCCCATGGAAGGGATCTGCTGGCGCGGCCCTTGTCCGGTCTCGGCGATGTCCTTCATCGCCTCGAACAGCTCGCGGCGGGCGTCAGGAGGTCCTGCCTCCTTGCGGCTCGCGTCGAGCCGGCCGCGATACTGAAGCTCGAGCTTGCCGTTGAAGCCGAAGAAGTCTGGCGTGCAGACCGCGTCGTAGGCACGGGCGATCTCCTGGCTCTCGTCATAGAGATAGGGAAAGGTGAAGCTGTGGCTTTTGGCAAACTGCGCCATGTTGTCGAAGGAGTCTTCGGGGTAGTGAACGGCGTCGTTGGACGATATGGCGACGGCATTGATCCCATAGGATTTGAGCTCGTTCGCGTCGCGCACGATGCGGTCGATCACCGCCCTCACATAGGGGCAGTGATTGCAGATGAACATCACCAGCGTGCCGTTCTTGCCCTTGATGGTGTCGAGGCTATAGGTCTTGCCGTCGACCGCGGGAAGCGTGAAATCCGGGGCTTTCCAGCCGAAATTGCAAATCGGAGTTGCTTCCGCCATCTGGGCTTTCCTTCAGTGCGTGTGGCTTCCGCATATGGCGAAAGACCACGCTTTCCGCAACAGGGCAGAGGCGCACAGGCGGCTGGCTAAGGGCACGACCCTTGAAAAAACCGCGGACCCGTGCGAGCTAGCAAAGTCCCCATGTTCCTAGAGATTCGTTCGCATCCGGCGCCAAAGACCCCATGCGCAAAACCGCACCATCACGCGACCTCTTCGCCAAGCTCGAGAAAGAGCTGAAGGATAGTCCGATTCCATCCGCCAAAGCCGCCAAAAGCAGCAAGCGGGCGGCGGGCGGCGCCGAGGACGCCTATACCGCCGCCGACATCGAGGTGCTGGAGGGGCTCGAGCCCGTGCGCCGGCGCCCCGGCATGTATATCGGCGGCACCGACGAGAAGGCCATGCACCACCTCTTCGCCGAGGTGCTCGACAACGCCATGGACGAGGCGGTCGAGGGGCACGCCACCCGCATCGAGGTGGACGTCGAAGATGACGGGTTCTTGAGCGTCACCGACAATGGACGCGGCATCCCCGTCGACCAGCACCCCAAATTCAAGACCAAGTCCGCGCTCGAGGTCATCATGACCACGCTGCATTCGGGCGGCAAGTTCAACTCCAAGGTCTACAACACGAGCGGCGGCCTGCATGGCGTCGGCGTGTCGGTGGCCAACGCCTTGTCGGAGAAGCTCGAGGTCGAGGTGGCGCGGGGCCAGAGGCTCTACCGACAGACCTATACGCGGGGGCAGCCCGACGGCAAGCTGCAAGACCTCGGGCCGGTGAAGAACCGCCGCGGCACCAAGATCCGCTTCAAGGCGGACCCCAAGATCTTCGGCAAGGGAGCTCTGTTCAGCCCGGCGCGGCTGTTTCGCATGGCGCGCTCCAAGGCCTATTTGTTCGGCGGCGTCGAGATCCGCTGGTCTTGCGCGCCGGAGGCACTGGCCGGCGACAAGGAGCCACCGCAAAGAGCAGTGTTTCATTTCCCGGGGGGGCTCAAGGATTTTCTCGCGAGCCGCATCGAGGGACAGGAGACCGTCACCAAGGACTTCTTCACCGGCAGAAGCAGCCAGCGCGAAGGCCACGGTGCGGTCGAATGGGCGGTCGCCTGGGTCGCGGGCGTGGACGGCTTCCTCAATTCTTATTGCAACACCGTGCCCACGCCTGACGGCGGCACTCATGAGGCCGGCTTGCGCTCCGCTCTGGTCAAGGGCTTGCGCGCCTATGGCGAGCTCACGGGCAACAAGCGGAGCGCGCAAGTGACGGCCGAGGACGTGCTTGCCACAGCCGGCGCGCTGCTCTCGCTCTTCATCCGCGAGCCTGAGTTCCAGGGCCAGACCAAGGATCGGCTAGCGAGCCAAGAGGCGACCCGCATCGTCGAGAGCACGGTGCGCGACGCCTTCGATCATTGGCTTACGGCCAATCCTACCCAGGCAAATCTGCTGCTCGATTGGGTCGTCGACCGCGCCGAGGAGCGGCTGCGCCGCAGGAAGGAAAAGGAGGTCGGGCGGCAGACGGCGACACGGCGCTTGCGCCTTCCCGGCAAGCTCGCCGACTGCTCGATCAGCGGCGCGCAAGGCACCGAGATCTTCATCGTCGAGGGCGATTCGGCCGGCGGCTCGGCCAAGCAGGCGCGCGACCGCGCGAGCCAGGCGGTGATGCCGCTGCGGGGCAAGATCCTCAATGTGGCGAATGCCAGCTCATCCAAGCTCGCCGACAATCAGTTGCTTGCCGATCTGGTGCAGGCGCTAGGCTGCGGCACGGGTACGCGCTACCGCGACGAGGACCTCCGCTACGAGAAGGTCATCGTCATGACCGACGCGGATGTGGACGGGGCGCATATCGCCTCGCTGCTCATCACCTTCTTCTACCAGGAGATGCGCGCGCTGATCGAGGGCGGGCACCTTTATCTCGCGGTCCCCCCACTCTACCGCCTGAGCCAAGGGGCAAAGTCCGTCTATGCGCGGGACGACGCCCATAAGGATGAGCTGCTCAAATCGGAGCTCAACGGCAGGGGCAAGGTCGAAGTGTCCCGCTTCAAGGGCTTGGGCGAGATGCTGCCGAAACAGCTCAAAGAGACCACCATGGACCGGAGCGTCCGCACGCTGCTTCAGGTGCGGATCGCCGCGGACGAAGTGGCGTTGACGGCGAACGTCGTGGATCAGCTGATGGGCAACAAGCCTGAGGCCCGCTTCACCTTCATTCAGGAGCGCGCCGAGTTCGCCAAGCCCGACGAGCTCGATATTTAAGAGCTCACAGCCAGCGCGGCACGCGCGTCTGGTATTTGCGATAGGCCTCGCCGAACTTGGCTTGCAAATAGGCCTCCTCGCGCTCGACGACGCCGCGCTGCAAGATGATCAGCACCGGGATCAGGAGCAGCAGCATCCAGGCGCTGGTCGCCACGATGGTTAGGCCGAAATAGAAAATCACGATGCCGATATAGATCGGGTTTCGGGTGCACCGGTATAGACCGGTCTCGACCAGCGTGGTGGACGGATCGCCCGGCACCACACTCGTGCCCGCCCGCCGGAACGCGCGCACCGACAGCGCCGACAGGCCAAAGCCAATCAGCGCGAGACTTCCGCCAACGGCCACCGCGCGCCAGTTCGCCGAGCCAAGCCCCGGGCCGATCGGGATGAGCCAGCTCAGCAGGCAGCCAAGCACGGCCGCGGCCGCGAACAGAAACGGGGGTTTCACCGCCACATCGGCATAGTCACGCATGCTCGTCTCGCTGCTCGTTACATGGGGGTCGCCCGCGCGCGGGTTGCGCCGCAAGCGGGGTCCGTCACTCTGTCACAATGAGGCGCAATACTCTATAAGTCGGCGTGACAGCTTGCCTTGGCCATGCCGGCTCGGACGGCGCCTAACCGAAGCTCAAAACGGGGAGTCCATCATGCTCACGACCATGCTCCGCGCCGCCGCCCTTATGGCATTTCCGCTTCTACCTCTGGCCTCGCCGGCAGCGGCGGACGACGACACCAAGCTGGTCGAAAGCATTCCGCCGGGGGTCGCCGACGTCGTGACCGGCGGATCCTGGTCGGCCGACAAGAAAGGCGGCTTCTATCGCGCCTTCGTGATCATGTCGGGCGATGAGAAGAACTTTGGCGCCCATGTCTATCTGCAGTGGCTCGCCCTCTCCGATGACAACCCCGTCCCCACGGTGGTGAAGACGATACCAGTCAAAGAGGTCAACGATCAGAACCTGGCGAACGCCTCAATCGAGATCGACGGCGAGGAGAACAAGGACAATGAGGTCACGGTGATCGTGAGCTCTTACGATTTCGACGCGGATAAGGACATCACCCTGTATGTCAAAGCCGGCCAGCCAGGCACCTACGCCATGACCAAGGCTCCGCCGAAGGGCGAGGCAGGCCCGCCGCCGAAAGACGCAGGAGCACCGGCTGCGAAAGCGCCGTCCAACGTCCCCAAGGATGATTAGTTGCGTCGGCTGTTATCCCCGACAACTTTGCTAGGCGGCCTTTTGCCCCTTGCGCGAGTTGTCCCGGCTCCTTATTTGAGGGGCAGGGATGACGAGGCCGGTTGGCCTTATTGTTTTATGTGGTACCTTGCGCAAGCAATACGAATTGTTGCAGCAAGACTTGCGCTATTATTAAAGAAAGAGACGCGCGTGGCGCTTCGGGCCCGCGATTGTTCTACTAACGCATGAGCTTTTCACAACTTGGCTTAAGTCCAAAGGTTTTGTCCGCCGTCACGGCGGCAGGCTTTGACACCCCTACCCCCATCCAAGCGCAAGCCGTGCCTCATGCCGTCGCCGGCCGCGACGTGCTCGGCATCGCCCAGACCGGCACCGGCAAGACCGCCTCCTTCGTCCTGCCGATGCTTACGCGGCTCGAGCGGGGCAGAGCCCGGGCGCGCATGCCGCGCTCGCTGATCCTCGAGCCCACCCGCGAGCTTGCGGCCCAGGTCGCCGAGCATTTCGAAATTCTCGGCAAGAACCACAATCTCACCGTGGCGCTGCTGATCGGCGGGGTGTCCTACGACGAGCAGGATCGCAAGCTCGACCGCGGCGCCGACGTGGTGATCGCCACGCCCGGCCGGCTGCTCGACCATTTTGGGCGCGGCAAGCTCCTGCTGAACGGCATCGAGATCCTCGTCATCGACGAAGCCGACCGCATGCTGGATATGGGCTTCATTCCCGATATCGAGCGCATCTGCAAACTCCTCCCCTTCACGCGGCAGACCTTGTTCTTCTCGGCAACCATGCCGTCGGAGATCCAACGCCTGGCCGACAGCTTCCTGCACCAGCCCATACGCATCGAGATCGAGCCGCAATCGACCGCCGCGACGACCATCGTGCAGCGGCTGAAAAAGGCGCCGGACGACGCGGCGGGAAAGCGCGAGGCGCTGCGCGCGCTGATGCGCGAAACCAACGTCAAGAACGCCATTATCTTCTGCAACCGCAAGAAAGATGTGGGCATTCTGCTCCGCTCGCTGCTGCGCCACGGCTTCAACGCCGGCGGGCTGCATGGCGACATGGACCAGCATCAGCGCACGGCGACGCTCGACGCCTTCCGCAACGGCACCATCGCCTTTCTGGCGGCGAGCGACGTTGCCGCCCGCGGCCTCGACATCCCGGATGTCAGCCACATCTTCAACTACGACGTGCCGATCCATCCCGAGGACTATATCCACCGCATCGGCCGCACCGGCCGCGCGGGCCGCGAAGGCTTCGCCGCCACCCTGGTCACGCCCAAGGACATCAAGGCGCTCCGGGCCATCGAGCGGCTGCTCCGGCAGGACATTCCGTGGATCGATGGCGAACCGACGAGTGCTGAATTAGCGGGCCCTACCGAGGAGCGCGAGCGGTCCAATGGGCGGCACCGTCGCGGCCCGCGTCGCCATAAGGGCAACGGGAGCCCAGCTTCTTCGGCAAGAACGAGCGCCGCGCCCAGCAAGGATCGGGCGCCGAGTAGCGAGAACCGCAAGCCGGTTCAACCGCAACCTTCAGAGCGGCGCGAGCAGCAGCCAAAACCAGCGCATGTCACGCCTCCGCCTCGGCAAGACGGCCGGCCTTCGGCCCCGGTGGTATCCCAACCGCAGCGTCAGGAACGACGGGAGCATGCGCCCAAGGCCGCGCAAGCCAGGCCGACTCATGTTCATGGGGGTGCTGCCACTGCTTCCCACGCCAAGCCAGTGCATCGGCCCGCGCCCAAGCCCACGCAACAACCTCCCCGCAACCGGGAGCGCGGCATGGGCGAGCATGTGCCGGCTTTCATGACCCGCTCCGTGCGGCCTTCGGAATAAGCGAAAAGCTTCTCCCGCTCGTGGCCGGGTCGTTTCCCGGTCATCGGCTTCTATCTCTCTCATTTGGAAAATTTGTCGGCCTGGGCGACGCGCCCGGGCAACCGGCTTGGCGTCAGCTTCAGCCGCGCCCTGCCTCTTCGAGACTAGATTCCGCCGCAGGCGTCAGCGCCACCGATTCACCGCAGCCGCAGGCGGATGTCTGGTTCGGGTTGTTGAACACGAAGCCAGAGCCCAGGCGGTCGGTGCGGTAGTCCATCTCGGTGCCGAGCAGGAACAGGATGGCGGTGGGGTCGATCAAGAGGCGCACGCCCTTGTCCTCGATCAGTTCGTCATGGGGCGCGCGGGTCTCGGCATATTCCATGGTGTATTCCATGCCGGCGCAGCCACCCTTCTTCACGCCGATGCGAACGCCGGCAACCTCCTTGCCGGACGACGCCAGAAGCGCGCTAATGCGCCGGGCAGCGGCGTCGGTCAAAGTGAGGAGCTTGGGTCGGGCGTGGCTGGTCATGGGTGGAACTTGGGCCAAGTTGCCGTCCACTTCAAGCCGGGCGCTCAGAACATATTGAGGGCAAGGCGCGCCTCGTCCGACATGCGGCTCGGGTCCCACGGCGGATCGAAGACCAGATTGACCTTCACGATACCTACACCAGGGACCGCGGAGATCGCGTTGTGCACCCAGCCCGGCATGTCGCCGGCGACCGGGCATCCGGGCGCGGTGAGCGTCATATCCACCTCGATATTGCGCGCATCATCGACGTCGAGGCGGTAGATCAGGCCTAGCTCATAGATATCGACCGGGATTTCCGGGTCGAACACGGTCTTGATGGCCGCCACGAGATCGTCCTTGAGCTGGTCATGCTCGGGCGTAAGCGCCGGGGCCGCGCCCTCACCATCAGGGGCTGGGTTCGCCTCGGCCGGCGCCTCGGAGGCTTGAGCCCGACCCTCGCTATCTTGAATCTTTTCAGCCATTTCGGCCACTCGCCTTAAACGAACATCTCACGCACCTTGTGCAGCGCCTCGACCAGCCTATCGACTTCCTCGAACGTATTATACATGGCGAACGAGGCGCGCGCTGTCGAGGTGACACCGAAGCGCGCCAGTAGCGGCTCGGCGCAATGGGTGCCGGCGCGGATCGCCACGCCGTAGCGATCGAGGATCGTGCTCACGTCATGCGGGTGCGCGCCCTGCATCTCGAAGGAGATGATCGAGCCCTTGGGCTTGGCGCGGCCGAAGATGCGGAGCCAGTTGAGGTCGCCAAGGCGCTCCATGGCGTAGGCCAGCAGGGCGTCCTCATGCGCCTTGATGCGCTCGCGCCCTACCCCCTCGACATAATCTATCGCTGCGCCGAGCCCGATCGCCTGCACGATGGCCGGCGTGCCCGCCTCGAAGCGATGGGGCGGCTTGGCATAGGTGATGCTATCGGTGGTCACCGTGCCGATCATCTCGCCGCCGCCTTGGTAAGGCGGCATGGCCTCAAGCAGTTCTTTCTTGCCGTAGAGCACGCCGATGCCGGTCGGGCCGTAGAGCTTGTGGCCGGTGAAGGCATAGAAATCGCAATCGATGTCCCGCACGTCGACGGGAAGATGCACGGCACCTTGGGCACCATCGACCAGCACCGGAATGCCACGGGCGTGCGCCATGCGCACCACCTCCTTGATCGGCACGATGGTGCCAAGCACGTTCGACATCTGGGTGATGGCGACCATCTTGGTGCGGGGACCGAGCAGCGCCTCGAATTTGTCGAGCAGGAACTCGCCGTCATCGGAAATCGGCGCCCATTTCAGCACAGCGCCCTGCCGCTCCTTCAGGAAATACCAGGGCACGATGTTGGAATGGTGCTCCATGATGGAGAGCACGATCTCGTCGCCCTCACCGATATGCGGCCCGCCATAGGAGCTGGCGACGAGGTTGATGGCTTCGGTGGCGTTGCGGGTGAAGATGATCTCGGCGTCGGAGCGCGCATTGAGGAAGCGCCGCACCGTCTCCCGCGCCTTCTCGAAATTGGCGGTGGAGAGGTTGCTAAGATAATGCAGGCCGCGGTGGACGTTGGCGTACTCCTCGGCATAGGCGTGCTGGATGGTTTCCAGCATAACCTTAGGCTTCTGCGACGAGGCGCCGTTGTCGAGATAGACGAGCGGCTTGCCGTAGATCTCACGCGCCAAGATCGGGAAATCGGCGCGGATGGCCTCGACGTCGTAAGCGGGCTTGCCGGTCAGCGCAGGCTTCGGTTTCGGCAAGATCGTCATAGAGGTCTCTCCGCCGTCAGTCGAAGGCGACGCCGAGCCAGTTGGCCGTGGCCCTGCCCAAAGCGTCGCGCAACCCCTCATGCTCGATGCGATCGACCGCCTCGCCGACAAAGGCCTGGATCAGGAGCGCGCGGGCCTCGGTCTCGGGGATGCCGCGCGCCTCGAGGTAGAACAGCAGCTCTTCGTCGATTTGACCCGAGGTCGAGCCGTGGCCGCAGACCACGTCGTCGGCGAAGATCTCAAGCTCGGGCTTGGAATCGAACTCCGCCGTCTCCGACAGCAGCAGCGCCTGCGCCATTTGCTTGCCGTCGGTCTTCTGCGCCCCGGGCGAGACGATGATCTTGCCCTGGAAAACGCCGCGCGCCTCGTTGTCCAGCACCGCCTTGAACAGCTCGCGGCTGGTGCAGCGCGGCACGCGATGCTCGACGACGAGAGTGGTATCGCAATGCTGGTGGTCGCGCATCAGAAGCGCGCCGGAGATGTCCAGCGACGAGCCCTCACCGGCGAAGGACGCGTAGATCTGGCTCCGGGAGAGCGCCGCGCCGGCCGAGAACTGAAAGGCCTGGTAGCGGGCGTCCTCGCCGAGCTTGACCAGCCAGGTGACGAGATGAAAAGCGTCCTCGCTTTCCCGCTGCAGCTTGAAATGATTGACGCTGGCTTTATCGCCGACAACCATTTCGGTCACCGCGTTTCGCTGCAGCTCCCTGCCCCCGAGGCTCGCATAGCTTTCCACGAGGTCGAGCGAAGCGCCGTCCTCGAGGACGACGACGCTGCGCGTAAACACGCTTGACGGTTCAAGCCCGCCATCGAGGTGGATGACATGGACAGGCTTCTCCAGCGTCACCCCTTTGCCGAGGCGCAAGGCCGCGCCGCCGCTCATCAAAGCGAGATTGAGGGCGACGACCGGATCGCGGTCTTGCGGATTGACCTTGCCGAGCGTGGACTTCAGCCAGCGCGGCGGCTTGGCAAGCGCCTCGGTGAGCGAGACCACCTCGACGCCTGCGGCTTTCAGCCCGGCGATATCGGACAGGGCCTGCCTAAGTTCGCCTTCGAGGATGACCAGCCGGTAGCTTGCGAGCTTGGCAATGTCGGCGCCAAGCGCCTCGCTCAGCTCGGCGTCGCTGAGCGGCCTGCCGGTGGCGCGGGCCAGCGGATGGGCCTCGGTTAGCCGCGAGCGGAGATCGGTATATTTCCAGGCCTCGACCCGGCGGTGCGGGAGCCCGAGCGCCGCATAGGCGTCGATGGCCTTGGCGCGGAGGTCGGCGGCCCATGGGTTGCCTGCCCCTGGCAGCGCCTGCTCAGCGGCACTGAACAGGTCAAGATAAGCCTGCTCGGCTCGCGTCTGGAACTGCTTGATTGGGAGCTCCATGCCGATCGGTCCCTTAAGCAGCCGCGTCGCCGAACTCGGCATAGCCCGACTGCTCGAGCTCAAGCGCGAGCTCGGGGCCGCCAGAGCGCGCCACCCTGCCGTCAGAGAGGACATGCACCCGGTCCGGTACGATGTAATCGAGCAGCCGCTGGTAGTGGGTGATCACGAGCATGGCGCGGTCAGGCGCGCGGAGCGCGTTCACGCCCTCAGCGACGATGCGCACGGCGTCGATGTCGAGGCCGGAATTGGTCTCGTCCAGCACGCAAAGCGAGGGCTCGAGCAGCGACATCTGCAGGATCTCGTTCCGTTTCTTCTCGCCGCCGGAGAAGCCGACATTGAGCGGGCGGCGCAGCATCTCGGGATCGATCTTGAGCTCGCTCGCCTTCTCGCGCACGAGGCGCAGCAAATCGGGCGTCGAAAGCTCAGGCTTTCCCCTCGCCTTCCGCACCGCGTTCACCGCCGTGCGCAAGAAGGTCAAGGTGGCGACGCCCGGGATCTCCATCGGATATTGGAAGGCGAGGAAGACGCCCGCGGCGGCGCGTTCGGCCGGACCCATGGCGAGCAGGTCCTGGCCATTCCAGGTGACGGAGCCGGCGGTGACCTCGTAGTCCCCCTTGCCCGCCAGCACATAAGCGAGCGTCGACTTGCCGGAGCCGTTCGGGCCCATGATGGCGTGCACCTGGCCTGCGGGCAGCTCGAGGTCGAGGCCTTTCAGGATCTCGCGGCCATCGACATTGACGTGCAGATTCTTGATCTCAAGCATTACGATTCTTCTCTAAGCCTCTGGTACCGAATCTGTCTTCGACTTCGATATCTCCTCACCCGCCATTTCCGGGCTTGACCCGGAAATCCATCCCACTCGCGTTTCGGCTATCCGAGAGGTAACGGCATGGATGCCCGGATCAAGTCCGGGCATGACGTGGTGTTTGTGACGCACTTAGCCAACGCTGCCCTCCAGGCTGATGCCGATCAGCTTCTGCGTCTCGGCCATGAACTCCATGGGCAGATGCTGGAGCACGTCGCGCACGAAACCGTTGACGATCAGCGCCACCGCCTCCTCCGCCGAAAGCCCGCGGCTCAAACAATAGAACAACTGGTCGTCGGAGATCTTCGAGGTGGTCGCCTCGTGCTCGAAGGTCGCGCTCGCGTTCTTCGCCTCGATATAGGGCACGGTATGCGCCCCGCATTTGTCGCCGATGAGGAGCGAGTTGCAATTGGTGAAGTTGCGCGCATTCGTGGCCCGGCGATGGGCCGAGACGAGGCCACGATAGGTGTTGTTGGAATGGCCGGCGGCGATGCCCTTGGAGATGATGCGGCTCGACGTGTCGCGGCCAAGATGGATCATCTTAGTGCCGGAATCGACCTGCTGATAGCCGTTGGAGATGGCGATCGAGTAGAACTCGCCCTGCGAGCCATCGCCGCGCAGAATGCAGCTCGGATATTTCCAGGTGATGGCCGAGCCGGTCTCCACCTGGGTCCAGGAGATCTTCGAGTTCTTGCCCCGGCAGTCGCCGCGCTTGGTGACGAAATTGTAGATGCCGCCTTTGCCCTCTTTGTCGCCAGGGTACCAGTTCTGCACCGTCGAATATTTGATCTGAGCGTCGTCGAGCGCGACCAGCTCGACCACCGCGGCATGGAGCTGGTTCTCGTCGCGCATCGGCGCGGTGCAGCCTTCGAGATAAGAGACATAGGCGCCCTTGTCGGCGATGATCAGGGTGCGCTCGAACTGGCCGGTCTTCTCCGCATTCATGCGGAAATAGGTGGAGAGCTCCATCGGGCAGCGGACACCCTCCGGCACATAGACGAAGCTCCCGTCGGAATAGACCGCCGAATTGAGCGTGGCGTAGAAATTGTCGCTGCTCGGGACCACGGAGCCCAAATATTTGCGCACGAGCTCGGGGTGGTTCTGCACGGCCTCCGAGATCGAGCAGAAGATGACGCCGGCCTTGGCCAGCTCCTCCTTGAAGGTGGTGACCACCGAAACGCTATCGAACACGGCGTCGACCGCCACGCGGGGCGCGCCTTGCACGCCCGCGAGCACCGCCTGCTCCTTCAGCGGAATGCCGAGCTTGGCATAGGTCGCAAGCAACTCCGGATCGACATCGGCGAGGCTTTTCGGCCCTTCGGTGCTTTTCGGCGCGGAATAATAATAGAGCTCCTGGAAGTCGATCTTGGGGTGAACGACATTGGCCCAAGTGGGCTCGGTCATCGTGAGCCAACGGCGATAGGCCTCGAGCCGCCAGTCGAGCAGCCACAGCGGCTCGTGCTTCTTCGCCGAGATGAAGCGGACCACCTCATCGCTCAGGCCCTTCGGCGCCCTGACCGACTCGATGTCGGTGACGAAGCCGTATTTGTACTTGTCGACGTCGATCTCGCGGACGCGGGCGACTGTCTCTTGCACTGCCGGCATGGCTCTACTCCAAATTCTCTTTGTCTCGCGGCCGCTACGCCGCCTGCTGATGCTGTCGCATCCGCCTGATCAACTCGCTCCACACGCCCAGGAACCTTTCGATATCGGCACTCTCACTGCCAAAACCAAGGCTTACTCGAATGGCGCCTTCGGCAAGCTCCGGGGCCACGCCCATGGCGCTCAAGACATGCGAGGCCTCGACCTTGCCGCTCGAGCAGGCGCTGCCCGAGCTGACCGCGACACCGGCGAGATCGAGCCCGATGACCAGCGTCTCGGCCTTGGTGCCGGGGACAGCGAGGCAACTCGTATTGGGCAGGCGCCCGACCCGCCCCGACAGCACGACCGCATCCGGCGCGATCTCAAGCGCCTTTGCCTCCAGTCCGTCGCGAAGCCCGGCGAGGCCGGAGGCCTTGTCCAAGTCCGCGAGTGCTAATTCCGCTGCCACGCCGAAGCCAACGATGCCAGCGACATTCTCGGTGCCTGCGCGGTGCCGGCGCTCCTGGCCGCCGCCCTTGATCAAAGGCTCGACCGCAATGCCTTGGCGCAGGATGAGAGCACCCACGCCTTTCGGCCCTCCGAGCTTGTGCGCGGACAAACTCATCATGTCGGCTCCCAGCGCGGTGAAATTGAGCGCCAGCTTGCCAGCGACCTGAACCGCGTCGGTGTGCAGCAAGCCGCCCGTCGCATGAACGATTCCGGCCGCGGCAGCGACCGGCTCGATGGCGCCGGTCTCGTTATTGGCTGCCATCAGTGAAACGAAAGGCCGCCACCCTCCGAGATGGTGTTTCTTCAGCTCGCTCGCAAGCGCATCAAGGTCGATCACGCCGTCGCTGGTGACGGGGATGCGGGTCGTGCTCTCGCGGTAAAACCTGCCGCCGGCGAGCACGGACGGATGCTCAACCGCGGACATATAGCAGTGACAGGCGTCCCCGGGCTGAGTGGCGAGCGCCAGCGCATTCGCCTCGCTGCCCCCGCTGGTGAAGATCACCTCTTCCGCTCGGCAGCCGGCGAGTGCCGCAACCTTGGTGCGCGCGGCCTCGATCAGCGCCCGGGCCGCTCTGCCCTCGGCGTGAACCGACGACGGATTGCCATAGGTGGCGAGCGCCGCGACCATGGCGTCGCGCACCTCAGGCCTGAGCGGCGCGGTCGCGTTGTAGTCGAGATAGGTGCGCATCGTCATGGCCTCTGGAAGCTCGCGGCCGAGGACCGCCGGTTAACGCTTGCGCGAGCCCCCATCGCGCATGCTATGACACGCGGCCCGAGGCTTTAGATCGCTCCAAACGCGGATCGCCGCGCCACCCTTGTTTGGAACAATTCTAATCTTATGTTTTCTATAGGTTTCCCAAGCGGCAGAGTCAAGGTTTGCGGCGCTCGCGGCCCGCTTCCATAGGCGCCCATCTCTCGCCCCTCGCGTCCAGTTAACGTTATTCGAGGTTAGTCATTCATGCCTGAAGTCAATATCAGCGGCCCGGCCGGCCGGATCGAGGCCCGCTACCATCATAACCCTGCCCCGAACTGTCCGGTTGCACTCATCCTGCACCCGCATCCGCAATTCGGCGGCACGATGAATAACCAGGTCGTCTATCACCTTTATTACGCCTTCCAGCGGCGGGGCTTCTCGGTGTTGCGCTTCAACTTCCGCGGGGTCGGCCGGAGCGAGGGGCTGTTCGACAACGGCCCCGGCGAATTGGCGGATGCCGCCACCGCGCTCGACTGGATGCAGGCTTACAATGCCGATGCGTCCTCCTGCTGGATCGCGGGCATCTCCTTCGGTGCCTGGATCGCCATGCAGCTCTTGATGCGGCGGCCGGAGATCGAAGGCTTCATCTCCGTGGCGCCGCCGGCCAATCTCTACGACTTCACCTTCCTCGCCCCCTGCCCGTCCTCGGGGCTGATGGTCAATGGCGCCAAGGATCGCGTGGTGCCGACGGAGTCCGTCCGCGCGCTCGTCGACCGGCTCAAGACACAGAAGGGCATCGTCATCGAGCACGCCACAGTGCCCGACGCCAATCACTTCTTCGAGGGCCGCATGGATGGCCTCATGGAGGTGGTCGACGCTTATCTCGACAAGCGGCTGGGCAAGCGGAAGAAGCGCGACTCGGCGGCCTGACGATTGGCTCTTGAGGCGCGGCCATCATGAGCACGACCAAATCGGATTTCCTGAACGAGCTTAAGACCCGCGGCTACGTGCACCAATGCACCGACGAAGCGGGCCTCGACAGGCTCGCCCGATCGGAACGCCTCACCGGCTATATCGGCTTCGATTGTACGGCGCCCAGCCTGCATGTCGGCAATCTGCTCGGCATCATGATGCTGCGCAAATTGCAGCAGACCGGCCACCAGCCGATCGTGCTGATCGGCGGCGGCACCACCAAGGTGGGCGACCCCTCAGGCAAGGACGAGGCGCGGAAGTTGTTGAGCGACGCCGACATCGCCGCCAACGTGGCCGGCATCCAATCGGCGTTCGGCAAGTTCGTGAGCTTCGGCGACGGAGCGAGCGATGCGTTGATGATCAACAACGCCGATTGGCTGGACGAGCTCAACTACATCGATTTCCTGCGCGACTACGGCCGCCATTTCAGCGTCAACCGCATGCTGTCCTACGATTCGGTGAAGCTGCGCCTGGAGCGCGAGCAGCCGCTCTCCTTCATCGAGTTCAACTACATGGTGCTGCAGGCCTACGATTTCGTCGAGCTCTATCGGAGACTCGGCTGCCGCCTGCAGATGGGCGGTTCGGATCAATGGGGCAACATCGTCAACGGCATCGAGCTTGGAAGGCGAACCGATGGCGTCGAGCTGTTGGGCCTGACCACGGCTCTGCTCACCACGGCCTCCGGCGCCAAGATGGGCAAGACGGCTTCGGGCGCCGTCTGGCTCAACCCCGACATGCTGTCGCCTTACGACTATTGGCAATATTGGCGGAACACCGAGGATGCCGACGTGACGCGCTTCTTGAAGCTGTTCACCGAATTGCCGCTTGCCGAGATCGAGAGGCTCGCCAAGCTCAAGGGCGTCGAACTGAACGAGGCGAAGAAAATCCTCGCCACCGAAGCGACCGCCCTGCTCCATGGCCGCGATGCTGCCGACCTCGCCGAGGCGACCGCGCGGGCCACCTTCGAGCAAGGCACGCTGTCCGAGACGCTGCCGACCTTCGAGCTGCCGCGCGCCGAACTGGTGAAAGGCTGGGGCGTGCTGACCGCCAATACGCATGTCGGCTTCGTCGCTTCGACCAGCGAGGCGCGGCGGCAAATCAAGGGCGGCGGGCTAAAGGTGAATGACGTGGCGGTGACCGACGAGAAGCGGCTCCTGACCCTTGCCGACCTGACGCCGGAAGGCGTCATCAAGCTGTCGCTCGGCAAGAAGCGGCACGTGCTGATCCGCCCTGTCTAAGTCTCTGTCGCGCTAGCGCCCGGCCGCGGCGCCGAAATCGGAGGGCGAGGAAGCCGGCGCGGAGGACGCCGCGTTCTGCCCCTGGTCCCTGAACTCGAAGATCTGGCGGAAGATGCCGGGCGCCACCACCGAGATCGGATTGACGAGGACGTTCGGATCGTCGAGCGGCCCCTGGACGGCGAAGGTGATGCCGACAAGACCCTCGTTCTGCCGGCCCACGAAGATGCCACCCAGGATCGGGATGGCGCCAAGCGCCGAGTTCAATCCGTATAGCGGCACATAGGTGCCGCCGAGATTGACGGTCTGCGTCTTGAAGTTGACGCGGCCGCGCATGGTAGCGCCGAGCGCGGGTCCATTCATATAGGCGTCGTTGAGCAGAAACTCGCCCTTGCCCACCGAGAACGGCGCGCGCAATTGGTCAAAGGAAATACGGGACTGCCGGACTTCCTTCTTCCGGTCGCCCAGCGCCGCCGTGGACTGCGGATCGTCCAGCACCTCACTCACCACGGCATCGCCGAGCACCACGAAGTTCCGCGCCCACAGGGTCCCGGTTTTGTATCCGGCCTCACCCGCGTCGAGATTGACCTCAAGCGAGGACTCGCCGCCCTCGACCTTGGGATAGAAGCCGATGAGGCGGAAGGCGTCGCCGGCGTCATGCGATTCGGCGCGGATCATTCGCGTGCCGTTGTTGTCCTCGAGCTTGACCGCGATCTGGGCCTTGCCGTTGAGCTTGCCCGTCGCGTCAAGCGCCACGAGCTGGCCGTTGCGCTTCTTGAGCGTGACCTGGGCATCGCTGACAGTCGTATCGTAGAAGCCCGACACCGTGCCTAGCCTCGCCGTAAGGTCGAGGCTGAAGGGATCGTGGGGCTCGGCGTCCTCGGCAAGCTGACCGGCCGAGAACAGCGACTGGAAGAACTGCTTGCCGTCATAGCTCGGGCCATGGGCGTCGATCTGGAGCGTGTCTCCGCCGACCACCGTCGCCGTGATCTCCACATGGGTGAGGTTGTCGAAGGAGAAGTCCGAGAAATAGAAGGATTTGAGATGCTGCTCGGGGTCCAGCGAGATCGAGCCATCGATGGCGATATCGTCGCCCTGGATCTTGAAGTTCTTGAGGTCGGTCGAGCCGTCCTCCGCCCGCGCCACGTCGAACTGCATGGCGGCTCGTCGCCCGGGCGGCTTGGTCCAGCCCATATTGCCGAAGATGAGCTGGGCGTTGGTGAGGTCGGCCTGCATGCTCATCGCCTCGGTGCCCTTGGCGTCGCGCATGATCGAAAGGGCGACGGGCAGCGGACCGCGCACCAAATGGGAGACCTTGAGCCCAAGCGCCTCGCGCGCGTCCTCGTCGAGCGTCGTGGTGATTCTGATCGGCGGCTGCCGCTCGTCGGGCTCATCGAAGATGCGCTGCCAAACGAGGTTGGCCGGCACGCCCTTGATCAGGATATCGCCCTTAGCCTCCACCGCCTGCTCTGTCAGGTTCACATCGAGCGCGCCACCCTCGACGGGCATGTTGGCGATCACATTCGAGGCGACGGCCTTTTCCACCCGCGCCGCGCCGACGAGCTTCATCTCCTTGAACTGAACGCCGAAATGCAACGGTATGGTGAAGGCGAAACTGCCCGCGGCTTCGCCACCGAAATATTCCGGCTTGAGGCTCATGGCGCGAATGAAGCCGAACGGCTCGTGGTCGAGAAGCTCGAGGGTTGCCGCGGTAGCGGCGTTCCCCTTGAAGCTGATCTCCGCCAACGCCGGCTTCTGCCGCAGATCGGGAATGAAGTAGCGGCCGTCACGCAGGGCGATCTCCTGGCCTGAAGGCAGCGCGATCTTGCCTTCAGGAATGTCAACCGACATGACCGTGCCGGATATTTTGAGCTTCGCGGTCGGAGTGACCACCGGCGGCATTTTGGGGACGTAGGTGATGCTCATGTCGGTCAGGCCGAGGTCGACGTCGACCGCCTCGGGCGGAAGCTGCCCGCCGCCCTGCATGGCTTGCGCGAGCTCGCCTGGGCGCAACGATATGGCGACCTTGCCGCCAAGAACCTGACCGCCGTGCACGCTTTCGCTGACCCACAGCCGCGCGTCCCCTACCAAAAATTTAGGCCAAAACTGTTTGAGCACGTCGAGCGGCATGGCGCTGACCGTGCCGGTCAAATGCACCTCCGGCGATCCCGGGGCATCGGCGATATCGCCGGCAAGTTCGACCGAAGCGGTGCCGGAGCGGATCACGAAACGCGAGAGGGTCATGCGGCCACCGGAGGGCGTGACCGTGCCTTCAGCCGACCACTCGTCCACTTTCATGGGCGCGAGCCCGAACTCCTCGGCGGCAAGCACCGCGTCCGTGAACTTGAGCCTGAAGCCCCAGGTCGGCGTATCCTTGTCGCCGCCTAACATGCGGAACTCACCACTGACCGTCGCCTTGCTCGGACCCCATTTGAGGGTCGAGGGCTCGATCTCGACCACCCGGTCCTGCTTGGCGTAGCGCAGATGCAGATTGCCCCCGTCGATCAGCATGGCATTGAGCGGGTCCCAAGGCGGCGTGAGGTACCCGCGCTCCAATCTGAGCTTGGCTTCACCCGCCATGAAGCGTCCCGCGGACGAGACCTCGACGCTCGTCTCGCCGCTGACGGGCATGTCGAGCACCTTGAGCGCCGCCACGCCAGGGAAATTCGCGGCGAGCCCGGAGGGAACGAGGTCCTTGATCAGTGTTGTCACGGACAAGCTCTTGCGCTTGGAGCGCTGCTCGGTCCGGAATTCGAGCTGCCAATCCCCTTTGCTGGAGCCGAGATCGGCTTGACCCACGAGCACGCTCCGCTGGTCGGTGTGCTCGAGATCGATGGAGAAGTCGGGGACCTGCAAGAGGGTCTGCGCGCCATCCCGGACGAGCACGACTTGCGCATTCTTGACGCCGAAGCGGGTCAGGTAGGAGGTGTTGCCCCGGCGTGCCTGCTCGAACACTTCGGTGATGGTTCGTGTCACGTCGAGCTGGCGCCCGGCGTCCTCGGCCGAGGGCACTGCCGCGCTCTTGGCGATGACGCTCTCGGCCGATGTTGCCAGAGGGCTTGCGGGCGCGGTCTGTGCATCTTCCGCGAGCGAGCGGTGCATTAGCGTCTCGGCCGAGGCCGACGGCCGGTAGAAGCTGAGCGAGAGGCCATTGTCGGTGGCATAGAACACGAGCTTCGGGCCGATGAAGTCGACGCTGCCCGGCGCGATGCGGCCGGCTAAGAGCGCGGCGCCGCTCATGCCGATGCCCGCGAGCGGCGCCTGCGCCATGATCGAGCCGTCCTTGTCGATCAGGCGGATGTTGCGGAGCCGGAACACCACCCCTGGACCTTCGGTCGAGCGCTGCAGGACCGCGTCGTCGATCTTCACGTGGAGATCGGCAAGCTGCTCGTTGATCGCCTGTTCGATGGTGGGGACTAGGCTCGGCAGCGAAATCGGGCCGCGGCCGAGCCGGCCATAGCCGCCGACGATGACGATCATGCCGACGACCAGGATTCCCGCGAAGATCTCGCGGCAGACATGGGCGCCGCGCGAGGGCAATTTCATGAGCTCAACCTGGACCGGCTGAGGCATCAACTGGACCAGGGCGCGGCCCCTGGCCGGTAAAGTGAGGAGAGCTCTGCGTCCTTCGGAGATCTTGACCAGCGCCCCGGCCATTTGCTGGTTCATGCGGGGCACGCCCGCGCCGCCCTTCCAGCGCTCGATCCTGCGGCGCAGGTCGGAGAGGGTTGCATCGGAGTTGAGGCGTTCAATCGTGCGGCGCAGGGCCGGGATCAGGCGCTCGTCCACGCTCGCGCGGAGTGCGCGCAAGGAGCCCAAAAGCGCAAGCGGCAGCCTGGCTATGGGCAACAAGCGCTGCCTCGGCTGGCTCATGGCCCCTTTTTGATATCCCCCGAAAACAAGCTCCTGCCGCCCCGGCCGAGCCCCGGCGAGGACGACAGAGTCGACATTCATAAGAGGCGTCAAAGTCGGCTAAAGGAAGGCGATAGCCGAGTCGCAGCCATAGGCCAATCTTGGCCGCCGAGCCTTCGGCAGCCGGAGAACCAGAATGACAAGCCGGGAACGAGGCGGTATTCTGGCCGAAAGGTGATTGCAGGATTTGCTGCTCTTGGCGGGGCGAAATCTCACCAGGGATACGATGGTTTTTATTGCTTTGTGCTGAGGCGGCGCGCCGAATTTGTTCGGCGCTGTAGGGGTTGCGTTTGTTGAGGAGACACGGGGCATGTTCACCAAGAAACCGGAGCGCGACTTGGCCAGCGACGCCTTTCAGCGAGTGACCGACCGCCCGGCCAGCGAAACCACGCCATTCGCCGAGCGTCCGGCGAGTTACGTGAAAAGCTCGAGCCCGAGCAAACTCGTCCCCTCCATCATTGGCGAGGATTTGTCGATCATCGGTAACGTGACCTCGAAGGGCGAGATTCAGGTCGACGGCGAGATCGAGGGCGACGTGCATTGCGGCTCGCTCCTGCTCGGCGACAAATCGCAAATCACCGGCTGTGTGGTTGCCGAGGACGTCGTCGTGCGGGGCCGCGTGGTGGGCTCGATCCGGGGCTTGCGCGTCACGCTGCAGGCGCAATCCCATGTCGAAGGCGATATCATCCACCAGAGCTTGGCCATCGAGCAGGGCGCGTATTTCGAAGGCAAGTCCCGCCGCGCCGACAACCCCCTCGCGACCGCCGCGCAACCGGCCGACAAGCCTGCCGCGGCAGCCGAGCCGCAAACGCGCGCCGCGGAATAGCTCCAAGCGCTTACTTGCGGCAACGTCCGCAAGGAATCCCTCGTCTTACGCCGGCCGCTCTTCGCCATGAATGCGCTCGGCGAGCGCGGCCTCGATAAACCGATCGATATCGCCGTCAAGCACCGCGGAGGGATTGGCGCTCTCCACGCCCGTGCGCAAATCCTTCACCAGCTGATAGGGCTGCAACACGTAAGAGCGGATCTGATGGCCGAAGCCGATGTCCGACTTGGCGGCGGCCGCGGCCTGCGCCGCTTCCTCCCGCCGCTTGAGCTCGGCCTCGTAGATCCGCGCCCGGAGCATGGCCCAGGCCGTGGCGCGGTTCTTGTGCTGCGACCGCTCGTTCTGGCATTGCACCACGATGCCGGTCGGCAAATGCGTGATGCGCACGGCGCTGTCGGTGGTGTTCACGTGCTGCCCACCGGCGCCGCTCGAACGATAGGTGTCGATGCGCACGTCCTTCTCGTCGATGTCGACGGCGATGGTGTCGTCGACCGCCGGGTAGATTGACACCGAAGCAAAGCTCGTATGGCGGCGGGCATTGGAGTCGAAGGGCGAGATGCGCACCAGCCGGTGCACGCCCGACTCGGTCTTCAACCAGCCATAGGCGTTGGCGCCCTTGATTAGGATGGTCGCTGATTTGATGCCGGCCTCCTCGCCGGGATGCTCGCCGATGATCTCGACTTTGTAGTCACGCCCCTCCCCCCAGCGGATGTACATTCGCTCGAGCATCTGGGCCCAATCCTGGCTTTCGGTGCCGCCGGCCCCGGCATGGATCTCGACATAGGTG
Source organism: uncultured Alphaproteobacteria bacterium (assembly GCA_963839245.1). Taxonomy (GTDB): domain Bacteria; phylum Pseudomonadota; class Alphaproteobacteria; order Rhizobiales; family Methyloligellaceae; genus Methyloceanibacter. The sequence continues at coordinate 180,168 of CAWIUJ010000011.1, read as the reverse complement.
TCGTTGGCGTCCGCTTCCCCGGAGAGCAGCGCTTCAACCTCGCTCTGATGGGCTTCGGCGTGCAGCTTCTTGAGCGCGTGCTCGGCTTCGGCGACGACGCTTGCGTCACCCTCCTCCTCGCCCAGATTGACCAGCTCAATATTGTCGTCGAGCTCGCGGGCAAGGCGGGTGAAGCGAGAGAGCGTGGCTTCAAGCAGCTGGCGCTCGCGCATGAGGGATTGTGCGCGGGCCGAATCGCTCCAGAAATTCGGTGCCTCGATCTCGCTGTCGAGCTCCGCTAGCCGCGCCTTTGCCCGATCGGGGTCAAAGATGCCTCCTGAGCAGAGCCAGGGACTGTCTGATATCGTTGATGACAGCCTCGGTTTCAGCGCGCATCGCGTCCTCTGCTCGGAAATGACGAAGTGGGCCGCCAGGCTCACGCACCTGACGGCAGATCTTGAGAAGTCGGCGTTTAGTAGAGGCCGCCCGTGCCCGATGTCAAAGCCCGGTCGTTACTCGGAGTGGGGGGGAACGGTGCGGGCGGTGGTCCGGGCGCCTGAGCCGGAATTGGCGCGGACCCGGGCTCACCCAGCGCGGCCTGACCAACATCGCTGGCCTGAGCCTGGTCGCTGCCGTCGGTTGCGTCGGGGACCAGCCCGGTCGGATCTTGTGTCGGCTTGAACGCCTCCATGATCGCCTTCGGGTCATTGGGTCCGGCCGGCAAGCCGGTCTTCAAATTGACGCGGACCAGCTTGATGCCTGGCGGTGCGCGGAACGGGATTGGCGGGGAGTCGGCGAGCGCGATCTTGAAGAAGTCGCGGACCACCGGCGCCGAGACGTTGCCGCCGGTCTCACCGTGGCCGAGCGGCGACGGATTATCGAAGCCGATGAACACGCCCACCACGAGGTCGGGGGTGAAGCCGATGAACCAGGCATCCTTCTCGTCATTGGTGGTGCCCGTCTTGCCGGCGATCGGCCGGTTCAGGACCTTGAGCTTCATGGCGGTGCCGCGCTCGATGACGCCCTCCATGATGTGGATGGCCTGATACGACGACATCGGATCGACGATCTGGGCGCGGTCATCGACCAGCTCGGGCTCGACTTGACCGCTCCACTCTCTCGCCGCGCAATCGGTGCAGTCGCGGTTGTCATGGCGCCAAATGGTCCTGCCGTAGCGGTCCTGGACGCGGTCGATGAGGGTCGACTTCACCTGCTTGCCGCCATTGGCAATCATGCTGTAGGCGGTCACGAGCCGCAGCAGCGTGGTCTCGCCGGCGCCAAGCGCCATGGACAGCACCGGCATCAGATTGTCGTAGACGCCGAACCGCCTCGCATATTCGCAGATGATCGGCATGCCCATGTCGTTGGCGAGGCGGACCGTCATCAAATTGCGCGAATGCTCGATGCCAAAGCGCAAAGTCGAGGGACCCGCCGCTTCGCCCGCCTCATAGTTCTTCGGGCACCATTGTGGCATGCCCGCCCCTTGACTGATGCAAATTGGGCCATCCACGATGATGCTGGTCGGCATATAGCCGTTGTCGAGCGCCGTCGTGTAGATGATCGGCTTGAAGGATGAGCCTGGCTGGCGGCGCGCCTGGACGGCGCGATCGAACTGGCTTGCGGCGAAGCTGAAGCCACCAACCAGCGCGAGCACGCGCCCGGTATGCGGGTCCATCGCCACGAGCGCGCCACCCACTTCGGGGATCTGCTCCAGCGACCATTGCCCGGTGACGTCCTTCTCCGTGTCGGTCGGCTCGCGCGGCGCCACATAGATGACGTCGCCAGGCTTGATCACGTCGGTCAGGCGGCTTGGCGTGCCACCCATTCCGCCGCCCTTGAGCTTGGGCCGGGCCCATTTCACCTCGCTGAAGGGAATGGTGCCGGTCACGCGCTCCTTGGAGAGCGCGCCCGTCAAGGTGCGCGTTGGGCGGAGGCCAATCGTGGCGGTGTCCTTGTTGGCGTCCAGCACTACGGCGAGCTGCCAGGGAGCAATGTCCGGCCAGACATTGATGGCCGCGAGCGTCTTTCCCCAGTCACCCTTAATATCGACATTCTTTACCACGCCCCGCCAGCCATGGCGGTGATCGTAGGTGACCAGCCCGTCGACCAGCGTCTTGCGGCCGATCTGCTGCAGCGAGGGGTCGAGCGTGGTGCGCACGGAAAGTCCGCCGCCGTAAAGCTTGTCCTCGCCAAAGAGATCGATGATGTCGCGGCGCACTTCCTCGGCGAAAAATTCCGAGGCCAGGATCTTGGGCCCGGTCTGGCGCACTTGCACGCCGAGCGGCTGGGCCTTGGCGGCCTCGCCGTCCTGCGGCGTGACATAGCCATTCTCGACCATGCGGTCGATCACCCAGTTGCGGCGGGCAACTGCGCGCTCGGGGAATCTAAACGGATTGTAGTTGGAGGGCGCCTTGGGCAGCGTGGCGAGATAGGCGACATCGGCGACGCTGAGCTCGGGCAGAGACTTGTCCCAATAGGTCTGGGCGGCGGCCGCGACGCCATAGGCGCCGGCGCCGAGATAGATCTCGTTCAAATAGAGCTCGAGAATTTGCTCCTTGGTGAAGGCGCGTTCGATGCGGATGGCGAGGATAGCCTCCTTCAACTTCCGCTCGATCGTCTGGTCGCTGGTAAGCAGGAAGTTCTTGGCCACCTGCTGCGTGATGGTCGAGGCGCCGACCTTGTGGCCGCCCGCCTGCATGCTGCTCAAATTGGTGACGGCGGCGCGGATGATGCCCTGAATGTCGAGGCCGCCATGCTGGTAGAAGTTCTTGTCCTCGGCGGAGATGAAGGCCTGGATGACGCGGTCGGGAATGGCGGTGATCGGCACATAGATGCGCCGCTCGCGGGCAAACTCGGCGATCAGATTGCCGTCGCTCGCGTGGATGCGGGTCATCACCGGCGGCTCGTATTTGGCGAGCACTTCGTAGTCCGGAAGGTCCTTCGACACTTTCCACAGCACGAACGCTGCAACCGCCGCCACGGCGACGAAGACGATCATGCTGGCCGCGAACATGAAGCCGAGGAAGCGCAGGAAGAAGCCGCCGCGCCTACGCCGCCGTCTTTGCTCCGGCGGCTTGATTGGAGCCGTGATGTCCATGTGAGATCCGTCCCGTCCCCGATTTTGGTCGCCTATGGGGGCGCAAGGCAACCCTAGCCAACATTATGGCAACAAAACGCTGCCGTCGCTGGAATTCATCGCTTTTTTGGGCAGGGATGCGGCGGGCAGCTCAGGCGCCGGAGGCCTAGAACGGCATGCGCGCAATGCGTTTGGCAAAATAGCTATCGACCGCCGCGGCGACCTTGTCGGCCATGGTGCCGCGCCAGTCATCCGAGGTGAGCTGCTTTTCATCCTCGGGATTGCTCAAGAAGCCAAGCTCGATCAGCACGGACGGTACATCCGGCGCCTTCAGCACCCGAAACCCCGCCGATTTCAGAGCCTTCGCGTGGAGGTCGGCGCGACTCATCCCTCCCACGATCGATTTGGCAAAGACCAGCGAGCGGTTCTGGGTCTCGCGCTGGGCCAGGTCGATGAGAATATTCGCCACCACCTCGTCGGAATCGCTCGGCAGCGCGACGCCGGCGATGGCGTCGGAGAGGTTTTCCTTGGCCGCGAGTTCCTTGGCCTCGTCGTCCGACGCCTGCTCCGACAGGGTGTAGACGGTGGCGCCGCTCGCATCCGCGGTCTGTTTGGGAAAGGAGTCGGCGTGGATGGAAATGAACAAATTCGCGCCCTTGCCTTGGGCAAACTCCACCCGCTCGCGCAAGGGGAGGAAGTGATCGTCGTCGCGCGTGAGATAGACGTCATACTGGCCGTTCGCCTCGAGCTTCTGCTTGAGCGTTTTGGCAAAGGCGAGCACCACCTCTTTTTCCGTGACCCCACTCGCGCTGCTCGTTCCGGGGTCGACGCCGCCATGACCGGGGTCGAGGATCACCACCGGCTTGGCATCGGCGGGCCTTGCCGCCGGCGCGGGCGCCGGGGGCGCCGCTCCGTCGGCCGCGGTCGATTTGGCACTCGCCTCACGGAGCTTCGCCTGAAACGTCGCACGGTCGGTGGCGACGAGGTCGACGACGAGGCGCGCAGGCTGGTCGGGCCTTTGATCAAGCACGAAGGCCTTATCGACAAGAAACGGTCCATTCATGTCGATGACAATGCGCGATTTGCCGGGGGCGAACAGGCCGAAGCGATAGCCGCTCACGAGCCCCCTCGAACTTGGTGCCCAATCCCGGCGGCATCTGGAAGTTCACTTCGGGGAGATCGACGATGACGCGATAGGGATCGCCGAGGGCAAAGACGTTGACGTCCACCTTCTTCGACAGATCGGCGATGAAACGGGTGCGGGCCCGGTCCCCTGCAACCCTCGCATCGTTGGCGATGGTCTGACGGGAGCCGGCATGAGCCTGTTGCGGCCACGTCCCGACCGAAGCGAGCAGGAGCGCCAGCAGGACGGCCGAGGCCCAAGCTCCCAGCAAGGTAGGCACTTTACGCATCTTCCTTCGCCCCACCGGCTCGCGGCTGCGTAAGCCTCGCTCCCTGGGGCCCCCCAATTCCAGCCGATTCAGCCAGAAATACGCCATGGCTCCTGGAATCTTAATGCGCGCTGGTTAAGCGAAGCTTGTGACCCTTTGGGGGCGAACGCACGGGAAGGCTTGCCAAATCTCCCGCCAAGCCCGTAATAAAGGGTAGACCCTCACGATTGGGTCGCCCCGATTCCCTGGACGCTTTCCAGCGATACTGGCTCGGGACCTCATTTTTTTCGCGCGTCAGGCCTTGGTGAAGCGGCCCGGACGCGAAAATGCCGGCGGTTAAAGTGAGAGACGATCGCCATTCTAAGCTTCTCAGAGCCCGCGCAAGCGCGGGTCAGGTGTTTGCGATGCAACTTCAAAGCACGGGACTAACCCGCCGACAAAGCTCGACTTTGTCTGTGCCGTTTGCCGATCTGAACGGCCGAGGCGGGCAGCCCTCCCTGCGCCATCGCAGCGAATCATGGTCTATTCAACTTAAGCGCGCGCAGGGTTCGGGTACTAACGTGATACGGCAGACTGTTACGCCGTTCGCCCGGGCAAGCGCGGCGGAGAACAATCAACATGCCAAGCAAAATGCTCATCGATGCGGCGCATCCGGAGGAGACCCGGGTCGTCGTGGTAAAAGGCAATCGCGTCGAGGAATTTGACTACGAATCAGCGAGCAAGAAGCAACTCAGGGGCAATATCTATCTCGCCAAGGTGACGCGCGTAGAGCCGTCGCTGCAGGCGGCCTTCGTGGATTACGGCGGCAACCGCCACGGCTTCCTGGCCTTCACTGAAATTCATCCGGACTACTATCAGATCCCGGTGGCCGACCGTCAGGCGCTCCTCGAGGAGGAGGCCGCTGAGGAAAGCCGCGCGAGCGCGGCCGAGGCCGCCGAGGATGAAGCCGCGGCGGGGCGGAGGCGGAGACGTGGCCGGCGCGGTCGTGGCCGCCCAGAGTCCGGACCACGCAAGGAGTCCGGGGCCGCCGAGGCTGGAACCGCCGCGGGCGCGGCCGAAAACGGTGGCGAGGCGGAGCGCCGTGAAGGCGGGTCCGGTGTCGCCATGGAGGCGAGTGACCTGATCCACGAGGTCTCGGAGGAGGCCGAGGGCAGACCCGAGTTCGAGCTAACCCCCGAAGAGACGTCCGACACGCTCACTTCGGTCGAAGAGGCCGAAGACGATGACGAGGCCGATCCTCCGGAGATGGTCGGCCAGGGCGTGGCGACGACGGGAAGCAACGGCGAGGCGACCACTGAGACCGTCGAATCGGTAGGTTCCGAGGACGCGCTTGAAGAGCTGCCGGATCGCCCGAGGCGTAGGGGGCGGCGGGCGTACAAGATCCAGGAGGTGATCCGCCGCCGGCAGATCATCCTCGTGCAGGTGGTCAAGGAAGAGCGTGGCACCAAGGGCGCGGCGCTGACGACCTACCTCTCGCTTGCCGGCCGCTATACCGTGCTCATGCCGAACACCGCGCGCGGCGGCGGCATCTCGCGCAAGATCACCAATCCGACCGACCGCAAGCGGCTCCGGGAAATCGCGGGCGAGCTCGAAGTGCCGGAAGGCATGGGCCTCATCATCCGCACCGCCGGCGCGCAGCGGACCAAGACCGAGATCAAGCGCGACTACGATTATCTCCTGCGGCTGTGGGAAACCGTCCGCGACCTGACGCTGAAATCGACGGCGCCGAGCCTCGTCTATGAGGAAGGCAGCCTGATCAAGCGGTCGATCCGCGACCTCTACAACAAGGACATCGACGAAGTCCTGGTCGCCGGCGACGATGCCTATCGCGAGGCCAAGGACTTCATGCGCATGCTCATGCCGAGCCATGCCAAGAACGTGAAGCCGTACAAGGAGCCGGAGCCGGTCTTCATCCGTTACCAGGTGGAGCGGCAGCTCGCCGCCATGTTCTCCCCGCAGGTGGTGTTGAAGTCTGGCGGCTACATCGTCATCAATCAGACCGAGGCGCTCGTCGCCATCGACGTCAACTCCGGCAAGGCCACGCGCGAGCACAATATCGAGGACACCGCGCTAAAGACCAATCTCGAGGCCTCCGAGGAGATCGCCCGCCAGCTCCGCCTGCGCGACCTCGCCGGACTGATCGTCATCGACTTCATCGACATGGATGAGCGCCGCAACAGCCGGCTGGTGGAGCGGCGGCTCAAGGAATCCTTGCGCAACGACCGCGCGCGCATCCAGGTGGGCCGCATCAGCCATTTCGGCCTGATGGAAATGTCGCGCCAGCGCTTGCGCCCCGGCATGCTCGAGGGCTCGACCAGCGCCTGCCCGATGTGCCAGGGCACCGGCATCGTCCGCTCGGTGGAATCGGTCGCCCTCGATATCTTGCGCTCGATCGAGGACCGCCTCATCACCGATGGCGTGGTGCCGCTCGTGGCGACCACGGCGGTCGAGGTCGCGCTCTACATCCTGAACCAGAAGCGCGCGCATCTGAAGGACATCGAGCAGCGCTATCGGATCCCCATCACGGTGACCGCCGACGAGAATTTACATATCTCGCAGTTCGTCATCGAACGCTCGGCGGAGTCGGTGACTGGCGTCGGCGAGAGCACCGTTGTGCATATGGATTGGGCCCATCACGAGCCTGCCCCGGCCGCGTCCGCGCCCGTCGAAGCGGATGCCGAGGGGGCCCCACGCCGGTCGAGGCGCCGCCGCCGTAAGCGCCGCGGTCCGGGCGGCGAGCAGGAGTTCGAGGGACCAGAGGCCGCTCCCGCCTTTGCCGCCGAAAGGGCTGAGCCGGACGAGGACGAGCCGGATCAGGAGGAGGCCCAAGAGAAGCAGCCCGAGGGCGCCGACGCCGCTGCACAAATCCGCAAGCCCCGCCGCCGAGGGCGGCGTGGCGGCCGTCGCGGCAGGTCTGGTCAGCGGCCCGAGCGTGCCGCAGGAGATGCCGAGCCGAGAAGCGCCGCCCCAAGCGAAGCACGGCCCGAAGCTGAGAGTCCCGACCGCGGCGAGGCTCCGCAGCGCGAGAGCGAAGCGCGGCCCCAGCAAAATGGCGATGGCCGCCAGGCGAGAGCGCCGAAAGAAGATACCGCGCACACCGGCACAGCCGAACGCACCGTTCACGACGGCGAGCCCGTGCGGGTCGCGCCGCCCACCGAGCGGCCTACCGTCCAACCCGAAGTCGGGGTGGAAAGCGAAGCCAAGGAGGAGTCAAGTCCACCGCGCCGCGGCTGGTGGCAACGCTAAGCCTTTGAGCAGCCCTTGATGCGGGCGGCATTCGACTGCCCGCTCACATGCCTGACGATAAATGGATCGCTGCTCCCGCCCGGGCAAACGGCCTGCTTCTTGCCTGCCGACGTTAAGCTCATGGGCAACCATCGGCTCGCACTTTCTTGATGAGGCTTCGGCGGCGCTTGACACTTTGTCGCCGCATTCAAACGCCAATCAAGCGATCCCTTACCATCAGCGGAATGATGCCTGCTCAGGGGCCCCTTCATAGCTCATTACGCGGCCTGCGCAGCGCTGCCGTCGGCGCGCTCGCACTGTCGCTCGTCACCGCCACGACGGCGAACGCGGAGGGCATGATCCGCGACGCCGAGACGGAATCGCTGATCCGGAGCTATGCCAAGCCGATCTTCGACGCTGCCGGCCTCGGCGCCCAGGCGATCGACATTCACATCGTCAACGACCGCGCCTTCAACGCCTTCGTCATCGATGGGCACAATATGTTCATCCACGCGGGCGCACTGATGGACGCAAAGACACCCAATCAGATCATCGGCGTGATCGCGCACGAGAGCGGCCATATCACCGGCGGCCACTTGGCGCGGTTGCGGAATGTGATCTCAAGAGCGAAATCGGCCGCGCTGATGCTGCAAATCCTAGGCCTTGCCGCGATGGCGGCGGGGGCCGTGGCAGGCGTCGGCGGGATCGGTCAACTCGGCATGGGCGCGGCCTATGGCGGTACCGACGCCGCCATGCGGATGGTGCTCGCTTACCGCCAGGACGAGGAATCATCGGCCGACCAGGCGGCCGTGACCTTCCTCAACGCGACCAAGCAATCCGGGCGCGGCCTGGTCGAGACCTTGGAGTTCATGAGCAGCAAGCTGTTTGGGGTGCAAGGCATCAACCCCTATCTGCAGTCCCATCCCCTGCCCCCGCAGCGCCTCGCCCAACTGCGCGAGCTGGTCCAGTCGAGCCCCTATTACAACAATGTCGATCCGCCCGAGCTGCAGTTCCGGCACGATCTGGTGAAGGCCAAACTGTCAGGCTTCCTCGACAAGCCGGAGATCGTGTTCAACAAATATGGGCCAACCGATCAGTCGCTGCCGGCCAAATATGCGCGGACCATCGCCACCTATCGCCAGTCGGGCGTCAGGGTTGCCCTGCCGCAGCTCGACGCGCTGATCGCCGCCAAGCCCGATTGGCCCTATTTCTATGAGATCAAAGGTCAATTCCTGTTCGAGAGCGGCCAGGTGGCCGACGCCATTCCGCCCTTGCAACAGGCGGTAAAGCTCGCGCCGGACGAGCCGCTTATCCGGATCATGCTGGCACAGGCGCTGCTCGCCGTGCCGGGCAACCAGAATGTGGAAGACGCGATCTCCCATCTCCGTACTGCGCTCGGGCGCGAGACGACGTCGGCCATGGGCTACCGCCAATTGGCCGCGGCTTACGCCCGCAAGGGCGACAGCCTGCCACCGCAGGCCAGGCAGCAATATTTGGCCCAAGCCGAGCTTGCATCGGCGGAGGCCTATTTCTATGAAGGACAGTTGAAGCTTGCCAAGCAGCAAGCCAAGCGTGCCAAAGCAGGCTTTGTCGACGGCACGCCAAACTGGCTCCGAGCCGACGACATACTCGCCTTCGAAATGCCTAAGACCGAGTGAGCCAAGCCCCCCGGAGATCGAAAACATGAACCTCAAGAAACTCCTCGCCAATGTGGGCGTGGCTGCAGTCGTGTCCGCGGTGACCGCGGCCGGCATCAGTTATGCGCTGTACCGCCATGGCGGTCCGCTCGAGAAAGCGGCGACCAACGCCCGCGTCGAGCAGATCGTGCGCGACTATCTCACCAAGAACCCCGAGGTCCTTGTCGAGATGACGACCGAACTCGACAAGCGCCAGCAGGCCGAAGAGACGGCGAAGCAGAAAAAGACCATCGGCGAGAATGCCGACAAGATCTTCCGGTCGCCTGACGCCTTCGTCGCCGGCAACCCGAACGGCGATGTCAGCGTGGTCGAGTTCTTCGATTACAATTGCGGCTATTGCCGCCGGGCGCTCCCCGACGTGGTCAAGCTCGTCAATGGCGACGGCAAGGTCCGACTCGTCCTCAAGGAGTTGCCGATCTTCGGCGACGAGTCGGAGGCGGCGGCGAAGATCGCGCTCGCCTCGATCAAGCAGGGCAAATATTTCGAGATGCACCAGAAGCTGTTTTCGGAGCCCGGCAAGGCCGACAAGGACAAGGCCTTGCGCGTCGCCAAGGATCTTGGGCTCGACATCGACAAGCTCCAGAAGGACGCGGACGACCCCTCCATCAAGCAGGCGCTTGAGGAGAACAAGGACCTCGCCCAGAAGCTCGGTTTGCAAGGCACGCCGCTCTATCTGATCGGCGACCGGGTCGTGCCTGGCGCGCCTGACGACCTCTACGACCAGCTCAAGAAAGACGTGGCCGAGATCCGCGAGAAAGGCTGCGGCACCACCTGCTGATGCAGTTGGCAAGCAGCGGAGGTTGCGGTCCAGAGCCAGCTTTTTGCGCGCCGCAGCAAAAGCTGCTAAAGGGGCCGCGGCTCATCCGCCCCGGAGCATCCGGCTACGCTCCCGGGGCACCACTCTGCCCTCAGTCACGCCATGACCAAACCGATCTATGTGTTGAACGGTCCCAATCTCAACCTGCTCGGGTCGCGCGAGCCTGAGGTCTATGGCACGGAGAGCCTTGAAGACATCCGTGCGCGCTGCGAGCAAAAGGCGGCAAAATTGGGCTTTGCCATAGAGTTCCGGCAGAGCAATCATGAGGGCGAGCTGGTGGCGTGGATCCAAGAGGCGAGGCACAAAGCCGCCGGGCTGATCGTCAATGCCGGCGCCTTCACCCACACCTCGATCGCCATACTCGACGCGCTGCTAGCCACGGAGATTCCTTGTGTCGAGGTGCATCTGTCGAACATCTTCCGGCGCGAGAGTTTCCGCCACACTTCCTTTATCTCGAAGGGCGTCAAAGGCGTGATCTGCGGGTTCGGGGCCTTGAGCTACGAGCTGGGCATCCAGGCGGTCGCCGCGTTGATCGCCGCACCGAGGGCTGGCTGATGGCGGAGGAGGGAACGCCGGAGATGACAGAAAAGGCAGGGACCTTCGACAAGGAACTCATCCGCGAGCTGGCCGAGCTCCTGAACGAGACGGGCCTTTCCGAGATCGAGATCGAGCATGAGGGGCGGCGGGTGCGCGTGGCGCGCAACGTCACGGTCGGTGTCGCCGCGCATGCCGCCGAGGTCAGCCGACCGGCCCTCGAATCGGGCGGCGGAGGGGTGACCGAGGAAATCCATCACCCCGGCACCGTCAACTCGCCCATGGTCGGCACCGCCTACCGCTCCCCCGAGCCGGGTGCCCCACCCTTCATCGAGATCGGCAGCCGCGTCACGGCCGGACAGACGATTTTCATCATCGAAGCGATGAAGACCATGAACCATATCCCAGCCCCCCATGCCGGCACGGTCCTGGCCGTCCTCGTCGACGACGGCCAGCCCGTCGAATATGGCGAGCCGCTCGCCGTGATCGAAAAGGGCTAGGCGCTCCTTGGCATGTTCGACAAAATCCTGATCGCCAACCGGGGAGAGATCGCGCTTCGCATCGAGCGTGCGTGCAAGGAGCTTGGCATCGCCACGGTCGCGGTGCACTCGACCGCCGACGCCGACGCCATGCATGTGCGGCTCGCCGACGAGAGCGTGTGCATCGGCGCCCCCCCGTCGAAGAACAGCTATCTCAACATCCCGCAGATCGTCGCCGCCTGCGAAATCACCGGCGCCGACGCGGTTCACCCCGGGTATGGGTTTCTGGCCGAAAATGCCCGCTTTGCCGAGATCCTCGAAGAGCATGGCATCACCTTCATCGGACCGACCGCCGAGCATGTGAAGCTCATGGGCGACAAGATCGAGGCGAAGGTGACCGCCAAGATGCTCGGCCTGCCTCTGGTGCCGGGCTCTGACGGCGCCGTCACCGATCTTGCCGAGGCGCAACGGCTTGCCCGCGACATCGGCTATCCAGTGCTGGTCAAGGCCGCTGCCGGCGGTGGCGGGCGCGGCATGAAGGTCGCTCACGTCGAGGACGAGCTCGAGCCGGCGTTGGCCACGGCGCGCATCGAGGCCAAGACGGCCTTCGGCGACGATACCGTCTATCTCGAGAAATATCTCGCCCACCCTCGGCATATCGAGGTGCAGGTGCTGGGCGACGGCGAGGGCAACGCCATCCATCTCGGCGAGCGTGATTGCTCGTTGCAGCGGCGGCATCAGAAGCTTTGGGAGGAGGCCCCCTCGCCCGCCCTCAATGAGAGCGAGCGCGCGCGCATCGGCGAGACCGTGGCGAAGGCCATGCGGCAGCTGCGCTATCGCGGCGTCGGCACCGTGGAGTTCCTCTACGAAGGTGGCGAGTTCTACTTCATCGAGATGAACACGCGGCTCCAAGTGGAGCACACCGTCACCGAGATGGTCACCGGCATCGACCTCGTCATCGAGCAGATCCGCATCGCGGCGGGCGCGCCGCTGACCCTCAAGCAGGAAGATATCCGCTTCGACGGCCATGCCATCGAATGCCGGATCAACGCCGAGGACCCCCGCACCTTCCGGCCCTCACCGGGGACCATCACGCATTTCCATCCGCCGGGCGGCTTGGGCGTGCGCGTCGATTCAGGCGCTTACGCCGGCTATACCATCCCGCCCTATTACGACAGCCTGATCGGCAAGCTGATCGTGCATGCCCGGACCCGCAACGAATGCTTGATGAGGTTGAAGCGGGCGCTCGGCGAGTTCGTGGTCGACGGCATCGACACGACCATCCCGTTGTTCAAATCTCTGATCGCGGAGCCTGACATCGCCGACGGCCAATATGATATTCATTGGCTGGAAACTCATTTGGCGGGAGGCTGACCAGCCCCCTTTCTTGAGCAAGCCATGACCTCCATCGACGACGTCATGATCGAGATCACGCCGCAGGTCCTGCTCAAGGCCTATGCTTGCGGCATCTTTCCCATGGCGGAGAGCGCCGAGGACAACGCGCTCTATTGGATCGAGCCCGAACGGCGGGGTATCCTGCCGCTCGACCGTGCCCATGTTCCGCACCGGCTCGCCCGGACCATCCGCCAGGGCGGGGTCGACGTCAGGATCGACACCGATTTCGACGCCGTCATCGACGGCTGCGCGGCGCCGCGGGCGGGACGGCGGAGCACCTGGATCAACGGCCGCATCCGCAACCTCTATGCCGATCTGTTCGCCCTCGGCCACTGCCATACGGTCGAGGTCTGGCAAGACGGTGAGCTGACCGGCGGGCTTTACGGCGTGCATCTCGGCCGGGCCTTTTTCGGCGAGAGCATGTTCTCCAGAGCGCGCGACGCGAGCAAGATCGCGCTCGTCTATCTGATCGCGCGCCTCAGATATGGTGGCTTCGTCCTGCTCGATACCCAGTTCCTGACCGGGCATCTTGCGAGCTTCGGCGCGATCGAGGTGGGACGCGCCGAGTTTCAGCGACTGCTCGAAGATGCGCTTTACTGCGGAAATGGCACCGGCACACCTGGCGGTGGTGCTGGCCGCGGCGGACGCGGCCGCTTGGGCGGTGCGGCTGCGGCGGCCGCTGGAGCTGCCACCGGTGCCGGAGCGGCCGGTGCTGCGGCCGGTGGCGCGGCTGCCGCGGAATTCTCGTTGCTGCCCGTCGGCGCGACCGGCTCGTTGGTCTTGCAGCTCGTCAGCCAAACGTCGAACACCGGGTGCTCCACGGCGTGAAGGCCGGGGCTTTCGGCGAACATCCAGCCGGTGAAGATGCGCTCGACGTCGCCGTTGAGCTTGATCTCATCGACCTCCACGAATGAGGAGGTGTGCGGCGGCTCGGTCGGCGGGCGGGTGTCGCAGACCCGCGGCGTGACCTTCAAAGCGCCGAACTGCACCGTCTGATTGAGCGGTATCTCCAGATGCGAGATGCGGCCCGTCACCTTGTCGAGAGCGGCGAACACCGCGATCGGATTTTGGATTTTGTCGGCAAGTGCCGGCTCAGCACCGAGCAGGCCTGACAATGCAACAAGGATGAGAAGCTGAGCGAGGCCGGCGCGGCGCAGTCGCGCCTTAGACTGTAGCATTATGCTGCACACCTTCTGAACTGGCCCTCGAAGCGTGTCACTTGGGTGCGCTCCTTGCAACCCAAGGGCTCGGCCAAAAATCGGGCGTGGATGTGGCGAGGACAATGCGGCCCCATACCTCTTAGACCCGCACGGCGGCAAAGCGAAGCCGGATATGGTCGGCGGTCCACCGGCCATCGGAATCGCACAGCGATGGCCGCAACAGCTCCATCACCTCGGTCAGCACCTCGGTCCGGTCCGGCTCCGCGAACTGTTCGAAGAAGGAACGGCCGAACGTCTTGAGCCATCCGTCCATGCCGATATCGAGCGGCGTCGGGCGCGGCACAAGGACGATCGAAATGGCCCTAAAGCCGCCAGCCTCGAGCAGGCACCGGTATTGGTCGACGCTCGGAAAGAACCAGGGCGCGACGCGTGCCGGATCGCCGCCGCGCGTCTTACCCACCGCCCGCATCGCCGTGGCGATGGCCGCGACATTGCCATGACCGCCAAGCTCGCCGACGAAGCGGCCTTTGGGGCGGAGCGCGCGGGCGACACCCGCTATCACGAGATCAGGCCGGCGCATCCAATGCAGCGCCGCATTGGAGAACACCGCATCGAACTCGGATTGGAAGGGAAGCGCATGCCCGTCGACCTTTTGCACCTTGAGGCCCTTGGCGGCAGCCGCGGCAAGCAGCTCATCGCTCAAATCAGCGCCGAGCACATCGGCGCCGGAGGCGGCGATCTCCTCGGTGAGCACGCCATCGCCGCAACCAAGGTCGAGGACGCGCTCGCCCCTTTTCGGCGCGAGCAGGTCGAGGACGGGGCGGGCCAGCTCGGAGACGAAGCGCCCGTTCTTGGCATAATCGTCTGCCGACCAGCGCTGCACCGGTTTCGGCGGAGTGGTCTCGACTGCGCTCATGCCGTCAGCTCGGCTGCCAAGGTTCGTAATCGAGCGGCGGCGCTTTGCCGGCGTCGGGATTGAGGATGCTGCCGGGCGGCCGGTAGGCTTGCGGCGTCCCCGTCAGATTCGGCACATAGCGCGTCTGCCAGGGCCGCGGCTGATAGGTTTCCTCGGTAGGCGGCGCATCCACCGTGTAATGCAGCCAGCCATGCCAATCCGGCGGAACGAGCGAAGCTTCGGCTTGGTCGCGGTAGATCACCCAGCGCCGCTTTCCGCCTTCGGACTGGTAATAGACATTGCCGAAGGCGTCGGAGCCGACGCGGTTCCCGTAGCGCCATGTATAAAGACGCGTGCCGATGGTGTTGCCGGTCCACCAGGCAAAGAACTCGGTCAAGAGTTTCATAAGGGGCGCATCGGTCTGTTCAAGAGGCGGTGCGGACTATGGCGGTAGGCCAAGGGTCTGTCCAGACAGCCAATTGGCAGATGGCGCTCAGCGCTCGCTTTTCGGCCACTCCCCTCGCCGACCGCCGCGTCCTGCGCTGCCCGTTCACCCGCTATGCGCATTTAGCGCACCCCGGAAGCGGCATGACCGCGCCTAGGCGCTGCCCCTTCTTCACAGTTCATCCCCAGGGTAGCGCACAGGATTTAGTGGAAATTAGCAATTGGCTTCCTATATATTGATGTCCAGTTGATGACAGAACCGAATCGCCCCAGCTTCGCAGGTTCGAATTAATGCGGTGAATTGCGGGGGAACGGAACAAAATGCGGATCGAGAGACGGTTTACTGAGGCAGGAAAATCACCCTACGACGCTATTCCCTTCCGGGAGAGCGCGAGTGAGATCCGCAATCCCGACGGATCGGTGGTTTTCGAGCTCGATCGTTTCGCGGTCCCCGCCCATTGGAGCCAGGTCGCGGCCGATATCCTGGCCCAGAAATATTTCCGCAAAGCCGGCGTCCCGGCCAAAGCCAAGAAGATCAAGGAAAGCACTGTCCCCTCCTGGCTGTGGTGCTCGGCGCCTGACCAGGACGCACTTAATATTATGTCCGATGCGGAGCACTTCGGCGGGGAGACCGATGCCCGCCAAGTGTTCGACCGGCTGGCCGGAACCTGGACCTATTGGGGCTGGAAGGCCGGCTATTTCACCACCGAAGAGGACGCATCCGCCTTTTTCGACGAGCTTCGCTACATGCTCGCAATGCAGATGGGCGCGCCGAACAGCCCGCAATGGTTCAACACCGGGCTGCATTGGGCCTATGGCATCGATGGCCCGAGCCAGGGCCATTATTACGCGGACTACGCCACGGGCGAGATCAAGGCATCGGAGTCGGCTTACGAGCACCCGCAGCCGCATGCCTGCTTCATCCAGTCGATCGAGGACGACCTCGTCAACGAGGGCGGCATCATGGATCTCTGGGTGCGCGAGGCGCGCCTGTTCAAATACGGCTCAGGCACGGGCTCGAATTTCTCGAGGCTCCGCGGCGAGAACGAGCCGCTGTCGGGCGGCGGCAAATCGTCGGGGCTGATGAGCTTCCTCAAGATCGGCGACCGCGCGGCGGGCGCCATCAAGTCTGGAGGCACCACCCGGCGCGCGGCCAAGATGGTCGTGGTCGACGTCGACCATCCCGATATCGAGAACTACATCAATTGGAAGGTCATCGAGGAACAGAAGGTGGCGGCGCTCGTCACCGGCTCCAAGATCATGTCCGAGCGGCTCAACGCCATCCTGAAGGCTTGCGTCAACTGCGAGTCCGACGGCGACGGCTGCTTCGATCCTAAGTGCAATCCGGCGCTGAAGCGCGAGGTCAAGGCCGCCCGCAAGGTCAAGGTGCCGGACAACGTCATCCGCCGGGTGATCCAGTTCGCCCGCCAGGGCTATACCTCCATTCACTTCCCGGTCTACGACACCGATTGGGATTCGGAGGCCTACCGCACGGTCTCCGGCCAGAACTCCAATAATTCGGTGCGTGTTACCGATGAATTCCTGAAAGCCGTCGAAGCGGACGGCGATTGGCAGCTCACCTTCCGCAAGGACGGCAGGGTGGCGAAGACGCTGAAGGCGCGCGAGCTGTGGGAGCAGATCGGCTACGCCGCCTGGGCCTGTGCCGATCCCGGCATCCAGTTCCACACCACCATCAACGACTGGCACACCTGCCCCGCCTCGGGCCAGATCAAGGCGTCGAACCCCTGCTCGGAATACATGTTCCTCGACGACACGGCGTGCAATCTCGCCTCGCTCAATCTGATGACGTTCCGGGGCGAGGACGGCAGCTTCGACGTCGAAGGCTATGAGCACGCCATCCGGCTGTGGACCATCGTGCTCGAGATCGCGGTCACCATGGCGCAGTTCCCCTCGCGCCGGATCGCCGAGCTGTCTTACCAGTACCGCACGCTCGGTCTCGGCTATGCCAATATCGGCGGGCTGCTGATGGCCTCAGGCATTCCCTACGACTCAGCGGCCGGCCGCTCCCTCGGCGGAGCCCTCAGTGCCATCATGACGGGCGTGGCCTATGCGACGAGCGCCGAGATGGCGCGGGAGCTCGGGGCCTTCCCGGGCTTCGAGCCCAATCGCGAGTCGATGCTCCGGGTCATGCGCAATCACGCCAAGGCCGCGAGGGGCGAGGCGGGCGGCTATGAGGCACTCGACATCGCGCCGGTGCCGCTCGACCATGCCTCCTGCCCCGATCCCAAGCTGCTCGCCCATGCCACGCGCGCGTGGGAGCGCGCCATCGACCTCGGCAGCGAGCATGGCTATCGCAACGCGCAAGCCACGGTGATCGCGCCGACCGGCACCATCGGTCTCGTCATGGACTGCGATACCACCGGCATCGAGCCCGATTTCGCGCTGGTCAAATTCAAGAAGCTAGCCGGCGGCGGCTATTTTAAGATCATCAACCGCATGGTGCCCGAGGGCTTGCGCGCGCTCGGCTATGACGAGGCCGCGACCAAGCGGATCATCGACTATGCTGTGGGGCGCGGCACGCTTGCCGGCGCGCCCGGCGTTAACCATGAGACGCTCGCCGCGCGCGGCTTCACCCCGGAGAAGATCGCCGCGGCCGACAAGGCAGTGGCAACGGCCTTCGACATCAAATTCGCCTTCAACAAATGGACGCTCGGCGAGGCGTTCTGCGTCGGCGCGTTGAAGCTCCCGGCGGAGCGGCTCGATCAGCCGGATTTCGACCTCCTGGCCGAGATCGGCTTCGCCAAGCGGGACATCGAAGCCGCCAATGAATATGCCTGCGGGGCGATGACGCTCGAAGGAGCGCCCGGCCTCGATCCCAAGCACCTTCCCGTGTTCGACTGCGCCTCGCCTTGCGGCCGCAAGGGCAAGCGCTCCCTGTCGGTCGAGAGCCATATCCGCATGATGGCGGCGGCGCAGCCCTTTATCTCGGGAGCCATCTCCAAGACCATTAACATGGCCAACGAGGCCAGCGTCGAGGACTGCAAGGAGGCCTACCTCCTCTCCTGGCGACTCGCGCTCAAGGCCAACGCGCTCTATCGCGACGGCTCCAAGCTGTCGCAGCCGCTCAACGCCCAGCTCCTCGCCGACGATGAGGACGAGCAGGAGGAGGTGCTGGCCGTCATCGGCGCCGATCAGCCGCAAGCGCAGCGTGCCTCCGTGGTCGCCGAACGCATCATCGAGCGGGTGATCGAACGCGAGGTCGAGCGCAAGCGCGCGGTGCGCGAAAAGCTGCCGGACCGCCGCACGGGCTATATCCAGAAGGCCGTGGTCGGGGGGCACAAGGTCTACCTCCACACCGGCGAATACAAAGATGGCCGGCTCGGCGAGATCTTCCTCGACATGCATAAGGAAGGCGCGGCCTTCCGCTCGCTCATGAACAATTTCGCCATTGCCGTGTCGGTGGGCCTGCAATATGGCGTACCGCTCGAGGAGTTCGTCGAGGCCTTCACCTTCACGCGCTTCGAGCCCGCGGGTCTCGTCCGCGGCAATGCCACCATCAAGAACGCAACCTCGATCCTCGACTATATCTTCCGCGAGCTCGCGATCTCCTACCTCGACCGCTTCGAGCTTGCCCATGTCGATCCGAACGAGAATGGCCATACCGGGGTAGGGACGGGCGAAGCCCAGAAAGTCAGCGAAACCGCCGAATTCGAGAACGAGAATCGGGTCTCCCGCGGCTTCGTGAGAAAACGGACCAGCGACCAGGACAAGCTCCAATTGGCCAGTCTCAATCGCCTGCCCACCGCCCGCGTGGCTGGAGCCGGGCATCACTACGAGGCCGAGCCGGGAGCCGCGGACGCCGTCGCTTCCTCGGCGGTCACCCAAAACCTAAGCCGCACCGTCGAGGCGTCGTCTGGGCGAAGCGAGTCCGACCTGATCAGCGAAGCACGCGTCAAAGGTTATGAGGGCGAGGCGTGTCAGGAGTGCGGAAACTTCACGCTCGTGCGCAACGGCACGTGTCTCAAGTGCGATACCTGCGGTTCGACGAGCGGATGCAGCTAAGCAATGATCGCTCGGTCAGACATCGTCGAGGGCTCATCGAGATCGCGCGAGCAGGCACGTCGATTGCGAAAGCGTCTGACGATTGTCGTGGGCGTGCTGAGTGAAAGCTCATCATCGAGGGCATCGATTCACGCGCTTGCTCGAATCGGACGATGATCAGAAATAGTTGTGCAGGGCTTCATGATGTCGTATGCGAAATATCACGATAAGAGAAATTCGATCGCGAATCGCTCACCGAACGTGACCCGACAATCTTATCGCGAGCCCTGCGTTAAGACCTATGAAGGGAAGTCCGTGAACAATGCAGAGCTTTTTCCTTCGTCCGTAAGTGCGCATGTCTCAAATGCGAAACGTGCGGAGCGACGAGTGGATGTAGCGAGAGTGAACTTCAGCCAGCCCGATAGGAGGGATGCAACATGGCAGTAGCGAAGAAGAAGACAGCAGCGAAGAAGAAGCCCGCAGCGCGCAAGACCGCCGCCGCGAAGAAGCCGACCGCCAAGAAGACCGGCGCGGCAAGGCGCAAACCAGCTGCGAAGAAAAAGTAACTGGTGAAGGCGCGGGGGCGATTGCTCCCGCGCCTGCCCTTCCCGCCCGATCCAACCCGGGCGCCGCTCGCCAGAGCGCCTATCCCGAACCTTCCAATCTTTTCCTCAAACGCATCGACCGCTCAATGAGCGCGGCCTATCGCCCGCGACGGCTCGGCTCCGCAATGATTGTTGCGGTCAGGTCCCGGCCCGCTCGTCCCCGCTCGCGGCACTGAAACCCTCGCTGGCGATCAGAGCCCAGAGCGCGCCAAGCGCCGAGGCGAGCAAGTCCTCATCCACGCTCCGGAGCACCACATAGGTGCCGAGCCGGCCCTTCTCGAAGAACGGATAGCTGCCGATCTGCACCTCCGGATGCGCGGCCTGGACCGCAGCGAGCCAAGCGGCGACATCCCCCTCCGGCGCATCGACGCGGACCGAGTGGGCGAGCATCGGTCGGCCTTTCTTCAAACGTGGGGCCACGGCATCGAGCATCACCTGCATGATGCGGGGGATGCCCGCCATCACGATCACATTGCCGAGCATGAAGCCGGGCGCCCGGGACACTGGGTTGTCGATTAGCTCGGCGCCGTGCGGGATCCGGGCCATGCGGAGCCGCGCCGGACTGAGCTCATCGCCGCGATAGCCCTTGCGCATCGCCTCCACCGCCCGGGGGTCGATGGGCGCCTCGACCCCAAAGGCGGTGGCGATGGCCTCCGTGGTCACGTCGTCATGCGTGGGGCCGATGCCGCCGGTAGTGAAAACGTAGGTGTAGCGCGCGCGAAGCTTATTTACGGCGGCAATGATCTCGGCCTCTACGTCCCGCACCACCCGAACCTCGCACAAGAGGATGCCGATCTTGGTGAGATAGGCCGCGATATGGGAGATGTTCTCGTCCTTGGTGCGTCCCGACAGGATCTCCTCGCCGACGACGATCAGGGCGGCGGTAACGGTATCAGTCTTGGTCATGGTCGGGGCGGTTCCGGCAATGGCAAAAGCAAGTCTAGCGCCTCGCCGCGCTTATGCCAGGTCCCTTACGACCGCTGGCGCGCTCTTCGCGCTTCATTCGGGCGGGCCCCGATTGGACGCGCTGCGTCGGTGCAGACATTGCACATTGGCCCATTTCACCTTAAGTGAAGGTCGGTCCACCAACTCAGAATGCACCACGATGTCGAACCTCGAATTCGCCCGCGCCCAGGCGCGTGATAGCAAAGTCAAGCTGCATGGCCCGGACGCCTTTGCCGGCATGCAGAAGGCCGGCCAGCTCGTGGCCGAGGCGCTCGATCTCTTGGTCGAGGAGGTCCGTCCCGGCGTGACCACGGACGCGCTGGACGCCTTCGTGTTCGACTTCGCCATGGCGCATGGCGCGATCCCGGCGCCGCTCAATTACCGCGGCTTCCCGAAGTCGATCTGCACCTCGCTGAACCACGTGGTCTGCCACGGCATTCCGGGTCCGCGGGCGCTGAAGGAAGGCGATATCCTCAATATCGACGTGACCTTTATCGTCGACGGCTGGCATGGCGATTCGAGCCGCATGTACGGCGTCGGCAAGATCTCCCGTGCCGCGGAGCGACTGCTCGAGGTGACCTATAACGCGCTGATGCGGGGCGTCGCCGCGGTGAGGCCCGGGGCCACCACTGGCGACATCGGCGTAGCGATCCAGGTCTATGCGGAGGCCGAGCGCTGCAGCGTTGTGCGCGATTTCTGCGGTCATGGCTTAGGCCGCATGTTCCACGACCGCCCCAACATCCTGCATTACGGCGAGCCAGGCGAAGGCCTCCAGCTCAAGCCCGGCATGCTGTTCACCATCGAGCCGATGATCAATCTCGGCAAGCCGCCGGTGAAGATCCTGTCGGACGGCTGGACGGCGGTCACCCGCGACCGCTCGCTCTCGGCGCAATTCGAGCACACCGTCGGCGTCACGGACACCGGATGCCAGGTGTTCACGCTCTCCCCCAAAGGCTTGGACCGGCCGCCTCTACCACGGCAATAGAGCGGCGTCCGCATGGGCTTCAAGGATGCGGGCAAGCCACATTACCTCGGCCATCGCGAGCGACTGAGACGACGCTTTCGCGATGGGGGCGCCGACGCCATCCCCGGCTATGAGCTGCTCGAGCTGGTGCTGTTCCGCGCGGTGCCGCGCCGGGATACCAAGCCGCTGGCCAAGGCCATCCTCGCCCAGTTCGGAACCTTCGCCGAGGCGATGAACGCGCCGGAGGAACGCTTAAGAGAGGCGCCGGGGCTTGGCGAAGTGGCCATCACCGAGATCAAGCTGGTGCGGGCGGCGGCGCTCAGGCTGATGCGGGGCGAGGTGCTGGAGCGCCCGGTGCTCGCGTCCTGGAGCCAAGTGCTCGACTATTGCCGCGACTCCATGGGCTTCGAGGCCAAGGAGCAATTTTCGCATCTTGTTCCTCGACAAGCGCAACCAGATCATCGCCGATGAGGTGCAGCAGACCGGCACCGTTGACCACACGCCCGTCTATGTGCGCGCGTTGGTCAAGCGGGCGCTCGAGCTATCATCAACGGCGATCGTGCTCGTGCATAATCACCCATCCGGCGACCCGACCTCGTCCCGCGCCGATATCGAGATGACCGAGCAGATCGTCGGGGCGGCCAAGAATCTCGGGATCGTGGTCCACGACTACATCATCGTCGGCAAGCAAGGCCATGCGAGCTTCCGCGGCCTGGGGTTGATCTAGCCAGGCTGATCCTCGCCGCGCAGAGAGGCCTATTTGCCCGGCGCCGGCGCCGTCTTTGCAACGGTGCTTCCCGCCCCTTCGTTCGACCCGGCGGTCGCCGCGGCGCCCTTCGGAGCTTTTGCTGGCTTCGGAGGTTTGGCCGCTGCGGCGCCGGGCGGTGGAGCGCTGGTCGCCGTGGAAGACTTCGGAGTTGCGCCGGGCGCGGCCGGCGTTTGCGCTCCTAGCACGAGTTTCCATGAATCAGGACGATCGCAAGTC
This sequence comes from uncultured Alphaproteobacteria bacterium, assembly GCA_963839245.1. Lineage (GTDB taxonomy): Bacteria > Pseudomonadota > Alphaproteobacteria > Rhizobiales > Methyloligellaceae > Methyloceanibacter. The sequence goes on along the minus strand of CAWIUJ010000011.1, from coordinate 157,575 downwards.
GATACGACCGGCGGCTGATCGGGTGCGGCAAAGCCGAGACAGCCGCCAGCACCGACATATTGCAATTTGTAGACGGCGTTGGCCGCAAGCGTCTCCTTGAGTTCGTGCCGGAGTTCAACGACCTCGCCGCCCAGACTGAGCAGCGTCTCCTCCAGATGGGAGATGTGCGCCTGCATGCAGGCGATCTTGCCCGGCTCGTCTTTGATGTCATCGCAATTCTTGAGCTCCTCGAGCGCGGCCGCCGGCGTTGCCGCTCCGAGGGCGCTTAGTGAGACAATCAGGACCGCTCCAAACAGACGCATGCGACGGACCTCCTCGACTGGTGTCGATTGTCACGACAGTCTAGCACCGCGAGCGCCACGCAACCTTACAATGCGGGTGGTGGGAACCGCTCAACAGGCGGTGCGGCAGCCATTGCGCCGGACGCCAGCCACGCGGGCGGTGAGCTCGCTATAGAGGTCGTCACCGCCCTCCCCCAGCGCGCGGTCGCCAACGAGATAGAAGGGCACTCCCCTCACGCCCAGCGTGTTCGCGAGCTGCTTCGTGTCGGAAAGCGCCTTGTCGATGGCGACGTCCTGCATGTCCCTTTCGAGGCGCGCCGTGTCGAGGCCGAGCGCGCTTGCGATCCGCATCGCCTTCTCGGCGCGACCAGGCTCTTCGAACAGGCGCTCGTAGGGCTCGAAATATTTGCCTTGGTGCGTGGCGGCGAGCGCTACTCTCGCCACGTTCTCGGAATCGGAACCGAGCACCGGCAGCTCCTTGAGCACGAGCCGGACCTGGGGGTCATCGGCAACGAGCTTGGTCAAAGCCGGAGCGCATTCGCGGCAATAGGGGCAATTGTGATCGTAGAAGGCGACCACGCTGACATCGCCTCTGGGGTTGCCGGCGACGAAGCTCTCGGGCGAGCGGAAGATCTGCTCGGCGTTCTCGCCCACCGCGCGCGCCGCCCGCGCCTCCTGCCATCTATGGCCGACGGCGAACAGAGCGACGCCGATCGCCAGGGCGGCGATCGCCAACACAAAGAAACCGCGAAATCGGTTCACGGCAGCCGAACGAGGTGGAGTGAACTAGGCCGGTGGCGGGCCAAAGACGAGAACGGCGTTGAGACCGCCGAAGGCGAACGAGTTCGACATCGCGTAATTGACGTCGCGCTTCCGCCCCACATTCGGGGTGTAGTCGAGGTCGCATTCTGGATCGACCTCGTCGAGCCCGACCGTCGCCGGCACGAATTTCTCCTCGATCGCCTTGACCGCGGCAACGGCCTCGATGCCGCCGCCGGCGCCGAGGCAATGGCCATGCATGGATTTGGTGGAGGAGATCGAGAGCTTTTTCGCCGCGTTGCCGAACACGCGCTTGATGGCGCGGGTCTCATTCAAGTCGTTGACCATGGTCGCGGTGCCGTGGGCGTTCACGTAGTCGATATCGCTCGGGGACAGAGCGGCGTCGTCGAGCGCGATCTGCATGGCCATGGATGCGCCGTCGATCGACGGGTTGACCATGTCGGCGGCGTCGGCGGTCATGCCGTAGCCCATCAGCTCGGCCAGGATGGGGGCGCCGCGCGCCTTGGCGCGCTCGTATTCCTCGAGCATCAGGATGCCTGCGCCCTCGGCGAGCACGGTGCCGTTCCGCCGCTTGGAGAACGGAAATAGTCCGTCGGGGCTCAGCACGCGCATAGCCTGCCAAGCCCGGGTCGCGCCCCAGTTCAGCGAGGCCTCAGCGGCGCCGGCGATACCAAAGTCGACGAGCCCTTCGCGGATCATGCGGTAGGTGAGGCCGATAGAATGCGTCGCGGTCGCGCAGGCGCTCACCAGGCCGAAGGTCGGCCCCTTGATGCCGTATTCTATGCTGACATGCGCCGAGGCCGAGCTGCCGATCGCCTTCAACAGCGTGAGCGGATGCGTCGCGCGTTTGTTCTCCTTGAACAGCATCTTGTAGGAGAATTCGAGCGTGGTCAGGCCGCCGACGCCGGAGCCGATGATGCAGGCCGAGCGATAGCTCTCGCTGTCCTTCAGCGGCAGTTCGAGCTTCGACTGGGCAACCGCCTCTTGCGCCGCGCAGCCAGCATATTGGGAGAATTTGTCGGCCAAGAGCAGCGACTTGCTTTGCAGCCGCTCCTTGGGATCGAAGTCGGGCACCTCACCGGCGATGGTGATGTACAGATCCTCGGTGGAGTAGCTCTGGGCCTGGCGAATGCCGCATTCGCCGTTTTTGAGCGCAGCCCAAAAACGGGCAACACCCGTGCCCAAAGGAGAAACCACGCCCTGGCCCGTGACCACGACGCGTCGGCGCCCATTAGAATGTGTCATGCTTTGCTAAGTAACTCCGGAGATCGTGGACGCTCAGGAAAGCCCGAGCGGAGAAAGCCAGCTCAAGCTGCCGCGCCCGAGGCCTTCGTCTCTGCGATGATGCTTTTCACGCGATCGACGACAGAGCCCACGGTCGCGAACGCCTCTACTTCCTCGTTCGCATTATACGGGATTTCGATCCCGAAAGTATCCTCAATATCGAACACGATCACCGCGAGATCAAGGGATTCGATCTCAAGGTCGCTCAAGGGCATTTCGAGCGTGACGGCCTTCGATGGGTCCTTCATGTTCTTACGCAAAATCTCGATGATCTTGGTAGCCACATCATCCATATCGCTCTCCCTGCCCCTTATGGGGTCCGTGTCCAAGGTGCCCTGGGCTAATTCATGGTGTTACCCGGGGCAAGTTAGGTATTGGAATAGACTTAAAAACTTTTCGAGTCTATCCGTCCTCGTTCGATTCAGCGGCCGCATCAAGGCTCTCATCGCCAACAAAATTGGCCTTTTTTGGCCTGCCGCGCCACGGTTTCAGCATAATCCGGGGTTGCCACCTGGAGGCCCGTCCCCGCATGTTGGTTCCCGTCGTGCTATAGTAAAGGCCTATCGAAAGCGAACAACTGCTCCTGCGGCCAATTGCCTCCGATCACGGCCGGGGGGCAGTTAACCGCAAAGACGCTAAAAAGACCCTAAAGCGGCATCCAGGCCATGGCTAAACCGACGTCAAATCTCGCAAGGCCCCCGGCCGCCACGGCTCCGGGCGGTGCGCGGCCTTGGCTGAAGGCCTACCCCAAGGACGTCGACTGGGGCATGACGTTCGAGCCGGTCCTGATCAGCAGCATGCTCGACGCCTCCGTCCAGGCCTATGGCTCCCGCCCCTGCACCTATTTCATGGGCCGGCGGTTGAGCTTTGCCGAGATCGGGCGCCTCACCGTCCTTACCGCAAAGGGGCTGCAGGAGCTCGGCGTCAGCGAAGGGGTTAAGGTGGGACTGCTTCTCCCAAACACCCCCGCCTTCGTCATCTACTACCACGCCATCCTCAAGGCAGGCGGCACGGTCGTCAATTTCAACCCGCTCTACACCGTTGACGAGATCGAATTTCAAGCGCGGGACAGCGGCGCCAAGATCATGGTCACGCTCGATCTTGCCGCCACCTTCGACAAGGTCGAGGCGCTGCTCGCCAAGGGCGTGCTCGAAAAGGCGGTGGTCGCGCGTTTCGCCTCGCTCTTGCCGCCCTTGATGTCCCTCGGGATGAAGATGCGCGGCGGCCCGAAGCTTGGGCAAGTCGAGCGTTCGCCGCAGCGGAGCAAGATCGTGCGTGAGCGCGACCTCAGGGCCAATGACGGCCGCTACCGGCGCCCCTCGATCACGCCGGACGCCGTGGCCGTGCTGCAATACACCGGCGGCACTACGGGAACGCCCAAGGCCGCGATGCTCACCCACGCCAATTTGTCGGCCAATCTCCAACAGGTGGCGGCGTGGTGGAACCGGCCGGTCGTCGAAGGCGATCGCGTGCTCGGCGTGCTCCCACTCTTCCACGTCTTCGCCATGACCACGGTGATGAATTTCGGCATCAGCCAGGGCATGGAGCTCATTCTCGTGCCGCGATTCGAGCTGATCGAGACGTTGAAGCTGATCACCAAGCTCAAGCCGAAGATGATGCCGGGCGTGCCCACCCTGTACAACGCGATGATGCGCCATCCGCATATCCGCAATTTCGATCTTAGCTCGCTCGAGTTTTGCATCTCGGGAGGGGCCGGGCTGCCGCTTGAGGTGAAGCGCGGCTTCGAGGCGATCTCAGGCTGCAAGCTGACCGAGGGCTACGGCTTGAGCGAGACCTCGCCGGTCGCCACCTGCAATCCGCACGACCGGCCGCCGAAGGCAGGGTCGATCGGCCTGCCGCTGCCCGGCACCGAGATCAGCATCCGCTCGCTCGAGGACCCGACGATCGAAATGCCGGGACGCGAGTCGGGCGAGATCTGCATTGCCGGGCCACAGGTCACGCCGGGTTATTGGAACAAGCCGGAGGAGACGGAGAGCGCTTTTGTCGGGCGTTTTTTTCGCACTGGCGACGTCGGCTATATGGACGAGGAGGGCTTCATCTTCATCGTCGACCGCATCAAGGATATGATCAATTGCTCGGGCTTCAAGGTCTATCCGCGGCGGATCGAGGACGCTCTCTACGCCCATCCGGCGGTCGCCGAGGCGACGGTGATCGGCGTTCCCGACGCCTATCGCGGCGAAGCGCCGAAGGCCTTCGTCAAGCTGAAAGAGGGCGAGAGGGCGACCGCCCACGACCTGCTCGAATTCTTGAAGGAGAAGCTCGCCAAGATCGAGCTGCCGGCCGAGATCGAGTTCCGCGACGAGCTACCCAAGACCCTGGTAGGCAAGCACTCGAAGAAGGAGTTGCGCACCCAGCGAAGCGGCGAAAAGCTGATCGGCGTCTAGTGCCGGTCGCCTAGGGGTGCTGTAGCCAGGGAAGCTGCTCTTGCGGCTCCGCGGGGGCCTTCGGTTTCGGCTTCGGCTTCACGACATGAGGCAACGCGGGCGCAGGCACGTCGGCCGCCGCTTGCACCTTGTTCGGCCTCGGAACGTGCGCGGGCTTCGGCGGGTCTCGATCCCGGTCGGCGGGATCGGCCGCGGCCTCGGTCACTGGAGACTCCTTGGTGGCAGCCACGGGCGCGGGCCTCGTCATCACTATCATGCTCGAGACGTTCTCGCCGGAGAGCGGCAGTGCCTCGGGGCTTGCCGTGGTCGTGACCAGCCCGGGACCGATATAGGTTTGGTGGGAAGCAGGCGCTTGTGCAGGCTGGAGCATTTTGGGAGCGACTGAGGTCGCCGTCGCATCGGCCTCGATGGCCGGGGCGGGCATCCCGGCGGCGGAGGATGGTGTCCTTGCAGCTGGCTTCGGCTCGCGCGCTGCTGCAGGCTCACGCGCTTCCGGCTCGCGCGCCGCTTCCACGATCGGCGCCTTCGGCTTCGGCATGGCCTCTGGGGCGGCTTCGCCAGGCTCGGCTGGGGCATTGACTTCAATAGGCTCGGCCGGAGCCGCGGACGGCGGGAGCTGCGACCGCGTCCAGCTCTTCTCGCCGCAGAGCAGCCAAGCCTTGCAGCCTCTGAGCACGATCTGCTGCCGCGAGACGAGCGTCACCTTGACGTCCGTATAGATGTGCCCCTCTTCGGGATTGTAGACGTTGCCCACCCAAACGTTGGTTTCCGTCGGCATCATGTTGCCGAACAGCGGCAGGCCGATGATCGGCCGATCGCGCATCGACGGGTCCTCGTTGCGGGCGTCATGCAGGGGCTTACCGCGCGAATCGTTCGGCTCACTCAGCCAGACGATCTTGCTGCAAATGCCGTGGCCGCATTTCTTGATTTCCATCTTGGCGGTGCCGTCATCCTTTGCCCAGATGCCCGAAGGATCTGCCGCGAAGGCTTGAGACGGAGCACCGGCCGCAAAGAGGGCGGCGGCCAAAAAGCCCAGTGCCGGAGCGAATGTGCGATGCTTCATAAGAGCACCTCCTCGGTAGCGAATCCCGCAGACGGCACTATTTGCACCGCCAATATTTAATCCTACGCCCCCGGTTCCTAATTGGGCCTTTATAAGGCCTTTATATGACCCCCCGCTCGTGGCCGCTTACCCGCCCTCATGGCGCAATTGCCTCTTCGCTTCGGCCTGCCACCTGAACGGATCGGCGTGGACCCGCCGCTTCCAGGATGGCCGCGACGCCCATGCCGCCGGCCGTACACACCGAAATCAGGCCCCGCTGGCCGCCTTCGCTGTGCAAAAGCTTGGCCAGCACCGCCAAAATCCGCGCCCCGGTGGCGGCAAAAGGATGGCCGAAAGCGATACTGGAGCCCTTGACGTTGAGCTTGGCCCGATCGATCGACCCGAGCGGCTCGCTCCGCCCTAGCCGGCGGCGGCAATAGTCCTCGGACTCCCAAGCCTTCAGCGTGGCCAGCACCTGCGCGGCAAAAGCTTCATGAATCTCATAATAATCAAAGTCCTGAAGCGCAAGGCCACTCTGCTTTAGAAGCTCGTTGACGGCGACGGTCGGGGCCATCAACAGTCCCTCCCCCGCCACGAAGTCGACAGCGGCGGTGCGGCCGAGGGTCAGATAGGCCTGAACCGAAATATTGTGCTTCGCCGCCCATTCCTCCGAGGCGAGCAGGACCGTGGAGGCGCCGTCGGTGAGGGGCGTGGAGTTGGCGGCGGTGATGGTGCCGCCGCCTCCCCGGTCGAAGGCCGGCTTGAGCTCGGCCATTTTGGCAAGCGAGATGTCCTCCCGGATATTGTTGTCGCGGAACACCCCGGCGCAAGGAATGACGAGGTCGTCCATGAAGCCCTCGTCATAGGCGGCGGCCGCCTTTCTGTGGCTCTCATAGGCGAGCAGGTCCTCGGCCTCGCGCGCAATGCCCCATTCCTTGGCCATCAGCTCGCAATGCTCGCCCATGCTTAAGCCGGTGCGCGGCTCGGCGGTGGAGGGCGGCTGGGGGGCGAGCTCTGCCGGGGTGAAGCCCTTGAACACGGCAAATTTCTCGCTGAGGCGTTTCGCGCGTGACAGCTGCACCAGGCGCTGGGCGAAGCTCCGCTTGAACACGATCGGGGCATCGCTCGTGGTGTCGGTGCCAAGCGCAATACCGCATTCAATCTGGCCGGTGGCGATCTTGGCGCCGAGCTGGAGCGCGCCCTGCAGGCTCGTGCCGCAGGCCTGCATCATGGTGATGGCGGGCGTGGTCGGGGCGAGCGCGCTGCCGATCACCGCCTCGCGCGCAAGGTTCCAGTCCTTGGCGTGAGTGACCACGGCACCGCCGACAACCTCATCGATATGGGCGCCGTGCAGCGCGAAGCGTTCGACGAGGCCGGCAAGCGCCGACGTCAGCATGTCGAGATTGGAAAGCTCGGCATAGGCCGTATAGGAGCGGCAAAAGGGAATCCTAACCCCGCCCAGCACCGCAACCCGCCGCATCCGCTGCTCCGTCATGATGGCTTGAATCTCCCCGCCGGTTCAGGCCGCGGCCGCGGGCGCGGACATGCCGGCCTCTTGCGTGCGGCGGTAATGCAGCGGGCCGCCGCGGAAGGGCGCGAAGCCCGTGCCGAAGATCACGCCGGCATCGACGTGATCGGCATTTGCTACGATCTTGTCGGCAAGCGCAGCCTCGCATTCGTCGAGCATGGGCTTGACCAGATCGCGGCCCAAAGCCTCGAGCTCGGAGTCGTCATAGACGGCCTCCTCGCGCTTCGGCTTGCCATCCTCCCAAACATAGAAGCCTTCACCCGTCTTCTTGCCAAGCTTGCCGGATTTGACCAGCCGCGACAGCACGTTGTCGGCGCCGGGCGCCAAATTGAGCTGCTCGCCGACATGGTTGGCGATGTCGAGGCCAACCAGGTCCATGAGTTCGAGCGGCCCCATGGGCATGCCGAATTTGAGCGCAGCCTGATCGATCTTGTCCCTGGGCTCGCCGCCCTCACGGTGGCGCACGGCCTCCATCATGTAGGGCGCGAGCACGCGGTTGACGAGGAAGCCGGGGCAGCTCTTGACGATCAGCGGCAGCTTCTTGATGGCGGTGACGAAGGCGCAAGCCTTAAGCACCTCCGCCTCCCGCGTCTGCTCGCCGCGAACGACCTCGACGAGCGGAAGCTGGGCCACGGGGTTGAAGAAATGCAAGCCAACGAGGCGGCCGGAATCCTTGAGCGGCGCCGCGATGTCCTCGAGGCGTAGCGAGGAGGTGTTGGTGGCAAGCACCGCACCCGGTTTTATTTGACTCTCGAGCGCCTGGAACAGCGTCCGCTTGACCTCGAGCTTCTCGACGATCGCCTCGATCACGACATCGGCATGTTTGATGTGCTTGCCTTGCGGATCGGCGACGAGGCGCGCGACGGCGGCGTCGATCGCCTGCTTCTTGCGAAGCTGGCGGCGGAACAGGCTCTTGGCGCGGGCGAGCGCCTTCTTGATCTGGCCTTCGTCGAGGTCTTGCAGGCTCGCCTGCATGCCACAGACCACGCACCAGGCGGCGATGTCGCCCCCCATGGTGCCCGCGCCGATGACATGCACCCGGCGGGGCTGGAAGCCGTCCTTCGGCGCCTCGTCCTTCAGCATCTCGGAGAGCATGAACACGCGGCGGAGATTGCGCGAGGTCTCGCTCGCCATCAGTGGCGCGAAGATTTCGGTCTCGGCCACGCGCATGGCGGCGGGATCGTCGCCATACTCCTCGAAGAGATCGATGAGGCGGAAGGGCGCCGGGTAATGCTCCTCGCGGACCTTGGCCGCGGTCTTGGCGCGCATCTGCTTGGCGAGCAGCCCCCGCACCGGCTGCTTCAGCATCAGCTGCTTCCACCAGGGCGCGCCCTTGTTGCGGCGCTTTTGCAGCACGGCCTTGCGCGCCGCCCAACGAAGATTGTGATGGCTCGGCACGACCTGGTCGATCAGGCCCATGGCCTTCGCCTCGGCCGGACGCAGCATGCGCCCCGTCAGCATGGCGGTCATGGCGTCCATGGGACCGGCGAGCTGGATAGACCGTACCGTACCGTTGAGACCGGGGAAAATACCGAGCTTCACCTCAGGGAAGCCGAGCCGCGTGCCCTCCTCCCGGTCGGCGATGCGCCAATGGCAGGCAAGCGCGAGCTCAAACCCGCCGCCCAGGCAATAGCCATGGATGGCGACGACCACGGGGACGGGCAGCGCCGCGATGCGGTCGAACAGCGACAGCGTCTCCTTCACCACCTCCTTGACCCGCGGCTCGGTGTCGAAGCGCTCGAATTCCCGGATGTCGGCGCCGACGAGGAAGCCCGACGGCTTGCCGCTCATGATGACGAGGCCCTTGATCTCGCTCCGCATGACGGCCTGCTCGACCCAGGCGACGATCTCACCGAGCTCCTCGGTCAGACGGCGCCCGAGCGAGTTCATGCTCTCGCCCTCACGGTCCATCAAAGCCCAGGCAATGCCCTCGAAATCGACCGAGAAGCGCCAGTCATGCAAATTGGGAAGCGGTGTCGGCATGATCACCCTTATTCAGCAGCGATGGAGTCTTGGGGTTGGGTTGAAGCGCCCGGGGCGGCTTGCGGCGCGGGCTTCCGGCCCGAGACTTCGGCCGCGTCGAAATGGTCGACGGCAATCACGCGGGCCACGAGATCCCGGAGTTCGGCCAGGATGCGGGCTTCGTCTTGACTTACCACGCCCTTCTGCTCGGCTTCGGCGATCCAATCCTTGTTGTAATAGCGTTGCACCTCGCCCTTGCGAATCGCGCGCTCGAGCTTCTTGTCGGCCTCCTCGGCCGCGGTCGCCTTGAGCAAGGTGTGCTCGAGCAGCCCGAGCCGGTCATTCTGATCGTTGGTGATGAAAATGTCCCGGGTGAGACGATCGCGGAACTCACCGGGCTCGAGCGCCGCGCGCACGATCGCTTTGCCATCTCGGTCGGACGCCGGGCGGCGTGCGGCGCCAAAGGGGAAGACTAGCGGGCGCATCAGCACGCCCGCGAGAGGCATCGGGAAATTGTCGAGCGTGCCGGCGAGCGCCTGGTCGAAGCGGTAGAGGCAATTCTCGGCGCAATAGTCCACGAGCTTCAAATCGGCGCGCGGGGCGCCGTCGTCCTCATAGCGCTTGAGGATGCAGGAGAGGAGATAGAGCTCGGCGAGCGCGTCGGCCATGCGCCCGGTGATCTTCTGCTTCACCTTCAAGCCGCCGCCGAGCAGCGCCACCGTCATGTCAGCAACGAGGGCGAAGGAGCGCGACGCTCGGGCAAGCTGGCGCCACCAGCGGCGCGTCTCGCCGGCATGGGGGGGGCGCTGGCGAACACGCCGAGCGTCACATTGTGGAAGAACGCGCCGAAGACATTCGACACGGTGAAGGCCACGTGGCCATCGAAGGCGCGCTCGAAGGCTGCTACCCCCTGCTGCTGGTCGGGGTTCTGTAGGGCTTCGATCTCGGTGAAGAGGTACGGGTGGCTGCGCAGCGCGCCTTGCGCGAAGGTGATGAGCGTGCGGGTGAGGATGTTGGCGCCTTCCACGGTGATGCCGACCGGTACCATTTGATAGGCGCCCTGGATGTAGTTCGACGGTCCGTCGCAAATGCCCCTGCCGCCATGGATGTCGAGGGCGTCGTTGACGCTTTGCCGCATGCGCTCGGTCGACACATATTTGAGCAGCGCCGAGATCACCGCGGGCTTCTCGCCGGCCGAGACCATGGAGGCGGTCACCGCGCGCGCGGCCTCGATCTCATAGGCTGCCTCGACCAGGCGCGCCAATGGCTCTTCGACGCCGTCCATGAAGCCGATTGGCAGGTTGAACTGCTTGCGGATGCGGGCATAGGCGGTGCTCGACCTGAGCAGCGACTTAGCCGCTGCGGCGCTGGTTGCAGGCAACGAGATGGAGCGGCCGGCGGCGAGGCAGTTCATCAGCATGCGCCAGCCCTGCCCTGCCCGCTCCTTGCCGCCGATGATCCAGTCGAGCGGAATAAACACATCCCTGCCGGAGGTCGGACCGTTGGGGAAAGCGTTGCCGCAAGGAAGATGCCGGCGGCCGATCTCGACGCCCGGATGGTTGGTGGGCACGAGCCCGAGGGTGATGCCGATATCCTCGCCGCGACCGAGATGGTTCTCGGGGTCGAACAAGTGGAAAGCGAGACCAAGCAGCGTGGCGTTGGGGGCGAGCGTGATATAGCGCTTATCCCAGGTGAGCCTCAGCCCGAGCGTCTCCTTGCCCTCATGCCAGCCTTGGGCGACGATTCCGACATCGCGCATGGAGGCGGCATCGGAGCCCGAGAACGGCCCGGTCAGGGCAAAGCAGGGGATTTCCTGCCCCCGCGCCAGCCGAGGCAGGTAGTAGGCCTTTTGCAGCTCGGTGCCGTATTTCTCGATCAACTCGCCGGGGCCGAGCGAGTTTGGCACCATGACGATGGTGACGCCGTCGGGGCTACGCGAGCCGATCTTGCCGAGCACGAGCGACTGCGCCTGCGCCGAGAAGCCCAAGCCGCCATGCTCCTTGGAGATGTGCATGCCGAGAAAGCCTTGCTCGCAAACGTAGCGCCAGACCTCGTCGGGAATGTCGTGCAGCTCATGGCGGATGCGCCAATCGTTGAGCCTGCGACAAAGCTCTTCGGTCGGGCCATCGAGGAAGGCACGCTCCTCCGCGGTGAGCGTGATCGGGTTGACGCGGCGCAGCCGCGACCAATCGGGCGTGCCGGAAAACAGCTCGGCGTCCCAGCCGACGGTGCCGGCTTGAAGCGCCTCCCGCTCCGTCTCCGAAATCGTGGGCATCGCGCCTTTCAGCGCGCGATAGGCGGGCAGCACGACATAATCGCGCTTGATGCGGGGAAAGGTCAGCGCGAACAGCCCTGCCACCAGGAGCCAGCCCAACAGCGATAGGAAATTGAACACCGGCCAATGCAGATGGCCCGAGCCGAGCCCCGTCTGCAGGCTCAAGGCGAAAAGGGCGACCGCGAGCGCCCAGGCCCAAAGGGGCGCGCGGTTCATGGCAAGTGCGAATAAAGCAGCCAGCGACAGGAGGATGAAAACAAGCTCAGCCATGGGGACCCTCCGAGCGGCCCCTTGCCCCCGCCTGCCCACCCCCCGAGGACGCCAAAGCCTTAGCTCTTATGTCGAAGACCACCCGCCTCCGTCCAGCTTTTTGCTTTCTATGGTCCCGATGGGTCATCGGTACAAGCTCTTTTCTAGCTTTGTCATTGTTGTGACGAGACGGGTTGAATGCGTCACTCGAATTGCCCCGTTGCGCCACTCTTTAGGGGCAATCGATACCAGCAGATTAACGATCTAACCGATCGACATGGCAGGCGCGAGACTAGTCCTGGACGCGGGCGCCCCTTCGCGCCTCGACCAGGCCGAGCCCGCGGCCGATGGCGATGAGCAACAGGCCGAGCCCGGCGAAGACGACGAACAGTCCAGTCATGTTGATCAAGACCCGCTCGTAGCCGAGCTTGCTCACGTCGAGGAAGGGATAGGGATAGAACTCCGTCAGTGCACCCTGGATCAGCGAGTACGCCCCGTAGGCCATGGGAAAGGCGATCGAAACAAGCGCGGATCTGAATTTCAGATATCCCTTCGGCACGAACAGGAGCCAATCGAGCACGTAGAGCGCCGGCGCCACCTCGTGCTCGATCGTGTCGGCCACGAGCTGCCAGCCTTGCGGGTTCCAAAGCTGACGCAGGATGAAGTGGTAGATCAGGGCGACGATGATGATGTAACCGGCGATCGCGGTTCTTCACCGAGGGCTCCAAGAAGAAGCACCCTAGGCGCGACTCCGGCGCGAGCCAGGGCAATGTCATGGCGAGCGCAACCAGGAGGTTGGAGAGGAGCGTGAAATAGCTGGAGAAGCGGATGGCGGCGGCGATCAGGTCGCCGTCGGTCCGGTAGCGGACGATCAGAACATACTGAAGAATGAGCGCAAACCAGCCGAGCGCGCCGGCGACCATGCGATAAAGCTGCTGCAAGAATTCCCCGCGATTCTCGATTCATAACTGCCGCTTCCGGCGGCACGTTAAACCAACCTCTCGGCTAGAGACACGGGCTTTTTGCGGTCGCGCCAGGAAGGAAAAGCGAGCCCGAGATCGCCGCAGATGGTCTTGGCGGGCGGACGGTACGGAGTGGTTACCGGAAGTTCGTTTGCAGCTACGACCCGCTCGGCTGCGACTTGGCGGTAAAGACCGTGCCGTCGGTGTCAGTGATGGCGACATCGAGCTCGTTGTCGCCGCCGCGGCCGAACGTGAAGCGGAAATTGGGGTTGGTGGAAATCGAGAAGCTCGACTCCATGCGAAACACGAGGTCGTGCCCACGCTTCACCGTCATCTCCTTGACGAACCGCGCCGGGATGTAGCCGCCGGTACCGATGTCAATCTGCATGCCGTTGCTGTTGGGGTGCTTGAGCATCACCTGGCCTTCGAACAGGGGGGCAGTCGAGAGGGCGGGCGGGAAGGTCTTGACCAGCATCTTGCCGAGGCCCTCGTTTTCCGTGTCGGGGTCCTTGGCCTGCATCGCCGCGCAGCCGCCCGCGGCCTGAACGAACTTGCTCGCCATATGCAGCGTGCCGTCCTCGGTTTCGAGGATGGCACGCACATGCGAGAAATTGTCGATGCGGACGCGCGTCGATATGGAGCGCTCGCCACCCGTGCCGGCCGCAGGACCGAAGGTGAAGGTCGCCACCACCGGGCTCGGGTTCTTGTCGATGATCAGCGTCATCGATTTCAGGGCCTGCTTGACCTCGGGCGGCACGCGCACGGTGATGGGAACGAGCGACGCATCGTCGGCGGTCACAGGAGCGTCGAGGGTGACCATGCCATCCTCCGCGGCGATGACGCGGTCGCCGAACGTCGCCTGCTTGAGGCTCGGCCAGACATCCTCCTCGGCCTTGGCCGAGGGAATTGCGAGCGCTAGAAGCGCCGCAGCGAGCGCCACCCATCCAAGCGTCCTGCCGACGCTGTGGGCTCTCAATGGCCTCACGCCATCCTCCTTCGCGTGTCGCTCACGACTATATCATTCCCATTCGAGTTCCGCGAACGCGGCCGTGACGTTGCGGACATGGTACTGGTCGAACAGCTTCCAGGCATCGCGCTCCTCGAAGCCTGCCGTCTTCACGGCATCTTGCAGGGTCTTGCCGTCCTCGATCAATTTCCGGACGTCCGCGGCAATCGTCGCGAGATAACGCTGCTCGGGCAGAAGCGCGCCGGGCAGCTCCATGGCGGCGGGGCCGTGACCGGGGACGACGCGGGCCACCTTACGCTTCTCCAGATCGTCGATCAGCGAAAGCCAGCCCCTGATCGAGCCGTCCAGCGTGGGCACGTGGACGGAGAACAGGAGATCGCCGAGGAACAGCGTGCCGGTCGCCATGTCGGTGATCGTGAGGTCATTATCGGTATGCGCGGTCCTCTGCGTTTCGAGGACGAGGTTGCGTCCACCGAGGTCGAGGGTGAGCGTGTTCTCGACGGCGACCGTCGGCAAGAGGATCTCGATGCCGTCGAACGCCTCTGGCCCCAGCATTTGCTTGTTGATGGCGAGGTAGCGGTCAGCGCGCGAGCCGAGACCGCGGGCGAGCTTGCAATTGGCGACGAAAGCGGGGCCGTCCTCCTTGAACGCCGCGTTGCCGAACACGTGATCGGGATGCATATGCGTATTGATGACATAGCGGATCGGCTTGTCGGTCACGCCGCGGATGGCGGTGCGCAGCTCGCGGCCGACCACAGCACTGCCCAAGGTATCGATCACCGCAACGGCATCGGCACCGATGACAAAGCTCGCATTGGCCATGTCGCCGCGGTTCTCCGGAGATTGAAGCTCGTAGCGTCCCTGATGCACGAACACGCCGGGCGCGATCTCGCTCACTTCGAGCGACGCGCCCGAGGGTGTCGCGGCGGAGACGGGGATGGGCCGAAACAGCGGCGTTGCCGCCAACGCAATCGCGCCGCGCAGAAAGTCCTGGCGCGAGATCCCCTCACGATCCGCGCCGCGAGCCGGCTCGCCCGCGCCCACTGGCTTAACTGGCCTCTCGATCCTATGGCACACGACGTGTCCAGCCTCGTAAGAGCCCCAGCGGACAAGCCGGCGGGGGAAAGTTATCCACAGCATTGCATAAAGAGGCGCCGGCGGCCTTTTCGCAAGCGGACGCGATGTTGGTAAGACAGTGAAATTGGCTGAAACACGCCAATTTGCATCGTCCGACTCACGAAAGGTTCAAGCTGCCGTTTTGCCGCCGCAGATCGTAGTGGCAGTTGCAGCCGTCCCGGATTAACCTCTCCAGGTTCGGGGGAATGCAAGATGCACGGACGATCCTTCGTCTCCGTCATTATTGCTGGTTGTCTTGCCCTGGTGTTTACGGTCTCGAGTGCGGTCGGCGCCGAGTCCGTAGCGGCAGCAGAGCAACCGGCTGCCTCGGCCAGCCCGCCCGCGACACTCCCAAGCGCAATCACTCCTTCGCCGCCAGCCGCAACCAATCCCGCGCCGCCTGCTGGCGCTGCCGCTCCCTCGCCACCGAGTGCCGCCACTCCCGCGCCACCCAATGCCGTCACTCCGGCAGTCCCTCCTGCGGCCGACACCACGACACAAAATGCCGCCGCGCCGGCGCCTGTCGACCCTGTCGTTGCCAGCATTCGCCAAAAACTCTCCGACGCAGCATACCGGCAGGCGCCGCCCGACGATCTCGCTGCCCTTCAATCCTTCTATGCGACGCGCGAAGGACCGCCGCTATGGATGACCCCCATGGGGTTCTCGGCCAAGGCGCAAGCCGCCATCGACGAGATTGGCAAAGCCGATGATTGGGGCCTGTCCGCCGCGGCGTTCGAGCTGCCGCCCGCGGGGGGCCTGCCGGCGACGCTCGAGGCAAAGGCTGTCGCCGAGATCAAGCTCGACCTCGCCATTCTCAAATATGCGCGCTTTGCCCGCGGCGGACGCGCCGATCCTACACAGCTCAGCCCGCTGCTCGACCTGAAGCCTAACCTCAAGGATCCGAGGATCGTCATGGCCGAGATCGCGCCGGCGCCGGCGCCGGACGCCTATCTGCGGTCGCTGCACCCGAAGCACGAGCAGTTCGAGCGCTTGCGCCAGGCCCTGCTCAAGGCGCGCGGCGACGGCGACGGCGCCGAGAAGCCGCGCAACGAGCGCGACATCCAGCGGCTGCTCATCAATATGGAGCGCTGGCGCTGGATGCCGGAGGACCTCGGCAGCGTCTATGTCCAGGACAATGTTCCGGAGTTCATGCTCTACGTGGTCAAGAACGGCAAGACGATCCACTCCGACAAGATCGTCGTCGGCCAGCTTGCTTACGCCACGCCGATCTTCTCCGCCGACATGCAGACCATCGTCTTCAATCCGGAATGGACCGTGCCGCCGACCATCGTCCGGGAGAACCTCCTGCCCAATCTGCGTTCGGGCGGCTGGTTCGGCGGCGGCGGCTCGATCCTGAGCGAGCACGGATTGCAGGTGAGATATAACGGCCGGATCGTCGATCCCAGCAGCATCAGCTGGAGCAGCGTGAACATGGCCAATATCGCCTTCACCCAGCCGCCAGGGCCGACCAATGTGCTCGGCAAGCTCAAGTTCCTCTATCCGAACAGCCACACCGTCTACATGCACGACACGATCAAGCCGGATCTTTTCAAGCCGGCCATGCGAGCCAACGGCCACAACTGTATCCGAATGGAGCGGCCAGCCAAGCTCGCCGAGGTGCTGCTTGCCGAGGACAAGGGTTGGGAGGCGAAAAAGGTCGACGACCTCGTCGCCAAGGGCAACAACACCCCGGTCAATCTTGACCATCCAATCCCTGTGCACACGACCTATTTCACCGCGGTGGTCGGCGACGATGGCAAGCTGTCGACTTTCGGCGACATCTATGGGCTCGACCGGAAAGTGGCCCCGGCGGTGCTCGGCAAATCCGTGGCCTTCGCCGCCACGGGCGACGACGTGAGCGCGGACAGCCCTCAAGCGGAGACCGAGACTGCGCCCGCACCGGCGGCTAAGCGCAAGGCCCCGAAAGACGAGGTAGCCGGCTCCATGCAAGGAATGTTCGGAGACTAGCCGCGGCTCTCTTCCAGCGTGGTCCCCTCACAAGCGGTCTCTCTGCCTAAAATAAAACCGTTCAACTACCCTCCGTCAGGCCGTACCAAATGCGCAAAAACACGCTGCTGCTTTGTCTGGCCGTGATCGCCATCGCCTCATCCGGGTCGTTGCCCGCCTTCGCGGCCGCGCCTTTAAGCGGCGATTTTGCTGGGGCCATCGAAATCAACGGCGGCCGGAAGCTCTATCTCGAATGTCGCGGCGCGGGGTCACCGACGGTCATTCTCGAAGCGGGCTTACGCAATCGCGCCGACATTTGGAGCGTCCAGCCCGATCAGGGCGAGGCAGTCTTTCCGGCGGTCGCGGGTTCCACCAGGGTCTGCGCCTATGACCGCCCCGGGACCACGCTCAGCACCGACCAGCTCAGCCGCAGCGATCCCGTGAAGATGCCGCGCACTGCCAAGGACGCCGTCGCCGATTTGCACGCCCTGATCGAGGCCGCGGCCATTCCCGGACCCTACGTCCTGGTTGGACATTCGACGGGCGGCCTGATCATCCGGCTCTATGCCAGTACCTATCCGAAGGACGTCGCCGGTCTCGTGCTGGTGGACGCGATCCCGGAGGGCGTCCAGACCGCGATGACGCCAGAGGAGTGGACGCTCTACGATCGCCTCCTGCTCACCGAGCCCCCGGCGGCGATCGCCTATTACAAGGACCTCGAGACGATCGACTTCGACGTGAGCTTCGAGCAGATGAGAGACGCGGTCAAAGCGACCCCCCTCTCCTCTGTGCCGCTGATCGTGATCTCGAAAGGCCGTCCCTTCGAGATGCCAACGGGATTGCCGGCGGGGCTGCCGGCAGCGGTGGAGAAGGCTTGGCTCGCGGGCCAGCAGGAGCTCGCGGGGCTACTACCGGACACGCCGCATATCATCACCACTAAGAGCAGCCACTACGTGCAGGTCGAGCAACCGCAATTGGTGATTGACGCGATCAAGCAGGTGGTCGAGAAAATCCGCGCTCAAGCTACAGCGCATTGAGCGCCGCACGCTGAAGGCTCAGGGCGTGAACTGCCAGGCCTTGAGTTTCTTCCGGGCCGTGCCGAAATCGCCGAGCTGGTAAACCGACAGCGCCGCCGGCGCGAAATCGAACGCGTCGAACGGCTTGGCGACCAACGCCTTGAGGGCGGTGCCACGCCGACCGTCACGTGCGGCTCGAACTTCGCGCCGCTCGAGGCTGGCACGAGTGCTCCACACAGTCGATCGTCGGCTGGTTGATATTGGGATAGTCCCGGCGTGGTGATGATGCGGCCGCGCTTCCCGTCGCAACGGAACGGCGCGACGGCGTCGATCAGCTTCTGCTGGAAGGCGATGAAGTCGGCGGTCGGCTCGATCAGAATCCCGGTGAGACCGGCGCCATCCCAGACGACGTAGGCACATTTGTACGCCCGCAACGTCCATGCCGTGGACTTCTCCCCACCGCCGCATGGATTTCGTCGAGCTCCGCCGTGCGCACGTAACGCTGCACCACCGTAATGTGCCAGCGGTGCGTTGCGTCCAGGGCGTAGCCCTGGGGAAAGACCTTGCGCAGGCGCGCGTTGGCGGCCTCCACGTGCCGGATCATCGTGGCGTCCGGCTCCAGCGCGATATCGATGGCAGTGATCACGTTTCGATCCGCTGGATGGTTCCACGAGCAGCGACGCGACAATCAATGCTGTCCGCCAACATATCTCAAGCAGCCGCCCCGTGCTTTCTTGTGCCCGCGAGGCGAATTGGGTAAGGAGGCGTCTTGCGGCGCCCTCAGAGAAGCGGGAAGCGAAGGCAATGGCAGAGCCGGAACGGCCACAACTCAGCCCCTATCAGGTCGAGCTCGAGGCGGGCAAGCGCTACGCCTGGTGCCGCTGCGGCCGCAGCAAGAAGCAGCCCTTTTGCGACGGCTCGCATGATGGGACGGGCATCGAGCCCTTCATGTTCACCGCCGAACGGACCGAACTCGCGCTGCTTTGCGGCTGCAAGGACACGGGAGACCCGCCCTTCTGCGACGGCTCGCATATGCTGCTGTAATTTTGAACATGACTTTCTGCTTCACGTTGTACGGCTTACGCCCTTCTTGCTATGAAGAGACGGCCCTGGCAGAGGCTTTAGCCAAGGGGGCGGTACGCTAGCCCCGTTCGGGGGGGAAAGAGGCAGCGGGGTCCATGGCTTATTTCCTGCAGCAGCTAATCAACGGCATCGCGCTCGGCTCGATCTACGGCCTGATCGCCATCGGCTACACCATGGTCTATGGCATCATCGGCATGATCAATTTCGCCCATGGCGATATCTTCATGGTGGGCGCCTTCATCGCTCTCATCGCCTTTCTCTTGGTGTTGAGCTTCGGGGTCACGCTCGTGCCGCTGGCGCTCGTGCTGGTGCTCATCATCGCCATGGCCCTCACCGCGGTATGGGGCTGGACGGTGGAGCGGATCGCCTACCGGCCGTTGCGCGAATCGTTCCGCCTCGCGCCGCTGATCACCGCCATTGGCATGTCCATCGTGCTGCAGAATTTCATTCAGGTGGCGCAAGGCGCCCGGGTGAAGCCGCTGCAGCCAGTGGTCACCGGCGGCTACCAGCTGTTCGCCGAGAACGGCTTTGTCGTCAATCTCTCCAACATCCAGATCCTCATCGTGGTGACCACCATCGTGCTCATGGGCGTGTTCTGGCTCCTCATCAGCCGCACCGCGCTCGGCCGCGCGCAGCGCTCCTGCGAGCAGGACAGGCTGATGGCGGCGCTGTCCGGGGTCAACGTCGACCGCACCATCTCGCTCACCTTCGTCATGGGCGCGGCGCTGGCCGCGGTCGCGGGTCTCCTCTACCTGCTCTATTACGGGGTCATCGATTTCTACATCGGCTTCGTCGCCGGTATCAAAGCCTTCACGGCGGCAGTATTCGGCGGCATCGGCTCGCTCCCCGGCGCGATGCTGGGCGGCCTCGTCATCGGCCTGATCGAGACTTTTTGGTCGGCCTATTTCACCATCGAATATAAGGACGTCGCGGCGTTCTCGATGCTCGCCATCGTGCTCATCTTCTTCCCGTCGGGCCTGCTCGGCCGGCCAGAAGTCGAAAAGGTCTAGGCCTTGAGCGAGCCGGTCAAATCGCCGAGCCGCCACCTTCAGGCCGCGCTCGCCGACGCGATCATCGCGGCCTATATCGCCTTCGCCCTGTTCTGCCTGACGCTCGGCGTGAAGACCGTCGACACCCCGCGCGGGCTGGCGTTGCTGCCCCGGCCCATGCTGCTCGCCGTGGCGGTGGGAGGCGTCTTTCTCGGCAGGCTGCTGCTCAATCTCTTCTGGTGGAACCGTAGCTACCGGCTGCCGCGGCTCCCTTGGCGCCCGGCCTGGCCCATCCCCTCCGTCAGTCACTACGGCAAGCATTATGGCGGGGTGCTTCTGCTCGCTGCAGCCGTGCTGTTTCCAATTATCGCCTTCACCTTCGACAGGACGCTCCATCTCGGGCTTCCGCTCCGCTATTTGTTCGACCTTTCAATCCTCGTCCTGACCTATGTGATGCTGGGCTTCGGGCTCAACATCGTGGTGGGCTTGGCCGGCCTGCTCGATCTTGGCTACGTCGCCTTCTATGCGGTCGGCGCCTATACCTTCGCGCTGCTCGCCGCGCATTTCGGCTTGGGCTTTTGGATCTGCCTGCCGCTTGCCGGCATGCTCGCCGCGCTGTGGGGGGTCGTGCTCGGTTTCCCAGTGCTTCGGCTCCGAGGCGACTATCTCGCCATCGTGACGCTCGCCTTCGGCGAGATCGTTCGCATCGTGCTGTTGAACTGGACGGCCGTGACCAACGGACCGAACGGCATCTCCGACATTCCCAAACCCACGTTTTTCGGTCTGCCCTTCTCGGCGAACGGCGCCCACACCTTCGCGAGCTTCTTTGGGCTGCGCTACGACCCGCTGCACGCCATCATCTTTCTCTATTACGTTATCCTCGGGCTCGCCCTCATCACCAGTCTCGTGACCTTGCGCTTGCGGCGTCTGCCGATCGGACGCGCCTGGGAAGCGATGCGCGAGGATGAGATCGCCTGCCGCTCGCTCGGCATCAACACCACCGTGGCCAAGCTCACCGCCTTCGCCACCGGCGCCTTGTTCGGTGGCTTCGCCGGCAGCTTCTTCGCCACCCGGCAAGGCTTCATCAGCCCGGAATCCTTCACCTTCATGGAATCCGCCATAATCCTCGCCATCGTCGTGCTGGGCGGCATGGGCAGCCAGATCGGCGTCGTCCTGGCGGCCATGGTCATGATCGGCGGCTTCGAGTTGCTGCGGAACATGGAGTGGCTCCAGGTCGTGTTCGGCCAAGACTTCGATCCCTCGCAATACCGCGTGCTGTTGTTCGGCATCGCCATGGTGGGGATCATGCTGTGGCGACCGCGCGGGATCATCTCATCGCGCGAGCCCTCGATTCTGCTCAACGACCGGCAGGCCGCGAGCGGCCGCCTCGTCAAGGAAGCCGGCGCATGAGGCCCTGGCAAAAAGACCCGCTGCTCACGGTCGAGCACCTCACCATGCGCTTCGGCGGCCTCGTCGCCGTTGACGACGTGTCCTTCGAGGTGGGACGGCACGAAATCACCGCCCTGATCGGGCCAAACGGCGCTGGCAAGACCACGGTGTTCAACTGCATTACCGGCTTCTACAAGCCGACCGAAGGGACGCTCAAGCTTGACCATCCCGATGGTCAGAGCTTCCGCTTGGAGCGGCTCGACGACCATGACATCAATGCCGAGGCTCGCGTCGCCCGCACCTTCCAGAATATCAGGCTGTTCGGCGGCATGACGGTGCTCGAGAATCTGATGGTGGCGCAGCACAAGGCGCTCGTCAGCGCCTCGCGCTTTCCGCTCGCCAGCATCTTGGGGTTCGGTGCCTTCAACCGCATGGAGCGGCAGGCCGTCGACTATGCGCGGGAGTGGCTCGACCGCGTCAACCTCACGGCGCGCGCCGATGTGGCGGCGTCCGAGCTTCCCTATGGCGAGCAGCGGAAGCTCGAGATCGCGCGCGCCATGTGCACGCGGCCTTTGCTGTTGTGCCTCGACGAGCCCGCGGCGGGACTGAACGCGCGGGAGAGCGAGGGACTGAACGAGCTGCTTCACTCGATCCGCGAGCAGGAAGGCATCGCGCTTCTCCTCATCGAGCACGACATGAGCGTGGTGATGCGCATCTCGGACCACATCGTGGTGCTCGACTACGGCAAGACCATCGCCGACGGCACGGCGGAGGAGGTGCGCAACGACCCGCAGGTCATCGCCGCCTATCTCGGCGTGCCCGACGAGGAACTCGATCATGTCGCGCGCGAGGTCCTCATATGAGCGAGCCCGTGCTCGAGCTCAAGAAGGTGACCGCGCGCTACGGCGTGCTTCCGGTGCTGCATGGTGTGAGCCTCGAGATCTACCCGCGCGAGATCGTGGCGCTGATCGGCGCCAACGGCGCGGGCAAAACCACCTTGATGATGACGATCTTCGGCCGGCCCCGCGCCAGCGAAGGCAGCATCATTTTCCAAGGCCGGAACATCACCCAGTTCCCGACCCACGCCATTGCCTGGCTTGGCATCGCCCAGTCGCCGGAGGGACGGCGCATCTTCCCGCGCATGACCGTGCTCGAGAATTTGCAAATGGGCGCCATCATCGCCAACGCCCCCGATTTGTTCGACCAGGACCTCGACAAGGTCTGCACGCTGTTCCCGGTGCTGAAGGCCCGTCGCCTGCAGCGCGCCGGCACGCTATCGGGCGGCGAGCAGCAGATGCTCGCCATCGCTCGCGCGCTGATGGGACGGCCGAAGCTGTTGCTGCTGGACGAACCGTCGCTCGGCCTCGCGCCCCTCATCGTCAAGCAGATCTTCGAGGTGATCAAGGCGCTGAACAGCCAGCATGGCCTGCCGGTCTTCATCGTCGAGCAGAACGCCTATCACGCGCTCCGGCTCGCCCATCGCGGCTATGTCATGGTGAATGGCAGGATCACGCTTTCCGGCACCGGCGCCGAGCTGTTGAGCAGCGAGGAGGTGCAGACCGCCTATCTCGACGGCGGCCGCCGCAAGGAGCCGCTAGGGGCCGCGCGATGACGTTCCTCTCCGACGACAGCCCCTTGGTGTTTTTCGTGCTGACCTGCATCCTCGGCGGCGGCGCGGCCTTCCTTGCCGGCCGTGGCCTCGCGCGGAGCTGGAAGCCGTTCTGGCGGATCTTTTTCTACATGGCGCTGCTCGCCGGCGCGGTGCGCTTCTTCCATTACGCCCTGTTCGACGGCAGGCTCTTGTCGCCCTACTATTATCTCGTCACCTATGCCGTGCTGCTCGCCGCCGCGTGCCTTGGTTTCCGCGCGTTCCGCACGACACAGATGGTCACGCAATATCGCTGGCTCTATGAGCGCACGAGCCCGCTCACCTGGCGCGATCGGGCCTGAGGCCGCGTGCTGGCGCTTGCGCTTTTTGCCAATGCCGTAGACTGTGCACCAGATCCTGTACGGAGGTGACAATGCAACGATTTTCTGGGTTGCTCATCGCGTTGGCCGCGGCCGCCACGCTGGCGAGCTGCGGTGGGGGTGACGGCAACAAGACCATCCCGGTCGCTGTGGTCGGGCCCGTCACCGGACAATATGCCTCGTTCGGTGCGCAGATGAAGAACGGCGGCGAGATGGCCGTCGAGGACATCAACGCCGCCGGTGGCGTGCTCGGTAAGAAGCTCGACCTCTCGATCGGCGACGACGCTTGCGATCCGAAACAGGCCGTGGCGGTCGCCAACCAGATGACCGGCGCCGGCGTCAAGCTCGTCGCCGGGCATTATTGCTCTGGCTCCTCGATCCCGGCGTCGAAGGTCTATGCCGAGAGCGACATGGTGCAGATCTCTCCCGCCTCCACCAACCCCACCTTTACCGACGACCGCGCCGGTCCCAACATCTACCGGGTGTGCGGGCGCGACGACCAGCAGGGCAGCGTCGCCGGTAAATATCTTGCCAGCCATTTCGCCGACAAGAATATCGCCTTCGTCCAGGACAAGACGGCCTATGGCAAGGGCCTCGCCGACGAGACGAAGAAGGCAATGAACGACGCCGGCAAGCAGGAGGTCCTGTACGAGGCCTACACCGCCGGCGAGAAGGATTATTCGGCGCTCGTCTCCAAGCTCAAGCAGGCCAATGTCGATGTGCTGTTCCTCGGCGGCTATCACACCGAGGCGGGGCTGATCACCCGCCAGATGCGCGACCAGGGCATGAACACCATCCTGATGGGCGGCGATGCGCTCATCACCCAGGAGTTCTGGTCGATCACCGGCCCGGCCGGCGAAGGCACGCTGATGACCTTCTCGCCCGATCCGCGCAAGAACCCGGCCGCCGCCGAGGTGGTCAAGCGCTTCCAGGCCAAGGGCATCGAGCCTGAGGGCTATGTGCTCTACACCTATGCGGCGGTCCAGGCCTGGAAGCAGGCCGCGGAGAAGGCGAAGTCGACCGAATCCGCTGAGGTCGTCAAAGCGCTCAACGACACCGAGTTCGACACGGTGATCGGCAAGTTCAAATTCAACGAGAAGGGCGACCCCAACCTGCCGCCTTACGCCGTCTATCGCTGGTCGAACGGTACCTACGAGCAGATCGACCCATTGCCCTCGCCGCCGGCTGGTTAGGCGATGTCGGGCCCTCGGTGCACGTCATTGCCGGGCTTGACCCGGCAATCCATTCCACTGACGCTTGTGCACGCTGAGACCTAACGGCATGGATGCCGGATCAAGTCCGGGCATGACCAATCGCTGTGCTGATCGTCAGCTTGCGCTTAGTCCTTCTTGGCCTCGCGCTTGGTTTGCGCGAACTGGGCCTCGAGCTCCTTCTCGAGCTCGACCAGGTCGGACGGAAGCGGCATGCCGAAGGCGCGCATCTCGTTCAGCTTCTCGCGGACCTGCTGATAAAGCTCATGCGCATCCTCCGGCTGGTTCTCCATCTGGTTGATGAGCAGAGCAAGTTCCGCCTTCAAATCATCGAATGCCATTGAGCGCGCCTCCTTGGAGCCAAGTCTGGCCGGATCGGACCATAAACCGGACGATGCGGCAAGCCGCTCCAGGTCACGCTCCTCGCCTCATTGCGGCCCGGACAAATCCCTTGCATAGTCGCAGCGGGCAAATGCCTTGAGGGAGGCGGCGATGGAGAAATTAACTCTCAACAACGTGGTGGGCTTCCTGCTTGCCCTCGCCTTCGCCGTCGTCATGGGGATTTGCATGAAGGCGGTGCTGGTCGGCGACTATATGCAGCCGAACAGCGTGATGAACGAGCAGACCCAACGTAGTTTGCAGATCGTGGGTTATGCCGGGGGCCTGGCCGCGCTTGTCGCCTGGTGGGTACAGCAATTCGCCTCGGGCCGTGGCTTCGTGGTGCGCTTCCTGTTCGCGCTGTTCGTCTTCATCGTGGCCTTCTGCAGCTTCGGCGGTCTGCTCCGGATCCTTTATCTCGCCTTCGCCTATCCCAATCAGTTGGATTGGTCATTCTCCGGCCTCTATTGGACGTCGCTCAGCGACTTCTATTCCTTTGTGTTGTTCATGCTGGTCCCGCCGCGCCCAGCCTATGCGGGGCTGACGCTGGCGGCCGCGGCTTACCTCGCGCTGTTTGGGCCGCGCGGACCGCGCACCATCGAGGCTTGAAGCTCGCCCGCGATTTGAGCCTGCAAGCGGGCTCTGCTAGACCAGAGTTTGCCTGCATATCGCAGGAAAGGACTCTGTTCTCAGCATGATCCCCCGCTACAGCCGCCCAGAAATGGCTCGCCTTTGGGAGCCGGAGGCCAAGTTCCGCATCTGGCTCGAGATCGAGATCCTCGCCGCCGAGGCCATGGCCCAGCTCGGCCTGATCCCGAAGCAGGCGGCGGAGTCGCTGCGCCGGCACGCTGATCTCGACGTCGCGCGGATCGATCAAATCGAAGCCGAGGTGAAGCACGACGTCATCGCCTTCCTCACCGCCGTTGCCGAGAAGGTGGGGCCTGACGCGCGTTTCATGCATCAGGGGATGACCTCCTCCGACGTGCTCGACACCTGCTTGAACCTGCAGCTCGTGAAGGCCGCCGATCTGCTCATTGCCGATGTCGACGATCTGCTCGCGGCGCTGAAGATGCGCGCGCTCGAGCACAAATATACCCTCACGGTTGGCCGCAGTCACGGCGTCCATGCCGAGCCAACCACGTTCGGGTTGAAGCTCGTCACGGCCTATGCCGAGTTCACGCGCGCCCGCGCCCGGCTGGTCGTGGCGCGCGAAGAGGTCGCGACCTGCGCCATCTCCGGGGCGGTCGGCACGTTCGCCCATGTCGATCCGCGGGTCGAAGCCTATGTCGCGGAGAAACTCGGGCTAAAGCCCGAGCCGATCTCGACCCAAGTCATCCCGCGCGACCGCCATGCCGCCTATTTCGCCGCGCTTGCGGTAGTGGCGAGCTCAATCGAGCGGCTGGCGACCGAGATCCGGCATTTGCAGCGGACCGAGGTGCTCGAGGTGGAGGAACAGTTCACCGAGGGCCAGAAGGGCTCCTCGGCCATGCCGCACAAGCGGAACCCCGTGCTTTCGGAAAATCTCACCGGGCTCGCCCGCGTCGTGCGCGGCTATGCCCTTCCGGCGCTCGAGGACGTGGCGCTCTGGCATGAGCGCGACATCTCCCATTCCTCCGTCGAGCGGGTGATTGCCCCCGACGCCACCGTCACCCTCGATTTCGCGCTTGCCCGCCTCGCCGGCATCATCAAGGGGCTCGTGGTTTACCCCGAACGGATGCAGGCCAATCTCAACCGACTTGGCGGTCTCATTCACTCCCAACGCGTCTTGCTCGCGCTGATTCAGGCTGGCGTCTCGCGCGAACAGGCCTACGGCCTTGTGCAGCGGAACGCCATGAAGGTCTGGGAGAAGGGAAGTGATTTCTTGACGGAGCTGCTCGCCGACGCGGAGGTCATGAAGGCGCTCTCCGCCGAGACGCTGCTGGCCCAGTTCGACCTCGCCTATCATACCAAGCACGTCGACACGATCTTCGAGCGCGTGTTCGGCAAGGTCCCCGGCAGGAAGAAGGTCGGGCGCTAGCTGACCGGCAGCATCAGCCGCAAGGGTCTGGCCAATAGACGATGTCGTTCTTGAAGGCCGGGTTGCCGACGCTGATCGAGAAGCTGCGCTGGCCGCAATGGTTCTGGGCGTTGCCGCCCAAGCGGTACCAGCCCTTCGGCACTCGCGTTCGGTCAAGCGACGCCTTGGCGAGTGTCGGCTGCGCCAGAGTAATGAGCGCCGATGCAGCGACCAGGCTCGCACCAAACCCGATCATCGGCACCCGTCGCATGACCATTTCGCTCACCTCTCAGCGCCTCGGGCGGGGATAGCCCGAATAGGCATAGTAGTCGCATCCCCAGCCACCGAGATAGCGATAGTAGCGGCCGCCCCTGCAACCGTTGGCCCACCGCCAATATGGCGCCAGGCGGACCTCGCCATGGGGGACGCTGCGCAGGCCGACCTGCCTCGCCGCCGCCGCAGGTGTGGCCCAGGCGCCTAACATGCAGACGCCGGCAAGCACGCTAGCCCCGGCCATGATCTTAAACGAATGCCACATGACACAACCTCCTTGGCGCCGGGAGTTCATTGGCGCCAAGGGGATGAAACGAATGTTTGTGACGCCGATTTGGCCTTGAACTGCGACTATTTCGCGTAGGCGTCCTCAGACCCGTGAAAGACGTGGGGCACGTAGCGGTACCGATAGCGCTCCCGGAGGGTGAGGAAGTAGCGCCTGCTGTAGAAGGCCGGGTTGATGTCGGCGTAGGGCGGCAGATCGTAATAGTCGTCCACCGTCGGGTAATGACCGGCGCGGTACGGATAGGGCGGAAAGACCGGGATCGCCGGCCGGCCGGTTGAGGTCGCCTCCTGGTGCAGCACGAGGCCGCTCTCCCGCGCAAAGCCGCCATAGCTGTTCCAGGTCACCCCGCACCAGCCGTGCGAGCAGCGGCCTACGCTCACCGAAGCCCCTGACGGGATGTTGAGGAGGACCTCGCTTTGCGCCGCGGGCTGGGCCCTGAGCGCGACATCGGTCTTGGTCTCGCCCGTGGCGGTGAACGCGGCGCCGGCGCTCAAAGCGAGCACAACGGCAGCGACGAGCAGTCTTGCTAAAGCGTGCATATAAGAGCCCCCTGTCCCGTCATCTTGGCACAGGCGAAGCCCACCGTCACGCCTTGGCGTTGGCCTCGCGCTTTACATCGGCGGCGGCCTTGGAAAACCAGCCTGCGTCGGTGCCGACCGCCACGACGTTCCAGCCCCCAGCAATCAGAGGCTTGGCGTAGTCAACGTCATTGGCAAAAATCAAACTCATGACAGACATTTCGCGGCATTTGCTGAGAACCAGAGTCATGGCCTCCCGGACCTCAGGCGCCCAGATGTCGAGGCGTCCGGTCAGCGCCACGGAGAGATCGTTCGGGCCGAAGCAGACCATGTCCACGCCGGGAAGCGCCAAGATCTCCTCTAGCTGATCGAGCGCGCCCTTGGTCTCGATCTGTGGACAGGCGATGGTCCAATCGTTCGCCGTGGTGAAGTAGTCCCCTTCATGATCGAGGCGCGCGCGATATGGACCCCAGCTCCGCAGCCCGCGAGGCGGAAACTTGACCGCCCTAACGAAGGCCTCCGCATCCTGAACGCTGTCGATCAGGGGACACATGATGCCTTGGGCGCCGGCGTCGAGCGCCCGGCCGATCAGGCCAGGGTCGTTCTCCGCCACGCGCACGATGGCCGGCAGGCCGGCCGCGCGCGCCGCGGTGAGGCACTGAAGCAGCGTCTCATTGCCGCCGAGGCCGTGCTGCTGGTCGATGGTGAGACAGTCCCAGCCAGCCTCCCCGATCAGCTCGATGAGGAAGGGTGAGTTGAGGGTGAGCCAGGCATTGAGGAGCGTGCGCCCCTCACGCGCGGCCTTGCGGAAACGATCCTCGCGCATGCGCCTTTAGGCTTTGCCTTCGGCTTCGATCTGAGCCACCGCCTGGCTCATCATCTCGCTCATCGTGCGGCGGATCTGGTGGTCGGAGTCGATGACGCCTTTAGCGTCGAAATCGGTCCGAAGCTTGCGGAAGACGTCCTCGTCGCCTGGTTCCGCGAGATCGGCCTTGATCACCTCGCGGGCATAGGCTTGGGCGGCGTCGCCCGCGAGCCCCAGCCTCTCCGCTGCCCAGAGACCGAGCATCCTGTTCCGTCGCGCCGTTGCCTTGAACTTAAGCTCCTCGTCATGGACGAACTTCCGCTCGAAGCCCTTCTCCCGCTCTTCAAAAGTGGTCATCTGCCACACATCTCCTGTTGAGCGCCGAGCGCCGCAAAAAACCCAGAAATAAAGGAAATTTCTGCATCTCCTTGGGCGAAGGGATAACGCTCCAGGGGCCGAAAATCAAACAAATCCCGGAAAGCCCCGTGAAGGCGCCAAGCGGCGTTGTCACTCCCCACCCCTTACGTTAAGGTTCGCGACAGACCATTTGGTTGATTCCCGCGAATGGCGAATGGCGAGTGGCGGTAAGCGCGGTCTAGGCGGTGCCTTCCGTGCATCGGTGGTGTTGTTAGCTCGAAACAGCTGCTAAGCGAGAGGAACGTAACATGAACCGGCGTCGCCGCGTCTATGAAGGCAAGGCCAAGATTCTCTATGAAGGTCCGGAGCCCGGAACGCTCGTCCAGCATTTCAAGGACGACGCCACCGCCTTCAACAACAAGAAGCACGACAAGATCGAGGGCAAGGGCGTCCTCAATAACCGCATCTGCGAGTTCCTTTATCAGAAGCTCGGCGAGATCGGCGTGCCGACCCATTTCATCAAGCGGCTCAACATGCGCGAGCAGCTGATCCGCGAGGTCGAGATCATCCCGCTCGAGGTGGTCATTCGCAACGTGGCGGCGGGGTCGCTCGCGACTCGGCTCGGCATCGACGAGGGCACAGCGCTGCCCCGCTCGATCGTCGAGTTCTATTACAAGTCGGACAAGCTCGAGGACCCCTTGGTCACCGAGGAGCACATTACCGCCTTCGGCTGGGCGAGCCCGCAAGAGATGGACGACATCATGTCGCTCGCGCTCCGCATCAACGACTTCCTTTCCGGCCTGTTCCTCGGCGTCGGCATCAGGCTCGTGGATTTCAAATGCGAGTTCGGCAGGCTCTGGGAGAATGACCAGATGCGCATCGTGCTCGCCGACGAGATCTCGCCGGATTGCTGCCGGCTATGGGACGTCGAGACGCAGAACAAGCTCGACAAGGACCGCTTCCGCCGCGATCTCGGCGGATTGGTCGAGGCCTATCAGGAGGTGGCCCGCCGGCTCGGGCTGCATGTCGACAACCCGATGCGGGCGAAGACCGGCCCCGTGCTCGTGCGCTCGAAATAGGACTTCTCCTTGAAGGCGCGCATCACCATCACCTTGAAGACGGGCGTCCTCGATCCGCAAGGCAAGGCGATCGAAGGCGCCCTGCACGCGCTTGGCTTCGGCTCTGCCGGCAATGTGCGCCAGGGCAAATATATCGAGGTCGAGGTGGCCGCGAGCGATCCTGCTGAAGCCCGCGCCGAGGTCGAGCGCATGTGCAAGGAGCTGCTCGCCAACACCATCATCGAGAATTACGCCTATGAGCTCGAGGCTGCTTGAGGCGCCAATCCCTCCCCCTGAAAGGGGGAGGTCGGACAGCGGAGCTGTCCGGGTGGGAGTCCCGAGCGTCGACCCCTCCCCGGACCACCTGCGGTGGTCCACCCCTCCCCTTTCAGGGCAGGGAAAAGAGAGCGCGGCATGAAAGCGAGCGTCATCGTCTTTCCGGGATCGAATTGCGACCGTGACGCCGCGGTGGCGCTCGAAGCGGCGACCGGGACGCAGCCGGCGATGGTCTGGCATGGCGATGCGGAGCTCCCGAACAGCGACCTGATCGTGCTGCCGGGAGGCTTCTCCTATGGAGATTATCTCCGCTCCGGCGCCATGGCGGCGCATTCGCCCGTCATGCGCGAGGTCGTCAAGCGGGCGCGCGCGGGAACCCCGGTGCTTGGCATCTGCAACGGCTTCCAGGTGCTGACCGAGGCGCGGCTCCTGCCCGGCGTGCTGATGCGCAATGCCACCCTCAAGTTCATATGCAAGGACGTGCGGTTGCGCGTGGAGCGTGAAGACACGCTTTACACGCGGGGCTACGCCAAGGGCGAGGTGGTCACCTTCCCCATCGCCCATAAGGACGGGAGCTATTTCGCCGACGACGAGACGCTTCGCGGTCTCGAAGGCGAAGGCCGCGTCGCCTTCCGCTATTGCGACGGTGAAGGCCAGATCACGCCGGAAGCAAACCCGAATGGCTCGCGCAACAACATCGCCGGCATCTACAACGAGACGGGCACCGTGCTTGGCCTAATGCCGCATCCGGAACGCCTGGCCGATCCGGCCCTTGGCGGCACGGACGGAACCAAGATGTTCAAGAGCCTGGTGGAAAGCATTGCCGCCTAGTGGGTTTCGTCATTGCCGGGCTTGACCCGGCAATCCATTCCACTAGTGCTTCTGCACGCCGAGAGGTCACGGAATGGATGCCCGGATCGAATCCGGGCATGACAGAAGAGGGATGGCCGGGGACTCCTGCTGAGGCGCCCGCTATAAGCTCGTCATTGGTCCCGCCGCATGCAACGATTCGCCCCTCCCGCATGGCCCAAGCCAAGCCCGCAATAACGCCGGACCTCGTCGCCGAGCATGGCCTGAGCGCTGAGGAATATCGGGTGCTGAGGGAAGCGCTCGGCCGGGAGCCTTCCCTCACCGAGCTCGGCATCTTCTCGGTGATGTGGTCGGAGCACTGCTCCTACAAATCCTCCCGCGTCTGGCTGCGCAAACTGCCGACCGAAGGCCCGCGAGTCATCCAGGGCCCGGGCGAGAATGCGGGCGTGGTCGATCTCGGCGACGGCCAGGCCGCCGTGTTCAAGATGGAGAGCCACAACCACCCCTCCTATATCGAGCCCTATCAGGGTGCGGCGACCGGAGTCGGCGGCATCATGCGCGACGTGTTCACCATGGGCGCGCGGCCCGTCGCCAACATGAATGCGCTCCGCTTCGGCGCGCCGGGCCATGCCAAGACCCGCCATCTCGTCGCGGGCGTGGTCTCGGGCATCGGCGACTACGGCAATTGCATGGGAGTGCCGACGATCGGCGGCGAGACGAATTTCGATTCCCGCTACAACGATAACATCCTGGTCAATGCCATGACCGTGGGCCTCGTCGACGCGAGCCGCATCTTCAAATCGGCGGCGAAGGGCGTTGGCCTGCCCGTGGTCTATGTCGGCTCCAAGACCGGCCGCGACGGTATTCACGGCGCCACCATGGCCTCCGCCGAGTTCGACGAGGCCTCGGCCGAGAAGCGGCCCACCGTGCAGGTCGGGGATCCCTTCACCGAGAAGCTCCTGCTCGAGGCCTGCCTGGAGCTGATGCAGGAGGACGCGATCGTCGCCATCCAGGATATGGGGGCCGCGGGTCTCACCTCCTCCTCCGTCGAGATGGCCGACAAAGGCGGCGTCGGCATCGTGCTCGATCTCGACCAGATCCCCACCCGCGAGGAGGGCATGACGGCTTACGAGATGATGCTGTCGGAGAGCCAGGAGCGCATGCTTATGGTGCTGAAGCCCGGCGCCGAGGCCGCCGCCCGCCGCGTGTTCCAGAAATGGGAGCTCGACTTCGCGGTTGTCGGCCGCACCACGGATACCGGCCGGCTCGTGGTCAGCCATGGCGGCGCCATCCAGGCCGATATTCCACTCTCGGCGCTGGCGCACGCGGCGCCGCAATATACCCGCCCCTGGACGCCGAAGCCTACGCCAGCGCTGATCGCCCCAGAGGGCGTCCCTGCCCCGAACAGCCTGACGGCCGCGCTCGAGGCCATGATGGGGTCGCCGCATCTCTGCTCGCGGGCCTGGATCTGGCAGCAATATGATCACATGGTCATGACCGACACGGTGCAGCGGCCGGGCGGCGACGCGGGCGTCGTGCGCGTGCATGGCACGCAAAAGGGCCTCGCCATGTCTTGCGACGTGACGCCCCGCTATTGCGCGGCGGACGCCCGCGAAGGCGCCAAGCAGGCCGTCGCCGAATGCTGGCGCAATCTGACCGCGACCGGCGCCGACCCGCTCGCCATCACCGACTGCCTGAATTTCGGCAATCCGGAACGGCCGGAGGTGATGGGCGAGTTCGTCGAAGCGATCGAAGGCATGGCAGAGGCATGTGGCGCGCTTTCCTTCCCCGTCGTCTCCGGCAATGTGTCGCTCTATAACGAGACGAACGGCGTCGCCATCCCGCCAACGCCGGCCGTGGGCGGCATCGGGCTGATCCCGGACATCACCCGGATGGCGAAGATCGCGTTGCGGCGCGACGGCGATGTGTTGATCCTGCTCGGGCGCGAGAACGGGCATCTCGGCCAATCGCTCTATCAGGAGCTCGCCACCAGCCGTAACCAGGGCGCCCCGCCGCCCGTCGATCTCGCCGCCGAGCGCCGCACCGGCGACTTCGTCAGGGGCTTGATCCGCGGGGCACGCGTCTCCGCGGTGCACGATGTCTCAGACGGCGGACTATTGGTGACGGTGGCGGAGATGGCGCTTGCCGGGGGGCTCGGCGTCAAGCTCGATCCGGCCCCCGAAGGGCTGTCGGCGCACGCGATCTGGTTCGGCGAGGATCAAGGGCGTTATGTCGCGGCGGTCGTCCCGCAAGACGTCGCACGCATCTTGCAAGAGGCCGCCGAGGCGGCAATTCCTGCCCGCACTGTCGGAAAGGCGACAGGAGATGCCTTGAAGCTTCCAGGCGAAGCGCCACTTTCGCTTGCCGCCCTGCGCAGCACCCATCAGCGCTGGTTGCCGGACTTCATGGGCGGCAGCTAAGATCCCGCGACGGATGAAAGGAGACTATCCATGGCCATGGCGGCGCACGAGATCGAGCAACTGATCAAGGCGGGTTTTCCCGACGCGCAGGTCAGCATCGACGATCTTGCCGGCGACGGCGATCATTATGCGGCGACCGTCGTGTCGGAGGCGTTTCGCGGCAAGACACGGTTGCAGCAGCATCAGATGGTCTATGATGCCCTCAAGGGCCAAATGGGCGGCGCGCTGCACGCGCTCGCGCTCAAGACATCAGCGCCTTCATAAGGAGATCGACATGACGAGCCAGCAAGACGTTCAGGACTGGATTAGGAAGCAGGTCGCCGGCAACGACGTCGTGCTGTTCATGAAGGGCAGCAAGCAGATGCCGCAATGCGGCTTCTCCATGCAGGTCGCGCAGATCCTGAACCATCTCGGCGTCGACTTCAAAGACATCAACGTCCTCGAGGACATGAGCGTGCGCGACGGCATCAAGGCCTTCTCCAACTGGCCGACGATCCCGCAGCTTTACGTCAAGGGCGAGTTCATTGGCGGCTGCGATATCGTGCGGGAGATGTTCCAGGCGGGCGAGCTGCAGGAATTGCTGAGCGAGAAGGGGATCGCGCATAACGCGCAGACCCTGACGGCGTAGCGCTCTGCTTAACTCTCACCAGGAGGAGGCGCGGGGACCGCGCCGTCTCGAAGGGCGAGGCCTCATGCTTCGAGACGCCGTTGTCGGCGGCTCCTCAGCACGAGGATCCACGCCCTGCCACAATAACTCCGCCATAGGTCGGTTACACTGGACCTTCAACCGACGTCTGAGGAGGTCCCCGATGACCGATTGGGAAATCAAGAGCCGCGAATTCGGCAACTGCAACTGCTCTTATGGCTGCCCCTGCCAGTTCAATGCCCTGCCCACCCATGGTCATTGCCACGGCCTCTCGGTATTCGAGATCGGTGAGGGATTTCACGGGACGACCCGGCTCGACGGGCTGAAAGGCGCCGGCATCTTTCGCTGGCCCGGCCCCATTCATGAAGGCAAGGGCGAGTGCATCTACGTCGTCGATAAGCGCGCGACGCCGGAACAGCGCGAGGCTCTGCTCCGCATCCTGCGCGGCGAGGATACCGAGCCCGGCGCCACGATCTTCCAGATTTTCGCGATGACCTGCGAGATGATGCATAATCCGATCGTCGCCGAGATCGACTTCGAGGTCGATATCGAGGCGCGCATCGCCAAGGCGCATATCGAGGGCGTAGTCGAGACGCGCGGTGCGCCGATCCTGAACCCAGTGAGCGGCGAGGAGCACCGCGTCCGCATCGAGCAACCAAACGGCTTCGAATTCGCGGTGGCCGAAATCGGCCGCGGCTGGTCGAAAACGAGCGGCCCGGTCAGCTTCGAGCTCGCCGACTCGTATGGCCAGTTTGCCTCTCTCCATCTTTGCCAGAACGGCATCGTGCGCTGAAGGTGATGCCGGAGGCCGCGCTCGAGGCGTTTCTCAATCGCGACGACGCGATCGTCATTGCCGCCCTCATCGCGCTGACGCTGCTTGCCTGGCTCGCGCTGCTGGCAGGCGCGGGCACCGGCATGGATCCGTTCGCTATGAGCGGATGGCTGTTGCCCGCGGGCGCGCCGGCGCAAAGCGGGCTCTGGAATTGGGCCTATTGGCTCATCGCCTTTTGCATGTGGGCCGTCATGATGGTGGCGATGATGCTGCCCGCAGCCTCGCCGATGGTGCTGCTCTACGGGCGCGTGGTGCGGCAGTCCGAGCGCAAGGGACAGCTTCGGAACGCCGCCGCATGCATCCCCGCCTTTGCCGCCGGCTACCTCTCTTTGTGGATTCTTTTCAGCGCCTTCGCCGTGACCGCTCAATGGGCGCTGGAGCATTCCGGAGCGATGTCGGCGATGATGGTGCTGCGGAGCGGCGTGGCCGCGGGCGCCGTCCTCATCGCCGCAGGCCTCTATCAGCTCACGCCTTTGAAGGAGAGCTGTCTCGCCCATTGCCGGTCGCCTGCCGGGTTCCTCGCCGCCCATTGGCGCGGAGGGGTTGCAGGCGCCTGGCGCATGGGACTTGACCATGGCGTCTATTGCGTGGGCTGCTGCTTCGCCCTGATGCTGCTTCTGTTCGTGGGCGGCGTGATGAATTTGATCTGGATCGCGGGGCTAAGCGTGTTCGTGCTCTTGGAAAAGCTCGTGCCCCAGGGGATGCGTCTACGTGTCCCGCTTGGCGTTCTGATGATGGTTGCGGGGGTCGCGCTGATCGTGGGCGGCTAAAGCCCCTCTCCTTACCCTGAGGAGGCACGGTCAGCGCCGTCTCGAAGGGTGAGGCCTCATGCTTCGAGACGCCGCCCTTGGCTGCCCTCAACATGAGGAATGACGATTAGCGCGAGTAGAACTCGATGACGAGATTCGGCTCCATCATCACCGGATAGGGCACATCCGACAATGTCGGCGAGCGCAAGAATTTCGCCGTCATCTTGGAGTGGTCGACCTCGAGATAGTCGGGCACGTCCCGCTCAGGGCTCTGGGCCGATTCAAGCACCATGCCGGCATCCTTGGCCTTGTCGCGCACCTCGATCACGTCGCCCTCACGGCAGCGGAAGCTCGGAATATTCACGCGGCGGCCGTTGACCCGCACATGGCCGTGGCTCACGAACTGGCGCGCGGCAAACACCGTCGGCACGAATTTCGCGCGGTAGACGATGGCGTCGAGGCGCCGCTCGAGCAGGCCGATCAAGGATTCGCTAGTGTCGCCCTTCAGCCGCGCCGCCTCGCGATAGATCGCCTTGAACTGCTTTTCGGTGATGTTGCCGTAATAGCCTTTGAGCTTCTGCTTGGCGCGAAGCTGCTGGCCATAGTCGGAGAGCTTGCCGCGCCGGCGCTGGCCATGCTCGCCAGGCCCATATTCACGCTTGTTGTAAGGGCTTTTCGGCCGCCCCCAAATATTCTCGCCGAGCCGGCGATCGATCTTGTGCTTCGCGTTAATACGTTTCGTCATCTAGAGCTCCAAAGCCGAATACGAACTGCTCGCGGCATCGTCCGCGCCAGCTCTCTTTACCTTTTTGCGATGAGGGCAATGGCCGACTCGGACCTCGCCTTCGCGCGCTTCAATCCGTCGCCAGCCAAAGCGCCGCCCGCGCTGTGTTACACGCAATGCTTGGAAAGTGTCAATTGGCGCCGCCGGGCACTGGGGCGGGCGTACCAGCTTGAGGCGCGGCCGGGGCCGGGATCGGAGCCGCCGCCGGGGCTGCGGCCTGAGGCGCGGCGGGAACCACGGGTGGAGCCGCCGCCGCAACGTAGGCGCCAATCGCCTGGGTCACCTTCTCCTTTTGCTCAGGCGCGCAAAGGAGCTTCTTGCCCGTAATGGTCTGCACCGGCGCGCCAGGCTTGGCTGCGGCGGCGGCGGCTTTCGCCTGCGCCGGGGCATCCTTGGTTGCCGCCGGGGCGTCCTTGGCTGCGGCCGTGTCGTCGGGTTGCTCGGTGATCTTGACGTTGCCGGCAAAATAGGAGGTGGCAAAAGTATGCAGGGCCTGGATGAACAGCATCTGTTCCATGCTCCAGACGAGACGCGCCTGCTCGTTCCGCATCAGCGCATCGAAATTGGCCTTCTCCAACTCCGGCAGATTGCACGCCTCGGCATAGGCCGAACGGGTGGCGACCTTGATCACGCCGCGCGCGTCGTCGAGCGGGATGAGGTATTTATTCGGGTCCGATTTATCGAGCTTCATCTTGCCGCCGGTGCCATCGGGGATCTGATCCGGAAGGATCGATAGGGCAAAGGTCGACATCACGCGCACGGCGCTGTCGCTGAGCCCCTTAGGGGCGCCTGCCGGTGCTTCAGGCGTCTTGGTGCGGCTGCCGAGCTCCTCGGCAGCGGTCCTGGCCCCGGCCTGGTCCGCAGCGCGCAGCGGCGCTGCCACCAGGAGCGCCAGCGCAGCCGCAACCATGACGCCACAGGACTGAATCCACGCAACTCGCATCCAATTATCCCTCTCCCAGCGGAGCCCGGAAGCTATCCATCCTTGGGGGTCATCGCAATAGCAGAAACGGGGCCGAACTATGACTCCTCAAGACCCTGGGCGCTTGGGTCTCGTGAGCGAGGCGACGATGCCCCGCCAAGTGCGTACGTCCTGATCGGTCGCGCCCATGCGATGGAACATGTTGCGGATGGCGCGCACCATGGTCGGACGCTTCTCAGGCGGGCGCAGGAAGCCCGACCGGTCGAGCTCGGTTTCGAGATGCTCGAACAGAGCAAGCAACTCGGCACGGGTTGCCGGCCGCGCATCGCCGCAAGGAAGCCCCTCTGCCGCAGGGCCGTCATATTGCGTGGCGCGCCCGAGCGGCGGCTTCGGTTCCTGCGCCTTGAGCCATTCATAACCGACGAGCAGCACGGCCTGAGGCAGGCTCAACGAGGCGAAGGACGGATCGACCGGGGCGGTGATGACGGCGTCGGCAAGGGCGAGCACGTCGTTGTCGAGGCCGCTCCGCTCCGGACCGAACAGCACGCCGGTGCGCTCGCCCCTCGCTCCCCTCGCGGCGAGCTCCCTGGCCGCGCTTTCCGGCGTCAGCACGTGCTTAACCATGCCCCGCGGCCGGGCGGTGGTGGCAAGCAGGAAATTGAGGTCGCCAATGGCCGGATCGAGGGTCGCAA
Organism: uncultured Alphaproteobacteria bacterium; assembly: GCA_963839245.1. Classification (GTDB taxonomy): domain Bacteria; phylum Pseudomonadota; class Alphaproteobacteria; order Rhizobiales; family Methyloligellaceae; genus Methyloceanibacter. The sequence goes on along the minus strand of CAWIUJ010000011.1, from coordinate 119,319 downwards.
AGAGCGACGCGCGATTGACGACGCTGGCCGCCCCGGCCGCGGCAGAAGTTGCCTTCTCGTTCGGCCAGCCGTCGCGGGGCGCGACAAGGCGGAGCTCGGCGAGGCCGAAATTGGCCATGGCACGGGCGGCGAAGCCGATATTCTCGCCAAGCTGCGGTTCTACAAGAATGATCGCGGGCGCCAACGCCTTGGCACTTTGGCGCGTGCGCCTGCCAGTGCTTCCCGAGGTTTCTTCAGCCTTCTTCACGCGTGCGCGCGAGCTTTCAGCGCTTGCTTTTGTCATGACAAACACGATGCTATAGGCTGCGCTTGGCCGCAATGGCGGGCGGCAGCAAGGGCAAGCGCCGATCGAGATCCCCTCCCGGAGACCTCCGTTGAACAAGATCAAGGTGAACAACCCCGTCATCGACCTCGACGGGGACGAGATGACGCGAGTGATCTGGCAGCTGATCAAGGAGAAGCTGATCCGGCCCTATCTCGACCTCGAGCTCCGCACATTCGACCTCTCGATCGAGAACCGCGACTTGACCAACGACCAGGTCACGATCGACTCCGCATATGCCATCAAGGAGGCCGGGGTCGGCGTCAAATGCGCGACCATCACCCCCGACGAGGCGCGGGTGGCGGAGTTCGGCCTGAAGCAGATGTGGAAATCGCCGAACGGCACCATCCGCAACATCTTGGGCGGGGTCATCTTCCGCGAACCGATCATCTGCCGGAACGTGCCGCGTCTCGTCCCCGGCTGGACCAAGCCCATCGTCATCGGCCGTCACGCTTATGGCGACGTCTACCGCGCCACCGATTTCCGTGTGCCCGGCAAGGGCAAGCTCACCATCAGCTTCCTCGGCGAGGACGGCACGCGTATCGAGCACGAGGTGCACGACTTCAAGGGCAGCGGCGTGGCGCTCGCCATGTTCAATCTCGACGATTCGATTCGCGACTTCGCGCGGGCGACCTTCAACTACGCGCTCGCCCGCAACATGCCGGTCTATCTCTCGACCAAGAACACCATCCTCAAGGCTTATGACGGGCGCTTCAAGGACATCTTCGCCGAATTGTTCGCCGCGGAGTTCCGCGAGGCGTTCGCCGCCCGCGGGCTCACTTACGAGCATCGGCTGATCGACGACATGGTGGCGTCGTCGTTGAAATGGGCGGGCGGCTATGTCTGGGCCTGCAAGAACTATGACGGCGACGTCCAGTCCGACACGGTGGCGCAAGGCTTCGGCTCGCTCGGGCTGATGACCAGCGTGTTGATGACGTCGGACGGCAAGACGGTCCTGGCCGAGGCCGCCCACGGCACCGTCACCCGCCACTATCGGCAGCACCAGCAGGGCCGGGCGACCTCGACCAATGCCACGGCCTCGATCTTCGCCTGGACCGGGGCGCTCAAGCATCGCGCCAAGCTCGACGGCAATGCAGAGCTCGGGCGCTTCGCCAGGACGCTGGAGGAGGTGGTGGTCGGCACCATCGAGGCGGGCTTCATGACCAAGGACCTGGCGCTGCTGGTCGGCGCCGAGCAGGCCTGGCTTTCGACCACGGGCTTTCTCGACAAGATCGACGAGCGAATGCGCCAAGCCATGGCGGACCGCGCCGCCGCGTAAGTCGACGGCTAATTGGCGCGTCGATTACGCTTCCGCTTCGTCCACTTTCTTCCGGTGGCGAGTGGTCCGCGGCGCACGGCTCCGCGCGCTCTTCTCGTTCTCTCGCACGCGCTCCCGCGCCACCGCCTTGATGTGCTGGGCGATCTCGGGGTGCCCGCGGCTGAGACGCGCAAGGCCCTCGCTGTCCAGCACGTAGACCCGGCAGGGCGTGTCGGCGATGACGTCATGCTTATGACGCCGCCGCTCGAGCAGCGCCATCTCGCCGAAGAAATCGCCCTCGTGCAGATGGATCGGGTGTCCAGGCACCACGCAGACCGTGGCCTCGCCACTGCCGATCAGATACATCGCCCCGCCCGGCTCTCCGGCCGTGACGATCGAGGCGCCGGCCTTGAACATCTTGGTGTAAAGCAGCTTGGTGACCTCGGCCACCTCGGCAGCGTCCAGGGTGCTGAACAGCGGCACGCGCGCGACCATGCTCCAGGTCACGACGAATTCGTGCCTCGCCGACTCCTGACTGAAACCCGTGGCGATGATGGCGACGGGGAGAGCAAACATGCACAGGCCGAACAGCATGACGATGCCGCCGAACACCTTACCGAGCGCCGTGATGGGGGTCACATCGCCATAGCCGACCGTGGTGAGGGTCTCGAGCGCCCACCAGGCCGAGGTGGGGATGCTGCCGAAGTTCTGGGGCTGCGCGTCCCGCTCGAGGAAGTAGATCATGGTGGCCGCGAACAAGAGCAGTATCATCATCAAAAGAAGCGCGCCGAGCAGTGCGCGCCATTCATGCGCCACCACTCGTTTCAGCGTTTGCAACGCCGGGGAGTAGCGCACGAGCTTGAGCAGCCGGAACAGCCGCAGCATCCGCAGCACCCTGAGATCGATGGGCACGACCGCGTGGATGTACCAAGGCAAAATGGCGAGCAGGTCGATGATCATCATCGGCCGCATCGCGAATTTGAGCCGCGCGCGCCAATGTGGCAGATGGTGCAGCAGCGGAATCTCAACCGAGCTCCACAGCCGCAGCACATATTCGACGGTGAAGACCATCACCGAGAACGTGTTGAAGGCGTCGAGTTGCGGTCCCCAGCGCGCATAGACGGAATCGACCGTCTCCGCCGTAAAGGCGATGCCGTTGGCGATGATCAGCGCGACGAGAAAGCCGTTGACGATGCGGCCGGCGGGATGGGCGTCGCCGCCCACTTCGAGGATGTCGTGAACCTTCAGCCGCCAGCTGCGCCAGACGGTCACGAAACTCATGGTCAGGCGTGTCCGCCGCGCTGCTTCGCGGCGGCTTGACCCATGGCGGAAATGCCTCCGCCTGCCACGATCAACGCGGCAATGGCGTCAAGGGCGGCATCGGCGCGCGCGCCGTCCGGCCCTCCCGCTTGGGCGAGATCGGGGCGTCCGCCGCCACCCTTGCCGCCAAGCGCCTCGGCGCCGGCGCGGGCAAGCTCGACGGCATTGTAGGAGCCCATGAGATCGTCGGTGACGCCGACGACGAGGCCGGCCTTGCCCTCTTCCGACACGCCGATAATGGCGACGATGCCCGAGCCCAGTTGCCGCTTGGCGTCATCGACGAGGCCGCGCAGATCCTTAGGCGCCACGCCTTGCAGGCTGCGGGCGAAGAGCTTGACGGGCCCGAGGTCGCGGATCGCCGAAGCGCTGTCGCCGGGAGCCCCGGCGCCGAGGGCGAGATCGCGCTTGGCGTCGGCGAGCTGGCGCTCGAGCTTGCGTCGCTCGTCGATGATCGCGGCGAGGCGCTGAATCATCTCATCGGGCGCGACCTTCAACAGCTCCGCCGCCTCGCGCACGCGCTCTTCCTGGGCGGAGAGATAGGCCCTTGCCCCCTCCCCGGTCAGCGCCTCGATGCGGCGCACGCCGGACGCGACCGCACTCTCGCCGACGATCTTGAGAAGGCCGATATCGCCGGTGCGCCGCACATGAGTGCCGCCGCACAGCTCGATAGAATAAGCGTGGCGGGCTTTGTGACTGGTGGGGCTGTGCCCCATGCTGACGACGCGAACCTCCTCGCCGTATTTCTCGCCGAACAGCGCAAGCGCGCCATGCTCGATCGCCTCGGCGGGACGCATCAGATGCGTGCTGACGGGCTCGTTCTGCAAGATCATGGTGTTGGCGAGGTCCTCCACCGCCTTGATCTCGGCTTGGCTCATGGGCTTCTGGTGGGAGAAATCGAATCTGAGGCGGCCGGGCTCGACCAGCGAGCCCTTCTGCGCCACATGCTCGCCCAGCACCTCGCGCAACGCCTCATGCAGGAGGTGGGTGGCGGAGTGATTGCCCCGCGTCGCCGTGCGGCGCGCATGATCGACGTCTAGCTCGACCACCTCATTCAGTTTCAGCGTGCCGGTCTCAATCACCCCCATATGGATGAAGAGGCCGCCAAGCTTCTTCTGCGTGTCCTCGACCTTGAACCGCGCGCCGCTGGAACTCGTGATCAATCCGCGGTCGCCGACCTGCCCACCCGATTCGCCATAGAACGGCGTCTGATTGACGATGACCGCGCCGCGGTCCCCGGCTTTAAGCTCGCTGACGCGCTTGCCGTCCCTGACGAGCGCCACGATCTCTCCGGACGAGCTCTCGGCATCGTAGCCGAGGAACTCGGTGACCCCAACCTCCTCTTTCACCTCGAACCACACGGTCTCGGTCGCGGCCTCGCCGGAGCCCGCCCAGGACTTCCGCGCCTCGGTGCGTTGCCGCTCCATGGCGGCGGCGAAACCCTTGGTGTCGACGCCGATGCCGCGGGCCTTCAGCGCGTCCTCGGTGAGGTCGAAGGGGAAGCCATAGGTGTCGTAGAGCTTAAAGGCGACCTCGCCGGACAGCATGTCACCGCGCTTCAGCCCTTGCGTCGCCTCTTCGAGCAGGCGCAAGCCCCGCTCCAGCGTATCGCGGAAGCGGGTCTCCTCGAGCTTCAGCGTCTCGACGATGAGGCTCGAGCCCCACTCCAGCTCGGGATAAGCGTGGCCCATCTCGGTGAGAAGCGCGGGCACGAGCCGATAGAGCAGCGGCTCCTCGGCGCCCAAGAGCTGGGCGTGACGCATGGCGCGGCGCATGATGCGGCGAAGCACATAACCCCTGCCCTCGTTCGACGGCAGCACGCCGTCGGCGACGAGAAAGGCCGACGCGCGCAAATGATCGGCGATGACGCGGTGGCTGGGCTTGGCCTCGCCCTTGGCCGGGACGCCAGTCAGCGAGACCGAGGCCGCGATCAGCGCCTTGAATAGATCGATCTCGTAATTGTCGTGCGTACCCTGCAGCACCGCGGCGATGCGCTCAAGCCCCATGCCGGTGTCGATGGAAGGTTGCGGCAGCGATACGCGTTTGCCGCCGGCAAGCTGCTCATATTGCATGAAGACGAGATTCCAGATCTCGACGAAGCGGTCACCGTCGGCATCGGCGCTGCCCGGAGGGCCGCCTCTCAGCTTGGCGCCGTGGTCGTAGAAGATCTCCGAGCAGGGTCCGCACGGACCCAGATCGCCCATCGACCAGAAATTATCCGAGCCCGCGATGCGGATGATCTTGTCGTCGGAGGAGCCCGCAATTTTCTTCCACAGCGCCGCCGCCTCGTCGTCGTCGGCGAAGACGGTGATGAGCAGGCGCTTCTTGTCGAGCGCGAAATCCTTGGTGAGGAGTTGCCAGGCGAGCTCAATCGCGCGCTCCTTGAAATAATCGCCGAAGGAGAAATTGCCGAGCATCTCGAAGAAGGTGTGGTGGCGCGCGGTGTAGCCGACATTGTCGAGATCGTTGTGCTTGCCGCCGGCGCGCACGCATTTCTGCGCCGTGGCGACGCGCGGATAGGCGGGCTTCTCGGCGCCGGTCAGCACGCTCTTGAACTGCACCATGCCGGCATTGGTGAACATCAACGTCGGATCGTGACGCGGCACGAGCGCGCTCGACGGCAGGATACGATGGTCGTTGCGGGCGAAGAAATCGAGGAAGCCCGCGCGGATCGCATTGACGCTCGTGTCGACGCCCGTTTCGCTCACGCTCGACGGTTTGACAATCGAGTCACCGGCACTTGTGGCGGTGACGGTCGGGGTCTTCCCGTCGCCCACACGCGCATGCGAGATCTTGGAGTGTTTGGTGGTCGGGTTCTTGCTTGTGCTCATGGCGGCGAGGCGGGGAGGTCCTTGTGGCGCGAAGCAAGCGCTCCTAACCCTAGCCGATTCTAGCTAATGCCGAGCACCCGGTCGCGCGCTGCTCCTCCAGGCGAGGGAGGAGTCCGCTAACAGATGGCGTCAGACATAGTGTGGCGAACGGACCCTGTCCAGCGCCAGACGGCGCTCTGCGGGCTTCCGCTATCGCTCAAACGAGTTCCCGTCATGGCCGGGACTTGTCCCGGCCATCCATGACTTTGCTCTGGCGAGCTCAGAAGACGTGGATGCCCGGCACAAGGCTTGTGCTCGCGCCAAAGCTTGTGCTCGGACCGGCGAAGCCGGACCCAAGTGAAGCCCGACCCGAGTGCCGGGCATGACGATGTCCATAAAGATCGCGCCGCTGCTACCCTCGCCTGCCCCGCCTTGCGGCCGCCGCGCCGCCAAGCGGCGATACCGTGCCGTCCCCGTCGGCGAAACCCGACATGTCGTCTTCCGCCTCGCCGGCGGACGCATCGGAAGCACCTTCCAAAATCTGCCCGGCGATCAGGCCCGCATTCTGGCGGATGGCGCGCTCGATCTTCTCGGCCATTTGCGGGTGCTCCTTCAGATATAATTTGGCATTCTCCCGGCCCTGGCCGATGCGCTCGCTATCGAAGGAGAACCACGAGCCCGATTTCTCCACGATGCCGGCCTTGACCCCGAGATCCACGAGCTCGCCCGTCTTGGAGATGCCCTCGCCATACATGATGTCGAACTCGATCTGCTTGAATGGCGGCGCCACCTTGTTCTTCACCACCTTGACGCGGGTCTGGTTGCCGACCACCTCCTCGCGTTCCTTGATGGCGCCGATGCGGCGGATGTCGAGGCGCACCGAGGCGTAGAATTTCAACGCATTGCCGCCGCTCGTGGTCTCCGGTGAGCCGAACATCACCCCGATCTTCATGCGGATCTGGTTGATGAAAATGACCATACAGCGCGACTTCGAAATCGAACCGGTGAGCTTGCGCAAAGCCTGGCTCATCAAACGGGCCTGGCTGCCCATTTGCATTTCGCCCATCTCGCCCTCGAGCTCGGCCTTCGGCGTGAGCGCCGCCACCGAATCGACCACGAGCACGTCGATCGCGCCGGAGCGCACCAGAGTGTCGGTGATCTCGAGCGCCTGCTCGCCGGTGTCGGGCTGGGAAATCAGGAGATTCTCGAGGTCGACGCCAAGCTTCCGCGCATAAATGGTGTCGAGCGCATGCTCGGCGTCGATGAAGCCGCAAATGCCGCCGCGCTTCTGGGCTTCAGCCACGACGTGCAGCGCGAGCGTGGTTTTGCCTGAGGATTCAGGTCCATAGATTTCAACGACGCGGCCGCGCGGCAAGCCGCCGATGCCAAGGGCAATGTCGAGGCCGAGCGAGCCCGTGGAGATCGCCTCGACCTCCACCGCTTTCTCGTTCTGGCCGAGGCGCATGATGGAGCCTTTGCCGCAGTTCCGCTCGATCTGCGAGATAGCAGCCTCAAGCGCCTTCTCGCGGTCCATCCCACCTCCTTCCACGACACGAAGACTCGTCTGCGACATGGCCGTTCTCCCTTATTTCACACGCTCGCCAATGCTGGCAAATCCTGCCTTGGGCGCGTCCTACCAGGCTTCCCCAGGCCCCCACCCGCTGCTTCCGCCCCATCGGGCGGCGTGGGAGCAATGTACATGGTTTGTTCTCTGTTCGCAATCTGTTCTTTTATTGACCGGAGACCGCGTCCCAGGTGGTGTGGCCAGAGGTCTAACCAAGTGCGCTGCAACGTGACGCAGCAACAAATCCCGGCATGAGGAATGCGAGGCCGAGTGCCTTAATTCGCGTTTTGTGCTATGGCGATTCCGTCCGGTTTTTTTGCAAGAGGGGAGGGAAAGGAATGCGCAAAATCACCTTTGCAGCGACAGGGGTACTCTTATTGGCTGGAGCGCTGGCTTTGGGCGCTCAAGCCGCCCCGACCGGCGCCGTGCTACCCCCGGCAACGCATTACTCGCCTGTCGAAAGGGTCGCCTGCGGCGGCCCAGGCCCACGTTGCCCATGGGGGCGGACTTGGGTATGCGGTCCATATCGCTGCGGTTGTGCCCCGTGCGGCGGGTATTGGCGCCGCTGGCGTTATTAGTCGATCACCTCAACACCAGCGCGAGGCCGCCTCGAGCGGCGACCTCCTCTTTGCCACTCCGAGTGTCCTCAATAGGGACATTCCGTATCGGAACAGGATCGCGCGGGTTGGACGTGCCGGGCGCTTTAAGGAAAATCCGTGTTGTCCTTGTCGCGGCCAGTCCCCTTTGGCCCGACAAAGATTCGCAGCACGCCCAGCCATAGTCTCGAGATAGCCCCACAGCTTGAGCCGGTCCGAGACGCCGCTAATAGTGTCTTTTATCATGGACTAATCGCCAGGGGCTGCGGCACCGGCTGAACCTAGTGAATGGTTAAGACCGCCGCAACCAACCGACCGGCGCTCCTGCAACCGAAGGATGCGTAGCGCAACCGCCCGGCCGGCTCAGGGCTTCACCGAGCCACATGCTGAGCAAGAGGCGGACCGGCCGGCCCCCAGCGATTTGAAGTTACAGGAGAAGGCCTAAGAGATCAGCGGCGATTGATGGCGAGGCCGTGCGCCGGGTGGCGCGTATCGCCGCGGCGGTTCATCCGCCGCACATAGATGATAGTCGCGTCGGGGTGCTCGGCCTTGACCTTGAGCGCGGCGATCAGCGCATCCTCCGCCTCGACCACGATGCGGTCCGCTTTGCCTTTGGCCCGGAGGCCGACTGTGAAATGCGATATCAATTTGTACCTTCCGGCTGCGAGCATAGCGAATAATGCGCCCGGCGGAAATGTCTGGGCCGGCGCTCATCCCGTCGCGCGCCACGCACTCGCCGGCCCACTGGGTAACCCGCGTGGAGCGTCAGGGCGTTTGCGGCTCGTGGACCGGGTTCACGGCTGTCGCTTTGGGGCGTTCGCCATCGCCCGTCATCGCCTGGCGATAGAAGAAGCGGTCGATATAGGGGCCGAGACGCTCGATGACTTTGCGCTTCAGCTCGGGCGGCAGTTCGTAGTCGGAGACGCGGTGCTCGGCCTGAGCCTCCAAATAGGCGCGCATCGGCGCCTCGGCCTTGGCGAAATCGCCGATGTCGAGGCGGCGATAGATGTCGGCCATGGTGGCGAGCGGGTCCTTAACCAGATCCTCGTAGCGGAGCTCGATCAGGCGCCCCGGGGGGATGAGATGGCGGTCGGCATCGTAGCGCTCGGTCAGCCGCACGAACATGTCGAGCACATAGTCGTCGAGCCAGCTGTCGAGATAAGGCGGGTTGTGGAGCCCTTGCGTCGAATAGAGCGCGCGCCACAGCTTCACCGTGGACGGAAACACGTCGAGCGGGTTCCGCGCCATGTAGATGAAGCGCGCATCGGGAAAGAGCTTGGTCAAGATCTTGAGGCGCGCGGCATTGGCGGGCGACTTCATCACCAGTGGCTTGCCGTGCTTCAGCACGAGCCGCCGATAGAACCACATATAGGCCCTGGCCCATCTGCTGCGCTCCGCCGCGGTCAGACCTTCGAAGTCGAGATAGTTGCTGTCGGCCGGGCCGAAGCGTGGCCAGGCATGGGTGATGTAGGGCGTGCCTTCGCCTAGCATCATCATGCCGAACTCCTCCTCCTGCGGACGATCGAAGCCGACCGGAACGTCATCCTGCGGACGCTTCTTCGGCAGGAGCACCTTCATCACCTTGGGCAGTGTTCCCTCGGTCAGCAGGAAGTGGTGCGGGAAGAAGCATTCATAGGTGGTGGGGTAAGCGAGGTTCGGATCGACCGAGAAGAGGTCGTGCATCAGGGTGGTGCCGGTGCGCCAATGGCCCATGACGAAGATGGGCGGCTGATCGAGCGGGACGGCTTCGGCCTTGCGGCGGTATTTCGCTTCGGAGATGCGGTAGAGCAGCGAGTTGACCGGCGTCCAGAGCACGAGCAACAAACTGTCCGGGATGCAATTCAGCGTGAAGCTGAAGCGGCCACGCTTGAACAGCCTCATCAGCGAGCCGAAGCGCATGCCGAACCAGAAATAGATCAGCCTGCCGCCATAGCGGTGAATGGTGAGGGCCGGCAGGCGAGGCTTCTTCCGGGCTCTCCGGCGAAAGCCCGAAGCATCGTCGGAGGGCTGTTTCTCGTAATCCGGCACGCTTCCGCCGAGCTCCCAAGCAGTGATGACAGGTTTGCAGGGGTGTTAGCCGCGATCGGAGGCGAAAGGAAGACCCTAACCTCGCGATTGCGGCGCGTGATGCGCGCGGCCGCGATCCATCAGCCCTGTAGCGCCGCCTTCACCGCAGCGGCGAGCTGTTTGAGATCAAAGGGCTTCTGCAGGAACATGAAATCCTCGTTCTCGGAGAGGTTCTTGCGGAAGGCGTCCTCGGCGTAGCCCGAGATGAAGATGATCTTGAGGTCCGGGCGCTCACTGCGGAGATGCTTCATCAGCGTCGGTCCGTCCATCTCGGGCATCACCACGTCGCTCACCACGAGATCGACCTCGCCACCATGGCTGGTGAACATTTCCAGCGCCTCGGCGCCGGTGGTGGCTTGCAGCACATGGTAGCCGCGTTGACCGAGCGCCCGGGCGGCGAAGCTGCGCACCGCGTCCTCGTCCTCGACGAGCAGCACGGTGCCGCGGCCGGTTAGATCCTTCGGTTGCTCGCGCCGCGGCGGCTGCGCCCGCGTCTGCTCGACCTCGCCCACGACCTCCACCGCGCGCGGCAGGAAAACGCGCATGACGGTGCCTTTGCCGGGCTCGCTCTCGGCGAAGATATAGCCGCCCGTCTGCTTGACGATGCCGTAGACCGTGGAGAGCCCGAGGCCGGTGCCGCGTCCCACCTCCTTGGTGGAATAGAACGGCTCGAAGATTTTATGCATCACCTCCGGCGTCATGCCGGTGCCGGTGTCGCTCACCTCGATCATCACATATTCGCCGGGCTGCACCCGATGCTGGCCAAAGGCGCGGGAGTCCCGCTCAGTGACGTTGGCGGTGCGGATCACGAGCTTGCCGCCGTCCGGCATGGCGTCGCGCGCGTTGACTGCGAGGTTGATGATCACTTGCTCAAACTGGTGCAGATCGGCCTTGACCGGCCAGACGTCGCCGCCGCTCTCGAGCTTCAGCTCGATATTCTCACCAAGCAGGCGGCCAAGCAGGATCGACAGTTCGGACAGCACGTCGCCGAGCTTGAGCCGTTCCAGCCGCAAGGTCTGCTGGCGCGAGAAGGCGAGCAACTGGCGCACCAGCCCAGCGGCGCGGTTGGCGTTCTGCTTAATGTTCATGATGTCTTGAAAGGCGGGGTCGGTCGGGCGGTGATTCATCAAGAGGAAGTCGGAGAAGCCGATGATCGCCGTCAGCATGTTGTTGAAGTCGTGCGCAATGCCGCCGGCGAGTTGGCCGACTGCCTGCATCTTCTGGCTCTGCGCGATCTGCATCTCGAGCGCGCGCTGCTCGGTCGTGTCGATGGCGTAAGCGATCGCCGCCTCGCTCTCGCCTTCGGCCTGCTCGACCGGGCTCAGATAGAAGCGCACGCTGCGCTCCTTGTCGCCCTCAAGGGCGGTATCGATCGGCTCGATCAGCCCCTGCCTGGCGATCGCCGCGTCGAGCGCCTTGCGCAGAGCCTTGCCGCCTTCCGCGTCGGCGAGGCTTGTGAGACTCACCTTGCGCCCCGGCACGCCGTCGACCGCACGTCCGAATAGCTGCACAAAGGCGGCATTGGTGGTGCTGACCGCGCCCTCCCGGTCGACGGTGGCGATGGCGATGGGCGCCGAATTGAACAGCCGCGCGAATCTGAGTTCGGCGGCGCCGGCTTCCTCGACCTCGCCCGGCGCCCGATTGAGCACGAGGGCGTGCGCCAACCCGCCGTTGCCGCCATAGGGCGGCAAGCGATGCAGGATGCGGACCGGAAGTGTCGTGCCGTCGGCCTTGACGAGATCGATGTCGAAGCGGCGGGTCGCACCATGCGAGGCGCCGCGCCCGGCCAACGCCAAGAGCGCCGCGCCGTCCTGCGACATGATCTCGGCCAGCTTGAGCGGCCGTCCCGCGACCTCGGCAAGGTCCAAGCCAAGCCACTGAGCGAGCGTGGCATTCAGATAGTCGATGGTGCCGTCGCCGTCGGCGGTGAAGAAGCCCGCCGGGGCGTTGTCGAGATAGGCGATAGCCTGCTGCAGCTTCTCGAAACCCGCTTCCTGCGTCTGCCGGTCTGACGTGATCTCGTCGACTTGCCAGACCACGAGCCCCCCTTTGCGGCCCGACCTCGGACTTGCCGGCATCGGCTGCACGGAGATGCGGAACCAGCGGGGGCGAGTACCCTCTTCGTCGTCGACCTCGCCGTGCGGGGGCAGACGGAATTCCTCTTTCCGCGCACGGCCTTGTTGCGCCGCGCGCGACAGGCGAAAAATCTGCTCAGCCAGATAGGCATTGCCGGCAAAGGCTCGGTCAGGAGCGAGCAGGACCATGTCCGCGTCGAGACCGAGAAGGCTCCGATAGGCTTCGTTCGCGTAGAGCACGCGGCCGCCGGCGTCGGCGATCAATGCCCCTTGCGGCAGATTATCGACAAAGGCCTTGGTGACGTCGTTGCGGGCCCTCCTCTGGCCGAAATGCAGAATGCCGACAGCACCCGCGAACAGGCAGAACACGCCGACGACGGCGAGGCCGGCAAGGATAGCGAGGACGAAGGGCTCGGCCATCTCGCGTGAAACCACGGCGAGGGCCACGGCGGCAACGGCAAGGCCAAGGGCGAGCAGCACCACGAGACCAACATTGCCGTCGCGGCCCGAGCGGTCGGTGACGGGCTCGGCGTAGCGCATGGGAGCGTCGATGTCGGTCATGGTGCCAAACTAGCCGATTCGATTCCTCTTGAGCCGGACATTGTGAGCCGAGTTTGCGCCCGGGCGTGCAAGCCCCTGACAGAAGTGCTCAATTTGGCCCCGGCCTCCGGACCCAGGCTAAGAGGCTAAAGAGAGGCGTCCCGTGTCATAGAGATACCTTGGTTAACGCTTTATTAGGGGCTCAACGCCAAGTCTTGCCCGGGGATCGCCGGGGGACGCCTCACGGCGGTCGAAAGCGCGAAGTCGTCAGCCATGCCCGACACCGACACCACAATCCTTGCAGCCGCCGCATTCCTGTTCGTGATCGCGCTCATCGCGCTCGCGGCCTGGGCCATCAAAACCTTCGTCATGTCAGGAGGACGCGGCGGCGCGGCGTTCCTGCGCGGACGCGACCGCCGGCTCGCGGTCGTGGAGACCGCCTCGGTGGACGCGCGCCGCAAGCTCATTCTGCTGCGGCGCGACGACGTCGAACACCTCATCATGACCGGCGGCCCGGTCGATGTGCTGATCGAGACGGGGATCGAAGGTCGGCGCCAATTGGAGCCGCCGCTCGGGGACGTGATCATTGCCCGGAGCGATACGCGCACCGCTCCGGATTTCGGTAAGTCCTGATCACGGCGCAGGTCGCCCTCGGGCCGCATGAATTGGGCGATTTTTCGGGTTGACTGTGACACTGGGGACACGGCGGTTTTGCTTGCGACGCCCTAGAAGTTGCGCTAAACAGGAGATCCGAGCTTACGGCCGCCATGTGTATGTGTATGTGTATGTGTGGCAGGCGATGAGGCTACGCCGGTATTTTCAGCCGCTCGTGCCGTAAGAGCGCCGGCAGTTCCCTGCTAATGGTCCGACACCGACTGGCTCCGGCCAGTCATGTCAGTCCCCCAAAACTCCTCCACTCCCCGCCCCAAAGCGGGGAGTTTTTTTGTCCCCGGCCGATTCGGACTCGCGCTAGGCTTGGCGGCGTTCCCCCGCCGGAGCACGCGAATGCTTCGTCTCGTCGCCGTCTTGATCAGCGTGATGCTGAGCGTGCCCGCGCTCGCCGAACAGCGCGTCGCGCTCGTCATCGGCAACGATTCCTATAGCAGCGTGCCGGTGCTGCAGAAGGCCGCCGCCGATGCACGTACCATGGCCTCCTCGCTGTCCAAGCTCGGCTTCGACGTGGCGACGGGCGTGAATGTCTCCCGCACCGAGACCAATCGAAAGCTCCAGGACTTCTTGTATCGCATCGAGCCGGGTGACGTTGCGCTGTTCTATTTCGCGGGTCATGACGTCGAGATCGCCAGCTCGAATTATCTCCTGCCGATCGATATCCCTGAGGCGACACCCGGCAATGAGGAGTTTCTGAAATCCGAGGCGATCTCGCTCAACGCCGTGCTCGACGGTTTGCGCGAGCGAAAGACGCGGGTGACCATCCTCGTCATCGATGCCTGCCGCGACAATCCCTTCGCCATCAAGACCGGCCGCGGCGCGCGTGGGTTTGCGCTGGTGGCGCCGCCGCAAGGCACCTTCATCATGTATTCGGCGGGCGCAGGCGAAGCAGCGCTCGACCGTCTGACCGACGCCGACCCCGAGCCCAACTCGGTGCTCACGCGCACTTTCGTTCCGCTGCTCGCCCAGAGCGGCTTGAACCTGCCGGAGATTGCCCGCGAGACACGCCGGCGCGTACATGATTTGGCGGCGAGCGCCGGTCAGAGCCAGACGCCCGCTTATTACGACGAGGTGCTTGGCGACTTCAGCTTCGGCGAAGGATCTGGCCAGCAGACGGCCGCCGCACCGCCCAAGCCAACTCCACCGCCGCCGCCCCCGCAGCCGTCGGCGCCGCCTCTGGAACCGGAGCCGAAACTGGCGCGGCTGCCGGAGTCGGACCCCGCGGAGTCGCCGCGGCCGCGATCGCCCAAGGAGAATTGCAGCCGCTACGGCAACGCGACGTTCTGCGTGAGCTCGGCAATGCCCCCCGCTCAAGGCAACAATTACGGCGCGCGAAACCTCGTCGACGGCAACGACGATACGGCTTGGGTCGAGGGCAGCAGCGGCCAAGGCGCCGGCGATTTCGTCGTGGTCGAATTCGACACGCCCCGAACGGTGCGCGGCGTCACCGTCCGCAACGGCTATGACAAGAACGCCGACATCTTCGGCAAGAACAACCGGGTCAAGGACGTGGAGCTCATCTTCTCCAGCGGCGACAGCTTACAGGCGACTCTGACGGACCAGGCTGGCGCGCAACACGTGAGCCTGAACCGGCCGGTCAAGGCCAATGGGTGCAGCTCATCATTCGCTCGGTCTATCCCGGCTGGAAATATTCGGACACCGCCCTCAACGGGCTGCGCGTGGACGCGGAATAGCCCTTGATGGGACGCGCACCCTTCCTTGGGCGCTTGAGCGGGTCTCTCTTCGCCCTACTCGTTTGCACCGTCGGTATGGTGATCCCGGCGAGCGCGGGAGACATGCCCAAGGACTTCGTCTATCTGCATGATGTCGATCCCACCATCCAGCAGGACATGCGCTATGCCGGCGCCGACAACTTCACCGGTCACAAGGTGTCGGGCTACAACGCCCCGGAATGCATGCTGGTCAGGCGAGCCGCCGAAGCCCTGAAGGCGGTAGAGGCCGACCTCAAGGGGCAACGGCTCGGGCTCAAGGTCTATGATTGCTATCGTCCCGCGCAAGCCGTGGCGGATTTCGTCGATTGGGCGAAGGAGCCGGACGATCCCAACTCCAAGGCCGTGCACTATCCCGCCCTCAGCAAGAAGGCGCTGTTTCCGGAGGGCTATATCGCCACCTCCTCGGGCCATTCGCGCGGCGCCACCGTGGACCTTACGCTCGTTCCGCTCGACGCCCCATCAGCCCCGCCAGTGC
Organism: uncultured Alphaproteobacteria bacterium; assembly: GCA_963839245.1. Classification (GTDB taxonomy): domain Bacteria; phylum Pseudomonadota; class Alphaproteobacteria; order Rhizobiales; family Methyloligellaceae; genus Methyloceanibacter. Next base: position 103,893 of record CAWIUJ010000011.1, on the reverse strand, counting down.
CCAATGGACGCAGCCTTGGGGCCTGCACGGCGCCGCAAGCCGAGCGGGCAGCCGATACGAGCCTCGACATGGGCACCGGCTTCGATTGTTTCGACGTGAAAGCCAACACGGAGGCCTCGGGCCTGACGCCGGAGCAGCGCGCCAACCGTCAGAAGCTGGTCGATGCCATGAGCCGTCGGGGATTCAAGAATTTCGACAAGGAGTGGTGGCACTACACGCTCGACGGCGAGCCCTACCCGGAGACGATCTTCGATTTCCCGATCGAGCCGCGGGCGTCAAGCAAGTGACCTCGTCACGCAGCATCACCGGCAGCACTTGTCATCCTCGCGGAGGCGGGAATCCAGTAACCGCAGACGCGCATAATCAACTTCTGGCGGTAGTTACTGGATGGCGATGACATCGAGATAGGCTTAGGACTACTCGTCGCGGTAGACGCGCTCGCGCCGCTCGTGGCGCTCTTGGGCTTCGACACTCAAGGTGGCGATCGGCCGCGCATCGAGGCGCTTCAGCCCGATCGGCTCGCCGGTCTCCTCGCAATAGCCGTAGGTGCCCTCGTCGAGGCGGACCAGCGCAGCGTCGATCTTGGCGATCAACTTACGCTGGCGGTCGCGGGCGCGAAGCTCGAGCGCGCGCTCGGTCTCGGAGGTCGCCCGGTCGGCGATGTCGGCGTGCTGCGCCGATTCGTCCTGCAGATGCTGCAGCGTCTCTTTCGTGGAGCGCAGGATCTCCTCCCGCCAAGCAATCAGCTTGCGGCGGAAATAAGCGCGCTGGCGCTCATTCATGAAGGGCTCGTCGTCGGACGGCCGATAGTCTTCGGGGATCTTACGCTTCGGCCGCATGAAAGCCTCTGCCAACCGCATGTTTGTATCCTCGGGCCTAGGGCCCCGTGTCCCCTGACCGGCGGAGCGGATTTCCCTCCCGCCGGGCTGCCCCGTATTTACGGAAGCGGCGCGCCAAGTCAAGCGAGCAGAACCGCTTGACACGAATCCATTGGTAAGCCAGCCGCCGCATTGCGGAGAGACAGAGTCAGAGCTTCGTTGCAGGCGCATGACAGGCACCAGCAGGCCCCTGAAGGGCCTCAGAAATTCGGCGCCGGGGGGCTCTCCAGGCGCGTCGGGGTTCAACCGTCGGACGCCGTCCTGCCCTACTGCGAATCACGCTTACCATGTTTGCGGCCTTGACTTTGGGTTCGGCCCGCGCGCACCCCAACTCTTCCGTGGCCTCTCGGCGCGCGCTAAGAGGCACCTCCTGCCAGACACGTCGTGCCGGGGCGCGAAAGGACAGTCAAAGGCGTGCCGATCTCCACTTTCGCCCAAGGCGCCATCGACGCCGTTCGCAACGTCGGCGACTTCGCGTCCGATCTCGTACAGCCCACCATCCGGCTCGGCGTGACCGGGCTCGCGCGTTCCGGCAAGACCGTCTTCATCACCGCGCTGGTGCACAACCTAATCGCCCAAGGCCGCATGCCGTTCTTCGATGCCGTGGCGCAAGGCCGCGTGCTGCGCGCTTATCTTGAGCCGCAGCCCGACGATCAGGTGCCGCGCTTCGATTACGAGCGGCATATGGCCGACCTCACCGCGACCCCGCCGCGCTGGCCGGAGAGCACGCGCCGCATCAGCCAGCTCCGCATCGCGCTCGAATACGAGCCGCGCGCATTCTGGAAGCGCCAGCTTGGGCTCACCCGCCTCAACATCGACATCGTAGATTACCCGGGCGAATGGCTGCTCGACCTGCCGCTGCTTCAGCTCGATTACGACGCGTGGTCGCGCCACGCGCTCGAGCAGAGCCGCGTCGCAAGCCGCAAGGCGGACGCCAAGGCTTGGCACGCGGCGCTTGCCGAGACCGATCCGGCCGCGCCAGCCGACGAGGCAGTGGCGGCGCGGCTCGCCGATCTGTTCAAAGACTATTTGCGCGCCACACGGGCCGATTCCCATGCGCTGTCGACACTGCCGCCGGGACGCTTCCTGATGCCCGGCGATCTCGAAGGCTCGCCCGCGCTCACCTTCGCGCCGCTCGACGCCAAGGGCGGCGAGAGCTTCGCGCGCGGCTCGCTCTGGGCGATGATGGCGCGGCGCTACGAGGCCTATAAAACCCACGTGGTGAGGCCCTTCTTCCGTGATCATTTCGCGCGCCTCGACCGCCAGATCGTGCTCATCGACGTGCTCGCCGCATTGAATGGCGGCCAGCCTGCGGTCGCCGACCTCCAGCGCGCCATGGCCGAGATCCTTGAATGCTTCCGCACCGGCGCCAATTCTCTCTGGTCGAGCCTATTTGCGCCCCGCATCAACCGCATCGTCTTCGCCGCCACCAAGGCGGATCATCTGCACCATAAGAGCCACGACCGGCTGGAGGCGATCCTCGCCGCGCTGACCGGGCAGGCGATGGCACGCGCGAAATATGCCGGTGCCGAGGTGAAGGCGCTCGCGCTCGCCGCGATCCGCGCGACCCGCGAAGGCAATGCCAAGCGGAACGGCGAGGTGCTTCCTTGCATCGTCGGCTATCCGCTGCCCGGCGAAACCATCGGGCGCCGCCAGTTCGACGGCAGCGAAGCCTTCGCCATCTTCCCCGGCGACCTGCCCGCCGATCCGGAGGCTGCGCTGCGAAACCCGCATGCGCAGCCGGACGACGTCCGCTTTGTGCGCTTCCGGCCGCCGGATCCGGTGCTGCGCCCTTCCGGCGGCTTCGCATCGTTCCCAAATATCCGGCTGGACCGCGCGATCCAGGCGCTGATCGGAGATCGATTGAAATGACCAAGCCACGCAAACCCGCATCGTTCCGGCTGGAGGAGATCGAGGTCGCCGAGACCCCGTTGCCGCCGCCCGTGATCGCGACCGACGCAGTGCAGCTGCCGGCCACCGTGCGCGCGCTGCCCGGCCTGGAGCGAGGTTGGCGCTGGGGCAGCATCCTGCTGAGCGCGGTCGGCGGTCTCGTCGCGCTCGCCTCGGCGGTCTGGCTGCACAATCTCGTGCGCGCGATGATGGCGCGTCAGGATTGGATCGGCTGGGCGACGATCGGCCTGCTTGGGCTCGCGATCCTCTCACTCCTGATGATCGTCCTGCGCGAGGGGGCGAGCCTCGCTCGGCTTGGGCGGCTCGGCCGGCTTCGCCATGAGGCGGACAGCGCCGCCGCGGAAGGCGATAAGGCGCTCGCCCTAGATGTGCTCGCCCGGCTGAAGCGGCTCTATCGCGGCCGCAAGGATCTCGCCTGGGGCATGGCGCGCCTCGCCGAGCATGAGGGCGACGTCATGAATGCCGCCGAACTGTTGCGGCTGTCCGAGCGGACCCTCGTCGCTCCGCTCGATCCGCTCGCGCGAAGCATCGTCGCGGCATCGGCCAAGCGCGTGTCGGTGGTCACCGCGGTCAGCCCCGGCGCTCTCATCGACATGCTGTTCGTCGCGGGCGAGAATCTCCGCATGCTGCGCCGGCTCGCCACGCTCTATGGCGCGAGACCCGGCACGATGGCGTTGCTCAAGCTCGCGCGGATGGTGGTGACCCATATCGTGCTGACCGGCGGCATCGCGCTCGGCGACGACATGATCCAGCAACTGGTCGGTCACGGCCTCACAGCCAAGCTCTCGGCCCGTCTCGGCGAGGGGCTGTTCAACGGCGCGCTGACCACGAGGATCGGCCTTGCCGCGATCGATGTATGCCGCCCACTCCCCTATATCGAGGTGACACGGCCGCGTTTTCGCGAACTGGTGGCAGAGGTTGCGGGCCTGCGCTAAGGCCGCCTGCGCGCCTGCTTCGCGTCCTCGCGGGCCGGTGGATAACGGGGATAAGGCCCTTGCATGGACTTCTGCTCGGCGTCGCCTCCTGTAGGATTAGAGGTGTGAGGTGAGCGGTTGTCGATGGCGCTGAGGGATATATCCAAAGGCGTCTGAGGAGCGATCCGAGGGCGCCGGAGGAGACATCCGGAGGTGCTGGAGGGAGCCGCGGAACTCACCGGGCAAGGCAAGCCCAAGGTCGCCCGTGCCACGGGTGGCTGAAGGCGGAGGGGTTAGCAAGCGCAGGGTGCCACGGCCTGTCGGCTTCGCCGCAATGCCGTGAGGTGAGGTCGATGGGGCTCACTGCGCCGCATGCTCAACCGCCGATCCTGGTTCTAACCTGGCCAAGGTTGGGACCACGTCGCAGCCACGCGACGTTAAATACCGGGCCTAGGCCGGGGTCACGCCGCCGCTTTGTGGGCAACCATGGGGCCGAGCGCGTGATCTAGAGACCGAAAGGTCTCGCGGCGCCGAGAAGATCGTCCCGAACGGGCGTGAGGCTCGACATCGCACAGGGAGGCGGGGCTTCGGCTCCGCCTTTCCTTGTTTTTTGGGCCCCTCTTCTCTCCAAGCTCGGAACTATCGGGAGCGTCCTGTGCCGCTAAGACACCCGCCATGCCGAGCACGTGCCGCACATCGTGTCCAGGTGACGCCGCCAAGTTCCTGGCCTATAGCGTTCCGGATGCGTCGAAGTACCCGCACCACGGGCTTAAAGGAAGCAGGCATGGCACGCTGCCGCTTCCTCTCCAAGCTCGCCATCCTCATGGGATTGAGCCTGATGCTCGCCTCCTGCGGAACCGTCGAACGTGTCACCGGGCATGAGGGTGCCACGACCGACAAGGCGGCCAGATATGTATCGCCCGAGGACCCGCTGGCGAGACCCATCCAGGTGGCATGGACCTCGGCGAGAGCCAGCCATTGCGGTTTCATGTTCGATCCGGCGAAGCTCAAAGCCGACTATCTGGCCGACGAGACGCGCAGGGGTGTGCCCCCGGACCAGCTAGCCAAGCTCGCGCAGGCCTATGACTACACGCACGATTCGGTGACGGAGACGATCAGCGCCGACCCCACCTATTGCAACAAGGAGCGGACCGACGCGATCCGCGCCGACCTCAAGCACTACCTTGGCGGCGACTATTCGCCCACGGCCCATCTCGCCCGCTAATCGATTTTTCAGTTACTGCGCTGGCGACGGCGCGGGCGCAGGTTCGGCTGCCGGTTTGGGTAAAGCTTGCTGCGTCTCGGGATTTGATCCCGTGACCGTCGGGTCGGAGGCCGTCGCCGGCGATGTGGATGGTCCCGCAGACGGCGCGGGATCAGACGGCGTTTGCGACAGTTGCGGCTCTGGCTTCGGCGGCGGCGGAGGCACCACGTCGGGAGCCGCAGGCTCATCCCTGATCTTCTCTGCGAGCCGATCGAGCGTTGCCTCGTCCTCCTCGCCAGCAAGCAGATAGGCGATGCCGTCGTCTCGCCACGAGACCGCGCCGATGGCGCCCTCTCGCTTGAAGACGGGCTTGCTGTCGCCGCCCCCACCGCGCATGGCGTAAAGCGCCAGCGGGTCTTTGCGAGCGCCGAGATAGAGCATCTGCGCCAGCTTCTTGTCGCCGAAGCGCAAGAGCTGCGCACGCATGAATTTGAGTCCTTGCGCCTCGAGGTTGGGAAGCTTCACCGCCGGCCCGATGGCTTGCGCGACCTGGAACGCGGCGAGATCCTGATCGCCCTGACTTTCCAGACCGACCTCGACGCTCTCGCGGCTGAGCAAAGCGTGAGCGCGCGTAGCGGCCTCCTGCCAAGTCGGCGGCGCAACTGCCACCTGCTGTGGTTGCGGCGCGGGCGCAACGGCAATCTGCGGCTGTGGCTGTTGCTGCGGTGGCCGATGACCAAGCGTGACGAGGTCCGGAATGACGAGCGGCCAGCCATAGCCCGCCACCAGCGCTGCGAGCGCGAGACCGACGCCGGCGGTGGCCAGCCCAACCTTGGTAAGTCCGTTGCTGCGCGGCTTGCTCTTCGGCACAGGCGCAATGCGTACCGCGGCCATCGCCTCGCTGATTTCGCCGGCGAGGATGGCCTCGAAAGCGGATTCCAGCTTCTTATGCGCCTCTTTAAGCGCATCGACGCGCCGCGCGATCACCTCATCTTGCTCGAGCACCTTGTCGACGGCCCTGGTCTGATCGCGCGCGAGCTGGCCATCGACATAGGCTACCAGCAGTTCGTCACTGAGCTCGGTCATGGTCGTCCTGTGGCTTCTTTGGATAGAGCGTCTCGATGGTGGCGCTCGCTGGGGTTTGCGCCGCGGAGCCGAGATGGTCGGCGAGACTCGCGCTGGCGCGGATCAGGCGCGCCGCGATCGTGTCGGGGCTAGAGTCGAGCACGCGCCCAGCGGCTTCGTGGTCGAAGCCTTCGCCATAGACGAGCAGAAGCGTGCTGCGCTGCTGTGGCGGCAAATGCCCGAGGAAGCTCACGGTAAGAGCATCGTGTTCTGCTTTTCGGTCCTTGCGGAACAGCCTATCGAAACCCGCTTCGCTCGCTTTCGCTTGACCGAGCGGATCGGCGTGATCGCGCAGCTCATGCAGCCACAGCTGGTAGATCTCGGCGAACGCCCAGCGATCGAGCGGGGTCCCGCGCTGATAGCGATGTTGCTCGGCAAGCATTCGGAGAAGCGCCCGGCGAAGGAGAGCCTTACCCGCTTTTTTCTCGCCGACCAGGACATCGGCGAAACGCTTGAGCCTCGGCAGCATGGCGATCAGGCCATGCCGGACGGATTGCTGATGAATTTCTGCCTGCACGCTTGAACCCCCCGTGAGTGCCGGCGAATTCTCTATGGAGGGCCTCTCTCCTTATGCGAATCAGTAGGATAGCACATTCGCTACCCCGCTGGTCGGAGGCGTTGACGCGCGGGTCAAAATGCGCTTGCGTCGAGGGCATGGCTGCCTATTCTTTGCGCAACGAAGGAGCAAGACTTGCGCATGTCGGTCGTGCCCCATAGCGGAGAAGACACGGAGCCGGTGCCCGAAGAACGCGCGACGCCGGAGCGGCGCATTCAAGGTCTCGCCGATTCCGCGATGGCTCACATGAAAGCGGCGACGGCCGGCGTGCTGGCGGGGAGGCGTGTGGCGTCGACCAAAGCCGCCGAGCTGCAGCGGCAAGGCGCGCGGAGCAAAGTCGCTGAGCGCATCGCCGGCTTGGCCGACAAGACCGCGACCCGGACGAAACATGCCACTGCCTCCGCGGTCTCTGCGAGCAAGACAGGAATTACCAAGGCAGCGAAGATCGGTCGCGAAAGCGTGCTGCCCGAGCTTGGCCGCACCGGCACCATGGTGCGGGAGCGGACCCGTCCCGAACGGCTCGCGCAAGACTATCGCGAGTTCCTACTATGGCTGCACGAGAACGTACTCGACTACGCCATGGAGTCTCTCTTCTTCGTGCCCACCAAGGGCCGCGTGGCGCTCGAAGGTCTCACCGTGCGCGGCGGCAATCAGGCACGCGGCCATGATTATCGGCCCTCGCCCTATTTCGTGCTCGAATGGGCGCTCTCCGCTATCGACGACGATTTCAGCCGCTTGAGCTTCGTCGATTACGGCGCGGGCAAAGGTCGGGTGCTGCTGCTTGCCTCACAACACCCGTTCGCTGCGATCGGCGGTATCGAGTTCGCCGAGGAGCTGCATGATAATGCGGCGATGAATATCGCGCAGTTCCCGAGGAGCCGCATGAAATGCCGCAACGTCGAATGCGCGCTGGATGACGCCGTCAATATCGGAACGGTGGATGGCGACGCGGTCCATTATTTCTTCAACCCGTTCGCGCCGGAGGTCTTTGCCGAGGTGTTGAAGGGCATCGTCGCGTCCTATCACGCCCGGCCGCGGCGGCTTTACCTAATCCTGATCGACATGGATGCGGCCGACATCATGCATAAGACGGGTGTGTTCCAGGAGCTGAAGCTCCCGCTCGCCAAGCGCATCCAGGCGCGGCTGCTCAGCCCTTACAAGATCAGCGTCTACCGCTCGCTCGCCTGAGTTTCGGGGCCACATGGAGGCCGCGCTACTTCACGCCGAGCTTCTTCTGCAGGCTCGATGACGACGTGGTGTATTGGAAGATCAGCTTCTTGTCCGGATAGACATATTTATGCGCCTGCTGCGCCATGAGCGCCGCCTCATGGAAGCCGGATAGGATGAGCTTCAGCTTACCGGGATAGGTGTTGATGTCGCCGATGGCGAAGATGCCCTGCTCGCTCGTCTCGAACTTCGCGGTGTCGACCGGGATGAGATTGTCGTGGAGATTGAGGCCCCAATCTGCGACCGGCCCGAGCTTCATGGTGAGACCGAAAAAGGGCATCATGATCTCGGCCGGCTGCTCGAAACTCGCGCCGTCAGCGCCCTTCACCGTCACCGAGCGGAGCTGGCCACCCTCACCGTGCAGCGCCGTCACCTGACCGAGCCTGAAGGCAATGTCGCCGCCCTCGACCAGCGCCATCATCTTCTGCACCGAGGCCGGTGCCGCCCTGAACTCGGCGCGGCGATGCAGCAAGGTCAGCGATTTGGCGATGGGCTCCAGGTTCAAGGTCCAGTCGAGTGCCGAATCCCCGCCGCCCACGACCAGCACGTCGCGGCCGCGAAGCTGCTCCATCTTCCGCACCGAATAGAAGACGGACTTGCCCTCATATTCTTCGATGCCGGGTAGCGGTGGACGCTTCGGCGTGAACGACCCGCCGCCGGCAGCGATCACCAGCACCTTGCATTCGAATTTGGTGCCGAGATCGGTCGTCACCCGGAAGCCGCCATCGAGACGCTCCAGCGTCTCGACCCTTTGACTGAAGTGGAACTCGGCGCTGAAGGGCTTGATCTGATCCATCAGCCGGTCGGTCAGCTCCTGCCCAGTCACTATAGTCAGACCGGGGACGTCGTAGATGGGCTTCTCCGGATAGAGCTCCGTGCATTGACCGCCGGGGCGATCGAGAATGTCGATGACATGGGCTTTGACGTCGACGAGGCCAAACTCGAAGACGGCGAACAGGCCGACCGGGCCTGCGCCAACGATCACGGCATCGGTCTTGATCACTGCGTCAGACATTGGGCCGCTCAAGTCTGCTTCTCGGGGATGCGCACCACAAGGCCATCAAGCGCCTCGGTGACTTTGATCTGACAGCTCAACCGGCTTTCGCTTCGCACGTCGAAGGCGAAATCGAGCATGTCCTCTTCCATCTGCTCCGGGCTCCCCGTCGCCTCGCGCCATGCCTCGTCGACATAGACGTGGCAGGTGGCGCAGGCGCAGGCGCCGCCGCATTCGGCCGCGATGCCGGGGACCGAGTTCTTCACCGCAGCCTCCATCACCGTCATACCCGGCTCAGCCTCTACGACACGCTCAGCTCCGTCGTGCTGAATAAACGAGATCCTTGCCATGGCGTTGGCGCGTGCGTTCCTACAAGTCTTGGGAGACGGCGGCAGGCTTAAATCCCGCCCCGCAGGCTGCCGGTAAGGGAATGAGCCCGCTCGCGGCGGGTCTCTATAGGGCAATTGAAAATGAGACTCCAGGCCCTTCCCCACCCACGTGCCAAATGGGCCGCGAGCCTCGGCGCCCTAAAGCAGCGATCGGATATAGGATTTGGCCTCGTCCACTGAGGATTCGAGCTCGCGCAAGCGTGCACTCCGGGCCTCGCTTAAGGTGGCGCCGGACAGGGATTCGGCGCGTTCGGCGGCTGCCGCGGTGCGCCAGGCCCCGATCGCTTGCGCCGAACCTTGAGCGAATGGGCGGCGTCCTGCCACTGCCGCTCGGACGGGCCACGCGCAAGTGCTCAAGATAGATGGCCGATTGGGTGCAGAAGGGCTCAAGTATCTCCCGCTCGAGCGCGCGTTCGCCGAGCGTTTAGCGTGAGAGGTGCTTGAGATCAACCGGACGGGTCCGCCCCTTTGCGCTCGTCGGCGGTCTCTTCAGACCGGCCAATAGCTTCGGTTTCCATGTTTGCCTTCTTTACCCTGCGCCCAGCGCGAAATGACCGCAAAGCTCCTGCCTGTCGAACGGCACGCTTTTTTCGGCGCAAGTACAGAAACGCCTAAGGCATTTCCGAGAAATCCGCACGTTCTACCCTTCCGGATGGTAGCTGCTGTAGCGTTTTTGCAACCAAGCGCCGCAAAAGAGCCCTTTCCCGGCGACCCCTGCCTTGAATTCTCCAATAATAATGATGACTTGTGCCGCGTAAAGCATAATCGGCGATTAAGCTTTTTTTAGCCCTAAAAATTCGTTAACGATGAACGAGCGGGGGAAAATGCGTCTCGGGGCCACATCCGGTTATAGTGTCGACCGCGGAAGGAACCTTATCCATTACGACGTCCGCGCCGCCTGGCTTACGGCGTCGTGTGCGCGACGGATTTTCTTCATGAGCTATAGTTGGACGAGGAAGGCGTGATGGCGCAGGAACAAGCGAAATCGCCGCCTGTCGCAGCGGCACCAGGAACCAAAATCGAGGGTCAGACCTCGCTGGAGGCTGGCGGAGAGACCGACGACCTCGCGCAATTTCTCGCCATCGAGGCCGCCACAGAAGCTCAGGCGCAGAAAAGGCCCTCGCTGGCGGAGCGGCTGCGGGCCGAACAGCGCAAGACATCGGAGCTCAAGATGGACGACAACAGGCCGGAGGAGCTTTCCGACCCTGCTCCATCCAATGAGGCAAAACCGATCACGCGCGCCCGCCGCGCAGCCGGTCCCGCGCAGCGCCGGATCGCCGCAGCGGCCGCCAATGACGACGTGCCCTCGATCGGCGGACTGATCTTCGCCCTGCAGCAAAAGCCGTCCAAATCGCCATTCGTCGTCGCATTCGCCGCCTCCATCGCCTGGTTCGTCATCGGCGGCTTTTTCGCCTATGGCCTGATTTCGGCGCAGCTCTCCGCACCAAGCACCCTGACCGATCTGCTCGCCAATCCACAGGCGCTGATCGCCGCCCTGACCATTCTCATTCCCATCGCCATTTTCTGGTTTCTCGCGCTGCTCGTATGGCGCGCACAGGAACTACGGCTGATGGCCTCGGCCATGACCGAGGTCGCGGTCCGCCTCGCCGAGCCGGACAAACTTGCCGAGCAGTCGGTCGCTTCCCTTGGACAAACCATTCGCCGCCAGGTCGCAGCGATGAACGACGCCATCTCCCGGGCCATCGGACGCGCCGGCGAACTCGAAACCCTGGTGCATAACGAGGTCGCCGCGCTCGAGCGCTCTTACAGCGACAACGAGCTTCGCGTCCGCGGCCTGATCAGCGAGCTGGCGAGCGAACGCCAGGCCCTCACCAATAACAGCGAGCGGGTCAGCGAGGCGTTAAAAGGCGTGGGGACGCAGGTCGCCCGCGACCTGACCACGGCGAGCAGCCACATCGATAGGAAGCTCGCCGAGCGGGGGTTGCAGCTCACCGAGCTTCTGGTGACGCGAAGCGCCGAGGCGGCAGAGCAGGTGCATCTGGCGCAGAGCAGGGTGCAACAGCATATGCCGGCGCTGATCGAGCGTCTGGCCCAGGAACAGGAGCGGCTCGGCCATGTCATCGACGGAGCGGCCACCAGCCTCTCGGCGCTGGAGAGTGCGGTCGGGGACCGCACCACGGCTCTCGACAATACGCTGAAGGAGCGAACCACGGCGCTCGACAATACGCTGATGGAGCGCACGGAGGCCCTGACCAGCTCGCTGGCAACGCGGATCAAAACGCTCGAAACGTCCGTTGGCCAGGGGGCGCTCCTTCTCGACAATACGTTGAAGACCCGCACCGAGACCTTCGTCGCATCCGTCGCCCAAGGGGCTCTCGGTCTCGACGGCGTGCTCCAGGAGCGCACCAAACTTTTGACGGCCTCCATAGGCCAGGAGACTGCAGCGCTCGACAAAACGCTGAAGGATCGCACCGAGGCCTTCACGGCGTCAGTTGGCGAGGAGACCGCGGCGCTCGACAAGTCTCTGAGGGAACGCACCGAGACCTTCGCGCTGTCCGTGGGCCAAGGGGCGATCGGTCTCGACAATCTGCTCAAGACCCGGACCCAATTGTTGACCGCGGCCATCAACGAGCAAACGACGGCGCTCGACAAGACCCTGAAGGACCGTACCGAGACCTTCGCCACCTTTATCGGTCAAGGAGCTGCAGGCCTCGACAGGTTGCTGAAAGACCGCACCGAGGCCTTCGCGACGTCCGTCGGCCAAGGAGCTTCGGCGCTCGACAAGACGCTGAAGGACCGTACCGAGCAGTTCTCTGCGTTTATCGGCCAGGGGTCGGCGGTGCTCGATAAGGCGCTGAAGGACCGCATCGAGATGTTGGCGTCGTCCATCGGCCACGGCGCTGCCGCGCTCGACAAGACGCTGAAGAACCGTACCGAGCTCTTGACGGCGTCGATCGGCCAGGGATCCCATGCGCTAGACAAGACGCTCCGCGACCACAGCGAGGCGTTCGACAAGTCCGTCAGCCACCAGGCTGGGATGCTCGGTCAGTCGCTCAAGGAGCGCACCGATCATTTTGCCACGGCGATCAATCAGGGGGCGATCGCCCTCGACCGGACACTCGCCGACCGCATGGAGACCTTCACCAACTCGCTCGTCGAGCGCAGCAGAGCCGTCGAACAAACGATCGGCCAGCAGGCCGCCTTGATGGACAAGACGCTGCACGATCGTACCCAAGCCGCCACCGCTTCGCTGAGCGAGAAGCTCAAATCCATCGACGCGACGTTCGGCCAACGCACGGGCGAGATCGATCGGGTTCTTGCGGAGCATACCCGCGCCGTCGAGACGACCTTCGGCAGGCAGGCGATACAGCTCAACGAGATGCTGGCCAACAACTCGACATTGATCCGGCAGACCGCCGACCAGGTCGGGGCGCAGTCCAAGGAAGCCATCGGCGTCCTCGCCGCGCAGACGCAGACCTTGCGGGAAGTCTCGCGAGGACTGCTCGACCAGATCCATTCGCTGACCCAGCGCTTCGAGAACCAAGGCCAGGCAATTCTCACCGCCGCCAAGGCGCTCGATTCCTCGAACACCAAGATCGACTCGATCCTGGAGAACCGGCATCAGGCGATCATCGGATTGCTGCATGCGGTCAACACCAAGGGCCAGGACCTCGACACGGTGATGCGGTCCTACGCCGGCATGGTGGAGAACGCGCTGACCAACGCCGAGTCGCGCGCCAAGCAGGTCGGCGCGGCGCTCGCCCGCGACACCGCCGGCCAGGCGCAGCAGGCTCTTGCCCAGATCGAGCGTTTACGCGAAGAGGCGCAAGCCCATACCGCGCGCGCCGTCGGCGACCTTAAGGGCAGCTTCGAGACGGTCATCACCCAGATTGGACGGCAGCTCGAGCAGATGCGCGGTCAATTCGATCAGACCTCCCGCGGCATGCGCGACGCGGCGCAGAAAACCGCGACCGATCTCGATTCGCTGCGCCAGGAGATGCAGCGCCGGATGGAAAGCTTGCCGCAGCAGACGGCGCAAGCGACCGCCGCTATTCGCAAAGCGCTCGCCGACCAGATCAAGGAGATCGAGGCGATTACGCCGGTGCTGACGCGGCCAGCGCCGCAAGCCATTAGCCCGGAGCCCTATCGGCAGCCGCAATTGCCAGCGCGCGGACAGCCGCTTTCGCTGCGAGGCGAAGATATTCTCCCCGCTCGCGAGCATGACGCGCCTGCTCTGCCCCAGTTCGATGCGAGGGGCAGGCAATTCGCACCGCAACCGCAAATCAGCAGCGAGCTCGGTTCGGTCGCGGGCAGTCTCGCGCAACAACTGTCGGGCGCCTCCCACTCGGACCGGCGCGGGCCGGCCGGTAGCGAAGGATATCCCGGTCAGCCTCAGGCCCAGCCCGATGACCGTCAGTCCGACCGCAGACGCGAGGGATGGTCGGCCGGCGATCACTTGGGGGGGGCGTCAGGCGCGGACGCGCCAGGCTTCGGCAGCGCTCCGCAGCGGCAGGACGCCGGCTACGGGGCTCGCGGCAATTTTGCGCCAACCCAGCCGGCAGGGCCGGCCCAGAGCTTGCGCCTCGACGAGATCGCGCGGGCCATCGATCACCGCACCGCGGCTCAGGTCTGGCAGCGCTTCAGGGCCGGCGAGCAGGGCGTGCTTGGACGCCACCTCTACAGCCTTGACGGCCAGGCGACCTTCGATGAGATCAGCCGCCGCTACGATCGCGATGCCGACTTCCATGCGACGGTCGATCGCTACATCGGCGATTTCGAGCGGCTGTTGCAGGAGGCGGAGCAGACCGACCCCGATGGGCGGATGCTGCAAAACTACATGACCTCGGAGACCGGCCGCGTCTATCTGCTGCTGGCCCATGCCAGCGGGCGCTTGCGGTAGACAGCGTTGGCCCCCACCCACTGCTGTCGTCGCCCGGCTTGACCGGGCGATCCAGTAACCACCGAGATCGATTACCCGCAAGCGCAGGAATTACTGGATGGCCGCTTTCGCGGGCATGACGTCTTGAACTAGCGGAGAGAGAAGGGCTAGTGGTGCGCGGACACCCAGGTCGAGGTGTCTTGCAAGACCTCGGTCAGCGCCTGGTTCAGAGCGGCAACGCCGGCGGCAGGATCGTCGCTCGCAGATGCCACGCGAGTGCTGAATCCCTTGGAAGCGACAACCTTGGAGGTGTCGTTGTTGATCAGCTTGGCAAAGACATCGACATCTGCGGCGGGACGCCCGCTGCTGGTATCGATCTGGAAGGAGCGGACCTCGGTGGCGAGCGTGTAGTCGCCATCGGCGCGGTCATTGCTGCTGAACACCGCCTTCACCGCGCCAGAATTCTGCAAAGTCTCGATCATGCGCACCTGGACGAGATGCGGCAGCCGATCGCTCCAGGCCACGCCCTTGTAATAGGAAATCTGATCGGCGCGTGGACGCACCATGATGCGATCCGTGTCGAGGGCATGGACAGATGTCGGCTCGGCCACGACGAGCTGGTAGCCGGCTCCCTTATGGGCCGGGGCGAAGGAGCGCGATGCAACGAGGTCATAGGTCGTGGGCGCAGCATTGCCGCCAAGCGCTAATGCGCAACCGCCGAGCCCGAGGCAGATCATGCCCGTAGCTAAAGCTGGTGCCGACCGAGACACGACCGATGGCCCCCTGTTGTGTCATTGCACACCCTCGTTAAGTTCCCTCGGGGTGTGTCAATTGCCTTTGGGATTGTATTCTGGGACTTGGCTTCCACCAAGCAAAAAACTCTTGGGATTGGCCTCGAACTTCTCCAAAACCCGATTGAATGTGACTGCCGTGCGACGGCCCTCGCGCATGAAATTCCCGAATTCCTGGAGACTGTCCTTGGCGGTGCGCGTCAGCGAGTCAAGGTTATCCCCCAGAGATACTTCAAGCTTTCCGGACAAATCCTTGAAGGACTTGGAGGCCTCATGCACATCGGTAATAGTCTGGGAAATTTCGTCTTTGCGCTGCTCCAACATGGTGGTGACGCTTTCGATATTGGCCAGCGTCTTGTGGATCGAATTTTGATTCTCGGCGACGAGATCGTTCAACCGCAGCAACAGGGCATTGGCGTTGTTCATCACCGCGGGGGCGGCATCGAACAGGCCCTGCCCGCCGCCCCTGTCCGCCTGGATCACTGGAATGGGGTTTTCGGCGGTGGCGAGCAGGAATGGCGAATCAGGCGTGCCGGCGCTGATCTGGATCCCAGTGCCACCGGTCAGACCGAGCGACTGCATGGTGGCGCGCGAGTTGTCACGCACCGGCGTATCCGGGTGGACGCTGATCAGGACCTGCACCTTCCGCGCGTCGGTGGGATCGAGCTGAAGCGACTGCACCTCGCCGACCTTGATGCCGTTGAAGCCGACGCTCGAGCCCGAAGTGAGCCCCGCCACCGAGCCGTCGAACAAGATGTAATAGCGTTTGCCGCCGCCGGCGAGATTGGTCATCCAGAACACGAACATGAAGGCGAGCGCGACGACGCCCAGCACGAACCCGCCGATCATCAGATAATTGGCTTTGGTTTCCATCAGGCCGGGTCCTCAGTCTATGAGCCGCCTTGGCTGGTCGTTTGGATGCGCCGCGCGCGCGCGTTCACCGCAGAAATATTCCTCGATCCACCGGTGATTGGGATGGAGCTGCAATTCGGTGGGCGAACCCGTCCGCACGATCTTCTTGTCGGCGAGCACGGCAACCCTTTCGCACACGGTGAAGATGGTATCAAGGTCGTGGGTCACCATATAGACGGTTAAGCCAAGTGTCTGCTGTAGCTTGCGAATCAGGTGGTCGAAATCGCTAGCGCCGATTGGATCGAGGCCCGCCGTGGGCTCATCCAGGAACACGATCTCCGGGTCGAGCGCGAGCGCCCTGGCAAGCCCCGCCCGTTTGCGCATGCCCCCCGACAGCTCGGATGGATATTTATGCGCGGCTTCCGGCGGCAGCCCGACCATGGTGAGCTTGAGAAAGGCGAGGTCGTCCATCATCGCCTGCGGCAGCTCGAGATGCTCGCGCATCGGCACCTGGATGTTTTGCAGCACGGTGAGCGAGGAGAACAACGCGCCGTCCTGGAACAGGATGCCCCAGCGGCTTTCGATGTCGAGGCGGTCCTCGCGCGACAGGGTCTTGGCGTTGCGGCCGAACAGCTCAACCTCGCCGGCTTCCGGCTTGACCAAACCGGTAATGACGCGGAGCAGCACCGATTTGCCCTGGCCGGAGCCGCCGACAATGGCGAGGATCTCGCCGCGAAAGACGTCGAGATCGAGGCCGTCCCAGATCTGATAGCCGCCGAAGCTCTTGGCGAGGCCGCGGACTCGGATCAAAACCTCTCGGCCGTTCTCGCTCGTCACACCCCGATCCCCGACAGGAACATGGCGAACACCGCGTCTAGAATGATCACGAGGAAAATTGCCTTGACCACGGCGCTGGTCACATGGGTGCCGAGCAATTCCGCGCTGCCCTCGACCTTCAGCCCCTCGAGACAGCCGACCAGGCCGATGATGACGGCGGCGAAGGGGGCCTTGATCATGCCCGCCATGAAATGCTGGAAGTCGACCGCATCGTGGAGTTTGTCGATATAGGTGTGGACGTCGAGGCCGAGCACGGCCATGGCCATGACGCCGCCGCCGATCAGCCCGGTGATGTCGCCGAGGAAGGTCAGGAGCGGCAGCGCCACGATCAGCGCGAGCACGCGGGGGAGCACCAGCGTATCCATCGGATCGATGCCGAGAGTGCGCATGGCGTCGATCTCCTCGCGCATCTTCATCGAGCCGATCTCGGCGGTGAAGGCGGAGCCCGAGCGGCCGGCGACCATGATGGCCGTTAGCAGGATACCGACCTCACGCAGTGCCAGGATGGCGACCATGTTGACGGCGAAGGGCTCGGCACCGAAGGGCTTCAACTGAACCACGCCCTGCTGCATGACCACGGCGCCGATCAGAAAGCAGATGAGCCCGATGATCGGCACGGCGCGCAAACCCGCATGATCGAGGTGGTGGATGAAGGAGGTGGGGCGGAAGCGCCAAGGCTGCGCGATCATGCGGCCAAGGCCAGCCGTCACCTCGCCCAAGAAGCTCGTGAGCTGCACCAGGTCGCTCCACGCTCCGGTGAGCGCATTGGTGACGTCGTCGACGAGCTGCTGTACCGCCCCTTGCTTCTCGAGCTTAGGTCGCGTAGCGCCGCTGCGGCTTTGCACCTCCTCGATGAGGATCTTGAAGCTGTCGGTGGCGCCGGCGTAGCGGGTGCGCAGGCCCCCTGCCTCCCAGGCCGCAGCCGTCCGCTGCAACAGCCAGGCCCCGGCGGTGTCGATCTCGGCGATGGCCGCGATATCCATCTCGCCGGTGAATTCGGGCGTGGGCGGAATCGGGACCCGCAAGCGCCTGAGCGCGAGGTCGAGCTTGGTGGCCTCAGCGACCGTCCAGGCGCCGCTCGCAATGAGGCGGAACGTCGTGCCTTTCAGCTCGACGCGGAAGCCGGGGGCGCGCGCTTGCGTGGAGAGAGCGAGGGTATGGTCGCGTTTCAGCATGGGCTAAGGCTAGCAGTTTGCAGCGGGTGATGATGCCTGTTGACGCTTCACTGGAAGCCGCTTGTTTTTGAATGAAAAAGCCGGAGAAAGAAAGGCGTTATGCTGCGCCCGGAGGATCGGCGATGCCAGCTCTGACCGAAGCGTACAAGAGCCTCGGCGTCAGCGTCGAGCGCTGGCCGATCGAGGGCCGGTTCACCATCTCCCGAGGCTCCAAGCATGAGGCCATCGTGGTTGTGGCGACGGTCGGAAATGGCCGCTATTCGGGCCGAGGCGAGTGCGTCCCCTATGCACGCTATGGCGAGAGCGTCGAGAGTGTGGTCCGCGCGATCGAGGGTTGCGGTTCTCCCCTCGCACAGGGACTTGACCGCGAGGGCCTAAGCGCCCTCCTTCCTCCAGGCGCAGCCCGCAACGCTTTGGACTGCGCGCTGTGGGACCTGGAAGCCAAGGCTTCGGGGAGAAGCGCCGCGGAGCTCGCCGGTCTTCCTCCGCTTCACGCCGTGGCAACGGCGCTCACCGTCTCGCTCGGCTCGCCGGAGGAGATGGCGGCGCGCGCGAGGCACGTGGCGCACCATCCCTTGCTCAAGCTCAAGCTTGGCGGCGAAGGCGATAGCGAGCGGCTCGCTGCCATTCGCGAGGCGGTGCCCGATGTGCGCCTCATCGCCGACGCGAACGAGGCTTGGCGACCTCGCGACGTGGAATTTCTGCTCACCGCCGCTCGCGCGGCAGGCGTTGAGCTCGTCGAGCAGCCACTGCCTGCGGGCGAGGACGAGCTGTTGCAGCGGATTGTGCGAGCCGTTCCGGTCTGCGCCGATGAGTCCGTCCATGACCGCGCTTCGCTCGGGACTATCTCCTCTCGCTACGACGCGGTGAACATCAAGCTCGACAAGACGGGCGGCCTGACCGAAGCGCTCGCCACCGCCGCGACGGCGCGTGAGCTGGGACTCAAGATCATGGTCGGGTGCATGGTGGCGACGTCGCTCGCCATGGCCCCCGCCCTGCTCGTCGCGCAAGGCGCGGATTGGGTCGACCTCGATGGCCCGTTGTTGCTCGCCCGCGACCGCACTCCGGGCCTGACCTATAGGTCGGGCGAAGTGTTGCCGCCGCCGCGTGAGCTATGGGGTTGAACCACGATCGTTCCGACGACGAGTCCACCCCGCCAGCGTGCCTCCAGGAGACGGGCGCTGACTGCCCCGATCAGGGCGAGCAGCGCCATGACCGCGTAGGCCTGTCCCGCCAGGAGGTGGTAGAGCGGGCCGGAGGCGATGGTGGCCAAACCCAAAGCGAGCCCCGCGACCGTCGCGGCATAGATACCTTGCGCAGTGGCGCCGCGATGCTCCGGTACGGCATGGGTGAGGAAGTAGATCGCGGCGAGGTGCGCGGCGCCGAAACTAAAAGCGTGCAGGCATTGCAGCACCGCCGTGGCAAAGAGTGAGGGATCGCCAACCATCAGCGCCCAGCGGACGACCGCGGCAGCACCCGCGGCCAGCAGCAATCTGGAGGCACCCAAAGTGGCAAGGATGCGCCCCGAGACCGCGAATAGGCCGATCTCCGCCACGACGCCGAGGGCCCACAGCGCGCCGATGGTGCCGTCATGGAAGCCCTGCTCACGCCAATGGAGGGTGCCGAAGGTGTAATAGAGCGCGTGGCTCGCCTGGATGGTGCTCGCCGCGAGCAGGAACAGCAGGAAGCGCGGCGAGCTTGTAAGCTCGACGGCATCGGCGAGGCGGATACGGGGACGCGCCGGTGCCGCGGCAATGTTGCGGGCAGCCATCTCCCCCGGCAGCAAATGGACGCCGAGCACCATCAATGTCCCCGCCGCCACGAGCAGCGGGAGCACCGCGGTAGCGCCGAATCCGCCGATCACCAGACCACAGCCGAAGCTCGCGAAGATGAAGCTGCCGGAGCCCCAAGCCGCACACGCCCATAGTCGAGGCCCACGCTTCTGACGCCGCTCACCGCCACGCTCTCGATCAGCGGCATGATGGTGGTCCAATTGCAGGCGAGCAGCAGCATCGCCAGGAACATCTGCCAAAATCCGTTCGAAGCCCACAACAGCAGGAAGGACAGGAGCGATCCCCAGGCAAGCGCGATGAGGACGCCGCGGCGAGCCCCGGTCCAGTCGGCCGCAAAGCTGATGGCCGGCGTGAACAGGACGCGCGCGAAGAGCGGCGTGGCGAGCAGCACCGCGATTGCGTCCGCATCGAGGCCCCGCCAATGCAGCCACACCGGCATGTAGGGCAGGTAGCAGCCAACGACGAGGAACGTGGCGGCATAGAGAAACGCCAGGCGCCAGGCGAGCGGCGTGATGGTGAAGCGCGCCAGGACCGGCACCATGGTCTAGTTAACGAATCCCTATGAGTTCGCCTCTAGGGTCAGCCCTTACCCCAATCACGCTAGTCTCGCCACCATGCTGGAAACCACCGAAGAGGCGCCGCAACCGAGGACCTCGCCAGAGGCGCGGCTCGACGCTGATTACGCTGCGGTCGAGGCGGTGTTGATCGAGTCCGCGCGCGGCCGCTGGTTCCTCAGCGAATATGGCCGCCGCAATCGCGCCGCCGACACCGCGATGCTGTTCGATGCCCTCGCCAAGCTCGAGCTCGCGGTGCTTCGGCCGCAGCGCCGGTACCAGGACCAGATGCTGAGTGACCTCATCGAGATGAGCGAGGCCATCGCGCGCACGCGGCGCGAGATTGCCGCGATCAAGCCGCCGAACCAGCTGCTGGCCGCCAGAGAGCTCGATGACATCGTCGAGGCGACCGAGACGGCGACCTTTGAAATCTTGCAGGCGGCGGAAGAGATTCAAGAGGTGGGCTGGTTCTTGCGCGAGAAGGCCGCGGAGCCCGGCCTTTGCGATACGCTCGATCAGCGCGCCACCGACATCTATACCGCGTGCTCCTTTCAGGACATCACCGGGCAGCGGACTGAGAAAGTGGTCAAGGTGCTGCGCTTGATCGAGCAGCGCATCAACGCCATGATCGAGATTTGGGGCGTCGAGGACACCGACTTGAGGATCGACCCGCTGGAACGGCTGGCGCAAGCGGGGGATCTGCTCGACGGCGACGGCATCGGCCTGATGCAGGTTGAACCGATGCGATGCTCACCCACGGCGGGACCGGCACCGAGACGGCACAGGAGCTGGTGATGGCGGTAGCTGCCACAGCGGCGCCACCACAGGCTTTGGCTCCCGACCTGCCTCCGAACGAGGCCTGGCAGGCCTCCAGCGAACGGCCCTCGCCCGCTCTGGCGGCCGAAACGCCGGCATTCGAGCCGCCGGAGCCGTTGCTGCTTGCTAAGCTCTCAGCGGCCAAGCGCGAGACGCTGTTTGGTTAATTTTTTTCGCTAATCCTGTCCGTGACTTAGCTCATTTCTGAGAAATTTTTGCCACCGGACCCTTGAAACTCGGATGGCCCAAAACCATCTCTCGGAGGACGCAAGATCCCCCAAGCGTCCCCCAAACTGACGCATGAAATGAAACGGCCCGGTTTCCCCCCAACCGGGCCGTTTTCTTTTGTCTGCGCCGCCGCCTGACCCTTCGATCCGGCAGGCCGATATGGTGGGCGGCAAGCATATTATCGATGAATTGCCGGGCTGAATTCTCCCAGCTGTAGCGTAGCGCGTGCGCCCTGGCGGCCTCTCGATCGAGCGTCAGCGCCTCGAGCAACGCAGCCTTGAGATCGAAACTCAGCACGCCGACGTCCGGCTCGGTGATGACGTCCTTCGGACCGCTCACCGGGAAGCCCGCCACCGGCAGTCCACTCGCCAAGGCCTCGAGCAGCACGAGACCGAAAGTATCGGTGAGGCTCGGAAACACGAAGACGTCGGCCGAGGCGTAAGCGAGCGCCAAGTCTTGGCCGTGTTTCGGCCCGGTGAACAGCGCGTCGGGATAGAGCCGTTCCAGCTCCGCGGCTTGCGGCCCACTCCCCACCAGCACCTTGCGGCCAGGGAGATCGAGGTCGAGAAAGGCCTTGATGTTCTTCTCGACGGCGATGCGTCCGACATACAGAAACACCGGCCCTTTGCCGAACTGTCGCACCTTGCGCGGCCGGAACAGCTCGGTATCCACCCCCCGCGACCACAGCATCAGCCGCTCGAAGCCGCGTGCCTCGAGCTCGCCCGCGACCGATGGCGTGGCCACGAAGGTTGCCGCGGCGCCGTTGTGAAAGCGGCGCTGCAGCGCGTAGCACCAGGACTCCGGCACCGGCAGCCGCGCCGAGACATATTCCGGAAACCGAGTGTGATAGCTCGTGGTGAACGGCCATCTCGTCTTGCGGCAATAGCGTCTGGTCATCAGCCCGATCGGCCCCTCGGTGGCGATATGGATGAAATCGGGTCGCACGCGCTCGATATGTGCGGCGATCGCGCGAGGACCGGCGAGCGCCAGCCGGATCTCGGGATAGGTCGGACAAGGCAGCGTGCGGAAATCTGACGGGGCGAGGAAGCTGACTTCGAAGCCGAGCTTGCCAGCTTCCAGCGCCAGCCGCTCATAGGTGCGGACCACCCCATTCACCTGGGGGTGCCAGGCATCGGTCGCTACGAGCACTCGCATCAGGCGGCAGCCTCGAGCTCCTCGACAGGGGATTCAACCTTCTTCAGGTCGGAACGGTGGGCCGTCCAGCGGATGATCTCGAAAGCTCCCTCCTCGGTCTCGGCCACGGCGGTGCAGCTTTCGACCCAATCGCCTGTGTTGATATAGAGCACGTCGCCGACCTGGCGGATGGCGGCATGATGAATGTGGCCGCAGATCACGCCCTGCGCTCCGTGCCGGCGCGCTTCGGCGGCAAGCGCCGTCTCGAACTCGCCGATATAGTTCACCGCCCGCTTCACCTTCTGCTTGAGGTAAGCCGAGAGCGACCAATAGGGCATGCCGAACCAGCGGCGCACGGCGTTGAAATGGGTGTTCGCCCACAGCGCGACCGCATAGCTCCAATCGCCGAACAGCGCGAGCCATTTGGCGTATCGCACCACCACGTCGAACTCATCGCCATGCATGACGAGATAGCGCCTCCCGTCGGCCCCGGTGTGGATGATATGGCGCTCGATGGCGATGCCGCCGAACCGCGCGCCGCAATAGTCGCGCATGGTTTCATCGTGATTGCCGGGGATGAACACGAGGTCGTTTCCCTTGCGCACCCGGCGCAGGAGCTTTTGCAGCACGTCGTTATGGGCTTGCGGCCAGTAGGCGCCGCGCTTGATGCGCCAGAAGTCGACGATGTCGCCGACGAGATAAATGCGATCGGCCTCGCTGTGGCGGAGAAAATCGAGGAAGGCCTCGGCCTGGCAGGCTTTCGTGCCTAAATGCAAGTCTGAGACGAACAGCGCACGGTAGCGCTTGGTCTCGGGATGTGGCACGTCGTGGGCGTCCGTTTTCATAACGATGCGCCGGGACTTAAGGTGATTTTGTTTCAGGCTTGTGACATCGGAGCGCCCGGGGTCGTTAACGGCGGCGTCAGCGTGAAAGACCGGTTCGAGAAGGCGCTTGGTTCGCGCGTCGTGACGCTCCCCAGCCCGTTGCATAGAATTGGCGGGCGCCGATCTGCTCTTCATGGATTTCATCGAGACGAAGACGGCGGGATCAGCATCACGCGATGGGTCTAGCGGACCCTGAGGCTCGGATTCAAGACCGCCAAAAAAGAACCGGCCCGGGATACCCGGGCCGGTCTTCCCTGCGAAACGAGCCGAACTCCAAAGGCATTGCCTTTAAGAATGGGCTCTGGCTCGCCCCCCCAATTCGTGTGTCAGCCCCCGATTTTCGGAGTGTGCTCTAGGTTCCCTCTAAAGCTGCGCGCTGCAATTCTCTCTACGCTTCTGGCGATTGACCCCCCAGCCCCGCGCCGTCTCGTGGTGAAAAGCTAGCCCAGCCCTGCCGGCTCATTCAACATTGGTCACGAGAGCTGACGCACATCGGCCAGGACTGTTGCCGAATTGCCAAAGAGCGGAGTTGCGGGATGGTGGATATCAGCCTGATACGTCTATTTGTTGCTTATAATCAATGCGTTGCCGGACGAGTCCCGGCTCGAGATGGGCCTTCGCCAGGGTCCAAGGCAGCCTCATGCGGCTGTCACAATTGACACATTGTGGCGAAAACATTTCCGAACTCTGTTGCGGTTCCGCAACGGCTTGGCTTGAGGCGTCATAGACCCGCAAAATTGATTCTGGGGCGCAGGACTTGGGCAGCGAAGCTGGTTGCCAAGCGGGTCGAGTCCGACACCGATCGGCCTCGCCCGACCAAGATGCCGGGCTGCGGACGCCCCGCCCCACTCGTTACCGGCGGAGCGCCAAATTGGCGACCGAGCGATAGGCGCCGGAGCCCTTGTCCAATTGGATGATATTGATGGTATGGCCGTCGCCGGTGATGTTGATGCTCATCCGGCCAGAGAATTTGTCACCGCTGATCCGGGCATGAACGAGGTTGGCTTTGGTCGTCCCGCTCACGCCGCCGCTCGTGTCGTAGATGCTCTCATTCCAGGAGCCCGAGATCTTTCCGTCCTTATATTTGAACTTGGTAATGGCCTTGATCTTGTAGTCGTTGCCGGCGCAGCGCATCTTTTGCGAGGTCGTGCTGCCCGACTCGTCATAGGTCACGCGGCAGGCCACCTTCACCGGCGAGCCGTCGCTGCGCGTCACGGTGCCGCCGCCTTTCCAATCGCCCTTCAACTGGTCGAACGGGGTGTTGCCCGATGCCTTCGGCTCAGCCGCCCCGGCCGGCAATGCCAAGGCCGCCGCGAGGAGCAGTGCTGCGAGCGGCATGGCCTTATGCGCCAAACGCGATAGCAAGGGGTGTCTCATGTGTGGCTAGCGGCGCAGCGACACGTTGGCGACCGGGCGATAGGCACCGGAGTCTTTGTCCAACTGGACGATGTTGATCGAATGGCCGTTGCCGGAAACGTTGATGCTCATGCGGCCGGAGAATTTGTCGCCGGTGATGCGCGCATGAACGGTGTTGCCGTTCGCCGTGCCGTTCACGCCGCCACTGGCGTCGTAGGTGCTCTCGTTCCAGGACCCGGAAATCTTGCCGTCTTTATAGGTCAGCTTGGCGCTGGTGTTGATCTTGTAGTCGGTGCCGGCGCAGCGCATGTTCTGCGATATCGCCGGGCCAGCCACGTTGTAGGTAACCCGGCAGCTGACCTTTTCGGCCTTGCCGTTGGTAGGCGTCACCGTGCCGCCGCCCGACCAATAGCCCTTCAGCTGATCGAAAGGATTGCCCGTCGCCTTGGGCGCTGCCGTCACGGCGGACGAGGCCAAGCTTGCCGTGGCGATGAGAACCGCGAGCGGCAGAGCCTTGCGAGCGAGTGACGAAAGCAAACGATATCCCATGGGTTAGCCCTCTGGCTGGATCGGTCGGAATTCAGCCTGTAAGACAGGCTTTTGCCGAGGACGGGCTGTTGCCGCCCCTCGTGCCCGCGTGCATCATGCAAAAAAAACATGGCGGGGGAAAGATCAATGAAGCTGGTACGTTTTGGCGCTCGTGGGGCGGAAAAGCCCGGAATTTTGGACCACGAGGGACACATCCGCGACCTCTCCGGGGTGGTCGACGACATTGGCGGCGAAACCTTGGGGCCTGAGGGCCTCGCGCGCCTGAAGAGCCTCGATCTTTCAAGCCTTCCGACCGTGGCAGGCAAGCCGCGCATCGGCGTGCCGGTGGCGCTCGTGCCGAAATTTCTCGGCATCGGCCTGAACTACCGGGATCATGCCGCGGAAACAGGCATGCCCATTCCAGAGGCGCCCATCGTCTTTGCCAAGGCGAGCTCCTGCGTCTCGGGGCCCTACGATCCCGTGCTCGCGCCCAAGGGGTTCGAGCGCATGGACTTCGAGGTCGAGCTTGCCGTGATCATCGGCAGCGGGACCAAGAACGTCACCGAGGCCGACGCGCTCTCCCATGTCGCGGGCTACGCGATCTGCAACGACATCTCGGAGCGCAGCCTACAGGTCGGCGGGCCAGGCGAATGGATCAAGGCCAAGAGCCATGACAGCTTCGGGCCGCTCGGGCCCTATCTCGTGACGGCCGACGAGGTGGGCGATCCGCAAAAGCTCGATCTGACGCTCGATCTCAACGGCGCGCGCATGCAGACCGGCTCGACCTCGACCATGATCTTCACTGTGGCCCAATTGGTGAGCTACATCAGCCGCTACATGACGCTCGTGCCGGGCGACGTGATCACCACCGGCACCCCACCCGGGGTCGGGATGGCGCGGAAGCCCCGCGTGTTCCTCAAAGTGGGCGACGAGATGCGCCTCACGATCTCCGGCCTCGGCGAGCAGCTTCTGACAGTCGTGGCGGACGCTTAGGTTCGGGGCCTCATGGTTCGAGACACGCCCTTCGCCACTCGTGGCTTCGGGCGCTCCTCACCATGAGGATTTTCTCCTCATCCTGAGGAGGGCCAAAGGCCCGTCTCGAAGGACGAGGCCTCCTCATTGCCCCTTGTCCCACCAGGCATGGAAATGGTGCACGGGCCCCCTGCCCTGGCCGATCTCAAGCTCGTCGGCGGCGAAAATGGCCGCCGTGACATAGGCCTTGGCCGTCTCCACCGCCGCAGCGAGCGGCGCGCCCTTGGCGAGCTCGGCGGCGATGGCTGCGGAGAGCGTGCAGCCGGTGCCATGGGTGTTGCTCGTCGGGGCGCGCGGGGCTTCGAAGCTCACGGGCTCCACCCCCTCGAACAGGATATCGATAGCGGTCGCGCCTTCCGCATGACCGCCCTTGATGAGGACGGCATTGGCTCCAGCGTCGCGCAGCTTCAAGGCTTGCACCGCCATCTCATATTCGTTGCGGGCGAGCGGGAGCCCGAGGAGGGCCGCAGCTTCGGCGAGATTGGGCGTAATCAGAGTCGCAACCGGCATCAGCACGGAGCGAAGCGTCGCTACAGCATCGTCGTCGAGCAAGGGGTCGCCGCTCGCCGCGACCATCACGGGATCGAGCACCACCGGCACGCCGGGAAAGTCCTGCAAGCCATCGGCCACGGCCGTGATGACATCGCTGGTGGCTAGCATGCCGATCTTGATGGCGCTGACCTTGAGGTCCAACGCCACCGCGCGCATCTGCTTCCGCACGAAGTCCGACGGCACGACATGTACCGCCTCGACCCCCAAGGTGTTCTGCGCGGTGAGCGCGGTGATCACGCTTGCGCCGTAGACTTGCAGGGCCGAGAAGGTCTTCAGGTCCGCCTGGATGCCGGCACCGCCGGAGGAGTCGGACCCTGCGATGGTGAGCGCGATCGCCGTCATGGCTGGCACTATCGGCTCATTGGGCTTGGTGGGAAAGGCGGTCCGCCGGCCTCAGCCGATTCTCGCGAGCCCCGGGAAGAGCTCAAGCATCCAACCGGAGATGAGCGTCATGGAGTTGGTCAGGAACAGGATGCCGGTGAGCACAAGAAAACCGCCAAGCACCTTCTCCATGGCCGCGAGATGCGGCCGGAAGCGCTGCACGGCGCTCAAGAACGGCCTGATGGCGATTGCCGCGGCCATGAAGGGTATCCCCAAGCCCAGCGAATAGACCAAGAGCAGGCCGATGCCCTGGCGGACCGAATCCTCGCCGGCGGCGATGGCGAGAATGGCGCCGAGCACTGGGCCGATGCAGGGGGTCCAGCCGAAGGCAAAGGCAAGACCGATCAGATAGGCGCCGAGCAGACCGGCAGGACGGGTCTCGGCATGGTAGCGCGCTTCCCGATGTAGCAAAGGGATGTGGATCACGCCGAGAAAATGCAAACCGGCGACGATGATGATCACGCCGGCGATCTTGCTCAGCAGCGCGAAATTGGCGATCAGCAGCTGGCCCATGGCCGTGGCCGTGGCGCCGAGGATCACGAACACGGTGGTGAAGCCGAGGACGAAGGCTACCGACGACAGCACGATGGTCACATAGACGTGCCGCGGCGTCTCGTCCTCGCCCGAGAGCTGGTCGAAGGTCGCGCCGCCGAGGAAGCAGAGATAGGGCGGCACGAGCGGCAGCACGCAAGGCGAGAGGAAGCTCAACAGCCCCGCGACCAGCGCGCCGAAATAGGTGACGTTCATGGGCTAACCCGGCGGTCGTGCAACATCGGATGAAAAACTCCTCATCCTGAGGAGGCCGCTCTACGCGACCGTCACGAAGGATGTGGCCTCATGGTTCGAGACGCGGGCTTCGCCCGCTCCTCACCATGAGGAGTTAGCATCTGCCCGCAAGGGCTGTAAGCATCACTTTAGCGTCAGGCCTCGTGTTTCTGCCGTGCGGCGAGGCGCGCAAGGGCGCCCGGCAGCTCTTCGAGATGGTCGATCACCGCGTCGGCGCCGAGCGAGTGGGCCGGAATCGCCGTGTAGCCGTGAGACACGAGAATGACACCGGCGAGCCCGGCGGCACGGGCGGTCTTCACGTCGGTGACGCTGTCGCCGACCATGACAGATGCCGACGGCGCCGCGCCCAATTGGAGCAGGACACGGTGCATGCCGGCGGGGTCGGGCTTTTTCGCCATGCCCTCCTCCCAGCCCTGAACAAAGCCGAAGGCATGGGTCAATCCAAGGGCCTGCAACAGATCGCGGGCGATGGCGTCAGGCTTGTTGGTGCAGACGCCGAGAGCGACACCAGCTTCGCGCAGCGCAGTGAGAGCGCTTGCCGTACCAGGGTAGAGGTTCGAGTGCATAGCGGGCCGCGCGGCATAGTGGTCGAACAGACTCGGCCCTGCCCGATGAACTTCTGCAGGACTTCTCGCCCAACCAAAAAGAATTCTTTTGGCAGAGCTATGGCTGGTTCTTTGCGGCTCAAGCTATTGACAGAATAGAGCAAAGAGGGGAGCGGCAGTTGCCTTTTAGCAAGGGTTGCATGATTGGAGCAAGCGAAGGGCATGTTGGCCCAGACGCCAATATCTCGATTTGTCACAAGGCGCAACATGGCCGCGCTTTTGTCATTGGTAATGTAAATGATGGCACGTGGGACTTCACAAAAATAGATGAGTTGGAAACATGGCTCCATCGATTCAATGATTGTTCGCATTGTTTGGCCCAGAGATTTTGTGATCTGTGCTTTGAAAACCTGAAAGGGGAACCAGACGCATTAGATGCTAGTCGGATGCGCTATTGCGAATTTACGAGATGTTCGTTGCGGACCGTTTTTCAGACAATGCTCGAAGTGATGGACAGGAATCCGCGTCTCTGGGAAGAGGTGATCCGTTACGTCAACAAGAGAGTTGAAGACGCGAGGGTCGAGAGAGAGAAGCAGCGGCTGCATTGACTTCTGAAGAGGATTCCTCTCGATAAATCGAGCGCTGCGTAGTGCTTGGTCGGCCAGTCATCTGACGGGGACACTGCTGGCCTCCGAGCAGGGTTATTAAGCCCAAATCGCGGTGTTGCGCCGCCATGCCAATGACCGTTCGGGGTCATTCTGCGACATCGGTGCGGCGTTTGCGGAGGTCCGCTTTGGAGCCGTAAGCGGACTTCCTCGACGGCGGCTGGCACTTCCGGGATGTGCCACTCGCGGACATCGGCAGCCGTCCGGTAGACGGAGGAGTCATTGCTAAATCGCTGCCTAGGCGAGGTTAGCGCAGAGATGCAGCCTAATTTGGGTTAGCATACCTACGCAGCCTTCAACTACCTGAATTTACGAATTTTATTGTTCATGGTGCGCTTTCACCCGGTCCCCTTTGGGGAGAGGTGAAAGAGCTTCGCTATTGCCGAGCTCAGTTGCCATCAGGCGGCGCGGGCACGCTCGGCGTTATGCCGGATCGCGGCGATGTTGTCGGCATAGGCGCCGCCCTTGAAGATGCCCGCGCCGGCGACGAACACATTGGCGCCGGCCTCGGCCACGAGCGACACGGTGCCGGCATTGATGCCGCCATCGACCTCGAGCTCGATGGGTCGCGACCCGATCATGCGGCGAATGCTGCGGATCTTCTCGAGCTGCGCCGGGATGAAGGCCTGACCGCCGAAGCCGGGATTCACCGTCATCACCAGGATCAGATCGAGTCTGTCGAGCACGTGCTCGATCGCCTGCTCATGGGTCGAAGGGGTGATGCTGACACCTGCCCGCTTGCCAAAGCTCCGGATGAGTTGCAGCGAGCGGTCGAGGTGCGGGCCAGCCTCGGCGTGCACGGTGATGATGTCGGAGCCGGCGGAGGCGAAGGCCTCGATATATGGATCGCAAGGCGCGATCATCAGATGCACGTCGAACGTCTTCTTGGAATGGGGACGGAGCGCCCGGACCACGTCGGGGCCGATGGTGATGTTCGGCACGAAATGGCCGTCCATCACATCGACATGGATCCAATCGCAGCCGGCGGCGTCGATGGCGCGCACTTCCTCGCCGAGCCGGGCAAAGTCGGCCGAGAGGATGGACGGGGCGATGATGATGTCGCCTGACATGACAGCCTTCGAAGACGCTTCGTTCATGATGCGGCCGCAGCATAGGCCAGGGAGGTGTAGCGAAGGTTACGGCGCCGGGCCCACTGCCGCGCGCCGCAATCTTGCTATGCTCAAGCCTCGCTCATCGCCAGGGCGTCGTCCCTCGTCAGCGCGACCACGGCCGGCAAGGTAGCGCCTTCCAGCCATTCGAGGAACGCGCCACCCGCCGTGGACACATAGGTGAAGTCCTTGGCGGCTCCGGCAGCGTTGAGGGCCGACACCGTGTCGCCGCCGCCGGCGATGGTCACCAGCTTGCCGGCCTTGGTGAGCTTTGCCGCCTCGCGCGCAAGCTCGAACGTCCCCTCGCCAAAAGGCGCGATCTCGAAGGCGCCGAGCGGGCCATTCCACAGCACCGTCCTCGTTTCAGCCAAGCGCCGCTTCAAGGCCTCGACGCTTTTCGGACCCGTATCTAGGATCATGGCATCGGGCGGGATGTCATTGACGTCGCAGACACAAAACTCGGCGCCGGCCTTGAACTCCTTGGCCACGACCACATCGGTCGGCAGGATAATCTCGCAACCGGACTTTTCCGCCGCAGCCATGATCTCCTTGACGATGGGGACCGCATCCTTCTCGCAGAGCGATGTGCCGATCTCCACGCCCTTGGCGTAGAGCATCGTACCGGCCAGACCGCCGGCCAGAACGATGCTGTCCATCCTTGCCGCGAGATTGATCAGCACCTTGATCTTGGTCGAGGTCTTGGCGCCGCCGACAATGGCCATGACCGGCCGTGCCGGATGCTCGAGCGCCTGCTCGAGTGCTCTGATCTCGGCCATCATCAGCAAGCCTGCGTAAGACGGCAGATAATTGGTGATGGCGTCGATCGAGGCGTGGGTCCGGTGAGCCGAGGAGAACGCATCGTCGACATAGATGTCGCCGAGGTCAGCAAGGCGCCTGGCGAATTCCGGATCGTTGCTTTCCTCGCCGCGATGGTGGCGAAGGTTCTCAAGCACGGCAACCTCGCCTGGCTTGAGTGCGTCCACGGCGCGCTTGGCTTCCATGCCGACGCAATCCTTGACGAAATGCACCTTCGTGCCGCCCAACATCTCCCGCAGCTTGGCGGCAACCGGCTCGAGCGAAGTCTCGGGGCTCGGCTGACCCTTGGGGCGTCCCCAATGCGACAGCACGATTACGGCCGCGCCGGCATCCAGGAGCTTGCGGATGGTCGGCAGCACGCGCTCCATGCGCGTCGTGTCGCCAACCACTCCATCTTGCATCGGCACGTTGAAATCGACGCGGAGCAGCACGCGTTTTCCCCTCACATCGGCCCAATCGAGGGTCTTGATCTTGGAGAAGTCGATGGCTTTGCCGGCCTGCGCGGCGTTGCTTTTGTTGTTGTTGTTCATACCGTTCATATCAGTCTTCCCATAACGGCCGCCGTGTCGTTCATGCGGTTCGAGAAGCCCCATTCGTTGTCGTACCAGGACAGCACCCGGCAGAAGGTGCCGTCGACAACCTCGGTGCCCCCGAGATCGAAAATCGAACTCAATGGATCGTGATTGAAGTCGGTCGAGACGAGCGGCTTCGCGTTCACGCCAAGCACGCCCTTGAGCGGACCCGCCGCGGCTTCGATCATCGCCGCGTTGATCTCCTCGACGCTGGTCGGGTGCGCGGAGGTGAAGGAGAGATCGATCAGGCTCACATTCGGCACCGGCACCCGGATCGCCGCGCCGTCGAGCTTACCCTTCAACTCCGGGAGCACGAGGCCCACGGCTTTCGCGGCGCCGGTCGAGGTCGGGATCAGATTCACGGCCGCCGCACGTGCCCGGTAGGGATCCTTGTGCAGCGTGTCGACGGTCCTCTGGTCGCCGGTATAAGCGTGGATGGTTGTCATGTAGCCATGGCGAATGCCGACCGCCTTATTGAGCACGCTCGCCACCGGCGCGAGGCAGTTGGTGGTGCAGGACGCGTTCGAGACGACGTGATGGCCCTGGGTGAGCTTCTCGTCATTCACGCCATAGACCACGGTCAGGTCGGCGCCATTGCAGGGCGCCGAAACGAGCACGCGCTTGGCGCCAGCGGCCAGGTGCTTGGCCGCGCCGTCGCGCTCGGTGAAGCGGCCGGTGCATTCCATGACGATGTCGACATCGAGGTCGCGCCAGGGCAGCATTTCGGGAGTGGCTTCCGACAGCACGGCCAGGTCTTGGCCGTCGGCCTTCAAATGACCGTTGGCGACGCTGACCTTACCCGGGAAACGCCCGTGCACACTGTCGAACTCGAGCAGATGTGCGTTCATTTCGGCTGAGCCAAGGTCATTGATCGCGACAAAGTCGAGGTCCTTGCGGCCGGCTTCGAGGAAAGCCCGGAGCGTAAGCCTGCCGATCCTGCCAAAGCCATTGATGGCGACACGCTTATTCGACATTTCTCCTCACTTTTTATGACTAACGAGGTCACGCGCGGCGGTCTGGATGGCCTCCACGGTGATTCCGAACTGCTTATAAAGCTCCTGAGCCGGGGCAGAAGCCCCGAATCCATGCATGCCAACGAAAACGCCCCGAGCTCCAACCCATTTTTGCCAGCCGAACTCGACTGCGGCCTCGACGGCCACGCGCGGGGCGGTGCCCAGCACCGCGTCCTGATAGTCCTTTGTTTG
This sequence comes from uncultured Alphaproteobacteria bacterium, assembly GCA_963839245.1. Lineage (GTDB taxonomy): Bacteria > Pseudomonadota > Alphaproteobacteria > Rhizobiales > Methyloligellaceae > Methyloceanibacter. Next base: position 71,244 of record CAWIUJ010000011.1, on the reverse strand, counting down.
GCTCTCGAATAGCTCCCAACCGGGCATCGACACAACGGCCGCGTTGATGCCCTCCCCTTGCAGCTTTTTGGCGGCGGCCACGGCAAGGGCCAGTTCGGAGCCAGTGCCGATTAGGGTGACATCGCGCTTGGTCCCCGGCTCGACGAGCACATAGGCGCCCTTGGCCGACAGATTCTCCTCGGTGTGGGTGGTCCTGAGCAGCGGCAGCCCCTGGCGGGTGAGCGCGAGGATCGAGGGCGTCGTATCGGTGGTGAGCGCAATCTCCCAGCATTCGGCGCATTCGACCGAATTGGCGGGCCGGAACACGTTGAGATTTGGCATGGCGCGCAAGGCCGCGAGCTGCTCCACCGGCTGGTGGGTGGGGCCGTCCTCGCCGAGACCGATGGAATCATGGGTCATGACGTAGATCACGCGCTTGGCCATGAGCGCGGAGAGCCTGATCGAAGGGCGGCAATAGTCGGAGAAGACGAGGAACGTGCCGCCGTACGGAACGATGCCGCCATGCAGCGTGAGGCCGTTCATCGCCGCGGCCATGCCGTGCTCGCGGACGCCGTAATGGATATAAGTGCCCGAATAGTCGCCAGGCTTGACGATGGTGTGCAGCTTGGTGAGCGTGCCGTTGGAGCCTGTCAGGTCTGCGGAGCCACCGATCAGACCGGGGATGACGGGCAACAGCTTCTCGATCACCTTCTGCGAGGACTGGCGCGTGGCGAGCGTGGCGGCGTCGCGGCTGAAATCGGCCTTGATGGCGTTCACAGCGGCGCTCAGCTTTTGGCGAACCGCCGCATCGACCGGATCGGTGAGGTGCGTGCGGACTTCCGCGTCGAGCCGCTTCGCCGCCGCCTGCCACCGGTTATAGGCACCGGCATGGCGCGCACCAGCCGCCCGCCAGCTTGCCAGGATCGGCTTCGGTATCTCGAAGGGCGCATGACGCCAGGCGAGGTGCAGGCGCGCGCCGCCGATTTCGTCCTCGCCAAGCGGAGAGCCATGGGTCGCGGCGGTGCCCTGCTTGCTCGGCGCGCCATAACCGATGATGGTGCGGCAGGCGATCAGCGACGGCCGGTCGGTGACGGCCCGCGCATTCTCGATGGCGAGCGCCACCGCCTCGGGGTCATGGCCATCGACCCTTGCCACATGCCAATGCGACGCGGCGAAGCGCTCAAGCTGATCGTCGGACACCGACAGGCTGGTGGGGCCGTCGATGGAGATCTGATTGTCGTCGAAAAGCACGATCAGACGGCCGAGCTTGAGATGACCGGCGAGCGAGATCGCCTCATGGCTCACGCCCTCCATGAGGCAGCCGTCACCGGCGATCACATAAGTGTGGTGGTCCACGATCTCATCGCCATAACGGCTATTGAGGAGCCGCTCGGCGAGCGCCATGCCGACGGCATTGCCGAGCCCCTGCCCCAACGGACCGGTCGTAGTCTCGACACCGGGAGCATGGCCATATTCAGGATGGCCCGGCGTGCGCGAGCCGAGCTGGCGAAAGCGTTTGAGCTCATCCAAATCCATCTCCGGCACGCCCGTCAGATAGAGCAGCGCATAAAGCAGCATGGAGCCATGACCGGCGGAGAGAACGAAGCGGTCGCGGTCCGGCCACTCCGGATGGGCGGCGTCGAATTTCAGGAAGCGCGTGAACAACACGGTGGCCACGTCGGCCATGCCCATGGGCATGCCGGGATGGCCGGAATCGGCCTTCTGCACCGCATCCATGGCCAATGCGCGAATGGCGTTGGCCATGTCGTCATGGGTCGTCTCGGGTAATGCCTGACCCTGCTGCAAAATCTCAGCCATTAAATCTCCAAGCTCCAGATCGCTAATAGGCCCGGACACCCATCGCCGCCTTGACGGCGTGGTAGCCGACAAGAAGCTGCGTGAGCGCCAGCGGATGACTTCTGCGGGCGCCATTGCCGACGTCGATGCGCCCCACCTGATCGCGCAAGTGCCCGGCTTCCGGGATTAGGTTCCATAGCAGATCTTCGATGCGTTCGGCACGCTGATCGGAGATGTTGCCGTTGATCTCGAGCACGTCGACGGGCTTGCCGTCGCGGTCGCGGGACAGCTCAAGATGCAGGCCGGCATTGCTCGAGCCGTCGAACAGCGGCGCGAAATCGGGATGCGGCAAGGTCGGCCGCAGGATGTGACGCGCATCGAGCTGCGTGTCGGAGCCGTTCGCCCCGACCGGGACCTGAAAGCGAATGACGATATCGGCGAAGGTGCGTTGCGGGTGCATGTATTTCGAACTGTCCTCTCGCCGCCGCTCGAGCGACGCAAGCACCTCTTCCCGGCGATAGCCGCGCGTGGTCGTATCCCGGTGGAGCTTCCACTTCACGCGGAGGTCCTCGTCGGGATCGAGATAGATCTTGACGTCGTAGCAGTCGCGCATGGCCCGCGTCGTATAGCCGAGCAATCCTTCGGCGATGACGAATTCCTTCGGCTTCACGTAGACGGGGCGCCCGAACGAGCCGTCCCGGTGATCGTAGACCGGCTTCAGGATCGGATCGCCTTCACGCAAATGCCGCAAGGCTTGCTCTAGAATGTCGAGATAGTTGGCGCGCGGGTCGATCGCCGACATGCCTTTGGCCGCGCGCTCGCGCCGGTCGAAGCGGTGGTAGTCGTCGGTGCAAATCACGGTGCAGCGCTCTTCGCCCAGAATCTGGGCGACGCCCGCCGTCAGCGTCGTCTTGCCCGACGCTGAATCGCCGACGATCCCAAGGATGATCGGGTGATCAACCCGCTTAGACATTTCCTACTCCCGGCAAATCCGTTTTTTTATTTAGTAATACTTTAAGCTACGTCGCGCGCCACGCCTCGTGCCCGCGCCAATCGCTCAATCGGCAGATGACTGGTCATGATCTGCCGCTCGCCTGTAGCGCCCGTCACCATCATGGTTTGCACCTTGTAGTGGGTCCGGCTGCGCTCCACGCCCTCCAGCATCAGGCCCGTGGTGATGCCGGTGGCGCAGAAAAACACGTCGTCTGAGGCAATGATCTCGTCGCGGGTGTACCAGCGCGTGGTGCTGAGCCCGGCGTCCCTCACCGCCTTGGCCTCGGTGTGAAGCTGGGGATCGATGCGGGCGAGGAACTCTCCTCCGAGCGCCCGGATCGCGCATGCCGACATAACGCCCTCGGGCGTGCCGCCGGTTCCCATCAACGCATCGATACCCGACCCAGGGATGGCCGCGACCAGCGCACCGGCCACGTCGCCCGCCGGATAGAGGGCAACACGCGCGCCCGCTCTCAGAATGTCCTCGATCAGCTCGCGATGACGGGGCTTCTCGAGGACGTAGATAGTGAGCTGGGAAACGTCCTTGTGCAGAGCCTCGGCGAGAACCTTGAGCTTCCGGCCTGTGGTCCAATGCGGATCGATCTTGCCGCGGACGGCCGCGGGCGCCACGAACTTCTCCATGTAGAAGGCAGGGGCCGGATTCATCATGGCGCCGCGCGGGGCGACAGCGAGCACGGCCAGCGCATTGGTCTGGCCCCTAGCAAGGTAGCTCGTGCCTTCGACCGGATCGACGGCGATGTCGGCCTTGAAGGTGGATCCCGGCCGCCCCAGGCGCTGGCCGCGGGTGGGCTGCGGCGCCTCGCCCTTGCCGGCCTCGCCAATCACCACAACGGCGTCGAAATCCACGTCGGCGAGGGAGCTCAGCATGGCATCGAGCGCCGCGCGGCCGCCGTCCATGCCATCGCCCCGCCCGATCCAATCAAACGCAGCAAGAGCCGCGCTCTCGCTGACACGGCGGAGCGAATAGATGAGCTCAGGGCTCGCGCTGCCCGAGGTCTCCATGACACCTCCTCGTGGGACGTCCCCCAGCCAAACTGTGCGCTAAGCGATGGGGAGACCGAGTAAAGCCTTCGCAAGGACCGGGCCACTATATCGCATGGGTGGAAACAGCCCCAATCTAAAGGGCCGGGCACACCCACCTCGATCGGCTAAGGCCAGGGTCCCGTGCCATTCTCATGGGGCGGATGGATGGCTTTGTCCACAGGCTTTGGGGCGCCTGTCGGGGGAGCCTTAATGCACGCGCGAAAACTCGCGGGCCAAACGCGGGTCGAGCGCGTCGCGAAGGGCGTCGCCGAGCACGTTTACGGCCACGAGGATGCCGACCAACGTCAGGCCCGGAATCACCGTCACCCACCAGATGCCGGCGAAGATCAGGTCGTAGCCTGAGCGGATCAAGGTGCCGAGCGAGGGCTGCGTGACGGGAAGCCCGAGGCCGAGAAAGGACAGGGCGGCTTCGGCCATGACGGCGCCCGCGATCTGGGTGGTGGCAACGACGATGAGCGGCGACAGGATGTTGGGGAGGATATGCCGCCTGACGATTGCCGCGCCGCTCGCGCCGAGCGCCCGCCCGGCGCGGACATGGTCCTTGGCCGCTTCCACTTGGGTGGCTGCCCGGGCGGTGCGGGCGAAAGTGGGCCATTCGGCGACCCCGATCACGAGGACGAGCAACGGCACGGCAAGCCTGCCGAGCGTCTCGCCGCCAAGGCCGGCGCGGACCAGCGCGAGAGCAATGATGGCGAGCATGAGGGTGGAGAGGGAAAGCTGCACATCCGCCGCCCTGGCGATGAGGCTGTCCCCCCTCCCCCCGACATAGCCGGCGATGAGACCAAGCGGGATGCCGATGGCGGCTTGGATGGCCACGGCGAGCACGCCGACAGTGAGCGAAATGCGCGTGCCGTAGAGAATGGTGCTGAAGAGATCGCGCCCCTGAGAATCGGTGCCGAGCAGAAAGCGATCGCTTCCGCCTTTCAGCCATGAAGGCGGCATTTCGGCGTCGAGCACATCGAAGCTCGCGAGGTCGAAGGGGTTGTGCGGTGCGATGAGGGGCGCGAACAGCACGGCGAGCGCGACGACCGCAAGCAGCATCGCGGCGAGCGTGCTTCCCGGCCGGTCCACGGCAAAGGCACGAACCCGAGCGAGCGCGGAGCGTGCGATTGGCGCGCTCATCGTCGCCCTTCGAGGCTGATGCGCGGATCAAGCCAGAGGCTCGCCACATCGACCAGCGTGTTGGTGATCACGAACAGCAGCCCGACGGCCACGAGATAGGTGGTGATCAGCGGCACGTCGGCGCGGGTCACCGCTTCGAGGAACAGAAAGCCCATGCCCGGCCATTGGAACACGGTCTCGGTAAGCAGAGTGAAGGCCAGCATATTGCCGATCTGCAAGCCGCCGAGGGCGATGAGCGGCAGCAGCGCGTTGCGCAGCGCGTGATGCAGCCAAACCCGCAAGGGCGACGCGCCTTTGGCCCGCGCGGTACGGACATAGTCGCTCCCCAGCTGATCGAGCATGGCGCCGCGCACGAGCCGGATGAACAGCGGCAGCATGATGGAGGAGAGCGTGAGCGCCGGCAGCAGCAAATGCTTGAACGCGTCGAGCGTGAGCAGCCCCGTCTCCCAGAGCCCAAGCCTGATGGTCTCGCCGCGCCCAAAGGCCGGGAGCCAGCCGAGGCAGACGGAGAAGACGGAGATGAGCAGAATGCCGGTGAGAAAGACGGGGACCGAGATGCCGAGCACGCTCAGCCCCAGGATCAACCGGGCGCCCCAGGACCGGGGCTTGACGGCGCAATAGATGCCCGCAGGGACCGACACCAAAAGGACTATCAGGTTTGCGGCGAGCACAAGCTCGAAGCTCGCCGGGAACTTGGCGAGCACTACCGCGAGCGTCGGCCGCTTATAGATGTAGGACTGGCCGAGATCGCCCTTTGCCGCACGCCCCAGATAGCGCGCGAGCTGTGTGGGCCACGGTGCATCGAGCCCGAGCTTGTGGCGAAGCGCCGCCCGCTCGGCTTGCGGAACCGCCTCTCCCGTCATCTCGCGCAAGGGATCGCCAAGCGCCGCTCGCACGGCGAAGGCGATCACCGCGATCATGAGCATGACGAGCAGGGCCTGGAGAGCGCGCCTGCCGATGAAGGCCAAAGGTGCGGCAAGCGCTTGCATCGAGCTCTACTCAAAAGCCTCAACTGGCGAAAGTGTATAGGGATGACCGTGAATTAGGCCACCTCCGTCGGTATTGATCCGGGCACCGTGTCTCTGGCACAAATAATGCTTGATCTGCCGGCAGATGCGGCATCGCCGGGAAGGATGACGATGAAGATTCATGCGGGCTACGAAATCGCCTATCGGTGCCCGCAACCGACGCCAATGATCATCACCTTGAGCGTCCATCCGACAAGGCGGCACAGCCTGCTCTCCCCTGACCGGATGCTGCTCGATCCGCCCGTGCCAGCGAAGGAATATTGCGACGGCTTCGGCAATATTTGCCACGTGATCCAGGCTCCGACCGGAAAACTGACGATTTCCACCGATTTCTTGGTGGAGGACAGCGGTGCGCCCGATGAGGTTGCGCCGGACGCCGTACAGCACACGCTTGAAACGTTGCCGGTTGAGACGCTTGTCTATCTTTTAGGTAGCCGCTACTGCGAAATCGACCGTCTGTCGGAATTCGCCTGGTCGACTTTCGGGACGCTTCCGAAAGGCTGGACGCTGGTTCAGACCATCGTCGACTTCGTGCACAATCACGTCACCTTCGGCTACCCGCATGCGAACCCGACCAGGACGGCGTTCGATACGTTCACCGACCGCCGGGGCGTGTGCCGCGACTTTGCCCATCTCGCGGTTACGCTCTGCCGCTGCATGAACATCCCGGCACGCTATTGCACCGGCTATCTCAGCGATATCGGCGTGCCCCCCGACCCGGCGCCAATGGATTTCAGCGCGTGGTTCGAGGTCTATCTCGGCGACCGCTGGCATACGTTCGACGCTCGCCATAATGAGCCGCGCATTGGCCGCATCCTGATCGCGCGGGGGCGGGACGCAACGGACGTCGCCATCACCACCTCTTACGGGCCCCACCAACTCGTTGGCTTCAAGGTGGTCACCGACGAGGTGCCAGACGGCTGACGCCCCGCGATAGACTCGCGCGCCGGTGTCGTCATCACCGCCTTGGCAATGTCAGACCATAGGCGATCGCGGCGCCGACTGCTGCCTGCCAGGGCACGAAGAGCAGGACGATCGTGTCGAGCAAAGCCGCCGGGTAAAGCATGAGCCCGGCAAGCGCGCCGACGAAGGCGATCAACGTCCAGGCCTCCGTCCGTCTGAGCGGAGGTGCCGCGATGCCGGCGCCGAAGGCCGTGAGCCCCGCCCCGACCGCGCCGGCTAGCAAGCCGCCGACCAGCCAAGCGAGCATCTCTCGATGGGCCTTGGCGCCTTCGGCGGTGCCGAACAGAGTGGAGCTCTGTATCGTGTTGATCACGTCGTTCGCGGTGTTGACGGCGGCGAGCCATCCCACCAGCGTCAGCGCCAAAACGAGCAGGCATTTGGTTGGGTCGCGGTTGACCCATAGCCACAGCATGCCGGCGACCATGCCGCCGAAGGCGAGGCCGGCGTGAAGCGGCACGCTATGCGCGTTGATGAGAATATCGGAATCGCTCAGGCGGATATCGGGCAAGGGCGAAGGCAGGCTGGAGATCAGTCCAGACACCACGCCGAACGCCGCCATCACGAGGACGGCCGTGCCGCGGGAAGGCATCCGCGGCCGCGCATCAAGCCGTAAATAGGCGGGAGTCATGGCAGTCCCCCCTCGCGCTTAAAGAATAGCGCGAGTGGCCATTCAACTCCACCCTGCCGAATCAGGATTAGGCCTAAGGCTACGGCCGCGGTAACGCTATTCCACCACCAAATCACCCAGATAAGGCATGTCGATGACGTTCAGCACCGGCTCGATACGCACGGTCTTGGCCGCCGCCCAGGAGAGATGCTGCCAATGCATCGGCACGAGCGCCGCATCGTCATAAAGAATGCGCTCGATCTTCTTCAGGACCTCGGCGCGGGCATTGGGGTCCGTCATGGTCTGGGTCTGCAGCGTCAGCCGGTCGACCTCGGGATTGGAATAGTTGCCGGCGTTGTACTGGCCGTAGCCGGTCTTGGCGTTTGGCGTCATCGCCAGGAACTCGAAGAAATTCGCCGAGTCCTCGGTATCTGATTGCCAGCCGATCATCATGATGTCGGCCGCGCGCTCATCGAAACGCTGCCAATATTGCGCCTTGGGCATGGTCTGGGGATCGACCTTGATGTTGATCTTGGCGAGCATGGCGGCGACCGCCTCGGCGATGCGTTGATCCTCGATATAGCGGTTGTTCGGCGCCATCATTGTCACCGAGAAGCCATCGGCGTAGCCCGCTTCGGCCATCAGCGCCTTGGCCTTGTCGAGGTCGAAGCGGGGCGTGAGCGCGGGATCGTACCCGGCATAGCCGGGCGGGCTCAGCTCTCCGGCCGGCGTGGCGAAGCCGCGCATGATCTTGGCCGTGATGCCGTCGCGGTTGACCGCATAATTGATGGCAAGGCGCACCCGTGGGTCCTTGAAGGCAGGAACGCGCTGCTCGTTCAGCTCGAAGGTCAGGATGCGCGTGCTCGGCATGGTAACGAGGGTGCAGCAGGGATCGCCCTTGACCCGGTCGAAATCGGTTGGCGGCACCGGCGCGATGAAGTCCACATCGCCGGCCAGCAGCGCCGCCACGCGCGTGGCGGCTTCCTTGATTGGCGTGAACTCGATGGTGTCGAGGTTGCCGGGCGAGGCCTTGTCCCAATAATCGGCAAAGCGCTTGAACTCGAGCTTCACCCCCTGCTCCCGCTCCGTGACGATGAACGGCCCCGTACCCGAGACATGGGTCGAGGCGAAGGAGGCGCCCTGCTTGACGATCTCGTCCTTCGGATGCCCGCGCTCGTCGGTGCCCGAATAGAATTCGCGGTCCATGGGGAAGATGTAGGTGGCGAGGTTCAGGACCAGCGGATAAGGGCCCTTGGTGATGAGATCGACGGTGAGATCGTCAACCGCCTTGGCCTCGCTGAACGGTTCGAACAGCGCTTTGAAATCGGGACTTTGCTTCAAGCGATTGAATGTCCAGACGACATCCTCGGCTGACAGCGTGCGGCCGGAATGAAAGTGCACGCCCTCCCGCAGATGAAAGCGCGTGGTCACATCGTCGATCTTCTCCCAGCGCGTCGCGAGCCGGGGCTCCAAGGTGAAGTCCTTGCGGAAGCGCAGCAGGGGATCGAAGACGAGGTGGGAGAGTTGGAGCGTGGCGCTGGCTAGCTGTTCATGGGGATCGAGCGAGGTAGGGTCCGCGTCATAGGCCATGCGCAGCGTCTTGGCCGAAGCCGGCGCGAGGCAGGAAAATGCCATGATAACAATGACCAGCAGACGCAGACATGCAAGCATGACAGAACCTTGCCTTGTGCTAATAGGCCGCTAGAGTTCCAGCGCTTACGCCAACTCCTTCTTGGGATCGACTGTTTTGCAAGGCTTTTTCGTCACAGGCACCGATACCGATGTTGGCAAGACGGTCGTCTCGGCCTGGCTGCTCAGCCATCTCGACGCCTGCTATTGGAAGCCGGTGCAGGCAGGAGCGGAGCCCGAGACCGACACCGCCACCATACGCCGCGTGGCCGAGGTCCCAGACGATCGCATCTTGCCCGAGGCCTACGTGCTGCCGGAGGCCATCGCGCCGCATGAAGCGGCAAGGCGCGCCGGCATCGCCTTCGACATGGCGAAGCTTAAGCCGCCGGCTTGCGACCGGCTGTTGGTGGTCGAAGGCGCGGGCGGGTTGCTCGTGCCCCTCACCGACACGGCCTTCGTCATCGACCTCGCGGCCGAGCTGCATCTGCCGGTGATCCTCGTCGCCCGCTCGACACTCGGCACCATCAATCATACGCTCCTGTCGCTCGAAGCCTTGCGCCGTCGGGGGCTACCGCTCGCGGGCGTCGTCATCAACGGGCCGGACATGCCGCACAACCGTGCGGCGATCGAGCGCTACGGCCAGGTCGAGGTGATCGCCGAGATCCCCTGGCTAGAGTCGGTGAGGCGGACGAGCCTGCTCGAGATCGAGCCCGAGCTCGATCTACTGAAACTTGCGCGAGCCGCGCCGTGAACGACTCGCTCGAAAGAGACGAACTCGCCCGGGAGGCGCTGGCTCGCGCTGCTCTTGCGCAAGACGTTGTGGCGCGCGACCGACGCCATGTCTGGCATCCCTTCACCCAGCACGGAACAGAAGCCGAGCCGCTGTTGATCGCGGGCGCCCGGGGCGCCTCGCTGTTCGATGCCGAGGGGCGCGAGATCCTCGACCTTGTCTCGTCTTGGTGGACCTGCACCCATGGCCACGCGCATCCGAAGCTTAACCAAGCGCTGGCGCGTCAGGCCGACCGGTTCGAGCATGTCATGTTCGCGGGCTTCACCCATCGGCCGGCCGTCGATCTTGCCACGGCGCTGACGCGGCTGCTTCCGGGCGATTTGACGCGCGTGTTCTTTTCCGACGACGGCTCGACCTCGGTCGAGGTCGCGCTCAAGATCGCGTTTCAATATTGGGCCAATCGCGGCGAGACGCGCCGGCGCGCCTTCATTTCCTTCGATGGCGGCTATCACGGCGACACTTTGGGCGCCATGTCGCTCGGGCGCGGCTCCGGCTTCTTCAACCTGTTCCGCGGCATGATGTGCCAAGTGGCTGTTCTCCCCTATCCTTACACCTTCGACGGCGACCAGGCAGCCGAAGACCGGGAGAATGGAGCGGTCTCTGCGCTTGAAGACCGATTGTGGAACGGGAACCAAGACGTCGCCGCCCTCATCATCGAGCCTCTGTTGCAAGGCGCCGCCGGCATGCGCGTTTGCCGTCCCGACTTTGTTCGGCGTCTGGTGCAGACGGCGCAGGACGCCGGCATCCTCGTCATTTTCGATGAGGTGGCGACCGGCTTCGGGCGCACGGGCACGCTGTTCGCCATGGAGCAGGCCGGCGTGGTGCCGGATCTCGTCTGCCTGTCCAAAGGCCTGACCGCGGGCTATTTGCCGATGGCGGTGACGGTAGCGCGCGAGAAGGTCTTCGAGGCGTTTCTCGGCGAGAGCTTCGACCGGGCGCTGCCCCATGGTCATTCCTTCACCGCCAATCCACTGGCCTGCGCGGTGGCGCTTCGCTCGCTCGACCTGTACGAGGAGGAGGGCACGCTCGGCCGGATCGCACGGATCGAGACCCGCCATCGCGAGATGCTGACCGAGCTGAAGGGCCGCGAGGACGTAGTGCGCCCCCGGGTGCTCGGCTCGATCCTGGCATTCGATTTGAAGGGCGAAGCAGCTTATCAATCAGGGCGAAGCCAAGCGCTCAGGACTTGGTTTCTTGCCCACGGCCTCAACATCCGCCCGCTCGGCGCCACGGTCTATCTGATGCCGCCTTATTGCATCACCGACACCGAGCTTGCCCGCGCCTATGCCGGCCTGATCGAGGGGCTCGACTGGCTCGCCGCTCGGGACCCCACGCGTCCATAGACGATGTGCCAGGTGATCCGCCCGCCATGCCGCGTGTCGGCTGCGCGGATGACGCGGCGGAGCGCGCCCGCCGAGAGCGGCGCGTAGCCTTCTTTCGGCGTGAGGCCGCCGATCGCCTTGATGCGGCGCAGGAAGGAAAGCGCGTCGGCTTCGGTTATCAGATGTTGCTCGTCGACGATGCCGGGCAGCGCCGGGAGGTCGATGAGGCCGCTCGGCAGCCCCTGCGCCGCCAGCACCTCTCGCCATTCGGCGAAGCTTTCCCCGCTGATGGTGGCGTAGACGAGGACACCGCCCGGTGCGAGCAGCCGGCTGAGCCGGCCGAGCGCCGCCACTGGATCGGCGAGCCAATGCAGCGTCATGCTCATAGCGATGAGATCGAAGGGCCCCTGGACGTTGGGGCGGCCGGCATCCATGACCTGGAAGCTCATGCGTTCGCTGCATTCATCGCCGAGATTATGCCGGCATTGCCCGATCATGGCGGGCGCGAGATCACTCAAGACGAAGTTGCCGTTGGGATAGCGCGCAACGAGATGCCGGCTGAACAGACCGGTGCCGCAACCGAGCTCAAGCACCCGGGGCCGGGCGAGCGGCGGCAGCCAACGCGCCAGGCGCTCGGCGACGGCGCGCTGCAAATCGGCGTGCGCTTCGTAGCACGCCGCCCGCGCGCCGAAGGTGCGGGCTATTTTGGCGTTACGGCTCGGTCGCATGCGCAAAATCGAGGACATGACGGGCACACCATTCAGGGTACTTCAGGGGTAGCACATGGCCGCTCTTTTGCGACCAATGGATGTTGGCGTCCCAGATGCTCTCGGTCATCGCCTGCGGCACAACGGCGTCGTCACGGGCGGCGAGCGCAAGCATGGGACAATCGAGGCCGGCCTTCGCCTCACTCGCGTCCCAATCCATCAGCCAACCAAGCCCTTGATCGAGCCGATCGACATTGAGTGCGCTCGGCGGCGCGAAGGCTTCGGTGCCGCAGGCGCGCCAGAAGGCCCCCACTGTGGCGCCCGTATCTCGCTTGAGCTCGCGGCGCATGCCGGCCACCCGCGAACGCAGGATCGGAGGACAAAAGCGGTCGAAGCCTTGGATGCTGACAAGCGCCCGGAAGCCCAGGGTGGCGGATGCGTTCGCCCGCTCCCCTGCCCGATGAAGCAGCCACAGCACGCCAAGCGAATGACCAACGGCAATGGCGTCTTCGGGCCAATCGCTCGAGCCCTCCGGGCCGCCGGCGACGAAACCGAGATCGACGAGGCTGATCTCTGCCCCCGGGAGATGTGCGATCAAGTCGCGCCAAATGCCGGCATGAAAGCCCCAACCATGGACGAAGACAAAATGCATCACCCGCGCTCAGCCGAGCGCGCTGCGCGGTAGCGCCTGATCGTCGAGCGCGTTGAGCAAGGCATTGATATCGGTCTCGGTGTGCGCCGCGGTGAAGGCAAGCCTGAGCCGCGCCGTTCCGGCCGGCACGGTCGGGGGCCTGATCGCGGTGGCGAAGAAACCGGCCTCGCGCAACCTCTTGCTCAAGACAAGAGCCGCATGATTGGTGCCCGCCATCAGCGGCACGATCTGCGTGGTGGAGGGGCCCGTATCGAAGCCAAGCGCCCGCGCACCCGCGCGAAACCGCTCGGCGAGACTCGCCACATGAGCGCGCTCGGCATCGAGCGATGGCAGGAGATCGAGTGCCGTGTCGATCGCGCCGAGCACAGGCGGCGGCAGCGCCGTCGAGTAGATCAGACCGGTGCAGCGATTGATGAGGTAATCGCGCAACGTCGCCGAGCAGGCGACATAGGCGCCGAAGCCACCAAGGGCCTTGGAGAAGGTGCCGATGACGAGGTCCGCCTCGTCGGAGAGGCCCCGGCCGACCTCGCCCAAAATGCCGGTCGCATGGGCATCGTCGATGATGAGCATGGCCTCATGCTGGCGCGCGAGGCCGCCGATTGCCGCGAGCGGCGCGACATCGCCGTCCATGGAGAATACGCTCTCGGTGAGGATGAATTTCGGCCTTCTATCGTCCTGATATTGACTCAGAAGCTCGCCGAGATGGGCGGCGTCGCCATGGCGATAGCGGATCTCGCGCACGCCCGCTGCGGCGCAGCCGAAATGCAGGCTCGAATGGTTGAAGCGGTCGGCGAAGACCAGGGGCTCGGCGCCGAGCACGCTCCGGTCGAGCAGCGCTTGCAACACCGCGGCGTTAGCCTGGAAACCGGAGGCCATGATCAAGGCAGTGGGCTTCTGCTTCAATGCCGCGACTTTCGCCTCGAGCGCCGCGAAACATGTGAGATTGCCGGTGACGAGACGCGAGGCGCCTGCGCCCACGCCATAGGCTTCCGCCCAGTCCTTCGCCCGCTCGACGAGGCGCAAGTGGAAGCGCAAGGCGAGATAGTCGTTGCTCGCCAGATTGAGGTAGGCCGTCCCGCCGATGCGAATTGTCCTCGCGTCGCGGGCTTCCACCGAGACAAGGTCGCGCCGCAAGCCCTCGCGATCGCGCGTATCGAGATAGGCTCCGTATCGGCTTTCGCTCCTGGCCATGATCCTGTATTAGCGAAGGGCCACATCCACAGCAAATGTATCGCTTTGACGTGACCGAGCTCCCGAATTTCCCGAATCCTATCAACGGCAAAGCGCGCCCTGCGGAGACGTTCCGCGAGCCCCAGGCCGAGGCTGGCACCTTGCGCCACGACTGGGAAAAGGCCGAGGTCGCGGCCCTTTTGAGCCAGCCGCTGCTCGACCTGATCGATCAGGCGCGCGCGGTGCACCGGCGTCATCACGCCGAGGGCACGGTCCAACTCGCGAGCCTACTCTCGATCAAGACCGGGTCGTGCTCCGAGGATTGCAAATACTGCCCGCAATCGGCCCATTACGCCAAGTCGACGGGGATCGAGCGCAAGCAGCTTCTCGACATCGACGACGTGCTGGCCAAGGCCACACTCGCCAAAGAGGCCGGCGCCACGCGCTTCTGCATGGGCGCGGCGTGGCGGGAGGTGAAGGACGGCGAGCCGTTCGACCGCGTGCTGGCCATGGTCAAGGGCGTGCGGGCGCTCGACATGGAAGCCTGTGTCACCCTCGGCATGCTCACGCAAGCCCAGGCCGACCGGCTGGCCGAGGCCGGGCTCACTGCCTACAACCACAATCTCGATACCTCGCTGGAATTCTATGGCGAGGTCATCACGACGCGCTGCTATCAGGACCGGCTCGACACGCTGGCTCGCGTCCGCCGCTCCGGCGTCCAGGTGTGTTGCGGCGGCATCATCGGCATGGGCGAGAGCCTAGAGGACCGGGCTGGGCTGCTCGTGACGCTGGCCAATTTCGACCCGCACCCGGAAAGCGTGCCGATCAACGCCCTCGTCGCCGTGCCTGGCACGCCGCTGCAAGACCTGCCCCCCATCGACCCGCTCGATCTCGTACGTATGGTCGCCGCGGCGCGCATCACGATGCCCGCCTCACGGGTGCGCCTGTCGGCTGGACGGCGCAGCCTCACCAAGGAGGCGCAGCTCCTCTGCCTCATGGCCGGCGCCAATTCGATCTTCTACGGCGACAAGCTGCTCACCACCGCCAATAACGACACCGCCGACGATCTCGCGCTGATCGAGGAGGCGGGCTTGCGCGTCCAAACCGCGAGTACCTCATGCTAAGGGCGGCCGAAGGCCGCGTGTCGAAGCATGGGGCCTCATCCTTCGAGACGGCCGCTTGCCAGCGCCCTCCTCAGGATGAGGATTGACCTATCGCTCAGAGCCATCCATCCGCAATGTCCCGCATCGTCTATGTGAATGGCAGCTTCGTGCCGGAGGCTGACGCCAAAGTCTCCGTCTTCGACCGCGCCTTCCTGTTTGCCGATGGCGTCTATGAGGTGACGGCCGTGCTCGGCGGCAGCCCATTCGATCTCGATGCTCATCTTTCGCGCCTCGACCGCTCGCTCGCCGAGATGCAGATCGCCCCTCCCCTCAGCCATGCGGAGCTCCGCGCCTTGCATCGGGAGCTGATCGCACGGAATGGGGTCGAGGAAGGCATCGTCTATCTGGAAATTACGAGGGGGGTCGCGGACCGCGATTTTCTTTATCCAACGGATGCGGCGCCGACCATCGTCGCCTTCACCCAGAGCCGGCCGCTGCTCGACAATCCCTATGCCGTCACGGGGATTAAGGTCGTCACCATCCCCGATCTCCGCTGGAAGCGGCGCGACATCAAATCCACGTCCCTGCTCGCTCAAACCATGGGCAAACAGCAGGCGAAGCTTCGCGGCGCCTATGAGGCCTGGATGGTCGAGGACGGCGTGGTCACCGAGGGCACCTCGTCGACCGCCTTCATCCTCGACGCAAAAGGGCGCCTGCGCACCCAGCCGCTTGGACACCATATCCTACCGGGGGTGACGCGCCGCGCCGTGCTGCGGCTTGCCGAGAGCGAAGGCCTCACCATCGAGGAGCGGCCGTTCACGGTTACCGAGGCGCTGCAAGCCCGCGAAGCGTTCCTCACCGCGGCATCTGCCTTCGTGCTGCCGGTGGTGGAGATCGACGGCGTCGCCATTGGCGAGGGGCGCCCCGGCCCGATCGCGCGAGCCTTCCGGCGCCTCTATATCGAGGAAGCACGCAAGGGCTGACCTGTCCCGGCTTTTTCGCGCCCGACCATCGTCTCGGCTTCAAGCGCTACCTTGCTTGGACGTCGCTTTGGCCTGTAGGCTTCGGCGCAGATTAGCGTCGTTCCGGCCGGTTCAACCAGCGGCCTCCCGCTTCCATCCTGCAGACGTGTGCATGCCAGAGCCCAGGGAGCTGACCATCGCACTAAGACCGCTCCCGAAACGGGGGCTGCGGCTGCTCGCCCTCCTCAACGCCGGCGCAGGAACTGCCGACCATAAGGGCGAGGAGCGCGTGCGCGACGTGTTGGCGCCCGCCTTCGAACGGCTCAACGTCGCAGCCGAGCTCCGCTTCTGCACGGGCCCCGAGCTGCGGAAGCTCGCCGACATGGCTTTGGCGCGGGCTAAGGCCGGCGAGATCGACGCGGTGGTGGTGGGCGGCGGCGACGGCAGCATCCGCACGGTCGCCGGCGTGCTTGCCAATACCGGCGTTCCTCTCGGCATCCTGCCGCTTGGCACCCTGAACCATTTCGCCAAAGACCTCGGCATCCCCACCGAACTCGACAAGGCTGCCGGGGTGATCGCCCATGGCGCGGAACGCGTCGTCGATCTCGCCGAAGTCAACGGCGAGGCGTTCATCAACAATTCCTCGATCGGCATCTATCCCTATATCGTCATCGACCGCGAACGGCGACGGGCCAACCACAAGCTCGCCAAATGGATGGCCATGGTGCCCGCGTTCTTCCGCATGCTGCGGCACTTTCCGCGCCGGAAGCTCGCGATCTCGGCCGAAGGGTGGACGCGCCCTTACCGCACGCCTTGCCTGTTCATCGGCAACAACGAATACGGCATGGAGCTGTTCACCTTAGGCAAGCGTCAGCATCTCGATCGGGGCGAGCTCTGGTTCTACGTGGTGAAGCCGCGCAACCCGCTCGGCTTCTTCTGGATGGTTTGCCGCATGTGCTTCGGCAAGCCCGAGCGGGCGCGCGACATCGAGACCTTCAGGATCCGGGAGGCCAAGGTCCGATCAAAGACGAGCCGGCTGCCGGTGGCGCTCGACGGCGAGGTGGAGATCATGCACCCTCCCCTCCACTACCGCTCGCGGCCTGGAGCGTTGCGCGTCATCGTTCCCGTCCCAGGGGGTTAGCCAATCGGGGGCCCCAGCCTCCAGCTCTTGGTCAATTTGCAAAACAACCCCATGCAAAGTAGCCGAATCCGAAAAATCGGCGAAAACGCCCGCCTAATCAGGTGTGGACAGAACTTTGACTCCCTTTCAAACAAGGCTGATCAAGCGAGCCACTTCCTATCCAGAGGTCGAGCGGATCTTCGTTCACCCCGCTATCAAGCAGGTGTTGTGCGAGCAAGCCGGCGCCGACCGGGCGTGGCTCGGCAAAGTGCGGCCGTGGTGGGGTCATTATTACCACTTCCATGTGCGCATCGCCTGTCCGCCGGGAAGCATGGGCTGCGTTGGTCAAACTCCGGTCTCCGGCGATGACGGCTGCGGGACTGAGCTCGAAAATTGGTTCAAGAAGCTACGTGAAGCTGAAAATCAGCCCGCCTTCCCTGGCAAGCCAGCGCCGTCGAAGCTGCCGCTCATTCTGGATGACTTGCCCCGGGAGTGCCGCTCAGTTCTCACTTTCGGCGATACGCTACCAAACACGAATGCGGCCAGAGCACGAGCGCCGATATGGGCGGCGGATAAGCCAGCCGGCCCGCCACCACCGCACTAAATCATATGTGACTGAGCGGTCCGGGCCTGCTGCTGTCTGGTGTTAGCTGCGCCCTAAGAAGGGGGATCGCTTTACGATCATTCGGGGGCAATCGCATAGGGCGGCGGACCTGAATCGTAGTCTCGCTGGTAGTAATCGCCCGGGGCCGCTGGTGTGGGGAGATGATCCGGCCCATAGCCACCTTGCGGGGGATAACCACCGTAGCGAGCCGTGCGATCGGGCCCATAACCATTTGGGTTGGAGTTCTCACCGGTGGGCGCCAGTGGAGAGGTGGCACCTGGTCGATAACTCGGCTGAACAGAGTGGTCACCGTCTTGCGCCGGATAACCGCCGTAGTGAGCTGTGCGATCGGGTCCATAGCTACGCTGAGCAGAGTACTCATCAGGAGCTACCGCTGGCGGGGTGCGACTTGGCCCATACCCAGGCTGAGCGGAGTAGTCACCGTAGCGATCGCTGTGAGGCATCGCTGGTCGATAGCCGCGCTGATCAGAATAATCGCCGTAGCGGTCATTGGGCCCTATTGTCGGGGGCGGAGGCCCTGCCCCGTAGCTACCCTGGTAGGAGTAGGGGCCGTACCGGCCATTGGGCAACACGGCGCCCCGGTATGGGTGACCTGGCATACACTCTCCGTGCCATCCATTACCGTCATCGGCGAGCGGCTCGCCGTTCGGGTCACAGTAATTGGGCTCGGCTGCATAGGGGCCAGAGCCGGAATCGGGAACGTAAACGCCAGCGGGACCCCTGTCATACTGCTCGGGGATGTAGCCGTTGTCATAGGGAACAAGATCGGCTGCCGCTGCCGGAACGGCGACAAGCAGGGGCACTAGTGCGGACAACGCAATTTTACAGAGAGGATTGATCATGGGGACACTCGAAGGGGCGGCCTCACCCTTCAAACCATACGATATCACCAATGAAGGGTGGCGAACGTGGCCAGGTTAAGATGTGGTTAACGCCTCATTAGAGGCTCCCCCTTCCCTACGGGAGTAGCGAAAGCCAGGCAGAAAGCCCTTTCGGTGTCGCCAGACAAAAGGCGCCAGAGGATGGTGTTAGGCAGCGTCTTGTTTATGCTAAGGACGCTCCCGGACGAGTTGTAGAGCTAGACGGATGGGCGATGCGTGAAATCTTGCCATTCATCCTGTGTGGAGGATCCGGCACGAGGCTCTGGCCACTCTCCCGAGAGGCGTACCCGAAGCAGTTTCACAGAATCACCGGCCCTTACTCTCTCTTTCAGCAGACGTGTCGGCGGTTCTCCGGCGATCTCTTCGGCGAAGTCTCCGTCATCAGCAACCACCACCACCGATTTCTTATTGCTGAGCAGCTCGAGGAGATCGGTGTCAGCGCGGCAAACATCGTGCTCGAGCCGGTCGGCAGAAATACGGCGCCTGCGGCCTGCATAGCGGCGCTGATTGCAGCTCGGAGTGATCGGAATTCGCTCGTGCTGCTTGCGCCTTCCGACCACATGATCCCCGACGCGGGCGCCTTCGCGCAGGCGGTCGCGGCCGGCATCAGCGCCGCACGCGAGGGTGCGTTGGTCACTTTCGGCGTCGAACCAGATTGCCCGCATACGGGCTACGGCTATATCGAAACCGAGACGACGGAAGGCGCCGCGCTTGCGGTCAGCCGCTTCGTGGAGAAGCCTTCGCGGGAGACCGCGGAAGCGTTTCTCGACAGCGGCCGCTTCTATTGGAACGCCGGCATCTTTCTGTTCAAAGCCGGAACCCTGTTGGAGCTGCTCCAGACCCATGCGCCCGACATCCTTGCAACCTGTCGCCGCGCGCTCAACGAAGCGATCAAGGATTTAGGTTTCCTGGCTCTAGGGCAAAGCTATGCGCAGGCGCCTGCGATGTCCCTCGATTACGCTATTGCCGAAAAAACCGACAAACTCGTCTGCGTGCCTCTCACCACGCCATGGAGCGACGTTGGGTCCTGGTCGGAGATTTGGAACTTTATGGAGAAAGACCAGAGTGGCAATGCGGTGCAAGGCGAAGGTAAGGTTATTCTGCAGAACAGCAGCAACAGTCTGGCCTATACCGACCGCGCTTGCATTGCTCTCATTGGCGTCGACAATCTGGTGGTGGTGGCCATGGGCGACGCAGTGCTCGTCGCGTCAAAGGATCAAGCCGAAGCCGTCAGGACGGTGGTCAGTCACCTTAAAGGTAACGGTCAAGACATCGCCTTGCAGCACGATAGGGTGCACCGGCCTTGGGGCTGGTATCAGGGGCTGAACCGAGGCGAACGCTACCAAGTCAAATGTCTCATGGTGAAGCCCGGCGGGAGGTTGTCGCTGCAGAGTCATCATCACCGTTCCGAGCACTGGGTGGTCGTCAAAGGCACCCTGGAGGTCACCAAAGGAGAAGAGACCAGCTTCCTGACCGAAAACCAATCCACCTATATCGCCATCGGCGAGAAGCATCGGCTGGCCAATCCAGGAAAAATCCCAGCATACCTCATCGAGGTGCAGTCCGGCGCCTATCTAGATGAAGATGATATTGTGAGGTTCGAGGACATCTATGGGCGGGGCCCCGGCGAGTAATCCCATCCCCGTCCCCGGGTCGGGCGAATGGGTCTCTTCAGGCTTTTTTTGGCCTGAGTTCACTTCTAGCCTTTAGTGGCGACGGGAGGACAACAGCAGGAGCTTACACTAGGGAGCGTTGTCGGTATTGGTGTTATCACCGCATGCTGGGACGGAGAGTTCGAGGGGAACTAAATGAAAAGTAGCATTGCGTTGGGTTCAAATTTTTTGCCTTCGGCCTGGTTGCCGCTGGCGGGCCAGGAACGTTGGTATGTTGCCCGCACCCTGCCACAGCGTGAACTGCAAGCCGAGCAACAGCTCACCAACCAAGGTTTTCGCGTTTTTGTGCCGCGCTATTGGAAAAACCGTCGCCATGCGCGCAAAGTAGAGACGATCTCCGCCGCGTTGTTCCCGCGATACATCTTCGTGGTTCTCGATCGGACCCGAGACCGTTGGCGCAGCATCAATGGCACATTTGGGGTCGACCGCCTTCTTATTTATGCGGGAGAGCCGCAGCCGGTCCCCGAAGGAGTGGTGGAGAGTTCTCATCAGTGCCGCCGATCCCAAGGGCAATGTCCATTTCCACTTTCATCTGAAGGAAGGCCAGACCATTAGAGTTACGGCGGGCCCCTTCGCGGACTTCGTCGGGCAGCTTGAGCGGCTGGATGAAACCGGTAGAGTGAGAGTGCTGCTGGAAATCATGGGGGGAAAGGTGCGGGTCGCATTAGCGCAGTCGCTGGTGGCGCCCAACTAAAGACCGCGGTATTGGATAGCCCCAAGCTCCGACCCGGGGGTAATGCTCTCTTTCAGGTTGGTCAATGGCTAACGAAGGCAGCTGATGCGAAGCTTAGCGGTGTCTCGATCTCGTCGTGCTCCATGATGTTCGCTCACTGGCCAAGTTGGCTCTCTCGATCGCCTTCCGTTCGCCGGCCTGTCATCAGACTTTGGCGCGTGCTGCTGCGCGCGCAGCGAGCGACCGTCGCAAACGCCGTCTTGGTGGTGCGCAGGCCCGACGGATGCATTCTTGCCTTGGCCTTACCATCAGGAGAGCTGCGGCTTCCCGACAAGCAACTCGACGCTTGGGTCCCAATCGACACTCAAGTTGAGGAGTGGCTCGAGCAATTGTTGGAGAGGAGTTGCGCGCCGTCGCTGGTTGCGGTGGACGGGACGCCGGGACGAAAAGGCGTCACGTTCCTTTATGTCGCGCATGCCGGCGCCTCCGCCTCCGATCAGGGCAAGGGAACGTGGCTTGATCCACACATCGCGCTTGGCACCGTGCCCGCCGATGATCGCCGCCTTCTAATTCTGAGCAAGTGCTAGCCGGGGCCGGTCCTCAGTCCTGCCGGACCAAGGGATGCCGCATCGCAGCAAATTGGGTTCGTCTTGCAATCAAGCCACGCGAGCGATAGCTGGCTTTGAGGGCAAACCCAAACGGATCTTCCATCGAAGGGTTCCCTCAATGAGATGTGCCCGGCAATGTGGCCCGCGCAACCTTCACCTAGCGTCCAGATTGCCGGCGCACGAGGAGCGCTGGGACCATCGCAGGAAGAACCACGGTCGGTTCTCCGCCCGTGCCGTCGCCGATTTCGATCAACCAATCTTAGTCCGCATCTCGCGCACGTTCGGCAATAGTTTTAATGAGCAGGGCAAAGCCGAGGCCGGGAACTCGACCCCCCGCGGCGCAGTTAGACTTTCTGCGGGGATGAAGAATGTTGCGCAGGGGTTTTCTGGTCGAGGTTCAGAACGATTACATCGTCGTCAGGGTGACCGGCACGAGCTATGCCGTGACGTACCACAAGCCGGCAAGCTCGCCTCAACTCCTCGCCAAGAATTTCCCTGTCAGAGATGACCATCGCGCCCCAATGGGGGTGGCGGAATTTCTCGCAGGCGCTTGGCAGCTCGCCAATGACAAGGCGCGCGAGTTGAGGTGGATTGTTTGAGCTGGACTCTGGACCGAACGCCGGGGTGTCGAGCACAGGCGTCCAGTCGGTCGCGCGCATAGGCTGCTCTCTTCAACCGCGCGCGAATCCCAGCTCTAGTCGATCAGGCACTGTGACCTTGGCAATTTGGCCTACTGTAGGGGGGCATGGGCACGGCCCTGATACTAAGTGCTAGGATCTGCCGTCGCACTCAAATGAAGTGACCTCTCGTATGATTTTTGATTTTGGATGTCGCCCATCGGCGGATGTTCTGACGCAAATTTTTCCCGCCATTCGGGGCGCTTCGGCCTCCATTTCGATTGTTGCCGGTTTGGCTGTTCTCGGCAGAGGTCTTAGAAAAGATGCGGACTTTCGAGCCGCCGATATTTTATCCGGCTGGGGATTGGTGGCCGCTATCCTAACAACGATCTCAGTTTTGTATGCGCGGCCACTGGAAGTGTTACGATTTATTATATTTGGCGCTATGTTTCTGGCAGCGATACGTGCCGTGAAGCAAAAATATTTCATTTCGCCGTTCTGGTGTCTTGTCGTTTTCCCCGGCCTCGTCATTTTGGTGGCGATAAATATTCTGGGCATCGGTAGATGGGATGATTTTTCACACTGGGTGCCGAACGCTCTTTATGTCTGGCAGAATGACGGTGTGCCAGGCAAGGATCTTCCGATCTCTAATTCCTTCTGGCCGGGGTATCCCTATGCCGTTCCATTTCTAACTTATCTTGCTTCGCACCTCGCTGGCGGTTTTCTGGTTGAGGGGGGAGCAATGGTGAATTTTCTAATGTTATTGGCATTCGCTGCGATGCTGACGGAAGTAAGGCATCCTCCGTTTCGGGAGAGGCGGATTTCCTTGATCAGCGTAGGATTGTTGAGTTTTGCGCTGCTGGCCGTCACTCTTTTAAATCCCTCTTTCAACGCCAGCTTCACGATGACGAACCAAGGCGACACATCAACTATGGTGACGGTTGGCGCGTTGGGATTGATGTTTTGGAACCTCATCGACGCTCTTGTGCGCAAAGATCGGGTAGCGAAGCAGGAACTTTTCCTGCAAATCCTCCTTGTCAGCACCCTTCTTATTCTAATTAAGCAGGGCAACCTCGCGTTATTAGGATTATTGATTATCGCATTTCTTGTGGTTAGCTGGAAAAACAAAGTCTTCAAGGAAGCCAGTGTTTTGGTGCTAATCGTATTTATCGCGGCATTTCTATTTCGGTACATTTGGCAGCATCATGTCGATACAGAATTGGCAGGCAATGGTAAAGGCTTGAAGCCTATTCACGAGTGGCGGTGGGATTTGCTTGCTCCACTGCTAAGGGCGATGGGAAGCGAAGCGTTAAGAAAGAGCGGTTGTTTTGGCCTGATACTTGTCGCCGGCATATATGGCATTGCCAGCGTGTTTCGCGGTCCAAACCCGGTTCGAAACTTCGCTATACTCGCGGGCGTAGTGGGAGTCGGCTACACCATCTTTCTCATGCTCTGCTATCTTGGGGGGGCATTCAACGAAGGAGAAATTCGTACAGCGGCATCTTTTTACCGATATGAGACCCATGTCGGTCTTCTCAACATTGGCCTTGTATGGATTGCAGGGCCACGTTTGTTGGGATGGCTGCAGGAAAGGACAAAGACTTTCTTCCCTACTCCTCGGAACAAGGCTAGTGCGGGAGCTTGTTGCTTCGCTCTCCTGGTGTTTCCCTTGATATTGCTCCTGCAGCCTGCATGGCTGACAGCGCGGCCAAGCTCCCAAGTATGCAGTCTTCGGAATCAGGCAAGATTGATAGCTGCAAGACTTCCGGAAGATGCTCGTTTGGCTATTGTTGAAGCCGAAACCAATGGAAAGTTTTCGCATATTGTCAATTTCGAGCTTTCACTGGACCAAAGAAGAGCCTCCGTTGCATTGACGGTCCATCGCCTTAAGGTCGATACGCTGTCGCCCCATTTCAACGATTTTCTGCAGGACAAAAATATCAATGCCATCTACGTGCAAAAATCAAAGCAACCGGTGCACATTGGGAGTTTCACCAATGTTGATGCTCCAATCTTTTTGCTACGCGAGGGACAGGGATGGAAACAGCTTCCCCCTTGATTGGTCGCGGATTTGTGCATGACCTATCGCGAAGATCGCGAACCAAAACGAGCGCATCAAGCTACAGTAAGGTTAGCTACTTAGGTGAAGAGCTTATCGCCGAAAAGACTCCCAGGGGATGGTTCGCGGCTAACGGCTTTTTCCGGGCAGCAAACATTTTTGGAGCTGGGAGCAAATGTTCCCTTTATAGGATCCTCTCACAAAGGGGTTCAGCCCAACACGCTTTTTTGCTTCATCGCCTTCACGGGAGCCGTGCAACCATAAGAGTTGCCCGGGGGAGTCTACCGCCTTGTGGAATCTACTCGCTGCTTAACCACTAGCGGCTGTGGCAAGCATCCATCCTCCTGCACGTGCCGACGAAGAGTCACCGCAACTCACCGACCGGAGATCAGTCAATTCTGTGAGTGCTCGGATCATCCCGTTTTTTTCAGCCTAATCCATTTCGCCAGACCGCCAGGCTCCGCAAATGCGATCTTCTCGGAAAATAGGTAGGTGATCGCCATCGCACTTAATGATCCAGCCGCTGCAGCCAACACCGGATATGTACGCCAAAAGCCGCCCGTTAGCACCAATGCCGAAAAGACGCCGTAGTTCACTGATGCGCTGGCGAGCTGAACGGTACCGTAGAGGAGAGATTGAGGCAGGGGAGCCCGGCTCCGACCTGCGGTAAAGGTCCAATGCCGATGGAGCCACCACGTGCAGAGAATGGCAATGAGCATGGCCATCGCGCGAGCCAGGTAGGGGCTCCACCTGGCCCAATAGACTAGTGCAGCGAGGATACCAAGATCGGCGACAAAGCCGAGTGACCCGACCAGCGCAAACCGGACCAGATCCCTGCGTAAGATTGTCATTACCCCCCCATGTCCTTGCGGCGGGCTGTAGAAAGATAGAACAAGCGCCTCTGCTCAGCTGCGGCGTGCGCCACGCTGTCCAATATGATGCCTGTTACCAAGCCGACGGCAGCGATCACCATCAGACTTGCCGCCAAGACAGCGGAAGGCAGGCGTGGAACTAAACCGGTTCTGAGAAACTCTAAGATAACCGGCAGCCCTATCGCTACGGAAGCAAGGGCTGACATCAACGCGATGACTCCAAACATCAGGAATGGACGCTGATGCCTTAAGAGCTGCAGGATTGCGATCAGGATTCTGGCACCATCGTTATAGGTTCTTAGTTTGCTCTCACTGCCTTCCTTCCGTTTGCCGTAGGTCGTGACCACTTCTGCCGTGGGAAGACTAAGTTGGAGCGCGTGCACGCTCATTTCTGTCTCAATCTCAAACCCGCTCGCCACTGAGGGAAACGACTTTACGAATGGGCGCGACAAGGCCCGATAGCCCGAGAAGACGTCTCGAAACCCAGCCCCAAACAGCCACTTGATGATGAAGGTGAAGAGCTTGTTGCCGACTAGGTGCCCAGTTCGATAGGCCTCGCCATCTGTGTGGTTGCGAACACCGACCACCATGTCGAGATGCTCCGACCAGAGCCTGCGGACGAGCTTAGGGGCGGAAGAAGCATCGTAGGTACCGTCCCCGTCAGCAAGAACGTAGACATCAGCGTTAACTTCGGAGAGCGCGCGGCGGACGACAAAACCCTTACCTTGCAAAACCTCATGGCGGACGACTGCCCGGGCTCTCTTTGCCTCCACGACCGTATCGTCGCTCGAATTGTTGTCATAAACGTAGATCGTGGCGGAGGGGAGGTAATGCCTAAAAGCAGCGACAACCCCCGCAATCGTCCCGCCTTCGTTATAACAGGGCAGGATAACGGCAATCGTCGGCTGCCCCTCAAACTCAGTTACACCCGGCGGCACAAGTGGGGTTTCCATTACTGAGCGTAGCCTCCAGACCGATTGTAGTCCGCGTAGCGCGTGCGCGGTGCGCGAATCCGCTGCTCGCGGCGGAGCCAGGGCCGTACGTTTTCGAACGCTAAGCGAGGTGCGAGATGCCGATGAGCAGGCTTCGCGCCTCGCAGGGTGAAAAGCCCAACTTCACGTTGGCACATCAAGTTTGCCTGCACGGACATTGGTGGTCGGATGACGATAAACAGAGATAAACCAAAAGGCGGCCAGAAACTCAACATACCCGAGCATCCTCGGCGCGAGCGGCGCGAGCCGTTGCCCTCGCAAGTCCCCAAGGCGACTGAGGAAGATCCCGAAGCGCTACGTCGCGTTCAGGCGATTTTGAGCAGCTCGAGCTATGGACTTGCAGAGGAGGACATCGATTTCCTCGCGCGCAACGACCTTCGTGGCGTGCGCCTTCTGATCGAGTATCTCAAGCCGGAATTGCTCATCGCCGAGCATGGAATTCGTCACACCATAGTGGTCTTCGGCGGCACGCGCATCTGCGAAGGCGCCGCTGCGCGTCGCAAGGTTGAAATGCTGCGCCGGGCATTGGTAGCCGATTCCGGCAACAAGAATCTCGAGCGGCGTCTGACAATCGCCGAGCGCATTCTGGCAAAGAGCCACTATTACGAGATTGCTCGCGAGTTCGGACACCTCGTCGGCGAGGCTAACCGCGGTCACCCTGCGCCGCACACGGTTATCATGACCGGCGCCGGCCCGGGTATAATGGAGGCGGCCAATCGCGGGACTTTCGACGTCGGAGCCAAATCCGTCGGCCTCAATATCAGCCTGCCGCACGAACAATATCCAAATCCTTATATCACAGCCGATCTCTGTTTCAGCTTTCATTACTTCGCGTTACGCAAGCTTCATCTGCTCTTGCGGGCGCGCGCGCTCGTTGCCTTCCCAGGCGGCTACGGCACGTTCGACGAGCTGTTCGAGGTCCTGACCCTGGTCCAGACACGCAAGATAAAGCCGATGCCGGTCGTGCTTGTGGGCGAAAGCTACTGGCGGCGAGTTGTCGACATCGATTACCTGGTCGATGAAGGACTCATAGATCCCGAGGATCGCGATCTATTCTGGTTCGCTAAAACAGCACAAGAGATCTGGGACGGAATCCTGCACTGGCATAAGGAAGACGACGAACCTCTGCCGTCAGTGCGTTGACCCTCACTGACGCTATGCCGATAACAAGATCATTGATTGCAATCAACATCGCAATCTTCGCTCTGCAAGCAGTCTACGACGACGCGCTGATTTCAGTCTTCGCGTTATGGCCCGTAGGTCGCTTCTACATTAGAGACTTTCACGGTTTCGTCGGCTTCGAACCTTGGCAGCTTCTTACCTACGCCTTTTTGCATGCAAGTCTTGCCCATATCGGGCTGAACATGTTGGCCCTATTCATGTTTGGCCGCGACGTGGAGCGCACGCTCGGGGCGAAGCACTACCTTCTGTTATATTTTGCCGGCGTCGTCTCAGCAGCGCTTGTTCAATTGGCTGCTGTTAGCGTGACCAAGCACGCCGGGATATACCCGACCATCGGTGCATCGGGTGGAATTTTTGGTGTGTTGCTTGCCTATGGAGTGCTCTATCCGCGCCGCATTGTGATGCTCCTTTTTCCGCCAATCCCGATGCCCGCGTGGCTACTTGTAACTTTGTTTGGACTGCTTGAATTGGCAAATGGCGTCCTCGGGACGGAAGCAGGCGTTGCCCATTTCGCTCACCTCGGAGGCATGCTCGGCGCCTACCTAGAATTGAGATACTGGCGACGCCGCGCGACGCTTGACCAGCTTTGAAAAGAGCCCTGTTCGCATCAAGATCACCATGCACGGGACGCAGCGTGAGGAGAAGCTTGCGCGACGTTGGGGAAATTGAAGACTGGAGGCGGACGGTGGGACTGCCCAACGGGGAACCAGAGAAAACGAGTTGTTCAAGCCACGCGCGGTCGAGCCGCGAAAGCGACATCGTCTATCGCTTCTCGATAGGTGAAAAAGAGCAACAGGGCGACCTCGGCCCGCTGACACAGGGATTGCCGGACTCGAAAAACCGACGCTTGCGATGGACTTCCCGCGTCAGGCCGATGCGCGTGCTGCTACAGATTGGACCTATGCGCCGAGCTGCCGTGCCGAGCCAAAGAGCTTCCCCAGCACATAGATCAACTCCGTCATATCGCTTGTCGATGTGCATGGCCTGGGCGAGGCGTCCAGGGCCACGCGCAATATCGCGAATACGCGTCGTCTTCCGAAAGCGCTGCATCATCTCAATGCCTTCGAGAGGTTCTAACGCACGCAAAAGCACGCCCGCACCGACGCCAGGTTCCTCGCTGGTGACGTTCACCATGAACGAAGAACCATAGGTGAAATAGACATAACAGTAGCCAGCACCGAGAAACAAAGACTGGTTGCCTCGTGTCTTGCCTCGGAAGGCGTGGCCAGCGGCGTCGCCAGGCGGATACCCCTCTGTTTCAACGATGACTCCGCTCAGCCTCGCTGTCGGGAGCTCGTGGACCAGCGTCTTCCCGATGAGATATTGCGCGAGCTCGATCGTATCCGCAGGCAACTCAGCACGGCGCAGAGGCTCGACACTGCATGTGGCTGGTACCGTAACGAGCTTCATTTGGGACATCCCGTCCTTCGGGCGACAGATCAAAAAATCCAGCTTCCGCTCTAGGCAAAGTTATCTAGGAGCTCTCCGCGCGCTTTCC
The DNA here is from genome assembly GCA_963839245.1 of uncultured Alphaproteobacteria bacterium. GTDB lineage: Bacteria > Pseudomonadota > Alphaproteobacteria > Rhizobiales > Methyloligellaceae > Methyloceanibacter. The sequence goes on along the minus strand of CAWIUJ010000011.1, from coordinate 42,555 downwards.
GCTCTTGCGGCAGAAGACTCGCATAGAGGAAGGTATGTCGCGGAACATCCACTTTCGTGGCTCGCGCCAGTCGCACGACTACCCCGACCTCTGTTTCCAGCTCGGAAGGACGACCATCTATGATCCGTTAGCGGCCGGCCACCGGACGCGACCGTCCGCAGATGCTTTGCGTCAGACCTGACAGGGCCTACTTAGCCCCCAATTCCGTCATCGTCCGCATGATTTCATCGAGGTTGAAGCTGGCCGCCTTCTGCCGCGGCGGAAAGTCCTTCAGCGTAGCCAGGAACTGGCCCACATAGTCCTGCGCGGGAACCAGCAGGAAGGCGTGGTCCAAGAACCAGTCGTAATAGGTGTTCGAGGTGATGTCCGCCCGCTCATACGGGTCCGTCCGGAGGTTGAAGAGTTTCGGAACCCGCAACGTGGTGAAGGGCTCGGACCAGACACGCAGCGTTCCAGGCGCACGCTGCTCCATGAACACGAGCTTCCAATTGTCGTAGCGCAGACCGGTCAATTGCTGGTCGTCGTTGATGTAGAAAAACGACTCTCGCGGGCTCTTCGCGGCTTGGCCCGTGAGGTACGGGACAAGGTTGTCGCCGTCGAGATGGACCTTGTAGGTCATGTCGCCGACCGTATAGCCCTTGAGCAACTTGTCCTTCACCTCGGTGTCCCCGGCGATGGCGAGGATCGTCGGCAGCATGTCGAGATGGGAGACGATCTCGTTGGACACTTGGTCCGGCTTGATCTTGCCCGGCCAGCGGAACATCGTCGGCACCCGGTAGGCGCCTTCCCAGTTCGAGTTTTTCTCGTTGCGGAACGGCGTCATCGCGGCATCCGGCCACGAATTCATGTGCGGGCCGTTGTCGGTCGAGTACATGACGAAGGTGTTGTCGGCGATGCCGAGATCATCCAACGCCTTCAGGACCGTTCCAACATTCTTGTCATGGTCGATCATGGTGTCGTGGTACGGGCTCTGCCAACGTCCCGATTGGCCGACACTCTCCGGCTTGGGGTGGGTGCGGAAGTGCATGTGGGTGAAGTTCACCCAGACGAAGGCTGGCTTGCCCGCCTTGTTCTGCCGCTGGATAAAGTCCACGGCCCGGTTGGCGATATCATCGTCGATGGTCACCATCCGCTCCTTGGTCAGCGGGCCGGTGTCCTTGCAAACTTGCTTGCCGACCTTGCCGAAGCGCGGATCGACAGTTTCGTCGTCCTTGTCTGAGGCCTTGCAGTCCAACACGCCGCGCGGGCCATACTTCGCACGGAACGCCGGGTCTTTAGGATAGTCCGGCAGTTCCGGCTCTTCCTCCGCGTTCAGATGGTAGAGGTTGCCGTAGAACTCGTCGAAGCCGTGCACGGTGGGCAGGAACTCGTTGCGGTCGCCAAGATGGTTCTTGCCGAATTGGCCGGTCGCGTAGCCGAGCGGCTTGAGCAGCTCGGCGATCGTCGGGTCTTCCTTCTGCAATCCGAGCGGGGAGCCCGGCAGGCCGACCTTGGTCATGCCGGTCCGCAGCCCGGACTGACCGGTGATGAACGATGAGCGGCCGGCGGTGCAGCTCTGCTCGCCGTAATAGTCGGTGAACATCACGCCTTCTTTCGCGACACGGTCGATGTTGGGTGTCTTGAAGCCCATCAAGCCGTGCGAGTAGGCGCTGATATCGGATTGGCCAATGTCGTCACCCCAGATGATGACGATGTTGGGCTTTTGCTGCGCATGCGCGGCAGCAGATATGAGACACGAAATCGCGAGCGTAATCGCGAGAATTGTGTGCTCCTGCCATCTCATGTTTTGCGTTACCCCCCTTTGACCAAATCGATTTGCATCGCAGCCTCCAAAAGCGGCCGCTCATCCAGCCTTTGGCGCAGGAGCATGACCCGACCGACGGGCCGGGACTGCGCAAGTGGCTCACAGTGCAACGATTGTCTGCTGACAACAACCCCGGCTGTCGACCTACATACGTCTGCCCGCGGAAGCTCTTTCAGGTTCTGACGTGGTGAAGGAAGAATATCCGCTTCTGGCACTTTTCGGATGTCCCATGCGCACTGACGAATGTCTGCTGTTGGGGGTAAAGCTGATGTGACACGAACGGGCCGTCATGCCAGCTAATGACCCATAGCGGACTTTGGCAGTATCGCGTTCCACACCTGAGCAAACGCCGATCTTGACCAAAACCCGACTTTTCAGTCATTCATCAGCTCATTAGCGGGATTGAGGCGCGCGATGCTGCAATGGTTTCAACGATTGGTGCCGCGCCAGGATGCCTTTTTCCCCGCCTTCGAGCGACACGCCGCCGTGATAGTCAAAGCGGCGGTGGCCTTGCGCGAAATGGTCGCCGGCGGCGACCAGCTCAAGCCCCGCTTCCAAGAGATCCTCGATCTTGAGCACGAAGCCGACGGCGTTGCCCGAGAAGTGCTTCTGGGCTTGCGCACGACATTTATCACGCCGTTCGACCGGGCGGACATTCAGAGCCTGATCACCTCGATGGACAACTCCGTCGATGAATGTAAGGCGACGGCGAAGGCGATCATGCTATTCGAGATGACGAATTTCGAGCCGGATATGCGGAAAATGGCGGACGCAGTCGTCGACTGTTCGGAACTCGCGCAGCGCGCCGTCGCATTGCTGTCCGACGTTGCGAAGAACGCCGCGGCGCTCAACGAGATTTGCCTGCAGATCACGCGCATCGAAGGGGACGCCGACGACGCCTACGACCGAGGCCTTGAACTGCTCTATCAAAAGGCCAAAGGCGGGGAAGCGCTCGAGTTCATCCGCGGCAGCGAGATCTACAAGCATTTGGAGGATACCGTGGACAGTCTTGATGATGTCGCCGACGAGATTCAAGGCATCGTGATCGAGCACGTCTGAACCCGACGGGGGCCTTCCGCGATGTCGGATTCGTTCGTGCTGCTTGCCGCCCTCATCGCGGTCGCTCTCATTTTCGATTTTCTCAACGGCCTGCACGACGCCGCCAATTCGATCGCGACGGTGGTCTCCACGCGGGTGCTTTCGCCGAATGTCGCGGTCGTTTGGGCGGCATTCTTCAACTTCATCGCGTTCCTGTTCTTCGGGCTGCATGTGGCGCAGACCGTCGGTACCGGGATCATCTCTCCGGACATCGTCGACGGCCAGGTCATCTTCGGCGCGCTGATGGGCGCCATCGTGTGGAACCTGCTGACCTGGTGGGGCGCAATCCCCTCGTCGAGCTCACATGCCCTGATCGGGGGCTTGATCGGCGCGGGCGCAGCTAAGGCCGGGTTCAGCGCGGTCGTCTGGTGGGGCACGCTGAAGACGGTAGCGGCAATCGTCTGGTCGCCGCTGCTTGGCTTCGCTCTGGCGCTACTCATGTGGCTGCTTGTGGCGTGGCTCTTGATGCGGAGCACGCCCTATGCCGTGGACAAGAAGTTCCGGGTGTTGCAGCTCGGGTCCGCCGCTCTTTATTCCATTGGCCATGGCGCCAACGATGCGCAGAAGACCATGGGGATCATTGCCAGTCTCCTTTTCGCCAAAGGTCTGCTCGGGTCCGATTTTTACGTTCCGTTTTGGGTGGTGCTGTCCTGTCAGGTCGCGATGGCTCTTGGCACGCTGGTCGGCGGCTGGCGCATCATCAAAACCATGGGATCGCGGATCACGCGGCTGAAGCCGGTGCAAGGATTCTGCGCCGAGACGGCGGGGGCGATGACCCTCTATTTAGCGACGTCGTTCGGGGTCCCGGTGTCGACGACCCATACGATCACGGGCGCCATCATGGGAGTCGGGGCGGCTCGCAGGGTCTCAGCGGTTCGTTGGGGTATTGCCGGAAGTATCATCATCGCCTGGGTGATCACGCTGCCCGCCGCAGCGGTGATCGGCGCTCTGTTTTACAAGTGCGTGACCGTTTTTGCTGCGGCCGCCTAACGCCCTTTGGAGGCCGCCTACTCGTCAGCCTCGTCATATCCCGACGGGGCTTTTGCGATTTTCACTCCAGCCGGAAGAACCCGTGGCGCCGTTCCCACGCGGCCGAGAGGTATGGCGCGTGTGACGGGACCGAGGTCCATCGCCAAACAGCATCCAAAGAACGAACGGGAATGCGACGACACACATTCCCATAATCAAGACTAGAAGGATGCCTACTATCGTATTGAACATGTCGGCTTCAGCGAATCTCAGGAGCCCGAACCTCATCGGGTCCTCGTGCCTCTAAAGCGGATGTGTCTGATTGGCAAGCTTTCAACGTCTACTATTGGCACTAAGCGGACGTGCAAACCGCGCCGATGAATGTCCGCTTTGGGGGGAATAACGGACATGAAGCGGACATGACGCGATGTCCGCTCATGACCCTAAAGCGGACATATTGCGCTCCATGAAGGTCGCGCTCTCCCGCAGCGATATATGCACTCGTGGCCAAAAGTTGTGCTATTCAGAGCCCGTGAAAAAAAAGGAGAAGCTGATGGCCAAACCTATTGCCACGAGAAAACGCATTGTTCGTCGTGATTGGACCCGCGCTGATGTGAAAGAACTGAGACAGCACTCAAGAGACAAAACGCCCGTCAAAAACATCTCTAGAGCACTCAAGCGTACCCCCGGTGCCCTCAGACAAAAGGCCCGTGTGCTCGGAATCCCGCTCGGCCACCGCCGTCCCAAAAAAAAGCGAGCGTGAGCAGATAACCGTCTGACGCCGCGGCGAGAGCCCCGCGTAAGCATCGTGGGCACTCGTCCGCCTCGCCTACGCGCACGATTCGAAACTCCGATAAGGCTGGGGGAAGAACCATGGACAAGCTAAGTCTGCAAAACCCCGTGTTCGCGACCTACGTCATCGCTGCCACGCTTATGATCTTCAAGGCCGTGAGCATGTCCTGGCTGACTGTCATTCGCATGATGCAAGTGAAGGGTGGCTTCGGCTCGCCCGAGGACATCAAGAAGACACCCTGAACCCCGAGCCCAATCCGAAGCAGCTCGAGCCCAACGACCGCGTCGAGCGCATCCGGCGAATCCAGCTGAATGACCTGGAGAACTTGCCGTTCTTCCTCGTCGCCGGCTTTCTCTTCGTCCTTACCGAGCCATCGTTGCTGCTCGCGCAGGTGCTCCTCTACGGCTACGTGGTGTCGCGGCTCCTGCACGTCGTCGCCTATTTCACCGCACGGACCCATGACACACGCGCTGCGCTATGGACCGTGGGCTCGTCATCCTCATCTTTATGACTTGCTGGACGTTGCTCGCCGCGTTTGGCTATCGAGGGGTGTAGACGAGCTAACGCCGCTGCGCTCGCCGAAAGCAAGACACCATTCGCGGCCCCGGCAGCCCCCGCAGCCCAGACCGCGCAACTCGAGCTCGACACCGACAAGTTAAATGAGGCCATCGGGGTGAAAGGGAAGGTCAATGGTGGCGTCTATCAGTTCTCAGTTCCTCGCAAGGAGCCGATTACCGGGGGCGGCATGCCCGTTCCACCAACCATGGGGACTGCCATCGTGATCAACTTTCAGCCCACTGGCGGCGGCAAGGCAGCGATAACGGGCGACTTCGTGGTCACGGCCGAAGAGGTGAACCCGATGATCCGCGCCCTGCGCGAGAACGGCATCGAGGTGATGGCCATTCACAGCCATATGCTTGATGAACAGCCGCGGCTGTTCTTCGTCCATTTCTGGGCTAACGACGATGCGATCAAGCTAGGGAAAGGCTTGCAAGCAGCGCTTCAGAAGGTTGCCGTTGCGAGAGACTAAATTGAGCGAGGCCCGGCTCTGTTCTCAACCAGTCGCGGGCCAAGCTGCGTTGGCTTCACTACGAACAATCGTGTCCATATTGCTTCTCCTCTGTCGGGGGAGAAGAAGCCTGCACAGCTTATTCAACTGTAGCGAATGGCGTCCGCATTACGAGCGAAGCCGATAAAGGCACACCGGATCGCGTCAATCGCATGTCGTCGACTGACCCACAGCGGACATTGGCAGTGCTTTATGGCCAATCTCGGCGTAGGCTGCCCTAGGGCGCCTCGGTGGGCGCTACTCCGGACGGAAGGCTCCGCACCATAGCTGTCACACACCCGCACCTTCTCCTGCTCGTTCTTCTCTTCGCCTTGCCGGTCTTGGCGCGCGCCGAGGACATCGCTCCGCCACCGGTGCCCCGCTTCGAGTCGGCGACGTGCCCGAAACTGCAGGGGGCCGAAGAGCTTGCCAAAGCGAGCTGCGGCTACCTCGTCGTACCGGAAAATCGCAGCCGGCCGACTGGTCGCACCATTCGGCTCATGGTCGCGAAATACCCTGCCCGCTCGGCGGAGAAACGACCCGATCCCATCGTCTATCTCGCCGGCGGCCCGGGTGACATTGCCCCCCTGGAGGTCAACGGGCTCATCGCTGCCGATTTCATCCGCGACCGGGACATCTATGTGGTGAGCCAGCGCGGCACCATGTTCTCGGAGCCGGCGCTGACGTGCGCGGCCAGCGACACCTTCGCCAGAGAGCTTCTCGGCCTCCGCTTCTATTCCGAGGCAACCAAGCGCGCCCATTTGGCCGCGACGGAAGCCTGCCACCGCGACCTCGCCGCCACCGGCGCCGACCTCAGCGCCTACAATTCGACCGAGAGCGCCGCCGATTTCGCCGACCTCCGCAAGGTGCTCGGCTTCGACGTATGGAATGTCTACGGGACGTCCTACGGCTCCTACCTGGCACAGACGCTCATGCGCGATCACCCCGAGGGCATCCGCAGCGTCGTCCTCGATTCGGTCTTGCCTACCACGTACAACGTCGCGGCAAACTGGCAGAACGCGAGCGACGGCTTCGGCAACATCTTCCAGGCCTGCACGGCGGAACCGGCCTGCAACGCCGCCCATCCTCATCTCGAAGAAACCTTCACCGGACTGGTCAACAAGCTCGAGGCCGAGCCGCTGGTGGTAACCGTCAAGGACCCGGCCACCGGTGAAGACATCGAAGTCGTCATCGACGACGGAGCACTGATCGACTGGCTGCGCAACCAGAACTATGGCGTGCCCATGCTCCAAGCTGCGCCGAATCGCATCGATGGGCTCGCTGCCGGCCGTCCCGACGCTAGCCAGGCGATTGCCCTGGATCGGGCAAGTCGCGCACCACCACCCGATCCGGCCGCGCCCGCCCTCGGCTTTGGGCTCGCCCTTGGCGTCAGCTGTCGCGAAAGCTATCCGTTCGCGACACCGGAGGAGCTCGCCGCGGCCGGCCGCAAAGCGTTTCCGGACTATCCAGCCTCGGTGCGACGCGAGGGTATCGGCGGCTGGGCGTATTTCAACGAGGACTGCCGCGACGTCTGGAAGGTCCCCGCCGCCCCGGAGGCGATGCACCGGCCCGTCAGGAGCGGCATCCCGACGCTCCTCATCTCTGGCAGCTTCGATACGCTGACGTCCCTCGCCGGGGCCAAGGCCGCGGCGGCAAGCCTGGCCAAAGCGACCATCATCAGCATTCCGGGCATCGGGCATTTTGTCTCCCCTGCGTCTCCTTGCGCGCAAGAAGTCGTCGTATCGTTCCTCGCCGACCCGAACGCCCCCGACATATCCTGCGTCGGCGCACTGAAGCCGCCCAGCTTCACCTTAGTGGCCTCGCCGTAGGGCGTTGCGCCACGCGGCTCGCGCGCTGAGGGCCGAGTCTCGCGGTGGACGATGGCAGGGTGGCGAGGTGCTCGACGTCTGCTTATGGCACCAAGCAGAGAACTCCGTGGGGCGTGAGCCGTCAGCTTTTGACCCAATCCCGACATTAATGCAGCCCAATCTGCGCCAGAACCTTTGGCTGGAGGGGCATGCGGCTTTTGCGCGGTTTCTACGCCTGTCACGGATGGAGATGTCGATGCCGGAGCTTGATCCATCGCACATAATGCACGTCGGTATGAGCTTCTTTGCGTCGAAGGCGCTGCTTTCTGCTGTCGAGCTAGGGCTCTTCACCGAGCTCGCCAAGAAGCCAATGACGGCCTCGGAGATCGCCAGAAGCTTAGGCCTGCACCCCCGCGCCGTACCGGATCTCCCGGATGCCCTCGTGGCGCTAAGGTTCCTCCAACGTACAGGTGACGGCCCCGACGGGCTCTACTCGAACACGTCCGAGAGCGCCGTGTTTCTTGACCGCAATAGCCCCGACTATATCGGTGGCATCCTGGAGATGGCTAACGCTCGCCTCTACCGCTTTTGGGCAGACCTGACGGAGGCGCTCAAGACAGGTGCGCCGCAAAATGAGACCAAGCACTCCGGCGAGCCGATGTTCGCCAAACTCTACGAGACGCCTGAACGTCTTGAGCAGTTCATGAACGCCATGTCAGGAGTCTCGGCTGGAAACTTTAAAGCATTCGCTCAGAAATTTGACTTCTCGAAGTATAAGACCTTATGCGATGTCGGAGGGGCGACTGGGCAGCTGTCCTGCATGGTCGCCGCGGCAAACCCGCACATGCGCTGCACCAGTTTTGATCTTCCCAAGGTCCTGCCCATAGCCACACGCAAGATCAAGGCGGCCGGTCTGACCGGGCGCGTCACGCCTGTCGGCGGTGATTTCTTCGCGGATCCACTGCCTAAGGCTGACGTCATCACGATGGGGATGATCCTGCACGATTGGAACCTTGAGAAGAAAAAGGCACTCATCCGCAAAGCCTATGATGCACTGCCCCAGGGCGGGGCGTTCGTGGCTATTGAGGCACTGATCGACGACGCACGACGCGAAAACGCATTTGGCCTGCTGATGTCGCTCAACATGTTGATCGAATTCGGCGACGCTTTCGACTACTCGGGTTCTGATTTCGCCAGCTGGTGTCGCGAGGTCGGCTTCCGCGACTTCGAGATAATCCCACTCACCGGCCCGTCAAGTGCTGCGGTCGCCTATAAATAGACCGACAGCAAGCCGTTATAGATAGGCGCCTCCGATCCGCAATGGCGTGTACGTCAACTATCGCTACAAAGGAAACAGAGACGGAACAGCATACCATCGGCCTCCACGTTAATCCTTCCGACGAGACCATCCGTCTCGGGCCGCTCACGGTACGCTTCTTGATCACCGGAGAAAATTCGAGTGGTAGCGTCGCGGCTTTTGAGGTCAGTGTCCCGGGCGCGCAGCGCCTGGCGGCTCCGGCGCATAGCCACGACCATTACGAAGAGACGATCTACGGCATCGACGGCGTGTTGACCTGGACGGTCAACGGAAAACAAATCGACGTCGAGCGGGGGCAAGCGCTATGCATTCCGCGCGGCGCCATTCACCGATTCGATAAAACGGAAGCCAGGACGTGAAGGTGCTTCGCGTGATCACGCCGGCCGCGATAGGTCCGCAGTATTTCCGCGAGTCTGCCGAGGTGATTAACGCGGCGGCCGCTATCGACTGGCCAAACGCGTCGATGAATGCCGCTTCACCTTCCGCACCAACTTTCGCTTATTGGGCTTATGGCTATTAGCCTTCTCAGGCTTGACAATTGGGACGCACCAGGACTGTGATTGCATGTCGGGTTGCTGCGCCTTGACCGCTATTCTCGACGCGTCGCAGTCGGCCTCGGTCTTATAGTCGAACTGTACGATGGGCTGTTGCCCGCTAATCACGAAAACCAAACACCATGCCCAGATGGTCGTCATGGCTTACCCCCTGGCGCGATCTCAGGACACTTGAAGGGTGGTCCCTGCAAGTTAAATAAATTTTAAATTTCCGGGCGCGAATCGTTGGGGAACAAATGGTTGGGACTCATGGTGATCGCTAACGCGCTTCTCTTCGCGGCTTTCCTGATTTTGATTGCGGCCCTCCACGGTGGTGACAGGCTCGATGATCGTCCTAGGTCTATTCGATCTCGCCGTTAGCAAAGAGGAAGAAGCCCCGGCAAAGGTGGACGACCGGGGCTTCCCAACCAAAGGGGTGGCCGCAGGGAAACGACCACCTCATTCACCATAATACCGGGGGTCGCATTCGACCAGCTATCACACGCAGCGAGATGACGGCGGCATCAGATCGCGAGCGAGCTAGTTCGCTTTATGACCACGTTATCGCTGGCCGTGCCGCTGAGAGGGGCGGCGTGGTTGGCCGTGCAGCCGGTGACCGCGAGCGCTACCGTTATCACAGCGACAAACCCAAGCGCCATTTTCATCGGCTTTTCCCCCATGGGAAAAGTATCCCGGTCAATTTTTAACGACCGGTGAATCGCCCGCGAACTGCGAACCCGTTCAACGAGCCGTTCGTGAAGCCCGCACCGCTTTGCAGCTACAAATCATGGCGCCAAGCTGGCGATTATCGCATTCGGGGCTTGCTTGGCAGCTGTGCGATTTTTGCATTTCGCTGCAATCACCCGACCCGATGCAGGCACACCTGCGTCCCTCGGGAGTGTCAAAGCAGTCGAACGTTGCCCAGGCAATTGAGCAAGCCAGCAACAACGCCGCCACGACGCCTAATATGCGAAGGGCTGACCGCATATCGCCCCCCATGTCTCGTGGGGGCATTTTACCCTAGACATGCGACCTCGATATGAGAATTCGAGGTCGTTGTTGTGGCCCCCGTCGCGAACGTCCGGCGGCTCCTCGCCGAGATTGGAGCCAAGTCTCCACCGAGCGCCGTGAAGGAATGGCTATAACGCGGCTTCCGGCGAGCCCTTGATCGAAGAATTCTCAATTCGAACAAGGGCTCGACCTGGCTGTGTGCGTCGACAGGAAATGTTGAAATTGCGAGAGAATCTGTCGATGCAGCGCGCGCTAAACAGCAGACCGTTGGGTACCACCGTCCGCTACGCGTAGTAGCCTCATGTCCGCTCTTCTCGCACTTAACGGACCTCAAAGCGTTCAGCGTGCTCGACCGGCTCTTAGGTCAAAGTCAAAGGCTCGGCAGCTGCTCGCTCCGACCTCGCGAAGAGAGCCTTATTCGCTTCCAAGACCTTCATGAGGAGATCCAAGTCCTCAGCATTTTTCAAGCGAGCAGAGACCTCGAGAGATCCCGACAAGAGCGAGACTCGATAACAAGAAGGTGCCACCGCTCCCACCGCGGTTGCGGTGAAAGAACCGTTGGCGCTAACATTTGCCGGTTCCAGGATTTCAGCCACTTCTCCCCCTTCGACGGCCATTTGCGCCGCCGCCCATCAATATCGTAAGACCATGACAGAGGATGGTTGACAAAGGGTAATCCCAGGACGGCGAGAGAACAGTAGCGTCTTACCAGGGACCGAGCAGGGTGAGGTGACCCTGCATAAGCGAGATGGCTCACGTCGCAGCCTCCAAACAGAGATGCCGGCGTGCGCCAAGGCTTAAGATGAGCTAATAGCAGTATGGGATTTTAAGATCGACGCGCGGGACCGCGAGATAGTCGTCACGCTACCGGGCACGAGCTAAAGGGCCACGTACTACAAGCCCGCGCCGTCTCCGCAGACGCTAGCAAAGCATCTGCCTGATCAAAACGATCCACGCGCCCAGAGATGACACAAGGGGAATTCCTCGCTCAAGCCTGGAGGCTCGCAAATGATAGGGCTCGCGAGCTCAAGTGGGTTGTTTAGAAGACCCGTCCGCCCACGATCTGCGCCGCAGACTTATTTGGGTGAACTCCACTCATTTGGATCTCGGAGCTCTTCATCGGTCAGAAGAGCCTCAAGCGTGCGGGTCAACGTCGCATCCGTGACAAAGTAGTCTGCGCCCTCGGCCATCGCCTGTCGGCGCGTAACACCGCCGAATCCGACTACGTAAGCCCCGCCCGCACGGGCGTTAAGATCAGTCACTCCGTCTCCGACCATCGCGAGGCCGCCATGACGAGCCGCAAGGCCACGGCAGACCTCCGCCTTACCGTCGCTCCGCGCCAAGGCTGAGGCAGCATCGAAGCCAACATAGCTGCCATCGCGGTCGAGGTAAATTTCGACGGCGCACACGTTAGAGGGCGGCACGGCAAGAGCCTGGGCCAGCGTCACAATGGGTTGGAGCAGGCCGCCGCTCACGAGATAGACGGACTTTCCGAGACGCTGCAGCGTGGCAATCGTTTCGACGGCGCCGTCAACGATCTCCTCCACGTAGCGCTGCCCGAGCCAGGCGAGCGCATCACGATTGGGACGGAGAATGGAAAGCCGCTTCGCGTAGACCTCTTCGAGGGACAACGACCCTTCCATTGCAGCGGCAGTAAGTGGGGCAATCGCATCTTCCTGGCCCGACCGCCGGGCAAGCTCGTCGATGCCCTCAATGCGCGTGAGCGTGCCATCGCAATCGAAGCAAATCGCACTGAACTTCGGTCGCTCTCTCGTCACAGCTCGACCTGAATGACGTGTCGGATCGCGGGAATTGCTTGTATCTCCTCGAGCGTCTTGGGAGAAAGCGGCGCCGACACGCCAATCAAGGCGATGGCTTCGGTCCGACCTTCCGCAGTGCCGACCTGCATACGCGAAATATTGATTTTTTCTCGCCCTAGAATGCTGCCGAGTGCTCCAACAACTCCTGGCCGGTCGAGGTGTCGGGTGAAGATGAGGTGGCCCTCGAGAACTGCTTCAACATGATAGTCGTCGATCCGAATGAGGCGGGGATGGCGGTCGCCGAGGAGCGTGCCCGCGACACTCGTCAAGGTCTCCCCACTCTTGGCACGAAGCTCAATCAGAGAAACATAGTCGTGCGCCTCGTCCGAGCTAGTCTCTCGAACGGCAATCCCCTGCTGGCGCGCCAGGTTCGCAGCGTTGACCTCATTCACCGGGACGGCAAGGCGTTTGCTGATCAGCCCCGCCAAGGCTCCGGCTGTAATAAGCCGCGGGTCAATCTCCGCTACGCGGCCCAAAAGGACCACCTCGAAGTTGGTGATCGGCCCCGGTGTCAATGCGGACATCAGGCGTCCCATGGCCTGCGCGAGCTGCTGATATGGTCGCCCGCGGCTCACCTCATCCGCGGGAATGCGCGGGAGATTTACCGCGCCTTGAGCCGCGCCGGTTTCGAGGAAGGTGGCAATATCCTCGGCAATCTTTACGCTCACCGCCTGCTGGGCCTCTTCGGTCGAAGCGCCGAGATGTGGCGTCAACACCACGTTCTCGAGCGTCAAGAGTGGTGATGCTCCTGGTGGCTCATCGGCAAAAACATCGAGTGCTGCGCCTGCCAGACGTCCGCTGCTGAGGGCTTGGAATAGTGCGGTCTCGTCCACGAGTCCGCCCCGTGCACAGTTGATGAGCCGTGCACCAGGTTTCATGGTGCTGAGCCGAGAGGCGTTCAAGAGACTGTGCGTGGCTTCGTTGAGCGGGCAATGCAGCGTCACATAGTCGGCCTCAGCGAGTAGCGTATCGAGCTCGACCGGCTCAGCACCCGTCTCGCGAATCACCTCCGCGACCACGTAAGGATCGAACGCGAGCACATGCATCTTAAATGCGAGGCAGCGGCGCGCCACGATGCGCCCGATTGTTCCAAATCCGATGACGCCAATGGTCTTCCCGGCGAGTTCGGTCCCGATAAAATTTCTCGGCGTCCATTCGCCGGCTCGCACGGACCGGTCAGCCCGCAGGAGATGGCGGCTCAGCGACAAAAGGTGGGCAAGCGCAAGTTCGGCGGTGGTTGTCGCGTTTGCGTCGGGCGTGTTGAGAACGACGATCCCGCGTTCAGTCGCCGCCGTGACGTCAATGTTGTCGACGCCTATGCCGGCTCTGCCAATCGTCTTGAGCCGCCCGCCCGCCGCAATGACGGCGGCCGTGACCCGCGTCTTGGAACGCACGATGAGCGCATCGTAGTCGGCAATGCGTTTGCACAGGGCGGCTTCATCGAGTTGTGTCTCCACGTCCACGGCAAACCCGGGGCGCGAAGCGAGCAAAGTCCGGCCCTGCTCGTGAATGGGATCTGCAATAAGAATCCGGGTGGCAAGGGACATAGGCGGAGATCCCTTCCTAATCAAACAGCGCTCAAATTCTGATTGGCTGAGTTGCCGCAGTTATTCGGCAGCTTTTACATACACGTCCATTGGCGGGCAGGAACATACGAGATTTCGATCTCCATAGACATTGTCGACTCGGTTGACTGGCGGCCAATACTTATCGACCCGGAAAGCGCCAGCCGGGAAGCAGGCGGCTTCACGTGAATAGGGCCGGTCCCATTCGCCGACCAGGTCTTCCACCGTGTGTGGCGCGTTCTTGAGGGGATTGTTCTTGCGGTCCATGCGGCCTTCTTCGATCGCAGAGGCTTCCTCGCGGACGCCGAGCATGGCCTCGCAAAAGCGGTCGAGTTCTGCCTTGGTCTCCGACTCCGTCGGCTCGATCATCAGGGTTCCGGGCACCGGCCAGCTCATGGTTGGAGGATGGAAGCCGCAATCGATGAGCCGCTTGGCGATGTCGTCGACAGTCACTCCGGCGCGCTCGTTGAGCGGGCGCGTATCGATGATGCATTCGTGCGCGACACGCCCGTGGCTCCCTGCGTAGAGCACGTCATAGGCGCCGGCGAGCCGCTTCGCGATGTAATTGGCGCTGAGAATTGCGACGCGCGTCGCCTGGGTGAGGCCCGCGCCGCCCATCATGAGACAATAGCTCCACGAGATCGGCAGGATCGATGCCGAGCCATAAGGTGCGGCCGATACCGTCAGCGCACCGCCGCTTGTCTCAGGATGGCCGGGAAGGAAGGGTGCGAGATGCGCCCTGACGCCGATTGGCCCCATGCCAGGGCCGCCGCCTCCATGGGGGATGCAGAATGTCTTGTGCAGATTGAGGTGGCCCACGTCTGCGCCAACGTCACCCGGCCTTGCCAGTCCAACGAGCGCATTCATGTTGGCGCCATCGAGATACACCTGCCCGCCATTCGCATGCGTGATCTCGCAGATCTCGCGCACCGTCTCCTCGAACACGCCGTGGGTCGACGGGTAGGTGATCATGCACGCCGCGAGGTTTCGCGCGTTCGCCTCGGCCTTGGCGCGGAAATCGGTGACGTCGATGTTGCCGTCAGCGTCCGTCGCAACCACGACCACCTTCATGCCGCCCATTGATGCCGACGCGGGATTGGTGCCGTGCGCGGAGGCCGGGATCAGGCAGACGTTGCGATACGCTTCCCCGCGGCTTTGGTGGTAGGCGCGGATCGCAAGCAAGCCCGCGAACTCGCCCTGCGCGCCTGAATTGGGCTGCATCGAGATCGCGTCGTAGCCAGTGATCTGGCACAGCTTCTCCGACAGGTCATTGATCATCTCGGCATAACCGATGGCCTGATCGGGTGGGACAAACGGGTGGATCTCGGCAAACTCGGGCCACGTGATGGGCAGCATCTCGGCTGTCGCATTGAGCTTCATCGTGCACGAGCCAAGCGGAATCATCGCGCGGTCGAGCGCCAGATCCCGGTCCGCGAGACGACGCATGTAGCGGGTCATCTCGCTCTCCGCCCGGTTCATGTGGAAGACGGGATGCGTCAAATAGGTTGACTGGCGAATGAGAGCCTTGGGAAGTCGGGATTCGGGATATTCATCGCCGTAGACGAGGTCATAGCCGCCAAAAGCGCGCCAGACGGCCTCGAGCGTGGCCGGCCGAGTCCGCTCGTCGACCGTGATGCCAATGCGGTCGCGCTCGACCTTGCGCAGGTTGACGCCGTTATCCACCGCATTCTTCATGATCAGACCCTGATAGGGGCCAACGTCGACGGTAATCGTATCGAAGAAGGAATCGGGGCGGATCTTGAAGCCCAACGACGCGAGCCCGTCGGCAAGCCGCGCCGCCTTGCGGTGCACGCGCTCGGCAATCGCTTTCAACCCCTTGGGGCCGTGGAACACGGCGTACATTGACGAGATGACCGCCGGCAGCACTTGTGCCGTGCAAATGTTCGACGTCGCGCTCTCGCGACGGATGTGTTGCTCGCGCGTCTGCAGCGCGAGGCGGTAGGCACGGTTTCCACGTGCATCGATCGAGACGCCGACGATACGGCCAGGCAGGGCACGCTTATACGCGTCTTTTACGGCGATATAGGCCGCGTGCGGTCCGCCATAGCCCACGGGCATTCCGAAGCGCTGCATGGAGCCGACCGCGATATCCGCGCCCATTTCGCCCGGCGGCTTCAGAAGCGTGAGCGCTAGAGGGTCGGCGGCAATGACGGCGAGTGCCTTGGCGGCATGCAGCTTCGCGACGAGTTCGGAGAAGTCGTGGAACGCGCCGCACACGCCCGGATACTGGAAAAGCGCGCCGAAAACTGTCTCAGCGTCCAAACCCTTGAACGGGTCGCCGATGACGATCTGCCAGCCGAGCGGCTCCGCGCGCGTCTTGAGCACGGCTATCGTTTGTGGCAGGCACGCCTCGTCGACGAAGAAGGCGGTGGCCTTCGACTTCGTGACGCGGTGCGCAAGCGCCATGGCCTCCGCCGCGGCGGTTGCCTCATCCAAGAGCGAGGCATTGGCGACATCGAGCGCGGCCAGATCCGAGACCAGCGTCTGGAAGTTCAGAAGCGCCTCGAGACGCCCCTGACTGATCTCCGCTTGATAGGGCGTGTAGGCGGTATACCAGGCCGGATTCTCGAGGATGTTGCGTTGAATGGCAGGCGGCATGATCGTGCCGTGGTAGCCCTGGCCGATCAGCGATGTCAGCACGCGATTCTTGTTGGCAGTGGCCCGCATCCGATCGAGCACGCCGCGTTCGGACAGCGGACTGCCGAAAACGAGCGGCGACCTCTGACGGATCGCTTCCGGCACGGTCTCCGCGATCAGCTGATCGAGACTCTTTACGCCGACAACCCGCAACATCTCCGCCATCTCTTCGGGCGACGGCCCAATGTGACGACGATTGGCGAAATCGTAGGGCTCGTATCTCTTTGAGGAGGTCATGAAGACACCGCTTATTCGATCAGCTTCTTGTAGGCAGCCTCGTCCATAAGACCATCCATCGCCTTGGGGTCCTTAAGCCTTAGCTTGAAGAACCAGCCTCCGCCTTGCGGATCCGTATTGACGATCGCGGGATCCTCGACGATGGCTTGGTTTACCTCGACCACCTCGCCGGCGAGGGGCGCGAAAACATCGGAGGCTGCCTTCACCGATTCGACGACTGCCGCGCCATCGCCTTTCGCGAGATTGGCGCCGATATCAGGCAGCTGGACGAAGACAATATCACCGAGCAGCGTCGTCGCGTGCTCGGTAATGCCCACGGTCGCGATGTCCCCTTCGAGCTTAAGCCATTCGTGCTCTTCAGTGTATTTCAGCAATGCATCCTCCTTGTAGAGGGCGGCTCAGCCGCGTTTGTATTTCGGTTCGATGAATGGGAGCGTCGTGACGGAGACAGGTAATCGCTTGCCGCGCAGCTCGGCGAAGACTGTTGTATCGCGCACCGCAAGCGCGGTTGGCAGATAGCCGATTGCAATCGGGGCGTTGAGGCTCGGACCAAAGCCACCCGAGGTCACTGAACCTACTGGCGCGCTTGCGTCCGCGTCCATATAGAGCGGTGCGCCGGCTCGCACAGGCGCCCGTCCCTCTGGCCGCAGGCCCACGCGGCGACGGGGCGCCCCGTGCTCAAGCTGCCCGAGTATGATCTCAGCCCCCGGGAACCCGCCCTCACGTGCGCCGCGGTGGCGGCGGACTTTCTGGATCGCCCAGGACAGCCCAGCCTCGACCGGCGTCGTCCTCTCGTCGATGTCTGAGCCATAAAGGCACAGTCCAGCCTCTAAGCGAAGCGAATCCCGCGCGCCGAGTCCGATCGGCACGACGCATGTATTTGCGAGCAACTCCTCTGCAATCTCGCGAGCGATGTCGGCGGGAATTGAAATTTCGAATCCGTCTTCCCCTGTGTAGCCCGAGCGCATAACCATGCATTCGGCGCCCATCAGGGTCAGCGTTCGCACATCCATGAACCGCATGCTTGTGCACTCCGGTGCAAGCAGCACGAGCGCCGCTTCCGCTTTCGGCCCCTGAAGCCCAATTAGCGCGCGATCGAGCCGTTCGACTTCACACTCATTCCCGAGTTGGGCCCGCAGATGCGCTTCATCCGCTTCCTTGCAGGCTGCATTGACGACGAGCAACAGATAATCACCACAGTTTGCGACCATCAGGTCATCAAGAATGCCGCCAAGCGTGTTCGTGAAGAAGGCATAGCGCAGGCGCCCCGGGGCTAGATCAATTATATCGATTGGAACGAGTTGCTCGAGCGCCCGGCTTGCGTCCCGGACATCGCCGGATGTCGCGCGCAGGACGATCTGCCCCATATGTGAGACGTCGAACAGACCGGCGGCCGCGCGTGTATGAAGATGTTCCTTAAACACGCCGAGCCGATATTGAACCGGCATTTCATAACCAGCAAACGCCGTCATGCGCGCGCCAAGTTCGACGTGCAGCGAGTGCAGTGGGGTTGTTTTTAGGTTCGGCTGGTCCAAAGTGGGCTTCCGCTAGACGGAGGCCTTGAGGGGTTGTCGCCGGCACTGCAAGGGCTGCCGAAGTGGCGGCTTTCGTGGAATCGCGGCGAGTGAATTTTGTGAGCATGAGTGCCTGCTCCCTTTGTAGACGACGGACGATGCCAGCTTTCTGCCAGGCACGCCAATGTTGGGTCGATGCCGTTGAAGAACTCGCCTGTGAAGGCGCTCTGCCGTTCGGGACGAAGCCTTGGGCCCGGGGCTTTCCGGGGTTATCGGCATTGCCGCTGGCGGGAACCAAAACAGGACTAATCGCAATTTAGCAAATTAGCCACACGTTGCCGAAAGGCTGGAGAAGCTCGCCTGCTTTAAGCCGGACGCCGCGGCCCCTTCCCGCCTCCTCCGGAATGAACCCCACACCAGCAGCCTCCAGGGCCTGCCGGATTTTTCAAAGAGCGTGCGTCGTCGCGATTCCCGCTGCGTCTCGCTGAAATCCCGTGTATGCGAACTCGCGCGGCCGGCCGCGAAACGGTCATAGATCTAGCTTTGATCCGGTAGGCTCGCGGAGAGCTTGACATGATGCACGCCACCAAGGGAGGAGCAATGGCCTTTTTCTCCAATCACCGCCTGAGTTCGATACGGTTTTGTGCGTGATGGCTATCGCTATGTCATCTTTGCTTCGCTTCTATTGCCGGCTGAGTGGGAGCGGCTGCGCACTGCCACTGGTTAATGGAGCACTTCCTCGCTTACTTCGTCGCCTCGTTGGTTATCTGCCTTGGCTGGCCCCGGCCATTCGTGGTCGCGCCAAGCCGTGCGTCTGATGGACGTAGCCTCTACCATTCGGCGAAGTACGGGAGACCGGTACACTAAGGGCGTTATCTTTACTTACTGTGCGAAGGCTGCCAGTCACGCTGTGGATAGGCTTCCTCCAACGGGCGAGAGAACGCAGAGTCCCGAAGCGCGTCAAGTAACGCGCGAAACTCAGGGCGAAAGCCGCTTGCTTTCCAGGACAGATATTCGGCGTACGCAGGCGGTGTCGTTTCGAGTGAGGTGTGAGGCACCCTTAAGCAGCACAGGAATGACGCCGTCGTCGTTGAGCGCGCGTAGCGGGCCCCGTACCCACCACGATCAAATCGTTATCGACGCTATCGAGGTCGTCCAATCGTAGTAGCGCCATATACCGAGTGTAGCTTTGTGTCGCAGCTTCGTCCAGCGGGCCTCCGAGAGTGGTCCAGCCGAAAAGCGGGAAGTGTGTTGACCAATTCGATGATCCTATATCACGACCTATATTTTGCGCTAGTTACCCGTGACCTTCCTTACCGGAGTAAGTCTGGAATTTTCGAGGCCATTATTACCAATTAAAGTCTGCACAATATGCCGTCTCGACAAGGGCCTTTCCGGCAATGTCCTTGAAAACTCTCTTCTGCCGCGAAGACCAGTTTCCCCATTGACCGACCGGATTGAAGTCCTTGCGTTTGCTAACGCCTTTCCACACCACCTCTTTCCCTTCTTTTCCAATCGTCGATGATCCAATGACTGGCAGATCCTTAATTTTCCCGTAAGGATACATCGTCCGATCGAGGGAGTATCTCTCGCATGCAGTGGTTATGAAGCTGTCCGGATCCGACACAATGTCCTCGTACTTGATTGTGAGATAGTTATAGTTCTCTTCCGGATAATGCTTCTGGAACGCAAAGACCATCTTCGCACTGTCAACCCACGATCTACAGACATCTTCCAATTTTTTTTGCGGCCAGGTATTGATCGTAGAGGTGACTAGATCCCTGCCGTCGCGGAGCAACAGCAAAGGCGTTTCATAGGGAAACATCGAGAAGAAATATTTGAGGTACTCAACACTTGGGACCTTGAGCAACATCCGCCTTCCAGCGGGCACAAAGGAATATAAATAGGCGATGAAAGACGCGCCGAACAATGGAAGGAAGTCCTTGTTACCGATCTTATCGGAATTCTGAATGTGGATCTGAAAGAAGTGATTCTGCGTGTGAATGATGTCTTTTGTTAACTGGAGAAAGGGGACCTCCGTAATTTTATTCGGATAGCCATAAAGATTGGGGTGCAGACGCAACAATTCGCCCGTGTAGTTTGTGCCAGACCTCTGCATGACCCCATGGATGATGAGTGTTGGAGGCCTCTCGCCCCTGATTTCCCTGGCCACCCTGAGCGCCTCTTCGGAAACTACAGTGTCGCTAAAATCCAGGCTGAAGCCGTCGTTCCTCGTCGAAGAAACACCTAGACCGCGCCTGCCAAGGGCCATGCTCCTGCCAATACGACGCATTTTGAAATATCCCGCTGGGTGAACGCCGGCAAGATTCATACAATTCTCTCTGAATTCGTTGTCGATGCAAGTTTGTTGCTTGAAATGGCCACGCGCCAGCCGAGAGTTTAAGCTTGAGAGCCGTTCGTGTTTTCGAACACACGCATCCAGCGGGCAAGCTCCTCGTCAATCACATGACGTTCGGGGTCCAGCGATTCATATTGCCAACGATTAAATAGCCAATTGGTGTTGATCGCCTTGAAGTGCCGCAGGTTCGCTCGAGCGGACGCAATCAAATCGGGCTTCATGTTGGAAATCCAGTGAACGCACCACTGAGCCGAGTGAGGACAACGCTGGGGCACCGCGGCCCACTTGGGCTGTGTTCGGCGATTGGACTTCTTAGCATCGAGATAAAAATAGTTCCGGTGCCGCCTGTCTGCGGGGTTTGGAAATCCGGCCGTTGCATTTTCGACCCAACGTCCGTCGAAGCGGATGTGTCCCGTTGTGCTCCTTGACACGAGATCAAACACGGACGTACCGCCCTCCGTGAGAACTAACTCATCGATGTCGGTTTGCAGCACCGAATGAGCCGTGGCGAGAAAGCGATGCCTGGCATGTTCCAGAATGCCGTATTGACAGAAATCCGAGTCCCAGACGAGATGCGGCCTTCCCGAGGGCCCAAATTTATATGGCCACGCGACGACCACAGCTGTCGCAATACCTGGAACGGAGGCCAGGGTTTTCTGGATCTCCGCGATCGCGTAGCCGTTGGAGCCGTTATCGTAAAACAGGATGGCATCGCAGCCATGACACTCTGCGAGGAAATAAGCCCACTCCCAAATCCACGTGAGCAGGTTATCCCTGGATTTCACGAGAGCGACTTTCTTGCCATGAAATAGAGCGTGGTGGTTGGGTTGCACTTCCAATTTGGTCTGTTTGAACAGGCCCGGTGGAAAAGCACAGGAGTCTGCGGCCGTGGCTAAACCACAGCTGCGAAATTCGATCAAGCGAGCGATGGTCAAGGCAGCCAAACTGGCGCTTCAAAACGGGCAAAACCTCGTCTGCGAGATTGGCCAACGGCGGTCCTATGCCGACGATCATGTTGCCATCGGGGGACCGAAAAAGATCGTAAAGAATCGTTTCTCGATCAAATTCCTCATCGTAACTCGGCTGTCGTGAATCCTCGAGACGAGGAGGATTCTGCTCAAGCCAGACCGCGGGTCAAGCTCGAGCGGAGAGAGTTCGATGGCGATCATCAGCTCAGGCCTGGTCGAGCTACCCGCAAATGCGAAACCTCGAATAACTCGAGTGGCTTGTATCAACAGAATGAGCTGTTCGGTCGCTTTGATGGGTGCCCTTCATAAGCGCATCATTCTTGACTAGGGCCAAGTAGCTTTTCTATAGTTGCCAATAGCACCCGGTCGCACAATTCAGAGCGTGCGCTAGGCAATTGCTCTTGACCATCAACTTTTTGGATCGCAAGAGTCTCGACGAGCTGCTCTTCGCCGGTCGAGCGCGCGCTTGAGCACTGCGACGTTGTCACGCCGCTGCACTTCGCGAGCTACTACTCCAAGATTGGTGTTGTGCTGCCGCCGCAAGGCAACGACCTCAGGCAACATATGAGTACACAGTCCGTGGTCCAGCGCACGCGCGTACCAATCAACAAAATCGGCATTACGCAAGCTTTCGTCGAAGGTGCCAACACGGTCAAAGGCGGCACGACGGATTAACATTGTTATCTTCATAACTCCTGCCTGCGGATCCGACGGGTAGAGGAATCGACTTCGGTCGTTTTCGTTCAGATCCTCGCTGACGAACTGACGCACGTCGCCGAAAACTGCTTCCGTTTCAGGATGCTTCGTCATCCACTCCATCTGCTTTTCCAGCTTATTCGCCACCCACAGATCGTCGGCATCGAGAAAGCAGAAAAATGATCCGCGCGCTGCGGCCACCCCACGGTTATTGGCAACGGAGATGCCGCCATTAGCTTGCGAAAGAACGGTAATTCGGTCGCCATAAGCCGCAAGCACGGCGGCGGTGCGATCCGTCGAGCCGTCGTTGACGACAATTATTTCGTCTGGCTGCAAGGTTTGGGCAAACACGCTGTCGATGGCTGCGGCAAGATAACGCTCCGCATTGAACGCAGGGATAACGACTGAGATTGCACCAGCCTCAGTCATTGGTTGCTTGGGGTCATGACAAACGGACGCTTGAGCTCATTCGGGCAAGCTCTGAAGCAAACTTTCAATCGCCGGAGGAATTAGATCTATATCGGTTCCGAGGTCCAGCCGAAACGCAGGAAGCGCGTTGACCACTTCAACGATCCGCTGGAAGACCCTCGACGCGTCGGCGTGGGGCATCAGCATGGTGGTGGGCGCCAGTGCAATCATGGCTTGCGCAGGAGTGGTCGGCCGGATGGTGCTGTCGGGCGACCCTGTGACCTTCGGCAACAGGATCGCACGGAGGGGAAAGCCAACAAAATCCTGCAGCGGCACACGATCGGTGAGCCGAAGATCCGCCTTTTGGTTGGCGCCGGCATTGCTATTGGTGAGCGTCGACTGGAGTTCAGGAAAGCGCTGGAGCATGTCGTCCCACAGTCGAGCGCTATTGAAGAGGTTCTCAACTCGGGGTGTCGGTGTCGTGCTCACCAAGACGTAGTCATCACCGGCGTAACGCCATCCCGCTCTCAGACATGCAAGCGCCGTCGTGGACTTGCCCGCACCACCCCTGCCCCCGAGCAGGACGCCACCATGCGCGCCACAAACCGCGCCAGCATGGATCGGCTGCCAGGGCCCCCGCGCCAACGTCCAATGGACTGCCTGCAAGAGCGGCTTACAGCGATCCCACGCCGGCAAGTCTCCGCCGTCGCTGATCCAGAATAACGTCCGCTCACGCGCCGCATCGAAGATCTGCAAAGTGTGGGCGGGGCTACGTTGGTAGAGCAGGTGCGAACCGTGCTCGCTCCAGCGCCAGATCGACCCATCGGCGGGGATGCGTTTGCCGAAGAGATTGACCACTGCAGGCCGCATACTGGTTGAACGAAAGTCGAACAGGTCGATCCTGATGTCGGGGTCACTACGTTGCGGGATCCGCCGATGATCGAGCGACGTCATAATAGGCTCGATGAGTGCGCTCCCAGCAAAACACAGTCGCACGCGACTGCCAGCAATATCGACGTCGATGCAAGCTTCTCCGGCCTGCTCCGCCGCGGTCAAATATGCCGACCACGCTTCGTCTATCACATCCCGAAGGGAGGCAATCGATGCGACGACTGGCGGTCGCGCGTCGCACTTAGATATTTCAACCATTTGTCAAATCGGATCCAATATGTGGCCAGCCTTCCTCCGAGACATCATGGATAGGATCAAGCAGCAACAGCCCCTGCATATCATCGAACTCCTCGATCACCGGTTCGGCGAACGCTTGTTTCGTGGGCATACCGTCGGCAAAGACGGGGCACCGCAGTTCGGCGCGTCTCGCCGATCAATCCCTTTGCCGATAACTCAGTTAGGCAATAGTCTACCGCCGCAACCATTGCCTCGGGCTTGCCGTCGTACCGCGCTGCGAGCGAAGTTAGAATTGCCTCCCGAGACGCGCGACCTTCGATGAGCTACCAGACATCGGCTGCCGAGCCTCTAAGGCTGAAATAGAGCCCGGACTTAGTATCGAGGACGACTACCTCGTCCTCAAATCTTTGGCTATGAACGTCGGCTGATGCAAGAGAGAAGCTGCCCTGGCTGACCATTGACGTAACCCCGCATTACCATCGTTGACCCAAGCTGATCGGAACCCTGATAGATTATCGCGCCCGCCTGCTGCCAATACAATGCAAGAGACTGCAGACTTAAGCCGTTTTTCCCGCTCTATCGCTCCAACTCCGCTATCATGCGCCATGCATAATTTGGATACCGCCAATCTCTCGATGGCGAGAGCTCGGGCACGTGGCTTTGCGAGCAGAATGGGGCAGGCAAACATCTTGCTCCTGAATTCGTGGCTTCTTTACGTATCGTGCGCTTGCCGCTACGCGGCATGGCGCGCACGCTTGATCTAACACGATCTCTATAGGTGAGCAGCGTCTCTTGCCGCTCTTTCACCGCAATCTTATACGCCTTGTAGTTTCGTATCCCCTGAGCGATCGGTTCAGGGCGTCCGCCGCTTCTATTGGGTGGACAACCGAAAGAGGATGATATTTGCCCGCGAGGTCTTCGAGGCGCTCAATCTGGCGGGTCGTGCCCTTTATCGCTCTCAAAGGTGCAGCACTCGCCGCATGCTATCTGGAGTACCCTAGCCTACGCCCTATGAATGACGTGTACATTCTCTTCACCTAGTAACGTTTGCTCACGCGGCAGCGGTGCTTGCGGAGAAGCAGCTCCTTCCGCAAGGTTTACCCCTCTGTTACATTTTCACTCGCCTTCTCTTTCTATCGTTCACTCCCGGATTTGCCTTCATTGATCTTATAAAAGCCATATACCTCCACTATAAATCACTTCACTTTTACATCAAACCTCTAACCTATGAATAATTCTATCTATCAGCCCTCGACACCACTTTATACTTAACATCTTTCCTCTTATTCTACCCCACCTACCAGTTTCTTCACATCTTCTCACATTCATCTCAACGTCGTATCACCTAAGCAGTGAACACTTAACCTACCAACTCATCACTCTTCATCAGTGTAATCCCTACCTCTCATTCTAACTACTAATCACCTTATCAGCTCATCACCTAATTTCAGCTATTATTCAATACCTTACTCTTACTTACAACTAATTCTATCTGTCTTTCCTCACCTCACCATCTCGAGCCTCCGGACGCTCACCTGGGCGAGCGGCTGAAACTCTTGCCAATCGCCGTAATAATCTTGCCGCTCCATCGCGTTCTCACTTTCAATTTCCTCGTTACCACAACCCTTATATACATAGCCAGCACCCTAGCAATTCCCATAATAATATCACCACCGGAGTCGGTCAGCTTCCTTGCAGTTAGCCGCTGTGGATACCTCGGCCTTCCATACTCCTCTTAGGTCGAGACGACGGAGGTGCCTATCGCGCTCGTTTGAGTAAAGTAGCTCATAATGGACTCGAGAGATTCTTCATCCAACGAGTTCCCATCTCATTACCAACTAATCATCCTAAACCCACAATCACTAAACAATCAAACACAAAACTACCATCACCTAATCAATCAACAAACACAAAATAACTTAACTTAACATCACAAACACACATACCACACCAAACACACCCACACAATCATCCAACTATAAATAACACAACAAACACACATTAACAATATCAACAACACACAACCCACTACCAACACAATCACAAACCACACTAAAACACATCACAATCCTCAACTCACAATCATCATCACATCTCCTACTCCCCCACCACACCATAACTATCTACCCACAACCTTAACTATCACACACTCAATCTCCCTCACTAAACACATCCTCAACATATAAAACCTACAAACCAACCTAACTACAACAACACTAAACATACCACTATCAATAACCACACTAAACACACCACATCAACACAACTCAACCTCAACATCCTAACATCAACAACACCTCTAAAACAATTATCCCACCAAACCCACAATCACTAACATACAACACAACACCATCATCTAACAATCCACACACAAATAACTCAACTTCACATCACACACACATACCTACACAAAACACACCCACAAAACATCAAACTACATAACACAACAAACACACATTAACAATATCAATTACATACCAATCCACTACCTACACATCACATCCCTACCACATTAAACACAAACAAATATACGCAAAACAACAATCTCCTACTCACCACCAATCAATAAATACCTAACCCACACATTATAATTATCATCTCCACTCATCTCCCTCACAAAAACTACCTAAACAACATATCATAAAACAACACAACCTACCACCACACCAACCATAAAAACTTAATACCAAAAACCTACACCACACAATCCAATAACACAAAAAAAAACCCATCAACCATAACAACCATAACCTATAAAAAATACACATCCATACAACCTAAAAACCATCTCACATCAAAACATCATACATCAAAATAAATACTACAACTACTCTAAACTACAACAAACCAAAAAACACATACAATCAAACTACATCACACAAATCACATACAACACTACATCCACAAAAACTCAACTCTACATCCCCACTATACTAACAACCGCCCCGAAGCGGTTGCGCTGATCTCACCTGCGTACCGCAGAATTCTTCCCGGCTTAATGGCATGTGATAAAAACGTTTTCTCATATTTAATTGAGGGCCGCACGATGGAAGCGCGGCTGGCGTGCATTGACATCGCGTTAGAAAGGCTGCGCTGTGGATAGAATACCTCCAACCGTCGTCGACGCTGATTTGCTCGCTCTGCTTGGTCGCGTGCTTGAAGCCGAACCATCGTCCCAGTCGACGCGCGAGCTTCGCTTACGCTTTTTTCAGCCTGACTTTTCCTGGCAGACTCTCGTTGACCTTGCCGCCGCACACGAGCTCTTGCCTCCTCTCATTTTCAGCTTGAGGCGGCGTTGCCTCCTGCCCCCGGTGCCCTCGACGCTTGGCGCGGAGGCACGAGTAGCTCATGTGACTAGCCGCCTCGAGGCGGCCTACTGTGAGTACCTCGAACGCCAAGTGGATCTTAAGGCTCAGCTAACGGCAGTACTAGGCGCGCTAAATGGCGAAGGTATCATTCCGGTTCTCCTAAAGGGTGCCGTGCACCTCACCATGCCGCAGTCTGAGTGGCACGAAGCCAGGACGATGCGCGATCTCGATATACTTGTGCGCTCATCAGAGGCGCAGAAAGCCAATCAGATATTGTCATCACTCGGCTATCGATCAGATGACGATCCGCCGCCGCTCGACCGCCACCTACCGGAGTTGCGCCTCCCAGGTCACGCCGGCACCGTTGAAATCCACACTGAGGCGCTTTCATTTAATGCGCGTTTCGCGCTGTCAACGGAAGAGGTGTGGAGGCAGACAGTAACGCGCAAATTCGACGGCGCTACGTTTCTGGCTCCAGCTCCGGAATGGCATCTGCTGCATGGGTTGCTGCACCATCAGCTTGCCGATCGTGGGTATGCGAGGCGCATGCTGGCGCTGAAAGGCCTTTGGGAATTCGCGAGGGTAGGAGAAGAAATTTCGTTGTCAGGGTGGCGCACTATCATCGCCCATTCTAAGGAGCGCCGCATCCTCGCTATATTGTCAAGCTGGTGCATTCAAGCAAATCGGCTGTTCGGGCTTGCTGCTGCTCCGCAAGAGCTGCTGACCTTGGAAACCGGACGCAAACACGCCGACATCACTTTCAGGCGTGCGCGCACGTCGTACGGACTAAGGCAGGTGTTCTTCCTGGCCGACAAATTGCGCTTTGCTTTTGCTCCCAAGACGCTTGCCCTACGCTACGGAGAAAGCGGCAATGCTGGTTCAGCGGCCTTACGCCACATGGCCTTCCTTTGGCGCAATCGCAGCCCTCTGGCGCGGCGCTGGCTCGGTCAGTGAAAGCAAAATTCAAGCGGAGCAACTCGCGACCGTCTTGGCTTCCGCGAGCTTAGCGCGGACTTCGCAAGCAAGAGGTTCGGGGGCCGCTGGAGCGGCCCGCCGGTACCATTCCGCCGCCTCGCGAAAACGTCCGGCGCGAAAATGACAGAGTGCTAGACTTTCCGGGATCGCGTAAGTGAAGAGCTTCTTGTCATACGACAACTCAAGATCGCTGAGGCTGTCAGGATCGATCGCGGCGAGTTCTTCGAGATCCTTCCTTACGATTTCGCCTTCGCCGCGTTCAAGGGCGTGTTTGCATGCGAGCCAGCGTAGCGCCAAGTGCTTTGGGTATAGTTGGACAGCCTCAGCCAGGAGATGATCTACCGGGGTGCCCCGGCTGTATTCAAGCAGAAGGAGCGAGAAGAATGGCATGCCGTTGCTCTCGGGACCTTCGGGGCCGCGCGCGCGCGCGACCTCTACGCCACTACGCCAAGCCTCGGCTGCGGCGTTCTCATCGCCAGCAAGAAGCAGCATCTGGCCGAGATGCCACCAGCAATAGACACGGCTTGGGTCCTTGGCGAGGTAGTCCTTAAGCAGCGGCACGTTACGGGAGATTTTGTGACGCTGATCGCCCTCATAGCCGATGTGTTGCAGCACGATATCGCAAACGCCGATCTCCAGACCATCGCTTCGGCAAACCTCCATGATTCCATCATGCATGCGCTCGTGGATCACACCCCGAAAGCGAATGCGTGGATCGTTGCGGAAAAGGCGCAATTCGGCATAGGGCGTCCAGCCAACGCGCGGATGGAAACGCAACTTCCACCCGGCCTTACGCTTGTCAGCGACAATGTCCCGCCAGACAGCGCGGTCCAAAACTTCCAGCCGCTCATCCGCGTCGATGTAGAGAATCCAGTCGCTGCTAGCCTGCTCAATGGCAAAATTGCGGGCAGCCGAGAAGTCCTGGCCCCATTGAAATCTGTGAAGCTTGATTGGAAAGCCGCACGCCTTGTCAATCGTGTCATCGGTGGAGCCGGTGTCCACCACCACGATCTCATCTACAATATCAACGAGGGACTCGAGGCAGGCTTCAATAAAAGCGGACTCATCGCGAACGATAAGAGCCGCCGAGACGCGCATGGGAACACCGGGGAGTTAACATCCGCTAACTGGGGTATTCTCTAGTCCGTCTGGTTTCTGGGATGGTTTAGGCCGGATCCGTCGCGCGATTGCGCATGCACCTTAGAGATCGTCAGTCCCTCCATCGAGAAAGAGGCCACGATGGGCGTGACAAAGGCCGCCCCAAGTCCGAGCCGGATTAGCGTTCGGCGCTTGCTCTCGTCGAGACCCTTAAGAGCTTCGTCTTTGCTTTTCTCGGTCATGACACCCCCGTATCGATCACTCGCGATATGTATTTTGCAAACAATTGGCCTGGCGCCGATTCCGTTCAAGGGATTTCAGCTGGTTTTAAATGGTTTCCCGCCTAAAGTGATATTCTTGCCACTTTGCCATTAGCTGCAGATGCTGTCGAGGCAGGCGACCGCTCCATCGAGGTCCCCCAAGGAAAGCTCAAATCCCCTTGCGTTGCTAATCACTTTGATGATGTTGCCGACAGCTGCGCCGCGATCCGCTTCACGAAACGCACTTTCCGCTATGACTTCGCGCACTAGGATTAATGGTGAGATGGTCTGTAACGAGGAGTAGCTATTGTGATTTGGACGCAGCAGCACAACAACATCTACTGGCCCTATTTCGATACGCCAAGAGCGAGCGCCGGCTTTTCTTGGATCGAGGTTATAAATCCGCAGATTTTCTCCGTTCTCGTAATAGGGTGCGAGGCGCAACGCCTCGGCGACTGGCGGGAAAAGTGACGCAGTCGAGGCCTTCACGCGCAGCGCCCGCGGACGAGCCACCACCGTCTCCTGTGCGACGAAGACATTCTCGTCGCCTTCGATCTCGTATCCCTCCTGAATGAGCCTAAGAGTAAGAGTGGTCTTTCCGCCGCCCTTAGGTCCGACAAGAAGGATCCGGCGCCCTCCCCGCCGCAGCGACGCCGCGTGGATGAGAGGTGCTGAGGGAAAATCGGCAAGCGACAACATCATGAGCCTCCCGTGCAGGGCGCCTGCGACGCTCGTGTGGCGAAGTCTGCCGGCAAATGACCCGCGCTTCCTGTGCGATCTGATAGCCGGAGTCGAAGCCTCTACCGATATGGTCAGGTCGTCGGTGGCTCCGCCGATCTCGGGGTCACATTCGAGATATCGCAGAGCGTCGAAGACCTCGGCGTCATCGGTGCAAAGCTTGACCCGGTTGGACCAGGTGCGGGCGATTACTTCGAACGTTGGACAAGCCCCTCCTTAAGCAGGGTTTGGATGCACGCCTCGACCTCGCCCTCAGCGGCACCCTCGAACATTTTTTTTACGCGAGATACGATATCGTCAGCGTCTCGAGCGCCGTCACAAAGCTCAAAGACAATAGCTGCAGTGTTGTTTAAGTAGTGCACACGGTCTGAGGCCGTCTGATAGATGATGTAACCATCGGGCACCTCGTTGACATCGAGGCCCGCAGATCTCACCAAAACTTCCGTCGTCATGATTTACTCCCGCTTCGAGAGACGCTCGATTGTGCCGAGTAGGCGTTGCGAACAAGAACCGGCGTCAAAGTCACGAAGTACCCCCCTTCGGGCTCCGGCCACGAGGCGCGATGCTAGCCTGAAGTCGGTCAATAGTCTCGCGCACGAGGCGGCAAAATCGCGCTCATTCTCGGCCAACAGAAGCTCACGACCAGACCTGAAGCCGGTTCCACTTGCGCCGAAACGCGTGGCTACAACCGGGACGCCATGTTTCGCGGCTTCGATGAGTTTAATGCGGGTGCCTCCACCCGCCCTAATTGGGACGACTGCCAGGGCTGCTCCTCGGTAAAGTGGTGCTACATCCTCGAAATCCTCCACCACCACGATCCCAGGGTAGTGCGTAAGGCGAGCGATTTCAGGTGACGGATCGCTCCCAGCGATGACAAACCGTACGGGAAAAGGTGAAGCGCGACGAAGTCGCGGCAAGATGCGCAATGCGAACCACTTCGCCGCGTCGATGTTGGGAAGGTAGCTCATATTGCCAACGAATAGAATGTCTCGGCACGTACCCCTCCGCCATCTTTGGCCACCCGAGCTGCTCTTTCTCGTTATGACGTTGGGGACGACGGTAACGCTCCTCCCGCGCCTCAGCAGAGTACGCGCTTCATCTGAGGAAGAAGCGAGCACAAGATCGAAGCGGCGCAGCCACTCAGCGGCGAACTTCCTGAAGGCTTCCGCCTCCGCCTCCGCCCACTTTGCGCGCCCATCGAGTCCCCACTTCCGGTAGAGTTGAGCTAGACGACCATATGCGCTGGCGTCATCCTCATCGCAATCGAGAACGAGCGAGGGCCTTGGTGAGCCGGCCACTTCCATCCACGGACGGGCGAGACTGGCAAGATAAAGCCGCGAAACATGCACGAGCGTATAAGACACCTCACCGGCGAAGGCGTGTAGGGTCGATCGAATACTGGAAGTTAGCCCTGCGGCAATCGATGGTCGTCCGTAATCGCGAAAGGCGGCTAGGCGAACCTTCGGGTCAGCTACCGCGCTGAGGAGAAGAAATTGGGTATCTGCAGCGGTGACGGGCAAAACAATCGAGCGCCGGACGAGGTTAGTCGGGAATGATCCCACTCCACCTGTCGCTCCCGCGATTGGTATGACGGCCAAGTCGACTGCGAACCGCTTGGCGTATGCGCCGAGCAAAAAACCAGTCCGCATAGCAAGGCCGTTGCCTCTGTCGCTCGGCATGATCGGCGCGAGAAAAAGCGCGGCTGGCGGCCCGTCGCTAACCGAACGGGCAGCTAAGTACGAAGTCAGCTGTAAGCCTCCAACTGGGTGACACTCGCGTTGCGCCGTGTTCGCCATCAAGGCAGCGCCTGGCATACTCAACCGAAGGTCCGATCTCACGTGACGCTGCGGCAACCGCCGTCCACTATCCGGTAAAGAGCCTTGAGTTTGGCGATATCCACGTTGAGGGTCGCCTGAAAGCTGTCGCCATCGACGCCCCGACAAAACTGAACCGCATGCCTCAACTCGAGTCCCTCAGAGATCAACCAGAAAAAGGGACGCATCTCGACAGAGGGCATGAACTCAAGAACTTTGGTGCCTGGTTCGCAAAACAGCAAATTGGTGAGGCCGGCGCCGTGAGCGCCGATCACGAACTCGGCGTCACGGAACAGCGAGATTTGATCTTCAATCGCCATGCGTTCAAGGAACACCGTCTCGAAGCCCTCCTGGGCAAGAAGTGATTGCACCTCATCAAAATTTTGGATCCTGCGCGTGGGGCCCTTTCGCTCGATTAGCAGTCGTCTGTTTCGTGGACCGGAGCTCCCCGGATACCTCGAGGCTATCCTCCGCTGGAAGCTCTTGAGATACGTCGCCGGCATTTGCTCGATGAGGTCGCTGCCAACCCAGATTGCCTCTGCAACTTTGATGAGGTTATCTCCGACCTCCGTGATCTCGATGTGATCGAAACCGAGCGCGCGGAGCGTAGCTCGATGATCGAAAAGCGCGGCGATGTCGATCGACTTCGGGAGAGCGACGTGCAATTTATCGTGTTTAGACATGACACTCGATAACGCGTCGAGCGGCAGCAGAGCCTCAGCCAGCCAGTGGTAGTAGTTGTGGAGGTTGCCGTTGTAGAAAATGAAAAAGGATTTCTCGTGGAACGGGGGCTTAGTGAGGGAGTTCTTCGTAACGGAGACGCCGCTTACATCTCTGAGGAGCCAAGGGGTGTGCGACAACGGAGCGCCCTCGAGAAATCCAAATCCTCGCCGCACGCCGGAGCAATCAAACACTGCGCCTTCGGAACGCCGCGACATCGACACATATTGCTCGCCGCGACGTAGGACCGTCATGCTCTTTTCGACCTCTCCGAGGGGAGGTCTCTCTGCGTTTCGATATCGCGAAAAGAAAATGGCCTCGTCGGCGCTATCGGCAAAGATTGGGGGCTCGTGATGCGTGACAACCGGGGGGGCTATCCAAAAGCAATCTCTTGACTCCAGAAACTTAGCGCGTGTCTCGACGGAGCCAATTTCATCCTTTGCCTCAACCGGCGAAAGCTTGATACGGCTAAAGTAGGTGGCTTCACGTGGCGGCTCCGCGGGCTCGGGCGATCGAGCCTTGCGCCCCTGAATTTGTGGCAACGCCGCCGCGATCCCCTGCGGCTCAAGGTAGAGAAGGCCTTTGAGGCACCAGTAAGGACCGTCCCTGTTCAGTGCCTCTGCCGTGTTTAACAAAGTGAGCGACGCCGTGACCAAACCATCGCAGCCGACCTCGCAGCATAGGGTCGCTACTTTGTCCACTTCGCCATCGAGGGATACGATGGTCTCTGCGCCGGGAGCTGACGAAACGCGAAGGCGATAGTTTGCCCCCTCCAACCCAGCCAACCGAAGTATCAGGTGGATCTTCGAGCCTGGTGAGCACGTGGCGCGAAATCGGAGCGTTGCCTCGAATTGATCGGCCCATACGCCCCAGCCCTGCGGCGCCCTCCATCCCGTGATGCAAGCGACCTCAGCTGACAGCGAGCCATCCTCTCCGTTCAACGGGATCACCGCGGCGTTGCTGCCGATAGGAATGAACTTGTTGGCCGGGAGCGTGATTGCGGCGAGTTTCAGTTCCGGAGTTTCGCTGGCCATCGATCGAATGAAGCTTGTGAGCTCTTCGGCTACTTGGCGCCAAGATCGCGGCTTGAATTGATCGGCGATCTGCTCCTCGCGGCGGCGGCGAAGCTCGCAATTATCCAGGTAGCGCAAAAGCTGCTCGAGGCCGCTGCGCACGTTGTAAGGGTCGACGTAATCCGCAAGGGCTTTGCCGACTTCCGGGACCCCGCCCTCGGCGGCGCATATGCTTACCTTGCCGTGCGCGAGGGCTTCGCCCACCGGCAGACCCCATCCTTCGGCGAAACTCGGAAACATCGTCAGCAGGCACCGCCGATAGAGCAGATCGAGCTCGACGTCGTTTACGTTGGTCAAAATTGTGATTTTGCCCGCGAGGTAACCGCAGATTTCGAGTTGCTCGATGAAATCTCGCACCAGCCAGCCAGTTCGACCGGCAAACACCAGCGTCGGGATCTCCCTCCGATCCGACTGCGTCATCAGCTTCCAAATATTGAAGAGATATGCCGGGTTCTTGCGAACCTCGATCGTTCCCACACATAGAACAAATTCTCTATCAGCGATCTCGGCGACCTCGTCTGAAATCTTTGACGCAGAGGTCGAAAGACGCGCAAGTTCGTGCGCCAAAGGCACCACATGGATTGGACGCGGCGCGAAGCCGCGAGATGTGCAGTGACTGTCGATCGCAGCCTTGTTGTATCCCGAACTCGTAAGTATAAAATCGGCGAAGGTCAGCGCCTCCACCATCGCCTTTACGAAGACTTTGACGTCTCGCGCCCGGAAATACTCAGGATGGGTGATCGGAATGATGTCGTGGATAAAGAGGCCGACGATCACCCCAGTATTCTTTAGCTGCTGCAGTAACCTGCCTATGCCGCGAACCGCCCAAAATGCACCGACTGTGAGAAATACGTCGCCAGCACGAAGGGCGCACGGCAGGGAGCGGTTGATGAGGTCGTGGACGCTTGCTCGAATTTGTTCCTGTGAGACTGCGCCGGAGCTAAAGAGATCGATGGAACTCAGTAAAGCTGGGCTCTGAATAGCGGCGAGGCCATATCCGTCCCGTAAAGTAACGAAGCGAACCGGGTCGGCCTGCGGATGCTCAATCAGTTGCCTAATGATTTCACACTGAACTCTTTGGATCCCGGAGAGGGTCGGATGGTCGGCGATGTAGAGAAGGAGATCGGAAACATCAAAATAGATGGTCGACTCCGCTCCCTGTATACGATCTTCGTGTTTTTCTGAAATCGCTTGCCTCTTTGATGAGGTGGCATCCGGCCTCTCGGCAAATCGCGCCCAGAAGCCGCGATCGATCCACGGTTCGTAGGCATCAAAGCCCTTCGTTTCGAAGGAAGGAATGAAGCATAGCTGGCTCGGAGAGGCGAGAATGGCGGCCATGCGAGAGAAGCTGCTGTTGCAGATGGCGAGGTAGTGCGCCTGCCGGAGGATCTCGAAATCGGACACGTGTCCTGGAAGGCCATCGAGTGCCGCTGATTTTGCGATTGGCGCAAACTCTTGAAAGCGTGGCACGATCACATCGGGCTCGTCGGCCGCAACGAACAGCAAGGGGTCGCGGAGCGTAGGCCAGATAGCTCGCAGCCAATCGATGTAGTAATCCTCAGGCACTAGGCGAAACCACGGCAAATTTAGCTCGCGGTAATCTCCCCGCCGCACATGCACCGCAACGAGCGTGCGCTCGTCACCGCGGGTTACATCTTCACGCCAAGCAGCGACTGCGTTTCGGTGCTCGACGGGAAGTTGAAACATATGCTGCAAAAAAGATCGGTGGCGTCGCCAACAGTGTGGCACCTCCTGGAAGTAGCCCCACACGTCGATGTCAATCGGTGGGTCGTCGGCTTCCCAGAGGAGGCGATCCTGGTCGGTGAAGCCGTTAAAGCTCACCCTTGGCAGAGCGTCAGCTGAGCAGAAATTATCGTCGAGACCGAACAGCCTTCTGCCTTGCCAATCTGGTAGCGAGAGGCTGAGACCGTGCCTCAGGGCATAGAGCTTCACGAAGGCATACTGAAACAGTTGATTTGCGAAGCGGCCGTTTTGCCCGAGAGTGGTCATGGTGACCGATCCGCGCGTCGCCGCACCAAGTCGATCGAACGAGGCCACAGCGTCGCTTGCGAGGAAGCAGCTTGCGCTTGCGCCTTGAAAACGAGCTAAGCCGACGGCGACCAAGCCGTCATCGAACAGCTTTCGCTGCAGTCTCCAGGCCTCGGCGTCAGGCGCCCCGAACTCGACTTGGCTGGACAACAGAGCGACAGCTCGAAAGCCTATTTCGGAGCAGGCGGACGGCAACATTGCAGACAAGAGGTCTTGAGTGGTGAGAAGTAGGTCGTGACCAGGCGCGGCTCCACAAAGGACCTCAGCATCCCGCGCAAGCGCCTTAAGCGTGTCGTCACATCGGAGATCAGAGGCGCCAAGGCGATGCCCGGAAATCACCGACACTCCGTGCTCCCTGAAGGCTAACCGAAGCTGCGTCGGATCTGTGTCTCCCGATAGAGGGATCCCAGCGGTAACAACTGATCTCACCGGAAACGACTGTTGGCGGAATGGTTGCAACAGGGCGTCGAGATCAACATTTACGTCCCACGCCACCGCGACGCTATCCGCGGCGGCATCACCCTCTGTTTGATCGGCAACGATGTGTCGCATCACCAACGAATTTGGACAACCACGTAGTTCAACCGTTGCATCGATATTGAGGGCGACTTAAGCGGAAGGCTCAAGGATTGAGGCGAGTTTTCCCCCAAGTGGCGAGCATAGCGACCGGGCGTGGCGATCGAAAGCGAAGACTGCACACTCGACTGGCACCCCCGGAAAGCCAGGATTTGCAGGGAACAATTGCTGAGGTTTACACTCCTCCACCCCAACGACGGAGGCGCAAATTCGTCGGATCGTCCTCTTCTACAATTCCCCCTACCCCGGGATGCTCGATGGCACGAAGGAATATATCGACGGCTGGACATTCACCACCGACCTCGGCCTTCTGCCAAGGGCTGCCGCCGTCGTTTTCCATCTCCCGACCTTGAACCACCTCAGCTTCCCTCCGAAGCTTGAGGGACAAAAATGGGTGGCTTGGTCAATGGAAAGCCGGCCCAACTACCCAATGCTCGGTGATGGCGATTTCATGGGTCAATTTGATGTCACGATGACTTACGAGCGAGAGGCGACGGTGTGGTGTCCATATTTCAGCCCAGCCCTCGCCGAGAAGCTGCTTCAAGCGGCAGAAGCGAAGACAGAGAAGGCGCCCGCCGTCCACTTCAGATCGAGCCAAATCGATCGCAGCGGAAGGGGTCGCTACGCCTTCGAACTTATGAAATATGTGAAGGTGGACTCCTACGGTCGGATGCTGAGGAACCGCGAGCTCGCTGACGACCGCGGCCAAGAGAGCCGACTTGCCACACTTGCCCGCTACAAATTTACCCTCGCCTTCGAGAACTCGATCGCTCCCGACTACGTCACCGAGAAATTTTTCGATCCCTTGATCGCCGGCTCGGTACCGGTTTACCTCGGCGCCCCTAACGTGGCCGATTTTGCGCCAGGAGATCGCTGCTTCATTGATGTGACCGAATTCTCAGGACCCGCGGCGGTTGCTGCTCGCCTTAACGCTCTCGCTCAGGATGACGACGCCTACGCCGAATATCTGTCCTGGAAAGCAAGCGGCCTTCGCCCTGAGTTTCGCGCGTTACTCGACGCGCTTCGGGACTCTGCGTTCTCTCGCCTCTGCAATGCGCTTGGTTAGGTGCAGTACGCGTTGACGCGGCTCGGGAGGCAGTCATTAAAAGCCAAATTTTATGATTTGCAACTCGAGGAGCCTCGCGGCCTTCAAAGGTGTCAAATCCAGTGTTTTAGGTAACATCGCCTTGAAAGTCTCTGCGTTGAAGTCCTGTAAGTCACCATCGCCGTAGCCGAGTGCTTGGAAGACTGCAGGATCACAATGTTGCCCTTGCTGCCCGATGTACCTCGCGAGCCTCAAAGAGGTGGTGAGGGCACATTTTCCAAACAGCCACAAAGCCGCGTGCTTGGCGTAACTCGGCTTGTTCCCGGGATGAAGGGGGCTCCGCACGAGTGAAAATATTCGATGATTTTTTTGTGGTCTCTATCCTGATAGCGACGTCCGTTCATCAGCGACAGATATCCATCGATGAATGTCTGACGTTCCTTCAAGTGCTCGGCCTTCAGGGCAAAGGCCCACAGACTAATGCGCATAACGCAGTACGGCAGAAAAGTTTAAAAACCTCTTTGCCTCACCCAGATACTCATGCGAGTAGCCGTGCGCCGTGACAATCGCGATGTCCGGAATATCGAGTCCCCCATTCCATCAAAATTTCTAGAGCTTCCAAATATCGAGGACCGAGGACGAGGTCGTCTTCGAAAAAAAGTATGTAGGGAGCCCCCGAATTGAGACACGAGAATTTTTCCGCGATACCCAAATTATCGGAGTGCCTATGAATAAGGGCGTCAGGCAGATGCGCGGTCGCTAGTTCCATGACCTCGCCAGTTCGGTTCGGCACTCCCCGCTGTTCATCAAGCGACCCGTTGTAGCCATCGATCCAAACATGAAGCCTAGCGCCGAATTTGCTTAAGTTCTGCTCGCATAGCGACTTGAGTGTCTTATTGAAGTAGTTGAGTCTGTTTAACGCGATAATGTTGACGGTATCGAACAAGGGTGTTCGTAGCGGTGTGTCCGACGGTTTGAGAATTTCTTTTTACCCGGCTCGCCATTTCCGTCATCATACCCTGTACAAGCGCCGACTTGGGCGCACTCGAGCAGTGTCAGGCCGAGCACTCGTAGGTCATTCCCCCAGGTTTAAGGGGTGTCGCCTACCTATCTTGCTGCACGCGTCAATGCGCAAAAGAAATCTTGCTCGGGCGCAATTAAGCGTGGAGCGAGAGCGCCCTCTCCTCGAGATCGTCGTGCGTAACATCAAGGCGGCAAGGTGTTGACGCTACGAAACCTTTTGTCTGTTTGTCGAATGGCACAGCAAACTTCTGCGACGGCAACGCCAATCCCACTAGCCCCCTGAGCTTGCGCAACCATGCCGCGAGACCCAACCGCGAAACCGCCATAAATTGAGCTTGGAACTATCGCGTCTCTTAATTTCAGTTCGCGACGCTCGAGAGGGAATGTTGAGGCACCCCAGGGCAGTTGCATTGGCGATCTCCAATCGCCGCGTAATTTGGTTGCGGCTTTGTGGCGCGATAGCAATCGCCGGGCTCATTTTTGCTTCGCTTCTATTGCCGGCTGAGTGGGAGCGGCTGCGCACTGGCCACTGGTTGAAGGAGCACTTCCTCGCTTACTTCGTCGCCTCGTTGGTTATCTGCCTTGGCTGACCCCGCCATTCGTGGCGTGGAACTCTCGCTGTCGCTGCGGCGATCCTGGAGACCCTGCAGGGTTTGACACCAAATCACTCGGCCTCGGTGATTTGGTCTTGGCGGGAGCCGCCGGAGCACTAACTGCGGCGCTGATTGCCAAGTTAACAATGGTGGCATGGAGCCGGCGGGCTCGTTGGCGGCTAGCATTTCGACGCCGTGCGGAAGGGGTTAGTGATGACGTAGGTAGGGCGTGCACGAAACACTCGGAGAGAATTGCGATGGCGAGCACCCCCGAATGTGCTGGAAGCCTTCGCCAATCATCCCCAATTTGGTTTCGGCTTTGTGGCGTCCTCGCCATGGTCGCCATCGTCTTTGCTTCGCTCATGCTACCCCCCACGTGGGAGCAGATGCGCACGGGGCATTGGTTGTCGAGCACTTTTTAGGGTATTTTGTGGCCTCGTCGATCATCTTGCTCGGCTGGCCGAAGCCACTCGTGGTGGGCTTAGGACTTGCCACAACCGCAGTGATATTGGAGGCGCTGCAAGGTTTGTCACCAAATCACTCGGCTTCGGCTCTTTCGATCATCGGCGGCGTAACCGGGGCATTGACCGCGGCTATATTGGCCAAACTGATAGCGGTCGCATCTCGCCGGCGCCCTCACGGATAATGTCAAGTGCGATGGCAGCCGTCGGACCAATCAGATCATTGGCTCCGTGTGGGTAGGGGTTGGTAGTTTTGGCTGAGCTGCAAGGGAGAGCGCATGGCGCCTTTCGTGGCGTAGTTGAGCTCAAGATCCCGGACCGGCGGTAGCTCTTTATCCTCTCCGCGTTGACAAAAACCTTGGACAACCATCGGCTGAGGGTCGAGCAGATTGCCGAAAAGTTGAAGCGGCTGCGTAGCCAAGGGCATGAGTGGCGAAGGAAGCCATGAGAATTGGCGGTCATCAGCGAAACACCGCACCGATGCTGGCGAGTCCTCGTTGTGGTGCGAGGACCCGCTCCGGTTTCCCCTGCCGGTCGCCCGCCGTAAGCGGAAACAAGCGATGCCGCATGCATGGCGGCGCCAGAGGATCAGGAGCGCCGCGCGGCAACAAGAATGCGCTTAAGCACGGGGCTTATACCAAAGAGGCGCGTGAGCGGCGGGCCGGCATGAGAAGCTTGCTCCGAGAAGCCCGAAAGCTCCTCCGGGAGATCAGGTAGGGTTCCCCCTACGGCGATCACCTTGG
Source organism: uncultured Alphaproteobacteria bacterium (assembly GCA_963839245.1). Taxonomy (GTDB): domain Bacteria; phylum Pseudomonadota; class Alphaproteobacteria; order Rhizobiales; family Methyloligellaceae; genus Methyloceanibacter. The sequence continues at coordinate 2,344 of CAWIUJ010000011.1, read as the reverse complement.
GTGCGCGGTAGTCGACCACAGGCCGCCCTTCTCCGCCTGCGCTTCGCTTTAGTTCCAACCCTCTCCTTTAGTCGGACGCCTGGTCCCTTGTGCTCGTCCGCTGGAATGAACTCCACCCCTGCCTTCTCGAGCGCCGTCTGGAGTTTCCACAGGGTTCGAGCGGATCCCGTTATTTCTTCCGCCAGCTCGATGCGCTTCACGGTTGAAATGCCTACTTCGGCAATCTCGGAAAGCTCGGTTGACCCAGGCCAAGCAAGGCTCGTGCCGCCTTGATCTGCGCAGCCCTAATCATAGGTCCTTGACACTTTGGTCCTATTTTTTGTACTTTTGGTACCGAATAGCGTACTCATAGGTCTGAAAAATGGACAACGCCGTACTTTCGGTCGAAGCGTCAAAATATCTGCAGCTGAAGCAGCGCCTGTTGGCTGCCTACCCGAGTGCGGACGAAGAGACCCTGCTCGACACGCTGGAGGAATCACCGACCTCCACGAGATGATAGCGGCGGTGATCCGCTCGGCGCTAGTGGATGAGGCGTTCTACTCGGGCCTTCGTTTTCGCCTTGACGACATGAAGGAGCGGCTCTCGCGCCTTGAGTTAAGAGCCACCAAGAAGCGGCAGCTCGCCCTCGAGGCCATGACCGAGGTGGGGCTCACCAAGCTCGAGCAGCCAGACTTCACCGCCTCTGCCCGAGCCGGATCTCCCGCTCTCGTGGTCATCGCTGAGGAGATTATCCCAGAGGCCTACTGGCTGCCGCAGCCGCCGAAGCTCGATCGCCAAGCGATCCTGGGAGAGCTCAAGCGGGGCATCGAGATCCCCGGGGCGCAAATGAGCAATCCCAAACCGGTGCTTAGCGTGAGGACCAAGTGATGGCGCTTACCGACACCCAAGTTCGTCAATTAAGAGCGAAACTCGACGCCAAGTATGTCAAGTCACGCAAAGCGAATGGGAACGACCTTCACTACGTGGAGGGGTGGCACGTCATCGCCGAAGCCAACCGCATCTTCGGCTACGATGCCTGGGATCGAAGGACGCTTGCCAGCCACTGTGTGTGGAGCGGAGCCTCGGCCCTATCACGCCGCGGCTTACACCGCCAAGGTGCGCGTCAGCGTGCGGGCGGGAGATATCACGATTGTGCGGGAAGGATCAGGTACGGGCGAAGGCAAGGCCCCTACCCCGGGGCAAGCTCACGAGCTTGCGCTTAAAGGTGCCGAGACAGATGCAACGAAGCGCGCCCTAGCGACCTTTGGCAACCCGTTTGGCCTTGCCTTTATGACCGCGAGCAGCTTGGTGTCCGCAAGGCGCGAAGCGAGAAGGCTTCGCCGCCGATAGGCCCGTGGGTTCTCCGCTCGGCATCCGGTTCAGAAGAAGCAAGCTTCGACAAACCAAGCGAATTCGCCGGCGCGCTACGCAAGGCTATGACCGAAGCTCACGACATCGAGCTCCTGTTCGCCATCTGGGAACAGAATGTCGAAACCGTGCGCGCTCTCAACAGGTGTCTGAAACAAGGCTCGTTGCCGAGGTCGGGGATAGCGCCTCACTTAGTGGCGCACCTCAAACACTGTGCCGTCGCCCTTGTTAAACCTGAGAACGGCAGCAAGGAGAGCGAAACAACGTCAGAGCCAGCAACTCCACAACGGTGCAGGTTCAAAAATCGACAAGAGTGTGCTCACCATCAGCGAGCCAAAACGGATCCGATCGAAGGAGCATTTGCGCTTTGTGGCTCAGCAACCCTGTCTCATTTGCGGGAGATCGCCGAGCCACGCCCATCACGTCCGCTTCGCACAATCCAGGGGCCTTGGGCTCAAGGTCAGCGACGAATTCACGGTACCGCTCTGCGCCATTCACCATCAGCAGAACCACGCCACCGGTAATGAGCGGTTGTGGTGGCAGGAGCACAAGATAGATCCGCTCGCTGTGGCCACGCGTCTGTGGGGAGAAAGCCGGCAGTTGCTGGTTGACACAAATCCCTCAATTGCACCCATCAGCAGTAAGGAGTGATGGTTTTAGGGCTGTCTTCGAGACCCATAAAGGCGGTAGCGGTCATATCACAGTCCCGCGCGGAAACCGCGACATCTCAAATCGCTTCCGCCGCACTCGTCCTACACGCAATTGACGACGACGCGTTGGGTTTTCCATAGGCACTTCGACCTAACGCTATTTCCCGAACGGCGTGACTATCTGTTTTTCTGACCGATGGCGACTATCGCCTCGCTGTTCTAGAGGCTTGGATTTTACTTGAAAACCCTCATTTGGTCCTACTGGGAAGGCCGCATTGCGAGACCGCGTAGGACCAGCTGACAATCTTCAAGCCCTCGATTTTCAGCTTCTCGATGGCCACGCCAGC
>CAWIUJ010000010.1:0-362266 GCA_963839245.1 uncultured Alphaproteobacteria bacterium | reverse complement strand
CTTCCCTGGGATCGGCTGAACCCTTCGCCAATCGGCTTCGGAGGGATCATCTGCAGCGAGAAGCAGCAAGATCTCGGCCTGGAGTGGATCGGTATCCTGGAACTCGTCGACAAAGTAATGCGTGAACCGCTGCTGCAACTCGGTCCGTACGCTCTCGTTGCCAAAAATGAGATCACGCGCCTTGATCAGGAGATCGAGGAAATCGAGGCGCCCAGCCTCCTTCTTCAGGTCTTGATAGGTCTCCACCGCCGCCTGCAGCTCTTGGTGCAGCAATGGCGCAAGATCGGCGTCGCTTGCGGCGATGAATGCATCGAGATCCGCTTTCGCTCGGTCACGGCGGCTCAACACTTCATCCCGGGACAGCGCTCCGAAAGTTACCTTCTTTGCTCCCTTCCACTTCCAGCTCTTCGCGCGGGCGAGGTCACGCAGCGTTGCTTCGAGTCCGTCATAGTCACGGCCGCGCACCGCTTCGAGCTGCGTGTTCTCTTCGATAAATCGCGCAATCTCAGCAAGATTGCGAGTTAGATAATCCTCGTGCCAGGAACTTTTGACCGCTAAATCTCCAAGCTCCTTCAGCTGCGCCAAGAGAGCATCGATCAGGCCATCTCGATCGAACGCATCTCGGCGCCAGGGTGTGGGAAAATCCCGACAAAGAATCAAGCTATCTAGGGCGCTGCGCAGCATCTCACGCGGTCGCTGATCTCTCGACCTGCGTCTGAGGATGCGGCGTACTCCTTCTGGAGGGTTGGCGAGCGCCGCCTGAAACCAGCTCTCGAATGCCCGATCGGCAATGTCTCGAGCCTCGTCCTCCGCCACAATTTCGAACAGCGGATCCACCCCAGCCTCGACTGGCCGCTCGCGTAGCAGATCGCCACAGAAGGAATGAATGGTGTTGATCTTTGCTAGCTCGAGTTCTCGCAGCGCTTGTTCGAGGAGCGCCTGCTGCTCGGGAGCGCAGTCTTGGCGGCTGCGCTCGATCTTCGGTCCGAAGCCGCAGCTTCATCTCGCCCGCCGCCTTCTCGGTGAATGTCACCGCGACAATGCGATCCAGCGTACCCAGTCCTTCGCGGATAAGGGCAACAATCCGACCGACCAGTGCCGTTGTCTTTCCAGTTCCGGCCGCGGCTTCGACAACGAGCGTTGTGCCGAAGTCAGTGAGAATGCGATGCCGCGCCTCGGCATCCGGCAAGTCGGTCATGGCAGCCCCCGCAGTATCAAGGAGTGCCTCTAAATTCTCTTCTGGCTTGCGTGCCGTGCGTTGTTCCTCATAGGGCCCGCACACGACTTGGTAGTCGCACCATTCGCACTGTCCCTTGTCCGGTGCAGCCGGAAGAAAGGGCCGACCGATGGCCTCTCCAATAATCGTAGCGACCTCATCGGCAGCTCGACGTGCTGGCTCTTGGAGTGGAACGATGTGCTCGGCAAAACCCCCAACGGAAGTGCAGAAATAAAGCCGCCCACACTCGACCTTCCCCTTCTCGCCGAAGAAGCTTTTCAGCGGCGAGCGCATAGAGCACGGGTTGCAGGGTCTTGCCGCCATCCACCAGCTGGTCCGGCTTTCCGTCAGCCTTTCCCGGTCTTGTGATCAGTTACCCGCAGGAAGCCTGACGGATGATGTTCGACAAGGTCGATCGAGCCGCGGAGCTGGATCCCGCAGCCAAGTTCGACAGCATCAGGTACCGAGTGAGGATCAGCTTTACGCTCTTTGTGGCGACCGGCCAGCCCGAAAGACATTTCAAAGTACAAGGGAATATATCCCGACGCGTCCTCGCTGGCGCGCCGAAGCCACTCGCGCAGATCGGCGCGGATCGCCGCGATGCCATCCTCCCACACGCGATCGATTGCCGGCGCAAGGTCGTCATAGTAGCGCGCTGCGGTTGTCTCGATGATTTCGTCCAGGATCGCTCTCGCCTGATTTAGAGAAGCTGGGCCAACCGGCAGCAGATTGTCGGCGCTCAAGCGCTCAAAGAACGTGAACTGAATTTCGTGAATGAGTGCTCCGCGCTGCAGTGGGATCGAGCTCATCGATTGATTCAGCCGTCTCGCGCGGCGAAAGTCCGTGAATGGCCTGGAGGAAGAACCGATAAGGACAGCGCGCATAATATTGCAGGGCGGTTGGCGAATAGCTCCGCTCGGCGAACGCATTTTTCGCCATGACTGCGGATGCGCTACTCGACGGCAAGACCAGTCCATCAGCCGATGTCCACTTGCGGCTCCAACGCTGGTATCGTGCTCTTAGAGCGCGAGCCAGGTTCGGATTGGCCGTCAAGAGGTAGCGAGCTGACCCACTTTCCTTGTCCGGGAGCGCAAAAAGGCGATCCAGAACAGCGAGGTCGTACTCGGCATCATCGATGGCAACAGCCGGATCTGAAGGCGCTGGCCAGCCAACCCGTGTCGAGGAAACGATCTCTGCTCGACCTCGCGACCTCGGAAAAATCCGGCAGCCAACCTTCCGCGGCGCGTACGGCCTCCAGCGCGTAGACCGATGGAACGCGGGGTCGAGCCAGATTCAGATCAAGTCGTGGATAGGAAATATACAGCCGCCGCTCGGCGGCACCCACCGCAATTGCTAAGGATAGCCGCTCCTGCGCGAGCCGGTTTTCGTTGATATCGAGCCCGGTACCGAGTTGCACCCGCAGCGCATCGAGGAGGATCGGTTCTTCAACGATTTTGCGTGGGAAGAGCCGCTCGGCCAAGCCCGGGACAAAGACCGTGTCGAAGCTAAGCCCACGCGCTGCCTCAATCGGACTTACGAAGACCCCGCCGTAACGTTGCGCAGAAGGTGGAACTGCGACCTCCAGCAAAAAGTCGGAGAGAGCGAGCAGAACTTCATCGAGCTTCACTGGCCCGATGGAAGCCATCGGCGCGAGTTCCGAAAGGATGGACAGAACCCGGTCCGGATTTCGCAGCGCCCGCGTCGCAAGCGCTCCCAGGTGGTCGAGCCATTCGCCCCAATTTGCGGCATTGGGCAGCTGCGCGAGGGCATCGACCAACGGCAGCGCATAACCGGCGAACGCCTCCAGGTCGTCCAAGGTTCGCCTGGTGGTCGCTGCCCGAGCCTCATCCTCTTCGCTAAGCTCAGCGATCTGCAGCCGCAGCTCATTGGCCAGACCCTCGATCCGTCTTCGCCAGCGCTCCTGTCCTCCGATCACCGCCGCCTCGACGAGAAGCCGTTCCCAGCGACGCGGTGCGCGGAGCTGCCCGGCTTTAACCGGTCCGTCGGCTACCTGGCGCTCACCTTGTTGTCCCGGGGCGGGCTCCTTCGTCACGTCCTCCGCCATTAGTGCCGCGATCCAGTCTTCGTCTGGGGTAACCCAGCGTTCGCTGCGCGGTGCCGCCTCGGGTGGTTTGCCCTCGGGAGTGGCATCGGGAACTTGTCCCAGCGATAGGTATTCGGCGAAGCGGCGAGCTGATAATCCCTCAGCTGCGCATAAGAGAAGAACGTAAAAGGCCCGCCCGGTCGGGTCTGGACGTCGCGCCCCACGCGCAAAATGCGCCGGTATTCCTGCCCGACCGAAAGCTTCCTCCAAAGGCGCACGATATTGTTCGGGCGATCGGAGCAACACCGCGATGCGGTCAAAGGCAACACCATCCCGTGCGAGCGCCAACACGCGACGCGCGATTTCGACGCATTCGCGCCCCTCGCCAGGAGCCGAGAAAATGAGCACCTGATCATCTGCCGGGTCAGGTGGACTGGAACTCTCCTTAAAGAGGCGGCGCTGAAGCCGCGCCAGCGAACCACCAGAGGTTGCTACTGGAGCCTGGGCAGAAGTTACGGTGTGATCGATATCGTCGACCTGCATCCCTAACTTCTGCTGAGCTCGAGCGAGAGTTCGTTCATCCGCCGAAGGCGCAAATACAATCAGCTCCGGAGTTCGAAGACTGAGCGCGTGGACAAAGCTCGAGTTCAGCCTCGCTTGTTACGGCTATATCCAGCAAAACGGTCGGCAGCCCCAGCAGGGGATTGGTGAAGCTATCGCTCATCAACGCGTCGGTTGCGGTCGTCAGAACACCTGCCCAGTCAGTGAAACCGCTCTCAGCCAAGTTTGACTCATATGCTTCGAACAACGGCATGAGATCGGGAGCGACGGTGCGAACGGCGTCCGGCTTGAGTTTTGCCAAACGGAGATCCGTTACCACGCGGCTCAAAGCGCGAGCGAAGCCCGGCCCGGCTGCGATTTCTGAATATCGGCCAAGGGCTGCGTCGCCGGCTAGCTTGTGAACCACGCGGGCGCATATAGCCTGGACGCCTAAGTTGCCAAGTGCCACCACTCCGCGTGTGGCAAGCAGGGGCGCAGCCAGAACTGCAGCGAACTGCGCCAAACTCAGTCGATGCCAACCGAAGGCAGCACCTTTGGTTCGGGCCACATCGCGAGCGAGCTCGTTCCCTGCATCGGCGGTGGCTGCAAGAATAAGGATTTCCTCGGCAGGCGACCGAGTTTCGAGCCATGCGCGAGCATGACGAATTCGGCTATGAGCAGCCGATGATATTACTACTCTGCCGCCCATCCCGCCGTTGCTGGTGTGTGCTAGGCCGTGTACTCATAAATCGAGATTGGTAAGCAGCGATTGGTCAATGTCCGCTTTGCCCCCAAAAGCGGACATTCGTCAGCGCATTGAGCATGTCCGCTTAGTGCCATTATCGGACATAACGCGTGCACATCATCGCGGCCGATCCAAAACATCTGCGTGCTGAGATTGGCTTTGCCGCCATCCCGCGTACAGGAGCTTCAAAACCTCGAGGAAAACAAGCACAAGAACGCCGGCACCCAACGTCAGCGCGAGATCGTTCCAGTGCAGCGGTCCGAACCGGAAGAGATCCCTTGCAACCGGCCAAAGAAGCGTCAGGCCCAACATCGTCGTGACGGCAAGGAGGACCAATGCGAGCACCGGATTTGGTCGGTGGAAAGCCGTGACCAACGATGCGCTGAAGGAGCGGTTGACAAAGATCAGGCTGACAATCGTCAGGATTAACGAAAAGAAAGCCAGCGCGCGCACTTCCTCCTCCGGCATACCCCGTCGGAACGCGACGACGAAGATGCAAGCAACGAGCACAAACGCGAACGCCCCCTGCAGGAACTCCAGCCGATCAATGGGCCGGAGAACAGCGGCGCATCGGGCGCACGCGGCGGTCGGCGCATCACATCGTCCTCCTCCGTCTCGGCCTCGAACACCAGAGAACACACGGGATCGATCACCATCTGCAAAAACGCGATGTGGATCGGGCCGAATAGGATAGGCAAGCCAAACAGCAGCGGTAGCAGGGCTAGTCCGGCGATGGGCACATGCACAGCGAATATGAAGCTCATTGCTTTGCGAAGGTTGTCGTAGATTCGGCGGCCGAGTCGTACAGACTTAACGATCGAGCCGAAGTCGTCATCGAGGAGTACGATTGAGGAGGCCTCGCGTGCCACGTCCGTCCCTCGTCCACCCATAGCAATACCGATATGCGCCGCCTTGAGCGAGGGCGCATCGTTGACACCGTCCCCGGTCATCGCCACGATCTCGCCGTTCGCCTTGAGCGCGTTGACGATACGGAGCTTCTGCTCCGGCATGATCCGCGCAAACACGGTCGCGGTGCGGACGCGCTGAGCCAAGGCGGCTTCGCTCAGCTGATCGAGTTCTTCGCCTGTCACTAGGTCTTCGGCATCGAGCCCCGCCTGGCGGGCGATGGCCCTGGCAGTCGCCGGATAGTCGCCGGTGATCATGACCACCTTGATGCCGGCCGACCTGCATTCGCTCACGGCATCGGGCACGCTCGCCCGCAGCGGATCGGCAAGACCGACGAGTCCCAGGAACGAAAACGCAAAATCGTGCTGTGAATCCGGCCACACCTGCCCCGCGAAGGAGGCGCGGGCGACCCCCAACACACGCAGGCCCTCGGCGGCCATCGCGTCGACGGATTGCGTCAATGCGGCGCGATCCGCGGCGTCGAGATGGCACAAGTCGGCAATGGCTTCAGGCGCGCCCTTGGCGGCGATGACGAACTCTTGCCTGCCATCGGCCGCCTGCCAGACGTGCGACATGGCGAGCAGTCCGGGGCGAAGCCCGTAAGTGTGCAGGAGCTTCCATGCGAAGCCATGGAGATGTTCGGTCTCTGCCAACTGCTCGCCACCGAGATCATGGAAAGCCTTCTCCATGGGGTCGACGGGATCTCGCGCACTGGCGAGAATGCCGAACTCGACCAAGTCATGGAAGCTCTCGGGCATTTTCGCGCCGGAAGGCTCGCGGGGCCGGAAAATTGTGCCATTCTTGATTCGTAGCTCAGCGATTGTCATTCGGTTCTCGGTCAGAGTGCCGGTCTTGTCCGTACACAACACCGTCGCGGAGCCGAGGGTTTCGATGGCCGCAGCGCGCCGAGTCAGCACACGCGCCCGCGAGATTCGCCAAGCCCCCATTGCCATGAACACGGTCAGCACGACCGGCACTTCTGCGGGCAGCATCGACATGCCGAGCGCGATGCCGGCAAGCATTGCATCGAGCCATCCGCCGCGCAAAGTGCCATAGAGCAGCACCGCCAGGACGCTCACCGCACCCCCGACCATGGCGAACACCCGCACAAGCCGGCGGGTCTGTGCCTGCAGCCGTGGCGGCTCGGTCTCCAACGTGGCGAGCGACTGGCCGATCTTGCCGATTTCACTCAATGCGCCGGTCGCGATCACCTCGCCTATTCCGGTCCCGCGCACGACCAGCGAACCGGAAAACACATACGGCAGGTCATCGCCCCCCGGGCGGCGATCTTTGCCCGGAGCGCCGTTACCATCGGCGATCTTACGCACGGGCACGGACTTGCCCGTCAGCAGCGATTCATCGGTCTTGAGGTCATGACTTTGCAAGAGCAACGCGTCGGCCGGTACCCGGTCGCCCTCCGCAAGTACGATAAAATCGCCGCGCACCACCTCCCGACCGGCGACGCGTTTGCGCTCGCCATCGCGAATGACCAGCGCACGCGGGCTGGTCAGATCGCGGAGCGCCTCCAGAACGCGCTCGGTGCGGGTCTCTTGCATGACAGTGATCAAGACTGACATGGTGGCGAAGGCGAGCAGGATGAGTGCATCCTTCAGGTCTCCCAGTGCCAGATAGATCGCGCCGCCGCCGAGCAGCAGCGCCAGCATCGGCTCACGCAGGACTTCGAGGATGATGCGCAGCGGCGTGCGCCGTTCCGAGCGGGGTAGCTCGTTGTACCCCTCGGTCTTCAGCCTGGCCTGAACATCCGCCTCACGGAGGCCCCGGATCGGGGCGAAAGATGCGGGATCGTTCAGCACTTCATTCCTGGCGTGTTCTCGGCCGCGACACCTATCGCTTTCTTTTCCGGTGATGTTCGGTGATGCCCCAGAAATCGACCACTCCGTTACTTACGGTCACGTTCCATAACCACGGCCGCCAAGGTGCTTGTCTCACCACCTTCAAGATGCGTCGGCGAACGGCCAACCACCCTCGCCCGGATCGCCCGACAGGGGGAGGTCCATTTGGCCTCGACGTTTAACATCGGACTAGGGGAAGAAGGCCGCGCAGGCATGCGCTGCTGTGCGGACTTCTAAAGTTAACGGTATCGGAGGCGTCACCTACCCATCACACCAGCGGTGACCATGATGCCACCAGCAGTGATAACGGTGGTGATGGTGGTGATAATAGTGGTCATGGTAATAATAATGTGCCGATGCAGATGTCAGCGCAAAGCCGCCGAACAGCAAGCCTAGCCCTACGATAAAGCAGATTAAAAGCCGCTGCTTAGTTGCCTCCCTTTTTAAGGAACATTGGTTCCGAGGCATTGTGGTAGCCCCCGGCAGTCGAGCGTTATTGCTGGGGTGTTGGCGTGGTCGCCACGCTCGGCGGCAGTATTGGGTACACGACTTGCGGTTGCTCGCCTGTTAGTGAGCTGAGGAAGGCCACAATCTTCGCGACCTCTGCATCGGTGAGCGTCTTGCCGAGCTGGTCCGTGGCCATGATGCCGACCGCCTGGGTAAGATCCCACACTTGGCCGGAGTGGAAGTAGGGCGGCGTCAGTTCGATATTCCGCAGTTCTGGCACGCGGAACACGTACTCGTCGCTCACGGTCTTTGTCACCGCAAACCGGCCCTTGTCGTTGGGGGGCAGGATATCAGCACCCGGCTTCTCGACGACCCCGAACGGGGCATACATCTGACCACCAACATTGATGCCGGAATGACAACTGGCACAGCCCGTATCGATGAATAGCTTCAACCCCTCCTTTTGCTCGGCCGAGAGCGCGTTCGCATCGCCGCGGAGGAATTTGTCGAAGGGGGCATTCGGCGTGATGAGAGTTGCTTCGAACGCCGCGATGGCTGTCACCACGTTGGGCATGGTGATCCGATCCTTGTCGCTTGGAAACGCGGCCTCAAAAGGCTTCGCGTAGCCGGGAATGCCCTTGAGCATTTCGATGGCGTGCTCATGCGTTATGCCCATCTCGATGGGGTTTTGAATAGGGCCACCAGCCTGTGCCTTCAGGTCGGCCGCTCGCCCATCCCAGAACTGGGCCACGTTGAACACGGCGTTGAGTACTGTGGGAGCGTTGCGGCCGCCCCTCTGCCACTTGTGCCCGATCGACGTTGACAACATGTCCACGCCACCAAGACCAATCTGATGGCAAGTGTTGCAGCTGATGTTGTGGCTCTGTGACAAGCGGGGATCGAAATAGAGGGCCTTTCCAAGCTCCACCATGGCGGGCGTCGTGGTAACGTCCTTAATCGCCGGCGGCTCCAAGGGGATCGGCTGAAAAAGCCCCTGAGCCTGCTTCATAAGCGGATCGTCCGCCGCAAGCGCAATTGCTGTGATGCCCAGGCTCGAGATCAAAACCACGAGAGGTGCTGATATACGCATGAACGCCTCCTCGAATTTGTAGGCACGCGAACTCCCAAACCTTAATGGCAAACTAAGGCCGGATCAGGCCAGGCGACTTGATCGAGATCAAAGTCCAGCCTTCGCGCCGCGAGTTAAAAGCATTCCATGCGCAGTGCACATCAAAAGCAGGTCTATGTATGGGACCCGTTTGTGAGGCTCTTCCATTGGACCTTGGTCGTGGCCTTCACCATCGCCTATTTCACCGAGGATGATCTGCTCAAATTGCATGTCTGGGCCGGCTATGTGGTCGGCGCGCTAATCGTGGCGCGATTGGTTTGGGGAATGATCGGGTCACGCCATGCGCGTTTCTCAGACTTTATCTACGAGCCCGCCACGACGTTCCGCTATGTACGAGATCTCATCCTGTTTCGTGCCGAGCGGCATCTCGGGCATAGCCCGGGCGGCGGTGCCATGGTGGTTCTCCTTCTTCTCTTCTTTACCGCGACGGTGGTAACTGGCCTCGTGGTTTATGGCGGGGAACACCAGGCGGGGCCGCTTGCCGGCATGTTCACCAAAGACACCGGCGAGGCGATAGAGGAGTTCCATGTAGTCATCGCTAACATCACGCTCGCGCTCGTTCTCGCCCATATCGCCGCGGTGGTACTGGCGAGCTTCATGCATCGCGAGAATCTGGTCCTCGCCATGATTACGGGCTACAAACGCCAATAAGCGGCTGTGGCAGAGCGTCAGCACGCCGTTCACCGAGCCTGGGCGTGCGCCCCTCGCCTCACCGGCCTGCCTTGACGATTGCCGCCGTCCGGCGCACGAGCTTGTCGCGCAGCATTGGGCAGGCATCGAGCGGGTTGCCTAAGCCTTGCTTGAGCGGGGTACGCTCAGCCGACGAGGTCGACGCGCTCTTACCGAGCCAACGTTCAGTGAAAGCGGCGAAAGGTCTCGGCAAGCCCGACACCTCCGGCAGGGCGGACTTTCGATGACGTAAAATGGCCATTCGTTCTGAACGGAGTCGCTGGCAATGGCGTTCAAAGACATACTGCTAGTACTCATTACTTACCCGCAGGCCACCGATGCCTCTGAAATCCGGGAAGCCGTTTCGTTCGCGGTCGCTCTGGATGCGCGAATTTCCGCCCTCGCCTGCATAGTACAAGTTCGGGCTCCCTCGCAGCACTTACTGAGCGATGCGTTCGTTGCGGGACTTGTCGGTTCAGAGCGGAAGAAAAGTGCTGATACTGCTGCCGAGCTTTCGGCAGTCTTTGAAGCGTCGGCAAAGAAGGCCGGGGTGTTTCAGGAGAGCCTTACGGAGACGTGTTTCACGTCCGATGCGCCAGATTTGCTAATCCGAGAAGCACGACTGAGGGATCTGACAATTGTCCCCGCAATTTCAGAAGGCCCAAATTATCTATGGTACGCTGAATCCATTGTTTTTGGTTCTGGGCGCCCAGTCCTACTGCTACCTCAGCGTAGCCGCGCTCGCGAGCTTGTCCTCGATACTGTTGTGATTGCATGGGATGGAAGTCGTCCAGCCGCTCGTGCAGTTGCTGACGCTCTTCCCTTTTTGGAGCGAGCGAAAACGGTTCGCATTCTAACGGTTCTGAATGAAAAAGAACTCAGCAGCGAATTGCCCGCCGCAGAATTGTCAAAGTACCTGGAACGCCGCGGGATTGATGCCACGCCAGATTGTATCGATGCAGCGGGTCGTCGGATCGGGGAGATTCTGAGTTCCTACCTCACCTCTAATCAAGCGGACCTGCTAGTTATGGGCGCCTACGGCCATTCGCGCCTAAGGGAGTTTATTCTGGGCGGAGCCACACGCAGCATGCTTATAAAACCACCGCTGCCGATCTTGCTTTCACACTAGGGGAAGAACCCAAGCCATCCCGGGAAGCTTGAGCGTAGTAAGGCGTCGGTCGGCGCCAGTCGCCAAATGCCTCGCCTGCCCGCCGCCTCCATAGGCACTCGAGAATCCAAACTCGCCAAGGTGGCGAAGAGGGTCCAAACTTAAGTCAGGCGGATCGTCAACGCATTCTAGGCTCACTGCCTCTCACTTCCGCTTTGGGTCACTAGCGGACATCAGAGCGTGGATTAGGGATGTCCGCTTACCCTCCAAGAGCGGACATGCCTAGGGTCCGCACGGATGTCTGCTGAGTGCCAGAAGCGGAAGCGTGCCCCTTCGCGTCCGCCGCACGTTCGACAGGCGTGTCTTCGCGGCTTCCTGACCGGCTCCACCATCCTCACCAAACTGGAAAGTTGACCCCCAAATGCCGCCCGAGAGACTTTCTTAGCGGGGCGCGGCGGAATTTGGCGCGGAATTGTCTCTGCCACTTAGAACCGAATCCAAGGACGCGAAAAACAGCGCGGAATTCGGCCGCGAATTCAACCTGTCCCTGAAAGACATAAAATCCTTCTATAACAATTACTTAGTGTGGCTGGGGCGCCAGGATTCGAACCTGGGATCACGGGACCAAAGCCCGTTGCCTTACCGCTTGGCCACGCCCCAATTGCTCGTACGTCTCAGCTGTTCGCTTTGCCTTTCGCGCGGGACACGTAGCGGAAACTCTTGGCCGCGTGGCGAAGCGCGGCGGACCATAGCCGCTCGGCCCCTGCCCCGCAACGCCGGCTACCGCAAGCGCCGCCCTCGACCGTCCAGGACGACGGTTCGGTTGCGGGGGCGAAGCGCCTTGTCTATATACGACCGCTCCAGCCAGACGGAGTGTAGCGCAGCCTGGTAGCGCACCTGCTTCGGGAGCAGGGGGTCGGGAGTTCGAATCTCCCCACTCCGACCAACTTTTGAGCATAGGCTGCTAAAGTCCTCGAGGACCTAATCCTTGCTCGCACAGGCCACATTTTGCGCCAATTGGCCGCGCAAATTAAGCTTGTCGCGCGGCCGGCACTGTCATTTGCTCCGTGCTTCATTAGGATCAGCACGGTTCGCCAGAAACCTTCAGTCCGGGACCATGTCGGCAGAGCTTGCCTTCAATCGCAGCGTTGATGTCGACTACGGCGTGGCCGAGGACGTCGCGCCGCAGGTGCGCCGCATCGTCGCCAACAATCCAGGCCCCTACACCTTCCTCGGCACGAACACCTATCTCGTCGGCCGCAGGCGGGTGGCGGTCATCGATCCAGGGCCGGCAGATAGGACTCATCTCACCGCGATCGCCGATGCCACGCGCGGCGAGTGCGTCACGCATATTCTCGTGACTCACAGTCATCGCGACCATTGTGACGGCGCGCGGCCGTTGCAGGCCCTGGTCGGCGGCGAGATCTTGAGCTTTGGCCCGACCGGCTCCAAGCGCGGCGCCGGAGCGCCCGGTCTCGGCGAAGCCTTCGTCGATCCGGACTTCCGGCCCGACCGGACGCTGCAAGACGGAGACGAGGTCAAGGCCGGCGGCGTTGCTCTCGACGTGCTGCACACGCCCGGTCATGCGCCCGACCATCTCTGCTTTGCCTTGGTCGGGCAGCGCACGGTGTTCACCGGCGATCACGTGATGGGATGGAACACGACGGTCATCGCCCCGCCCGAAGGCAGCCTCGCGAAATTCCTGGCCTCATTGGAGAAGCTGCTTCACCGGCACGACAAGGTCTTCCTGCCGGCCCATGGCGGCCGCGTGCAGACCCCACAGCGCGTGGTCAGGGCCTATATGATGCATCGCCAATGGCGGGAACAGACGATCCTCGCCTGCCTCGAGGACGGGGTGTCCACCATCCCGCGCATCGTCGCCAAGATCTACGGCGACCAAGACGCCGATCTGAAAGCCGCCGCGGCGCTGTCGGTGCTCGCGCATCTGGAATATCTCATCAGTCGGGGCTTAGCAGCGGCTGACGGGGCTCCGGGGCTGTCGAGCGCCTATTCGGTCTGTCATCCCGCTTCCTCTTCGGCTTCTTGACCGTTTTCTGAACTGCCTTGGGCGCGGGCTCAGCTTGTTCGAGCCCGGTCTTCTCGCCTTTTTCGAGGGCCGATTGCACCTCGGCGAAGAGCGTGCCGATGCGCTCGGCATTCGCGCCGAGATCGTGCCAGCCGTAGCGCGAAACCGAGCGGACGTCGATCTTCGCCCGGCTGTCGTCTCCGGTGACGCGAATGGCCACGTCATCGGTAAAGCCGACCAGCAAGGTCCGATCTGTCGCTTCGATTTGCCCAGGCGAATCCTCGTCGGCGGGCTCGGCCAGCACGATATTCCAGCCGAGCCGCTTCACCGCCTCATGCACGATGTCGAAGGCCTCGGGAGCCGAGCGCTCGAGCTCCATGGGGCGGACTTCCGGATAGGCCGCCTGCTGCTCCGCGACCACGGCGGCGTCGGGATCCTCGATGCGGTTCGCGTCAGCCGGCCGCATGCCGGCGAGTTTCTTGAATTCCAGAGGATGCTGCGGCGTCGTCTCGATATCGGTGAGGCGCGGCAGCATGATCGCATGGGACAGGTAGAAGGCGGGCACGGCGAGCCCGACCAGCGCAATGGCGATGCCGGCAAAGGCCTGGCTCGCGCCGAGCTGGCCACCGAACCAAATGCGGATGAGGGCGAAGACCGCCACGATGATGGCGAGGACCAGCCCGCCGATCGAGACGGCGAGCAGGTTCAGCGCCGCTGGCGTGGTGAGCGAGCCGAAGCGGTGCAGCAGTACGGTCAGCACGAGGAGCTGAACGAAAAACAGCGCGATGCGGCGCGACCACAACCCCTCATGCACGGTCTTCTGCACATAGATCGCGGTCATGGCGCAAACCTCGCCGGCTCAGCCCTTGTGCCCCTCAGGGTCACTATGCTCTCCCCTGCCCCAGTCCCAACTCCGCTCCGACACCCTTATACCGAAATTGCCGGCTTCCGCGACAGGGGTGCGACGCTGCTCACCCGCAAGGACGACATCCATGTCTTCGGCAATCGGGCGAAATTAAATCGAGGGCATGGCCGGTTTATGGTGCGCGGAGCTCGATCTGAAAAAGGGCCTCAATAGGGCGGAAGAGATTGGCGCGCGACAAGGTCCGGCCACGCTCTCAGCCCTAACCAATCCTAAACTTCTACCGGTGACTCTTAGAGGCATGCCCCGGCGCCTTGGCGCGCCAGCGGCGTGCACGGGATCGGTTGGCGTTCATGCGTTGGTGTTGTCGGCGCGCGTTCTCTGCGCCTTTGTCAGTGCTCATGGGCTTGACCCTCATCTCTCTAAGCGGCTGCGTCTATGAGCAGGAGGGACCGCCGGAAGCCCATTTCGAGCAGTTCAACACCAAGCCGCCCAGGGTCGACACCGTCACCGTCTGCCACGCCTATGGCTGCAAGTCGCAGACGCCCTACACCTTCAGGCAAGCGACATTGCCGAACTGTCGGCCTTGATGGCGCGCGTCCGCCGCAACGACAGTCCGGCGGAGGAACGCCGGGCCATCGCCTATGCGATCGCCTGGATGGAGCGGCGCGTGGCCCCGACCGTCGGCGCCGCCAACTACCGGCCGAACTTGGACTTCGCCGGCTCGGGCGACGACAGCAGCAGGACTGCGTCGATGAGGCCAACAATACCACGAGCTATCTTTTGGTCCTGACCCATCATGTGCTCATCCAGCATCATTTGGTGGAGCGGCCCTTCGCCAAGGACAGCCTCAGCCACTGGACCCATTGGGCGGCGCTGATCAAGGAGAAGGGAAGCGGCGAGGAGTTTGCCATCGACTCATCGAGCGGGGCCAATGGCGAGAACCCGACGGTGCAGGCCGCGGCGAGCTTCTATGTGCCGAACAGCTCCGCCGACAACACGCCGCCAGAGTCCGTGTCCGCCACCGCCGACGCCGGCAGCGATGGTGGAGCCGCCGCGTCGCCACCGGGTGGCCTGATCCGGCATGCTCAAGCGCATGCAGGGCCTGGGCTCTGCCGATGATCCCACGGCAAGCGTCCACTGATTTCCGCTAAATCTCGCGTTACGGCTCATTGAGGAGCCGCAGCGCCTCCTCGATCGGGCTGAACGAGCGGCGGTGATGGGTGCACACGCCGTGCTTCTTGATGGCGCGAGCGTGCTCCGGCGTGCCGTAGCCCTTGTTGCTCTCCCAGCCATAGCGCCGGTAGCGGTGGGCGAGCTTCACCATAAGCCGGTCGCGGGTCACTTTGGCGACGATCGAGGCGGCGGCGACCGAAAACGACAAGCCGTCGCCGCCGACCACGGCGCGCGCAGTCCGGCACGGAAAACGCTTCGGCACGATATTGCCGTCGATCAGCGCCGCTGCCGCCGGCACGCCGAGACCGCGATAGGCCGCACGCATGCCCCACAGGCTCGCCTGCAGGATGTTGTCCCGGTCGATGCGCCGGACATGGCCGATGATGATCGAAACGCAAGCCGTTGCCACGATCTCGGCATAGCGATCCTCCCGGGCCTCCGGCGTCAGGAGCTTGGAGTCGTTGAGCCCTTCGGGAATGCGGTCAGGATTGAGGATCACGGCGGCGACCACCACAGGCCCCGCCCACGGACCGCGGCCCGCCTCGTCGATGCCGACGACCGGGCCCTGATGTTTGTCCATCAGCTCGGCTTCGAGGTCAAAGCTCGGCAGCGTGCGGATCGGCCGTGATTCCAAGGGCAGTCCCATGGGCAGGGACTCTTCACCAAACCGTGCCGGTTTGGCAACAATTCCCGGCGGAGCCGCTCGCCGGTGTGGAAAACTCGCGAGGCGGCTTCGGCTCTACCTCCCCCCTGGGAGAGGTCGGCGCGCGAGCGCGCCGGGTGAGGGGAACCAAACTGAGAAATGCTCACCCCCTCACCCCAACCCTCCCCCCGACGGGCAGAGGAGGTACGAGCTTCAGCTCGCGCGCTACAACAGTCGGAGCTGCTGGCCGGGAAGGACCGGCGGCGTGAAGAGGTCGGTGCGGAGCTCGACGGATTGCTTGTTGAAGCCGAGCCGCTCGGCGGCAATTTCGAAGCGGCGTCCGATCATCCAGGCGTAAGGACCCTCGCCCACCATGCGCTCGCCCCATTTGGCATCGTAGAGCTTGCCGCCGCGGCTCTGCCGCATCAACGAGAGCACGCGGTTGGCGCGGTCCGGGCAGTTGCTGCGCAGCCATTCGGTGAACAGATCGCCTATCTCAAGCGGCAGCCGCAACAGAACATACCCGGCTTTGGTCACCCCGGCCGCCGTCGCGCGCTCCAAAATCTGCTCCATCTCCATGTCGGTCAGGCCAGGAATGACCGGTGCGACCATCACCGAGGTGGGGATGCCCGCCTCGACCAGCTTCGCCGCCGCCTCGAGCCGCTTGTCCGGCGTGCTCGCCCTGGGCTCCATGGCGCGCGCAAGCTTGCGGTCAAGCGTGGTGACGGAGAGCGCCACCTTGACCAGTCCGCGCTTTGCCATGGGCCCGAGCAGGTCGAGGTCGCGCAGCACCATGGCCGATTTGGTAACGATGCCGACCGGGTGATTGGCGGCCGAAAGCACCTCCAGGATACGCCGCATGATACGGTAGCGCCGCTCGATCGGCTGATAGGGATCGGTGTTGGTGCCGATGGCAATCGTCGCGACGCGATAATTCGGGTCGGCGAGTTCTCGCTCAAGCGCAACGGCGGCATTAGTCTTGGCGAACAGCTTGGTCTCGAAATCGAGCCCGGGCGACAGCCCAAGAAAGGCGTGGGTCGGCCGCGCGAAGCAGTAGATGCAGCCATGCTCGCAGCCGCGATAGGGATTGATCGAGCGGTCGAAGCCGATGTCGGGCGAGGCGTTCCGGGTGATGATGCGCCGCGCCGGGACCTCCTGCACTTCGGTTGCAAGCGCTTCAAGATCGGCAAGCGAGTCCCAGCCGTCGTCGGCCGGCTCATAGGTGATGGGCTCAAAGCGGCCCGAGCGATTGGTTTCAGCGCCGCGGCCACTCCGGCGCACGCGCGCCACGCCTGCCAACTCAAGCGGGGCGCTGTCGAGATCTGCTGGCTTTCTGAGAGCGACCGACATGGCCTCTCATATAATAACCGATGAAGAACAAATCAAGAACTATACTGCTAGGCGCATAGGGGGCAATTGCTGGACGGCCCGCAAAGGCTATAGTCCGGCCCCATGATTTCAGTGGTTATCCCCAGCTTCAACGCCGAGGCGACGCTCGGGCAGACGCTTGCGGCGCTCGTGCCTGCGGTGGTCGACGGCGTGGTGCAAGAAGCGATCATCGTCGACGGCGGCTCGACCGACGAGACAGCGGCAATCGCCGAAGCGGCCGGCACGCGTCTCATCAGGTCCCAACGGGGGCGAGGCGCTCAGCTCCAAGCCGGCGCCGCCGCGGCACGTGGCGACTGGCTCCTCTTCCTGCATGCCGACACGGTGCTCGAGCCCGGCTGGGCGGAAGAGGCGGAGAGCTTCATGGAGCGGGTGGCGACGGGACGCCGCGCACCAGCGGCCGCCGCGTTCCGCTTCGCGCTTGACGACCAAGGCCTCATGCCGCGCCTGTTGGAATGGCTGGTCGGCTTGCGGTGCCTCCTCTTCGCGCTGCCTTACGGCGATCAAGGCCTGCTCATCCCGCGGGATCTTTATCGCGCGAGTGGCGGCTTCCGGCCCCTGCCACTGATGGAGGACGTGGATCTCGTGCGGCGGCTGAAGCGAAGCCAGCGCGTGATGCTACATTCCCGCGCGGTGACAAGCGGAGCGCGTTATCGCAATGAAGGCTATGTCGCGCGCTCCTTGCGTAATCTCTGTTGCATCACGCTCTATTATCTCCGCGTGCCCACGCGCGTGCTTGCGCGCCTCTATGGGTAATCAGCGAGGCCGTCGGCGCGCCGCCTTCGCGCCCCGCCTGATCATCATGGCCAAGAGCCCACGGGCCGGGCGCGTCAAGCGGAGGCTCGCGGGCAGTATCGGCGTCACTGCGGCCACGAGCTTCGCTCGCATCTGCTTCGCCCATACTCTGTTGAGGCTTAGCGCGAGCCCCCGCTGGCGCACCGTGCTCGCCATCACGCCAGGCATCGAATTGACGGCGGTGTTGCGTGCGGCGCTGCCAGGACGGATCGAACGCATGCCGCAGGGCGGGGGCGATCTCGGGCGCCGCATGCAGCGCATTTTCCAACGCCTGCCGCCCGGACCCGCGATCATCGTCGGCGGCGATATTCCGGCCATCGGCGCGACCGAGATCGCATGCGCCTTTCGGCTCCTCGGCGATGCCGATGCGGTGCTCGGACCGGCGGGGGACGGTGGCTATTGGCTCATCGGCTTACGGCGCAGCCCTCGCCTTCTCGCGCCGTTTGCCGGCGTGCGGTGGTCGAGCGCACATGCCCTCGCTGATACGCTCGGCAATCTCGACGGGCGGAGGGTCGCGTTGGCCGCCACGCTGGGCGACGTCGATGAGGAGGAGGCTCACCGCCGCCTCCGCGGACAGTGGCGACGTCTCATCCCGCCACGCGCGGGGGCCTAAAGACACAATCAGGGCTTGGTCTTCACCTGCGGATGCCCTTGCAGGCGGGGGATCACCTCGATGAAGCTGCACGGGCGATGGCGATTGTCGAGCTGAGCTTTGAGGATGCCGTTCCAGCCGTCCTTGCAAGCCCCCGGCGATCCCGGCAAGCAGAAAATGAGCGTGCCGTTCGCCTGTCCGCCGCAGGCTCTCGACTGCACCGTCGAGGTGCCGATGGTCTGGTAGCTTAGCATGTGGAACAGCGTGGAGAAGCCGTCGATCTCCTTCTCGAACAGCGGCTTGACTGCCTCTGGCGTCACGTCGCGCGGCGCAAAGCCCGTGCCGCCAGTGGTGATCACCACATCGACCTCCGGGTCCTTGATCCAGGCTTTGACGTGCTTGCGGATTTTCTTGGCGTCGTCGGTCACGATCGCGCGCGCCGCCAATTCGTGTCCTGCTTGACCGACCATCGAGGCAAGCGCGTCGCCGGATTTGTCGGTCTTCTCGTCACGTGTGTCCGACACGGTGAGCACGGCGATGCGCAAGGGGATGAAGGTGCGGCTTTCGTCGATACGGCTCATAGGGCTCATGTCTCCAATGCGGCCTTCAGCAACAACAGGTCACGCCAAGCTTGGCGCTTGGCCGCGGGGTTACGCAAAAGATAAGCGGGGTGCAGCGTGGCGAGTGTGGGCACGTCACGGCCGGCGCACGAATAAGTCAGCCATTTGCCCCTGAGCCGCATGATGCCTTCGCTCACACCGAGAATGTTCTTCGCAGCGGCGCCGCCGAGCAGCACCAAGAGCTGAGGCGACAGCAACTCGATCTGGCGGGCGAGGAACGGCGCGCAGGCCTCGATCTCCTCTGGCGTCGGCGTGCGGTTGCCTGGCGGGCGCCAATAGACGGTGTTGGTGATGTAGATCTTGTCCTCGCCGAGCCCGATGGAAGCGAGCATGCGGTCGAGCAGTTGGCCGGCGCGGCCGACAAAAGGCTTGCCTTGCAGGTCCTCGTCGCGGCCGGGCGCTTCGCCGATCAGCATGATGCGGGCCTGCTCGCTGCCCCGCGCGAAGCACAGACTTTTGGCCGTGCGCCTGAGCGAGCAGCCCTCGAACTGGGCGACCAGCGCCTCGAGTTCGGCAAGAGTGGCGGCCTCTCCGCCGATCCCTCGCGCGGCCGGTACGGCAGCATTTTT
This sequence comes from uncultured Alphaproteobacteria bacterium, assembly GCA_963839245.1. Classification (GTDB taxonomy): domain Bacteria; phylum Pseudomonadota; class Alphaproteobacteria; order Rhizobiales; family Methyloligellaceae; genus Methyloceanibacter. The sequence goes on along the minus strand of CAWIUJ010000010.1, from coordinate 342,940 downwards.
CCGTGGCTCGGGGCGCGGCGGGCTCGCCACGCTCTTTCGCTCTGGCGAAAGCCGCGCCGGCGCCGCTGCCAGCCCGTCGCCGGCAAAGCAGTTCAACGGCTCCTCGCCCACTGCCTCGTCGGCACCCATCGCCTGATACCAGGCGAGGAGCGCGCGAGCCGCTTTGTCGTCCTGCGTCATAGGTCCTCTTGCGACCCCATATTTGTCATTGCCCGGCTTGACCAGTGCTGGTGAAGCCTTAGACAAAGCAGAGTGAAACAACCCTACCACGTGGAGCTTCAGCTTTGAACGACGTGACCGAGCGCGAGACCATGGAGTTCGACGTCGTCATCGTCGGCGCGGGGCCGGCGGGGCTCGCTGCGGCGATCAGGCTCAAGCAGCTCGCGGCCGAGAGCGGCAAAGAGCTGTCCGTGGTAGTGCTGGAAAAAGGCTCCCAGGTCGGCGCGCATATCGTGTCCGGCGCGGTGATCGATCCGGTGGCGCTCGACCGCCTCCTGCCGGAGTGGCGGGAGCAAGGTGCGCCGCTCGATACGCCCGTCAGCGAGGACCGCTTCTATTATCTCTCGGAGACCGGCGGATTGCCGCTCCCGTCGATGCTCATGCCGCCGCTGATGAGCAATCATGGCTGTTACATCGGCAGCCTCGGCAGCCTGTGCCGCTGGCTCGGCGAGCAGGCGGAAGGTTTGGGCGTGGAGATCTATCCCGGCATCGCGGTTATCCAGGCGATTATCGGACCGGACGGCGAGGTCCAGGGCGTCATCACCGGCGACATGGGCGTGGCGCGGGACGGTACGCATAAGGACAGCTACACGCCGGGCATCGCGCTGCTCGGCAAATATACGCTACTCGCGGAGGGCGCGCGCGGCTCGCTCAGCAAGCAATTGATCAAGCGCTTCAGCCTCGATGCGGAAAGCGGCCCGCAGAAATTCGGCATCGGCCTCAAGGAGCTCTGGGAGATTCCCAAGGAAAAGCACCGGCCGGGCCTGGTGCAGCACACCATGGGCTGGCCGCTCAACGACGCGACCGGCGGCGGCTCGTTCCTCTACCATTTAGGCGAGAATTTGGTGTCGGTCGGCTTCGTCGTGCATCTCGACTACGCCAATCCCTATCTGAACCCGTACAAGGAATTTCAGCGCGCCAAGACGCATCCGCGCATCACCACGCATCTGCACGGCGGCAGGCGCATTTCGTACGGCGCACGCGCCCTCACCGAGGGCGGCTGGCAGGCCATCCCGCGTTTGGTGTTTCCGGGCGGCGCGCTGATCGGCTGCGCCGCGGGCTTCATGAACGTACCGCGCATCAAGGGCAGCCACAACGCCATGCTGAGCGGCATGCTTGCCGCGGAAGCGGCCTTCGCGGCGGTTCAAGGGGGTCGCACGCGCGACGTGCTCGATGCCTACCCCGAGAGCGTCCGCGAAAGCTCCATGGCCGATGAGCTGAAGCGGGTGCGCAACGTGAAGCCGCTATGGTCGCGGCTCGGCACGCGTCTCGGCGTCATGCTGGGCGGCATCGACATGTGGCTGAATACGCTGTTCCCGTTCTTGACCCACACGCTGAAGCACAAGAAGCCGGACTATGCGAGCTTGAACAAAGCGGCCGGGTCGACGCCGATCGACTACCCGAAGCCCGACGGCGTGCTCAGCTTCGACATTCTCTCCTCGGTCTTCCTGTCTGGTACCAATCACGCCGAGGACCAGCCGGTGCATTTGCGCCTCACCGACCCCAGCATCCCGATCGCCGAGAATCTTCCCGACTACGCCGAGCCCGCGCAGCGCTACTGCCCGGCGATGGTCTATGAGGTGGTGGCCGAGGGCGATCGGCTCCGCTTCCAGATCAACGCGCAGAACTGCGTCCACTGCAAAACCTGTGATGTGAAGGACCCGGCGCAGAACATCAATTGGGTGCCCCCCGAAGGCGGCGACGGGCCGAATTACGTAAATATGTGAACTGCCGCGTAAGCTTGTCGCGGAAAGCGGTCACAAACGCGCCGCCTTTACACGGCAAGGAAGCTTTTCGATTGCGGATAGGGCTAAAACGCTTAATCCTCCAAAGTTAGGGTAATAGAACCGCGAATATTGGGGCGGCGCCGAGCCGTATGGTCATGCCGATGCTGGACACTACAGCCTTCCGGAAATGGGCGTGGAGATCGTTCTTTCTGCTGGCCATTCTTGCCGCTCCGGCGGCTTATTCGGAAGTCAACTCGACCCTAAGCGAGCATCCCGATCCCGGCACCCTGCTCGGCAACTATCTCTCGGGCCGGGTGGCCCGCGGCGATCACGATACGGCCGCGGCGGCCGACTATTATTCGCGGGCGCTGTCCGAGGATCCGAGCAACGAGCTGATCCTCGAGCAGGCCTTCCTGCTCGAAACCGCGTCGGCCCATTGGGATCGCGCCATCGAGCTGGCGCGCGACCTCGTCAGGCTCGAGCCGTCACACCGCATCGCCCAGTTCCTCTTGGGCATCGACGCGTTCAAGCATGGCAAGTACCAGGAAGCCGACGAGCACTTCGCCGCGGCCCGCCAGGGTCCGATCGCCGATCTGACCTCGACGCTGGCCCGGGCCTGGGTGCAGCAAGCAAGCGGCAAGACCGATGAGGCCTTGGCCACGCTCGATAGCTTGAGCGATGCCGACTGGGCGCAGTTCTATCAGCGCTATCATCGCGCGCTGATCGCCGATCTCGCCGGCAAGCACGACATTGCCCAGACCGCCTTCGCCCAGGCCTTCAAGAAGAACCCAGCCACGCTCAGAGTGGCCGACGCCTATGCGCGCCACGCCGTGAACGCGAACAACCGCAAGCTCGCGAGGGCGACGCTGAAGACGCACATGGCCAAGTCGGCGCGTCACCCGCTATCGGAGGCGCTGCTCAAGGATATCGAGTCCGGCAAAACCCCGTCATTGCTCGTGACCTCGCCGACCGACGGTCTGGCCGAGGTCTTCTACGGCATCGGCGATGCCCTTGCCGGCGAGGGCGGTCTCGACATGGGCATCATCTTCCTACAGTTCGCGCTTTATATTCAGCCCGACTTCCCCCTTGCCGATGTGGCCCTGGCCCAAGCCTATGATGGCGCCAAGCGATACGATCTCGAGCTCGCGGCCTTCGACAACATCAAGGAGGATTTGCCGCTCTGGTTAAACGTGCAGATTCAGAAGGCCTTCGCCCTGAACGCGATCGACCGAGTCGACGACGCCAAGGTGCTGCTCAATAGGATCATCGCCCAGTACCCGAAGGACATTCGTCCGCTGGACGCAATCGGCAGCATTTTGCGGTCGCATGAGCGTTATGCCGAGGCCCGCGACTATTACACGCGCGCCATCGCGCTGATCGACAAGCCGGCCAGGGACAATTGGACACTTTATTATGCCCGCGGCGTGTCCAACGAGCGACTGAAGGACTGGCCGGCGGCCGAGGCGGATTTGAAAAAGGCGCTGGAGCTTTCGCCCGACGAATCTCAGGTGCTCAACTATCTCGGCTACACCTGGATCGACCAGAACCAGAACCTCAAAACGGCGATGGACTACATCCGCAAGGCCGTGAAGCTCAAGCCCGACGACGGCTATTACGTCGACAGTCTCGGTTGGGCCTATTACCGGCAGGGCAATATCCAGGCGGCGGTCGAGCAGCTTGAGCGCGCCGTCGAGTTGAAGCCGGACGACCCCGTGATCAACGATCATCTTGGCGATGCCTATTGGCGCATCGGGCGCAATCTCGAGGCGAAATACCAGTGGGAGCAGGTGCTGTCGCTGAAGCCGGACAGCGATCTGGTCACGTCGATCGAGATGAAGCTGAAATCCGGACTCCCGGACAGCCCGGAGACCAAGGCGGCAAATCGGACCGGGGCACCGGGCCAGAAGGTCGCTGAATAGGCTGCCGCTCATCGTCGGGCGCGGAGCTTTCGTCATGATGGCGCTCCGCGAGACGGCGAGGGCCAAGCTCAACCTTACCCTTGAGGTGCTCGGACACCGCGGCGACGGCTATCACGAGCTCGAGAGCCTCGTCGCCTTTGCGGAAGCGGGAGATCGTCTCGAGCTTGAGCCCGGCCGAGATTTGGCGCTCACCATCGAGGGGCCGTTCGGTGGCGCGCTTACCTGCGGCAATCTCGTTACCGCCACCGCCAAGGCCGCCAAGGCGAAGCGTCCCGCCATCACGCTCGGCCATTTCCGGCTGATCAAGAAGCTGCCGGTCGCGGCCGGGCTTGGCGGCGGCTCGGCAGACGCCGCCGCGACTTTGCGGCTCTTGGCCCGCGCCAATCCGGGCGTGCTTAACCGCGATGATTTGAGGGAGTTGGCGGCCAAGCTCGGGTCCGACGTCACCGTCTGCCTCGAAAGCCAGCCTGCCCTCATGACCGGTCGCGGCGAGATGGTCACGGCCGTACAGGGGATGCCGGCTTGCGGCGTGGTGCTCGCCAATCCGGGGCTGCCGCTCGCCTCGGCCCACGTCTATGGCGCGCTTAACGCGCCGTCCTTGCCCCCCGCCCCGCCACGCGCGGGCGATGCACCGGATTTCGCCCAGAGCTTCGAGCGGCTGATCGACTATGCAGCTCCGCGCGGCAACGATCTCGAGGGACCGGCTCTAAGGCTCGTGCCAATGATTGGCGAGGTGCTTGAGGCCCTCCGGCGCGTTGCCAGCGCTCGCCTCGTCACATTGTCGGGAAGCGGGCCGACCTGCTTCGCCCTCTTCGCGTCGGCAGACGAGGCGAAGCGTGCCGCGGCGTCGCTCGCGGCCTCCCATCCCAATTGGTGGGTCACGGCAACCGAGATCGACTCAAGCTGAGCGAGCCGCAAGGGCGATCAGAAGTGCCTCTCGACTGAGAATTCTATGACCTGGAGCAGTGCCGCCTTGGCGTCGCCGTCGGGGAAGATGGCGAGCGCATCGCGGGCGATGGCGCCGTAATGGCGTGCCCGCTCCATGGTGTCACTCAACGCATGGTGCTTCTGCATCAGCGCCATGGCCTCGGCGAGATCGTCCTCGCCGATCGCGCCTTCCTGCAGCGTCCGCTGCCAGAAGGCCCGCTCTTGGCTATTGCCGCGGCGGTAGCCGAGCACGACAGGAAGCGTAATCTTGCCCTCGCGAAAATCATCGCCGACGCTTTTGCCGAGCTTCGACGGCTCGCCGGAATAATCGAGGGCGTCGTCGACGAGCTGAAAGGCGAGGCCGAGATTGCGGCCATAGGACCTGAGCGCGGAGGTCTCCGATTTCGGCCGGTTGGCGATGACGCCGCCGACCTCGGCCGCCGCCGCGAACAGGGCCGCGGTCTTGGCGTCGATCACGGCCAGATAATCGTCCTCGGTGGTCTCGGTGTTCTTGGCGGTGACGAGTTGCATCACCTCGCCCTCGGCGATGACTGCCGCGGCGTCGGATAGAATCCGCAAGCAGCCGAGCGAGCCCACATCGACCATCATCTTGAAGGCCTGGCCGAGCAAATAGTCGCCGACCAGCACGCTCGCCTCGTTGCCCCAGAGCAGCCGCGCGGTGGTCTTGCCGCGCCGGAGATCGCTCTCATCGACCACGTCGTCGTGCAGCAACGTCGCGGTGTGCATGAACTCTACGCTCGCCGCGAGCCGCACATGGCCGTCGCCCTGATAGCCGCACAGCTTTGCCGCGGCGATGGTGAGCATCGGCCGCAAGCGTTTGCCGCCCGAATCGATCAAATGACGGGCAAGCTCGGGGATCAGCGCTACATTGGAGCGGGCGCGGTCCAGGATGATGCGGTTGACATGACCCATATCCTCCTCGACAAGCGCCAATAGCGGCGCGAGGCTCGCTCTCGGATCACGCGCACCGGAAAGCTGGACGACTACTCCCAACGGCCTTCTCCCAAAGCGGCTGCTCTTAAGCGGCGATTGACTTAGCTGAGAATATTGTCGGTGCTCCGGCGGCGAGGTCAAGGCGCTCCGGGAGAAAGGTTCGTGGCCATGAAGGAACTGTTGCGATCAAACGACGCGGTGCTGATCTCCTATGTGAGCGCCTTGCTCGAGGAAGCCGGCATCGGCTTCATCGTCGCCGATACGAATATGAGCGTGCTGGAAGGATCGATCGGCGCGCTGCCGCGGCGGGTTCTGGTCGAGACGGACGGTCTGCCGCGCGCCCGCCGTCTTCTGAATGAGGCTGGGATTGGCCATGTCATCACCGACACGGGCAAAGACTGATCGATCCGGCGGACTGGGCGGGTTGCCGCCCGAGACGACGCTGGACGACTTTCTCGGCGGCCGCATTAGCGTGACGCAGCTCAAAGAGGGGCACCGCGCCGGGAGCGACGCCGTGTGGTTGCAGGCAGCAGTTCAAGCCGGTGCCGGGGACCGCGTGCTCGATGCCGGCGCAGGCGTCGGCGTGGCGGGACTGTGCCTCGCCGCCCGCTTCCCTCAACTTCACGTGACCGCGGTCGAAATCGACGCGAGGCTTTGTGCGCTGGCGGAGGCCAATGCCGCACGAAACGGGCTCGCCGCGAGGTTCACGACCGTCAACGCCGATGTGACCGCGCCGGCACAAGAGCTCCTGGCCAAGGGGCTGGTCCGCGAGGGCTACGACCACGTGATGGCCAATCCGCCCTACCATCGGGAGGGCACCGTCAGGGCCGCGCCGGATAAAGCGCGGGCTGCCGCTCATGTGATGCAGGAAGGGGCCCTCGAGGCTTGGGTGCGCTTCCTCGCCACGTTCGCCGCGCCGAAGGGGCGGCTCACGCTCATCCATCGGCTCGAAGCCTTGCCCGAATTGCTGCCCCTGCTCGACCGGCGCTTCGGCGCCGTCACCCTGTTGCCGCTGTTCGCGAAGGCTGGCGAGCCCGCAACCCGCATCATCGTCCAGGCGCGCAAAGGCAGCCGGGCGGCTTTGTGGCTCCTGCCGGGCCTGCTCCTGCATGAGGCGGATGGACGCTACACGGCAAAGGCCGAAGCGGTGCTAAGGGCGGGCGAGGCGCTAGAGCTTTAGGGATTAGCTCAAACGAGAAGGGCCGCCGCCTCGGGGGTAAGGCAGCAGCCCTCAATCGGCCCCAGCATCGGCGGCTCGGGTTTCGGGATCGCTAGTCGCAGTACCTGTAGTAATTCGGCCGGTCGTAGGAATAATAGCTGTAATGAGGCCGGTCATAGCTGTAGCTGTGGTGGTAGCCATAGCCATCGCCATATCCGTCTTCACTGTAGCTATGGTCGTAGCCATAGCCATACCCATATCCCGCTTCAGCCTGAGAAACGCCGAGCATGAGACCTGACAGGGCAACGGCGGAAAGAAGGATCTTCTTGAACATCGGGGTAACCTCCAGCTGGTGACGCCTTAGCGTCTGATTGGGCCTGCGAGCTGAGGGCTCTCCCTCGCTCATGATGCAGTTTTAGCTGGGGCGGGCTGAACCGAAGCTGAGGGCACCATTCATGTGGCGTTCACCGCCAAACCCCCGCTCAGGCAAGCCAAAGGGCCATCCCCGCCGCCGGGAATGGCCCTTGGAAGTTGCTGCAAATAACCCCTAGTAGCCCCAGCCGCGGCGCCAAGGTCCGCCCCAATAGGGATAATAGGCGTACGGATAGTAGCCGCCGCCATAGCCGTAATAAGGGTACGGGCGGCCGTAATAGCCGTAGCCAGGTCCGACATAAACTCCGACTCCGGGACCGTAGCCGTAGCCCCAGCCCCAGCCGCGCCGCCATCCGGCGGACGCCTGGTCCGGAGAGATTGCAACGAGCGTCAGCGTAAGCGCGCACGCCGCAACCAGCATCATTGCTAGCCTCTTCATCTCTTTCCTCCTGAGGGGTGCTCGAGCACCCGCCTGCAGAAAAAACTCTGCGCCGGGGATACTGTTCCGCCTCACCTTTCCAGATAGCAAACAATCCCGACAGCTTGATGGTCAGAGCTAAGTCTGCGTTAAGCAAAGCTTAGAGCTGGCGCCAGATGGTCTCGGCCGGCTTGACAACCCGCCATGATTTCACCTTTTGCATCTGTATCTTGAGCGCCATGCAAAATCATTCAGACGAACTTGGCCCTTCCCCTCTGCAGCGGCTTACGGGCTTCCTGCCCGCGGCTCTGACCGGGCGCGGCTCACTCATTCCGGTGCTCAGATTCAGCGGCACGATCGGCATGGTATCGCCGCTCCGGCCCGGACTGACGCTCTCGACCAGCGCCGCCGCCATCGAGAAGGCCTTCTCCATGCGCGGCGCTAAGGCGGTCGCCATCCAGATCAACTCGCCCGGCGGCTCGCCGGTGCAGTCGGTGCTGATATACAAGCGCATCCGCGCGCTAGCCGAGGAGAAGAAGCTCAAAGTCTATGTTTTCGCCGAGGACGTCGCCGCCTCGGGCGGCTATCTGCTCGCCCTCGCCGGGGACGAGATCTATGCCGATGCAAGCTCCATCGTCGGCTCGATCGGCGTGGTCACCGCGACCTTCGGCGTCAACGAGCTGATCAACAAGATCGGCATCCAGCGGCGCGTCTATACCGCCGGCGCCAACAAGACGACGCTCGACCCGTTTCTCCCCGAGAAGACCGAGGACGTCGAGCGGATCAAGGCCATCCAACGCGACGTGCACGCGGAATTCATCGAGCTCGTCAAGGCGCGGCGGGGAGCCCGGATCGGCAAGGCTGGACGAGACCTGTTCACCGGAGAGTTTTGGTCCGGCAAGACGGCACTCGAATTCGGCCTGATCGACGGCTTGACCGACCTCCATACCAAGATGCGCGAGCTCTATGGGGTGGATGTGCGCTTCAAACTGATCACGCCGTCCACCAGCTGGCTGCGCCGCAAGCGCAGCGTCTCGGTGCAAGAGAGCGGGTTCGGATTTGGCTTCTCGCCGGGCGGGCTTGCCGTAGATGTCATTTCCGCGATCGAAGCGCGTGCGCTATGGTCGCGTTTCGGATTCTAGAACATGCCGCAACTTCTCATTCTGCTTGCAGCCGGCGCGGGGCTCGTCCTCGCCAGGCGTTGGTATCGCGACGAGCGCCACCGCATCGCCGCCGAGCTCGCCCGCGCCCGGCAAGCTATGGAGCGACGCGAGGCGGACGAGATCGTGCCCTTGGAGCGCGACCCGGCGACGGGAATCTACCGGCCGAAACGGGGCTGATCCGCGGCCAGGCTCACGCTATCCGTTAGGGTGGCAGGCGAGCCTCACTTGACCCTCACCATCGTCGCCCTCTAGCGTCTGGCGCCGCCAAGACCTCACCCCTCGCCCGCGGCTGGAAAATGATGATGGGCAAGCTCACGCAAGCGGACGGGCAGAAAGCGCCGCCCTCCTTCCAGGACCTGATCCTGAACCTCCAGCGTTATTGGGCGGAGCAGGGCTGCGTCATCTTGCAGCCCTATGACATGGAGATCGGGGCCGCCACCTTTCATCCCGCCACCACCTTGCGCGCGCTCGGGCCGAAGCCCTGGCGCGCGGCCTATGTGCAGCCTTCGCGGCGGCCCAAGGACGGGCGCTACGGCGAGAACCCGAACCGGCTCCAGCATTATTATCAGTTCCAGGTCATCCTGAAGCCATCGCCGCCGGACATCCAGGACCTCTATCTAGACAGCTTGCGCGCCATCGGCGTCGACGTGGCCAATCACGACATCCGCTTCGTCGAGGACGATTGGGAAAGCCCCACGCTCGGCGCCTGGGGACTCGGCTGGGAAGTGTGGTGCGACGGCATGGAGGTATCGCAATTCACCTATTTTCAGCAGGTGGGGGGCTTCGATTGCGACCCGGTCTCCGGCGAACTCACCTACGGGCTTGAGCGCCTCGCCATGTATGTGCAGGGCGTCGACCGTGTGTTCGATCTCAACTTCAACGGCAGAGAGGGCAAGGACAAGGTCACCTATGGCGACGTGTTCCTGCAAAGCGAGCAGGAATATTCGCGCTACAATTTCGAGTTCGCTGACACCAAGCTGCTGCTCGATCATTTCCGCGACGCAGAAGCCGAGTGCAAGGCGCTGCTCACCAAGGGCGACGAGGGCGCGCGCCATCTCATGGTGCTGCCGGCCTATGACCAGGCGATCAAGGCCTCGCATTTGTTCAATCTGCTCGACGCCCGCGGCGTGATCTCGGTGACGGAACGGCAGGCCTTCATCTTGCGCGTGCGCGAGCTGTCACGGGCCTGTTGCGCAGCGTGGCTCAAGACCGAGGCAGGCGGCGCCGTCCATGCTTGAACCTGACTGGCCGGCACATGGCTGAGCTTCTGCTGGAACTGTTCTCGGAGGAGATTCCCGCGCGGATGCAATCTCGCGCGAGCGAGGACCTCGCCCGCCTATTGGGTCAGGCGCTGCAAGGCGCGGGTTTGATGTTCGATAAGGTGCGGTGCTTCGCCACGCCACGCCGGCTGACGGTGGTGATGGACGGCTTGCCCGTCCGCTCGGCCGATTCCTGCGAGGAGAAGAAGGGCCCGCGCGTCGGGGCGCCGGAAGCCGCCATCCAAGGGTTCCTCAAATCCACAGGGTTGGCCTCTCTCGATCAGGCCGAGATTCGATCCGACAAGAAGGGCGACTACTATATTGCGCTGATCGAACGCCCTGGGCGGCCCACCACCGATATCGTCGCCGAGATCGTCCCGGAGATCGTGCGCTCTTTCCCCTGGCCGAAATCCATGCGCTGGGGCAGTGGGCGCTTGCGCTGGGTGCGGCCGCTGCATTCAGTGCTGTGTCTGTTCGACGGCAAGGTTGTGCCGTTCGAGATCGACGGCATCGCATCCGGCAAAGAGACGCGTGGCCACCGCTTCTTGGCGCCGAAGGCTTTCGCGGTGAAGAACTTCGACGATTATGCGGCGAAGCTGCTTGAGGCCCGCGTCATTCTCCACGGCAATGAGCGGGGCATGATCATTCTGCAAGACGCCCGCGCGCTCGCCGCCAAGGAGGGCCTAACGCTCGTCGAGGACGAAGCCCTGCTCGCCGAGAATGCCGGGCTCACCGAATGGCCGGTCGTGCTCATGGGCGCCTTCGACGAGAGCTTTCTCAAGGTTCCGCCGGAGGTGCTCGCCACGTCGATGAAGGCGCACCAGAAATGCTTCTCTTTGAGGAGGCCTCATGCTTCGAGACGCGGCTACGCCGCTCCTCAGCATGAGGGGGAGCGCCGTGCCGCCGATCCTCATCCTGAGGAGGCGCTTAGCGCCGTCTCGAAGGAGGAGGCCCCGCTCGCCAACCACTTCATCATGGTCGCCAACCTCGAGGCCAACGACGGCGGCCAGGCCATCGTCGCCGGCAATCAGCGGGTGATCCGGGCACGGCTCGCCGACGCCAAATTCTTCTTCGATCACGACCGCAAGGTAATGCTCGAGGACCGCGTGCCGAAGCTGAAGGAGATCGTCTTCCACGAGAAACTCGGCACGCAATATGAGCGGGTGCAGCGGGTTCGCGTGCTGGCGCGCGAGATCGCGGCAAAGGTCGGCGCCGATCCAGACCTCGCCGAGCGCGCCGCCATCCTCGCCAAGGCCGATCTGACCAGTGACATGGTCGGCGAGTTCCCCGAGCTGCAAGGGGTGATGGGCCGCTATTACGCGCTCGACCAGGAGGAGGATCCGCTCGTCGCGGACGCTATCGCCGCGCATTACAAGCCGGTCGGGCCGTCCGATGATGTGCCGCGTGAGCCAGTGGCCATCGCCGTCGCGCTCGCCGACAAGCTCGACATGCTGGTGGGTTTCTGGGCGATCGACGAGAAGCCGACCGGGTCCAAGGATCCCTACGCGTTACGGCGCGCGGCGCTCGGCGTGATCCGCATCGTGTTGGAGAACGATGTTCGCTTACCGCTGCGGAACCTTCTTTCGCCGGTATTGACTCGAATAGTCAGGTTCTCAATCAAAGACAGCCTTGAAGACCGCGATTACGTGCGTCTCATTGCGGCGGAGTTGAACGGCCAAACCGTCAGCCACTCCCGACACCAGCAAAAAGACCTCTTTGAAAAGAAAGCATCCGCCGCACTCGACGAATACCGCTCGCGGTATTTGAGCTCTGTTTCGGACAACATAGTCGCCTTCTTCGCCGATCGGCTCAAGGTGCACTTACGCGACCAGGGCGCGCGGCACGATCTGATCGATGCCGTGTACTCACTCCCGGGTCAGGACGATCTGCTCATGATCGTCCGCCGCGTCGAGGCGCTGGGGCGCTTCCTCGACACCGAGGATGGCGCCAATCTTCTCATCGGCACTAAGCGCGCCATCAACATCCTGCGCATCGAGGAGAAGAAGGACGGCAAGAACTACGCTGAAGCTCCCGATCCCAAGCTGTTCAAACTGGCCGAGGAAAAGGCGCTGGCTCAAGCGGTGGATGAAGTCGAGCGCGGAGCCGCGGCGGCGGTGAAGAAAGAGGATTTCGAAGCCGCCATGACGGCAATTGCCGGCTTGCGAAAACCGGTCGATGCCTTTTTCGATCACGTCACGGTCAACGCCGACGACCCCGCACTCCGCGAGAATCGGCTCCGCCTGCTCAATCGCATCCGCGGCACCACCCTGACCGTCGCCGACTTCTCCAAGATCGAAGGCTAGGGTTTCAAAACGCCAGCGACAGCAGGATGAGGACGATGCCGAGCGTCGCCACGGGTCCAAGCGAGCGTGCGGACAAAGGTGACGCTGAAAGCGTAGAGCGGCACATAGGCGACACGGCCCCAGAAATAGAGCTGCGCGCCCTATATCGTCATCCAATCATGGCGACCCGTAGCGTGGGCGATCAGCACGGGCGACGAAAAGCGGGAAGGTCTCCAGGAAATTCGAGAGCGCCCGGTCGAGCCGTCCGGCGACGCCGGTCAAAGGCATTGGCTCATCGCGGGGTCCCGCGGTCCACTGCAAGCCGGTTTGCCGGCTCTTGGCCTGAGCGGCGATGACGATCTGGACGAGGCCGAGCACGAGCATGGTGAGTTCAATAATCATGGATGGTCCCCGTTGAGGCGTGGCGGATGTCTGCTGGATTGGAGAGTGGATTGCCGTCATTCCCGCGCAAGGCGGAATTGATTAGACAGCGGGACCCGGTGGCAAGGAAGCAGCTCATGTCCGCTCATATCAGCCTCATCACCCTCGGTGTCGCCGATGTCGCGCGCGCCACGTCCTTCTATGAGCGGATGGGCTTTGTCCGGTCGAAGAGTGCGAGCCAGGCTGCCATCAGCTTCTTCAAGGCCGGGCCTGTGGTGCTGGCGCTGTTCGGGAGGGAGGCGCTCGACGATGACGCGCAAGCGGGTGGCATCTGGACCGGCAATGGCGGCATCGCGCTTGCGCAAAATGTGACAAGTGAAGCGGAGGTCGACGCCATGATGGCGCGCGCGGAAGCCAGCGGCGCGCGCATCCTGAAACCCTCGGCCAAGACATTCTGGGGCGGTTATGACGGCTATTTCGCCGACCCCGACGGCCATGTATGGGAGGTTGCCTTCAATCCCTTCTGGGTTGTGGAGGAGGACGGACAAGTGAGGCTGCCAGACTAGTCATGCTCGCAAACCTCTTCGTCTATGGCACCTTGCGGCCGGAGAGCGCCTCCCCGATGGCGCTGCGTCTAAACACACGAGCCAAGCTCTTGGGCCGAGCCTCCGCGCCCGGCATCCTCTATGATTTCGGGCGATACCCGGGCGCTCTTTTTCAACCGGAGAGCAAAGACCGCATCGTCGGCCATGTCCTTGCGCTGCGGAACGCAGAGCGTTTGCTCAAAGAGCTCGACGCCTATGAAGGCATCATCGACCCAGCCCCCGGATTCATGCGCATCGAGCTCGCGGTCCGCCTCGACAGAGGCGGCGGGATCGATGCCTGGGCCTATGGGCTGATCGAGCCCCCGGCGCGGGCAAGGCGCATCGGCAGCGGCGACTTCATCGCGCATGTCCGCGGCGGAACCCCGCGTCCGCTCCGCTCTTAGCCTTCTCCCTCTCGCCTATTTGTGTCGAGCCGACCGGACCGCTACAAGGGCAAGCTCACGGCTCAAGGCATGGAACAGACGATGAGAGAGGCCGGTCAGGCCACGGGCGCTTTGCCCAAATGGGTTTTCACCTTCGGCGCGGGGCACGCCGACGGGACCGCCGCGCAGCGTAATCTGCTCGGCGGCAAGGGCGCCTATCTCGCCGAGATGTCGCGGCTCGGCCTCCCCGTGCCACCGGGGCTGACCATCTCCTCGGAAGTGTGCGCCGCCTACTACGCGTCCGACCACGCGCTCCCCGAGGCGCTGAAGCCGATGGTGAGCAAGGCGCTCGACGTCGTGGGCGAGGTCGCCGGCGCGCGGTTCGGCGACGTCGTCAACCCCCTGCTCGTCTCGGTGCGCTCGGGCTCGCGCGCCTCCATGCCCGGCATGATGGATACAGTGCTCAATCTCGGGCTCAACGATCAGACCGTCGAGGGACTGGCGCTGCGCTCCTCGGACCGCCGATTCGCCTATGACACCTATCGCCGCTTCATTCAGATGTATGGCGATGTGGTGCTCGGCATCGACCACGATCTGTTCGAGGATGCGCTGGAGAACTACAAAAATCTCAACGGCTTCGAGTTCGATACGGAATTAGGGGCCGACAACTGGGTGGACGTCGTGAGCCGCTACAAGGCCCTAGTGGAGGAGCAGCTCGGCCAGCCCTTTCCGCAAGATTTGCATACCCAGCTCTGGGGCGCGATCGCCGCCGTGTTCGGCTCGTGGCGCAATGCCCGCGCCATCGCTTATCGGCGCCTCCACGATATTCCCGACGACTGGGGCACGGCGGTGACCGTGCAGGCTATGGTGTTCGGCAATATGGGCAACCGGAGCGCGACCGGCGTCGTGTTCACCCGCAATCCCTCGACCGGCAAGAATGCGCTGTACGGCGAGTTCCTGGTCAACGCGCAAGGCGAGGACGTGGTTTCCGGGCTTCGCACGCCCCACCCTTTGACCGAAGCGGCAAAGGCCTCGACCGGCGACCGCCGGCCATCGCTCGAGGCGCTCATGCCCGATGTATTCGCCGACCTCAAGGCAGCATGCGCCAAGCTCGAAGCGCATTTCCGCGACATCCAGGACATCGAGTTCACCGTCGAGGAAGGCAAGCTGTGGATGCTGCAAAGCCGCTCGGGCAAGCGCAGCATGCAGGCAGCCCTGAAGATTGCCGTCGACATGGCGGCGGAGGGGCTGATCGCCCGCGAAGAGGCGGTGGTCAGCATCGATGCGGACCAGCTCGACCAGTTGTTGCATCCGACCCTTGATCCCGCCACTACGAGAGTGATCATCGCCACGGGCCTGCCTGCGTCGCCCGGTGCTGCCTCCGGCGAGCTCGTCTTCGATGCCGACGAAGCCGTGCATCTCAAGGCGCAAGGTCACACCGTGATCCTGGCGCGGGTCGAGACCTCGCCCGAGGACGTCCAGGGCATGCATGCGGCCGCCGGCATCCTCACCACGCGGGGCGGCATGACGAGCCATGCCGCCGTGGTCGCGCGCGGCATGGGACGGCCTTGCGTCTCGGGCGCCGCTTCGGTGCAGATCGACCTCGAGCGCGAGACGCTGACGGCCAGCGGCGAGCTCATGCACAAAGGCGACATTGTCACCATCGACGGCTCGAGCGGCCAGATCATCAAGGGCCGCGTGCCGATGCGTGAGCCCACCCTGTCATCGGACTTCACGACGCTGATGGGCTGGGCCGACCAGTTCCGCCGCATGAAGGTGCGGGCCAATGCCGACACCCCGGCCGACGCCCGTCAGGCTCGCGCCTTTGGCGCCGACGGCATCGGGCTCTGCCGCACCGAGCACATGTTCTTCAACGAGGGCCGCATCGTCCCCATGCGCGAGATGATCCTCGCCGATGACGAAGAGGGGCGCCGGCGGGCGCTGAGCAAGCTGCTGCCCCTGCAGCGCCAGGATTTCATCGAGCTGTTCGAGATCATGGGCGGCATGCCGGTGACCATTCGCCTGCTCGATCCGCCGCTGCACGAATTCCTGCCACATAGCGAGGCGGCCATCGGCGAGGTCGCGGCGGCCATGAATATGAGCTCGAGCCGGCTCCGGCGCCGGGTCGCGGGTTTACGCGAATTCAACCCGATGCTCGGCCATCGCGGGTCCCGGCTCTTGGTGAGCTTCCCCGAGATCGTCGAGATGCAGGCGCGCGCGATCTTCGAGGCCGCGATCGAGGCCGGCCAGCGCCTCGGCCGCGGCGTTGTGCCGGAGATCATGGTGCCGCTCGTCACCGCCAAGGCCGAGCTCGACCTCGTCAAGGATCGCATCACCGCCGTTGGGCGCGCGGTCGAGACGGAGCAAGGGGTCGGGCTCATCTACTCGGTCGGCACCATGGTGGAGCTCCCCCGCGCCTGCCTCAACGCCGGCCGGATCGGTCAAAGCGCCGATTTCTTCTCGTTCGGCACCAATGACCTGACGCAGACCACCTTCGGGCTCTCCCGCGACGACGCGGGACGCTTCCTCGGCGAATACACGGACAAGGGGATCATCCAGCACGATCCGTTCGTGACGCTGGACCCGGCCGTGGGCGAGCTGATGCAGATCGCCGTGGAGCGTGGGCGGGCAGTGCGGCCTGATTTGAAGATCGGCATTTGCGGCGAGCATGGCGGCGATCCGGCGACGATCGTCTTCTGCGAGGACCTCTGGCTCGATTACGTCTCCTGCTCGCCCTACCGGGTGCCGGTGGCGCGATTGGCCGCAGCCCAGGCGGCTTTGCGGCTCGGGGTAAGGCCTGATTAACCACGATTGCAAAACTCCCTTAGGCCTTGGCGTTCACCATAATTTGCCCTAAATTATCCTCCAGCATACTGGCCGATAAGACGGGACTCCGGGCAAACCGGTGGGGGATTAAGAAGCATAAATCGCTGTTTTCCCACCCTTTTGACTGGTTTTTGAATTGGGGACGACGCCTTGAATGCGCCCGCTAAGTGGCGCCGTCGGGGCACGCGGAAAGCCGAACGTCGTAAACGAGCGGCCTTTCGCGGAAAAACGGGGACAGAGGGACAATGGGCCGACGCTCGCCTCGTCGGATATGGCATGTGGCCGCTGCGCTCGTGCCGCTTCCGTTGATTGGACTGGGCTACGCTTCGATTCCGGGCAACCAGCTTGCCTTCCGGATGGAGCTTATGCTTTCGGGTAACGGTTCGGCCTATGCGATGACGCGCGCCGCCGAAGCTCCGGAGCCGTTGCCGAGGGCGGCTCTCTCGCTCTTCCGGATGGAAGGCAAAGGCCCCCGCGCCGATCAATATCTCGCCGTAAAAACAACGTCCTATGCCGACAAGAAATTCGTTTCGGCGAGCCTCACCGGCGCCGATTCGGGCGGCGAGGCGTTTAGCGCCACAAAATCCGACCGCCTGAACGCACCCGTCAGCGAAGTGGCTCTGCGCAGCCCGCTCGATCGCGGCGCGTCGATTTACATGGATTTCTCATCCAACCCGGTGCAGTTCGAGCGGGCCTCCGGCATCGGCAGTCCTTCCGCTACAGCCCAATCAATCGCCTACCACCCCTCGGCCGAGGGCCTGAATTTCAAGTCGAAGGGCGAGAGCGAGGCGGAGTTCGAGGAGCGCGAGCGGCGGTGTCTCGCCACCGCGATCTATTTCGAGGCGCGCGGCGAGCCGGTGCGCGGCCAGATCGCCGTAGGCCAGGTGATTCTGAATCGGGTACGCAGCCCGCAATTCCCGCAGACGATTTGCGGCGTCGTCTATCAGGGCCAGATGCACCCTGGCTGCCAATTCTCCTTCACCTGTGATGGCCACAGCGACATGCCGAGGAACGATGCCGAGTGGGCACAGGCGCAAGACCTCGCGCGCAAGATCACCTCGGGCCAGGTATGGCTCCCGGAG
Source organism: uncultured Alphaproteobacteria bacterium (assembly GCA_963839245.1). Lineage (GTDB taxonomy): Bacteria > Pseudomonadota > Alphaproteobacteria > Rhizobiales > Methyloligellaceae > Methyloceanibacter. The sequence continues at coordinate 325,285 of CAWIUJ010000010.1, read as the reverse complement.
GTCGGCTATTCGACCTACTATCATGCGAATTACGTTCGGCCGGGTTGGGTCGACGCCATGAACAAGATCGATACGATCGGCCGGCACATCTTCTACAAGAAGCGCAACGAGCAGCCTTATGTGGTGGAGCAGGCCTCCGCTGCCCCTGCCCCGGGCGCCGCAACTCTCGCTCTCGCCTCCACCTCACCGAGCGATGACTCGATCACCGCCACTCCAGCGCTAAGTCTAGGCTTGCCGCCGAGTGAGTGAGCGCGCCCACGGAGATAAGGTCGACACCGGTCTCCGCGATCTTCCGAACCGTCTCTAAAGTCACGCCGCCGGAGGCTTCCGCCGGCACGCGGTCGCCGATCAGAGCGACCGCCCGGCGCAACGTGGCGAGATCCATATTGTCGAGCAACACGGCATCGATGGGGAATCGCAATGCCTCCTCGAGTTGAGCGAGGGTGTCGACCTCGACCTCGACCTTCACCAGATGCCCGGCCCCCGCGCGCAAGCGCACCAGCGCCTGAGGCAAGCCTGCAGCCGCGGCGATGTGGTTGTCCTTCACGAGCACTGCATCGTAGAGCCCGAAGCGATGGTTGACGCCGCCGCCGGCCCGTACCGCGTATTTCTGCAACGCCCGCATGCCCGGGATGGTCTTGCGCGTGCAGACGATGCGGGCGCGCGTGCCCTCGACGGCTGCGACGTAAGCCGCGGTCAGGCTCGCAACCCCGCTCAAATGAGAGAGAAAATTGAGGGCGACCCGTTCCGCCGACAAGAGCGCCCGCGTCCTGCCTTCGATCCGGGCGATGCGCGCGCCTGCGGCCACCTTGGCGCCGTCTGCGACCAACGCGCTGAATTTGGCCTGCGGGTCGAGCGCCTTGAAGCTTGCCGCGGCGAGCTCGAGCCCGGCGATCACGCCCGCCTTGCGGGCGACGATCTCCGCCACGGATATCTGGTCGCCGGCAATAATAGGGTCGGTGGTGATATCGCCGGCCAGACCCAAATCCTCTGCGAGGGCTGTGGCAACCGCGCGCTCAACCAGCAAAGGGGGCAGATTGAGTCTCTGCGGCGCGGTGGTCATGCGTGCAGGTGGGCTGGCGACCGCTCTTGCCGGTCGCGCGAAGCGATGGCGTCTGCCGCCTCAACCTCGGCCTCGGCAAGCGTGAGCATGCTCCGCTTGGCAAGCTTCGGGTCGAATTGCGGATAGTCGCTGCGGAACTGGGCGCCACGGCTCTCCTTCCGCATCCACGCCGCCGTCGCGATCAGTTTCGCCGTGATCAGCATGTTGGCGAGGCGCCGGTCAGAGTCGCCGCTCTCTGCCAGACTGGCGATGGTGCCGAGCGCCGCGGCAAGCGACGCCGCATCGCGAATGACGCCGACCTTCGCCGTCATGGTGCGGCGGAGCGTCTTGACGGGAAGCGAGTCGGGTTCTGCCGCTTGCGCCGAGATTTCGATTGCCGGCACGGCATCGAGCGCAAGCGGCGCCGCGCGCCGCACCGTTTCCTCGATGTCGCGGGCCACGCGGGCGCCGAGCACCACGGCCTCGAGCAGCGAATTGGAGGCAAGCCGGTTCGCGCCGTGCGCGCCAGTCGCGGCCACCTCGCCGCAAGCCCACAGGCCGGGGATGGTGGTGCGGCCGTTCGCGTCGGTGAGCACGCCGCCCATATGGTAGTGCGCCGCCGGAGCGATCGGGATCGGCTCACGGGCCGGGTCGATGCCCGCAGAGCGGCACACCGTGACGAGGGCAGGGAAATGCGCGGCAAGGCTCGGAACGAGTTTCCGGCAATCGAGGAAGGCGCCGCGCCCGCTCATCACCTCGCGATAGACGCCGCGGGCGACGATGTCGCGGGGGCCGAGCTCGGCGTCGGGATGGACGGCGCGCATGAAGCGCTCACCCTTGGCGTTGATAAGAACCGCACCCTCGCCGCGCAGCGCTTCAGTGGCGAGCGGCGCCGGGTCGCGGCCGATATCGATGGCGGTCGGGTGAAACTGCACGAATTCCGGATCGGCGATCATGGCGCCGGCGCGGGCGGCAATGGCGATGCCCTCGCCACGCGATTCGCGCGGATTGGTGGTGATGGCGTAGAGCTGACCCGAGCCGCCGGTGGCGAGCATCACGGTCGAGGCCTCGAGCACGATGCCAGGAGCAAACGAGCCGCCATTGACCGCCGCAACCTCGATGCCGGCAACCCGACCGTCGCGGATGACGAGATCGCGGGCACCCCAGCCTTCCAGAACCTGGATCGACCCCGTGGCGCGCGCAGCCTCGGTCAGCGCCGCCATGATGGCGCGGCCGGCGGTGTCACCCTTGACGTGTAGGACACGGCGGGCGCCATGCGCCGCCTCGCGCTGAAGGTCGAGATGACCTTCGAGATCCTTGTCGAATGGCACGCCGTAGCGGAGCAGATCCTCGATGCGGTCGCGGGCCTCGCGCGCCAGGAGAAGCGCGATCTCCTCATCGACGATGCCGGCGCCTGCGGTGATGGTGTCGGCGGCATGCGCCTCGGGCGTGTCGCCCTCGGCAAGCGCCGCGGCGATGCCGGCTTGCGCCCATACGCTGGAGCCGCCCTTGCCGAACGGCGCGGCCGAGACCACGGTCACCGGCATCGGCGCGAGCTTCAGCGCGGTAAAGAGACCGGCAAGGCCAGCACCGACAATGACGATGCCGTCCCCATGCGCGCCGCGCTTGGAGCTCTTGAGGATCGGCTCGACCGTCTTCGTCATGGGACGCTGCGCCGCCACGCTCTAGTGGTTGAGATGGATCATGCGCTCGATGGGCACCCGCGCCCGCTCGGCGATTTCTTTGGGAATGGTCACCTCCTCCTTGAGGAAGACGAGGGCCTCCAGAATCTTGGGCAGCGTGATGCGCTTCATATGCGGGCAAAGATTGCACGGCCGCACGAACTGCACGTTCGGCGCCTCGACGGCGACGTTGTCGCTCATCGAGCACTCGGTCACGAGCAGCACCTTGCTCGGCTGATGGTCTTTCACCCATTTGATCATGCCGCTGGTCGAGCCGGTGAAATCGGCCTCGGCGAGCACATCGGGCGCGCATTCCGGGTGGGCGATGATCTTCACGCCGGGGTCGGCCTCGCGATAGGCGCGAAGCTCGTCCCCGGTGAAGCGCTCATGGACCTCGCAATGACCCTTCCAGGTGATGATCTCGACCTTGGTCTGGGTCGCCACCCATTTGGCAAGATACTCGTCGGGAATCATGATGACGCGTTTGGCGCCCAAGGACTCGACCACCCCCACGGCGTTGGACGAGGTGCAACAAATGTCCAACTCGGCCTTCACCTCGGCCGAGGTGTTGATGTAGGTCACGACCGGTACGCCCGGATAGGCCTCGCGCAAAGCACGTACATCGGCCCCTGTGATGGAGGCAGCGAGCGAGCAGCCGGCGCGGCTATCGGGGATCAGCACCAGCTTGTCGGGATTGAGCAGCTTCGAAGTCTCGGCCATGAAATGCACGCCGCCCTGGACGATGATATCGGCGTCGCTCTTGGCCGCCTCGCGGGCGAGCTGAAGCGAATCGCCGACAACGTCGGCGACGCAGTGGAAGATCTCCGGCGTCATGTAGTTATGGGCGAGCACCACGGCGTTGCGCGACCGCTTCAGCTCGTTGATCGCCTTGATGTAGGGGGCAAAGCCCGGCCACTCGATGGGCGGGATGACGCGGGCCACCCGCTCGTAGAGATGCGCGGTCTCCCGCGCCACCTCCGGTGTGTAGGCAAGATCGGGCAGCATGGCCGGCTGCAGCTCAAGCGCCGGCTTAAGCTTCCTGATCCCCGTCGCCGCCGAGGACTGCATCGCCATCGCCCTACTCCCGTTATCTCGATGCATAATGCTCATAGCGAGCATATATGGGCCCTAAAACATCCGGCACAAGGCCGGCCCCTTCATACTGAGCTATTCTCATTAAGAGTATAGGGGATCGGCAGGGCCCTTCAAAGGGGCAATGGCGACATTGTGGGACAGGCGCACCAATCGGTCACCCTGGGTGAGGTGAGGCGCCGCAAGGCCCGCACCCGGTCTGGCGCCGAGCAATCAGTCTTGGATCATCGCCAAGGCGGCGCGGCGCTCGCTCTGCTTCAACTTGAGAAACGCTGCCCGCGCGGTTTTGATGTCTCGCGCCGAGCCGGTCTCGGCCGCCGCTTTGAGCGCCACCGTCGTCGGGTGATCGGCGCCGCAGATGAAGACCAAGGCTTTCGCCAAGCGCCCCATGGCGTCGCGGTCGATCGTCGTCTCGTCCATTGGCGATCACCTCAAATTACAGTTCGGTAGTTGGGCAGAGAATCATGGCGAGGCGGCGACGGCCGCCGTTTTCGGCCTCACCAAGAGGTGCCCTCGGCCTAAGGACGGATCGCGTCCCGGAAGAAATCGACGAAGCTTCGTAGCTCCGCGGCTGAAGCATCGGAGACGGCCCAATAGCTGATCCCGCCATCGCTCCACGAGAGAGCGAGATAGCCGTGCTCGGATCGGGCCTCGGTCGGCGCGCCAATGCCCTGCTTGTTTGGCATTTCGGTCAAACTGATCAGATGCTTGCCAGCGCTGTAGACGAGCGACGCCGCAGGCTCGAGGCCGACCACATCGATCCTCCCACCAACGAGGGGAAAGCCCTTGCTGCCGAGATCGACCACCGCCGGCGCAAAGGCGATCTTGCCGTCGAACCAGGGCTTCACCGTATGATGATCGGAAGAGAGCACATCCGTCGCTTGCGGCGCCATCAGGCTCCGAATATGCGCGGAGACCACCTGGCCGGCGATATCCCCTCCGGTCTGCTGCTCGAGCAGCCCCAAGCTCAAGCCGCCGGCAAGAATGGCACCCATCAAGAAGGATGCCGCCAAGGCACCCCAGGAGCGCAGTTGAGGCATCATGGCCGGACGCTGTTCCGGCATGATGCGGCGCCGCAGCTCGCTCGATGGCAAATCTTCGGCGAGGTCGGCGCGAAGGGCCGCGCGGAGCGCACGCCGCGCTTCGACCTCTCCGGTCAACGCCGGGTTGCCCGCCAGCCGCTCTTCGAAGGCGCGTGCCTCGATGGCATCGAGCTCGCCGTCGAGATAGGCGTTGAGCAAGAGCTCGTCGTCATAGGAGGATTTCACGTGGCGGCCTCCCCGATTGCGGCAAGCAGCATCCTCCTGGCCCGGGCGAGCCGCGACATCACCGTGCCGATCGGCACGTGCACAATCTCGGCGATCGTCCGGTAGTTGAAATCGTGGATCTCGCGCAAGACCAGAACTTCCCGGAACGGCGCAGGCAGCTCGGCCATCGCCGTTCTGACCTTTGCCGCCTCGACCTTGGCAATCAGCGCGGCTTCGGGCGTCGGTGGCGGGTCGTTCCCGGCGCCCAGCTCAACCTCCTCGCGCGCCTGCTGATCGAGGTCCTCCGTCAACAGCACCGCCGATGGACGGTTCTTGGCGAGCCAGCGATAACTTGTGTTGCGCACGATTGTCAGCACCCAGGCGCGCGAATTGCCGCCGGAGTACCCACGTATCCCTTTGAACGCCCGCATCGAGGCTTCCTGCACGATATCCTCGGCATCGGCGCGGCTGCCCGCAAGCCAGCGGGCAAGCCGAAACGCATCGACGAGGTGGGGCAGGAACACCTCGGCGAATCTCTGCTGATCTGTCGCGTCGTCCGCATTCAAGCCGGTCTGGGACCTCCTCGATCAGTCTAGCGCCATTCACGGCGTAACGACGATCTTTCCCGTCATATGCGGATGGATCGCGCAGAAATACTCGACCGTGCCTGCCGTCCGGAATGTCTGCGAGAATTTGTCATCGGTGTCGAGCGCGCTCGAGCGGAACTTGCCGTCCTTTTCCGTCACGACATGCGGGATGTCGTCGGCGTTGACCCAAGTGATCGTGGTGCCTGCCTTGACCGTCAAGATCGGTGGATCGAAGGTGAAGTTGGCGATCTTTATGGTTGGATCGTCGGCCCATGCTGGACGTCCGCTTGCCAGCAGGCTCGCCGCGAGAAATGCGGCAAGTCCGATGAAGGCTAGCAATACAGTTCGAATCCTGCCTGCCCGAATCGTGTCGGCGGCATACAGTTCTGAATGCGATCTGGTCATATCGTCTACTCCGCTCCTGACGGTAACCGGTTCAGCCGGCGAGCGGCGTATCGGTGATGGCGAGGGGTTTGTCGCCGGTCCGCACCTCGACGCTCGCAATGCCGAGCACCGAGCGCAGCTGATCGGCGGGAACCGTCATCGGCCCCGGCGACGGCGCGGCTCCTGGCGCGGGCTGCGGAAAGGCCGTCGAGCGCGCGGTATGGAACGTCATATTGCCTTCGACCTTTTGCACAATCTGGTGGATATGGCCGTTCAGCACCGTGACCGAGCCGAACCGCTGCAGCAGCTTGAGCGCCTGCAAGCCATCGTCGGTGCCCCAGCCCCAATCGGCATAGACCGTCCAAAGCGGGATATGGGCGAAGACCACGATCGGCGTCGAGTTGGACTTGTCCTTGATATCGTCAGCGAGCCAGGCGAGCTGGTCGGGGCCGAGCCTCCCCAAGCCGCCGGCCTTGAGGTCAACGACATTGACGAGGCCGATGAAATGAACCCCGTGATCGTCGAAGCTGTACCAGCCCGAGCCCTTGGTGCTTTTGCCGTAGCGGTCGAGATAGGCCTTGCCCAACCCCTCGTCGAGGAAGTCGTGCTCGCCCGGCACGTAATGCACGTCGAGCTTGGCCTCGCCGATCGACTGGGCGGCATTGTCGAATTCGTCGGGCTTGGAGAGATGGGTGATATCGCCGGTATGGATCATGAACGAAGGCCGCGTCGTCACCGCCTTGACCTTGCCGATCGCCTCGCGCAGCGTGCCGAGCGCATCAGGATTGGCCGGCTTGCTAAAGCCGACATGGCTGTCGCTGATCTGCAGGAAGGTAAAGGCCGAGGCTTCAGCGGCGGCCGCATCGCCGAGCAGGCCGAGGGATTTCGGCACGCCCCCGGACAGTGTCCAAAGCACCCCGGTGCCGGCCCAGATCATACACTCGAGCGCGCCCCGGCGGGTTAGGCCTTCGGCGTCTTCCGGTTTCTTCTCACTATGCATTCTTGTCTCCTTCTTTCGCGCATTATCGTCGCGTCAAAAGAGGAGACCCGCGTCAGAGGAGGTTTATTCCCGCACCCGCGGAATTTTTTCGAGGGAATGGAAACCGGCTAGCTTTTCAAGCGGTAGCCGGTCTTGAAGATCCACGAGATGACCGCGAGGCAGACCACCAGGAAGAGGATGGTCATGGCGAGGCTCACCCCGACATGCACGTCGGCCAAGCCGAAGAAGCTCCAGCGGAAACCGCTGATCAGATAGACCACCGGATTGAGCAGCGTCACCTTCTGCCAGAAGGGCGGCAGCACCTTGATGGAATAGAACGTGCCGCCAAGGAAGGTGAGCGGCGTGATGATCAAGAGCGGCACGATCTGCAGTTTCTCGAAGCCATCGGCCCAGAGCCCCAGAATGAAGCCGAAGAGACTGAAGCTCACCGCGGTCAGTATGAGAAAGGCGACCATCCAGACCGGATGGTCGATATGCAGCGGTACGAACAGGCCCGCCGTGGCGAGAATAATCAAGCCGAGGATGATCGATTTCGTCGCAGCGGCGCCGACATAGCCGATGACAATCTCGATATAGGAGATGGGCGCCGAAAGCAGCTCGTAGATCGTGCCGGCGAAGCGCGGGAAGTAGATGCCGAAGGATGCGTTCATGACGCTTTGGGTAAGCAGCATCAGCATGATCAGCCCAGGCACGATGAAGGCGCCATAGTTGACGCCCTCCATTTCGGACACATGCGAGCCGATGGCGGCGCCGAACACGACGAAGTAAAGCGAGGTCGATACGACCGGCGACACCACGCTTTGCCACAGCGTACGGCGCCAGCGCGCCATCTCGAATTTGTAGATCGCGCCGATGGCGGGAAGATTCATTTTCGCTGCCTCACCAAATCGACGAAGATGTCCTCAAGCGAGCTTTGCGTGGTGTTGAGATCCTTGAACCTCACCCCCGCCTGATTGAGGTCCTGGAGCAGACCGGTAATACCGGTGCGGTCGGCCTGGCTGTCATAGGTATAGACAAGCTCGTTGCCGTTGGACTGAAGCGCCAGATTGTGCCGGGTGAGCTCAGGGGGAAGCGCGTCGAGCTGCTGGTGCAGCTCTAGGGTCAATTGCTTCTTGCCGAGCTTATGCATGAGCTCGGTCTTGCTCTCGACGAGGATGATCTCCCCTTTGGAGATCACGCCGATCCGGTCGGCCATGTCCTCGGCCTCCTCGATATAATGCGTGGTGAGGATGATGGTGACGCCGGAGGCGCGTAAGTCGCGCACCACCTGCCACATGTCCTGGCGAAGCTCGACATCGACGCCCGCGGTCGGCTCGTCCAGGAAGAGGATTTGCGGCTCGTGCGACAGTGCCTTGGCGATCAGCACGCGCCGCTTCATGCCGCCGGACAGCGTCATGATCTTACTGTCCTTGCGATTCCAGAGCGACAACTGTTTCAGCACCTTCTCGATATGCGCCGGGTTCTCGCGCTTGCCGAACAAGCCGCGGCTGAACGACACTGTCGCCCATACGGTCTCGAAGGCATCGGTGGTCAGCTCCTGCGGCACGAGCCCAATCATCGAGCGAGTGGCGCGGTAATTGGCGATGATGTCGTGACCGCCGACCAAGACCTTCCCTGCGGATGGCGTGACGATGCCGCAGACGATGTTGATTAACGTCGTCTTGCCGGCGCCGTTCGGCCCGAGCAGGGCGAAAATCTCGCCGCGGCGGATCTCTAGGCTGACGTTTTTCAGAGCCTCGTAACCGGAGGCATAGGTCTTGGAGAGATCGGAAATGGCGATGATCGGCTGCATGATGAGTCGTTCAGAGCTGACGGAGCGCGGGTTTGTGGGAGGATCGTCTGATCGGCCGAGAGTGGGCTTAGTCGACCGCAATTCGTTTCAAGGTGCAAGAGGCGCACGGCTTAAGCCGGAATCCAGTCCGCAATGCGGCGGGCGATATCCTCGGCGCCGGGCTCCACGGGCAGCATATGGCCGTGGCCGGCCTCCGGCCAGAACGGGGCGTTCGGGTAGGACAAAGCCGTCGCCTGCGCGGTCGGCAATGACACGAGGTTATCGTCGGTGCCCGAGAGACACAGCACCGGGCAGCGAATTGCGGCGAGGTCGACTGCGGTCGCTCCGGTCTTGTCGAACATCCAGAAGAACATCTCGAAATAGGCCCGGCCGGATTCCGGACCGAACTTGTCGAACACACTCCGCTGCTGCTCTTTCGGCACCCGGTTCAGCGAATAGACGCAAGCCAGGTTGAAATCCGGATGAATGACGGTCTTCCAAAAGGCCGCGATGGTCATCAGATCTTGGTCGAGCTGTCGCTCGCTGTCGGTGGCCGGTAGGATGCCGGCGCGCGGCGCCGGGCTGACTAGAACCAGCGCTCGGGCAAATCCGGCCGTGGCGAGCTGCTGGGCAAGCACCGCTCCCATGGAATGACCGAGCAGCACTGGCGGCGTTGAGAATGTCTTCAGGAAGTCAGTGAGCTCGGTGCGATAATCGGCCATGCCAACGCCGGCCAGCTTGGCGTCGGCGTCAGCCACGTCCTTGCCATGGCCGATCAGGTCCGGCGCGTGGCAGGTAAAGTCCCGGCTCTCGAACACCCCGCGAAATTGATCGAAGCACCAGCCGCCGGCGGAGGCGCCATGCAGCATCACGATGTCCTTGGCCATGCTCTCTCCCCCTGCCCTCGCATCAGCGCCGGTAAGTCCGGCAGGCATATGTCGGCGCGCGGTGCGCCCGCAACATGCGATAGCATGGCGAGAGCCACGATGCCCTGCACGACCTCGCGGCAACAAAGCGGACGAGGCGTCCTTCGATCTCCCGTCATATTCGCGGCTTGCCGTTTCGCATAAGGGCTGCCAGCCCCGTTTGGGTCGTCGTGACTGGGGTCCAATCGACTTGGCTGAGCGCCGAGCTGTCGGCCACAAGAGAGCCGGAGAGGAGCTGATAGGTCTCGGCCTGCCGCATCGCCCCTAACGCCGCCGCGAGAGCCACGCGCGGCACCGGAAAGAGCGCAGGCCGCCGCCCGAGACCCCGGCGCATCGCCCCGATCATCTCGCCAAGGGTCACAGGCTCGGGATCGGCGACGATGAAGGGCCGCTTGAGGGGGGCCGGTGCGGCAAGGACCTTGGCGACCGCCTCCACCAAATTGTCGAGCGCAAGTAGCGAGCGCTTTGCTTTCAGGCCGCCGAACGGCAGCGGATAGGGAGAGCGCGCGAGCTGCGCGAGCCGCGCCATGTTGCCTTGCACGCCAGGGCCATAGACGAGCACGAGGCGGAGCGCGGCCCAATCGAGCCCCGTGGCCGCCAGTCCCTGTTCAGCGGCGAGCTTCGATCTGCCATAGGCGTCGGTGGGCTCAGGTTGCATAGCCTCAGTGAGGACGCCGTCAGCGGTGGGACCGGATTGCGCGCGAATCGAGGACAGAAAGACGAAGCGCCGCACGCCGGCCCGTTCCGCCGCGCGGGCAAGCTTGAGCGTGGCCTCAGTGTTGAGCAGGCGATAGTCGTCCTCGGGCAAGCCGGACATGGTTTGCGCGACGCCGGCGGAATGGATCACCGCATCAACGCCGGCGAGCGCTTCCGACATGTTGTAGGGCTTCGCCAGATCGCCGATCAGGGCGCTCGCGCATTCCATCGGCACGGGCGTCGGCCGGCGCAACAGCACGCGCAGGCGATAACCGCGCTGGCGCAAGCCGGCCAATAGATGCTGCCCGATGAAACCCGTGGCACCGGTCAGCGCGATAAGGGGTTTAGGTGGCGAAGCCGGGGTCGTAGCGACGTTCCTCCAGTGCTGCACCCTAGAGCTTGCGCGTCATTAGGGCGAATTTTCGAGCGTTAGGCGCAGGATCTTGCCGTCATTCTCGTCGGTCAGAGCCAAGAGCGAACCGTCCGGCGCCTGCGCCACATCGCGGATCCGTATCCCTATGGGAATCCGCTCCTCAGCGGTGACGCTCTCCCCATCGAGAGTCAGGCGAATGATGGCCCCCGACGACAAGCCGCCGATCAAAAGATTGTCGCGCCAGCCCGGAATCGCCTCACCGGTATAGAAGGTCATGCCGGAAGGCGAGATCACCGGAGTCCAATGATAGATGGCATCGGCGAATTCAGGCCGGGTCGGCGGCTCCGGAATGGAGCGGCCGTCATAATGCCTCCCCCAACTCACCAGCGGCCAGCCATAGTTCGCCCCGGCTTTCGGAATGTTGAGCTCGTCCCCGCCCATGGGACCGAATTCATTCTCCCAAAGCTTGCCGGTCTTCGGGTGGATGGCGGCGCCTTCGGGGTTCCGATGACCGTAAGACCAGATCTCGGGACGGGCGTCTTTCCGTCCGACGAAAGGATTGTCCGCGGGCACCGAACCGTCCGGATTGATGCGCACGATCTTGCCAAGATCGTTGGAGAGATCCTGGGCCGGGTCGAACTTGAAGCGCTCGCCGAGGGTGACGAACAGCTTGCCGTCCGGGCTGAAGGCAAGGCGCGACCCGAATTGCAGATCGCCGCTGACCTTGGGTAGCTGGCGGAAGATGACTTCGACGTCTTTGAGGCCGTCCGCCTCCAATCGCCCCCGCGCAACCGCCGTCGAGGCGCCGCCCTCCCCCGGCTCGGCATAGGAGAGATAGACCAAGTGATTCGCACCGAAATCGGGGTCGAGCGCCACGTCGAGCAACCCCCCCTGACCTTGGGCGACGACCCCGGGGACGCCCGCAAGCGGCTCGGAGAGCTTACCGTCCTTGGAAACCAGCCGGAGCCTACCTGCGCGTTCCGTCACCAGCATCCGGCCGTCCGGCAGAAAGGCCAGGCCCCACGGGTGCTCGAGCCCGCTGGTAATGGTTTCAACCTTGATTCGCCCGGCCTCGGTGTTGATCACGCGATCCGCGGCCAAGCTCTGCTGCGCGATGAGCGTGAACGCCGCCAAAGCGAGGAAAGGGCAAGGTGCGGCTTGTTGTCGTTTCTGTTGGCGAGCCAAGATTTGTCCTTCAGTCCGAGCCAATTTCCCGGGAGAATACACCCATCAGCCCTTTGCTTGCCGCAAAGGCGTGCGATTTCGATGGCTTCATCAAGATCGGTGATATCGCGTGGGGGTGCATAGGGCATCCTCGCCCATGCCAATCTTGGTCGCCAGATGAGGGAGATAATGGCGATGCCACCGTCAGGTTCCCGGCCAGCCGATGTTTCTCGGCCCGCTCCAGTCGTGATTGACGGGCAGCAAGACCGCTACGCGGCTCGGGCGCTTGGCTATCTCGTCCTCCTCAACGGCGCCGCCGCGCTTCTGTTGCTGGCGGCCTTTGCTCTTGGCTTTCAAGACACCGAGCCTAAACTCGTCGCTGCCATGCTGGTGTTCGGCGGTGGCGCCATGGCCGGGTTGCTCAGCTCGTTGATCGCCTATCTCAACCGGGCCATCCGCATAGAGGCACCGGAGCGAATTCAGTTGCGAGATGCCTTGCGGCTCGCCGCCATGGGCGCCGTGATCGCGAGCGGCGCGAGCTTCATGATCGGTCTCAACATGGTCGGGACGGCCACGATCAGCCGTTCCAGTACCCATCCAAAAACCAAACTTCAGGATCGCGGCCTAGCCTCGGCTCCGGCATCGAACAGCGTGCACGCGGTCGTCACCCACATGGAAAGTGCGGAACAAGCGCCCAAGCGCAATCCGCCGGCGATCTCGGTATCATAGATTCGCCGCGGGCCGGGCCCCGAGGCCCTTCCAGATCAGCCAGCCATCAGCGCGTTCATGCCCTGGCTATTGGTGAGCTTGGCGTAGGTGGCGATCGGCGTAGGGCCGATGAGGTAGCCTTGAAGCTCATCGCAGCCTCCAAGCATCAGGAATATCCGTTCGCCCTCGGTCTCGACGCCTTCGGCGATCACCGGATCTTCAGCGCCTTGCCGAGCCCGATCACGGCGCGCACGATTTCCGCTGACTGGGATTGGACTCCACGCCCGAAACGAAGGTGCGGTCGATCTTGATCTTGTCGAACGGGAACGATTGCAACGAGGCAAAGCCAATGCCGAAATCGTCCATGGCGATCTTCAAGCCGAGCAATTTCAGCCGGCGCAGGATGGTGAGAGCGCGTGGCACGTCGTTGATCAGCACGCCCTCGGTGATCTCGAGCTCCAACCGCCTGGCCGCCAAGCCGGTATCCATAAGGACGTCGTGAACCAGGCCGGGCAGGTCGCCGTGACGGAACTGGACCGGCGAAAGATTGACGCCGACCTGCAACGGTATCGGCCAGGTGGCCGCTTCGCGACACGCTTGGCGCAACGTCCATGCGCCGATCTCGGCGATCATGCCGCTCTGCTCGGCAAGTGGAATGAACGTCGCGGGCGACACGAGCCCGCGTTTTGGATGATGCCAGCGGAGCGAGCCCTCGAAGCCGAACACCTCGCCATCGATCTTGGCTCGCGGCTGGTAATGCAGCGCCAGCTCGTCATGAGCGACCGCCGAGCGGAGATCATGCTGCAGCGCCTAGCGTTGTCGCAAATGCCATCTCGGGATCAAAGAACCTCATCATATGGCGCCCATCGGCCTTGGCGCGGTAGAGCGCGGCATCGGCATTGGCGATCAGCGAATTGGAATCATAGGAACCAACCCATCGCCGGACCGCGCGTCGATTCCGGAAAGGAGACGCGGGGGCTACTCGTCGCTCGCTCTGGGATGCGAGGTGTTGAGTTGGACGCGCGGGGGGTGTTGCCACCATCAGAGATGAATTCGCGGGTTAACGCCACAGTGGGGCCTCGACGCGGCCGGGGAAAGAGCGCAGGGTCACAAGGTGCGTGGGTGACCCTCCCGAGAGTATGGCCGTCTTTCAGATGGCGTTCCCAGTGACGCGGAGCTCACGCACACCCAACCAAATGCGCCGCCGCCAACGAGGCTTCGGCTCGCGGCATCACGCCTGTTTGGTGCGATCCGTTTGCCCATTCCTTCGCTGCCGGGGTTGGCCGGACATCAACGGGGAAAGTGGTTCCGCGGGGGTGGGGATCAGCCAGACGGTGATGGCGTCCGGCTCGTCGAGCTGCTCGTCATCGGCAGCCCGGTCGCTCGATTGACTCCAGGTTGCCGATTCGTCCGATGTCGCCTTGCGTGCGATGATTGCCGATTGGCCATCCCACACGGCCCGGCCGCCGCTTTGCAGCCGTTCCAGCGTGCGGCGCATCAGGCCATGAATGTCGAGCCAGGCTTGAGCACAGGAATCGTCGACCGAGCGGAAGGCAAAGATCGCGCGGCCGTCAATCTCTGCGACGTAGGTCTGCATGAAAGCGTCCTCTCGTTCGCATCGATGCCTTGGCGCCTTCGTGCCGGTGGCCTCACATCAGCCTAGCCGGCAGCTTCGACAAGTGTCACGCCGCAACGCACGCGATGCGATATGCGTTCTCGCAGAGTCGCGCGGACCGGACAAGGTTATGGGGATTATTGGTAAGCCGTCTGTGGTGAGACAAGTCACCCGCTCTTCCTCTTGGCGCCCGCATCGGCGGCACGGCGCGGCAGAGGATAGGCCGTGCTCTCATAGAGGCGACGGATGCCACTGCCGTCGAACCTCTCCTCCTCGACCTCAAGATAAGCGCCCAACAGGAACTCTGGCGGGAGCTCTTCAATCGCAAAACGGATGGCGTCTGCCGCAGCGGTGAAACGCTTGTAGCCAACGCCACGGGATTTGGATTTCCAATTCCTGGCTGGGAACAGCTCGGCCTCTGCGGTGTAATCAAATGTGGACATTGTTGAAAGCCTTACAAACGTGTTTTGCCGGATCGCGGCGTGTGCAAAGGACAACCCGTGAAGCCGCTGGAAGCTGCCTCAAAATAGAGGCAATATCCATTGAGTGATCATCCTCCAAACTACATCCAGTTATAGCCGTTAGGGGCCAAAAACACAAGAGATAGGCCAAATTTTAATTCAGAACCGATAATTTTTGCTCACCGCTCGCCCGCATAAAATCTTGGAACTGCTCTAAGGATCATCGGCTCTTCTCACCCCAAAGGGGAACGCCGGGCGGGGACAATTGGAGCGCAGCTCCGCGATTCGAGCGCGGCGATCGAGCTTCAAGCGCGGCCGGCCTTCACCCTCAAGCCGGGCGCCGGCCGCTCCAGCACCACTTCGCGGCGGAAGCGATAGAGCTTCGCCGGTCGGCCGCCGGTCGCGGTGGAGACATTGCCGGTGGGCTCGACGAGCCGGCCTTGCTCGACCAGACGGCGGAAGTTCTGTTTGTGCAGCAGCGTGCCCGAGATGGCCTCCACGGTCTTTTGCAGCTCGAGCAGGGTGAATTCGGGAGGCAGCAGCTCGAACACCACGGGCCGGTATTTGAGCTTGCCGCGCAAGCGTCCCATGGCGGTGGCGAGAATGCGGCGGTGATCAAAGGCCATGGGGCGGCCGAGCTCGGGGAGCTCACCCCATTGGCCCGCGGCCGCCCGGCCGTCGCGCGCTGCCTCCCTGACCAGCCCTGCCTCATAGAGCAGCTCGTACCGCTCCAGCACCTTCTCCTCGTCGAAGCCCGCGCCGATGCCGAAGCCAACCTTCAACCGTTCGGCGCGCCGCAGCGGCCGCACCGGCTCGTCGGGCAACGGCGCCCGCTCGGCCCATTCCTTGAGCCGGGGCTCGATCTCGCTCAGGAGAATCTCGGGCTTGCCGCGCCGCCAATCCTCCCAGGGGAAATAGGCGTACCAGGGCGACCAATGCGACCCGAGCAGCTCTTCGCCCGAGCCGCGGGTGAGGGCGAGATAGCCGACCGACAGTATGTGCGAGGCGCAATCGCCGGGCTCGGCGTGACGGCCGCGGTCGCCGAAGGTGTAAAGCTGCTCGACATAGCCGAGGTCGAGCCCGGTCTGACGCTTGACCCAGGCGCGTAGCCCGATGTCGAGCGTGCGGTGGGCGCGCGGGGAGAAGGGACCAAAGGGCAGCGTGTCCCATTCGCCGGACCCCGCCGTGCCGGCGCGTACCACGAGGATCTGCGGCTGCTGCTCGCGAACGGCGACGATCGCCGCGTTCAGCCCAAGCTCGACCTGGGTCTCGCCTGCTGTCTCCGCGGCGCGCAGGGCCTCGGGCATGGATCAGGCCGCAGCGAGAGCAGACAAAGCGAACACCTGCCCCTCCTCGGCAAACTCCCCGCGGCCCATCTCCTCGACCGCCGCCACCATGCGCCCGGAGCGGGTCAGCGCCTCATCGCCGAGCGCCACCAGCCGCCGGTTGGGATAGGCGGTGGGAGAGGCAAGCCGCAACGCCCGGGCGAGACCGAACTCGTCGGCCTCGGGGTTGAGCGCGCACAGCGAGATAAAGGCCGCCGCGGTCGAGCGGCTGATGCCGGCCCAACAATGGATCAAGAGCGGCGCCTTGCGGTCCCAGTCGAGGGCGAATTGAACGAGATCGGCGACATGCTCCTGGCACGGCAGCACGAGGCCCGCCGCGGGCTTGCAGATGTCGTTCATGGCGAGCCTGAGATGGCGGTCCGGGTCGATCGACGGCGGGGTCGGCACCGACGTCTCGCCATTGATCAGCGTCACGAGATGGCTGACGCGCAATTCGGCGATCGTGGTCTCGACCAGGCTGAGCGGCGCGACATAGATGGTGTGGGGCGGCATGACAGACGGCAGCCTAGACGAGTCTCTTGACGAAATCAGGGTGGCCTTCCGCTTTTCCTTAACCAAACCGGTATGGCTAAGCGGTGCGGTTATGGGACGAGCTCATTGAAATGCCTGAGGAATCTGACTTCGCCCTCCGCTGCCGGCAGCGGCGTGACCTGCGACAGCTTGGCCACCAGGCCAGGCTTCAGCCCACGCGGCCGGCCGAAGTAACGGCGGGCCTCCTCGACCGAAAAGCCCGCGAGCGCGGTCGCCTCGTAATAGGCCGCGATCTTGTCGGCACGCTTGATTAATTTGGTGATCTCGGACGGGAGCTCGGCTGGCACGCCAAAGCGAATATGGATGGCGGCGAGCAGCCTCTTCTCGAAGGCCTTGTAGTCGAGTGACAGCGCCGCCTTGAATGGGCTGATCAGGTCGCCGATGACATATTCCGGCGCATCGTGAATCAAGGCCGCGAGCCGGAAGCGGCGGTCGAGCCCGGGCGAAAGGGCGTCGGCGATGGTCTCGACCAGCAGGCAGTGCTCCGCCACCGAGAAGGCATGCGCGCCCACCGTCTGACCGTTCCAGCGGGCGACGCGGGCAAGCCCGTGTGCGATGTCCTCGATCTCGATGTCGAGCGGCGACGGATCGAGCAGGTCAAGACGACGGCCGCTCAGCATGCGCTGCCATGCGCGCGCACCCCCTTCGGCCGCAACGTTATGCATGACTCACCCAGTCCTCTGAGGAGAAGGAAAGAGCATTTACCCTGTCGGCGAGTGGATAGCCTGGTAGCTGCATCAGGAAAACATGGACGAAATGCATGCATAATGCCATTCATTAGCCGATTCTTGTTCGAGTACAGGCTCACCAGCATTTTATTCGGGAGGATTCGCATGGCAAAGCTGCCCAGATTTTCACTCGCGCATAATGCGGATAAGAAGAAGTGGGAACTGAAGCACGAGGGCACTGGCGAAGTGGTGAAGCGATTTGCGACCAAAGCGGCGGCCACCAAAGGCGGCGTCTTGGAAAAGGCCGTTGGCGGGCGTGGCTCGGTCAGGATCAGGAAGCGGGACGGCAAGATCCAGGAGGAGCGCACCTTTCCGCGGAGCGCCGATCCGCGCGGCTCTAAAGGCTGAGCGTCCCAAGCTTGGCACATTCGGAACGACGGTAGCAGGACGTCAGATGGTCGTTGACCATGCCGACGCTCTGCATGAAGGCGTGGGCCGTTGTCGGGCCAAAGAAGCGAAAGCCCCGCTGCTTTAGCGCTTTGGCCAGCGCGATGCTCTCAGGTGTCCTTGTTGGGATTTCGGTCATGCGCGCGTAGCGACTCTGCGTCGGTTTGCCGTCGACAAAGCTCCACAGGAACCGGCTCAAGCCAGGCCCTGCCTCCAGATCGAGGAAGGCTTGCGCGTTAGAGATCGCGGCCTCGATCTTGCCGCGATGGCGGACGATGCCGGCATCCGCCATCAGGCTGTTTATCTTTCTTGCTCCATAACTAGCCATGGCCTCGGCATCGAAATTATCGAAGGCGGCGCGGAAGTTTTCCCGCTTGCGCAAGATGGTGATCCACGAGAGTCCCGCCTGGAAGCCTTCAAGCACAAGCTTCTCGAACAGCGCCCTCGCGCTGGTCTTGGGTACGCCCCATTCCTCGTCGTGGTAAGCGACGTAGAGCGGGTCGGATCCCGGCCATGGGCAACGCATCGGCTCGGCGCGGTTCATGAGGCGGTTGGCGCCAGAGTCTTGAAGCTGGCCCAGGACGGGATGCGCAGAGCGACCGTGACGTCGCCCGCGCGCAAAGGAATGCCTGCCGCCTTCGCCTCCTCGGCCCGGTCGAGGCGGAGTAGCGCGAGCCCCGAGGTGCCGCTGGTCGAGCCGAGCGTCCCGATCGGATTGCCGCCCGCGGTGATCTCGGTGCCGGGTGCCGGCAAGGGTCCCTCGCCTTCAACGCCAACAATGCGTTTCCGCGCCGTGCCTCTGTGCTCCATGCGCGATACGACCTCCTGGCCCACATAACAGCCTTTCTTGAAGTCGACGCCGTTCAACTGATCAAACAGGGCATCGTGCGGAAAGGCATCGCCATGGACATAGTCGCGTCCGCCCTCGGGCACGCCGAGCCCGATCCGCCTTGCACGGTAATCGGCTTCGGGGACGAGCGCGCAGCCGAGATCGGCGATGCGCGCATCCGAAGGCAGCAGGATGCGAAGCCCGAGCGAAGGCAGCCGTGGATCGGCATAAGCGATCGCTCCGTCAGGAAGGCGAGGCGCCTCACCCCATGCCGCCGCCACCATGAACGAGGGCTCCTCCTTGATCTTCACCTGAGCGCGCAAGCGATAGAACAAGAGCCGCCGGGTCAGCGCGCTCGCTTGCGCCTTGCCGCATTCCAGCAAATAGCCGTCGCCTTCGGGCACGGCGAAAAAGTCGAAAAGGATCTTCCCTTGCGGCGTGAGCAGGCCGGTATGGATCGCGGCGCCATCACCGGCCTTGTTGATATCGTTGGTGATCATGCCTTGCAGAAAGGCGCGCGCGCCCGGGCCCTCGACGCGGACCACCGTGCGGTCGGCAAGGATCGCCAAATTGCATTGGCTCATGATCGGTCTTCCGCTTGCAAGCTGCTCAAGACTTATTTAAGCGGGCACAAGCCTCAGCGCTAGCGAAAGCCTCGTCTTGGCCGAAACCTTCGATCTCCTCATCACGGGCGCGACCCTTGTCAGCCATGCCGGCGAGGGTCTTGCCGATGTCGGCGTCAGGGACGGCCGCATCGCGGCGATCGGCAGTCTCGCGGCCAATGCCGCCGGCAAGACCCTCGACGCCGCCGGCCTGCACGTACTGCCGGGCGTCATCGACACCCAGGTGCATTTCCGGGAACCGGGGCTCGAGCACAAAGAGGATCTGGAAACGGGCAGCCGGTCGGCGGTGTTAGGCGGCGTCACCGCAATATTCGAGATGCCGAACACGAAGCCCGCAACGGTGAGCGCTGAAGCGCTCGCCGACAAGGTCGGGCGCGGGCGCGGGCGCATGCATTGCGACTTCGCCTTTTTCGTTGGCGCCACGCGCGACAATGTCGAGGAGCTTCCGACCCTCGAAAAACTCCCTGGGGCCGCCGGCGTTAAAGTCTTCATGGGTTCCTCGACCGGCGACCTCCTCGTCGACGACGAGGAGACGCTGTCACGCATTCTGGCGCTGATCGAGCGGCGCGCCGCCTTCCATGCCGAGGATGAGGGGCGCTTGCGCGAGCGCGCTTCGCTCCGGCGCGCGGGCGACCCCGCAAGCCACAGCGAATGGCGCGATCCCGAGGCGGCTTTGGCGGCGACCGCGAAGCTTCTCAGGCTCGCATCGGCCGCGGGCAAGCGCGTGCATGTGCTGCACGTGTCGACCGCGGCCGAGATGCAGTTGCTCGCCCTGCACAAGGATCTCGCCAGCGTCGAGGTCACGCCGCAGCACCTAACGCTTATCGCGAGCGAAGCCTATTGGACGCTCGGCACCAAGGCGCAGATGAACCCGCCGCTCCGCGACGCCCGCCATCAGGAAGGTCTGTGGTGGGGACTCGCTCAGGGCGTGGTCGATGTGCTCGGCTCCGATCACGCGCCGCACACACTCGAGGAGAAAAGCCAGAGCTACCCCGCCTCGCCCTCCGGCATGCCAGGGGTGCAGACGCTCGTACCGGTCATGCTCGACCATGTCAGCAAGGGACGCTTGAGCCTCGCCCGCTTAGTCGATCTGACCAGCGCGGGACCGCAGCGCCTGTTCTCGATTGCCGGCAAAGGCCGCGTGGCCGTGGGCTATGACGCGGACCTCACCATCGTCGATCTCAAATCCGAGCGCGTGATCGAGGATGCCTGGATCGGCAGCAGATCAGGCTGGACGCCGTTCGCCGGGCGTAAAGTGCGAGGCTGGCCGGTCGGAACCATCTTGCGGGGCCGCGTTGCCATGTGGGAGGGTGACCTCGGCCGCGCCGCTGGCGAGCCAGTCCGTTTCGCCGACGCGTTCCCGATAGAGACGCCTGGCTGACCTACTGCATGAAATAGTGCCAGACGCCGTCGCCGCCGAGGCCGGCGCGGTAATAGGTGTATTTGCCGCTTTGCTTCATGGCGAGAGCTTGGGCGGGAGGCAGCAGGCGGTAAAGCTCGACTTCCTGGCTCGGCGTCAGGGTCCGGAGATCGATCTCGGCGAAGTAAGGCCAGATATACATCGCGTCCTTGCCCTCGCCCTTCTTCACGTAGCCCGAGCTGAAGACGTTCAGCATGGCGGCGAGCACGTCGCGGCCCTGACCATCGGCCGACGCTTTCTTCCAGAAGGCGATCGGATCGCTTGCCGTCGAGGTGCTCAGCATCGGCGGCAGCTCGTTCTCTTCCAGGACCGGAAGCATCTCGCCGATGTCGCCGCTCTGCGCAGCGACGACGATGTGCTCGAGCATGCGCTTGATCGGCTTCGGCAATTGATTAAGGTCGTACTGCACCTTTGGCGCCGGGCCCGCCGGCGGGGCTGCTTGGGGCACGGTCGCCGGAGCTTCGCTTGCGGGCGGGGGATTTCCACCAGCGGGTTGGACGGCTTCGCCTTCAGGCTTGGCCGCCTCGCTTGCGGGCTTGCCGAGTTCGCTCTTGGCGCTTGAGGATTCGTTCGCAGCCGTCAGCTCGGGCTCGGCGGCGCCGGCTTGGAACGTGTTTGCTTGGCCGTTGGTTTCAGCAACATCTGGCGCGCTCAGCCCGGGCCGATAGACATAGACAATAAGGAAGGTGCCAGCTACCAATGTGGCCAGGGCCACCATGACCGATCTTGCGCGGCTACTCATCCATCCCTCCTTGAGCGCGCGGCTCCTTTCGCCCCGGACCGGGACATCCCGCAAGCGATGCGCGAGAGCCAATCGTTCGTCCCGCCGCGTCGTCCCGCAGCGATAGGCTGCATTTGCTGTCCGGCGCGCATATCGTCCTTTCGGGCATCCAACTGGTGCTTGCCGGCATGGGCATTGGCGTGCTGGTAGCCGCGCCCATTGGGCCGGTCAATGTCCTTTGCATCCAGCGGTCGGCGACCAGGGGCTTCTGGGCGGGCGTCGCCGCGGGTCTTGGTGCCGTCCTCGGTGACGGGCTGCTCGCGGCGATCGCAGCCTTCAGCATGACGGCGATCTCCGAGGTGATGATCGCCTATGCCGGGCCAATCCAATTGCTCGGCGGCCTGTTGCTGATTGTCTTCGGCGTGGGCCTCTTGTTCACGCGTCCGACGCTCGCGATCGCGCATGAGCAGAAGTCGAGGCTTTGGGAGCACACCGGCACCATCCCGCAGACCTTCTTCCTCACCATCAGCAACCCAGGCGCGATCATCGGCATGCTGGGCGTGATCGGCGGATTGAGCTCGCTGATCGGCGGCCTCCACACCTATCTCGAGGCCCTGGTGCTGGTCGCCTCGGTGATGGGCGGCAGCCTGTTGTGGTGGCTTGGGCTTGCTGAGCTGATCTCCACAATCAGGCATCGGCTCAACGAGTGCCGGCTCAGGCTCATCAATCGGGTGGCGGGGACGCTACTGATCGCTTTCGGCGCGATCCTGTTGCTCAACGAGCTGGTGCTGCATTGGCGCTAGAGCAGATCTTAGAAAAGTGGGCACCAGTTTTCCGAAAAGATGATGCTGCGACAAAAGCGAGCGCGTCGCGAATTATTGCGAGGTGCGCTTCAGCGTGAACTCGCCATGATGGATGCGGCGGGACAGGCCTCCCGTCATCTTGGCCACGGCGTCCTCGCCATAAAGAGCGATAAGATCGGCAAGGGCGGCGAACAGCGCGGCGTTGGCGAGCATTTCGGGCTCAATGCCGTCATGCACGGCCTCTTCCCAAGCATCGATGATGTATCTCAGAGCAGCTTGCTTCTGAGCGTCATCATTTGGGCTTGCCGATGTTCGCTGGGTCGACCGCAACGCGTATCCACCTGCTTGCGCTAAATTAGCCTCAACCTTGCCATGGCAGGGTTGCCCATGGGGAAATAACGTGAACTAACGGTTAATCCCGGGAAACCGGTCGGCTGGGGATTGGCTCGCTTCGGCCGGAGCAGCAGCCTTCTTAACCTTGTGCTTCTCGTGCTTGTTCGGCTCGGGCTCGGCGATTGAGCCCGTGGTGGCTTCGGGCTTACTGGCTTCGCCGGGCTTCACTTCGGCCGGCTTCGCTTCGCCAGGGTTGACTGCGCCTGGCTTGGCCTCGCCTTTGTTCGTCTCGCCCTTGTTTGCCGGGGGAGCTGCCTGGTCAGTGGCTGTAGGCGTTGCCGTTTGGTCGGGCGCATTGCGGCTCGCATAGTGCGATGGCTGCGCCAGCGCCGTGGCAATCTGGGCACCCTCGGCGGAGAAACGAGTGATGGCGACGGTGGCCGACGAGGTGCAGCTCCGATAGGTGCGGCGGTAGCCGCGATAGCCGTCATTGAAGCTGTTCACCAGCTTGGCCCGGCGGACGGCGGTGGAGCCCTCATTCTTGAGGATCTCCTTCATCTGATCGCGCCAGAGCTGGCCTTCCTGGGCGCCGCACAGCTCGCGCAAATAGTGGACGGCGCCAAGAACCTCGGCAAGCCGCAGCAGCTTGGTGTCATAGGGCCGGTCGTCCGGCGGGGGCGGCACCGAGCTTTCTTTCGGAACGATGGGCGGCAGGTCGTCTGCCGGCGGCGTGGCAGCCTTCGGGCGCGGCTTCGGCTTGCGCGGCTGCTCTTGCTGGAAAAACGGCGACCAGAAAAACTGCGCCTCGGCGATAGGGGCCCAGACAAGCGCGCCGGCGGCGAGCAGGCAGAAACCGATACCGAGCGCGAGGGGTCGGGGCGCGGGACCATTCATGGAGTCTTGAGTAATGCTTCTTGGCGGCGAAAGCTAGGCGCGCGCCTCGGAGCAAACCGTGGCGCAGCAAGGGGTGATGGCCAGTCAGCGTGTGTCGAACAGCGCGTCGATCGCCCCCTGGGGGCCGATATCGGCAAAGGGATCGACACGCTCTTCGCTCGATTCTCCGGTGGCGATCCGGTTGGCCGCGTCGATGAGGACGCGCAAGCGCGCCGCCCCCTCCTCGCAAGCCTTGTGCAGGCGGCGCTTGTTGCGGCCCTTCAGCCCGGTCGCGACCTCGGCGATGGATCGTGACGGCCTCGGCATGGAGCTTCGCCACCGCCTCGTCGAAGCGCGCGCGGATCTTGGACGGCGCCCGGCGATAGGCCGCGATCGCCAAAGTCTTGTCGCGGAATCCTGAAGCCGAGAAATGCTGCTCGTAGGTCAGGGGGCGCCAATCCATGAGATCGCCGGCAAAGCCATTGGAGTCGGTGGCGACCGCTTCGAGCAGCATGACGAGCTCGTGGAAATGGTTGAGATAATCGCTCGCGAGCAGCGTCGATTCGTTGATATTGGTGCCCGGGATATGGAAGCGGAAATGGCCGATCATGGCCGAGCGGAAGCCGCCACGATATCCTCGAGGCTCACATCCTCCGGAATCTCGGACCTGCCCATTTGGTCTCGCTTCTCGGGTCGGCCAGCATTGACACGCTACTCAGTAGCCCCATCTACCGGCCGAGTGTTGTCGGACTATGATTCCCAAAGGGTTACTTCGAGTGCCGTCGGCCCATGTGCTCCCGCTATAACCTCACCTCGCCGCCCGAAGCGGTGCGCGCCAGATTCGGCTATCGGGAGACCCCGAATTTCCCGGCCCGCTACAATATCGCGCCGACGCAAGCCATCGGCGTGGTGTGTCTCGACGCCGAGGGCAAGCGCAGCTTTCGGCTGATGCGCTGGGGCTTGCTGCCCTCCTTCGTCAAAGACCCGAAGACCTTCACCACGCTGATCAATGCGCGCGCCGAGGGCATCGCGACCAAACCAGCCTTCCGCCAGGCCTACGCCAAGCGCCGTTGCCTGGTGCCCGCCGACGGTTTTTACGAATGGACCGGACCGAAGGGCGCGCGGCGGCCCTTCCTGCTCCGCCCGCGCCATGGCGGCCTGATCGCCTTTGCCGGCATTTGGGAGCGCTGGCGGGACAAAGCCGGCAGCGAGATGGACACCGTCGCCATCATCACCTGCCCCGCCAATGCCACCGTGACCCCGCTACATGACCGCATGCCGGTGGTGCTCGGCCCCGAGCACTTCGAGGCTTGGCTCGACTGCGAGGCGACCAAGCCGGAGGCGGGGTCGCAACTGTTGCAGCCCGCGCCCGACGATTTGTTCGAAGCCATCGAGATGCATCCGAAGCTCAACGATTCCCGCCGCGACGAGCCCGGCGTGCAGGAGCCCTTGCAGCTCCGGCTGCTCTAGAGCAGCTTGCCGGGGTTGAGGATGCCGTTCGGGTCGAAGGCGTCCTTGATCTTCCGCATCAGCTCAAGCTCGAGCGGCTGCTTGGCGTGGGGCAACAGATCGCGCTTCAAGCGGCCGATGCCGTGCTCGGCGCTGATCGAGCCGCCGAGTTCGAGCACGATCTCATGCACGGCGGCATTGAGCGCCTCCCAATTGGACAGGAACACACTGCGGTCCATGGCGGGTGGCTGGCTCACATTGTAATGGATGTTGCCGTCGCCGAGATGGCCGAAGGGCACCGGCCGGGCTCCCGGAACCATCAACTCGACGAGCTGATCGGCGCGGGCGATGAACTCCGGCACGCGCGCCACCGGTACCGCCACGTCATGCTTGATGCTGCCGCCCTCTTGGCGTTGCACCTCGCTCATCAGCTCGCGTAAGCGCCACAGCTCGCGGCTTTGCACGAGCGAGGATGCGAGCACGGCGTCCTTAAGCTCTCCCGCCTCGATGCCCTGGGCGAGCAGCGTCTCGGCGAGGCGGGCGACCTCGTCGCCGTCCCGCGGGCTCGACAATTCGAACAGCACATACCAGGGATGCGGCGCATCGAGCGGGTCACGCGTCTTGCTGCCATGCCGCAGCACGAAGTCGAGACCGATGCGCGGCATCAGCTCGAACACCGTCAGTGCCGGACCGGCAAGGTTATAGGCGCGGGAGTAGAAGGCTACCGCGTCGTCAAGCTGGGTGAGCCCGGCGAACGCCGTCATTGTCTGCACCGGTTTGGGGAACAGGCGCAACAGGGCGGCGGTGATGATGCCGAGGGTGCCCTCAGAGCCGATGAACAAATCCCTGAGATCGTAGCCGCTATTGTCCTTGCGCAACGCCTTTAATCCGTTCCACACGCTGCCATCGGCCAGCACAACCTCGAGCCCGAGCGTCAGATCGCGCGCATTGCCGTAGGCCAGCACGGCCATGCCGCCGGCATTGGTGGCAAGCACGCCGCCAATCTGGCAGCTGCCCTCCGAAGCGAGGCTCAAGGGGAAAAGGCGGCCTGCACTCGCGGCCACGCTTTGCGCTTGCGCCAGCACCAGCCCAGCCTCGACCGTCATGGTGTTGCCGCCGAGGTCGAGGTCGCGAACATGGGTGAGGCGCTCCATGCTCACCACCACCTCGTGACCGCTCTCGAAGGGGATTTGCCCGCCAACCAGCCCGGTATTGCCGCCTTGCGGCACGATGGCGGTGCGCGTCTCGTTGGCGAGCTTGAGGATCGCCGCGACCTCCGCCGTCGATCCCGGCTTGAGCACCAGTGCAGCGTTGCCCAAATAGCGGTCGCGCCATTCGACGAGATAGGGTGCCATGGCAGCGGCGTCGCGGATCGCGTGCGCCTCGCCGACGCTGCGCACCAGCGCGTCGAGCGTGGCTTGGCTCGGACGTACAAACGACTGTCGGTCATGCGTCATGGGGAGGCAAGAGCCGGACGCGGGTCCGGCACCCGCGCGTCCTCGGCGTGGCCAGCGGCGGCGCGCATTAGACGGTCGTTGATCGCTTCGCCGAGACCTTCATTCGGGATCGGCATCACGGCAATCGCCGGTCCGCCTGCCGCATCGAGGCTGCGGAGCGCGGCGAAGAAATTCACCGCGGCCTCGTTAAGGTCGCCGCGCGGGCTGAGATTGAACATGGGGCCATCGACCTTCGGTGCGTCCGGGCCGAAGGCAAGCAAGGCCTCTCCTTTGCACACCTCCCTTGCCTCCAGGCGAAGCGGCGTGCTCGGCGCGTAGTGGACGGCAAGCTGCCCCGGCGATGCCACGCGTGACGAGGCTGGCGCGGTAAGAGGCCGTTCGAGCGCCCTCTCGATCTCCTCCCGCGGCAACGCGCCAAGGCGAAGCAGGGTGACGTCGTCACCCTCGATACCAAGCACCGTCGACTCCAGCCCGAGCGAGCATGGCCCCCCGTCGAGGATCATAGTCGGCAGATGCCCGAGCTCGGCCTCGACATGGGCGGCGGTGGTCGGGCTGATGCGTCCAGAGCGATTGGCGCTCGGTGCGGCGATGGGGAGCTTGGCTGCGGCAAGCAGCGCGCGGGCGACCGGATGGCTCGGCGCGCGGAGCGCGATGGTGTCGAGGCCAGCGCTCGCGAGATCGGCAATGCCGCTGTTGGCGCGGCGCAGCAGCACGAGAGACAAAGGCCCGGGCCAGAAAGCCTCCACCAGCCTCCGCGCCGTGTCGCTGACCTCGGCATAGGCTTCCGCCTCATCCAGCCCAAGCACATGCACGATCAGCGGGTTGAAACGGGGACGCTCCTTGGCGGCAAAGATCTTAGCTACGGCGGAAGCGTCGAGCGCGTTGGCGCCGAGCCCATAGACGGTCTCGGTCGGGAAGGCGACGATCTCGCCCCGCGCCAGCGCCTGCGCAGCGCGCTCAATAGCTTCATTCGTGGCAGCAACGATCGCCATGGTTAAACTCGCGAAAGCCTTTGTTGGCCAGTGATCGCGCTTATATGATGATGTGCGGCATTATTACCATGATCGGATAAGGTTCTTATGCCGCGCGATCGCATCCTTGTTAACGCCGTCCCGCGATGCCGAGGCTGGCGTTTGGTTTTGTCGAGAGCAGTGACGTCGACGGCTTGAATGCAGAGGCCGACACCCTCGAAGAGCTGGTCAAAAAACTGCCGGCGATCATCGCCGACCTGTTGGAAGTGGACGGCGCCGAAGCCATCGACATCCCAATAGACCTCATCGCGCACGCGACCGCGTTTGCAACTATGAAGGCTAGCGCCGAGGGCTTCCGGTGGGCATGAAAGACCTTTTCGAGGCAATTCGATCTCGCCATGATCGAGATCTATCGGCGGGCCAAATCCGAGGTTCGATACGCGGCTATCTTCCTGCAAATGGTAGGCGATCGAGGCGGACTCGCAACCGCGAAGTATCTCATTAATTCAGCAAACCCTTCCGATGGCTATACGCACCTTTATGAGCGAGGTCGTCTCGACCTAACCGTCGAAGCCATGGTCGTGGAGAACCCAAAGTGGCATGAACTTTTCACCACCGAGGAGCTGAGCAAAGCACGCTCCCGCCTTGAAAAGTATGGTTACAAAGCAAGAGCGGACCATTAGTACGGTGGGTGTGCCCACCCTCCTCCTCACTCATCCCGCCTGCCTTCTGCACGACACCGGCCAAGGCCACCCCGAGCGGGCGGACCGCTTGCGCGCCATCGAGGACGCGCTGTCGGCCGATGTGTTCGGCGGCTTGCAGCGCGAGCTGGCGCCGCTTGCCGATCTCGCGGTAATCGAGCGACTGCATCCAGCCGGCTATGTCGAGGCGATCCGCGCCGCTACGCCGAAACACGACCGCATCTGGCTCGATCCCGACACGGTGATGTCACCGCGTAGCTGGGAGGCGGCGCTCCGCGCCACCGGCGCCGCGGTCCATGCCGTCGATCAGGTCATGACGCGCGCGGTCAAGAATGCCTTCTGCGCCGTCCGGCCGCCGGGGCACCACGCCGAGCCGTCACGCCCCATGGGTTTCTGTCTGTTCAACACCGTGGCGATCGCCGCGCTCCATGCCCGCGCCGCCCATGGCGCCGAGCGCGTGGCGGTGGTCGATTTCGACGTGCATCACGGCAACGGCACGCAAGCCGCCTTCTGGGCGGACAAGGATTTGTTCTACGGCTCGACACATCAGATGCCGCTCTTCCCCGGCACCGGAGACCTAAGCGAGACGGGCGTGGGAAATATCGTCAATGCCCCGCTCAAGGCCGGTGATGGCCGCCGGCACTTCCAGGAGGCCTTCCTCACGCGGATCCTGCCCGCTTTGCACAATTTCGGGCCGGACGTTTTGATCATCTCGGCCGGTTTCGACGCCCATCGCGACGACCCGCTGGCGCAGATCGAGCTCAACGAGTCCGATTTCACCTGGGTGACGGAAAAACTGTTGGAGATGGCCGAGAAGCATGCCGGCGGGAGGGTCGTCTCCACGCTCGAGGGCGGCTACAATCTCCAAGCCTTGGGGCGCTCCACCGCCGCCCATGTCGAGGTGCTAATGCAGGCTGCCTCTTGAACCTTGCCGCTCCGAAGGGCTAAGCCAGCTTATGGCCGAATCGTCCGAATACACCGACATCAAGGATCTGAGCTTCGAGCAGGCGCTGAAGGAGCTCGAAGCCATCGTCGACCGTCTGGAGAAGGGCGATGTGGAGCTGGAGCGCTCGATCCTGATCTATGAGCGAGGCGAGGCGCTGAAGGCCCATTGCGATGCGCTGTTGCGCAAGGCCGAGGCCAAGGTGGAGAAAATCTCCCTAAACGCGGGTGGCCAGCCGGCCGGCACCGAGCCGCTTGACGTCGAGGACTAGCTCGCTTTCCAGCTCGCCTCGCAGACGAGATTGCGCAGCCAATCGGCTTCTGCGCCAAACCGCTCGAGATGCGCAAGGCTTCGTGCCTGAAACTCAAAGGCCTTCGCCCGCGCGCCCTCCACGCCAAACAGGTCCACCGCGGTGCATTTGGCCGCGTCCTTGCCCTGCTCCTTGCCAACTTCCGCCACACCGGCCTCGACATCGGCAACATCGTCGAGGAATTGGTAGGAGTAACCGAGATCGATGCCAGCCGCCTCAAGGCTTGCGGCTTCGGCATCATCCGCGCCGGTCAGAATGCCACCCATCTTGGCCGCGGCTCCATAGAGCGACGCACTCTTCAGCCGATAGCAGCGGAGCAAGCGCCTCCTCGGCCGTTCCCTCCTCCAGATCCTGGCGCATGTCGTGAACTTGTCCCTGGATCATTATCAGTCCGGCATCGCTGAGCTCGAGCGCCGCCTTGATGCGGAAGCTCGCAGGCACGAGTGGGATGTCGAGGCTGATCTGATAGGCGAGCGTCACCAAGAACACCGGGACCATGTCGGCGGCCCAAGCCGGAAAGACGCGATGGGTGCAGGGCTTGCCGCGCCTGACCGCAGCGTCGTCCATGCTCGGCAGATTGTCGAGCACGAGCGAAGCCTTGTGCGCCAGCTCCACGCCGCAGGCCGCGGGTAAGACGAGGTGCCGCGCATCGGCGCGAAAGATTTGGCCGGCGGCGACGGCGACCAGTGCGCGCCAGCGATGTCCGCCGCCAAGGGCCGCATAGCGGGCGGCATGGGCGACCTCGGTATCCGGCTGTCGGGCAAAGACCTGGCCGAGGAAATCTTCGACCGCGCGTCGCACCTCCCGCTTCGCGGCGTCGAAATCTTCCGCAGTCGCACGGGCCCCTGACAGAACGACGCCTTCCACGGCCGTCCCCCCAAGCTCGCGGCGAGCTTATGGGAAAATGGACGATGCCGAGAAGCGATTTCTTGCCTGGAGGTTAGCGCAGCATCGTCACTTTAAGCCTTAACCCCTGCTCGGGGCGGAGCGTGATGCGGGCAAGCGGCAAGGGTAACTCCCGATCAGGCAAATCGAATCTTGCTTGGGCGAGCAACGTTGCGAGCATCGTCTTCACTTCGAGCATGGAGAAGGTCCCACCGATGCAGTTTCTCGGGCCGGTGCTGAACGGCATATAGGCGCAACGGTGACGCGCGGCCTTTCGCTCAGGATCAAACCTCGAAGGATCGAACCGAAGCGGGTCTTGCCAAAGCCGTCGGTGGCGATGGACCACATAGATGGGGATGTTGATGGTCGCGCCAGGAGCGAGCTCGACGTCGCCGAGCTTCACCGGCCTCGTTACGATGCGCATGAGACTTGGTGCCGGCGGATAAAGCCGCATGGCTTCCAGAAACACACTCTCCAACACCGGCAACTGGTGGACCTGATCTCGGTCCAAGGTTCCTTGCCCGGCGACGCGTGTCACCTCCTCGCGGACCTTCTCCTGCCACTCCGGGAGCAGCGCGAGCAGATAGAGCATCCAGGTGAGGGCCTGTGCCGTCGTCTCCTGGCCGACCATCAGGAAGGTGACGACGTTGTCGATGATCAGGCTGTCCGGCATCTTGCCGTCCGTTCCGGGATCGCGTGCCGACACTAATCTCCCGAGCAGGGCGGCGTCATCGCCATGGCCCTGCCGGCGGCTCGCCAGCACCCGCTCCGCCACCCTGCGCAGGTTCCTCGCGGCTCGCCACATGCCGATGCTGCCGGGATGCGGAATCCAGGTGGGCAATTTCAGCGAGGCGAGCGCGATCTTCCACGGCGTCGGCTGTAGGAAGGCGGTGCCCGCGTCCGCGATCATTTTGCGGTCTTCGACACCGAGATCGGCGCCCAAGATCGTGTCCTGCAGCGCCTGCATGGCCGCGCTCGTCATATCCCGGCCGATGGGTCTGAAGTGAGCTAGGCCCCGCCTCCTTCCAGCGGGCAAGCACCAGCGCGCAGGCTTCGGCGAAGGCGGGCACATGCGCGAGCAACTCCTCGGACCTGAACAGCGGCGCCGCAATGCGCCTCTGCCAGCGCCAATCGTCGCCTTCGGCGATCAGCAGCCCCTTGCCGCCCGCGCCGCCCAGCACGTAATCGTAGAGAGGCCTTTTGGTGTAGCTCTCGCTGTCGTCGAGCAGGATCTGCTGGATCAGCTCAGGATCCATGACGAAGACGACCTCGAGGCCGAGCGTGCGGTAGACCACGATTGGCCCGTCATAGAAGTCCTCGGCCCAGCTCGCGACCGGATTGGCAAGCATGCGCGTGATCAGCAAGGGGAAGGGAAGCCGCCGTTTGGGCGGCTTCGGCACCTCGACTATGGTCGCGTCTGAACCCATGGTTCCATGACACACTTGGCGCGAGCTGCTAGGCTAGTTGAAACCTAAGGCCCGGGCCGGTAGAGGTCCTGTCATAGAAGCGAAAATCCGAGCCAATTTCCTCTATTTCGCGCGGGGAGCGAATGAGCGCCGAAAGCCCAACGAAGCTGCTTGACCGGGTGCGCACTCCTGAAGAGCTGCGGGCGCTCGAGGATCACGAGCTGCTGCAGCTCGCGGCAGAGCTTCGCCAAGAGACCATCGACGCGGTCTCGGTGACCGGCGGCCATCTTGGCGCCGGGCTTGGCGTGGTCGAGCTCACCATCGCGCTGCACAAGGTGTTCAACACCCCCGACGACAGGCTCATCTGGGATGTCGGCCATCAGAGCTATCCCCATAAGATCCTGACCGGCAGGCGCGACCGCATCCGCACCTTGCGTCAGCCCGGGGGCCTGTCCGGCTTCTGCAAGCGCGGCGAGAGCGAATACGACGTCTTTGGCGCAGGCCACTCCTCGACCTCGATCTCGGCCGGACTTGGCATGGCGGTCGCGCGCGACCTCGCCGGCAAGAAGCACAATGTGGTTTGCGTGATCGGCGACGGCGCGATGAGCGCGGGCATGGCCTATGAGGCGATGAACAATGCCGGCGCCATGGACTCGCGGCTGATCGTGATCCTCAACGACAACGACATGTCGATCGCGCCCCCGGTCGGCGCCATGAGCGCTTATCTTGCGCGCCTCATTTCCGGCGAGACCTACCGGCAGCTACGCAATTGGGCGAAGCAGCTCGCCAAGATCCTCCCCAAGGGCTGGGAGCGCCGGGCAGCGCGCGCCGAGGAATATACGCGGGGCTTCTGGACCGGCGGCACGCTGTTCGAGGAGCTCGGCTTCTATTACGTCGGTCCCATCGACGGGCATAATTTCGATCATCTGCTGCCGGTGCTGCGCAATGTGCGCGACACGGAGAACGGTCCGATCCTGATCCATGTGGTCACGCAGAAGGGCAAGGGCTACGAGCCGGCCGAGACCTCCGCCGACAAGTTCCATGGGGTCGGCCGCTTCAACGTCGTCACCGGCGCGCAAGAGCCTTCGAGCGGCGGGCCGCCGAGCTATACGCGCGTCTTCGCCAATGCGCTAATCGAGGAGGCGCGGGCCGACGACAAGATCGTGGCGATTACCGCGGCGATGCCCTCAGGCACCGGGCTTAACCGTTTCGCCGAAGTCTTTCCAGAGCGGTGCTTCGACGTGGGCATCGCCGAGCAGCACGCGGTGACCTTCGCCGGAGGCCTCGCCGTGGAGGGCTTCAAGCCCTACGCCGCCATCTACTCGACTTTCCTCCAGCGCGCCTACGATCAGGTGGTCCACGACATCGCCATCCAGCATCTGCCGGTGCGCTTCGCCATCGACCGGGCCGGGCTGGTCGGCGCCGACGGTCCGACCCATGCCGGCGCCTTCGACGTCGCCTTTCTCTCCTGCCTGCCTGGCTTTGTGGTGATGGCGGCTGCCGACGAGGCCGAGCTGATGCATATGGTGGCGACGGCGGCGGCGATCGACGACCGCCCGTCGGCCTTCCGTTATCCGCGCGGCGAAGGGAGCGGCGCTCCTCTGCCGAAACGGGGCGACGTGCTGCCCCTGGGTAAGGGACGAGTTTTGCGCGAAGGCTCGGCCGTGGCGCTCTTGTCCTTTGGCGCCAGGCTCGGCGAGGCGTTGCGCGCCAGCGACCAGCTCGCGGGCTTTGGACTTTCCACCACCGTCGCCGACGCGCGCTTCGCCAAGCCGCTCGATGAAGACCTGGTGCGGCAGCTCGCCCGCCACCATGAGGTGCTGATCACCATCGAGGAAGGCTCGAGCGGTGGTTTCGGATCGCAAGTCTTGCAGCTTCTCGCCCGCGAGGGCCTGCTCGACCGCGGCCTCAAGGTCCGCACCCTGACCTTGCCCGACAGCTTCATCGAGCAAAGCAAGCCGCAAGTGATGTATGAGAAGGCCGGTCTCAACGCCTCGGGCATCGTCGCCGCGGTGTTTGCAGCGCTCGGCAAGGACCTGAGCACCGCCGAGACCGTGCGCCTGGCCTCACCCGCGTAGCTTCCCCTGCCGGCGCTTATCTCAGCTCCGATCGCCGCCGGGCTCTCCGAGCCGCCTGACTATTCGATGGTGCAGTTTTTGCTGAATTCGGAGACTGCGTCCGACCTACCCTGGTCAGACAGCGTGGCGGTGGTTTCACCCATTTTTAGCGTCAACGATCCTGCGTCGCGAAGCACGTCCAACAAGGGCTTCAGCCTGATGTCGCTCGCCTCGCCGAAGGTCGTGCCGCTCGTTTCGTCCTGCGCCACCTCACCCTCGATCGGGGCCTTTGCGTTGGCGGAGGATAGCTCGATGGTGAGGGGCTTACCGGTCGCGACGCCGACGACCTCTTTATGCACGTCGAGGACGACGATGCTCATGTCGCTGAAACATGAGAGAAGGAAAAGCGGATTGATGGCCGGATCGAGCGGGCCATAAGCAAGCGTGGTCAAGCCGCCATTCGATCTCTCCGCCCAGATCGACGTCTCTGCGGCACCGGCAGGGGTAGCAAGCGGCGCCGCAGCGGCGAAGAGAGCACAGGTCACGAGCAGACGCGCTTTGGCGTTCACCATCGTTGCGAGATGCCTAAACATGGGCTGGGGTTCACCTTCCGCGACAAACTCATACCGACTGGCCATAGAGGGCCTTGCCATGGTGTTGCTAGTCGAGGATGGCAATCTTGGCAAATTGCCAAGTTTTGAAGGCGTGAGTCACCGCCGCAAGCGCTTAGGGGCGCGTCCGCACGCTTGAGGAGAATTCGGCCTCCTGCATCGCGGTCACGGCCATCTCCAAGGAGCTTGACGGACCGAACCCTCTAAAGGACGGGTCGAACTCGTAGTAGTTGCAAGTGATCTCCTCGCCTACGGCAATGTCGGTCAGTGCGTAGCCCTTGTCGAAGACGCAGAAATCGGTGTTCGGCTGCTCGCTGTGATTCATGAACTTGCCGTCGTCGCAGTCGATGATCCTGACGCCCGGCAATTCGAGGTGGGGATAGCTGTAGTGGGCCACGTAGTCATGCATATGCGCCGGCAGCTTCGCCAGCTCGCTCACATGGACGAAGATGTCGAATTTCGGGTTCAGTGCCCACATCTGGCTGCCGCCGGGAATGAACTCGCCGGCAAAGACGCCTAGCCCCTGAATCTCGCTCGGCCCAAGATATGTCCGGACGAGCATCATTGCCGCTCTCCTTGTCCTAGCGGAGGCCGGCGGGAGGCGTTGCCGCTCGTCGCCGTCATGGGTCGATCCTGGGAATCGTCAGAAGATGCGCTCATGCGGGATTGCCGCTCGCTCCATGCACGAGGCGAAGCGCGCTCCGCTTGCGGCGGAGGCGCGCTGGGGCTTGCTCACGTTGCAGGGCCGCGATGCGGCGCAGCAAATAGGGTGAGAAATGCCCGCCATAGCGCTCCCACAGCAGTGGGTTGCGCCAGTTGTCGCCCGTCACGCGGCCGCGGCAGCAAGCCGTGCCGCAGGCGCAATCGAACTCGTCATAGGGCGAGCCGTCGCACATCGCATAGTCGATGGTGACCTCATCGCCGGGGTGGATCGTCTGCATGGCGACGATGGTGATCTCCCCGGCGAGACCCGCATTCGGATCGCAAGAGTGGTTGATGTAGTCCGGCGGCTCGTCAGCAGAGAGCGAGGCGAGGTAAAGCCCCTCCTCCACCTGCACGGTGTGACGGCGGATCTCGGCGGACAGATCGTCGAGCTCCTCGGCGGATACGATGCGTCCGCTCCACACAGCGATGACCTCGCCGGGCTCGATGAGTTCTCGAGCAACCACGGCCTTGCCACCCGCCACGTCACGATTTCGGACTTCACATTTATCGGTGAGGTAAGCCGTCGGATTCTGGCTCACGAGACCTCCGCGAGTGCGCGCCGAGCGGTGCGCTTCGCAGTATAGTTGGGGGTGCCGTCCGCTCCCGGTTCGTCATCCGCGCGCGAGATTCCCCGACGCAGGTAGAATTGTATGAGATGCGCTTATGACCATCTACAAAAAAAAGCGGCTCGACCGATTATTGGTGGATAAGGGCCTGGCGGCCACACGCTCCCGCGCCGCGGACCTTGTCCGCCTCGGCTCGGTCAGCGTCGGCGGCGTGACGGCCCTGAAGCCCGGGCAGATGGTCACGCCTGATTCGGATTTGGCGGTGAGCGCGGACGCCTCGCCCTTCGTCTCCCGCGGCGAACTGAAGCTCGCCGCCGCGCTCGATGCCTTCGGGCTCGATCCTAAGGGCCTGATCGCGCTCGATATCGGCGCCTCGACCGGCGGCTTCACCGAAGTGCTGCTGGCCCGCGGAGCGGCTAAAGTCTTTGCCGTCGATGTCGGCCGCGACCAGCTGCACCCGAAACTTCGCCAGGACCCCCGCGTGGTGGTGCTGGAGGCAACCGATTCGCGGAGCCTCGAGGCTTCGGTCATCACGCTTCCGGTCGGCGCGCTGGTCGCCGATGTGAGCTTCATCAGCCTCACCAAGGCCCTGCCCGCCGCGCTCCGCCTTGCGGCGCCCGGCGCCTGGCTCGTGGCGCTGGTCAAGCCGCAATTCGAGGCCGGCCGCGAGGCGGTCGGCAAAGGCGGCATCGTCCGCGAGGCCGAGGCGCGTGCCAGAGCCGTGGCGGAGGTGCGGGCGTTCATTGATGCCTTGCCCGGCTGGACGGTGTTCGCGGAGATGCCCTCCCCCATTCCTGGCGGCAGCGGCAATGAGGAAGTGCTGATCGGCGCGCGCCATGGAGCTCGACGTGGAGCTTGACGTCCGGATCGAGCGTCTCGGCGCGCAAGGCGATGGCGTTGCGCAAGGTCCGGATGGGCCGGTCTTCGTGCCCTTCACGCTGCCGGGTGAACTGGTCAAGGTCTCGGTCGGGCCAAGCGAAACCCGTGCGGAGGCCATTGCCATCATCGAGCCGAGCCCGGACCGCGTGGCGCCGGTCTGCCCCCATTTCGGCATCTGCGGCGGCTGCGCGCTCCAGCATATGGAAGCAAGGGCCTATCTCGCCTGGAAGCGCGAGCAAGTCATCGCCGCGCTCGCATCGCGTGGGCTGGAGGCGCCGGTCGAGCCGGTGCGCCCGGTGCCGCTGGCAAGCCGGCGGCGTGCGAGTTTCGCATTGGCCAGGACCGGGCAAGGTGTTGCCTTCGGTTACCGGGCCGCACGCTCGCACGCGATCATCGACATCGCGGCCTGTCCCGTGCTCAGCCCCGGGATCGCGTCGCGGCTCGGCAAGCTCAAGGCCGCGCTTGCGCCGCTCGGCGCGCGAAAGGGCGAAACCCGCGTCAGTCTGACAGAGACCGACACTGGCCTCGATTTGGCGCTCGAAGGCGCCCGGCCCTCGCCCGCGCTGCTGACGGGGCTCGCCGCGAGCGGCGCGAGCCTCGGGCTGGCGCGGGTCACGGTGGATAGCGAGAGCCTGACGCTGCAGGGCGAGCCTCTGGTCACTCTGTCAGGCGCGCACGTGAAGCTGCCGCCAGGCGCCTTCCTGCAAGCCTCGCGGGAGGCGGAGGCGATCCTCGTGGCGCTGGTGATGGAGGCGACGGCAGGCGCGAAGCGCATCGCCGACCTCTTTGCCGGCATCGGCACCTTCACCTTCGCGCTCGCCGCCCGCGCCGAAGTAGATGCCTTCGAAGCGGGCGAGGCGGCTACGGGAGCGCTCGCCGACGCGGCGCGGACCACGTACAAGCTGAAGCCGATACGGACTTATGCCCGCGACTTGTTCCGCGCGCCTGTCAGCGTGAAGGGGCTCGCCCGCTACGATGCGGTGGTGCTCGATCCGCCACGGGCCGGGGCGCGCGCACAAGCGGAGGCGCTCGCGGCCTCGAAAGTACCGAGGATTGTCATGGTCTCCTGCAATCCTGGGACTTGCGCGCGAGATTTGCGCATCCTGGTCGAAGGTGGCTACCGCATCACCCGCGTCGTCCCCGTCGACCAATTCCTGTTCTCGCCGCACATCGAGCTCGTCGCGGTTCTTGAGCGGTAGGTGCCAAAGCAGCTGTCATGGCCGGCCATGACGAGGCTCTTTTAAGTTGAGAGCAGGCGGTCCACGTAAGCCGGGACGATTTCGGTGGCAGGACCTTCGATCCGCTCAAAGAACAGATCGGCGCCGTCGGAGGGCTCTAGATTGAACTCGACGGCATGAGCGCCGGCGGCGTGGGCCTCGAGCACGAAGCCTGCCGCCGGGTAAACCGTGCCGCTCGTGCCGATAGAGATGAACAGGTCGCAGGCGCCAAGCGCCTGATAGAGGCGCTCCATCTCGCGCGGCATCTCGCCGAACCAGACGACGTCGGGGGCGCATGGCGGCTTGCCCGCACCTCAGGCAGAGTGTCTCGATGGACAGATCCTCTGTCCATGGCGCGCTTACCCCGCACGCGGCACACAGTGCACGCTCGAGCTGGCCATGCATATGAATGAGGTTCTTTGTGCCGGCCGCCTCGTGCAGCGCGTCGATGTTCTGGGTGACGGTCAACACGTTGCCGTCATGCTCATGCTCGAGCTTGGCAAGGGCGAGATGGGCTGCGTTGGGGCGCGCCTGTTTATGCCAGCTGCGGCGAAGATTGTAGAACTCATGCACGCGGACCGGATCGCGCGCGAAGGCTTCCGGCGTCGCAACGTCCTCAATTCTGAAATTCGACCAGAGCCCGCCCTGCCCACGGAAGGTCCCAAGCCTGCTCTCGGCGGACAGCCCAGCGCCGGTCAGGATGACGATGTTGTGGTAGCGCGCCACGGAGAACGGCTAGCCCTTACCAGTCTGACCGCGGTGGCGGAGATAATGATCGGCGAGCACGATGGCGAGCATGGCCTCGCCGATCGGCACGGCGCGGATGCCGACGCAAGGATCGTGGCGCCCCTTGGTCACGACCTCGGTCTCGTTGCCGGCGCTGTCCACCGTGCGGCGAGGCGTCAGGATCGAGGAGGTGGGCTTGACTGCGAAGCGCGCGACCACCGGTTGGCCGGTCGAGATACCGCCAAGGATGCCACCCGCATTGTTCGACAGGAACTCCGGCGCGCCGTCGGCGCCGATGCGCATCTCATCGGCATTCTCCTCGCCGGAGAACGCCGCCGCGGCGAAGCCCGCGCCAATTTCCACGCCCTTCACCGCGTTGATGCTCATCAGACCACTCGCAATATCCTGATCGAGCTTGCCGTAGATCGGCGCGCCAAGTCCCGCCGGCACGCCTTCGGCCACGACTTCAACAATCGCGCCGCAAGACGATCCGTCCTTCCGCACCTTGTCGAGGAAGTCCGCCCAGCGCTTCACCATCTTGGCGTCCGGGCAGAAGAAGGGATTTCGCTCCACCTCCGACCAGTCCCAGGTGCGGCGGTCGATGGCATGGGGCCCGACCTGCACTAGCGCGCCCCGCACGCGCAATCCCGGCACCACTTTCCGCGCAACGGCACCTGCCGCCACGCGCGAGGCGGTCTCGCGCGCGCTCGCACGGCCGGAGCCGCGCCAATCGCGCACGCCATATTTGGCGAGATAGGTGTAATCGGCGTGGCCGGGGCGGAACTTGTCCTTGATGTCCCTATAATCCTTGGAGCGCGCGTCGACATTCGCGATCTCGAGCGCGATCGGCGTGCCGGTGGTCACCTGTTCGCCCGAGGCTTCCTCGGTGAAGACGCCGGACAGGATGCGCACCTGATCCGGCTCCTGGCGCTGCGTGGTGTAGCGCGACTGGCCCGGCCGCCGCTTGTCGAGATAGGTCTGGATGTCGGCCACTTCGAGCGGAATGCCAGGCGGGCAGCCATCGACCACGCAGCCGATCGCCGGCCCATGGCTCTCGCCCCAGGTGGTGATGCGGAACAGATGGCCGAATGTGTTGTGCGACATGGGCTTGAGCCTAGCCCGCTTGTAGTTAAGGCCGCGGAAAGGGTCAAATGAGGGATGCGTCGGGCCTTACGGCCTCATGCTTCGAGACACCGCCTTCGGCGGCCTTCAGCATGAGGAGGACCCTCACCCTAAAGGAGGCGCCTTGGCACCGTCTCGAGGGGCAACGCCTCTGCACTACTCCTTGGCCACGGAGATATCCGGGGCATCCTCGTTCTTCATGCCGACCACGTGATAGCCGGCATCGATATGAAGAATCTCGCCGGTAACGCCGTGGCCGAGGTCGGAGAGGAGGTAAAGCGCCCCGCCGCCGACATCCTCGATCGACACGGTGCGCCGGAGCGGCGAGTTGTACTCGTTCCATTTCAGGATATAGCGGAAGTCGGCGATGCCGGAGGCCGCCAGCGTCTTGATCGGCCCGGCCGAGATGGCATTGACGCGGATGCTCTGCTTGCCGAGGTCTGCGGCGAGATAACGGACGCTCGATTCGAGCGCTGCCTTGGCCACGCCCATCACATTATAATGCGGCATGACTTTCTCGGCGCCGTAATAGGTGAGCGTGAGCAGCGACCCGCCATTCGGCATCAGAGCCTCGGCGCGTTTGGCGAGCGCGGTGAAGGAGTAGCAGGAGACGAGCAGGGTCTGGACGAAATTGTCCTTGCTCGTGTCGACATAGCGCCCGTCGAGCTCTTGCTTGTCGGAGAAGGCGACGGCGTGCACCAGAAAGTCGATGCTGCCCCAGGCCCGGGCGAGCTCGCTGAACACCGCCTCGACGCTCGCCTCGTCGGTGACGTCGCAAGGCAGCACGAGCTTCGAGCCGATCTCGGCCGCGAGCGGCTCGACCCGCTTTTTGATGGCGTCGCCCTGATAAGTGAGCGCGATCTCGGCGCCGCTATCGCAACAGGCCTTGGTGATGCCCCAGGCGATCGAGCGGTTGTTGGCGACGCCGAGCACGATGCCCCGCTTGCCCGCCATTAGCTTGGGCGCTTCGGCCATTGACCCTCCAGCTCAACATTGATGGCGCTTTATAGAGTGCCACCCATCAGGCCGGAAGGCTTTTCACTTCAGGCAATTGAGGCCAATCGGCGCGGTTGGGAAGGTGGGCCTACCGCGTCCGCGTCCTCCCATCCCTCCCCTTGATGGGGAGGGTGGCCGACAGCTTGCTGTCGGCCGGGTGGGGTGACGCGCACAGAGAATAGTTGCAGTAGATCCCCACCTCGGCATCACCTCTGGCACTGCCGGACTTCCCCACAAGGGGGTATGGAGTTCGCAGCCGCTGCTCACGCGATGGCTAGCCCGAGAGCGACCAGTTGCCGTCCGCCCCGCGGCAGGCGATGCCCTCGACCTGCCGCACATAGGTACCGAGCGACAGTGAATAAATGAGGTGCCGGCAGACCCTGCCCTCGTCATCGCGAAACGCCGAGACGGGCTTAATCACCCCGGTCAGCTCCCGGGACGGCCTGCGCCACACCAGAGTCGCGCCGTCGCTCAGCTCGGTTAAAGCCACCTGGAGTGCATTCAGAGCAAGGTCGCGGTCGCTGCTGTCGAGGTGCGAGCGAAGCTCGGAAAAGGTCGCCGGCTGCTTGGCGCTCTCCGTGTCGATGACCAC
Organism: uncultured Alphaproteobacteria bacterium; assembly: GCA_963839245.1. Classification (GTDB taxonomy): domain Bacteria; phylum Pseudomonadota; class Alphaproteobacteria; order Rhizobiales; family Methyloligellaceae; genus Methyloceanibacter. The sequence goes on along the minus strand of CAWIUJ010000010.1, from coordinate 284,350 downwards.
TGACGCGGTCGTCATAGGATCCGCCGCGACTGCCGCAGGCGTCACAGGCTCCCCGGCATAGAGAGCAGTCGGGGCGGGCGCCACAAGCAAAACCGCAAGAACACCCGCCCCAATGATGATAGGAGCGTTCATATGGAACGTACGCATAACCACTCGTCCCCCAACTCTGGTGCCAGATACCCCACGGCACCAACTATCAACGAGACCGATGGTGCAGTATCAGGGTGAGTAAAACGTAAACGCCCGTTCCGCGGCGGGATCATTTCGAGACCCAAAGCGAAATTTTCAGCATAGGTGGCGCACGGCGGTGACCCAATATCGAGACAAGCCCGTTAATCCGGCCGAGAAAGCCACGGATTTCACGCAAAGCGAGGAACCCTTTGGTCTCTTCGCAAGCTGGATGGAGGAGGCGATCGCGAGCGAACCCGTCGACCCCAACGCCATGGCCGTCGCCACCGTCGATGCCGACGGTTTGCCCAATGTCCGCATGATTCTGCTGAAAGGGGCGGACGAGCGCGGCTTCGTGTTCTACACGAATTGCGGAAGCGCCAAGGGACAAGAGCTTGCCGGCGAAGCTAAGGCCGCGCTGCTGTTCTATTGGAAGAGCTTGCACCGGCAGATCCGCATCCGGGGCGACATCGAGCCGGTAAGCGATGAAGAGGCCGATGCCTATTTCGCCAGCCGGTCGCGGGAGAGCCGCATCGGCGCCTGGGCGTCGAATCAATCCCGGCCGCTCGAGAGCCGCCAGGCCCTCGAGGCTGCGGTCGCCGCGCGCGAGGCCGAGTTCAAGGGCAAGGACGTCCCGCGACCGCCTTATTGGCACGGCTACCGCGTCGTGCCGCGCGAGATTGAGTTCTGGGCAGGCGGTGCCCACCGGCTGCATGACCGCATCGTGTTCCGGCGCCCAACCCCCGACGCGGCCTGGATCAAGACGCGGCTCTACCCCTGACGGACCTCACATCCTATCCTGCGGCTGGCGGCAACGAAGCGGGCAAGGCCGGATATGGCGCAAACTCCGAATGAAGAGCGCAAGACGCTGATCCTGACCGGCGCCAGCCGCGGCATCGGCCACGCCACGGTGAAGCGGTTCTCCTCGGCGGGCTGGCGGGTGACCACCTGCTCGCGCCATGGCTTCCCGGAAGACTGCCCCTGGGAGGCGGGTCCCGAGGACCACATCCAAGTCGACCTTGCAGATCCCGACGATACGCTGAAGGCCGTCGCCGTGATGAAGGACCGGCTGAAGGCTCAAGGCGGACGCCTCAATGCGCTGGTCAGCAATGCGGGGATATCGCCCAAGGGCAAAGACGGCCGTCGCCTCGGCACCATCGACACGGATCACCATGACTGGCTGAAGGTGTTCCATGTGAATTTCTCCGCGCCGATCCTGCTCGCACGCGGGCTCATCGAGGAGCTCGAGGCCGCGGCGGGCTGCGTCGTCAATGTGAGCTCGATCGCCGGCTCGAGGGTGCATCCCTTCGCGGGCTCGGCCTATGCCACCTCGAAAACAGCCTTGGCGGCGCTGACGCGCGAGATGGCGGCTGACTTCGCCCCCCGCGGCATCAGGGTGAATGCGACTCGCCAGGGGAGATCGACAGGGCGATCCTGTCGCCGGGCACCGAGAAGCTGATTGCCGATATTCCGATGCGGCGGCTCGGGCTGCCCGCGGAAGTCGCCAAGGCGATCTATTTCCTCTGTACCGAGCAATCGAGCTACATCAACGGCGCAGAGATCTCGATCGACGGCAGCCAACGCGTCTGACGAGCCCCCAGTCAGTTAAGCCCGCCTTTACCCTGGACCCTCAGCATGGCCCCTGCCTCGCCGGTCAGACCGGCGGAAAGCGAAATGCGTGTAGTCAGCGTAACCTTGAGTTGGTGGCATGGGTGTGGGTGGGGTGCGGGAGCCAAGGCTTCCGCTCAACGAGATCATCATCGGCGACAGTATCGAGGAGCTGGCGCGGCTCCCGCAACAGAGCATCGATCTCGTCTTCGCCGATCCGCCGTACAATCTCCAACTCAACAGCGAGCTGCTCAGGCCCGATAACTCAAGGGTCGACGGCGTCGACGACGATTGGGACAAGTTCGGCAGCTTCGCCGCCTATGACGACTTCACCCGTGCCTGGCTCAAAGCCTGCCGCCGCCTGCTCAAGCCTGACGGCAGCCTGTGGGTGATCGGCAGCTACCACAACATCTTCCGCGTCGGCACCATGCTGCAGGATCTCGGCTTCTGGATCTTGAACGACGTGATCTGGCGGAAGACGAACCCGATGCCCAATTTTCGGGGGCGCCGCTTTACCAATGCCCATGAGACGATGATCTGGGCGTCGATGGGTCCCAAGGCCCGCTACACCTTCAATTACGAGGCGATGAAGGCGCTGAACGACGAGTTGCAGATGCGCTCGGACTGGCTGTTCCCGATCTGCTCCGGCCAGGAGCGGCTCCGGCAAGGTTCGGGGCGGAAGACCCATCCGACGCAGAAGCCCGAGGCGCTGCTTCACCGCATCATTCTTGCTGCCAGCAACAAAGGCGATGTCGTGCTCGACCCCTTCCTCGGCTCCGGCACTACGGCCGCGGCGGCGAAGCGCCTTGGCCGCAGCTTCATCGGCATCGAGCGCGAGGCGGCTTACGCGGAAGCCGCGAGAGAGCGGGTGGCGGCGAGCGCGCCGCTTGACCCGGCTGCGCTCAAGATCGCGCCGAGCAAAAGGGCCGAGGCCCGCATTCCCTTTGGCGCGCTGGTCGAGATCGGGCTCATTTCACCGGGCACCGTCCTTTATGACGCGCGCGCAAGGCACGAGGCGGAAGTGCGTGCGGATGGCAGCATCGCGTCAGCCGGCGCGCAGGGCTCGATCCACAAGATCGGCGCCTACGTGCAAGGCGCCACCGCCTGCAATGGCTGGACCTTCTGGCATTACGATGCCGAGGGTACGCTCAAACCGATCGACGCCTTACGCGAGCAGGCGCGGCGGCAGCTCGAGCCGCGGGCTTAACCCGGCGGCTCTGCGCGTCTCGCCCCAGAGCATGGGCGAGGACTTTCCGCATCACGCTCGGCAAAGCCGCGCCATGCAGGTCGCGGGCATGAACCCAGCGGCAGCGCTCAGGCGACGCGACGCTGGCAGGTGCCGCATCGAGCGGTACCTCGGCGCGGTAGACGGCAAGCCGCAAATGGAAATGCGTGAAAACATGCTCGACCAGCCCCGGCACCTCACGCCATTGCGCCTTTAGCGGCGCGTGATCGAGTTTCGACTGATCTCGCGCGTCGGTCGCAACCCAAGGCGAGGACGGAGTTTCCAGCATGCCGCCGAGCAGGCCCTTCAGCGGCCGCTCGCGCAACAGCACCGCGCCGTCCGCGCGGAGCGCCACGAAGGCGGTGCCCCGCCGCATCGGCCGCTCCGTCTTCCCCTCGCGATAGGGCAGGACTTCGGCGAGGCCGGCGGCGTCGGCGGCGCAGTCCGGGCGCAATGGACAGACGCCGCAAGCCGGGCGGCGCGGGGTGCAGATCGTAGCGCCCAAATCCATCAGGGCTTGGGCGAAATCGCCTGCGCGTGTCTTGGGGGTCAGGCTCGTCGCGAGCACCTTGATCTCCGGTTTTGCGGTTGGCAGCGGCGCGGTCAGGGCAAACACCCTCGCCACCACGCGCTCGATATTGCCGTCCACTGGCGTCGCATGTGCGCCGAAGGCGATTGCCGTGATTGCCGCCGCGGTATAGTCGCCGATGCCGGGCAGAGTGCGCAAAAGCGCCTCGGTCTCCGGGAAGCGGCCGCTAAAGCGTTGCACCACCTCCCGCGCGCAAGCGTGCAAATTCCTGGCGCGGGCGTAATAGCCGAGCCCCGCCCAGGCGCTTAGCACCTCGCCGAGCTCGGCGCTCGCCAGCGCCGCCACGTCCGGCCAGCGGCGCAAGAATAGAGCATAGCGCGGCAGCACGGCCTTGACCGTTGTCTGCTGCAGCATGATCTCGCTCAGCCACACGGCATAGGGGTCCGGCGTCACACCGGGCCTCGCGCGCCATGGCAAGAGCCGCCGTTCCCGGTCGTACCAGGCGAGAAGCGCTTCCGCCGCTGGCACGTCCTCGTTCTTTGCCGCCGCCTTCGTCCGCATGTCCTCGCCAATTTGTGTCCGCGCCTCGCCCCCGTCCATGGTGTAGGATGGGCAGAGCCGAAGGCAAGGAAGGCGCATCCGCCGTCCACCGCTAAGGACCGGGATACCGATGGCGGAGAACGAGGGAAAAGCGTGGGTCAAAACCGTAAGCGGCCCGAGGGCGATCGGCGCCTATGTGGCGCGCATGCTCGACCCCGTGGCCCGCGCCAGGGGCTTTGCCACCACCGCGCTCTTCAGCGAATGGCCGGCGGTGGTCGGGGCCGAGCTTGCCCGCTTCACCATGCCCGACAAGGTGCTGTGGCCACGAAGATTTGAAGACAGAGAAGCGCCCGCCACTCCCGGCACGCAGAGTGCCTGGCGGGCCGAAGGCGCCACCCTGGTGCTGAAAGTCGACGGTCCGCGGGCGATCGAGGTGCAGCACCGCGCGCACCAGATCATGGAGCGGGTCAACACCCATTTCGGCTATCGGGCCATCGCCCAATTGCGCTTCTTGCAGGCGCCGGTGAACCGAAGCGTGAAAGATGCCCCCGCCCCTCCTCTACCGGTCGCTGAGACGGCGTTGCCATCCTCCGTGACCATCGCCAATCAGGGCCTGAGACACGCTCTGATGCGGCTCGGCACCCGCATCCGCGGCAAAGAGTCGGGGCCTTGAGAGGCTTCCGCTTTTCGCGCTCTTGCCATAAACAACTGACCAAAGACTGTAGGCGGTCAACCAAGGATGGGACACGTGACGGATAAATCGGAAAAAAGCGCAAACGACGGGAGGGGCGATCAGCCGGTAGCGCCGGCGAAGACCGACCGCAGCAAGACCATGCTGATTCTGATCGGCTTGGTGGTCGCAGCGGCGGTGGCGGCAGGCGTGTATTACGCCCGCGGCGGATTCACCCAGCATCATGAGAGGGTGGCGGACAAGGACAAGGTCGACCCGAGCGTTTCGGACCTCATGGCCCCCGGCCCGCTTCCGGAGATGATTATCGGGTCAGCGAACGCGCCCAACACCATCGTGGAATACGCCTCGATGACCTGCCCGCACTGCGCCGTGTTCCAGACGACGATCCTGCCCGAACTTAAGACCAAATATATCGACACCGGCAAGGCTCGATATATCCTGCGCGAGTTCCCCCTCGATAATCTCGCGGTCGCCGCCTTCATGCTCGCGCGCTGCGCTGGGAACGACCGCTACTTCCCCATGATCGACGCTTTGTTCGCGACCCAGGAGAACTGGGCAGTCCCCGGCGCCGGAGGGAAGGACAAGCTCCTGCTGATCGCTCGCCAGGCCGGGATGTCCAAGGAGGAGTTCGACAAATGCCTCGCCGACAAGGATCTGTTCAAGAAGATCGTGGACGTCCGCACGCGGGGCAATGAGGTCTTCCAGGTGGATTCGACACCCACCTTTTTCATCAATGGCAAACGGCTGAAGGGCGATCATCAGCTCAAAGACTTCCAGGTGGCGTTCGGTGAGGTACCCACGGAATCGTCAAGCGGCAACGCCAAGACCAGCGACGCCAAGACCGGTGGAACCGCTCCCCCAGCTCAGACCGAGGGCGCCAAAACCGAAGCGGCTCCGCCGCCAGCTCCCACGGAGGGCGCCAAGACCGAAGCGGCTCCGCCGCCAGCCAAGACCGAAGGGGCTACACCGCCAGGTCAGTAGGGCTTGGAGGCTCCACGCCGATGAGACCGCCCGCCATAGTGCTGCTGATCACCGTAGCGGCGGCGCTGTGCGGCTGCGGCGGCGGCGCGGTCACGGCAGACGCCACGGCCAACAAGGCCCTCAACGTGCCGCCGGCCGAGGAGCTGATGCGCGACGGACCGCTCGGCGAGCAGGCGCTCGGCAATCCCAATGCCCCGGTAACGGTGATCGAATATGCCTCGCTCACCTGCCCCCACTGCGCCCACTTCCAGCGGGACATCTTCCCCCGCGTGAAGAAGGAATTCATCGACACCGGCAAGATCCGCTTCATCGTCCGGGAGTTCCCCATCGGCCACACTTCGGGCACCGCGGCGATCGTCAATCGCTGCGCGCCGCCCGACAAATATTTCGCCTTGTTCAACGATTTCCTGCTGCGCCAGCCCGAATGGGTGAGCCTCGAAATCCGCCCAGACGCCATCTATTCGGTGGCCAAGTCGAGCGGCATGTCGCGCGAGGCGTTTGACAAATGCCTCACGAATCAAACCATTATCGACGGGCTCACGGAGGTGAAGCAGCGGGGGCGGCAATTTGGCGTCATCGGCACGCCGACCTTCTTCGCCAATGGCCGCAAGGCGCAAGGCGAAGTCACCTTCGAGGAGTTCAAGGCTCTGATTGCCCCGAAGTCGTCCTGACCCTGCGGCGCTTTGGGTTTTGAGCGTTGATGCCTCGTGTCGCTTTCATCATTCTAAAAGGCAATGCCGTCGTGAAGATCACCCGTCTTCGCCTACTGGGCTTCAAGTCCTTCGCCGAGCCAACCGAGATCCTGATCGAGCGGGGGCTGACCGGCGTGGTTGGACCGAATGGCTGCGGCAAGTCGAACCTGCTCGAGGCGCTCCGTTGGGCGATGGGCGAGACCTCCTATAAGAGCATGCGCGGCGACGCCATGGAGGACGTGATCTTCGCCGGCTCGCAAAATCGTCCGGCGCGCAACTCGGCGGAAGTGACGCTGTTCGTCGATAACAGCGCCCGCACGGCGCCCGCCGAATTCAACGACAGCGACATGCTCGAAGTGACTCGGCGGATCGAGCGCGAAGTGGGCTCGGTCTATCGGGTCAACGGCAAGGACGCGAGGGCGCGCGACATTCGCCTCTTGTTCGAGGACGCGGCGACCGGCACGCGTTCGCCGGCGCTGGTGCGGCAAGGCCGCATCGGCGAGATCGTCAACGCTCCCCCTCAGGAGCGCCGCCGCGTGCTGGAAGACGCGGCCGGCATTGCCGGCCTGCATAGCCGGCGCCATGAGGCTGAGCTTAGGTTGAGGGCCACCGAGACCAATCTCGAACGCTTGGGCGATTTGATTGGCGAGCTCGGCGCGCAATTGCAGGCGCTGAAGCGTCAGGCGCGCCAGGCGCAGCGCTATCGCGAGCTCTCCGGCAAGATCCGCGAGGCGGAAGCCTTGCAGCACCACCTGCACTGGGTCGCGGCGTGCGCCCATGTCGAACAGGAGGAAGCGAGTTTCCAGGTGGCGCTCGGCGCCGTCGCGCAAGAAACCAAGGCCGAGGGCGAGGCCCTGCGGCAGCAGGCGGAAGCCGCCGAGAAGCTACAGCCCTTGCGCGACGAGGAGGCGACGCGCGCCGCCGTGCTACATCGCTTGAGCGTCGAGCGCGACGCGCTGGAGCGCGAGGAGGCGCGGGCCAAGGCGCGCCAGGCGGAACTTGAGACGCGGCTCGCCCAGGCCTCCCGCGACCTCGCCCGCGAAGAGGAGCACATCGCCGAGGCCGACAGCCAGCTTCGCCGGCTGGAGCACGAGGCGCGGCGTTTGGAGGAAGTGAGTTCCCGCGACCATGAGGAGCCGCAATTGCGCGAGGCGGCCGCCGCGGCAGCGGCCGCGCTTGCCGCCGCCGAAGGGGCTTTGGGCGCCGCCACCGAGGATCTGGCGCGAGCAAGAGCCGAGCGCCGCCGGATCGATAGTGAGCAGGCCGAGCTTGAGCAGCGCGTGGCGCGGGCAGAGGCCCAGTCTAAGAGTGTTGCCGAGGAGTTGGCGAGGCTCGAGGCAGCAAGCGTAACCGACACCAATCTCTCTGCCCTCAACGCCGACCTCGCAAGGCTCGCTGACGTGGTCGAGGCGCTCGAGACCGAGCTTGCCGCGGCCGAAGGTGTGGACGAGGCGGCCCATGCGGGCGAAGCAAACGCCCGCGCCGAGGCCGCGCGGCTCAAGCTGCAGGCCCAGGAGCTGCACACTGAGCTTGCCACGTTGCTGAAGCTGCTCAAGCCCGCCGATCAGAAGGGCTGGTCGCCGATCGTCGAAGCGGTGCGCGTCGGCTCAGGCTATGAGCAGGCGCTTGGCGCCGGACTTGGTGACGATCTCGACGCGGCCAGCGAGGAACTCCGCACCGGCCCATTGGCGGGTCACTGCGGGCGACGAACCGGATCCTGCTCTTCCCGCGGGAGCCGTACCGCTCAGCCAATTCGTATCGGCACCGCAAGCGTTGCAGCGCCGGCTCGCGCAGATCGGCGTCGTCGAGCAGGCAAGCGGCAGCGCGCTGCAAGCAAGGCTTAAACCCGGGCAGCGCCTCGTCTCCAGGGAAGGCGATCTCTGGCGTTGGGACGGCTATACGGTCGCCGCCGGCTCGGGCATAGCCGCCGCGGCCGCTCGCCTCATCGAGCGGAGCCGGGTCGAGACCCTGAAAGTCGAGGCCCATCAGGCTGAGACACGGCTCGCCGCCGCCGAGGCGGAGGGTGCCGCGGCAAGCGCCAAGGCTCGGGCTGCCGCCGAGGCGACCAAGGCGCTCCGTCAGAAGGTCAGGCAGTCCCGCGACGAGCTTGGCCGGACCCGGGACGCGATCGCCGCCGCCGAGCATGAGAACTTCGCGCACAGCAAGCAGCTTGGGGCCGTCGCCGAAGCAAAGAGCCGGACCTTGCTCGCGCTTGGTGAAGCGCGCGAGGCGCTGGCGCGCACGCTCGCCGCACGGCTCAAACTCGCCGCCCTTGAGGTGCTCGAGGAAGCATTCGAGCGGGCGCGAGGAGACGCGGCCGAAAGCCGGTCGGTCAATGCCCGCGCCGAAGCCGCTTTGGAAAGTTTCGAGCGAGAGATGCGGCTCCGGCAGGAGCGTATCGAGGCGATCGGCGCCGAGCAGGAGCTTTGGCAGAAGCGCATCGCCAAGGCGCGGGAACAGATCGAAACATTGCGGGCGCGCGAGGCCGAGACCCACGCCGATCTTGCCGCGCTCGCCAATCTCCCGGCCGAGATCGAGCAGCGGCGCGGCCGCCTGCTCGAAGCCATCGCCGCGGCGGAGCGGGAGCGGAGCAAGGCCGCCGACGATCTTGCCATCGCCGAGACCGAGCTCAGGCGTCGCGAGAAGGCGTTGCGCGAGGTTCAGGAGCGGCTTTCCGGCGCCCGCGAATCGCGGGCGCGCAGCGAAGCGCTGCTTGAAGCGGCGCGGGAACGGCGGAGCGAGACCGCCCATGCCATTCGCGAACAGCTCGATTGCGCGCCGGAGGCCTGCTTGGCCTTGGCGTGCGTGAAGCCCGACAATCCCCTGCCCGTTTTGTCCGAGGTCGAGGGACGGCTCGCGAAGCTCAAAGGCGACCGCGAGCGGCTTGGCGGGGTCAATCTCCGGGCGGAGGAGGAGGAGTCCGAGCTCGCCACGCGGCTTGAGGAGATGGAGCGCGAGCGTGCCGATGTCGAGCAGGCCATCGCGCGCCTCCGGCACGGCATTGCCAACCTCAACCGGGAAGGCCGCAAGCGTTTGCTCGAAGCCTTCGACACGGTGAATGGACATTTCCAGACCCTGTTCCAGACCCTGTTCGGCGGCGGCACCGCGGAGCTTAAGCTCGTCGATACCGACGATCCCTTGGAGTCCGGGCTCGAAATCTTCGCCTGCCCGCCGGGCAAGCGGCCGCAGACGCTAACGCTGTTATCGGGCGGCGAGAAGGCGCTGACGGCGCTTGCCCTGATCTTCGCCGTGTTCCTGACCAACCCCTCGCCCATCTGCGTGCTCGACGAGGTCGACGCTCCGCTCGACGACGCCAATGTCGAGCGGTTCTGCACGCTGATGCAGGAGATGGCGCGGCAGACCGACACGCGCTTCCTGATCATCACCCATCACCCGCTCACCATGGCGCGGATGAGCAGGCTGTTCGGCGTCACCATGTCCGAGCGGGGCGTGAGCCAGCTCGTTTCCGTCGACCTGGAAACCGCAGAGCGCTTGCGCGACGCGAGCTAGGGCTTTCCCTCTCGAAAGCGAGGCTGATTTAGGTCAGCTTTCGGCCGTTTCCAGGCGCGGTTTCCTGTCCTTGACACCCCGAAAACCCAAACCTAAGGTGCGCCGCGAAGCTTGGGGCCAGCCGGCCCCTTAGCCGTTCCCCAAAGATCGAGCAGCGATATGGCGGGAGCCGTACAAGAGCCCGGTCGCGGTAAAGACGACCGCGAAACTGAGGCCATTAAACGGCGCTTGCACGATCTGGAGGGGCGGGTTCGTGAGGCGCGCGAGCGCCACGAGCCGGCACCCGCCACGGCGCAGGATCGGGGAGCGGCCATGGGGCAGGCTCTCAAGCTTGCGACCGAGCTGTTCGCTGGGGTCGCGGTAGGCGGCTTCATCGGTTGGGCGCTCGATCGTTGGCTCGGCACCCAGCCTGCTCTGATGGTGGTGTTTCTCGTTCTTGGGGCCGCCGCCGGCATCCTGAACGTGATGCGTAGCGCACAACGGCGGCAGGCTGAAGCGGGCCCCCTGCCCGGCAAGGATTTGCCCGCGGACGATGACGACGACGATTAGGAGCGACTGAAAGTGGTCGAGGCACAAGCGGCAGAAGGCGCAGCCCATGGCGGCGGCACCAGCCTGCCCAATCCGATGCACCAATTCGAGATCGAGCGGATCATCCCGTTCAAGATCTTCGGCTTCGATGCCTCCTTCACCAACTCGGCGCTGTTCATGGTCATCGGCGCCTGCCTGATCACCCTCTTCACCCTCTACGCCATGCGCCCCCGCGCGCTGGTGCCGTCGCGGCTGCAGTCGGTCGCCGAGATCTCCTACGAGTTCGTGGCCAATATGGTGCGCGACAATGTCGGCACCGACGGCGTGAAATATTTCCCCTTCGTCTTCACGCTGTTCATGTTCGTGCTGGTGCTGAACATGCTCGGCATGTTTCCCTATTCCTTCACCGTGACGAGCCACATCATCGTCACCTTCGCGCTCGCGGCATTCATCTTTCTCGGCGTGACGGCAATCGGCTTTATCAAGCATGGCGCCCATTTCCTTAAATTCTTCGTGCCCGAGGGCGTGCCCTTCGTCATGCTGCCGCTGCTCGTGGTCATCGAGGTGATCTCCTATCTCACCCGGCCCTTGAGTCTCTCTGTTCGGCTGTTCGCCAATATGATGGCGGGTCACACCATGCTGAAAGTGTTCGGCGCCTTCGTCGTGGCGCTCGGCTTCCTTGGCGGCTGGGCCGCGCTTGGCTTTATGGTGGCCTTTACCGGACTCGAGATCCTGGTCGCGTTCCTGCAGGCCTACGTGTTCGCCATCCTGACTTGCATCTATCTGAACGACGCGTTGCACATGCATCATTGACGCGCCGGCCACGAATTCACCAACCGTACCAATCCTTAAGGGGAGAGACGAAATGGATCCAGCAGCAGCGAAATTGATCGGCGCAGGCCTTGCCTCGATCGCGCTGGTCGGCGCGGGCGTCGGCATCGGCACGATCTTCGGCAATTATCTGCAAGGCGCGCTCCGCAATCCGTCGGCGGCGCCCGGGCAGTTTGCCAACCTTCTGCTCGGCTTCGCGCTCGCGGAAGCCACCGGCTTGTTTGGCCTGGTGGTGGCGCTGATCATTCTGTTCGTGTTCTAGCGGTTCCCGCCGGCACAAGCGGGAAAAGCAACCATGCCGCAGCTCAACCCTCTTGACTGGGCGCCCCAGCTCATCTGGCTGGTGATCACCTTCAGCATTCTCTATGTGCTGATGAAGCGGGTGGCGCTGCCGCGCATCGGCAGCGTCCTCGAGATGCGGGCCCAGCGCATCAGGAACGACCTCGAGACCGCCGACAGGCTGAGGCGCGAGACGCAGGAAGTCATCGCCGCCTATGAGCAGGCGCTGGCCGAGGCCAAGGCGCGGGCGCATTCAATCGCCCAAGAGGGCCGCACCAAGCTGAAAGAGGAAGTGGCCGCCGAGCGCGCGGCGCTCGAGCGCGAGCTCGGCGCCAGGACGGCGGATGCGGAAGCCCGCATCGACGCGGCCAAAGTCTCGGCGCTGAAAGAGGTGAATGCGGTAGCGGCGGAGACCGCCAGCGAAATCGTGCGCCGGCTGATCGGCATTGCACCGTCCGCGCCCGAGGTGGCCAGCGCGGTCACAGCGGCGCGCAAGGAGTGACCATGGAGTTCATCACCGAGCCGGAATTCTGGGTCGCCGTCTCCTTCTTCATCTTCGTCGGCGCGCTCTTCTATTTCGGCGTGCACAAGAAGATCGCGACCCTGCTCGACGCCCGCGCGGCGATGATCGCCAAGGAGCTCGAGGAGGCGCGCCGGCTCCGCGACGAGGCGGCGAAGGTGCTCGCCGACTACCGCCAGAAGCAGGCCGGCGCCGTGACCGAGGCGGAAAACATCATCGCGCTGGCCGCCAAGGAAGCGGAGACCTTCACCGCCGAGACACGCCGCTCGGTGAAAGAGCATTTCGACCGCCGCATGAAGCTCGCCGAGGACAAGATCGCCCGCGCTGAGCAGGATGCGGTGCGCGAGGTGTGGGGCGCCGCGGTCGATGCCGCCGTGGCGGCCGCACAAGCCCTCATCGCCGTCAAGCTCACGCCCGACCTGGCCGAGGCGCTCGTCGCCGAGAGCATCGACACGCTCAAATCCAAGCTGAATTAGCTTCGGTCTCTGCACCCGCCCCGGGGTACGCACGACCGGGACAAGCCCGGCCATGACCAGGTTCTTTGGCAGACAGCGCGCAATCAGGCGCCGGACTTGGGCTGATCGAAGGCGACGAAGACCTTATAGTCCTCAGGCCGCGTGCCCATCGTGATCGGAAAGTTGATCTCCTTGACCACGGAGAAATAGCCGACCGGATTGTCCTGCGGGATCGTGGTCGTCACCTGGGCCGCGTCGTTGGCCAGCACCTTGTGGTCGGCATCGGCGACCTTGATGCTGACCGGCAGCGTCACCAAGCCGGGATGACCCTTCGGCCCGAGCAGCACACGGCCGGCGACGCCGTATTTCACCACGACATGATCGGGGTACAGCTCGCATTCGCGCGCCATCTTGGTGATCTCGCCGCGATGCACGATCGCTTGGGTGTCGCCCGCATGCCCCGGCTCATAAACGGTGAGGAGCCGGTCATGGGGCCAGGCCACGACTTGCGGGCAATGCTCGCTTGCCCCGCCTAGCGGCGCTTCGGCGCCGGCGGCGTCGGCCTTGGCGGCTGCGAGCATGCGGTTCTGGTCGGAGGGAAGCGCAGGCAGATCGGCCTCGCTCGAGCGGAACGGATTGGAGATATGCGAGACGGCGCAAGCCGATACGAGCGGCGGCACGAGGAGCAGGCTCGCCGCACGGCAAAGTGGCAGCAGCCAAAGAGCACGAGAACGCCTCAACTTATCCCCGTCCTCAGCTTGACACACCGAGCCTCCCCGCCAATATGCCCGCGGGGCAGAGACCCGCGAAGGCTTGAATGAGGTCGTGGCAGCCGAATTCCCAGAATTGGGGTGCCAAACTATCCCCAGTCCGGAGGCGCGACAAGGCCCGATCTGGGGCAGCTTCTCGGCCGTTTAGCATCGATTCCGGGGCGCCGATGACTGGCATATGCGACGACATCAGGCCGCACACAGGCCTCCGTCCTCTGACCATCTATCTCGCGGCGCCGCGCGGCTTTTGCGCGGGCGTCGACCGCGCCGTTCAGATCGTCGAGCTCGCGCTCGCCAAATACGGCGCGCCCATTTACGTGCGCCATGAGATCGTTCACAACCGTCACGTGGTGGAAGCGCTGAAGGCCAAGGGAGCCGTCTTCGTCGAAGAGTTGGACGAGATCCCGGATACCGAGGCGCCCGTCATTTTTTCGGCCCATGGGGTGCCGAAATCGGTCCCGGCGAACGCCACGCGGCGGAAGCTGTTCTATCTCGACGCCACCTGCCCGCTCGTCTCCAAAGTGCATGTCGAGGCGGAGCGCCAACATGACGCCGGCCGCGAGGTGCTGTTGATCGGCCATGCCGGACACGCGGAAGTACTCGGCACCGTAGGCCAGCTGCCGGAAGGGTCCGTGCACCTCATCGAAACCGTCGAGGACGCGCTCACCTTCACGCCGAGGGACCCGGACAAGCTTGCCTATAGCACCCAGACCACCCTCTCGGTCGACGACACCCGCGAGATCGTGGCCGCGCTAAAGGCCAGGTTTCCTGGCATCGCCGGCCCGCGCAAGGACGACATCTGCTATGCCACGACCAATCGCCAGGACGCGGTGAAGAAAATCGCTGGGGCTTGCGAGCGCATCATCGTGGTCGGCTCGCCGAAAAGCTCCAACTCCCGGCGCCTCGTGGAGGTGGCGAAGCGGGCGGGTTGCCCCTTCGCTGTGCTGGTGCAATGCGTCGAGGAGATCGATTGGCGCGATTTCGCCGAGATCAGCCGCCTTGGCATCACCGCGGGCGCTTCCGCTCCGGAGGCCCTGGTCGAGGAGATCGTCGACGCCTTCAAGACACGCTTCGCGGTCAAAGTGCAGACGGTCGTCACCGCGGCGGAGGATATCGCCTTCAAATTGCCGCGTGAGCTCCGAGACGTGCCGGCGCTCTAGCATGGCCGTCTACACCGAAGTTGCCGACGAGGAGCTTGAGGCCTTCATCGCGAGCTACGCGATCGGCGCGCTCACCTCGTGCAAGGGCATTGCCGAGGGCGTCGAGAACTCGAACTACCTCATCCACACCGAAGCCGGCCGGTACATCCTGACGCTCTACGAGAAACGCGTCGCCCCGCAGGACCTGCCCTATTTCCTGGCGCTGATGGAGCATCTCGCGGCGCGCGGCATCAATTGTCCGCTGCCGGTGCGCGACCGCGAGGGGCGGACGCTGCGGCAGCTGGCGGGCAAGCCCGCGGCGCTCATCACCTTCCTCGACGGGGTCTCCGTGCGGCGCGCCTCGATCGAGCAATGCGCGAGCCTCGGAGAGGCGCTGGCGCGTTTCCATGTGTCCGGGGAGAGCTTCCCCTTGCGGCGCGCGAACAGCCTGTCGCTTGCCGGCTGGGCGTCGCTGTTCGCGGCAATCGGCGACCGCGCCGACACGATTATTCCTGGCCTCGCCAAGGAGATCGGCCGTGAGCTTGACGATCTTCATGCCGGCTGGCCCGCCGGCCTCCCTGAAGGCGTCATTCATGCCGACCTCTTCCCGGACAACGTGTTCTTCTTGGGGTCGCGGGTCTCGGGCCTGATCGACTTCTATTTCGCCTGCAATGACATGCTCGCCTACGACATCGCCATTTGCCTCAATGCCTGGTGCTTCGAGGCGGATGCCAGCTTCAACATCACCAAGGCGCGAGCGCTGCTCCAGGCCCATGAAAGCGTGCGGCCGCTGACCGGAGACGAGCTCGACGCGCTGCCCCAGCTCGCGCGCGGCGCCGCGCTCAGATTCCTGCTGACCCGCAGCTATGATTGGCTCAACACCGACGGCGAGGCCCTGGTCAAGCGCAAGGACCCCAATGAATATTTGCGCAAGCTCCGCTTCCACCGGGGGGTCAAGTCCTACCGCGATTACGGCTTAGGGGAGCATTGAGGGCGTGGGTGCGAAGCCGAAGGTGGTGATCCATACCGACGGCGCCTGCTCGGGCAATCCGGGGCCCGGCGGCTGGGGCGCCATCTTGGAGTCCGGCAGCCACCGCAAGGAGCTGAAAGGCGGCGAGGCGCTCTCCACCAACAACCGCATGGAGCTTACTGCGGCGATTTCCGCGCTCGAAGCGCTGAAAGCGCCCTCAGAGGTCGATCTCTATACCGACTCGAACTATCTCCGTGGCGGCATCACGAGTTGGATCAAGGGCTGGAAGAAGAACGGCTGGCGCACGGCCGATCGCAAGCCTGTCCGCAATATTGAGCTATGGCAGCGGCTAGAACAGGTCGCGGACCCGCATCACATCAGATGGCATTGGGTCAAAGGCCATCACGGCCATGACGAGAATGAGCGCGCCGATGAGCTGGCGCGAGAGGGCATGGCGCCGTTTCTGCCGGAGCGCCGCCGAAAAAGCGCCGAGAGCGACTAGAGCGCGGCGAGCAGCTTCTCGGCGGTGCTCACATCGGCGACACCCGGCGAGTCCTCGATGTTCAGCGCCTTGACCACGCCGTCATCCACCAGCATCGCATAGCGTTTGGAGCGCGTGCCGAGACCGATGCCGCTGCCGTCGAAATCGAGTCCGATCTTTTTGGTGAACTCGCCATTGCCGTCAGACAAGAACAGGACTTTGCCCATGCCGCCGGTGGCTTTCGCCCAAGCCTCGAGCACGAAGGGGTCGTTCACCGCGACGCAGGCTACCGTGTTCACGCCCTTTTTCTTGAAGGCGTCGGCCTTGTCGATGAAGCCCGGAAGATGCTTGAGATGGCAGGTGGGCGTGAAGGCGCCGGGGACCGCGAACAGCACGACATTCTTGCCGGCGAAGATGTCGGCGGTGGTTAATTTATCGATGCCCTCGGACCCGAGGACGCGGAAGGTGGCTTCCGGCAGGCTGTCTCCGATGGCGATGGTCATGATGCCTCCTCAAACTCCCTGTCGCTTGGCGTTAGGCGGCACCATACCGACTTAAGTGATGAGGGCCAAGGCGAGGAGTCCCCATGGCCGGCAGACGGCTCGAACTACTCCGCCGTCCAAATCGTCTCCCGCGCGCCGCCGTCCCATACGAGCGTCAGCGTCAGGGGCTTGCCCTTGATGGCCGCCGCCTCGGCGGCCGAGCCGAAGCTCACGACGAAGCTCTGCTTGCCGCCTTCAAGCGGGCCTGCCGCCTTCGGCACCGGCACGTAGACGTCGCCTCCTTCGATGAAGAGGTCGCTGCCGGACGCGCCCTCGGGGAACAGGGCGTCGATGCGAAGCTCGGGCTTCGCCCCGTCGAGCTCGGCTTCGATACCGCCGAGCGCGGGCAGCTCGCCTTGCGCGACGGGCTTCGGCACCAGGCCGACGAAGCGCTCGAGCAGAAGATCCTGGGTCTGCTCGGCGGCATTTTGTGGCGGAAGATCGAGACTGAGGGTCGCCTCATTCGGAATGCACAGCGTCTTGCACAATCCGTAAGCGACATTGAGCTTAAGTTTGACCGGCTCATCCGGCCGCTCGGGTGTGATCTTGACTGGGAACACCACTTCGTCCTCGTAGCCAATGGCGCTGCCGTTGGCGTCGGCAATACGATGCGGGGCCGGATAGAGCACTTGTGCCTGCTTCAGGTTCTTGGAGCCGGACCAGTCGAACTCTGGCGGCACGCCGGAATCCCCAGGGCTTCGCCAATAAGTGTGCCAACCTGGGTCGAGGTGAATCTGCACGCCGGCAAGGCCACCCTGGTCTTGGACGGCGCCGCTCACCAGCCGGACCTGCGAATAGGTTTCCTTGGCCCAGGGAGATTCGGTCGCGGCGGCGGCAAGGCAAGGAAGCGCCAAACCTGCGCTCATGCCGAGCGCGAGGCCCAGGGCAAGCAGGCTTCGTGTCAGGGTGGCGGATAGCAACGCTGGCATCTTCTCGATCTTCATCTTATTGGCGCGGTTATTCGGGCGGAACTTAGCGCAACAATTATGGCGAGCGACCTTAACGCACAACGCCGAAGCGTCACTCTTTCGTGACCCGTGACGCGGCGAAAGGGCTGCTCGCGCGCTATTCGTCCGTTGCCCCTTCCCAATGAGCGGAGCTACCCCTAGTCTTATCCGATGTCCGGTCGCAGAGCACACAAGCTCCAGCCTGAGGGCTATCTCGACGGCAATCTACTGATCGCCATGCCGGCGATAGGCGACCCGCGTTTTGCCCGCGCGGTCATTTATATGTGCGCGCACTCCGCCGACGGCGCCATGGGTATCATCATCAATCAGCGCGCACCTAATATCAGCTTCACCGAGCTGTTGGAGCAGCTCAACATCGTGCCGCCAAAAGAGCGCATCAGACTGCCCTCGGGGTTGGGCGCCATGGCCGTTCATCTCGGCGGCCCGGTCGAGACCGGGCGCGGCTTCGTTCTGCACAGCGCCGATTATTTCAAGGCCGAGAGCACGCTCCCGATCGACGACAGCGTCTGCCTCACGGCCACCGTCGACATTCTGCGCGACATCGCCAAGGGCAGCGGACCGGACAAGGCCCTGCTCGCGCTGGGTTATGCCGGATGGGCGCCCGGCCAGCTTGAAAGCGAGATCCAGGCCAATGGCTGGTTGCACTGCGCCGCCGATCCCGAGCTGATCTTCGACCCCGAGGTCGACCGCAAATATAAGCGCGCGCTGTTCAAGATCGGGATCGACCCGATCCGCCTTGTGAACGATTCAGGTCACGCCTGAAGCGGAGGGCATCGGACGCGGGTGCGCCGGAGGGGCGGCGACCGCCCCATGGGCGGCCCTGGAGCGCTCACGCTGTTTCTGCTTCCGGTGACTCGCCAGCGCCGCCAACAGGCTCGCCACCTCTATCGGCGACATGGGCTCGCCATAATAGAAACCCTGGCCGTATTCGCAGCCGATCGAGCGTAGATAGGCCGCGTCCTCGGCCGTCTCTACCCCTTCCGCCACAACCTCTTTGCCGAGCTCATGCGCGAGCGCGATGATCGACCGCAGGATCAACGGCGTCGAGCCGTTGAGCCCGGAGTCGCGAACGAGCGAGCGGTCGACCTTGATGGTGTCGCATGGGAAGCGATGCAGATAGCTCAACGAGCAATAGCCGGTGCCGAAATCGTCGAGCGCGAGGCTGGCGCCAAAAGTCTTGAGCCAGGTGAGGATCTCCACCGCGCGCTCCGGGTTCTCCATGACCAGGGATTCGGTGATCTCGAGCTTGAGGGTGCCCTTCGGCACCGCCTCGCGGGCAAGCATCAGCCTAATCTCCTGCACCAGATCCTGACGAAACAGTTGGCGGCTTGAGACATTCACGCTGACGAAGAGCGGGTCGCGCTCGCGCGGCAACACCTTGTGCCAACGGACCGCCTCCTCCAGGGCTTGGCTCAGCACATAGCTGCCAAGCTCGCCGATCAGGCCGGTTTCCTCGGCGATCGGCACGAAGTCATCGGCGCCGAGGCGCCCGCGCGTCGGGTGATCCCAGCGTAGCAGCGCCTCGAAGCCCGCAAGCTGGTTCGAGGCAAGGCGCGTGATCGGCTGGTAGAGGACGGCGATCTGGCGCCGCTCGAGCGCCTTTCGGAGATCGCTTTCGAGCGGCGGGCGGCTTTCATCCTCGCCCCGCATGGACGCGCTGAAGATCTCGATGCGGTCGGCGCCGCCGCGCTTGGCACGAAGCATAGCGATCTCGCCTTCACGCAACAGATCCTGCGCCGTGGCTTGCACCCCGTCATCGACGACGATGCCGATCGAGGCGGTGAGCACGATCTCCTTGCCGCCGATCTTCATCGGCGTGCGCAGTGCGCGGCGCACACGCTCGGCGAGTGTCGCCACGTGGCGCGGATCGGTCTCGGAGATCATCAGAATGGCAAACTGATCGCCGCCGAGGCGCGCCAGCGTATCTTGCGGATTGAGGTGGCGGGCGAGCCGGCGCGCGAGCGTCAAGAGCATGCTGTCGCCGATGGCGAGACCGAAGCTCTTATTGACGTCCTTGAAGCGGTCGATGTCGATGAACATCACCGTCGGGCGGTTGGTCTGCCCCTCGCGCGCCCGGGTGATGGCGCCCTGCAGGCGATCCATGAACAGCTCGCGGTTCGGCAGTCCGGTGAGGCTGTCATGCACGGCGTCATGCATCAGCCGCTCATGCGAGCGCTTCAGGCTGGTCACGTCACGCAGCAGCCCCACGCAACGGAGCAACTTGGTATTTTCGCTCGTCGCCGCGCGCGCCCGGAGCTCGTACCAGAGATAGGAGCCGTCCTGCCGCTTGAGCCGGAAATCGGTTTGCAGATTGCCGCCTTGATTCTCCTGCAGCGACCAGAGCATCAGGCGGAAGCGCTCGCGGTCGGAGGAGTGCATATGCTGGAGAAAGTGGTCGACGGTGGTGTCGAGGGTGCCGGGCGGCAGCCCAAGCGCCTCCTCGACCTCCGAGGCGACCGTAATGTGATCCTTGGCGGCGTTCCATTGCCAAACCGCGGCGCGCGAGCCATCGACGGCGAGCGACTTCATCTGCACCTCGCTCGGTGCCCCAAGCTGCAGAGCGCCGCCCGAGGAGCGGAAGGCGAATTGCGTCACGGTGAAGCCGAGCAGCACGAGGATGAGGACGAGGCCGGCGGAGAGGCCCGACAGGACGATGTCGCCTGACAGCTTGCCAAGCACGATCATGGCCGCGCCGAACAGCCAGACGAGCAACAGAAGCCAGCTCGGGATCAGCGACAGCGCGCGGTCCTGGCCGCGCAGCGCGAGATAGGCGATCAAGCACGTGCCGATCGCGGCGATGCCGACCGCCGAGCCGCGCGCGAGACCGGAGGCGAGACGCGGATCGATCACGGCAAAGACGATGAGGCCGAACTGAGCGGCGATCCAGCACCAGAACAGGGTCTTGATCCAGCCGTGCCAGAGACCGATGCGCAAGAAGGCGTAGAGGAACAGGACGAGGCTCGCCGCGAGACCGGCCTCGGCGGCGGCGCGATACATCGCCATGCGCTCGGCGCCGACCGGGAACAGCTTGCTCCAAAAACCGAAATCGACGCAGAAATAAGCGAGCGCCGCCCAGGCGACGAGGGCCGTGGCAGGAAAGATGGCCCGGTGGTTGGCGGCGAAGATCGCGGTCAAGAAAATGGCGAGCAGACCGGTGATGCCGAGCAGGACGCCGTTGAACAGCATGCGGTCCTGCTGCTTAGCCTGGTAGACGTCGGGGTCCCACAGCGTGAGACGCGGCACTTGGCGCGAGCTCATCTCGGCCGCGAGCGTGATGGTCTGTCCCGGCTCGAGGCTTAAGCGGAACATATCGGCGTAATCGCTCTTCATCTGCTCCGGCCTGAAGCCGAGGGAGGGCGTAATGGCGGCGACGCGGGCCGCGTCAAGCTCGGGCCAGAAGGCGCGAGAATCGGCGAGCGTGTAGCGGGGCGCGACCAGCCATCTGACGATGCTCTGCGTCGTCGGATTGGTGAGCGCGAAGACGAGCCAGCCGGGATTGGTGCCGGGCGTCGTCGCCTGCACCGCCATGCGGCCGATATAGCCGTCTTGGCCGGGCGCGGTCTCGATCTGCAGGTTGTCGCCGCGGCCCTCATAGAACTCGCCGAGCGAAGTGATGTCGATCTTCTCCAGCTCGGGCTTGACGACGATGGCCTCGACGGCATGCACGGACGCAGGCCAAAAAGCGAAGGCCACGCAAAAGGCGAGCGCCAGCGCGGCCAGGCGCTCCCGCCCGCCCCAAATTCGCACCGCCTTTCCTGTCGTCGAGCGGCTCAACTCGGTCACCCCGCCGTCTCTCACTGCGGCCCGCATGCGCCCCTAATGGCCCATGTCGCTTTCAAGTAGCGCGTAAAGCAGGTGGTCCTGCCAGACGCCGTTGATCCTCAAATAGCGGCGCGCCAACCCCTCGCGGGTGAAGCCGGTTCTTTCCAACAGCCGCATGGAGGCGGTGTTGGCGGGTAGGCAGGCCGCCTCGAGCCGGTGCAGCTCGATCGAATCGAATACGAAAGGGATAACAGCGCGGACGGCCGCCGTCATGTAGCCCTGGCGGGCGTAAGGGGCGCCGATCCAATAGCCGAGCGTGCAGGCTTGCGTCACGCCGCGGCGCACATTGCACAGGGTGAGGCCGCCGACAAGCTCGCCGCTGGAGGCGCAAAAGATGAACAGCGCATAGCCCATATCCTCGCGCAGATCCCTCAAATAGTGGCGGACGCGCCGGCGGAACGACGCGCGGGAGAGCTCATCGGCCGCCCAGAGCGGCTCCCACGGTGTGAGGAAGTCGCGGCTCGCGGCGCGGAGCTCAACCCAGGCGGGGTAATCCGACATTTGCGGCGTGCGCAACAGCACACGCTCGGTGTGGATGATGGGCCCAAGATCGTTCGAGGTGACACTACGCAGCAGAGCCATGTGTCTCGACGCTCCTCAAGCCGCCTTGCTCGGGGGAACCGTGAATTTTGCCGCGAGGCTGTCGAATTTCGCAACCCGCAG
Organism: uncultured Alphaproteobacteria bacterium; assembly: GCA_963839245.1. Classification (GTDB taxonomy): domain Bacteria; phylum Pseudomonadota; class Alphaproteobacteria; order Rhizobiales; family Methyloligellaceae; genus Methyloceanibacter. The sequence continues at coordinate 262,438 of CAWIUJ010000010.1, read as the reverse complement.
AATGGGTCCGACCGTGGCCAGGCTGATCGGCGATGCAAGCAGCCGCTCAGCTTGGCGCCGCACGTCGGCTGGCGTAACGCTCTCGACCCGTTCGATCAGCTCCTCGGTGGATAGTGGGCGCCCATGGATGAGCACGTGACGGGCGAGTTGCTCGGCCCTGCTGCTGCCGCTTTCCAAGCCAGCGAGCAGCCCCATTTTGACTTGCGCCCTCACCCGCCCGATCTCCTCCTCGCTGAAGCCGCTATCAGCGGCGCGAAGCAGCTCGTCGCGGATCACGGCGAGCAACTGATCGGCGCGGTCCGGCCCGCACGCCGCATAGATGGCGAACATGCCGCTGTCGGAGAGGCCGGAGGCGAAGGCGTTGATCGCGTAGCAAAGCCCGCGCCGCTCGCGCGCCTCCTGGAACAGCCGCGAAGACATGCCGCCACCGAGGGCGCCGGCGCAGAGCTGCGCCGCGAAATAATCGGGATGGCGATAGGGCGGCGCCTCGAAGGCGAGCACTATATGGGTCTGCTCGAACGGCTTCTCCAAACGGGCTACGCCGCCCCGATAGAGCGCGGGCGCGGGTTCCGGTGTCGTCCCCGCATCGAGGGGCCCGAGCCGGCGCACCGCTTCCTCGAGCAGGCGTTGGTGATCGACAGCGCCAGCCGCCGCGAGCACCATGTTCGGACCACGATAGTGGGCGGCGAGATAGGCGCTGAGGTGGGTGGCCTTGAAGCCCTTCACGCTTTTGGCCGTGCCGAGGATCGGCCTGCCGGCGGGCTGGTCGGGATAGGCCCTCTCCTGCACCAGGTCGAACACCATGTCCTCTGGCGAATCGAGCGAGGAGGCGATTTCCTGAAGGATCACGTCGCGCTCGCGTAGGAGCTCGGCGCGCTCGAAACGCGGAGCGAGGATGATGTCGCTCAGGATATCGAGCGCCAGGCCCAAATCCCCGCGCAGCACGCGGGCGTAATAGGTCGTTGAATCGACGCCGGTCGCGGCGTTGAGATCGCCGCCTACCGCCTCGATCTCCTCGGCGATTGTCTGGGCGCTGCGGCGTTCGGTGCCCTTGAAGGCCATATGCTCGAGGAAATGCGCGATGCCATGCTCGGACGCGCTTTCGCTCCGGCTGCCGGCGCCCACCCAAATCCCGAGCGAGACGGTCTCGACGTCAGCCCTGCCGTGGCTCACCACGGTGAGGCCATTGGCCAGCCGGGACAGCGCGACGCTCACGCGCCGACCTCGGCACGCGCGCCCTTGACGCGGGCATGCCTCGCGATGAAATCGGCGACCGCGCGATGTTGGTTGGGCAGCACGGTCAGGCGCTCCGGTTGGCCAAGCTTCGCTTGCAAGCGCTCCGGCGGCTCGGCGACGCATCCGGTGGCGCGCTGCACGGCTTCCGGGAACTTGGCCGCATGCGCGGTCGACAGCACGATCATGGGGGCGTTGCCGCTTTCCTGCCGCGCCGCCGCGAGCCCGACGGCGGTATGCGGATCGGCAAGCATGCCGGTCTCCTCGAACAGGTTGCGAATGGTCATCTCCGTCTCGTGCTCGTCGATCGAATGGGCGGCGAACAGCTGGCGCATGGCGTCAAGCTCAGCCTCCGGCATGTGGAACCTTCCCGTCCGGCGAAGCTCGTCCATGCGCGCCCTGACCCGGGCGGCGTCCCGGCCGGCAAGCTCGAACAAGAGCCGCTCGAAATTGCTTGCGAGCTGAATGTCCATGCTCGGGCTGGAGGTGGCGATCACGCCCCTCGGCTCGTAAATCCCCGTCACGAAGGCGCGCGCCAGACTGTCGTTGAGGTTCGTGGCAATAACGAGGCGCGCGACCGGCAAGCCCATCGCCTTCGCCGCGTAACCCGCGAAAATATCACCGAAATTTCCCGTGGGGACAGCGAAGGACACGGCTCGATACGGGCTCCCCAAGGCCACGCCCGCGGTGAAGTAATAGACGATCTGGGCAAGGATGCGGGCGATGTTGATCGAGTTGATGCCCGTCAGCTCGAGTGCGTCGCGGAGGCCCGCATCGTTGAACAGCGCCTTCACCAGAGTCTGGCAATCGTCGAAGGTGCCTTCGACGGCGATATTGTGCACGTTCGGCTCGCCGGCGGTGGTCATCTGCCGCCGCTGTACGTCGCTAATCCGTCCCTTCGGATGCAGGATGAAGATGTCGATCATGTCGAGCCCACGGAAGGCTTCGATGGCCGCGGCACCAGTATCGCCGGAGGTCGCCCCGACGACGGTCGCTCGCGCGCCCCGGCGGAGCAGGGTCCGGTTCACGAGCCGGGCCACCACCTGCATGGCCAGATCCTTGAAGGCCAGCGTCGGTCCGTGAAACAGCTCGAGCAGCCAGGTCGCGGGCGCAATCTGACGGAGCGGCGCCACGGCCGGGTGGTGAAAGCCGCGATAGGCCTCGTCGAGGACGGCTTCCAGATCGGCAAGGCTCGGGTCGCCCTCGAGATAGGGACGCATGATGCGGTAAGCGGCGTCGGCATAACCGAGGCCGGCGAGCGCGGCGATCTCGCCCGGCGCGAGACGCGGCCAGCTTTCCGGCATATAGAGCCCGCCGTCGCGGGCAAGGCCGGCGAGCAGCGCGCCTTCGAAGAGAAGCTCCGGCGCTTCGCCCCGTGTGCTCACATATCTCAAAACGAACCTCTGGGCTTAGAAAAGCTCGGCTGAACCTAGCTGCCGGGGCCTTTCCCCGCAACGGGGCTCTCGCCTTGCCCGCCCCGGCGCCAGCGGCTTCGTACGTAGAGGACGTAGATGACGACGAGGCAAAAGGCGATGGCGAACCAGGTGATCGCGTATTGCAGATGGTCGTTAGGGATATCGAGCCTGGTCTGGCCGCCACGGGGCCAGCCGCCCGGCACGTCGCTCTTCTCCGCCTCGAGGAAGAAGGGCGTAAGCTTTGGGACGCCGCCTGGGAACATGGATCGGGCCATGCCGGTGAGATCGCGCCAGAACCAGCGATTGCGGGCAGTATCGTTATCCGGGACGAAGCGGCCTTGGGTCTCGGGGGAACGCGCGAGCCCGATGATCGTGACGGGGCCCTCGATCTCGCCTTGCTTCCGCGACGCCGGATCCTTCAGCGCGTCAGGCACGAAGCCCCGATCGATCAGCACCACCTCCCCGTTCTCAGTCATGAGCGGCGTGATCACGTCCCAGCCGACTGTGCCGTCGACGCTGGTGAAGAAATAGCGCTCCTTGGCATGATCGAAACGGCCTTCGGCGCGCACGCACAGATAGCTGACATCCTCGCCCTTCTGCGCCAGCGCCACCGCTTCGCCGAGCGAGATCGGCTGAGCCTTGGTGCGCGCCTCGATCTCGGCGATCAGCCCTTCCTTCCACTGCAAACGCTGAAGCTGCCAGATGCCGAGGCCGAGCAGCACGGCGAGCGCCCCGGCGGCGAAGGCCGTGAGGAGCAGCAGTCCCCTCAGCCGCATGGTTTGCTCACTCGGACGCAAGCCGGCCTTCTTGCGCCTTGTGCTTGTATTGCAGGCCGATCAGGCCGCCCTTGAACGATCTGAGCAGCAGGAGCGGCAAGAGAATGGCAAGCGGCCCCCACAGCACGGCATGCAGCCAATAGGGCGGCGCGTAGACGATCTCGACGATGAGCGCGGCGCCGGTCACGATGAAGCCGGTGATCAGAATGACGAACACCGCCGGCCCGTCGCCGGCATCGGCGAAGTTGTAGTCGAGGCCGCAAGAGGTGCAGCGCGGCGCGAGAGTGAGGTAGCCGGAGAACAGCTTACCCCGGCCGCAGGCAGGGCAGCGGCCGATCAGGCCGGCAGCGACCGGCGAGACGAACGGCTTCCTGCGAGGCTCCGTCATGCGCGTTGCCACCTGTGCACCTCACCGCCAAATAAAAAGGGGGCGGACCTCGCCGCCCCCCGCAATAGTGCGTCGGCCTTGGTCATTCGGCCGGATAGTTGCTCCCCGCGCCCCACACATAGATGCAGGTGAACAGGAACAGCCAGACCACGTCGACGAAATGCCAATACCAGGCCGCGGCCTCGAAGCCAAAATGCTGCTTCGGCGTGAAGTCCCCGCGCATCGCCCGGATCAGGCACACGGTCAGGAAGATCGTGCCGACGATGACGTGGAAGCCGTGGAAGCCCGTCGCCATGAAGAAGGTCGAGCCGTAAATGTGGTGCGCGAAGGCGAACCCGGCATGGGAATATTCGTAAGCCTGGCAGGTGGTGAACAGGACACCGAGGATCACGGTGCAGAGCAACCCAAGCACCAGACCGCGCCGGTTGTTCTCCAACAGCGCATGATGCGCCCAGGTCACCGTGGTGCCCGAGGTGAGCAGGATCAGGGTGTTGACGAGCGGTAGACCCCAGGGATTGAAGGTGTGCGCGAACCAGCCAAGCCCGGCCACATCGGTGTCAGCGCTCGGGATTGGCGGCCATTGGCCGCCGAGCACCGCGGTCTTGGCATAGGTGATGGCGCTGTCCGGATAGAGCGCCGCGTCGAAATAAGCCCAGAACCAGGCAACGAAGAACATCACCTCGGAGGCGATGAACAAGATCATGCCGTAGCGCAAATGGAGCTGCACCACCGGCGTCTCGTAGCCCTCATGCGCCTCCTGGATGACGTCGCGCCACCAGCCGAACATGGTGGCGATGACGATCACCAAACCGGGGATGACGTAATAGAGGTGGGGCGTGCCGGCCTTCTTGGAGATGAAGAAGAGGATGAACCCTACCGCCAGCGTGAAGGCGCCGATTGCGCCCACGATCGGCCACGGGCTCGGATTGACGAGATGATAATCGTGTTGGTTGGCGTGCGCTTCGGCCATTGTCGTCTCCCGTTCGGTTCCCCTCGTTTTCGGCGGCGAGCGCCTCAACGTTGACGTTTACGATCCAGATTTCTCGCCTTGCGGCGCGGCCGCGAGGCCAGGGTTATCGTCGCTGCGGTAGAAGGTATAGGACAGGGTGATCTCGGAGATGTCCTTGGTATCCTCATCGTCGACGATCTTGGGATCGACGAAGAAAGTCACCGGCATCTCGACGCTCTGGCCCGCTTGCAGCGTCTGCCGCTTGAAGCAGAAGCATTCGATCTTTGTGAAATAACGTCCGGCGAGTTCCGGCGCCACATTGAAACCAGCCTGTCCGGTGACCGGAACGGCGGCGCGGTTGGTCGCCTTGAAGAAGGCGAGCGCGGTCTCGCCGATCTTGACGTCCATGGTCTGCTGCACCGGGGTGAAATTCCACGGGAGCGCGCCGTTGACGTTGGCATCGAAGCGAATGCGGATGGTGCGGTCGAGCACTTCGCCCGGCGCTCGCTCGGCGCGCTGCGGCACCCCGCCATAGCTGGTCGCTTGGCAGAAGACGCGGTAAAGCGGCACGGAGGCGAAGGAGAGGCCGACCATGGCCGCGACAAGGCCGGCAAGCGAAAGCGCCACGAATTGGTGCCGGCGCTTAGGATCGTGCGAGGGGGCGTCGCCGCTCATGGAAGCTCACCTGACCAGCGGATGGACGACGTTGGCGCCAAGCCTGACAATGGTAACGACGAAAAACAGCACGACCAGGGCCGCGAGCGCCCAGGCGATAGCGAGGGAGCGCATGCGTTGGCGTGGATTTTCTTCATCTGCCATCACGACGTCCAGAGCGGTGGGAATGCGCCCCCTCCGAGGCCAAACCCCTGCTCCACGAGAAGCGCCGTAAACAGCAGGAACAGGTACAGGATCGAATAGGCGAAGAGGTTCTTGGCGGCACGTTCGGCGCCCGGTCCCACCCGCTCGCGGTAGCAGGCAAAGGCGAACACCAGGAAGAGAGCGCCCAACACCGCGGCAGCAACGGTATAGAGCATGCCGCCAAGGCCGATCAGCGAAGGGACCAGGCCGAGCGGCGCGAGGATGAGGCTGTAGATCAGAATCTGGCGCCGCGTTGCATCCTCGCCATGCACCACCGGCAGCATCGGCACGCCGGCGCGGGCGTAGTCGCTGGAGCGCAGGATGGCGAGCGCCCAGAAATGCGGCGGCGTCCATACGAAGATGATGAGAAACAGGAGGAAGCTGTCGAGGCTGACGGTGCCCGTGGCCGCGGCCCAGCCGATCATCGGCGGTACCGCACCGGCCGCTCCGCCGATGACGATGTTCTGCGGCGTCAAGCGCTTCAGCCACATGGTGTAGATGAACACATAGAAGGCGATGGTCAGCGCGAGCAGCCCGGCCGCGAGCCAATTGGCCATCAGGCCAAGGCAGATCACCGAGCCCACGGCGAGGACGGTGCCGAAGGTGCGCGCCTCATCGGGGCTGATCTTGCCGCGCGGCACCGGTCGTGCGGCGGTCCGCGCCATGCGGGCGTCGATGTCGGCGTCGTACCACATGTTCAACGCGCCGGCAGCGCCCGCGCCGACGGCAATGCAGACCAACGCGGCGACGGCAAGCACAGGGTGCATGGTACCCGGTGCCGCCACGAGCCCAACCAGCGCGGTGAACACCACGAGAAACATCACCCGCGGCTTCAGCAGCGCGAAATATTCGGCGACCTCGCCGCCGCCGGTGGCTAGCAGCGCCTCTGGGCTCGCCTGCAGACTGACCTCGGCCATACCCTACTCACTCAACACTTAGCGCCGGCCGGCGCCGCGCCGGTCGCCCGGCGCCGCTTCCGAGATCGTCCAATGCATAAGGCTCGTCCACCGTTCCTCATTTGATGCGCGGCAGCGTCTCAAAGGTGTGGAAGGGCGGCGGCGAGGGCAGCGTCCATTCGAGCGTCGTGGCGCCCACGCCCCACGGATTGGCCGGGGCGCGCACTTTGCGCGCGAAGGCGTAATAGATGCCGAACAGGAACACCAACAAGCCGGCGAAGCCGATAAACGACCCGATCGAGGAGACCATGTTCCAGCCCGCGAAGGCGTCGGGATAATCGGCATAGCGGCGCGGCATGCCGGCGAGGCCCAGGAAGTGCTGCGGGAAGAAGGTCATGTTGGCGCCGACGAACATCAGCCAGAAATGCAGCTTGGCCAACGTCTCGTCATACATGTAGCCCCACATTTTCGGGAACCAGTAGTACCAAGCCCCGAAGATGGTGAACACGGCGCCGATCGACATCGTGTAGTGGAAATGCGCCACCACGTAATAGGTGTCGGTGAAAGAGCGATCGACGCCGGCATTGGAGAGCACCACGCCGGTGACGCCGCCGACGGTGAACAGAAAGATGAAGCCGAGCGCCCACAGCATCGGCGCGCGGAACGACAGCGAGCCGCCCCACATGGTGGCGATCCAGGAGAAGATCTTGATGCCCGTGGGCACGGCGATCACCATGGTGGCGAACACGAAATAGGCCTGCGTGTTCACGTTGATGCCGGCGACATACATGTGATGGGCCCAGACCACGAAGCCGATCACGCCGATGGCGACCATGGCATAAGCCATGCCGAGATAGCCGAAGATCGGCTTCTTCGAGAAGGTCGAGACGATCTGGCTGACGATGCCGAAGCCCGGCACGATCAGGATGTAAACCTCGGGGTGGCCGAAGAACCAGAACAGATGCTGCCACAGCAGCGGATCGCCGCCATGGGCCGCGTCGAAGAACGACGTGCCGAAATTGCGGTCGGTCAACAACATGGTGATGGCGCCAGCGAGCACCGGCAGGGACAAGAGCAGCAGGAAGGCCGTGACCAGGACGGACCAGACGAACAGCGGCATCTTGTGCAGCGTCATGCCTGGCGCGCGCATATTGAAGATCGTGGTGATGAAGTTGATCGCGCCGAGGATCGAGGACGCACCCGCGAGGTGCAGTGCCAGAATGGCGAAGTCCATGGCCGGTCCAGGCGTGCCGCTGGTGGAGAGCGGGGCATAGATCGTCCAGCCGCCGGCGACGCCGTTCGTGCCCGGAGGTCCAGGCATGAACAAAGACGTGACCAGGAGGGTGAAGGAGGCGACAATGAGCCAGAAGGAGATGTTGTTCATGCGCGGGAAGGCCATGTCCGGGGCGCCGATCATCAACGGCACCATCCAGTTGCCGAACCCGCCCATGGTCGATGGCATGACCATGAAGAACACCATGATGAGGCCATGCGCGGTGACGAAGACGTTGAAGACTTCTGGGTTGCCGAAAATCTGCAATCCCGGCTGCATGAGCTCCGCGCGCATGCCCATTGAGAGCAAGCCGCCGACGATGCCTCCAACCATCGCGAAGGTGAGATACATCGTGCCGATGTCTTTGTGGTTGGTCGAAAAGAGCCAACGCCGCCATCCGTAAGGATGGTCCTCATGGGCGGCTTCGGCATGGGCGCTCTGTGCCATCGCTGTCTTCCTTGTCTTCTTATCCATCATAGGGTCGCGGGGACCAATCCATCCGCTGAATGAGCGGCCTCGTTAGTTTTGAGCCATTGTGTTGGGTTCGCCGTCGCGCGACGCACTAGTCTTGGTCTTGGCCAGCCAGTCCGCATATTCCTGATCGGACACGACATGGACGGCGATCGGCATGAAGGCGTGGTTGCGGCCGCAGAGCTCGGAGCACTGGCCGTAGTACCAGCCGGTGCGCTCCGCCCTGAACCAGGTCTTCTGCAGCCGGCCCGGGACGGCGTCGAGCTTGATGCCGAAGGACGGCACCGCCCAGTCGTGGATCACGTCGTTGGCCTTCACTTGCACGATGACGTTCTTGTTCACCGGCACCACGACCTCATGGTCGACGGTGAGCAGGCGGGGCTGGCCAGGCTTCAGGTCGGCCTCCGGCACGATGATCGAATCGAAGGTGATGCCCTCATCCGGATAGTTATAGGTCCAATACCATTGGCTGGCCGTCGCGGTGATAGTGAGATCGGCCTTGGGGAAATCATACTGGGCAAACAGCAGCCGGAACGAGGGAATGGCGATGGCGACCAAGATCAAAACGGGGATGACGGTCCAGGCAATCTCGAGTGCCGTGTTGTGGGTGGTGCGGGTGGGTTGCGGATGGCTCTTCTCGTTGAAGCGCACCATCACATAGACGAGCAGCCCAAGCACAAACAGGGCGATGAGGACGATGATGATGGTGACGAAGGTATGAAACGAAGTGATCTGCTCCATAATGGGCGTGTTCGCCCGTTGGAAGCCCATCTGCCAGGGTGAGGGTTGGCCATCGCCGGCGAGCGCCGGGCCGCTGGCCAGCAGCATCGCGCCGGCGCCCATCAGCATCAGTTTTCGGTGGAAAATCGCCATTCCATCACTCCCAGAGCCCAGCCTGCATTTCCGCCTGACTTTCCGAAGGGGACGGAATAACGGCCAATTTTCTCGACGGCGTGGATGGCATGTCACCCGACGCCGTTTGGCGAAAGGCTGGCGGCGCGCAAAGACTATCCGCGTTTCAGGCGTCCGCCCCCAGCTTTTGTTTTCGCTCAGAAGACCCCGCAAGACAGGTGGCCTAAGAGCATTGTTCCCGTTTTCAAATCATAAAGGCTATAGCTTGGCAACACTCAAGATTTGGGAGGCTTGCGGCATATGCACGCTCGACGAGAGGTCATTGGCAAGCATAGCCCATCCCGAGGGGACCCCGTCGAAATTTGGCCCCATTGCTCCGCGAAGGCGAATTTCATGTTGCGCATGACGCGTTTGCGGAGTTTTTTCCACACCTCATTTCGGGCGCCATGATCGGCGACTGAAGGATACGCGCTCCAGCCAGCTGCTCGCCCATGCCCCAAACGATTCATGCTTGGTTACCGGCGTCGCGGCGCCTTTCCTTCGCGACGCTGAGCGTCGCGCTCGCCTTGACCATGGGGTGTCTCGGCCTCGCCAACGCCCAAGAAGGTTCGCCGGACGGGGACGCGGCCGCGACCGGTCCCGGCAGCGTGGTCAAGGAGACCCATGGCGCCTGGCAGGTAAGCTGCCGCACGCCGCCCGGGGCGAAGGAGGAGAAATGCGCGCTCGTGCAGAGCGTCACGGCCGAGGACCGGCCGAATGTCGGCTTGACGGTGGTGTTCTATAAGGCAATCGGCGAGGACAAGCAATTGCTGCGCGTCGTCGTGCCGCTCGGCGTGCTGCTGCCCACCGGGCTCGGGCTCAAGATCGACAACCAGGACATCGGCAACGCCCCCTTCCTCAAATGCGGCAAGCGCGGCTGCATCGCCGAGGTCGTGCTGCAAGACGAGGTCATCAAAAAGATGAAGGCCGGCGGCACCGCCATGTTCATCATCTTCGATACGCCGGAGGCCGGGATCGGCATCCCGATCTCATTGCAGGGTTTCGGCGACGCGCTCGACAAGCTGAAATAGGGCGATCCCAACAAAAAAGGTCGGCGGTATCTCTACCGCCGACCAAGCATCCGTCGGGGGACGGACTCGCGCCTCATCCGTGCAGGGTTGAGCGGACGAGACGGCGACTTGGCCACGATTTAGGTATGGGCTTTCGAGGTTTCAACCCGTCCCGGCGGCTTTGCCAACCGTGAGCCGCTATCCGCCCACCCCCTCGCAATTGGCGGATCGAATAGATCACCTCGCCCTTGAACTTGCGCTTCTCGGCACCCACGGGAAGTAGATGACCCATTGGAGGTGCAGCTCAGCGCCAACCTCCTTCAGGCCAGCGATCCTTGACGAGCTTCCCGGTCGTGTTCACCCCGTCGATGACGCCCTGGGGGCTGATGACCAGCGCCTGCGGAACCCACTCCATCGCTTGCAAGGAACTCAGGAACACACGGTAGAACTCGGTGGCCCGCTCATGGCCCTCCTATCGCTCCCCCGTCGTGGCCAGCTCCATCACGCAATCGTCGGTGAAGACGCTGAGCATCACCGCCATCTGCGCCTCGAACTCATCCGCGGTGAACGGCTTGAACAATATCTCTTCGGCCTGGACGTGGGTCAGCCAAGCGCGCCGGATGGTGTCGTAACCCTCTGACGTGACCCCCCAAGTGATCGGCTGCCCCTTGAAGCGAGGACCATCGAGCAGCTCTGCAACCGGATCTGCGCTCATTATTTTCCTTTCTGGAAGAACCCCGCGGCGGCTCCGCTTCTGATACGGTTCGCGTGCTGCATGGTAACTCTGATCACGGAAGCCAAAATGAAATCTGTCAGAATTTGCATCGCGCTTGCCGTGATCCTCTTGCCTTGCGGTTTTTCCGGACCGGCTTCATCGGAGCCGAAGCAGGCGGATATCAATTCCGCCGATCGGCTCTTCCAGGCCGGGAAGTTTGCCGAAGCCGGCGAACTCTATGGGCAAATCGCTGCGCAAGACCCCCAGGACTATTCGGCGATCCTCCGGCTGGGCCGCATCGCGCTCCTTGCCAATCGGCTCGACGATGCGCAGAAATGGCTGGAACAGGCTATTACGCTTAAGCCGGATGACACCGACGCCAAGGTCATGCTGGCCGGAGCGCTTTATCGCCGCGACGATTTCCAAAAGGCGGCGGCTGCGCTCGACGGCGTCGAGGTCAGCACCAACCAATTGGTCATTTCGCAATATCCGACGCTGAGTGTCGCGAAGCTGGAGAGCTTCAAGGGCCAGACGCCCTATGAGATCGAGGGCAGCGGGCAAACGACGCGCCTCAAATTCGTGAAGACAGAGCCGCTGCCCTTGGTCAGCGTGCGCGTCAACGGTGGCGACGAGGTCACCTTCTTCATCGATACCGGTGGCTCGGAGGTCGGGCTCGACACGGACTTCGCCAAGGAGCTTGGCCTTCCGCAATTTGGGGAAGTGCAAGGCACTTTTTCCGGCGGTGAGCACGCCCACGTTGGCCAGTCGCGCATCGACTCACTCACCGTCGGCGATTGGACGATCAAGAACCTGCCCATAATGACGATTGCCCTGCGCCAACTCTCGGCAGGTTTCGGTGTCAAGAGCATCGACGGCATCATCGGCACTACTCTGTTCTACCATTTCCTGGCGACCCTCGATTATCCGCATGGTGAGCTTGTGCTGCGCCGCAAGACCGCGGAGAGCCTCGAGCAATTTGCGGCGGAGTCATCGGCCAAGAGCGTCGCGGTGCCGTTCTGGATTGCGAGCGACCACTTCATGGTCGGCTGGGGCCGCGTGGAGACGCTCCCGCCAACGCTCCTCTTCGTAGACACCGGGCTCGCGGGCGCGGGAATCAAATTGGCGGGGCCGGTGATCAAGGAAGCCGGGATCAAGCTTGAGGAAGACAAAGCGTACGAAGGGGCGGGAGGTGGCGGGAAGCTGAAGATCGTGCCCTACACCGTGCACCAGCTTTCCTTCGGCGACATCCGGGAAGACAACGTCTCGGGTCTCTACGATGGGCCGTTCCCGTGGGAAAGCATGTTTGGCTTCAACCTCGCGGGCATGGTCGGCCACGATTTCTTCAAGCCTTACGCGGTGACCTTTGACTTCGACCACATGCAGATTCTTCTGAAATAGCAGCTTCGATCCGACGCTGATGCGACGCATTGCGCCGGAGCATTGATATCGCTTGACGTTGGAGGACGCGATGTTTGGTGGCATCGGCGCGCGGGCCTTGCTGCTTCTTATTTTTGTCGTGGCCGCGCCGCCCGGGCTGCGCCAAGCAGCGACTTTGTCGGTCTGGTCGATATCGGCGGCCGCCGCAAGATGTATCTCGAGTGTCACGGCACAGGGTCCCCTACCGCGTGCCTAACGCAAAGCACATCACCAACACGAACAGCGGCCACGAGATCCACAAGGAGCAGCCCCAACTCATGGTCGAGGCCATCCGCGACGTTGTCGACGCGGTACCCAGCGGGAACCGGCTAGAAGGCGTGCGCGTCGAACAGGCGATCGATGTCGCCCTGCCAATCCCCGGCATATTCGGCCATCAGCCTATCGGCCGGAGCGCGCCCCTCCGCCACGGTCTCGAGTAAGGGCTGAAGATGCTTGCGCTCGTCCTCGCCTTTGCGGTCGAGGAGCGCACGGGCCGCAAGCCCCTTCGAAGCGATGGTCACGGCCTCGCGGGCGACGGCATGCAAGGTCCACCCGCGAAACGGCGTATCGAGCCCGAGGCGCGGGACCTGATCGCGCAAATCCTGAAGCTCGCTTGTGGTCCAGTCCGCGGTCAGCGCCGAGGCCTCGGCAAGCGTCGCGGGTTCATAGAGGAGCCCGGCCCAGAACGCAGGCAGCGCCACGAGCTGGCTCAAGGAGGAGCTGGCGTCAGCGCCGCGCGTCTCGAGAAACCGCTTGAGCCGCACATCAGGGAACAGCGTGGTGAGATGATCGGCCCAGTCCTCGAAGGTGGGCAGCTCACCAGGCAGCGCCTCGAGCCTGCCCGCCAGGAAATCCTTGAACGAGGATCCCGCCACGTCGATATAGCGGCCGTTGCGATAGACGAAGTACATCGGAACGCCGAGCGCGTAGTCCACGTAGCGCTCGAACCCCATGCCGGGCTCGAACACGAAGGGCAGGATGCCGGTGCGGTCGGGGTCGGTGTCGCGCCAGATCTGGGCGCGATAGGATTTGAAGCCGTTGGGCTTGCCTTCGGTGAAGGGCGAGTTGGCGAAGAGCGCGGTGGCGACCGGCTGCAGCGCGAGCCCGACGCGCATCTTGGCGACCATGTCTGCCTCGTCGCCGAAGTCGAGATTGACCTGGACGGTTGAGGTCCGAAACATCATGTCGAGGCCGAGCCGCCCTCGCTTCGGCATATAGCGCCGCATGATGCCATAGCGCTCTTTGGGCATGACCGGCGTCTCGGCAAGCGTCCATTTCGGCGAGAAGCCCAGGCCTAAGAAACCGATGCCGAGCTCCCCGCCCACCTCGTTCGCCTCGATGAGATGCTGGCGCAGTTCCTCATAGGTCTCGTGCACCGTGGCTAGCGGCGCGCCGGAAAGTTCCAGCTGGCCGCCGGGCTCGAGACTGACGACGCCACCTTTGGCGCAATCGGCGCGGCGGAGCGCGATGATGTGACCGCGCTCGACGACGCCATCCCAGCCGAAGCGGTCCTTCATACCCTCCAGCAACGCGCGGATGCCGCGGTCGCCGTCATAAGGGACCGGCGTATGGCCACTGGTATAGAAGCCGAATTTCTCGTGCTCGGTGCCGATGCGCCAATCGGATTTGGGCTTCGATCCCGCCTCGAGGTAGAGAACGAGTTCGTCGCGCGACCCGATCGTCGGACCCAGGGGCCCAGCTACGCGTGTCGACATGGATGAGAGGCTCCGCTCGGGTCTATGGGGGGTCGGGGTCGATGCCGCAGCGAACCGGCTCTTTATGGAACTGTGATCGCGAGCCTGGCAAGAGGCGCCCCCGTGACCCGCTCCTCCTAGCACAATTGCCATGGCGCAGGCACGACGGCGTTTCAGCGCCAGTCCCCGAGCACGGCGTTGACGATGGCAAGGGCGGCTACGCCCGCGGTGTCGGCGCGCATCACCCGCGGACCGAGCGAGATCGGCAGGACAAAGGGCTGGGCGAGAAGGAGCGCCCGCTCCTCCTGGTCGAAGCCGCCCTCCGGTCCGATCAGCACGGCGAGCGGACGAGGCTTTTCGGCGGCGAGCGCCGCCAAGGGCGAGGCCGAGGGCGCCGCCTCGTCGGCGAAGATTAAGAGCCGCGCGGGATCCCATGCCGCGAGCATGTCGGCGAACGTCTCGGGTGCCCCCACTTCCGGTACGCGCAACACCCCGCATTGCTCGGCGGCCTCGATGGCATTGGCGAGTAGCCGGTCGGTGTTGACGCGTTCGGCCACGGTGCGCCGCGTGATCACCGGCTGAAGCAGGCTCGCCCCCATCTCCGTCGCCTTCTGCGCCATGTAATCGAGGCGGGCGCGCTTCAGCGGCGCGAAGAGATAATGCAAATCCGGCCCTTCGCCTTGCGGCCGCGTCTGCTCGCTTACTGCGAGGGTTGCCTTTTTCTTGTTCATGGCGCTGATTGCCGCGCGCCATTCGCCATCCTCACCATTGAACAGGAGGACATGGTCGCCGGTCTTGCATCGCAGTACATTGATGAGATAGTGCGCTTGCGCCGGCTCAAGCTCGACCTCGGCCGCTGGCCGCAATCGGGACTTGACGAACAGCCGCTGAAGCTTGGACGCCATGGTGCAAGAGTCCTCATCCGGTTCCGAGCGGAAGGGCGGCGAGGTCGCAGACATGCCACTTACCATGGCCGAAGGCAAAACCGGCGCTGTCGCCGACGCCCGCCCGGAGAATTTCGTCGACCGGTTCGCGCCGAAAGCGCTCCTGCCCTATTTGCGTTTGGCCCGCGCCGATCGGCCGACCGGCTTCTGGCTGCTCGCCATACCTTGCTTCTGGTCCGTGGGCTTGGCGTCGCGCAGCGTTGGGGCCGACTACCCCGATGCCTGGCTCCTCTTGGCCTTCGCGCTTGGCGCCTTGGTGATGCGGGGCGCGGGCTGCACCTATAACGACATTCTCGACCGCGACATCGATGCCCGCGTGCCGCGCACGCAAGGCCGGCCGCTGCCGAGTGGCCAGGTCACGGTGCGCGCCGCCACCATCTTCATGCTGGTCCTCTCGCTGATCGGGTTCATGGTGCTGCTGTCGTTCAACGCCGCGACAATTTGGCTCGGGCTCGGCGTGCTTCCCCTCGTGGCGCTCTATCCCTTGGTCAAGCGCTTCAGCCATTGGCCGCAAGTCGTGCTCGGACTCGCCTTCAATTGGGGCGCGCTCCTGGGCTATGCCGCGGTCCTCGGGCGCCTCGAATGGGCGGCGATCGCGCTCTATGGCGGAGCCATTGCCTGGACCGTCGGCTACGACACCATCTACGCCCATCAGGACCGCGACGACGACGCCCTGCTCGGGTTGAAATCCACCGCGCTCAAATTCGGGCGCGCGACCAAGACCTGGCTCGCCGGGTTTTATGCCTTGGCTTGGCTCGGCATTACGGCCGCTGGCATGCTTGCCGGCGCCGAGATCGTCTTCCTGCTCGGCATGGGTGCCGCCGGCGCTCATCTCTTCTGGCAAGTGGCCACGCTCGATATCGACGATCCCGAGAACTGCCTGACGCGCTTCCGGTCGAACCGCGATTTCGGCGCGATCGTCTTCGCCGCCATCCTGCTCGACATGTTTCTCGCGTCTGTCTTTTGAGGATCGCATCCCCTAGAAAGCATCGGGCCCCAGGGCTTTCGCCCTGAGGCCCGGATGACGCCTTACTGTTAGCTTCCCTGGAGTGCCTTGTGACGGCCTTGATTGCGACGATCCTGCCACAGAAGCTTTCCGAACCGCTTAATGGACGTCGTTAATGTATGGTAGCCGAGCCTTCCTTCCCGCATGGTTTAGAGAGTCTTTCTGATCGCCCATGACCGCGCCTAAACCCGCCAGCGCTGCCGTTCCCCGCTCGCTCCAGCCGGACTTCGTTCTCCTCAAGCAAGCGGCCAAGGACGCAGGCCGCCTCGCCTTCAGCTATTTCCGTCAGGAGGTCGCGGTGAAGCACAAGGCGGACGGCTCCGAGGTCAGCGAGGCCGATCTTGCCGTCGATGCCGCACTGAGCCGGGCGCTGAGCGACGCACGGCCGGCTTATGGTTGGCTGTCGGAGGAGAGCGAGGACAATCCGATTCGACTCGAGCGGCGCTTCGTGTGGATGGTTGATCCGATTGACGGCACCAACGCCTTCCTGCGCCATGTGCCGGAATGGACGATATCGGTGGCGCTGGTCGAGGACGGTTCGCCCGTGCTCGGCGTCGTCTTCAATCCGGCGACGCAGGAGTTCTTTCATGCCGTCCGCGGCGAAGGGGCCTTCCTCAACAACGCGCCGATCGCGGTGACCGGCCGGAACACCATTGCAGGCGCCCGCATCATCGCCAGCGGCGGCCTGTTCAAGAAGCGCATCTGGAAGGAGCCTTGGCCCGGGGTGGAATCGCGCTGGGTCAACTCGGTCGCCTACCGGCTCGCGTTGGTGGCCTCGGGAAACGCCGATGCCACTCTGTCGCTGTCGGCCAAGAGCGAGTGGGACCTCGCCGCCGGCGTCCTGCTCGTCGAGGAAGCCGGCGGGACGGTCACCGACCATCACGGGCACGCGCTCCGTTTCAATCGTCCGGTGCCGCGCTTTCCGGGTCTGGTCGCGGCGCCGCCGCACCTGCACGCTGAGCTGATCGAGCGCACGAACCGCGTAGACCTGTGAGCCAGGTTTCGGCAAAATCGAAACGTAACGGCAAAGGAGCGAAAAGGCAGCTCATGGCGGCAAAGGACGGTGCAAAGACGAGCGGGCGGCAGCTACTCCATCTCGTCTTCGGCGGTGAGCTGACAACATTCGACAGGGTCGAGTTCGGCGATCTGAAAGCGCTCGATATCGTCGGCATCTTTCCAAACTACGCGCAAGCCTACGAGGCGTGGCGCGACGCGGCCCAGCGCAGCGTCGATGACGCCCATATGCGCTATTTCATCGTGCATCTGCACCGGCTGCTCGAGCCGGAGACGGAAGGCGCCGACGCGGCCAAGCGTTAGGCTGCGGACCGCTTCGGTTTTTCGCCTTAAAGCCCGCTTGCCGGGCATGCTAGAAGGACCGGGCGGGTCGCGCGGCGAGCAGGCCAAGATCGGCGGAAATTGGGGAAACGCTTGAAAGATCAACTGTTCAGCGACACGAGAGCGGTCACGCGGAGCGCCGACGAGCTCCAGGCCCATTACACTACTGCCGAGATCGTTCTGCGCATCTGGCGGGAGCATTTGCGGCCCCGCATCGGCCTGCTGCTGCTCGCATCGATCGCCATGATCCTCACCGCGGCGACCACCGGCGCCATCCCCCTCCTCATCCGTACGACCGCCGACGACGTGTTCGTGGCCAAGAACCAGCAGATGATCTACTGGGTCACCGCCGGCATCGTGGTGGTCACCATCATCAAGGCGATCTCCGAATATGTGGCCGACGTCACGGTCGCCTATCTCGGCCACCGCTTCATCGCCGATCTGCGCATCGATATGTTCGCCAAGCTCGCCGCCGCGGATCTCTCCTTCATCCAGACGGTGCATTCCGGCCGGCTGCTCTCCGGCTTTCTCAACGACGCCAATCTGCTGCGCCAGACGGCGAGCCGCTCGATCGTCACCCTCGGCGAGAACTACCTCAAGGTCATCATCCTGGTCGCCACCATGTTCTACATGGATGCGCGCTTCGCCTTTATGATCCTGCTGTTCATGCCGATCGCCTGGGTCCTGCTCGGCCGCCAGCGCCGCAAGATGCGGAAATCGACCACCAAGTCGCTGCAGGAGACGGGCGATCTCTCGGCGCTGATCACCCAGACCTTGCGCGGCATGCGGGTGGTGCGCGCTTACCGGCAGGAGCTGCGCGAGGAAGCCCGCGCGGCGCACACCATCAACCGGGCGCTCGAATTCACTATGCGCGGCACGCGCGCCCGCGCCATGTCCAGCCCCTCGGTCGAGCTCCTCACCGGCTTCGGCTTCGCGCTTGCCATCTATTTCGCCGGCACTAAGGGCATCCGGGGCGACCTCACGCTCGGGCAGTTCATGGGCTTCATGACCTCCGCGCTCCTGCTTTACGGCCCGCTGAAAAGCGCGGCCACGCTGCAAACCAGCTTGCAGGAGGGGGTGGCGGCGGCGAGCCGCGTGTTCGGCATCATCGATCGGCAGACCCGGCTCTTCGAGGCGGCGGACGCCAAGCCCTTGGCGCTGAAGCGCGGCCAGATCGAGTTCGACAACGTCTCGTTCTCCTACGACCCCAAGACCGTCGTGCTCAAAGGCGTGAGCCTTATCGTCCCCTCGGGGCGCACCGTGGCGCTGGTCGGACCGTCCGGCTCCGGCAAAAGCACGCTGGTCAATCTCACTTTGCGCTTCTTCGATCCCGATCGCGGCAAGGTCATGATCGACGGCCAGGACATCGCCAAGTTGACGATTGCCAGCTTGCGCGACTCGATCGGCCTCGTGACGCAAGATCCGGTGCTATTCGACGACACCATCCGCACCAATATCGCCTATGGCACCAAGCCAGACGTGGAGGCGGATGTCATCGCCGCCGCCAAGGCCGCCGCTGCGCATGACTTCATCATGGCTCTACCTAAGGGTTACGACACGCGCGTGGGCGAGGCCGGTTCGTCGCTGTCGGGCGGCGAGCGCCAGCGCATCGCCATCGCCCGCGCCATCTACAAGGATGCGCCGATTCTGCTGCTCGACGAGCCGACCAGCTCGCTGGACAGTGAGGCCGAGGCAAAGGTGCAGACGGCGCTCGAAGGGCTGATGCGCGGACGCACCGTGCTGATGATCGCCCATCGCCTGTCCACGGTGAAGAAGGCGGACCTCATCTGCGTGCTGGACCAGGGCCGCATCGTCGAGATCGGCCGACATGAGGAGCTCGTCGCCAAAGGTGGCCTCTATACCCGCCTGCACCGCACCCAGTTCGGCATCGACGGAGGCTATTCCGAGGCTGAACTGGAGGACGCGGGCGCCGAGGACGCTAGCGTCGTTGCTGTGGCCGGTAATTAACACGTGGCCAAAGCACATGGCGAATCGGACGCTCTCATCCCCGCTCGTCGTCGCTGTCAGCAGCGCGCTTGCGGCGGGCTATATCCGTCTCGTCTATGCCACGAGCAAGGTGCGGTGCGATCCGCCGGACACCATCGCCAAGCTGTTCGCCCAGCATCCGCAAATCTTCGCCATGTGGCATGGCCAGTTCCTGATGCTGCCGAAGATCAAGCCCGACCGTCCGGCCGATGTGGTCGCCATGGTCGCCCGTCACGGCGACGCCGAGTATATCGGGGCGGTGCTGAAGCGCTTCAGCATGACGCTGATCAGGGGTGCGGGCGCCGGCGCCAGGCGACGCAACCGAGGGGGTGCCGCGGCGCTCAGGGAAGCGACGCGCGCGCTGGCGCGCGGCACGACCGTCGCCATGACCGCCGACGTGCCGCCGGGCCCCGCGCGGCGCGCCGGAGACGGCATCGTCATGATCGCCCGGCTGTCGGGGCGGCCGATCGTGCCTTGCGCCATGGCAACCAGCCGCTACATCGCGCTCAAGAGTTGGAGCGCCTTCACCATCAATCTGCCCTTCTCCACGCTCGGCATCGTGGTCGGCGATCCGATCTGGGTCCCGGCCGATATCGACGAGACTGCGCTTGAAGAGTCCCGTCTCGCCGTCGAGCGAGGCTTGAACGACGTTACCGCCCGCGCCTACGCACTCGCCGGAGCCACCGATCCCTTGTCTACCGTGACGAACATCAACGCCGAGAAGCCAAGCCGCTCGCTCACGGCCTATCGCTGGCTGATGCGCCTCGCCGCTCCTCTCGCGCCGCTGATGCTTGCCTGGCGCACCCGTCGCGGCAAGGAGGAGCGTGAGCGGCGGTCGGAACGCTATGGCGAGGCGAGCACGCCGCGCCCCACCGGTTTCCTCGCCTGGTTCCATGCAGCGAGCGTCGGCGAGGTCAACGCCGTGCTGCCGGTAATCGACGCCATCGCCGCCGAGCACCCGGAGATCCGCCTGCTGCTCACCACCGGCACCGTCACCTCGGCCAAGCTCGCCCGGGCCCGGCTACCGCGAGGCGCGGTGCATCAATATGTGCCACTCGACCATCAGGCCTATGTGCAGCGCTTCCTCGACCATTGGCGGCCCGACCTAGCCGTCTTCGTCGAATTGGAGATTTGGCCGAACCTCGTGCTGGAGACGAAAGCGCGCAGCGTGCCGCTGGTGCTGGTCAACGGACGAATGTCATTCCGCTCCTTCCGCCGCTGGCGGGGGCGCCCCGGCTTGAGCCGTCCACTGTTTTCCGCCTTCAACCTCGTGCTGGCCCAGAATGAGCGACTGGCCCAGCGCTTCGCCGCGCTCGGTGCCCCCCAGGCGCTCGGCGTGGGCAATCTCAAGGCGGACGCGCCGCCGCCGCCCGTGGATTTGGCCGGACATAAGAAGCTCGGCGCGGCGCTTTCCGGACGCACGGCCTGGCTCGCCGCGAGCACCCATACGGGCGAGGACGACATGGTGGCGGTCGCGCATCTCGCCATGAAGAAGGCGCTGCCCGACCTCCTCACCATCATCGTGCCGCGCCATCCCGAGCGCGGGCCGCTGATCGCCAAGCTGCTCGCTGGCGCCGGCCTCACCGTGGCGCTTCGCTCCGGGGGAAAGCTGCCAGACGCCGGCACCGACATCTACATCGCCGACACCATCGGCGAGCTTGGGCTGTTCTATAACCTCGTGCCGGTCGCCTTCATCGGCGGCTCGCTCGTGCCCCATGGCGGGCAGAACCCGGTGGAAGCCATCAAGCTCGGCGCCGCCGTGCTGACCGGGCCGCATTGGCGGAACTTCGCCGATGCCTATGACGAGCTGCTGCGGGCCGGCGGCTGCCAGCAAGTTGGCGATGCGGCGAGCCTTGCCGAAGCCGCGCTTTCGCTCCTCGGGGACACCCAGACGCGAGCGGCGATGATGGCGCGCGCCGAAGGCGCCATCGCCCGCATGGGCGGCGCGTTGCCGCGAACCATCGTTGAGCTCGAGCGCTTCCTGCCGCCGAAGGCCACGTTGCAACATGCCTCTTAGCACTCCCTTCTGGTGGTACCGCAAGCAGGGCGCGCTCGCTTCGGCGCTTCGCCCGCTCGGGCGTCTCTATGGCGCCCTGGCGGCGGCCAAGGCCGCGCGGGTCGAGCCCTATCGCTCGCGGCTCCCCGTCGTCTGCATCGGCAATGTCACGGCTGGCGGCGGCGGCAAGACGCCGACCGCCATAGCCATCGCTGCGCTCTTGAAGAGCATCGGCGAGCACCCCGTCTTCCTCACCCGCGGCTATGGCGGCAAGAGCAAGGGTCCGGTGCTGGTCGGCAAAGGCCAGAGCGCGGCGGAGGTCGGCGACGAGCCGCTGCTGCTCGCGGCACATGCGCCGACGGTGGTTTCGGCGGATCGGGCGGCAGGCGCCAAGTTCATCGAAGGCCTCAACGCAAGCGTCGCCGACGCAAGCGTCATCGTCATGGATGATGGCTTCCAGAACCCGCAGCTCGCCAAGGATTTCAGCCTGATCGTGGCGGATAGCGGTCTTGGCATCGGCAATGGGTTCGTCATGCCGGCTGGCCCTTTGAGGGGGCCGCTCACGAGCCAAATCCCGCGC
Source organism: uncultured Alphaproteobacteria bacterium (assembly GCA_963839245.1). GTDB lineage: Bacteria > Pseudomonadota > Alphaproteobacteria > Rhizobiales > Methyloligellaceae > Methyloceanibacter. The sequence goes on along the minus strand of CAWIUJ010000010.1, from coordinate 240,606 downwards.
GCCGACGCTTTGCTGCTGATCGGCGATGGCGACCAGGCCGCGCCGCTCGTCACCGCCTTCGAGGCGCACGGCAAGCCCGTGCTGAAGGCTCGCCTCGCGACACGCGGTGACTCCCGCTGGCTCGGCGTGCTGCCGGTGATCGGCTTCGCCGGCATCGCCAATCCCAAGAAATTCTATTCATCGCTGACGTCGCACGGCGCGAGGCTGATCGACACGATGTCCTTTGCCGACCATCACCGCTATACCCCGCGGCAAGCCGCTTTCTTGATGAAATGGGCGCGGGAGCAGAACGCGATGCTCGTCACTACCGAGAAGGACTGGGTGCGGCTCCTGGAAGAGGACGGCACAGTCTTGGGAGAATTGAAGCACCGCTCGCGGCCGCTGCTCATCGCGGTCGAATTGATCGACGCGGACAAGCTGAATGAGCTGCTGGTCGCCGCGCTCAAAAAGCGCAGATCGCAGGTCTAAGTCGCGGGCGTGGAGTGGATCTCGCGGAAGCGCTTGAGCGACGCCGCGGCGTCGACATAGGCCTCCTGCAGCTCGACGCTCCAATAGCGAAGCTCGTCGAGCGGTATGGTGCGGCCGGTGACGGCGCAGCGCACGAAGTCGCCAGGCGTTAGCACCTGAACTTCACCGTCGAGATATTTGAGTTCTCGCTTCGCCCTTGAAGCCGAGGTTGCGTTCGAAACGGTTCATCACAGCGGAGCGTCCCGCGTCATCTCAGTTGCGTTCTCGTCACCATAGCGTCGGCGCGAAGCCTACGCGAGTCTCGTCACAGCAATGTGCCCTGCTTTTCACTGCCCCGCGCGCGGGCACGTTTCGGGCTCGCTGCCGCCTTGCGGTCGCCAGCATCGGCCTCAGCCGGAACATGGCCATCGGCGAACTCGATGTCGAGTCGCTCGCCCGCGCTCACCTCGGCGGCGCGGCGAAGCATGCGACCATCGGCGTCGCGCACCAAGGTGAAGCCGCGCGCCAGCACATTGTGGTAGCCCAGCGAATTGAGGAGCTGGGTGCGCGCATCGAGCCGCTGCCTGGAACGGGCGATCAGCGAGGCGAGCGCGCGGGTGCCCGATCGGTCGAGGCCTATCAAACGGTCGCGGCCGCCCCTCGCGGTGTTTTTCACGAGATGCGGCCGAAGGCGGGCGGATGAGCGCGCCAGGACCACGCGGTGGGCATGTGCATTAGCCTTGAGCGCCCGCCCGAGCCTCGCCGCCGCGCCGTCGAAGCGCTGACGCGGCAGCGCCAGAATATCGCTCTTGCGCGGCAGGCCGCGGGCAACCGCGAGCAGCAGGCTCCGCTGCGCCTCCAACATGCGCCGCAACGAGCTCACCACGCGCTGGCCGAAGCTCGTCACCTTGATATGCAGATCGGCGCGCACCGGCACGGCACGCTCGGCGGCGGCGGTGGGCGTCGGCGCCCGCCAATCGGCGACGAAATCGATGATGGTCCAGTCGGTCTCATGGCCGATCGCCGAGATCAGCGGGATGGTGCTCGCCGCCACGGCGCGCGCCACGATCTCCTCGTTGAAGCCCCACATGTCTTCGAGGCTGCCGCCGCCCCGCGCCACGATGATGAGATCTGGGCGCGGCATCGCGCCGCCGCTAACCAGCGTGTTGAAGCCGCCGATCGCCGCCGCAACCTCAACAGCGCAGCTCTCGCCCTGCACCCTCACCGGCCAGACCAGAACATGACAGGGGAAGCGTTCCGCCAAGCGGTGCAGGATGTCCCGGATCACGGCGCCGGTCGGCGAGGTGACCACGCCGACGATGCGCGGCAGAAAGGGAAGCGGACGCTTGCGCGCCTCGTCGAACAGCCCCTCGGCGGCGAGCATGCGCTTCCGCTGCTCGAGCAGCGCCATCAGCGCGCCGATGCCGGCGGGCTCGAGCTGGTCGATGACGATCTGATATTTCGACTTGTCGGGATAGGTGGTGATGCGCCCGGTGGCGATCACCTCGAGCCCCTGCTCGGGCTTGAAGCGAAGCTTGGCGAAGCTCGACCGCCAGATCACCGCCTCGATGCAGGCCTTCTCGTCCTTGAGCACGAAATAAGCGTGGCCGGAGGCATGCTGTCCCTTGAAGCCGGAGATCTCGCCGCGCAGCCGCACCAGCCCATAGGCCTCCTCCACCGTGCGCTTGAGCGCGAAGGCAAGCTCCGAGACGCTATATTCGACGAGATTCGTTGGCATCAATAAATCTGCGCTGCGATCGGCCATTCTAAAGACGCCGTTCCATTTTGCTGCCGCCGCTCCCATGCTAAGCAGCGGCTCATCGAGGCCCGAGCAATACAGGCCGGGCAAATGCCCAACAAGCAGGAGCTATAGCGCAATTGAACGTGCTGTTGATAGGTGGAGGCGGCCGCGAGAACGCGCTCGCCTGGAAGCTCAAGCAAAGCCCCCTGCTCGACCGACTCTATTGCGCACCGGGCAACGCGGGAATCGCCGCGCTCGCCGAATGCGTGGCGCTCGATGCGGGGGATCATTCCGCGGTCGCGCATTTCTGCAAGGAGAAGAGCATCGGCCTCGTCGTCATCGGTCCGGAAGCGCCGCTTGTCGCCGGCCTCGCCGACGATCTTGAGGCGCAAGGCATCAAAGTGTTCGGGCCGTCTAGAGGGGCGGCACGACTCGAAGGCTCCAAGGGCTTCACCAAGGATCTGTGCGCGAAGGCCGGCATTCCGACTGCTTCTTACGCTCGCTTCGCCGATGCCGATGCTGCGAAGGCCTATATCGCGGCACGACAGTTGCCGATCGTCATCAAGGCCGACGGCCTCGCCGCCGGCAAGGGCGTGACCATTGCCAAGACGGAGGCCGCGGCGCGCGAGGCGATCGATGCCTGCTTCGGGGGCGCCTTCGGCGCGGCGGGCGCGGAAGTGGTGATCGAAGAATTCCTGCAAGGCGAGGAGGCGAGCTTCTTCGCCCTGGTCGATGGCACGACGGCGCTGCCGCTCGCCACCGCGCAGGACCACAAGCGCGCCTTCGACGGCGATCAGGGACCGAATACCGGCGGCATGGGCGCCTATTCGCCGGCGCCGATCATGACCGACGCACTGTGCAGCCGCACCATGACCGAGATCATCGAGCCTTCGGTGCGCGCTCTTGCCCGAGCCGGCACGCCCTTCAAAGGCGTGCTCTATGCCGGGCTGATGATCGAGGACGGAGCGCCGAAGCTGATCGAATATAATGTCCGTTTCGGCGATCCCGAGGCGCAAGTGCTGATGCTGCGGCTTGAAGTCGGACCTCCTGCCCGCGCTGCTTGCCGTGGCGGAAGGCCGGCTCGGCGGCGTCGCGCTCGAATGGCATGAGGACATGGCGCTCTGCGTGGTCATGGCGGCCAAGGGCTATCCCGGCGCTTACGCCAAAGGGTCAGAAATCAAGGGGCTCGACGCCGCCGCGAGCGATCCAGACGTTGAGATCTTCCATGCCGGCACGAAGAGCGAGGGTGGTCGCATCCTCGCCGATGGCGGACGCGTGCTCGGCGTGACGGCGCGTGGGACAGGCATCGGCGAAGCGCGGAGCCGCGCTTACGCGGCGATCGACAAGATCGACTGGCCGGACGGCTTCTGCCGCCACGACATCGGCTGGCGCGCCGTGGCGCATGAGGCGGTCGGAAAGGTCGAGCCGAGCTAGCCTCCGCCAGCGACACCGTCCTCACGCCTGCGAGTCGCGCACGGCGACGAACCGGAAACGCCGCAGCTTTTTTGCTTCATCGCGGAGCGCGAGCTCGAACGTCAATCGCTCCGGCGCGCTTCTCTTCGGCAAGAATAGCCAAGCGGTCGCGTGCGCCGATCTAAGTGACACCACGCCGTGCGGCGCCTCGTGCGGTCCAACCACCAGATCGAGGGCAATGGTCGTTGCCGGCTTGTCGACGGCGGGGTCCGACCAGACTTGGAAGTCGCCTTGTGGCGTGCTGACCGACTTGATCGGCGCCATGAGTTGCGCTGCGCCTGGCCGCACTCGGCGCAACGACACGCCGACCAGGCCGAAAGGCGCGTGGTTGGTCACCATCATGTCGATTTGGTACCAGCCCTGCCGCAGCTCCTTGAAGCTCGCCACAATGATCGGTTCAGTGGCGGCCGGACGTCTGCCGAAGGCAAGTCTCATGGTCGCAGCGGCGATCACGAGGAGCCCGGCCACGAGGCCGAGCTGGATTATGGAGAGCGAGCCATTCATTGGCCATTTTGCCCGATCAACACCATTCGTGGCTTTCGCCATCCATGCAGCGGCGAGGCGTTGCAGCGGCCGCAAGCCATGCTACGCTTCCGCCCACGCCTGAAGGCCAGGTTGGAGACCTTATGACGCACGCATTGTCTGGTTCTAAGAAGACGGCATCGATTCTGGCCGGGGCGGCCGTGATCGCCTTCGCCCTTTGGCAGGTCAATTGGGTCGAGCCGGCTGCCGCGGCGCCGTCCTTCGCATCGGCGCTGCACGCCCCTCAGACCATGGTAACGCAAGCGCAAATTTTCCGGCGCGGGCGTCCGCCAATCTACCCTTATGTCTACACCCCACCGCGCCGTCCCGGGGGCTGGAGCACCTATTTCGGTTTTGTGCCCTATGAGAAGGGCGATTACGAAGTTCAGGCGCTGCAGAGGTTCTATCCGCAGACCAACTGGCCGCGCAGCATGCAGTACTGGACGCCGCAATCGGGATTTTAGCGCCGCCTCGCTCGGCGCGCGTGAGGCACTCGCGTGTCGGACTTTGACATTGCACTCTCGATCGCGCTTGGCATAGGTCTCGCCGCGGCCACCGGCTTTCGTGTGTTCTTGCCGATGCTGGTGATGAGCGCGGCGGCCTATACCGGCCATTTGCAATTGGCGGACAGTTTCGCCTGGCTTGGCACGCCTTCCGCCTTGACGCTGCTCGGCGTGGCGGCGCTCGCCGAGATCCTCGCTTATTACATTCCGGGCGTCGACAATCTGCTCGACGCCTTGGCCACGCCGGCCGCCGTCATCGCCGGGACGCTCGTCGCCGCGGCGGTCGTCACCGACCTGCCGCCGCTGGTCAAATGGTCGACGGCAATCATCGCCGGCGGCGGCATCGCCGGCCTCACGCAAAGCACGACCGCGCTGCTCAGGGCGAAATCCACACTCTTCACCGGCGGGCTCGGCAATCCTGTCGTCGCGACGGGGGAGCTCGGCGGCGCGCTCGTCCTCTCGCTGCTTGCGCTCGCGGCGCCGTTCGCCGCGCTCACGCTGGTCATCGTGCTGTTGTGGCTCGCGTTCCGCTGGCTGCGCCAGATCGCCCGACGCGAGCCGCCGCCGGCCCGATAGTCACGACCCGTCGATCTGCTTACCGATGATGGCGATCGCCTGCTCATAGACGCCGGCGGCGTTCCAGCCCTGAATGGCGGCAAAGTTCGGCTGGCCCGGTTGATAGCCGGCGCCCCGGACCCAGCCATGACCTTTCAGGAAGTTCGCCGTCGAGGCGAGCGCATCGGCCTTACTGTTGAGATTGATGCCACCGGCGCCGTCGCCATCGGTGCCATAGAGCAGGATGTTCTTGGGCAGAAATTGCGTCTGCCCCACCTCGCCATGCATGGCGCCGCGCGTGTCGGCGCTGAGCACGCCACGATTGACCAGCGAGAGCGCCGCATAAAGCTGATCGGTGAAATATTCGGTCCGGCGACAGTCATAAGCCAGCGTGGCGACCGCCGACAGCGTGTTCTGATTGCCGGTGATGGCGCCAAATCCGGTTTCCATCCCCCAGATTGCGATCAGCGGCCCGGGCGGCACGCCGTAGCGCTTTTCGATCGAGGCGAACAGCGCGGCATTCGCCGCCTTCATCTGCCTGCCCCTGGCGACAATGGTGGCGGCGCCCCGCTTGGCCATGAACTCATTGAGCGACAGTTTGAAGCTCTTCTGGCCCCGGTCGGCCCTGATGGTGCCGGTGGAATAGGTGGTGGCCATCAAAGCGGCGATGGCCCTTTGCCCGACCCCCTTGGCCTGCGCTTCCTGGGCGAAAACCCGCTTCCAGTTCTCGAACCCTGCGCTGGTATTACCGCATGGGGCGGCTTCCGCCGATCCGGCGGCGATGATCAGCGCCGCGGCGAGCATTACGCTTCTGTACACTTGGTTTCCCCCTATCGAGGTTTACGCCTTACGCAGGAAAAGCCGCGCGCTCGCCGGCAGGCCAGCCTGTGGAGCGCGCATGGTAGCCTGCCAAGCGGGGCCGTTCTATGCCGCGTTTCTGGGTTGGTTACGTGATATTCGACCAGCGGGCAGCCGTCAGCGGCGAGCAGCGAAGAATTGCTTCAGAAGCGCCGCGGCCCGGGCCTCGCCGATGCCGCCATAGACCTCAGGCGCGTGATGGCAGGTTGGCTGTCCGAACAGAAGCGGGCCGTGCTCGATGGCGCCGCCCTTGGGGTCGGGCGCGCCGAAATAGAGCCGGCGGATGCGAGCGAAGGAGATCGCTGCGGCGCACATGGCGCACGGCTCGAGCGTCACATAGAGATCGCAACCAATCAGCCGCTCACTGCCAAGCTTGGCGCAAGCCTGCCTTATCGCCAGCAGCTCGGCATGCGCGGTCGGATCCCGAAGCTCGAGCGTGCGGTTGCCGGCGCGCGCCAGCACCTCGCCTTCGGCACTCACCAGCACGGCGCCGATCGGCACCTCGCCGCGCGCGCCTGCGGCCTCGGCCTCGGCAAGGGCGAGATCCATGGGCCGCTTGCTTGGACTCGTCACATCTGCAAGCTTCTGCTTCATCATGGCTGACAAAATGGGCGTAAAGAAAAGGCAGGGTCAAGCGGGACGCGCCGCGGAGACACCCAAGCCGAAATCCGCCGAGCCGATGCGTATCGCCAAGGCGATCGCCCATGCGGGGCTCTGCTCAAGGCGCGACGCCGAGACGTGGATTGGCCAAGGCCGCGTCGCCGTCAACGGCAAGGTGCTGACCACACCGGCCGTTATCGTCACGCCGGGGGACATCGTCACGGTCGACGGCAAGCCCCTCCCCGAGACGGGACTGCCGCGGCTTTGGCGCTACAACAAGCCGAAGGGCCTCGTCACCAGCCACAAGGATCCGCAAGGGCGGAAGACCGTTTTCGAGGCGCTGCCGCCCGATCTGCCGCGCGTGGTCTCGGTGGGGCGGCTCGACCTCAACACCGAAGGCCTGTTGCTGCTCACCACCGACGGCGCGCTCGCCCGGCACCTCGAGCTGCCTAGCACCGGCTGGCTTAGGCGCTATCGCGTGCGCGCCCATGGCCGGGTGACGCAGGCCGATCTCGATCGCCTCGCTAAGGGCGTCACCGTGGATGGCGTGCATTACGGTCCGGTCGAGGCCACCATCGACTGCGAGCAAGGGACCAATATGTGGCTGAACCTGGGACTTCGCGAAGGCAAGAACCGCGAGGTGAAACGGCTCGCCGAATCGCTCGGCCTCACCGTCAACCGGCTGATCCGCATCTCCTTCGGGCCGTTCGCGCTGGGGGATCTCGCGCCCGGCACGGTGAGCGAGGTGAAGCCGCGCGTGCTCCGAGACCAGTTAGGCGCGAAGCTCGCCGACGAGCTGGGGCTCGGCAGCGCGGGCGAAAGGCGGCGCGCCGCGCGCGCTCGATGAGTTTCGCTCGGCCATGCGCATCGTAGCCGGCAAATTCAGAGGCGCATGCATCGAGGCGCCGAAAGGGCTTGCCACAAGGCCGACATCCGACCGCGTGCGACAGGCGCTGTTCAACGTGCTGGAGCATGGTGCGCCGCGCTTCGATTTTCAGGGCCCACGGGTGCTCGACCTGTTCGCGGGCTCGGGCGCGCTGGGGCTCGAAGCCCTGTCGCGGGGCGCGCGCTTCTGCCTGTTCGTCGAGGATTCGGCGGAGGCGCGGGGCGCCATCCGCCGCAATGTCGAGGCACTGGAGCTGACCGGCGTGACCAAGATCTGGCGCCGGGACGCGACCAAGCTCGGTGAGAGAGGGGCGATCCCCCCTTTCAATCTCATTTTCCTCGACCCGCCTTACGCTCGCGGGCTCGGGGACCAGGCGCTCGCCGGTTTGGTGGATGGCGGCTGGGCCTCAGACGACGCCATCGTCGTAATGGAGGAGCGCGCCGATATGGAGATCGCCTTGCCCGCACTTTTCCAGGAGATCGACAGCCGGTCCTATGGCGACACCAAGATCGTCATGGCCCGAGCAACCATAAAGAAGGATGCGCCCGACCCCACATAGCCCGCAACCAGGAGATGTGGTTGAATGGCGCAAAGGCTCCTCGGGGTGGTGTCATGTCGCTGGTCAGGGTTGTGGGCCTTATGTCGCTGCTGGCCGCGGCGGCCGCGTCGTTCGCGACGCCGACCGGCGCCTTCAAGTCGGGCGGCTGGGAAGGCGGCGCCAACCGCGACGAAACGGGCAGGTTCAGCGACTGCACCATGACCGCCAATTACCGGAGCAGCATCACGCTCGGTTTCATCATCAGCCGCGACTTCGGCTGGGGACTGGTCCTCGTCAACGACAAATGGAAGTTGGACGTTGGCAGCGCCCAGCCGGTGACGCTGGCGATCGATTTGCGCGAGCCGATCCCATCCACCGCCAAGGTGGTCGATGTCCATGGCATCCTCGTGCCGCTCGAGAACGAGGGACCGGTGGTGAACGCCATGCGCGATGGCCGGCGGCTCGCCGTCGTCACCCCATCAGGCAAGATCAGCTTCAGGCTGACCGGCACGCGCGCTGCCATCGCCACGCTCGCTGGCTGCGTCAGCGACAATTTGGAAGGCGAGAGGGCAGCCGGAGGCACCGCTGCCTTCGCCGCGCTCGAGGCCAAGCCGCCGGGCGAGAACCAAGATAATGCGAACAGGCTGTTTGCCGGGAGCGAAGCGGTGGTGTTCGCTTCGAACCTGCTCGCCTCCGCCGGCATCACCAATTACCAATTGATCGACCCGGCCAAGAACCCGATGCCGAATTTCGACGTGGTGTGGACCTATGCCAACGGCATCATCGGCGCCATCGTCGGTTACAAGGACATGGGCGCGGTCGATCTCGACGAGGCGGCGACCAGGGTGATGGCCGACGATTCCAAGGTTTGCAAAGGCGACTTCTCCTCAGGCAAGAAGCCGAGCGAGGCGGCGAACGTGCGGCGCCTGTTCACCGCCTGCCGCACCGATGGCAAATCGATCGAGATCCACTACACCCTGGTCAAGACCGAGAGCGGGCATATGATCCAGCTCGCCCATCTCAAACCCAGCGGCGCCACGGGCGACATCGCCAATGCCGACAGCGCCTTCTTGCAGGCGGCGGTGCTGCAGAGCTTCAAGTAATTATCCGCGTCGGGATTCCGGCCAGTACATGACGGCGTGCTTCAACGCCGCTGGAACAGCTTCTCGATATCGGCGAGCTTGAGCTCGACATAGGTCGGCCGGCCGTGATTGCACTGGCCCGAAAAGGGGGTTCCTTCCATGTCGCGGAGAAGCGCATTCATCTCGGTCGTGTTGAGCCGGCGCCCGGCACGCACGCTGCCGTGGCAGGCCATGGTCGACAGCACGTGGTCGAGCCGCTCGGAGACGACCAGTCCCCCCTCCCCCTCGGCAAACTCGTCGGCGAGATCGCGCAGCAGCCCCTTGATGTTGCCCTGGCCGAGCAGCGCCGGGACCTCGCGCACGATGATCGCGGCAGCGCCGAAGGGCTCGACCACGAGGCCGAGCCGCTCGAGGTCTTGGGCCGCGGCGCAAAGCCGATCGGCGCTCTCGGCGTCGAGCTCGACCACTTCGGGGATCAGCAAGAGCTGCCGCGACAACCCGCCATTGGCGAACGATTGCTTGAGGCGCTCATAGACGAGCCGTTCATGCGCCGCGTGCTGATCGACGATGACGAGGGCGTCCTCGGTTTCGGCGATGATGAAAGTGTCGTTGAGCTGCGCCCGTGCAGCGCCTAGCGGATACTCGACGGCAGCGGCGCTGTCGTCGCTGCCTGCATAAGGGTCGGCGCTTGGGCTGCCGACATGCGCCAAGGGCGCCTGTCCGTCTTCGGCAAAGCCAAAGGCCCGCGGGGATGTCGCGCTCCGGTAATGCGGTTTCGGTCCCAAACCTTGCCCCGGCGTGACGCCGTTGCCCGGCCGGGCGATGCGGGAGAGCGCCTCCTCCGACAAAGACGCCGTGGCACGGTGCCCGGCTTGGCCAAGTGCCTCTCTCAGGCCGGCGATGAGCAGCGAGCGCACGGCCTGCGCATCGCGGAACCTGAGCTCGGTCTTGGCGGGGTGCACGTTCACGTCGACCTCGTCGGGCGGCACCGTCACGAACAGCGCCAGCATTGGGTGGCGGCCATTCGGCACGAGGTCGCCATAGGCCGCGCGCACCGCGCCCGCGAGCAGCTTGTCGCGAACGGGACGCCCGTTGACGATCAGATAATGCTGCGCGCTGGTCGGCCGATGTAGCGTGGGCAGGCCGGCGAAGCCCTGCACGGCGATGCCGCCTCGCGCGGCGCGCGCGGGCAGAGCGTCGGCCACGAAGTCTTCGCCCATAATGCGCCCGAGGCGCGCGAGCCCATGGTCGTGCAGCCCTGGCGGGCAGGCCTCGAGCCGCAACGTGGTCCGGTCGCCGATGGTGAGGCTGAAGGCGATCTCGGCCTGGGCGAGAGCGAGCCGCTTCACCACATCGGCGATGGCCATGGTCTCAGCGCGCTCGGATTTCATGAATTTCAGCCTTGCCGGCGTCGCATAGAACAGGTCACGCACCTCGACCCGGGTGCCCGCGGAGATCGGCGAGGGCTTGAGCTCTGCCTTGCGCCCGCCCTCGACGGAAATCTCGAAGGCCGTATCGGCGCCGCGGGCGCGGCTTTGCAGCGAGAGCCGCGCGACCGAGCCGATGGACGGCAGCGCCTCTCCCCGGAAGCCAAGGGTGAGGATGTGAGAGAGAGTGTCGTCAGACAGCTTCGAGGTGGCATGGCGCTCGACCGCGAGGGAAAGGTCGTGCCGGTCCATGCCGCAGCCGTCGTCGGTGACGCGAATCAGGCCGAGGCCACCGCCATTTGCCACCACGTCGATGCGCGACGCACCGGCATCGATGGCGTTCTCGACCAGCTCCTTGACGACGCTCGCCGGTCGCTCGACGACCTCACCCGCGGCGATGCGATTGACGAGATTGGGCGGTAGCTGGCGTATGGCCATCGCGTTCCTCAGGCCTTTCACCGCTCAAATATCGGAGCGTGATGAGCTTACCCGATTCTACCGCAGGTTGGTCGAAGGGATCGACGCCCAAAAGCGCGCCTGCGAGAATCGTCTCGAGCATGAAGTGCATCATCAGAGCACCAAAGGCACGCTCGTCAAGCGTCTCAACGTCGATGGTGCGAACCGGCCGGTGCGCGGCGATCAGTGCCTCAGGGATGGCCCGTTGCTGTGCTGCCACGAGGTCGCCGGCGGTGTGTTCCGCCAGATACTCGGCACTGGCGAGCCGCGCGAGTTCCGGCGTCACGCGGGGACCCGTGCCGGAACAATGCTCGCGGATCACGGTGATGAAGTGCTGCGGCGTGCCGTCGAGATAGAGTTGGAGCTGGCTGTGCTGATCGACGGGCCCGAGCGCCGCGACGGGGGTTGTCCCTTCGCCCTGCTTGCCGAGGCTCTCGCCCCAGAGCTGCACATACCAGGCGGCGAAGCGCGAGAGGCGATCGCTGTAGGGGAGCATCACGCAGGCTCGGATGCCGCGCTCCTTGGCAAGGCCGACCGCCACTGCGGCACCGATCGCCGGCGCGAAGGCCTTGGGCTCGCCTGCTTCGAGCAGGTCCGCGACCACGGTCCGGGCGCCGTCCCGCAAAACCTCGACGTCGAGCCCACGGGCAAGCGCCGGCAGGAGCCCGACATTGGTAAGCGCGGAGAAACGGCCGCCGATATTGGGGTCGTGAGGCAGCGTGGAGATCGACAGGGCTTCGCAGAGGTCGCGCAAGCCATTGGTCTTGCCTTTCGCCGCCGGCTCCGTCAGGCCGAGGAAGAGCTGCGGGATGCGGCTGCCGAGCCCTGCCGCGCGCAGGGCCTCGATGGCGGCGATGGCCTGCACCAAGGTCTCCGGCGTATTGCCGGATTTGGAGACGACGACAAAGCGTGTCGTGGCGAGGTCGAGCCCGGCAAGCGCGAGCTCAAGTGTCCGCGCATCGAGATTATCGTAGAAGCGGGTGCGCGGGCGGTTCCGTCCGCCATTGCCGTCGTCGCCGGGAATACCCCAGCCGCCGAGCTGGGCCAGCGCCTGGCCGCCGAGACTCGATCCGCCGGTGCCGAAAAAGACCAGCGTCCTCGCGTCCTTGCTAAGCGCGGCCAGCGCGTCGCGGGCGGGCGCGATGTCGTCGCGCCAATCCGGCACGCGCAACACAGGCAGCGTGCCCCCCGCATAAGCCGCGCGCAAAGAGTCGAGGCGCGGCCGCAGCCGCTCGAGATAATGGTCGAGCGAGGTTTGCGGCAAGCCCGCACCGCCGATGCTTACCTCAAGGCAGCCCTCGATTGTCTGCAGCAGCGGCATCGCGTCGAAACCTCTCCTCAGTTCACCGCACCAATGCAGGCTTTAGCCGGGCTCTCCAAGGGGCTTTGTGTCCACCGGTTTGCCGACGATGGTCGTGATCAGGCGGTCCGCCTCTATCAGGCGCTTCGCCACGCGCTTGATGTCGTCGAGGCTCACGAGCTCGATCAAGGCGTTCCGCCTGTCGACATAGTCGATGCCGAGTCCCTCGATTTGGATCCACAAGAGCTGGTTGGCGATGCTGCTCGACGACTCGAAGCGCAGCGCGTAGGCGCCCGTGAGATAGCTCTTGGCGTCGGCCAGTTCCTCGGCATTCGGCCCTTCCTCGGCAAGGCGCTTCAGCTCGCTCTCGATGACTTGCAACGACTGTCCAACCGCCTCGTTCTGCGTCGCCACATTGCCAACGAACACGGCGCCATGCTGGTAGGGGAAGATGTTGGAATGGACCGAATAAGCGAGCCCGCGCTTCTCGCGCACTTCCTCCATCAGCCGCGAGGAGAAGCCGCCTCCGCCAATAATGTAATTGAGGATGTAGGTCGCCATGAAGTCCTCGTCCTTGCGGGCGAAGGCGCGGTGACCGAACTGCGCCACCGATTGGGGCACATCCATCACGATGACCTCGCGCTTAGGTCCGAGCGGCGGGGTGGCGTCGGGGACTGGCGCGAGCGTGGCATGTTGCGGCAACGCACCGAAAACACGATCCAGGGTGCGGCCGAGTGTTTCCGCGTCGATATCGCCGACCACGGTGATGACCAGCCTGTCGCGGGCAAAGACCTGGCGGACGTAGTTCTTGAGGTCCCGAGGCCCGATGGCGGCGATCGACGCCATGGTGCCCTTGATCGGCCGCCCATAGGGATGGTCTCGGAAGGCGAGGCGGTCCCAGGCGAGCGAGGCCACCGACTCAGGATCGTGCTCGTCGAATTTCAGCCCGGCAATGATCTGCGCCTGCACGCGCGCGGCCGCGTCCGAATCGAAGCGCGGCGCGGTCAGCGCGAGACGCAACAGCTCGAAAGCCTCATCCTGGTTGGCCGTCAGCATCTGAACGTTGCCGAGCATCACATCGCGGCTCGCGTCGAAGTCGATGCGCATGGCAAGGGACTGCAACCGCTCCTGGAAGGCTACGGAGTCGAGCTCGCCGGCGCCCTCATCCATCATCCCTGAGACGAAATAAGCGAGGCCATCCTTGCCCTTGGGATCCTGCGCGGCGCCGCCGCGGAAGGCAAAGCGCATGGCGATCAACGGGTTGGCGTGGCTCTCGACGAGCCAAGCCTCCATGCCGCCGGGGCTCGTGACGTGCTGGATGTTCATGGCGCCGGCCGGCGTTGCAGCGAGCGCGGCCAAAAAGGAAACCGCCGCGGCCAGCCGAAACCCGTAGCGGCGGCGCGCCGCGGAAAGACCAATCGCTGCATCGTGTTATGACCTGCCGGGGCTTGGCGCATGGGCCGGCTGCTCGCCGCTGCGGCTCGGTTGCTCGGGCGTCGGCAGCAGCACCCCGGTCACCGAATTCTTGTCGATGAGATATTTTCGCGCGACATCGCGGATGCTCTCGACGGTGACCTGCTTCAACCGCTCTGGCCATGCTTCGACATCCTCGACGGTCATGCCGATGGCGAGCCGCCAGCCATAGTGGCGCGCCATGCGCGACTGGCTGTCGGCCGTGTAGACGAATTCGGCGAGATAAGCGCTCCGCGCTCGGTCAAGCTCTTCCTGCGTGACGCCGTCATGGCGCAGTTCGGCGATGACCCCGTCGATGGCCTGCTCCAGTTCGCGGGCGGAAACCTTGTTGGCGCCGATCGCGTAGAAGGCAAGCCTGCCAGCGTCGAGGCCGGAGTCCGAATACCAACCACCGGCGCTCGCGGCCGTCTTCTGCTCGATGACGAGACGCTTATAAAGTCTGCTGATTGAGCCGATCGCCGCCACGCGCATCATGAGGTCGAGCGCCTCGGCTTCGCCCGGCGCGGCGGAGGCGTAGCTCGGCGCGAGATAATAGCGCTGCACCGTCATGCGGCCGGCGCGCGGATCTTCAAGCTCCACGCGGACCGGAACATGATGCTCGGGCTCTTGCGGCCGCGACCGGCCGTTCAGCGCGAGGTGCTGCGGCAGCTTGCCGTAAGTCTCGTCGGCGAGCCGCTTCACCTCTTCGGGCTCGACGTCACCGGCCACGACGAGCAGCGCGTTGTTCGGGGCGTAGAAGCGCGTGTAGAAGCCAAGCGCATCCTCACGGTCGAGTGCGCTCACCTCCTGCGCCCAGCCAATGATGGGAATACCGTAGGGATGATCGGTGTAGAGCGCTGCCATCATTTGCTCTTGCAGGATGCTCGACGGATCGTTGTCGACGCGCGAGAGGCGCTCCTCGAGGATCACCTTCCGCTCGGTCGCCACGTCCTCCTCGGAGAGGCGCAGATTGGCCATGCGGTCGGCCTCCATGGCCATCACCATGGGCAGCCGATCCTTGGCGACGCGCTGGAAATAGGCGGTGACGTCGTGATTGGTGAAGGCGTTATCCTCGCCGCCGTGCTTGGCGACGATCTTGGAAAATTGCCCCGGCGGGATCGTTTCGGTGCCCTTGAACATCAGATGTTCGAGGAAATGGGCGATGCCCGACGACCCGCGCGGCTCATCGGCGCCGCCCACTTTATACCACACCATGTGGGTGACCACCGGCGCACGGTGATCGGGAATGACCAGCACCTGCAAGCCGTTGGCGAGCTTGAACTCGACGACGCGCGGGGCGGCGCGAGCGCCGTCCAAGGCGACGGCAACAGCCATCGAGGCAAGGCCGAAACCCGCGAACATCATCGCCTTGAGATCGGGCGTGGCAACAAGTTGATCGAACATCGACATCACCATGAAATGTGAACGGAGGTGAGAGCCCAAGGGGTCAAGCCCGTCCAGCCTCGAGCGAAGCGTTGGCGGGCCGGATACCCAACATTTGAGGCTTGGCCCCCGTTTTTCAAGCTAATTCACAAGGAAGCAGGATAGTCGCCGGCGCGCGTCGTCAATAATTTGCGCCGTTACCCGCGGGGCTCGACATGCCCTTGTAGCTATCAGGTGCTGCCGGGTGGAACGGGTCGTCCGTCTGCGTCGGCGCGTTCAGAGACTGATCGACCGGCTTCTGGGGCGTCGCCGCCGCCTGCTCACGCGCGCGATCCTGCGGCGTCTTGTCCGACGGATCGGGCTCGGGAACGTTGACGGTGTCGTCATCCTTCTTCTTCTTGCCCAACAACGTGTCGAGCAGCTTGGGTTTGCCGGCATAAGGATTGTCGGGCTCCAACTGGGCCGCTTTCTTGTCCTCCGCCGCTTTCTTTGCAGCGGCTTTCTGTTTGGCGGAGAGGTCGGTATCGACCGGCCAATTGACGGGAACCACGGCCGCGGGTCCAGGTGGTGGCAGGCGGTGAGTATCGGGCGGAACGAGCAACGGCGCGCGCTCGGTCATCCGCACATCTTCCTTGTTGCCGCTGCCGGTGAGCCCGGCGTAGTCGAACAGCTTGCCCTGGAACTCGATACCGCCGCAGCCGCCGAGCGCGAGCACGGCGCTACCGGCGACGAGAAGCCCAAGGCCCCTGCCGAGCAACCTGGCGATGGTTACGGAGTACCCCAAAGACTCCCTCGAAACTCCGGTTGGTCCGGACTTTCTTCACATCTTAGAAGGGTTTGAGACCTTTTTGTGTCCCCCAAAGAGGGACTCATATAGCAGTCCCACGACCCCCGCGACGATTGCCGTATCGGCGATGTTGAAAACATACCACTCAAAACCGAAAGCGTGGAGGGAGAAAAAGTCGGCGACGGCGCCGTACAGGATCCGATCCACGGCGTTGCCGACGGCGCCGCCGATGATGAGGCCGATGGCCGCCGCGGCAAGGGGCGAGGTAATCCGCGCCAGCCAAACGACGAGCGCGATGACGGCCGCAAAGGCGAACAGAATGAGGCCCCAGCGGCCAAGCTCGGTGCGTTGAGCGAGGAGCCCGTAGCTCACGCCCTGGTTCCAGACAAGCACCAGATCGAAGAACGGGGTGAGCGTCACCGTGCCCTTGGCGCCGATGTCATAAACATAGAGCATCCAGGCCTTGTGCAGCTGGTCGGCCAGCAGCACGAGCGTGGCAATCCCGAGTCCCAGCGGCGACATTGGTCCCCAGAGATGTCGCATGTGAGCGCCCTACCCTTGAGCCGGCTGGCGGGCGTCGAATTGCCGGACGGCCTCGGCGTCGCGAGGGCTGAGTTCAGGAAACTCCGGATCGGACCCCACATCCTCCAAAATCTTCCAGGAGCGTGCGCATTTCCTGCCTTGGGCAGCCGCGAATACCACGGCGACGCCCGGCACGTCGTCGAGGCGAAAGGCTCCTTCGGGGCCAGCACCATCCGTCAAACTCGCGCCGCTGGTGATGGCGATCTCGGCGAGATCGATGCCCTGGAGCGCGTCGCGGAGGTCCCGGTCGGCAATGTAGACTTTTGGCGCCGCTTCAAGGCTCGAGCCGATGCGCCGCTCCTTCCGCTCGATCTCGAGCGCGCCGGTGACCACGCGACGAACCGCCCGCACCTTGCGCCATTTCTCGGCCAACGCCTCGTTACGCCATTCAGCCGGGATCGCCGGAAACTGGCGAAGGTGCACCGAGCCCTTGTCGTCCGGGAAGCGATTGAGCCAGGCCTCCTCCATGGTGAAACAGAGCATGGGAGCAAGCCAGGCGGTGAGCGCGGAGAACGCCGCATCGAGCACCGTCAGTGCGGCACGGCGCGTCACGCTCGAATGAGGATCGCAATAGAGCGCGTCTTTGCGGATATCGAAATAGAAGGCCGAGAGATCGTTGACGCAGAAATTGAACAGCGCGTGGAAGATGCGCTTGAAGTCGAAGGCCTCGTAGCCAGCGCGCACTTGTCCGTCGAGCTCGGCGAGGCGGGTGAGCATATAGCGCTCAAGCTCCGGCATCTCTGCATAGGGCACCGCCAGGCTCGGCTCGTAATGGGCGAGGTTGCCGAGCAGGAAGCGGAGCGTGTTCCTGAGCTTCCGATAGGATTCCACATTGGCCTTGATGATGTCTGGGCCGATGCGGAGGTCGTCGGCGTAGTCCGAGCTCATCGCCCACAGCCGCAGGATCTCGGCGCCCGATTGCCTGATCACGTCCTGGGGCGCGACGACGTTGCCGAGCGACTTCGACATTTTGCGGCCGTCCTCGTCATTGACGAAGCCATGGGTGAGCACCGCGTCGTAAGGCGCGCGGCCGCGCGTCCCGCACGACTCAAGCAGCGAGGACTGAAACCAGCCGCGATGCTGGTCGGAGCCTTCGAGGTAGAGCGAGGCCGGCCATTTCAGGTCGGGGCGCTGCTCGAGCACGAAAGCGTGGGTCGAGCCTGAATTGAACCAGACGTCGAGAATGTCGTCGACCTTTTCCCAATCGTCCGGATCATCGACCAGGCCGCCAAGGAAGCGCTCCTTGGCGCCGTCCTCAAACCAAGCATCGGCGCCCTCTTTGGCGAAGGTTTCACGCACCCTCTCAATCAGCGCTTCCGACCAGGGATATTCCGTGCTCGGCACGACATCGTCAAAACTCTCCGAGCTCGGATTGATATTGCGAAACACGGTGATGGGCACGCCCCAGGCGCGCTGGCGCGAGACCACCCAGTCGGGCTTCGTCTCAATCATACTGCGGATGCGGTTCTCGCCCTGCGGCGGCACCCACCGCGTCTCGCTGATGGCAGCAAGCGCGCGATTGCGCAGCGTGTCGGTGGGAGTGCCCTCCTCAATCTCGCGGTCCATGGCGATGAACCATTGCGGTGTGTTGCGGAAGATCACCGGCTTCTTCGACCGCCAGGAATGCGGATATTGTGCTTCAGCCGACCGCGAGCTATAACCATGCCGGCCTCTACGAGTGACTCGAATTACGGCTTCGTTTGCCTGCCATTTTTCACCCTTCTCATTGAGCACACGCTTGACCCGTAAATCCGGGTGCGTACGTGGTGAAAGCGCCTAACTCATCCACAGTCGATGGGATCGTTAGAGCGAATTTCGGAGCATCGGCTCCGGTCTGAAATCAACCCACAAATGCAGCGTGTTGGATTGTTGGAGTATGCTTGTGTTCGCACTCCAAACTTCAAAATCCTCTCGTCCATGACCGGGTGCGGTATGAACAAATCCTGTGCCCGTATCGTCACTGACGTGAGCTCCCTCTAATAGCGGGATAGTTCGAATGTACGCAGTATCTAGTTTTTCTAAGGGATGGCGAAGGCCTATCCCGCGCAGCTCTTGACTTGCTACGTCTCCAAGTCGGCGAAAGTCACTAACTTTCGCTTGGTGCATAACGTCCTTCAGCCAGACTCGTCGGCTAATATGTATTTGTCTCCAGGCCTTGCCCAATTGTTTGTCGGTGCTTCTGTGACCTCGTAGAGGCCATATTTGATTCTTCGGTGAATATGCGATGGCTTGGTTGCCTGGAATTGTCCATGGCGTCGTTGTCCAAATCACAACCGAAGCATCGAGAAGTTCTTCGGTATCAGGAATTCGTCGTCGTCCGGGGATTCCATCACGGCACGGAACGAAGCGCACAGGAAATTTCACCCATACAGTCGTCGCTTGTGTTATCTTCATATTCGACCTCTGCCTCGGCGAGCGCGGTCTGCTCCACCACCGACCACATCACCGGCTTCGAGCCGCGATAGAGTAGCCCGTTCATGGCGAACTTCATCAGCTCGGCGGCGATGGTCGCCTCGGCGTCGAAGCTCATGGTGGTGTAGGGGTGCTGCCAGTCGCCCTCGACGCCGAGCCGCTTGAACTCCTCGCGCTGCACGTTGAGCCAACGCTCGGCGTAGGCGCGGCACTCCTGACGGAACGCGATCATGGCGCCCGGATCGGTGAGGTCGGGCTTGGTCTTGCCCTTGGCGCGATAGTTCTCCTCCTCGATCTTCCACTCGATGGGGAGGCCGTGACAGTCCCAGCCCGGCACGTAATTGGCATCCTTGCCCATCATGCTTTGCGAGCGGGTCACGACGTCCTTGAGGATCTTGTTCAGCCCGGTGCCGATATGGATGTTTCCATTGGCGTAAGGCGGACCGTCATGCAGGACGAACTTCTCCCGCCCCATCGCCTCCTCGCGGAGCCGGTCATAGAGGCGAAGCCGCTCCCAGCGCTTGAGCAGCTCGGGCTCGCGCTCGGGCAGCCCCGCCTTCATGGGGAAGTCGGTCTTGGGCAGGAAGAGCGTCTCGCTCCAATCGCGCCCGATCTGGACCTTCTTTGGTGCAGGCTTGGCGGCGGCCTCACGCGGCAAGACTTTTGGCGCCGGCGCCTTCGTGGCGCGCGCAGCCTTTCGCTGCCGCTTTGCCTGAGGCTTGGCCTTCGGTCTGGTGGCGAGTTTCGGCGGCTTCGGCGATTTCGTCGCGCGTCTTGCGGCGGATTTTGCCGGGGATTTGCTCGCGTGCTTTACCGGCTTCTTGGCGGCAGGTTTTGTCGTCGGTTTGCTCGCGGGCTTCGTCGTTTTTTTCGTGGTCGCACTCTTCGCCGACTTAGGTTTGGCGACGGGCTTCGCGGTCTTGGTTTTCGAAGCGCGCTTCACCGGCTTAGCCTCCGCTTTTGATTTGCTTGCCGGCTTGGCCGCACGCGCTTTGCCGGCGCGGGGCGACATCTTCTTGGTCTTGCTTTTCGCCATAATCCTAATTTCCGAGCCCCATCACCCCACGCGCATCCGCGCCTTCTAGCAACGCCACCAGCTACAATCCAGTGGCGCCGCCGAACGCGCGGCCCAAGGGGAAGCGCCGCGCGGGATCGTCCGCGTCGACCTTGGCGAGGATGGCGCGGGCCTGCCCGCAATCCTCACGCATCTGGGCGGCCAGAGCGTCGGCGCCGGTGAACGTAGCGTCGCCGCGGATCCACTGAATGAACTCGACCTCGATCTCCTCGCCGTAAAGGTCGCCCGCGAAATCGAGGAGATAGGCCTCGAGCACCGGCTGGCCTTCGCCGAACGTGGGGCGCGCGCCGACATAGCCGGCGGCGTGATAACGGCGCCCGCCATGCTCGACCCTGACCGCATAAATGCCATGGCCGACGTCCTGGCCTGGGCTAAGCGGCAGATTGACGGTGGGGAAGCCCATGCCCGTGCCACGGCCGGCGCCGCGCTCGACGCGTCCGCGCACGCGCCACCAATAGCCAAGCTGCTCGGCGGCCGCGCCGATTTCGCCGCGGCGGAGATGCTCGCGCACTTGGCTCGAGGAGAAGATCACGCCGCCTTGCGCCACCGGCTGAACGATATCGACGCCAAACCCTAGCTTCCTCCCCAGAGCCTTGAGTTCCGACGGGTTGCCTGTGCGGCCTTTGCCGTAGGTGAAGTCGTAGCCGACCACGGCGTGCGACGCGCCGAGGCTCTTGGCCATCACGTCGGTGGCGAAGGCCTCGGCGCTCAAGCCGGCGAGCTCCGCTCCGAAATCGATGACGAAGGTTTGGTCGAGCCCGAGCGCGGCCAGAAGCTCGAGCTTGACCGGCAGTGGCGTGAGCCGAAAGAAGGGCTGATCGGGGGCGAAGAATTCGCGCGGATGCGGCTCGAACACGACGGCGCCGGCGCGTTTGCCTTGCGCTTTGGCGAGCTCATGCGCCCAGCCAAGCACCGCCTGGTGGCCGCGATGGACGCCGTCGAAATTGCCGATCGCCAGGACCGCACCTCTCGCGGATGCGGGCACATCCCGCCAGCCGGTGACGACGTCCATCTTCGCATCCTTATAAACGTCTAGCGCTATCGCAATGCTACTTGAGCGCTGTCGCTGCGCTGCTCGAGCGCGAGTTAGCGCGGATCGCGGCGAGGTACCATCATCACAGCCTCGCCGTCCAAGACGCACTTGCCGTTGACGGTGGCCTGCATGGTCAGCGCGGCCCTTCCCTTTTCAGGGTCAAGGCTCACAATCTTACCCATCGCCACCACCTCATCGCCGATCATCACCGGCGCGCGGAATTTGAGGCTCTGCGAGAGATAGATGCACCCGGGCCCGGGCAGCTTGGTGCCGAGCACGGTCGAGAACAGGCTCGCGGTCAGGAAGCCATGGGCGATGCGCTTCTTGAACATAGTGCCGGCGGCATAGGCGTCATCGAGGTGCACGGGGTTGGTGTCGCCGGACAGTTCGGCGAAGGCCAAGACATCCTCATTGGTCATCGTCTTGGCGTAGCTCGCCTCCATGCCGACGGCCAAATCCTCGAAAAAATAGCCCTGATTTGCAGCGCCGTCGCCGTTCGTGGTCATCAATCCCCCTGCTCCCATACGTTAAGCTCGAAATTAGCGAAGCCTCTGTTGCACTGCAATATATCGACCGCGGCCAAGGCGCCAGCCCCGATTGCGCGGCTTAACCGTCTCCTCACGGCCTCCCTTAATTTGCGCCGTCGGCCCTATGGCGCGCGGCCCTGGAAGCGCGTTCAAAGCAAGCTCGCGGCGCAGGCTCATGGCCGTCGTACCAGCATGCCCGTCCTCGTGGTCGACGATTACAAGACCATGATCCGGATCATCCGCAATCTGCTGAAGCAGCTCGGCTTCGCGAATGTCGATGAGGCAGGCGGCGGTAGCGCTGCACTCGATATGATGCGGCTGAAGCAATACGGGCCTCGTCATCTCGGATTGGAACATGGAGCCGATGACCGGCTACGGCTGTTGCGCGAGGTCCGCGCCGATGACCGGCTGTCGCGGACGCCCTTCATCATGGTCACGGCCGAATCGAGAGACCGATAACGTAATCGCCGCCAAGAAGGCTGGCGTGAACAACTACATCGTCAAGCCGTTCAACGCGCCAACGCTGAAGGCCAAGATCGACGCCGTGTTCGGCGGTTAGCGCTGAAGTCACCAAACGAGCGCCGGCATGGCGGCACGCGGCGTCGGCAAGCCCGCGAACAAATCAGCTAGCACGAGCTTATCGAGATCGGCGTTGCCGTCCGCATCCTCGCCGCGAGCGGCGTCAGACACATGCAGCCCGCTCGCCACGAACAGGGCGTCGAGCCCGAAGCTTGCCGCGCCCGCCATGTCGGTGTGGACGCCGTCGCCGATGGCGAGGATCTCTCCGCGCCCGAGCATCCGTCCGGCCAGGCTATCGATGGTCTCTACGGCGAGCTGGTAGATCGGGGCGTAAGGCTTACCGGCATAAATGACCTTGCCGCCCAACGCCTCATAGATGTCGGCAAGGGCGCCGGCGCAATAGACGAGACGCAGGCCGCGCTCCACCATACGGTCGGGATTGGCGCACAGCATTGGGAGCCTTCGCTCGGCGAGCTCGGTCAGCAGCGTCTGGTAATCGTCCGGCGTCTCGGTCTCGTCGTCGAACAGGCCGGTGCAAACCACGAGCTCGGCATCACTCGCATCGACACGAACGACGTCGAGCCCGGCGAACACCGGCAGATCGCGCTCGGGCCCGAGATGGAAGATTCGCGCACCCGGGTGCTTGGCAAGCTCGTGGCGGGTGAGGTCGCCGGAGGAGACGGTGGCGTCGTAGCATTGGTCGGCCACGCCGAAGCTGCGCAGCTGCTGCTGCAAACCCTCGCTCGGCCGTGGCGAGTTGGAGAGGAGCACGACGAGGCCGCCCTGCTCGCGGAAGCGCCGCGTCGCCTCGACGGCGGGCGCATGGGCCCGCACGCCATTATGCATCACGCCCCAAATATCCACGAGCCAGGCGGCGTAGCTCGAGCCCAGCTCCTTGATGGAGCCGATCACCGGGACAACATCCGTGCCGATCGTCATGGCGCCCCCGTAGAGGCTCGCGGAATGCGGGTCAAGGCGCCTCGCACCCATGTCGTTTGGCGAGCCAGCGTCGGGCAACGCCTGCGACCATTGTGCTTCCGGTGCCCCAGGCCCTTTTCACCGTCTTGTGTATTGTGGCGTCTCGCCCGGGCCCCCAGATAGATGGCGCCGAGGGAGGGGACGGCTCAAGGAGAACCATCGCCATGCCTTACCTCCCTACCAGACTGCCGAAATTGTTTGTGTTGGCCGCATCGACCGCCTTTGCCGTGTTTTTGTTCGCCAGTTCGGGCCAGGTCGATGCCGCGCCCTTGCACGGCGTGAACGGCTTGGCTTCGCCGGCATTGCCGGTCGAGCAGGCGGGTTACTACCGGCGGCAATACCGGTCCTACAATCCCGATTACGCGACGAGAGACTATTACGGCGACTACGGGTCCTACGGATACCGTGGCAACGGCCATGACGAGATCCGCGAGCTGCAAAGGCTGTTTCCCTCGACCAACTGGCCTTACAGCATGCGCTACACCGATTAGCCGACAAGCCGGGCAAGGCGCCGCACTGGCGCCGAGCTCGCTCGTTCTGCATCGTCTCAACTTTGCACAAGCTTTTCCGTTTCTTGTAACATTATGTTCCGTATTTAGTGCTATTTGGCGGGGATCGCCTTTGACGAAGACCCACGAGGATAGCTACGGGCGATGAACATGCCTCACTTTTTGCTCAAGGCCGGCGTGGCGGCTTGCACGCTCGCGCTGCTCGGCTTTGCCCCAGCCAATGCGACGCCGCGGCTCGCGTAGGCGGCGCGCCCAGTCTGACGATTCTGGCTGGCGACGAGGAAAACTCGGAAATCGAGAACTACGAGGATCCAGCCGCGGATGACGGCGCCCCCAAGGACGAGACACCGCCTGAGGCGGCCGTGCTGGAGCGACACCCGGAAGGGGAGAATGCCATGGCGCCGCACCCGAACGAGGGCGGCGGAAGCGCAGAGCGCGCGTTGGAATCGACCGTCGGCGATGACGGGATCAACGCGATCCAGAGAGACTCGATACCGCCGTCGAAATAGCGGCGGCTGATCCCGGGTCGCGGGGCGATCCCCCGCTGGAAGCGAAATTGGTTTAGATTAGTAGCGATTTCGCTCTCAACCGTTGTCTTGACGCATAATCTTATCCGAAAAGTCTGCAACTTTTCGGGATCATGCTTTAGGCGAAGGCCGCGTCGGCGTCCTCAAGCTCGCGGACCATCTCCGGGCTCACCGGCTTCGGCTCGGCAAAGAGATCGCCTTGGGCGAACTCGACGCCATAGTCTACGAGCCGGTCGAGACTTTCCTCGTCCTCGACCTTCGCCACGATCAGCTTGAGATCGAAGCGATCGAGATGACGCGTCATCTCGGCGGCGGGGACCGGCGCGCGTGCCGCCTCGGTCCCCCGCAGCAACGACTCGGCGTCGATCTTGACGAAGCGGAAGAAATGATCGCGCAGCGCGGCGAAATCGGCGTCTAGATCGTCAAAATGGTCGAGGGCGAAACAGAAGCCGAGCTTGCCCAACGTCTTCAGGCTGGCGAACTCGCTCGCGCCGAGATCCCTCACGGCTCGCTGGCTAAGCTGGAATGTCAGGCTGTCGCCAAGGGTGCTGTTCTCCTCCAAGAACTCGACGAGCTCCGGAAAGAAATCGCGGTCGAGCAGCGACTGGGCGGAGAGCGTGCAGAACACGCCTTTGAGCTTGGAGTCAGGCCCGAGCCGCCGCAATAGCTGTACGCTCTTGACCAGCATGACGTTGTCGATGCGCGGCATGAGGCCCTCGAGCTCGGCAACGCGCATATAGCCTCCGGGCAGGACGACATCGTCCGCGTCGGTGCGGATGCGGGTCAGCGTGTCGTAATAGCGGAGCTTGCGCTCCGGCAGCGCAACGATCGGCTGGAGATAGAGGTCGATTCGGCTCGCATCGATGGCCTGACGAACGACACCGAGCATCTCGGCGTCGGAAGCGGCCTCGCTAGCGGCGAGGTCGAGAGCAGGCTCCCCGGCGGCAAGGTCGGTGGTAGTGGCCTCGTCGGCGGCGAGGTCGAGGGTGGTTTTATGAGAGGCAAAATCGAACGACACCTCCTCGACCAGGAGCGCGACGACGTCGTCCTCTTGGGGCACATCGGCCTCGGCCATGCCGTCGTCCTCAGCCTGCATGAGGGTTTCGGCCGGGAGATCGCCCGGCAGCGGTTCCTCGGCGACCGTCTCGCTTTGCATAAGCGGTAACGGCACCTCGGAGGTCAGCTCCGATTTCTCGGGCGCAGGAGAGGCGAGCATGGGCGCCGCCGCCGTCAACTCGCGTGACAGGTCCTTGATCAAGCCTTCGAGCGATTTGAGCTCGCCGCCAATCTGCTCGCGCTGCGTGCGCGCCTCGAGCTCCACCTCGGAACGCAACGCGCCGAGCCGTTCCTGCAGATGCTCGAGATCGGCCGACAGGCGCTCGAGCTGCTCGGCGCCGGCACTAAGGTCGCCGCCGCCCTGATACTCCGCCACGGCCTGATCGAGACGCTCGACCTTGTCCGTTAGCAAATCGAGCCGGGCCACGTCGTCCTCGACCTGATCGATGCGCTGCAAGTCGCCGTCGAGCACGATCAGCGCTTCCTCGAGCTCCTCCATGCGTCCGGCGACGGAGGCGGAGCGGGCCTGGCGCGTGATCACGTAGTGGGAAGCGGCCATGACCATGTAGAGCGCCGCGCCGGCGATGACGCCCGCCATAAGGTCGATGCCGGAATTGACGATGAGGCCGGCCGAAAACGCCGCAGCGGTGACCGCCATGGCGATCAGGACGACCACGTCGAGCAAAGTGAGCCGTCCAGGGGCGGCGGTGGACTTAGAGGTCATGGCTTGTACACTCAGCTTCCGCCGCTCCCTTCGCCCCACGATCAACGCGGCGGCACGCCTGCAAGCATTGCGATCTTAGCAGCCTAAGGGCTCTCGTGATAACAGCCAAGACGGAATCGCGACGACGATGACCGCCGAGATCATGCTCGCCAAACGCCGCAAGGCCAAATGGAGGCGGACAAGCGTCATGACAATCCCGACGGCTGGCGCCGCTTAGCGGGCCGTGACACAATTGGGCGCCATGTCCAATACAGATCCGGCCAATCCTTCCGACGAGATCGCCGTCTTCCAGACCTATATCGACCTGATCAATTCGGAGCGGGAGACCATCTGGGCGCGCCACAACGCGCTGCTCGTCGCCAATTCGCTGATCATCGGCGCCCTCGCCATCAGTCCGACGGCGCTGTGGGAGAACAAATGGGCGGCTCTTGCCATGCTTGGCGCCGGGCTTCTCGTCAGCTTCGCGTGGTTGATCATCACCATTCAGGGATGGGCGGTGATGCGGCGGCACGAGGATCTGGTCGGCTCCTTCGCCGCGTCCTGTTTCACCCGCCTGCCCAACCCGTTCGCCGACCCCATCGCCAACCGGGCTCAAGCCTCGATCTACCGTCTCGTCCTGCTGGTGGTCGGCGTTTTCGTGCTGATGTATCTCGGACTTGGTTATGTCCGCCTCAATTTGTGAGCAGCCTCGGGGCTTGGCTGATCCGTCGCTCTAAGCGGCCCTGGTGCGGTTTAGTCAAGGAGAGCCAGCATGATCCATCGAAAGCTCGGTGCCTCGGGTCCGGATGTCTCGGCCATCGGCCTCGGCTGCATGGGCATGTCGGACCTTTACGGACCGGCCGACCGGAACGAGAGCATCGCCACGATCCACGCCGCTTTGGATGCCGGCATCACGCTCCTCGACACCGGCGACTTCTACGGCATGGGCCACAACGAGATGCTGATCCGCGAGGCGCTTGCGGACCGCTACCGCGCTAGCGTGATCCTCAGCGTCAAATTCGGCGCGCTGCGCGACGTGGCGGGAAACTGGTCCGGCTACGATGCCAGGCCTGTCGCGGTGAAGAACTTTCTCGCTTATTCGCTCCGCCGGCTCGGCACCGATTACATCGACATCTACCGCCCTTCGCGGCTCGATTCCGACGTGCCCATCGAAGACACGATCGGGGCGATCGCCGACATGGTGAAGGCTGGATATGTTCGCTCTGTGGGGCTTTCGGAGGTCGGGGCGGAGACCATTCGCCGCGCTGCGGCCGTTCACCCGATCAGCGATTTGCAGATCGAGTACTCGCTGATCTCACGCGGCATCGAGTCCGAGATCCTGCCGGCCTGTCGCGAGCTCAAAATCGGGATCACCGCCTATGGCGTGCTCTCCCGCGGCTTGATCAGCGGCCATTGGTCGAAGGCGCGCGAGCGCGAGCGCGGTTTCCGCGGGAACGCCCCGCGCTTTCAGGGGGCGAATCTCGATGCCAACCTGGCTTTGGTCGAGAAACTGCGGGCCATCGCGAGCGGCATCGGCGCCTCCGCGGCGCAAGTGGCCATCGCCTGGGTCGCGGCGCAAGGGTCCGACATCTTCCCCCTAGTCGGCGCGCGGCGGCGCGATCGTCTCACCGAGGCCTTGGGCGCTCTCGACGTCACGCTGTCACCGGATGTTCTTGCCAAGCTTGCCGAGGCTCTGCCACCCGGCGCCGCCGCCGGCGAGCGCTACCCCGCGGCCGCGCTCGCTCATATGGACAGCGAGAAGGGGTCGGCCGGTTAGCGCCGATAGGCGGTGAGAAAGGCTTTGACGGCCCTCGCCACCACATAGTCGATCCGCTGCTTGGTCGGCAGCCCAGTCGCGTTGAACAGAAGCGGCTTGAACGTCGTCGATCGGCAAGAGTTCGAGGAACTGCGCCGTGGCAAGCTCGCAATCCTCGACGGCGAGCTGTTCGATCGCTTCGACTGGCTCGGGCTCCTGTCCATGGCAGGCTTTCTCGGCGGGCTCGAATATGTGCTCGAGGAAGGCCCGCGCAACGACTGGTTCCGCGATGACAGCGTCCTTTTTTTTCGCGTGGGTCTCGGCGCTTTCGGCCATCGTCTTCTTCGCCCGCGCGCTCGGCCAAAGCACCGATCGTGGACTTGCGGGCGTTCTCGGATCGCAACTTCGCGCTCGGCTCGCTGTTCTCGTTCGTGCTCGGTATCGGTCTCTATGGCCTCACCTATCTTTATCCGCTCTATGTCGCCGAGATCCGCGGCTACGACGCGCGCATGATCGGCGAGACCGTGTTCGTCTCGGGCATCGCCGTGTTCCTGACGGCGCCGATCGCCGGGCGGCTGATGAACAAGGTCGATCCGCGCTTCATGCTGGCGGCGGGCTTTCTCAGTTTCGCCGTCGGCAGCTGGTGGATGACCTATCTCACCGCCGATTGGGATTTTTGGGAGCTCGTCTGGCCGCAGATCTTCCGCGGCGTCGGCCTGATGACGGCGATGATCCCGATCAACAACGTCGCGCTCGGGTGAAGAACGCCTCAGGCCTCTACAATCTGACCCGAAATCTCGGTGGCGCGGTCGGGCTTGCCGGCCTCACCACGATCCTCACGACCGTACCGACCTGCATCTCGCCCGCCTGCACGAAAAGCTCACTTTCGCGAGCCGGCCAGCCGTCGATGCCCTCGATAATCTCACGTCCAAATTCCACAGCTACGGTAGCGACGCGCAAGGGATGGCGCTCAAGCAGCTTATGCAGATGGCGCACGCCCAAGGCCTGGTCATGGCCTTTGCCGATGTGTTCGTCCTGCTGACCGTGCTGTTCGTGGCGCTCGCGGCGCTTGCCGTGATGGTCAAAAAGCCCGCCGGACAGCAGCCCGGCTAATGCATTTTTTGGGCTCGGTCCTCGCCGCTTTGCTTGACATGAGGCGGGCGCTCCCCTTATTTCTACGGCGTTCGTTAGCACTCAGCTCAGATGAGTGCCAATAGCCCATTCCCTTATACCCTGATCCCAGTCATCTCAGGAGAAAAACCATGAAATTTCGTCCGCTCCATGATCGCGTCGTCGTTCGGCGGCTCGAGGAGGAGCTCAAGACCAAAGGCGGCATCATCATCCCAGATACCGCGGCGGAAAAGCCGCAGACCGGCCAAGTGGTTGCGGCAGGCCCCGGCGCGCGCGGCGAGGACGGCAAGCTGCAGCCCATGGGGGTCAAGTCCGGCGACAAGGTGCTGTTCGGAAAATGGTCCGGCACCGAGGTCAAGATCGACGGCGAGGAGCTCCTGATCATGAAGGAGTCCGACATCATGGGCATCCTCGGCTGAAGCTTCCCCCCCGCACGACAACAAGACATAAACGGAGAAAAGTGAAATGGCAGCGAAAGACGTAAGATTTTCCGCGGACGCCCGCGAGCGGATGATGCGCGGCGTCGACGTCCTGGCCAATGCGGTCAAGGTCACGCTCGGGCCCAAGGGCCGCAACGTAATCTTGGAGAAGTCCTTCGGCGCGCCGCGCTCGACCAAGGACGGCGTGACCGTCGCCAAGGAGATCGAGCTCGAGGATAAGTTCGAGAACATGGGCGCGCAGATGCTGCGCGAGGTGGCATCGAAGACCAACGACACCGCCGGCGACGGCACCACGACCGCCACGCTGCTCGCCCAGGCCATTGTGCGCGAGGGACTGAAATCCGTCGCCGCCGGCATGAACCCGATGGATCTGAAGCGCGGCATCGACAAGGCCGTGGCCGAGGTCATCGCCGATATCAAGAAGCGCGCCAAGAAGGTGAGCGGGTCGGCCGAGATCGCCCAGGTCGGCACCATCTCCGCAAATGGCGAGAAAGCCATCGGCGACATGATCGCCAAGGCCATGCAGAAGGTTGGCAATGAAGGCGTGATCACCGTCGAGGAGGCGAAGAGCCTCGAAAGCGAGCTCGAAGTGGTCGAAGGCATGCAGTTCGACCGCGGCTATATCTCGCCCTACTTCATCACCAATGCCGAGAAGATGGTGGCGGAGCTCGAGACCCCCTACATTCTCATTTACGAGAAGAAGCTCTCCGGTCTGCAGGCGCTGTTGCCGCTGCTCGAGCAGGTGGTGCAGTCTGGCCGGCCGCTGCTGGTCATCGCCGAGGACGTCGAGGGCGAGGCGCTTGCCACCCTTGTGGTCAACAAGCTGCGCGGCGGGTTGAAGGTTGCCGCGGTCAAGGCCCCCGGCTTCGGTGACCGCCGCAAGGCCATGTTGCAGGACATCGCCGTGTTGACCGGCGGTGAGCTGATTTCCGAGGATCTCGGCATCAAGCTCGAAAACGTCACCGTGCAAATGCTGGGCAAGGCCAAGCGGGTGAGCATCACCAAGGACGACACGACCATCGTCGGCGGTTCCGGCAAGAAGCCCGATATCGACTCCCGCATCGCCCAGATCAAGCAGCAGATCGAGGACACCACCTCCGATTACGACAAGGAGAAGCTGCAGGAACGGCTGGCCAAGCTCGCCGGGGGCGTTGCCGTGATCAAGGTCGGCGGCGCCACGGAAGTTGAGGTCAAGGAGAAGAAGGATCGCGTCGACGATGCGTTGAACGCGACGCGCGCCGCGGTCGAAGAGGGCATCGTGCCCGGCGGTGGCGTTGCCCTGCTCTGGGCGTCGAAGTCGCTAAAGGTCAAGGGCGACAACGAGGACCAGGAGGCCGGCATCAACATCGTCCGCCGCGCGCTGCAGGCTCCGATCCGCCAGATCGCCGAGAATGCTGGCGTCGAAGGCTCGATCGTGGTCGGCCGGGTGCTCGACCAGAGATCGCCGACCTTCGGCTATGACGCGCAGAGCAACGAGTATGTCGATCTCGTCGAGAAAGGCATCATCGACCCCGCCAAGGTCGTGCGCACGGCGCTGCAGGATGCGGCTTCCGTCGCCGGTCTCCTCGTCACCACCGAGGCTGGCGTCGCAGAGGCGCCGAAGAAGAAGGAAGAGCATGCCCATATGCCGGGCGGCGGCATGGGCGGCATGGACATGATGTAAAAAGCCCAAAATCGGGCTTATCGCTTAGGGAAAGGGCGGCCATTGGCCGTCCCTTTTTCGCCTGGTTCCGGCCAGGCGGGCTCTCTAGCCTTACGCAAACGTAATTTCCCAAGCGCCTGGTTGCGCCCTATCGTCCCCCCGGCACATTACGCTCAACGCCACGCGCTGCCCTGGAGCATCCCCGATTGGCCGGCTTCCGTAATTCCACCCGAGAATTTGCGCGCATCGCATTCCCCTATTTCCGCTCGGAGGACCGCTGGGCAGGACGCGTGCTGCTTGCCACCGTGATCGCGCTGCAACTGTTTCAGGTCTGGCTGAACGTGCGCTTCAACACCTGGTACAAAGCCTTCTACGACGCGCTGCAGAACAAGGACTGGAATATTTTTATCGTCCAGCTCGGCGTGTTCAGCCTGCTCGCCGCGCTCTACATCGTCAGCGCGGTGTATCAGCTCTATCTCCAGCAATGGCTGCAGATCCGGTGGCGCCGCTGGCTCACCACCCGCTATCTCGGCCGCTGGCTCGGCGGCGGCACGCATTACCGTATGCGGCTGAAGGGCGACTCCGCCGATAACCCCGATCAACGCATCGCCGACGACATCAGGCAGTTCATCAACGGCACGCTCGACATCGGCATCTCGCTGCTCGGCTCGATCGTCACGCTGGTTTCCTTCGTGGTGATCCTATGGAACCTGTCGGCGAGCACGCCGCTCATGATCGGCTCCAGCTCCTTCGACATTCCGGGCTACCTGGTCTGGGCCGCTTTGATCTACGCCACCATCGGCACCTGGGTGACGCATCTCGTCGGCCGCCCGCTGATCCGCCTCAATTTCGACCAGCAGCGCTATGAGGCGGACTTCCGCTTCTCGCTGGTGCGGTTGCGCGAGAACGCCGAGGAAGTGACGCTGCTCGCCGGCGAGCGCGCCGAAGAGGAGCGCCTGCTCGACCGCTTCGGGCGCGTTGTCGGCAATTGGTACGGGATCATGCAGCGCACCAAGCGGCTGACCTTCCTCACCGCGGGCTATTCGCAGGTCGCCATCATCTTCCCGTTCATCGTGGTGAGCCCGCTTTATTTCGCCGGCTCGATGATGCTCGGCGGCTTGATGCAGATCGCTTCCGCCTTCGGCCAGGTGCAGGGCGCGCTCTCCTTCTTCGTCAAGGCCTACTCGGAAATCGCCGATTGGAAGGCCGTGCTGAACCGGCTCGCGGGCTTCGACGCCTCGATCGATTGGGCGCAGTCGCTCGACAGCATCGCTCCACGCGTCGAGCATGTGAGCGACGGCGGCACCGCCCTGCTCGCCGACGAGCTGATCGTCGGTCTGCCGAATGGCGATGAGATCGTGCGCGTCTCCGGTCTCGTCATCGAGCCCGGCGAGCGCGTGCTGGTGACAGGGCCGTCGGGCTCGGGCAAGACGAGCCTGTTCCGGGCGCTCGGCGGGGTTTGGCCGTTCGGCTCCGGCATCATTCAAGTACCGCACAGCGCCAATCTCCTGGTCCTGCCGCAGAAGTCGTATCTGCCGCTCGGCACGCTCAGAGGCGCGCTCGCCTATCCCGGACCGGACGATGCATTCTCCCCCGCCGAGATCGACGAGATCCTGACCGCCACCGGCCTCGGGGCTTTGCACGACAGCCTCGACGAGACCGCCTATTGGGCCGATCAGCTTTCGGTCGGCGAGCAGCAACGCCTGTCGATCGCGCGCGCGCTGTTGCAGAAGCCCGATTGGCTGTTTCTCGACGAGGCGACCAGCGCGCTCGACGAGCGCGCCGAGGACATGCTCTACCGCCTTATGCTCGAGCGCCTGCCGGCCGCGGCGATCGTCTCGATCGGCCACCGCTCGAGCCTCGTTGCCTATCATGAGCGCTTCCTGGCCCTCGTGCCAGACGGAGCCGGGCGCCATCGCCTCGTGCCACTGCCAGAGAGCGACAACACAGGCGCCAGGGACGAGATGGATCTCAGCGTGGCGTGAGGCTCCTCACTCCGAGGCGCCTTTGAGATCGCAGCCGCTTTCCGACGTCATCCCGTTCGGCGCGCCCCAATCGTTGGACGGCAGCTCACTGTAACGCGCGCCGAACTCCTGCTTCACCATGTTGAAGCCCGTCGGCACGTCTGAGCCTTGATTGCCATACTCCACGATCCAGAAATAATCGTAGGTGCCGGAGGGCCAGGTCTCGGGGCGCTACTCAGCGTATCGAGATGCAAGAGCTGGCGGAGCGCGTGACCGCCTGCTTGGGGTAGGCGGCTTCAAGCTTGGCATTGGCGATGTGCTTGTGCTCCCACACCACCACCACGGTCTTGCCTTGCCATAGGGGATTGGTCATCAGGTCGTGGGCAGCCTCTTGCGTGCGGCGGTTGAGCGCCATCTCGACGGCGTCGTCGCCCATGCCCTTCTGATGCACCACGGAATAGAGCGTGAGCGGCTCTTCCCAGCTCGCGGCGACGGGCGCGGCGAGCTCGAGCGAATGGAGCGTGATGGCGAGGATGGCGGCGGGTTGCTTGCCTCCGGCGAAGAGCGACTTCGCGGCGTCGCGGCCGAGATAGAACCGCGCCAGCGCGTCCGCGCGGCCCTGCCCCACACCGCAAAGCTTCCAGGCATCGGCCTTCTCGCCGTGGCGCAGAATGATGATGCGCGACGGCGCGGCGCTGGCCGCGGCAACGCAAGAGAATGCAAGCAAGGCGGTGAGAGCGAGGCGGATCACCATGAATTGTTCCTCGTTTCGGTCCCCCTCAGCCGGAGGCGGTGGCGAGGCGCTCAAGAATGGCATCGCGAAGCTTGACAGCCGGGCCACTCCAGTCCGCGGCGCGAGCCGCCACCAGACAGGCCTGTGAGCTCAGGATCAGCCCATCCTCCAACAGCTTCAAATGATTGGCGCGGAGCGTCGTCCCGGTAGTGGTGATGTCGACGATCAGCTCCGCGGTGCCTGCGGCGGGTGTGCCTTCGGTGGCGCCCACGCTCTCGACGATGCGGTAGCCGGCGACGCCGGCCTTCGCAAAGTAACGCCGGGTCAGGTTCATATATTTGGTGGCGACGCGGAGACGCCGGCCATGGGCGCGGGCAAACTGCACGGCAACGTCCTCGAGATCGGCCATGCAGGCGACGTCGATCCAGCAATCGGGGACGGCAACGACCACGTCAGCGCGGCCGAAGCCAAGCGGCGCCAGGAACTCCACCCTCGCTTCAGCGTCAGGCAGCGTCTCGCGGATCAGATCCTCGCCGGTGATCCCGAGATGTACGCGACCGGTCTTAAGCTGATGCACGATCTCGGCAGCCGAGAGGAACACCACCTCGACGCCATCGAGCCCCTCGATCAGGCCGCGATAGCCCCGCTCGTGGCCGCTTTTACGCAAGCCAAGACCCGCCTGCTCAAACAGGCTGGCGGCTGCATCCTTGAGGCGGCCCTTGGCGGGCACGGCGATACTAAGCGTCGCGGCCATTAGGAGGCTCCCCCGATGGACGCGAGCAGACGCTCGGTGTTCATGGCGGCGCCGACCGCCGGCACCCCAACGGCTGCGCCGAGACTGCGCAACAGCCCATCGTAGCGGCCGCCGCCCGCGATCGGGCTTGCCTCGTCGCCCTGCCCCGTCTCGATCTGGAAGACGAGGCCGGAATAATATTCGAGGTCGCGGCCGAATTCGGCGGCGAAGCGCGCATGGCCAAGGCCAATGCCGCTTTCCTCTAGGCGCTCGAAGCGCCGGGCAAGCACATAGAGAGCGGGCCCAAGATCGATACCGGCGCCCTTGGCGATCATGGCGATGCGGTCAACCGCCTCCTTGGGCGGCGCCTCCACCGCCAAATAATAGTCGATGACGGTCGCGACTTCCTTGGGCAGAGGCTCAGCGCGGAGATCGGCGGCGTGATCGAGCAGCCGCTCGGTGATCTCGCCGATCGAGCGATTGCCGGCGAGCGGAAAGCCCTTGGTCTCCATGTAATTCGCAACCAGCTCCTCGGCGCGCACCGGATCGTCGGTGCCGAGCGTCGCGGCGAGCGCGGCGACCGGACCATTGCCATCGGGGCGCTCGCCTTTGGCAAGGCGCGCGAGCAACGCATGGAAGGCAGGCGGCCGCCAAAAATAATGGCGGAGCTTCAGCCGCCAGCGTTCGGGCAGCGAAAGCGCCTCGATCAGCGCGTAGAACATGGCGATATCGCCGAAGCGCAGGCGAAAGCTTCCGAGCCCGGCGCTCCGCACGCCCTCGACGGCGAGCCGGACGATCTCGACATCGGCGCTGTCGCGGTCGGCCACGCCAAAGCATTCGATGCCAGCCTGGCGGAACTCGCGCGGATGCGTGAGGCTCGCCCCTCCAGACTGAAAGCGGAAGGCAGGACCGTTATAGCAATAGCGGGCTTCCGTATCGGTCTCAGGGTGGCGCTCGAGATAAAGCCGCGACACCGGCACCGTGAGGTCAGGCCGGAGGCACAGCTCCTCGCCGGCAAGATCGGTGAAGACGTAGGTGCGGCCCCTGATCGCCTCGCCGATCTGGTCGAGAAAGATGTCCGCCGGCTGGATGATCGAGGGCGCAACCTGCTCGTAGCCGGCCCGCCGGAACATCTCGAGCAAGGTGGCGGCTTGAGCCTCAAGGGCCTCGAACTCTCGCGCCGATTCCGCGGTCATGGGCTTTACGCTTTATGACGGGAGAGTACGCGGCGAACAGCGCCCACGAGCTCGCTCTCGGGCACGGCGAACTGCGTCTCAGCCTGTTTCTTGAGGTATTCGTCGCGGTCCTTGATCGAGCTGAGCGTACCGCCGAGGATCAAATCCTTGATGTGCACCTCGCCTTTGACCTTCTCGTCGCCGCCCTGGATGACGACGCAAGGCGAGCCGCGCTTGTCGGCATATTTGGTCTGTGCGCCGATCTTGCCGCTGCCCAGATACATCTCCGCGCGGATCGGCGGACCGCCGTCGTCCGGCTTGCGGAGCCGGTTCACGAGAAGCTGATAGTTCTCGATGGGCTGATCTTGGAAGACGAGCACCACCACCGGTCCTTGCGCAGTCTCCGCAGGAATCTTGCCGAGCGTCTTTAGCCCGTAGAGCAACCGCGACACGCCGATGGACACGCCGGTTGCGGGGACCTTCTCGCCGGTAAAGCGTTCGACCAGCCCGTCATAGCGCCCGCCGCTCACCACGGAGCCCAAGCGGATTGGCTGGCCGCGATCGTCGGTGACCGGCGCTGTCAGCTCCGCCTCGAAGACGGGGCCGGTGTAATATTCGAGTCCCCGGACCACTGATGCGTCAAACATGATTCGGCCGGGACCATAGTCGGAGGCGCGGAAGAGGTACGCCATCTCCTCGAGCTCGTCCACGCCCTGCTCACCCGTCGTTGAGCCTCTAACGGCGTCACGCCAGAAACCAAAAGTCATGGCATCGTCGGGAAACGTCTCTTCGCCGGGGAAGTCTACGAGTGTAGATCGCTCTCCTCGCGACCTAGCCTTTTCACTTAAGACGGGACTACCCGAGCGAAAGCTCGTCCCTAGGTATGAGGTAAGAATGCGCTGAATTTGCTCCTCTGCGAGGTTAGCGCCCTTTGTGAAGTCGCCGCTCTCGTCTTTACGGCCCTTGCCGAGCAGGGCATGCACCCCTTGCGGACCTAAGCGATCGAGCTTGTCGATCGCCCGAAGTACGGTGAGCCGCTTGCCGGTATTCGTGTCCCCACCGAGGCCGAGGGATTCTAAAACACCGTCCAATATTTTTCGATTGTTGACCTTTACGACGTGATCAACCTTCACGACGTACTGCCCGCGCTCAACTCCCAGTTTCTCAAGCGTATCGGCGGCGAGCATGCACAGCTCGGCGTCGGCGGCGACGCTTCCCGCGCCCACCGTGTCGGCATCGAACTGGGTGAATTGACGGAAGCGCCCCGGTCCCGGCTTCTCGTTCCGCCACACCGGCCCAGACTGATAACGGCGGAAGGGTTTCGGCAGCGTCTGATAATTCTCGGCGACGTAGCGGGCGAGCGGCGCGGTCAGATCGTAACGGAGCGACAACCATTGCTCGTCGTCGTCCTTGAACGAGAACACGCCCTCGTTGGGCCGGTCCTGGTCTGGCAGGAACTTGCCGAGCGCGTCGGTATATTCGATGGCCGGGGTGTCCAGCGGCTCGAAGCCGTAGGATTCGAACATGTCCCTGATAGTGGCGAGCATCTTCGCCGTCGCGCGGATCTCGCCCGCCGATGCGTCGAATAGGCCCTTGGGTAGGCGGGCCTCGGGGCGGACCGTCTCGTCGTTCTGGCTCATGGGAATCGCGGCTGACGTGAAAGGCTTTCTGGCTCGCGGCTTCTAACTCATAGCCGGGAGCCCAGCAAGCGAGCGTGCCGCCGCAAGGAGGAATGATCCCCTCCCCCCTTGAGGGGGAGGGTTAGGGAGGGGGGCCAACCAAGTGACTCATCAATCGAGCGCAACTTCGTTCAACCCCGTCCGCGCGCCCGGTAGGCGCGCGTGCTCCCCCCTCGAGGGGGAGCCAAAAAGAGTCGGAACAAGCGCATCCGGCTCTGTGACAAGACTCACTAGCGGGCGGCGGCGAGGTCCATCAGGGCTTTGATCGGATGCACCTTGGCTTTGAGGCTTTCGAGCCCCTTCGGGCAGGGACCGCCGGTCGCCCAGTCGAGCAGCTCGACGGTATGGACCACGGGAACGGCACTGCCGCGCTGAAGCTGGGTGATGCAGCCGATATTGCCGGTGGCGACGATGTCGGGTTTGACGCTCGCGATATGTCCGAGCTTCCGCTCGCGCAATTGTCCGGAAAGCTCGGGCTGTAGAATGTTGTAGGTGCCGGCCGAGCCGCAGCAAATATGGCCTTCGGGAACGTCGAGCACGGTGAATCCGGCCTGGGACAGCAGCGCCCGCGGCTCGGCGTCGACCTGCTGGCCGTGTTGCAACGAGCAGGCCGCGTGATAGGCGACGCGCAAGCTGGTCCAGGCGAGCGGCGGGATCAGCCCGATCTCGTAAATGAACTCAGTGATGTCGCGGGCGCGCTGGGACATCTCGGCGGCGCGTCCGGCATAGCCCCGGTCGCGCGCGAGCAGATGGCCATAGTCCTTGACCATGGTGCCGCAGCCCGACGCCGTGATCAGAATGGCGTCGAGCGGGCCCTCGCGAAGCGCGCTCGACCAGGCATCGACATTGCGCCGTGCCGCTTTGTGCGTCTCATCCTCACGGCCGAGATGGTGCTGCAGCGCGCCGCAACAGGCCTCGTCCTTGGCGAGGATCACCTCGACGCCGTGGCGCCTGAGCAGACGGATGGCCGCGCGGTTGATGGAGGGTTGCAGCACCTCCTGCACGCAGCCCAGCATCAGCGCCACGCGCTTGACCGGGGGATGCTCGGGGCGGAACACCGTCTTGCCTTTGCGCAGCTTCAGCCGCGGCAGTCGCGCCGGCACGACCTCGAGCGCCGCCGCGCCGGATTGGAAGCCGAGCTTGGACAGGAGGCCGCGGAACGGCCGCGCCAGCCAGCCCATCAGCAGCGCACAGCGAAACCGCCCCTTGTTGGGCAGCACCTTGGCCAACAGCCACCGCGTCGTCCGCTCGGGCAGCGAGCGACGCCCGCTCTCCTCGATGCGTGTGCGGGCGAGATCGACGAGGTGCATGTAGTCGACACCGCTCGGGCAGGTGGTCATGCAGGAGAGGCAGGACAGGCAGCGGTCGATATGGTGGATGACCGGCGCCGTCACCTTGCCGCCTTCGAACATTTCCTTCATCAAATAGATGCGGCCGCGCGGGGAATCGCGCTCGTCGCCGAGCAGCACATAGGTCGGACAGGTGGCGGTGCAGAGGCCGCAATGCACGCAACGCCGGAGCATGGCATCGGCACGGGCGATGGTCGGGTCCTGAAGCTGCTCGGCCGAGAATTCCGTATACATGTTGCGCCTAAACCCCGGGATACATGCGGCCCGGGTTGAGAATACCGGCCGGATCGAAGGCTGCCTTGAGTTTCGTGGTCAACGCCGTGAGCCCCACGTCGAGGGGCTGAAACACGTCGACGCTCGCCCGTGTCGCGCGCTCGGCACGGATCAAAGTGGCATGGCCGCCGAATTCAGCCAAGCTGCGGCGGATCTCGACGGCGCCCGCGTCGGAGGTGAGCGCGGTATCGAGCCAGATCAATCCGCCGGACCAATCGTAGACGGCGCGGACGTCGAGCGTGCGGGCAATGACGGCGACGAGCTTTGCCGCCCGCGTCGGTGTGGTCGAGATGCGCCACAGCGGCCGGTCCGAGCCGGCAAACATCTTCAAGCGCCTGATCTCCTCCCAGAACGTGCGGCTCCGGGTTGTGTCGAGTTCGAGCGCGGGCGTATAGGCGGCAAGGCGCTCCTTCAGCCGGTTGGCGCGGTAGCGGGCGGCGCTTGCGAAATTCTCGAGCCTGATGGCGGTCACCGCGGCTCGGGCCTTGACGATGTCCGGGTCGGACAGGCGCGCGGCGAGCGGGGCCTGCACATGCACGGTGCCCGAGACCTCGAAGGGCGTGCCGAGGCAAAGGCACATCGCCTCGACGGCGGTCTGATCGGGCAGGCCGAAGCAAAGCAGCGTCCTTGTGTCCTGGGGCGCCGGCAGCACCTTCATGGTGACTTCGGTCATGACCGCCAATGTTCCCCAGGAGCCGGCGACCGCCTTGCACAGATCGTAGCCGGTGACGTTCTTCATCACCCGGCCGCCGGCCTTGAAAGGCTCGCCCCAGCCATTGACGCAACTCACTCCAAGCAAATGGTCGCGCGCGGCGCCGGCCAGGATGCGGCGGCTGCCCGACAGATTGGTGGCGAACACGCCGCCGACCGAGGCCTCCCCTGCCGCGCCGCCCAAGGCCGGGCCGAGATCGACCGGCTCAAAGGCGAGCTGCTGGCCACGCTCTGCGAGCACGCCCTCGACCTCGGCGAGCGGCGTGCCAGAGGCGGCCGACAGCACAAGCTCGGTCGGCTCGTAGAGCGAGATGCCGACAAGACGCTCGGTGCTCACCACTGAGCCAGTTTGCACGAGCCGCCCGAGTTCATGCTTGGAGCCGCGGCCCCTCACCTCGATGGGGATTTTCGCCTGCGCGGCTTCGGCCAACAGGTCGGCGATCTCGCCCACCGATTGCGGCGCATGGAAGCCGAGCCTGAGATTGCCGGTCACTGGAGCTCGCGCCCTTCCAGGGGAAACACCTTGGCGGGGTTGAGCAGCCAGTCCGGATCGAAGGCGCTCTTCACCCGCATCTGCTGGGTGAGGTCGGCGGCAGAGAACTGGACGCGCATCAGCTCGCGCTTCTCGATGCCGACGCCGTGCTCGCCGGTCAGGCAGCCGCCGAGGCGCACGCACAGCTTCAAGATCTCGGCGCCGCACAGCTCCGCCCGCTCGAGCTCGGCCCGGTCGTTGGCATTGTAAAGGATCAGCGGATGCAGATTGCCATCGCCGGCATGGAAGATATTGGCGACGCGGAAGCGATGGCGCCGGCAGATCTCGGCCACCTCGGCGAGCGCCTCGGGCAGCTTGGACAGTGGGATCACGCCATCCATGCAATAATAGTCGGAGATCTGGCCGATGGCGCCGAACGCCGCCTTGCGCCCCTTCCAGATCAAGGCGCTCTCCTCGGCGCTGCGGCTCGCCCGCACCATGCGCGGGCCGTAACTTCCGGCGATCTCCGTGATGGTCTCCAGCAGAGCATCGATCTCATCC
Organism: uncultured Alphaproteobacteria bacterium; assembly: GCA_963839245.1. Classification (GTDB taxonomy): domain Bacteria; phylum Pseudomonadota; class Alphaproteobacteria; order Rhizobiales; family Methyloligellaceae; genus Methyloceanibacter. Next base: position 200,056 of record CAWIUJ010000010.1, on the reverse strand, counting down.
TCTGAGCCTTCGACCTCGACGATGAGCAGCGCTTCAACGTCGAGGGGGTAGCCCGCGCCGGCGAAATTCTCGCAGACTTGGATCGCGAGCTTATCCATGAATTCGATCGCCACCGGAATGATGCCGGCCGCGATGATGCCGGCGACGCAGGCGCCGGCGGCTTCCGAGGAGTCAAAGCCGATCAGCATCGGCCGGGCGCCTTCCGCTGCCTTGAGCAAACGCACGGTCGCCTCGGTGACGATGCCGAACTGGCCTTCCGAGCCCACGATCAGGCCAAGGACATCGTAGCCGGGAGCGTCGAGGTAGTCGCCGCCGATATCGACGATCTCGCCATTCATCAGCACGATGCGTAAGGCAAGCAGATTGTTGGTCGTGACGCCGTATTTCAGGCAATGGGCGCCGCCCGAATTCATGGCGATATTGCCGGCCAAGGTGCAGGCGAGCTGGCTCGACGGATCTGGCGCATAGAAGAAGTTGTGCGCCGCGGCGGCATCGGAGATGGCGCTATTGGTGATGCCTGTCTCGACCCGGGCCACGCGGTTCACCTCATCGATGGCGAGCACGCGATTCATGCGCGAGATGCCGAGCACGATGGCATCTTCGAGCGGCAGAGCCCCGCCCGACAACGAGGTGCCTGCGCCGCGCGGGACAACCTTGATCTTATGGTCGTGGCAGTACCGCAGCACCTTGCTCACCTCCTCGGTGCTGCCAGGGAGCACGACGGCGAGCGGCGTGCAGCGATAGGCGGTGAGCGCGTCGGTCTCGTAGGTGCGGCGGCCTTCCTGATCGACGATCAGGGGCGTATCGGGCACAAGCTTCTTCAACTGCCGGAGGATGTCGTCGCGGCGGCCGAGGGTCGCGGCATCGGGCTTGGGCAGAGTGAGTAGCGACATCGTGGCTCCCAGGGATCTCGTGGAACGCTCCAACGCTCTTGGAAACAGGCCCCGTCAGCTCCGCTGTTGTTTCGCACGGTCAACCTTCGCGGGCAATATGCGCCGGGCGACGGGAACCGGCGCCAGAGGCGATTGGGAACTCCTCACGCCGCTTCGGGTTACCATGCCGCAATCTCGCCACTTCCCGGGAGAGCGAGGGTTCTGTTAGAGTTTTACACCATACGAGAGGATTCAACATCCAAACAGGGCCCCGAGAACTCTGAGGGTCATCGGAAGGGAGGATTGAGAATGAGGAAACTATTGAGTGTGGCCCTCGTCTCAGCGGCGCTCGCAGCGATGGGCGGATCGGCCTTTGCTGCCGGCGATGCCGAGAAGGGCAAGGCAGATTTCATGAAGCCGACCGCTTGCGGGCTGTGTCATCAGATTGGTCCAGGCGCCAAAACCGTGGTCGGTCCGGCGCTCAACGGCATTGTCGGGCGGAAAGCCGCCAGCATCGCCGACTACGGCATGTATTCCGACGGCATGAAGAAGCTCGGCGAGTCCGGCTTCGTCTGGACGGAAGAGAATATCGACAAGTGGATTACAAACCCCAAGGCGATGCTCCCCAACTCGCCGATGGCATTGGCCTTCCCCGGCATTCCGGACGCCGGTGAACGCGCCGACATTATCGCCTATCTGAAGTCAAGTCCCTAATACACCTCCAGGACTACAAGCATCAGTCCACTCGCGGCCGGAACACCGGGCCGCGGGTGGAGTCCTTGCTTGCCTCACGGCGACGAAGCAGCGGCGGATGGCGCGGGCGCTGCAGAGGGCATAGGCGGCATTGAGGCCGCGGAGGGGCTTGGCTTCGAGGCGCGGAAGCTGTCGATGTCGTCCAGCACCGATCTGAAGAAGATATCGCGGTCGCCTTCCTCCATCGCTACCGCATCCCACGCAGCGCGGAAGGCTTTGAGCATTGCCTCGGGCCAGGTCTCGATGCGAACGCCCTTGCCACCGAGCTCGCTCAGGGCTTGCGCCTGGAGGCTTGGGCCTTCAGCAAGGGTCGCCAGCAGGGTCGATCGGCAAGCCGTCTCAAGCAGCGCCTGTTGTTGGTCGGTGAGCGCGCTCCAGCGATCCTGATTGACGAGAAGCTCGAGCACCGTCTCAGGCTGGTGCCAGCCAGGCATGTAGATCAACTTGACGTGGTCCTGTAGCCCTTGGCGCTCGTCGACGGCGGGGGTCAGAACCTCGGCCGCATCGATCGCGTGTTTGTCGAAGGACGCGGCGAGCGCCCCGCCGGGCACGAGCACGGTGGTGGCCCCAAGCTTGGACATCACCCGGCCGGCGAGGCCGAAGCTCCGCATGCGCAGTCCCTTGAGATCTTCCGGCCCGCGGATCTCCTTGGCGAACCAGCCGGAAGTCTCGGCGCCGCCGAAAGCGCAAGGGATGACGTGGACGTGCATCCCGGCCTGGTCATACATCTCCTGATAAAGCTTCCGCCCATTGCCGGCGAAGAACCATTCGACATAGCCCTTGGCGTCGGGCCCGAAGGGGAAGCCTGAGAACAGCGCGGCGGCAGGAATCTTCGCCGCCCAGAAGGCCGCCGTGGCAAAGCCAGCATCGACCTTGCCGCTCGAGACTTTGTCGAGGATCTCTTGCGGCTGGGTGCCGTCCCCCGGCTGCTTCAGGTCGAGCTCGAGAGTGTCGCCAGAGAGCTGCTTCACCAGCTTGGCCAGCCGCGCCGCCGGCTCGCCAAGCCCCGGCAGATGCGTCCCGTAGACGATGGGGGTGACGAGGCGCACGGGCTCCGCCAATGCTGCTTGTCTTGCGGGCAACCCAAGCAGCAAGAAAACGGCGAGGCTTATGGCTCCGCGCTTTCTAGGCACGCCCCCTCCTCCCTGTCGCTGGTTACTCCCTCCCGCCGATGCTACATCGGGCAGGATTTGTTGATTTTCAACGTGTGCAGGCTATTAGGCTAACAACTGGCTAACCGCACCCCTGGCCGCTTGCCGTTGATGAATTCTACCCCGGCCTTCTCTAGCGCCTTTTGATGACTGCAAGGGTTTCCGGCACCGCGAGAGCGAATAGCGATTTTGGACTTACAGTTGATTCAATCTTGAGATCAGATCCACGGCAAACAAAGGATCGTCCACAAGGAACACCTCCGGTTTGGCGTTGGCCCCGTCGCGCATAATCTCGATCCCATCAGAGTGAGGGTGAATGCTAATAATCTTTTTAGACGGAATGCGAACGGTGCGTGTTGGCGATTCAAAGTAGAGGTTATGAGTGGCGATGATTAAGTCGCCAGTGCCTTCTTCGGAAAGGGCTTGGGTCTGAACCGGCTCGCTTTGAAATGCCCCCGTGTGAAAATACACGCCTGTCATCACCCGCACCGAAAAGCCTGACGAACCTCCAACGCGCTGGGTGTGCGTGCGAAGAGTGTAATATTTGACCTTCCTGAACGCCCAAATCGGGTGCTCCTCCCGCTCGAAAATGATTCCAGAGCCTTCGAGTTTAACGACGCTTGGGAGTTCTCCCTTCTCAATCCGATGCAGAACCTCCGCCTTAGCAAACTTAATTCCGCTAGGTCCAAGGTCGCCGCCGCTAATTCCATATTCGGTGCACAGAGCGCAGATGCGAGCGTCGTTTTCTTGGCTCATTCCATCTTTGAAAGCCGCATCAATCATGTCTCTTACACCCTGGACTTCAAGACTTCGAAGCTCATCGGCGTGGACGTAGTGAGTCCTAGCAGAATCTTCGAGCAATCTTCGGAACTCCGAGGGTTCTGTGGAGGTCCCAAGTGCTTGCACAAAAGCCTTGGGAATCCTCTCTACGGCGAGTTCATGTCGCTCAGCACATTCGGGGTGCTGTCTGCGTAGAAACCCGACAGGTTTACCGCAAAAAATGCAGTCCCCCACGTCCTCACCCTCGCACACCCTTGCAGTCGGCACCGAAAGGATAATCGGCGCTTCAGGAGGCGGAGCGATACCGGCTTATGCGGGAGTGGTCAATTCTGCTATGGTGCAACCCAGGGAGGGGGGCTCCCATGAAAATACTTTTGATCGGGCTTCTAGCGCTGGCGCTCGCGGGCTGCGCGACAACTCACGTCGCCACAGCATCCGGCAGTCCAGAGGTCACGGTCGCCGCTGTTTCAGGCCCAGCGGTGAAGGCATTTATCACAGCAGAAATGCTCAATCGGGGATACCGCCCACATTCGAGTTCGGATGAGACAATCGAGTTCGACAAGCTCGCTCCGGTCGGCGCTCAAGCGTTGCTTGGTTCGGCGCTCGGGCCGCTTACGATGAGAACCAGCTTCGTTATCGTGCCGCTTGGCAGCACGATCCGCGTGGTCGCAAGTCCGGCGATGGTGAGTTGGGCCGGTACAGCCCAAGAGCGACCTGCTGCCGGAATATATACCGCGCCGCAAGTGGCCGTGGATGACGTCAACGCCGTGCTTGCCAGCGTGCGGCAGCACTTTCACGCAGCATAGGAGAGCGAAATGAAATCGAACCTGCTGCACGACAAACTCACGGCCATCGGTGCCTAAGTGGCAAGCGGGAGAAATAGCGGGGCGGAGTTGGCAACTTCTCATTCATGGGACTGAGCGCGAGCTAGAGCGGTCGGTAGGCACAGTGGGGCAAATCGAATGGCGTGCTATAATCGCGCCACGCACACCCGTCCAGCTAGAGCATACCATGAGCCACCATGACACCATGGACGTGCTTGCCGGATTCGCTGTCATAGCGGCGATGGTGCTGTTCTTCGCCACTGCCGTCGCACGGGTCGAGTGGTGGGACACGACATGGCGCATTGCTGTCAATCCTGTCCGTAGCGAGGTCCCCGTGAGCGATGAGCAGCTGGTGGACCTAGGCGAGTTTTACTGGGATTGGCCGGGCGTAGTCTTCAATCAGACGATGACCCAGGTCACCTTCGCATGCGACACGGCCGAGGAATCGCAGCTGATGGGCTGCTACCAAGTGACCTTCTTCGAGTTCTAGGAGCAGCCAAGATGGAATCGAACAACAAGTCAGCAATGTCCTTTGGCTTCGCCGGCAACGTCCGGATCGTCGCCCAGCTCGCCTGCGTGGTTTATGATGAGGAGAACGGGACCGTGGTCCATGGCCACGGCGCCGTCTGTCTCGAAGGCGGCAAGGTGCCGGCCGAGGCTGCCTTTAAGCAGCGAGCGCTTGAGCTCGCCCGCAAGTCGCGTGACCTCGGCTCGCGGCGCCTCCAGACCATCATGGTCGATCTCTCCGAAATTTCCGGCGGCCCGATGCGCGTCGACCTCAGCAGCCGCCGTCTGATCCCCGACAACTCACCGCCACCAGCCCAGCGGCGCTACCGACATAAATGATTCAGGTTTACCCCCAATAACGGACGCTGGGCGGCACATCCATGAGGTCACTTCCCGGCCACAGCGCGCATTAAGCATGAACAGCAAGATGACGAGAGAAGCTGCCGCAACAATGCGGGAAAAACCCCTGGTCGGCCTCTTCGTTACCTGCCTCGTCGACCTGTTCCGGCCGAGCGTCGGCTTCGCCGCGATCAAGCTGCTCGAAGACGCGGGCGCCTGCGTCGAGGTGCCAGAGAGCCAAACCTGCTGCGGCCAGCCAGCCTATAATTCCGGCGACCGGGCGGACGCGCAGGCGATCGCGCGCCAGGTGGTCGAGAGCTTCGAGCGCTTCGACTATGTCGTCGCCCCGTCGGGTTCCTGCGCCGGCATGCTGAAAGTCCATTACCCGGATTTGCTGGCGGACGATCCAGCCTTTGCCCCTCGCGCCCGTGCGCTTGCCGCCAAGAGCTTCGAGCTGACGAGCTTCCTTGTCGAGGTGCTTCATGTCGCTGCGCTGGAGGCGCGCTTTCCCGCGTCCGTCACCTATCACGATTCCTGCTCGGGCCTTCGCGAGCTCAAGGTGCGCGATACCCCGAGGCGTCTCTTGGCGAGCGTCGCCGGCCTCACTTTGACCGAGATGGAGGAGACGGAAGTGTGCTGCGGCTTCGGCGGCGCGTTCTCGGTCAAATATCCCGACATTGCCAATGCCATCGTCGAAGCCAAGACCCGCAACATCGTCGCTTCAGGCGCGCATTGCGTGCTTGCCGGCGATCTCGGCTGCCTCCTGCACATTGCAGGCAAGCTTGCCCGCGAGGACCGAGCGGTCGAGTGCCGCCACGTCGCCGAGGTGCTCGCGGGTATGACCGACGGTGCAGCCATCGGGCACGCCCGGAAGATCGGGTGAGCAAGGTGTCGGACGCATCTCAGCCCTTCACGGACAGCGTCGCGCAAGCGCTTGGCAATGCCAAGCTGCAGCGTGCGCTGCTCAATGTCAAACAGGGCTTTATCGTCAAGCGGGCGGCAGCGCGCTCGAAGCTGCCGGAGTTCGATACGCTCCGCGACGAGGCCCGGGCGATCAAGGACCATACGCTTCAGCATCTCGATCTCTATCTCGAAGCCTTCGAGCGCAAGGTGATCAAAAGCGGCGGCTCGGTGCATTTCGCGCCGGGTGCTGCGGAGGCCCGCGATATCGTGCTTCGGCTTTGCCGTGACGCCGGGGCGCGCCTCGTCACCAAAGGGAAGTCCATGGTGTCGGAGGAGATCGGCCTCAATCCCCATCTCGAAGCCGCGGAGATCGAGGTGGCGGAGACCGATCTCGGCGAGCACATCATCCAGATCAGGGGTGAAGCGCCGAGCCACATCATCGCGCCGGTCATCCACCTCAACAAGGAGGAGATCGCGGAGGATTTCGCCCGCACCCATTGCGGCCTGCCGCAAGGCCGGTCCCTCGGCACGGTGCAAGACCTCGTGGCCGAGGCCCGCGCCGTGCTGCGCGCGAAATTTCTGGCCGCTGACGTGGGCATCACCGGCGCCAATCTTCTCATCGCCGAGACGGGCTCGTCGGTCGTCGTCACTAATGAGGGGAACGGCGATCTCACCCAGACGCTGCCCCGCATGCACATCGTCATCGCCTCGATCGAGAAGATCGTGCCGACGCTCGAGGATGCCTGCACCATCCTGCGCCTGCTGGCGAGATCCGGCACCGGCCAGGAGATCACGACCTATACCAGTTTCGTCACGGGCCCGGCCCGCGCGGGCGACCCGGATGGACCGCGCGCCTATCACGTCCTGCTGCTCGACAACGGCAGGAGCGAAATGCTCGGCGGCGAATTCAGGGACATGCTGCGCTGCATCCGCTGCGGCGCCTGCCTCAACCATTGCCCGGTCTATGGAGCTATCGGCGGGCACGCTTACCGCTCGCTCTATCCCGGGCCCATGGGCGCCGTGCTGACGCCAGCGCTTTACGGCATCGAGCATTCGCGCGACCTGCCCAATGCGTCGAGCTTTTGCGGCCGTTGCGAGGAGGTCTGCCCCATGGCGATCCCCTTGCCGTCGCTGATGCGGAAATGGCGGGAGCGCGATTTCGAGCGCGGCGACCCGCCGCTAAAGCAACGTCTCGCGCTGAGGCTGTGGGCGTTTGCCGCCAAACGCCCGCGCCTCTACCACGCGCTTGGCGGGCTGGTGGCGCCACTGCTCGCGCGGCTCGCTGGCGGCCGAGGCCGCTTCCGCTCGCTGCCCTTCACTGGAGCCTGGACGGGAACCCACGATTTGCCGGCACCGCAGGGCAAAACCTTCCACGCGCTTTACCGCGAGACGACGAGGAGCGGCAGGCAATGAGCACGCCCGATCAGGACCGCGCCACTGTGCTGTCGCGTCTCCGCGCGGCACTTGGCGTGAAGGGCGCAGATGACTTGCGCGAGGCCGCGGTCGCCGACCGGCTGAAGTGTCATCCGCGTGGCACCATCCCGGCGCGCGCGTCGCAAAGCCCAGAGGCGCGCATCGCCTTTCTGGAAGAAATGCTGGCCACCCAAGGGGCGGAGGTGACGCGAGCGAAAACCCCGGAGGCTGCGGTCCGCGCCATCGCCGACACGCTCCGCGGCCATGACCTGCCCCCCCTCCTCCGCATGGGCAACGATCCGCTGCTGAGCCATCTGCCCTGGGAAGCGGCACCGGAACTGGACCGGCGGTTCGGTCCCGCCGAGGGTCAGGACCGCTCGGCGCTATCGCGGGCTGTCGCCGCCGCGGCGGAGACCGGCAGTCTGTTCCTCGTCTCTGGCCCCGACAATCCGACGACGCTCGCCTTCCTGCCCGAGACCCATATCATCCTCATCCGCGCCGGCGATATTTTCGGCTGCTACGAGGAGGTTTTCGACCGTTTGCGCGCGGCTTATGGCGCCGGCACGCTGCCGCGCAGCGTCACCATGATCAGCGGTCCGTCGCGCACCGCCGATATCGAGCAGACCATCGTCAGGGGCGCGCATGGGCCCAAGCGCCTGCATGTGGTGGTGCTCGGCTAGCGGCCCCTCGCAACGCCGCCCTTTTTTCGCCGGAACTTCGATGTTAAGGACGGAGCGGCGATTGCTTCCGCTCGCGGCATTCATCGGCTATGGTGCAGCGCAACGCTAAATCAAAGCTCACCGCCAAAAATCAGGGGTCCGGCCAAAACGGGCCGGTTCGGGGTCGACCTTCAATGCGTTCTGCCGTCTGGCTCGTCGAGCGGCCCCGCTGGTTCAAGCGAATCCTCTTGATCGTCAACGACCTCGTTATGCTGACGATCGCGCTGTGGGCCGCCTACTCGCTGCGCTTGAGCCAATTCTATGTGCCGGAATCGTTCGGCATGGTGGTGCTGTTCGCCGCGGCACCGATCATCGGCGTCATCACCTTCCATCTGCGCGGTCTCTATAAGCTCGTGACCCGCTTCATCGGGCCGGAAGGCACCGCCAAGATCTATGTCGCGGTGACGATCGCCGTGCTCGTGTGGGCCCTCCTCGTTCTTTTGCTGAGCATCAAGGGACACCCCCGCTCGGTGGTGGTGATTTATGGCCTGATCGCCGCGGGGCTTATTCGCGTGAGCCGGCAATGGGCGGCATCACTGCTGCTCAAGGCCGCGCCGCAGCATAAGGGGGTGAGCTTCGACGAGCGCAAGAACGTCATTGTCTACGGGGCCGGCACCACCGGCATTCAGCTGCTGCGCGCCCTGAACGAGACTGGTCAATACCGAATGGTCGCCTTCATCGACAACAACCCCTCGCTCGCGGGCCAGGTGGTGCACGGCGTCAAGGTGCTTAGACCCGGCAAGATCGGCAAGGTGATCACCACCGAGAACGTCAAGGAGGTGCTGCTCGCCATGCCGTCGGCGCTGCGCAGCGAGCGGCGCGCCGCCATCCGGACGCTCGATCCCTTCCCCGTCGTGGTGAAGACCCTGCCCGCGCTCGAGGAGATCGCCTCCGGTCGCGTCGAGGTGAGCGATCTCCGCCCGATCGAGGTCGAGGACCTCTTGGGACGCGATCCGGTCGCGCCAGACCTCGCGCTTCTCACGGCCCATGTGCGCAACAAGGTGGTGATGATCACCGGCGCCGGGGGCTCGATCGGCTCTGAGCTCAGCCGCCAGCTGCTCGAGCTTAGGCCCAAGACGCTGATCTTGTTCGAGCTGTCCGAGGTCGCTCTTTACGAGATCGAGATGGAGATCGAGGAGGCCCAGCGGCGAATGGCGAAGGCGCCGGAGACCGCGAGCTTGAGCGACACCAAGATCGTTCCGGTGCTGGGCTCGGTGCTCGACCGCAGGCTCGTCGCCCGCACCATCCACGATTATGGCGTCGAGGTGATCTACCACGCGGCCGCCTATAAGCACGTCCCACTGGTCGAGATGAACCCCTTCGCTGGCGTGCAGAACAATACCTTGGGCACGCTCGCGCTGGCCGAGACCGCCAAGGAGCACGGCGTGGAGCGCTTCGTGCTGGTGTCGAGCGACAAGGCGGTGCGCCCGACCAATGTCATGGGCGCCAGCAAGCGGCTTGCCGAGCTGATCCTCCAGGCGTTGGCGGAGCCCCGCGTGGCGGACGCGCACGGCGTGCCCACGATCTTCACCATGGTGCGCTTCGGCAACGTCCTCGATTCCTCCGGCTCGGTGGTCAAGCGCTTCCGCAACCAGATCCAGGCTGGCGGCCCGGTGACCGTCACCCACAAGGAGATCATCCGCTATTTCATGTCGATCCCCGAGGCCGCCCAGCTCGTCATCCAGGCCGGCGCCATGGCGAGCGGCGGCGAGGTGTTCGTGCTCGACATGGGGACGCCGGTAAAGATCGACGACCTCGCGCGCACCATGATCCGCCTGTCGGGGCTCGAGGTGCGCGACGAAACCAACGCCGAAGGCGACATCGCCATCGAATATGTCGGCTTGAGGCGGGGCGAGAAGCTCTATGAGGAGCTCCTGATCGGCGAGAACACGACCGGCACGAACCACCCGCGCATCTTCAAGAACTCGGAGCCGGTGCTGGCTTACGCCGATCTCGTGGCGGCGCTGGAGCGTCTCGACGACGCGATTCAGCGGCACGACGAGGCGGAGCTGCAAGACATGCTGCGCGCAACCGTCGAGGGCTATACGCCTGGCAGCACCGGACACCCGGCGGCGCTCAAGGACGAGTGGCAGCCGGCCTCGCGCACGCTGCATTGAGGCGATGCAACTGAGCGAGATCGCGCTGGACCTTGCCGTGGTGGCCCCAGCCGCGGCGCTTGCCGCCGGACTGATCGTGATCCTGAAGCCTATCCTCGTCCGCTATCTCCTCGCCCATCCCAATGCGCGCTCGTCGCACGCGATCGCCACCCCGCAAGGCGCGGGCACGGCCGTCATCCTGGCGCTGCTCATCGTCGTCGCTGCGGCCTGGCTGGTCTGGAGGCCGGAGGGGAGCGTCGCCACCCTCGTGCCGGTACTCGCGGCCGCCTTCGGCTTGATGGTGCTCGGGCTTGCCGACGACGCCCACGCGCTCCCCGTCTCCTGGCGGTTGGCCGGCCAGACGCTCGCGGCCCTCGTCGTGGTATTCAGCCTGCCGGAGGCTTTGCGTCTCTTTCCCGGCATCCTCCCCCTCACGGTCGAACGAGCGCTGCTCGTGATCGGTACGGTGTGGTTCGTCAACGCCGTGAACTTTCTCGATGGGCTCGACTGGATCACCGCTGCCCAAGTCGTGCCGATGACACTTGGCGTCGCCGTGCTGCAGGCTTTGGGTGCCGTGCCTATGGATGTCGGATTGCTGGCGCTCGCGCTGCTCGGCGCAATGCTGGGCTTCGCCACCTTCAACAAGCACCCCGCGCAAGTATTTCTCGGCGACGCTGGCAGTCTGCCGGTCGGCCTCCTGCTCGCCTTCATGCTGATCTTCGTGGCCGGCACAAACCTCGTGGCAGCGCTCCTGCTCGCCCTCTATACGCTGGCCGATTCCACGCTGACGCTGCTGCGACGGGCCTATAACCACGAAGCGATCTTCAGCGCGCATCGCTCGCATTTCTATCAGCGTGCCATCATCAACGGGCTGACCGCGCCGCAGGTGACGACGCGCATCTTCCTGCTCGGCCTGCTGCTCGCCCTCTTGGCGATCGTTGCCGTGATGGCGCGCTCGGCAATCGCCGATATGCTGTTGCTCGCGCTCGGCGCAACGGCGACGGGATATGTACTGTCTCGTTTGGCGCGAGGCGCCACGTGACTCAGGCGAAGCGAACCGTCCTCGTCACTGGAGCGTCGGGCTTCATCGGCAAGCATGTCGTCGGCGCGCTCGCCAAAGTGGGCTGGCAAGTCCGCGCCGCTTCGCGCGATCCATCCACCACACCCGCGATTGCCAGCGTCGAGCCGGTGGCGATGCCCGACCTCAGAACCCCTGCCGATTGGTCGCCGCTCGTCGAGCGCGCGACGCATATCGTACATCTCGCTGGCATCGCCCACGCACCGGGTGCGCTTCCCGATGAGGTCTACCGGCGCATCAACGCGCACGCGGTCGGCGAGCTGGCGCAAGCGGCGCGCGGCAGGATCGAGCGCTTCGTGCTGATCTCCTCGGTGCGCGCACAAGCGGGGCTCGCCGCCGATCATGTGATTACCGAAAAGGACAAGACCCTGCCGACCGACGCTTACGGCCGCTCTAAGCTAGAGGCCGAGCGCATGCTTCAAGCGAGCGGTGTAGGGTTTACCGTGCTCCGCCCCGCCGTGATCTACGGCAAAGGCGTCAAAGGCAATATTGCGAGCCTCGCGACGCTTGCCCAAACGCCGATGCCGCTTCCCTTCGGCGCGCTGGACAACCGGCGCTCGCTGCTCGCGCTCGAGAACCTCGCCTCGGCGATCGGTCTCGTGCTCACCTCGCCAAAGGCAGCAGGCGAGACCTACCTAGCCGCCGACACCGAGCCGATCAGCGTGGCCGAGCTCGTCACCGCCATGCGCGAGGGGCTCGGGCGAGCGCCGCATTTGGTGCGCCTGCCGGCGGGCGCGGTGAGGCGGCTGATGGCCACCTTCGGCAAGGAGGCCGATTGGGACCGGCTGTCGGGCAGCTTCGTCATCGACGCCGCCAAGCTCCGCGGCATCGGCTGGGCGCCGCGCATCAAGACGCGTGAGGGCATCGCCAAGATGATGCGCGCCTCAGAGCGCAACGGGGCATCGCCGGGCTAGACCGGCTTCAGAGACTGATACAGCTCCACCGTCTCTTTGCCGACGGCATCGGCCGAGAACTTGGCCTCCACCAGTGTCCGCGCCGCCTTGCCGAAGCGCGCGCGCATCGCCGCATCGCCCGCCATCTTGGTCATGGCCTCAGCGAGCGCCGGGGCATCGTCGACCGGCACGGTCAGCGCCGTCTCGCCTTCAATGGCAATCTCGCGGCAGCCAGGCGTATCGGTCGCCACCATCGGTCGGCCGCAGGCCGCCGCCTCGAGCAGGCTCTTCGGCAGGCCTTCGCGGCGCGAGGCGAGCACCGCGAAATGGGCGCGTGCCCACACCTCGCGGATATCGGTGACATAGCCGAGCCAGTGAATGCCGAAGGCGGAGGCAAACTCCCTGAGCTGCTCCGGCGCGAGCGAGCCCGGGTTCTCCTTGTCGGTATCGCCGGCGAGCAGGAGCTGCAATTGAACGCCGCGCGCGGTGGCGAGGGAGAAGGCCTGAATGAGCGTCAGCACGCCTTTGTCGGCGAGCATGCGCCCGACATAGGCCGCGGTAACCGGCGTGGGCGGCTCCGGCAGCGGCATGAAATGCGCGGTGTCGACGCCAGAGCCGGGGATGATCACGACGCTCGCTTGCGGCACGCTGAGCTCCAGCACGAAATTCCGGTCGTCGGGGTTCTGCACGATGGTGCGGCTGGTCGGGCGCTTGAGCAGGATGGCAAGCGCCCTGCGCACTAGCGGACGCGCAAGCCCGCTCCGCCGATGATCGCCGACGAACAGCGTGCCGAGGCCGGTGAGGCTGTTGACGACGGCGGTGGAAGAGAGGCCAAGGCTCGCCACCGAGCCGAGCAGCACGGGCTTCAGCGAGACATTATGCAAGATATCCGGCTTGAGGACGCGCAGCAATTTGCGCAAGCCCATCACGCCTGAGATGCTGTGCCACGGCGAGAGACTGCCGCGGCGCCAGTCAAGCGCATGAGGCGTGAAGCCCTCCGTCTCGATCGCCGCCTTGCCGCTGTTCAGCCGCGTCGCCACGTGGACCTCGTAGCCCGCCGCTCGCGCGGCGCGGGCCATCGGCAGCCGGTGCGACAGGAAATACCAATCTTCGGTGACGACGTAGAGGATGCGAGGAGCCATGGGCGCCTTCTATCAGTGATGGCATGTTGGTGGAACAGGACGCCAGCTTCGGCGTTTAACAAACAGACGGATCGTATCCCTCTGATCATCAGGAGATGCCAATGAAAACCTTTGCCACAGGAATTGCGCTTGCCCTCTCGCTCGCCACCGCCAGCGTGGCCACGCCGAGCCTCGCCGCGCCGGACACCACCGCGCTGATGACGACCGTGCCGGGTGACAATCTCACCGTGAGCGACGTCTACAAGCAGAACGTCTACGATCCGCAGGACAACAAGATCGGCGACGTCAGCGACGTGCTGCTCGACAAGTCAGGCAAGGTAACGGCTGTGATCGTCGGTGTCGGCGGCTTTCTCGGCGTCGGCGAGAAGGACGTCGCCGTGCCCTTCACGGCGCTTAGCTTCGCGGAGAAGGACGGCAAGCGCTACCTCGTCATGAACGCCACCAAGGAGGCGCTGCAGACCGCCCCCGGCTACATTTATGACCGCGAGCACAACCAATGGGTGCCCGCCAAACGGGCTGGTTAATTTGAGCTTTACCAGCTCACAAAGTTGCCAAAGGGCCGGCGCGATCCGGCCCTTTTTTCGTTGAATTGCTGTGGCTTAGCCTGAAAGCAGAAAACGAAACCAAAGAGCGCGGGTTTCGTCATTCAGCCCACAATCAAAAGGAAATCATGATGATCCGCATCCTGCTATTCACGTTGAGCCTGATCGCCATGGCTGCGCCCGCTTATGCCGATCAGGAGGTCACGGCCACATGGTACGGCAATGAGCTTTTAGGGCACCGCACGGCGTCGGGAGAGATGTTCAACCCGAGCGGGATGACGGCGGCGCATAGATCCCTGCCGTTTGGCACGTGCCTCGTTGTCGGCAATCCCAAGACCGGTAAGTCGGTGGCTGTCCGCGTCAACGACCGAGGCCCATTCAACGCCGGTCTCACGCTCGACCTCTCGGCGGCAGCGGCACAGGCCATCGGCATGCGCTCCACGGAACGCGTCACGATGAGGCATTGCTGAATCGCTCGCGCGCGGTGTCGAGGCCAACGAGAGAGAGGAACTCGCATCGAGCGGCGGCGTTTAAATTCCAAGCGGTCGGAAATGGCAGCTTCGTTCCTGCCAAGCGCGCACGGCCCCGACCGCTTGACCCCAGCCCGGCTACGTCAGCATACCGGGCTTCTTTTTATGTGCCACGCTCAATCTCTGTTAGCTTCACGGCGTGCCCCGACAAGCCTTTCTGACTTTAGTGATCAGAAACGCGCGTCCAATTTGATAGTAGATGTCGGTCTTATCGTTGCGGACCGCGTCGAGCACAGTTGGCAGCATGGCGGACGGCAGATGCATCGTGATGATTCCGTCAGTCTCGGTATCGAGCTCGTAAGGCATGCCGGGATCCTTGAAGCGAATGAAGGCGAGAGTGTTGCCATCAGAATCGCTCAGCTGGATCTGGGCGCGACTGTTCTGGTAACCGTCGGCGCCGCTGTAAAATAGGATTCCGTATTTCGCCACCTTGGCCATGAGAGCCTCCTCGACCACCATTGACTGTTGTTGCTGATGGGTGACCGAGGATAGCCGAATGTGCGCGCGGCATTAAGCGCACCTGCCTCTTTCGCTACTCCTGATTCTCAGTCCAAGCGTCGGGCGGAATAGCGTCGACGTAGCGCGCCTGCCGCGGACGCCATGTATGGTCCGTCTTGCAGTAAGGGCAAAAGGCTGTCGATTCGACATCAAGCAGGCGCGGCACACTCTCGGCGTCGACTTGGACGCCGGTCGAAAACTCCCTGCCGGTCATCGGACAAACGACCAGGAGAACGCCCCCATGCGGGCTCGTTTCAACCTCTCGCTCCAGCCGTAGCCGGTTGCGCCGGCGCCGTTGGCGCTCGGTGCCGGACATTGCTCTCTTGCCAATCGGTCGTCGTCCCATTCAGTCTTTCGGCTAACCATGCAATGGGCCGACAATGGGACAGAAAGACGCCTCAATGGGGACACCAAGCACAGGGAGCCGGCTGCGGCAGACGCCCACAGCGAGCTTTTTGTCGCGCGCCCGCGAGGGCAAATTCCCTGTTTCCTGGGTTGGCAGGAGCGAGGCAAAACGGTATCCTTGCGTTGGCGGAGAAAAGGGGGATTCGGGGGTCAGCAATGAAACATGTCGGTGCCATTCTGGTCTTGTGCGGCGCGGCCGCGTTGGCCGTTGCACCCGGGGTCGCCGACGCATTCGAATATCAAGGCGCGCCCGACCCTTCCAATTTGGCGTCTCTCGCCGCTCCGCAGCAGAATCTCTTCTCGACGGACTTCAAGGCTTACTCGCTCGCCATGCCGCTGACTGGCAAGGGTGACGATAGCGGGGCGATCTCGAGTTACGGCAACGCCATCCCAATCCCCGCCCCCGGCATAGATCTGCCAGCCCCGGCCTGGGCCTATTCGCCGGGTGGCCGCAGTATTTTCGGGAACTGAGCTAAACGTCAGCCGTGCTCCTCGCTGCACGCCTGCGGCCGCGCGTGCAGCATTACAATTTTAAATAAATCTTAAGCTTCGAGGTTTCGAATCAGCGGCCATGACGGTCCTTGGCTCACTGCTCTCGGCATGCGCCAGCGCGATGTTGGTCGCAGCTTTCTTGATCTTGCTGGCGGCGTCTGCCGCCGTCGCAGGCTCGATCATCGTCCTTGGATTGTTCGACGTGATCTTCGTCAAAAAGAAGCCGCAAGATGAGGCGCCGCGCGGGGAGCTCGAGGCGAGTGATGCGGACCCCAGCCCTAGGGGGAATGCGGGCCCACTTTCAATTTGAGTGCCAGAGGCGCCACAGGCCGTCGCAGGGCACGCACCAGCAGTACCCCGGGCGCAGACCTGATGCCGTCCCCACGGGCAAGTACCACCAGGTCTGACGCACCCTTTCAATGAGCGAAGCGTGCGGTGCCGGGGGACGACCCGCGACTCCCGTCAAATTTGTGGCCTCGGCCCACCCCGCCAGCAGCATGACCGTTATCGCTGCGATGACACCTGCCTACAGGCGCATGTCTTCCCTCTTTGCGTTAAGCCCGAACCCACAGGAGCATAAAGGACGCAATCGTCGTCCGGCCCTCCTATTCGAGTGCGTGCGAAAAAAGGGCGCCGGCCGAAGCCGACGCCTTGAGGAATTAGGGGGAGACTAATAAGCCTCAAGCTTGCCGTAAGGACCCGCCTCGCCCCGCTTGACAGAGTGCCGCTGCGACACCGTGGACCGTTAGGGATTCCGTTGGCTTGGATCAGCCTCTAAGATCGTCCCGCTGCGGCAGAAAGCCCGATTGCGAGCGGACAGCCGACTAACGCATTAGAGCAGTTCTCCGGAGGCCCGGAGATGAGTGGAAGAGCGGGGGAGCATTTGGGCTACGCTCGCATTACTTCGGCAATTGCCGCTTGCCTCACCATGCTTGCGACGAGCTGCGCCACCACCTCGGTGGGGCAGGTCCAAGAAGTGGCACAAGACACCTATAGCATCGGCATAAGCCTCAAGCGGCATGGGTTAGGCGTCACATCGGAAGAGAAAAAGGCGATGGACGACGCCATCGCCAAGGCGGGCGACTATTGCCACGCGAAGCAACGGACTCTGTCAATCACGCCGACCTCCTCGCCGACCACGGTAACGTTCCGTTGCCTCGCGCAAGGGTCTAGCGGATAGCGCCAACCGAGCTTGCGGTCCGACGGACCGGATCTGCCGTCAGTATCCCCAGATGGACGGTTCTTCGCCCCCAATCCTGTGGTGGGCGTTCCCAACCCCGTTACGCCAATGGGAGTTGACCCCGCGACCCAACAGAGCCGCCCTGCCGTTACCCCCTTCGGGGGCGCCCCTCTCCGAGAGCCCGGACAACGCCGATGACGCCTCCACGGCGCCGGAAACCTCCAATGATATGGGCACGCGGCAGAACCCCATTGGGATTCCGCACGAGGTTCATTCCGGGCCCTTCGGGACAACGACTCAGGATACGAACGCCGACTGATCCCGAATAAGATTGACTTCCCCGGGGCATCGACAGCGGGGCGCACCCTACCCTACGGCACAAAGCGAGACTGTTAACGGACAGCCGCAAGGCCTAGTCTTTCCTGCGTGACCAGCATCCTGAGGGATGCCATGAAAACGCGCGAAATCATCTTCCTCGCCGCCATGACCTTTGCCGGCGCTTGGACGGTCCTATCGGCTTACGGATTGCTGCAGGCTTTCGCCGGATTCGGCGACACCTATGCCTCGGTGGTCGCGTCATCTCCGGCACTCGCGACCAACGAGGCGAGGCAGGCTGTGCTGCAAGGGGTGATCATCAATCATGTGGCCCGTTGGGCGATTGTCGCTGTGCCGCTCGGGCTGATCGCGTTTCTGGCGAAGTGGTAAGAAGGCGCTGGGGCCTATGCGGCGACCATCGGGATCAAGAGCATTTCACGTGTGCGCGCTAAGGACTTGAGACCCAGTCCGGAGTCTCTTCGACCGCCGGACCGAGCATGCTGCGCATGTCTCCCAACATGGCCAGCGCTTGCAATCGATTTGTCGCCCCGAGCTTTTTGTAAGCCTGGCGAAAGTGCCATTCGACAGTTCTATGGGCGAGATTGAGAATGCAGCCGATCTTCCAAGCCGTCTTGCCTTCAGAGGCCCACGCCAGAATCTCACGTTCCCTGCCGGTCAGTCGGGCTTTCCTATGCCTTCTGCCGCCAAGTTGCTCCAGGCGATGAAAAAGGTGCAGCCCTAACGAATGCAGAATTGGCATATGAACCTCGCATTCGTGGAAGTGAGGACCGCCAACCCAAACCGCGCCAGTCATGCCGGTGGGGCTGGGGACTGGAATGGCGATTCCGTTTTATATCCCGAAGCCTCGGCTCCGCTCGAGGACCTCTGCCCAGTCACGCTCCCTCTCGGGATCGTACGGCGCAGACTCCCAGTCGAAAGGCATTGACGGTGCGAAATGAGTATCGAACCGCTGGGTAGTGTCTTGATACACCACCAACCGCTGGGTCTCTCTGAAACATATTCTCGCTTGAATTATGAGCACGCCAGTCGGGCGGCACCTTCCTCGCCAGACACACGTCCTCGATGCTTTCACCGGGGCGAGGAAGGAAAACGACGGCAAGATATTCACCCCCTACGCCAGCAAGAGCTTTCTCGAAGGCATCGAGTGCAAGCTCGGGAGAGACGGCCTGACTAATCCCTTCAATGACCGACATCGTATGATGGTCATTAAGCTCACTGGTGGGACGTTGATAGGTCATCGAACTCCCCCCTTTGTCTCAGGGTAAGCTCGGCCGGTGAGAAGCGAAGCTAGCACGATGCGACTCAGGGTGTCTGTTCCGAAAGACCTAGGGCGCCCGCTGCCTTTGCCCTTGTGGGACTCGGCGAAGCGCCACGCAAGGGTTGGTGGACCGGAGTTGCAGTTAGACGAGTTGGCAGAGAACGCGGACGTTCTAGGCCGAGCTGGAGCAAGAAGGTTGAGCGGCTACGGCGTGCTAGAACGCACCAGAGGATAACTGGGGCCAAAACAGCAAGCCGGCTATCGAGCCAAATACCGATCCGAGCACGAGAAACACGACGATACCAATGACGAACCTCATCACCGTCCCCCTTATCTTCCCCCAAAGCCCGGGCGAATCAGAGCGCGAAATTTTTAATAAAGTCTGAATGACATCGTTAGCCCTTGGCGGTTTGCCCGTTAGCCGCAGGGGAGACGCCAGCCGAAGCCCGACGCCCCAATCAAAAAGCCCTGATGCCGAAAAATGCACCAGGGCTCTCAGGAAAGGAGAAAGGACACCGGCTCAACCTAGAGCCAGCTCCGTAAGGGTAGAATTGCCGTGTCCCCATCGCTGTGACTTTTGCCACAAGCGAAGCAGATGGGGCCCGCCGAGCCGAGCAAAGCAATGTTCCAATTGCCGCCTCAGAGTCTTGGTAATCTAAGCGTCCTCAGACCGCTTCACGAAAAAAAGGGGGTGGATATGCGCAAATTGGCCACGCGGATTGCCTTCGCATCAGCGCTTTTGTTGGCCGGAGCTTGGGCCTGGAACGCCGAGGCTACGACATTGAGCGGCGCTGCGATCGCTCAACCGGAAACGAATTATTCCCTGATAGAGAAGGCGGGTTGCTGGCTGCCGGGATTGCCGGGTGAGTGCGAGATTGGGCAGCACAGGCTATGTGACCGCTTTCACGATAAAGCATGCAAATGCGCTCCGTGCCCAGGTTGGTATCCTTGGCGTCAGTACAAGCCCGCGCACTAAACAAGAGCGCGGGGGAGTCCCCCGCTCGGGTTTTCAGAAGCACTCGCAACCCCGCGCGCTGGACCGCAGCCGGTGTGTGGAAGTGACTCTCCGGGCCGACCAGCATCGGCACTTTCGTGCTCCCAGGAAGCCCGGTTTGCGCGCCGGTCGGCCGGGGTTTCTTCTTTTTTATCGTTGAAATTCGAAAAGGGGCGCGGGGCGTTTCGCGCGGTAGTATCTTGGCCCCCCTAATCTCGAACCAAGGAGCAAACAATGCGCAAGCTGATGACCGCCTTCGTCGCTACAGCGGCGATCCTCGCGGCCGGCTCGGTTGCCATGGCGACCCCCGTGACGGGAGCTGGCCCGCTACCCCTTACTAATAGCTACTCACCCATTAAAAACATTGGCTGCTGGTGCGGCCCGTATCGCTGCGCTTGCGGTCATCCCTATGGCTATTACGGTGGCTACCACCCCTATGCCTACCGGCCCTATAGTTATGGGTATCGCTATCGCTACTAGCACTTTCAAAGAAAAGGGCGCCGGCCATAGCCGACGCCCTTGAGCCTTTAGTTCATCGAACGTATTTCTGCCGCGTGCGTTGGCTTCGTCCCTCGCTGCGGACCGGGCGCGCCGCGCATGACCTAATCTCGGAGACTGTGTGTTAATGGGATTGATAAAATTGGTACCGCTGGGGGTCTCGAACCTCCGACCTCTTGATTTAAAATCAGTTTTCAGCGCCTAGATCGGCTGGCAAGGCGGTAGATTGAGAAAGGGTGGCTTTACTGTGGTAAGGCGAAGTGTCCCGCTGTTTGTCCCGGCTCGTTGTCGGGCAGGTCCGCCTCCCCTGTTAAGCTCCCTGGCGCCTTGGCGGCATGGACAGCGCCGCGCCATCAGATAGATTTCGCCGCTCGAATTTACCACTGCAACGTGTTCAAATGATCGCAGAAGACCTCGACCTGAAGCCCTACGCCGAATGGAGCCACGTTCGCCTCGCCGACCCTCGGGCCGCCACACCGGAACAGTTTCTCGACGGCTTCCGCAAGATTTGCGCCGATGAGGGGCCGATAATTGAGGACCGGCTCTATGCGCTTTACGCGCGCGCTGCGGAACTCGGCCGCGTATACGGCCCCGCGCGGCAAAAGTTTGAGCGTGCGCTTCAGACGGCTCTTGAAGCCAAGCATCTCATTGCCTCGCGCGAGACCTTCGGTGCCCATGACGAGCGCGTCATCACGTCGCCCGACCAGCCGCCGGTGTCGGTGCGGGAGAGGGGCCCCCGGTCCCTGCACGAAATCCCGGGAACCGAGATCGCCGAGGTGATGCTCGCCATCCGCGTCGAACACGACCTGATCGGCCGGGACGAGCTGTTCCGGGCCGTTCTCGCGGCCTACAAACTCAAGCGCCTGACGCAGGCCTCGGAAAGCCGCCTTAACGACGTGCTGACGACCTGGCTGGCCTAGAGTGGGCGCAGCACGTACCGCGACTCACACTCCTTCGTTAACTGCTCGCCGCCGGGGCCAACGTCGTTCACAAGGTACACCCAGCAGTACGGATTGCGCTCCAGGGTTTGTCCCGAAGCTACAGGGGACAGAAGCCGCGACCGAGGGCTCGAATATTGCTGGCGTCTGGTGGGACTACATCGCACATGCTGAGAACGAATGGTCGCGCGCGCTCAACTCCAGTCAGTGCTTTGCCGTGAACACCTTCGGTCCACTAGCGGAGGACCCAGCGCTCGCACGCGCAGTTATGCAGCGTGTGTTGCCTAAGGACCGCGTCGCACCAAGCGACTCAGTTCGCGTCCGATTTGAATTCACGCCCAACGATGCACCAGCATGGCTTGGTGAACGCGGACAGCCAACTCAGGTCGATGTTTACTTCGAAATCAACCGATCTGGCCGGAGCATTGGCCACGTCTTAGTCGAAGTTAAATTTTCTGAACTACGCTTCGGCTGCTGTCGTGGTTGGGATTCGATGTCGAATGGAACTTCACTTAATCGAGACCGATCTCGTTGCCTGAATTCCTCGGCGATATTGAATGCTCCCCAGCTGAACTGCTGGTTGACTGAGATTGAGGGACGACGCTACTGGGAACTCATATCTCGATCAGACAGCTCGATTAGCGGACCCGCGATCGAAACGGTCGGGCCATGCCCATTCCGTTACGGCTTGTACCAGCTAATGAGAAATCGCGTGCTCGCGGACGAGCTTCGTCGGCACAGCGGTGCTGATTGGGCTGAGTTTGCAGTGTGTCGGCATCCCAAGAACTATGCGGTGATAACTTTGGACGAACCAGTTGACTCACATCTCAACGCCATTGAAGCCCTCAGGTCGATTTCGTCGCCCGATGCCATAAGGGACTGGAACGCGGAGGAACTGGTGGAGGCAATAATTTCGATTGATGAGAGGCTTGTCGGCTGGAAGGAGTGGATGCGTGCCCGGTATTTTGATTAGCATCGGTGCGCCACTCATAGTCGGCTCACAGCGCGTGGCCCTAGGTGGCCCCAGTCAAAAATCGCCCCGGGTGTGAATGGCTGCTGGCCAAGCCCAAAAGCAATTCCCCGCTGGACCATACCCCCCGGCGCGCACTGGCTGAGGCTTAGGAACAGTTGGGATCTCTAGTCCCGAACTGACCGAGGCGCTTTATCGCCTCAACTTAGCGCTCGCCCGGTGCCGACATTACTTTCGAGCGATGTGTGGTCGTATCATCCAGAGCTCTGGACCTCTTCGCCTCGCCATTGTGGAAGGCCTCAATGTCAGCGATAGCCGGATGGGCAACGTCCGGCCGCGTTACAATGCTGCACCGAGCCAAGAGCTTCTGGTCATTCGCCAGAACCACAAGACCGGCGAACGTTCGCTCGACCTCATCAAGTGGGGCCTAATCCCCTACTGGTGCATTGACCCGAAAGGTGGACGAAAGCCCATCAACGCCAAGGCTGAAAGTGTCTCAAGGCTGCCCATGTTCCGGGACGCGTACGCTCTGCGGCGCTGCATCGTCCCGGTCGACGGCTTCTTCGAGTGGCGGGCCATTAGAGGCGCACGGGCCAAGCAGCCATATGCCATTGCCATGAAGGATGGCGTGCCGTTCGGGCTAGCTGGACTTTGGGAGAACTGGCGCAATCCGAACACAGGAGAGTGGGAACGCAGCTTTGCCATCATCATGGTGCGGTCCAACGCGTTGGTGGCTCAGATCCACCACCAGATGCCCGCGATTCTTGACCCTGCCACTTACGGTCGCTGGCTTGGTCCGGAACCTAATCCACGCGAGTTGCTCTTCAGCTATCCACCCGCGCCAATGACCATGTGGCCGATCTCCTCGCGCGTGAACTCACCAGACAATGACGATTCTTCGCTCCTAAATCGCGCTGCTGATGCTTTCGACGTATGGGCGCCGTTGACTAAGGAGGTCTCAACATAAAAGTGAGCGGGTCACTGAACCACAATTCTCGTTTTGTTCACAATTACCTTTGCGGAAGTCCTGATGAGCCAACGTGGATCGCGCGGGCAAATCGCCTTGCGTGTGGATGGCTGCTGGCCGGGGCAGGCTGACAGTAGAAAGGGCCCGAAAGCGCGTCGGCCACTAAGCCGACTCCGAAGTCGCTACACGGCGGCAAAGAACGGGCAAGGCCTTCCCCCACCGGCTCTCCTCAATTTGCCCGTCCTTGACTCGCTCTGTGGCTTTGGGCGACTCCGCCAAGCGCCTCGGTGGCAAACGTCTGGAACTGGCGGCTAGTTCACGCCGGAGCCTCGATGAGGGTCATCCCGCCTTTTGAACTTTGCTCAGTCGCATGAAATCTTCCCGGTATACCCAGGGAGGCTCGCCGCGTCCTTCTGGGCCGCCAACTGCAAGGCGGCGTTAGTGGCACTAACGAAATTTGTATCTATGTCTTTTGTTGCAATGCCCGTCTGCGCCCAGTGGGCGCGAAGGTAGTCGGCCCACTGGAACTCCAAGTAGTCCTCGCCGCTGGAACTCTTATCCCCCTTCTCGAACCCGCATGACTCCCGAACCGCGCCAGCTAAACTGCGGAATGAATCGTTGCTCAGGTCATCGATAGAGGTGGGAAGGTCGTAAGGTGCTATTGGATTGCCGTTTGGGTCCTTCAAATAAACTTCGTTGTTGTCCTTCAGGTGTTTCCAAAAATCATCCATTTTAGCGTCCGATAGGTTGTCGACGATAATGCAGTACGTCTCCGACGCACCGACCTCGTAGAGCGCCCGTGCGAGATGGTGATGATCCGTGATATAGAAAGTACCGCCTGGTCCGATGATGACCGGCTCTTCCTTATTATGTTTCAGCAGATATTTGAGAAAATCCTTCTCAGATCGCGCCTGAATTACATCTTTTAGCTTCTCTGCCTTGATCCGAACTTCCGCCATTCCGACCGATGCCTGAGTAGGATGAAGATCGGAGAGCTTGCACAGGCAAATATCTCCCTTTGTCGACTGCGCGTCGCATACATCCTTTGCTAGAACTGGCTGGCTGACAAAGGCGATGATCAGGGCGAGATGCAGCCAAGCTGGCGGTGCGTTTCGCATCAAGGACCCCCATCTGCAGTCGTCGACAGGGAGCGGAGCAAACGGTGCGATAGCATTGTCCGTTGGCAAGTTTTGCTTGTCAATGAACGTCCGGAATTGGCACTTTTCAGACATCCGACCTGCACTGACGAATGTCCGCTATCGGGGGTAAAGCGGACATGACGCGAACGGGCCGTTATGTCGGCTAATGACCCATAGCCGACAAAGTTGCCGCAAGCCATAAGTGAAAGTGGGCGGCCATCAGGCCGCCCACTCAAGCGCAAACCTACGTATGTGCATGTACCAAGCCCCCATCGCGGAAGTCATTGTCCCGGATGGGTTTGGCCCAGCTATCAAGGACGACTATTTGGGTACACACAACAGCCCGGTCAATTTGCCATCTTCACCGATGAGCGGTGCGTAGTCGGCTTGGTAGTTTTGACCAAAAACCGTGGCTGGCCCGGTGTAGGAGTGTTTTTCGGCCAAGGCTTTGTAGGCCGGGCTATCATGGTCAAGTTTTGTACCGACCGCCGATTGTCCTCCTTGCATCAAGGTCGTTTCGGTCCGAACGAAGTCTTTGCCGTCATAAGAAAAGATACTCGCTTCGAGTTTGGTTTCCGCCAATGAAGCGCTGCTGACAAGCAATGTGACGGGCAACAACAGGCTCAGGATCAGGAACAATCTTCTCATTGCACGCTCCCTAAGGTGGTTCGCAGATGAGCAGTTTCGCTCACGGCCTAGGAGTGGGGCCGCTGGCGTCCATCTGTATTGATATAAGTCAAGGGCCTGCGCCGGACTCTGCAAATGGGTTGATCCTACGTTCAGCATAGGTCCGCTTCTGGCACATCGCGGACGTGCCACTCGCGCTGATGAATGTCTGCTTCGAGGGGAAGAACGGACATGACGCGGGCGTGACGCCATTTCCGCTTATGACCCCTTCCGGACCTCGGCCCGGCACCCAGCCGGCTGATGCGAGCGCGGGTTTGATTCGGCGGCGCTGACTGTCCTTTCACCTTACCGCTTTGCAATCTTTGCTCCCCTCGTCTTTGGCGCCAGGCCTCCTATATCTCGCGCAGAGCACAAGAGCGTGAGGTGATTATGAGCAAGGAGCTTCAGCGTATCCAAGCCCGGGCTCGCGAGTTGGCGAGGTCCGGCACGTTCATTGGATGGCGCCCGATTGCGTTTGAGCTCCAGTTCGAGTTAGGTTTTACGGAAGCGTACGAATGGATTCACAGCGCATCCGCGCAAGAAGAGCTAGACAGAATTTGCCAGGAAGCGAGGATGCGGCGCTATGTTGACCGTCAAGGGCCTAAGGCTGCCTAGATGCCGGAGATGCTGGCCACGATCATGGAAATCATCCGAGACCTACTAATCTTTGTCGGCGTAATGTTCGCGCTGTGCATCGTATTCATCGTGGTCATCTCCAAGATGCCCGACGACAATCCTCTGAAGCGAATACTGACCGCGTTGAGCTATCGCCTCGGCGCGACGCTCGCGGCAGGAGCGGTCGCCATCCCCATGGAGCCGATTCCGGGACTCGACGTTCTCTATGACATCGCGGTTCCGATCGCACTTATCTGGTACTGGTTCACGTTCTTTCGGGACGCTCTGCGCTCCGCGGGCGGAGGAGCTCCAGCCCCCCGAACATCGTCAAGCCAAACGAGGATCGGCGCCGACGGTCGATAATTGAATGCCTTGCTAGTCGAACGTCCGATGCGATCGAACGCCGGCTTCCACTCAGAACCTGTTAGTGAAAGGCGCTCATTCATTCAGTCGCCCTTCGGATAATTTTATGTCCCCCACCTCCTTCCTACTTAACCTGCTGTGGATCGTATTTGGCGGCCTGTGGATGGCGATTGGCTGGGTGATCGCTGGCGTCATCATGGCGATCACCATCATCGGCCTTCCGTGGACACGGGCGGCGTTTAACATTGCCTCCTATACATTGCTACCCTTCGGCCAGAAGGCAGTGTCACGCGCCGAATATACTGGCCGCCAAGATATCGGTACCGGACCGCTTGGTGTTCTCGGCGATGTCCTGTGGTTAGTCCTCGCCGGCTGGTGGCTCGCGCTCGCGCACGTAGTCACTGCGATCCTGCTCGCCATAACCATTATCGGCATCCCCTTCGCCTGGGCGCATTTGAAGCTTGCTGGGCTCGCGCTCTGGCCAATCGGTAAGATGATTGTCCCGGCCTAGGGTTCCACTACCGCGGCATGGGACACGCTCCTCCATCGTCGCGGTAGTCCTAACAGTGGCCCGTGGTGGCCCCCAGTGGCCCGTTGTGGGTCGAGCGAAAAATTGCCTCGCGTGTGAATGGCTGCGGGGCCGAGCCCAAAAGAATTCCCCGCTGGCCCATACCCCCGGTCTCCACCCCGCCATGCCAGCACAAGAATTCCCGACTGCCCTCCCACCGATCTGCGTTCAGCCCACCGCGCTCCAATGAATCTGAGGCGGCGACCCGCCACACTTTCGATCGGCATCGATAATGCGCCATCCTCCGACAAGGAGGGGGAGGAAGAGCTTCAAATTGGGGTGCCGTGCTTACTATGTGCTTGCTAGGCTAGTAGAGCCTGAGGAAGTAAACTACCTAACTTGTTGCTTTTGCTGGTACCGCTGGGGGGGATCGAACCTCCGACCTCTTGATCCACAGTCAAGCGCTCTAACCAACTGAGCTACAGCGGCAACCTGGCTATGCGTGCCGGGAACCTATGCGGAGGCGGCATGGGTTGCAAGCGCAAGGGCGAAGGCTCGATCGACCTTCAGGCCCAAGTGGCGACGCCAAACAAAAGGCCCGAGCCGAAGCCCGGGCCTGATGCATCTCTGGGGTAGGCTCGTTCGCAAAGTCATGGTCGCCCGCGAGCCTTGCGATCTTGCGCGAGAGCGCTAGCTCGTCTTGCGGATGGTCTCCATCGAGCGCGTGACCTGGGACTTGATCGGCTCGGCGGTGTCGGCAGCGATCTTGGTCGACAGCGCGCGGATCTCGCCCGCCTGGTTCGCAAAGACATCGAACTGATGGCGGAGGAAGGCCGACTGAAGCTCGACGATCTCGGCGAGGTTCTTGGCGCCGGCCAGGCTCTTGGCGAGGTCGAAGGCGGAATTGAGATTGCGCTGGGCGATGTCGATGAGCTTGCGGTTGAAGGCGGCGGCGCCTTGGCCGGCGGCGTCGAACGAGCGCTCGAGCGCGTCGACGGCCTCTTCCAGCGCATCCTTGCCGCGCTCGTAGGCCTCACGGGTCTGCGTCACCGTCTTCTCGGCGAGCGCGCGCACGCTCTCGGGCACGGTCGTATCGATCGAAAGCTTCTCGAACTGCTCGGCGGTCTGGCGGAACGCATCGCGCGCCGTTTCGGCGGCCGCTTGCGGGGAGTAGGGACTATTCATGGGGGCACCTTTCGGCTTGGGGGTCAGGTCGTGTAGGTTGCGCGGCCTGAGAGATTGGCCCAGCCGCTGAAGCCATATTGCACTGCAATAATAAATGCTGCATTGCAAAAATGCAAGTGTTATTACGCCTGACCGACGGTTTTTATATGTCGTTGATGGGGTCTTGCGCTTTCGCGCTAGGCAATGCACTTAATTCGCCTAAATTTGGTAGATGAGTTGTTTCAGCGGCACGAACCCTAGCTCCGGCGCGGTCTTGAGCGGTTGGCCTCCCGCCGCCGCCAAGGATGGTCTGGAGCAAGCGCCGGCCGCATCGAGCCCATCGTCAAGCCCAGCCATGGCAGATCCCGCAAATATCAGACGGATCGAGGTGCAAGCCGACCGCGAGGCGCTTGAGCACATCGCCCGTGCCGTGCAAGGACGCGTGTTGCGTGGGCCGGGCTCGCTTTCGCCAGCGGGCGCTCTCGGTCTCGAAACGCTTGCCTTGAGCCGCGCGAGCCTCGAAGCGCTTCTCGAGGCCATGCCGGCAGCCATCGCCATTCTCTCCCATGGCGATCTCGTCCATGCCAACGCCGCGTTCGCTTACGCCTTCGGCTATCGTTCCTATGAGGAGTTGCAGGGCGCGGGCGGGTTCGATGCCGTCGTCCCAGGCGGAAAGTCGCTGTTGCGGGCGGAGCCCGACACGAGGCGCGAACGGACCATTGCCGTCGATGCGCTGACGCGCGGCCGGAGACGCCTCAAGGTCAGCTTCGAGGTGAGGCCGCTCAGCGCGGAGCACGAGATCGAGCTCATCCGCCTCGTCAATCCGGGGAGCGTGGAGCCCGAACCCGACGCCAACGCCAAAACCGCAGCTTCGGCGGCTGAGCCCGTTGCCGCGGAAGCCGACACGGTGTCGGTCACGCGGCGGCTCGATTTCCTCGCCAAGGTCAGCCACGAAGTGCGCACGCCATTGAACTCGATCCTCGGCTTCACCGAGCTCATGCTCGAGGAGCGGCTCGGCGCCATCGGCAATGCGCGCTACCGGGGCTACATGGAGGACATCCATCAGAGCGGCCTCTACGCTCTCAGCCTGCTCAACGATCTGCTCGACATCTCAAAGATCGAGGCCGGCAAGTTCGAGCTCGACTTCACCGCGGTGGAGATCCCCGAACTCGTCGAGGCTTGCGTCAATAGCCTCCAGCCTCTGGCCAAGCGCGAGCGCATCGTGCTCCGCACCTCGCTTGCCAGCAATTTGCCGGCAGTGGTCGCCGACCGGCGGCGGCTGAAGCAGATCCTGCTCAATCTCCTATCCAACGCCATCAAGTTCACCAATGTCGGCGGCCAGGTGATCGTTTCGGCGAGACTGATCGACAGCGGCGAGCTTAGATTGCGCGTGCATGACAGCGGCGTCGGCATGAGCAAGGACGAGATTGCTTTTGCCATGCAGCCCTTTCATCAGCTCGACACGGCGCCGCGCAAACAAACCGGCACTGGCCTCGGGCTCCCCGTCACCAAGGCGCTGGTGGACGCCAACCGGGCGCGGCTCGTGCTGACCAGCGAACGCGGGGTCGGCACGTCCGCCGATGTCGTCTTCCCGCAGGATCGGCTGGTCGAACCTTAGGCGTGGGCTTAAGCGTGCGGCAGGGCGCCGCAGCAAATGCGCAGGCTTTGCGCGTGAAGGCTGCATTTCCCGAACGCTACTCTTCCGGTTCACTTGGAACTGACACGGTGAGCGTAGGCAATAATATTGCATAGAACCGCTCTTTACTTTCGATCGGAAGCTTAGAAGCCTTCTAAGGTTCCAACAGGTCAAGACTTTCTCGTTGACTTGCCCCGGGCCCACGCCTTAAGCGGAGAAACGCGCCTCTCGATGTCGGGAGGATGCGAGGTCCGATGCCGGGGCCTTGAACCTCGGACTATTGGAGGTCAGCAATGCCGAGTCCTTTGGCGGGCCGCGTCGCGCTCGCGCTTTTCTCCCTCATCGCCGTTTCTGGCGCTCACGGCGCCCGGGCTGCCGAGGCCGGGGAGGTGAATGTTTATTCCTACCGCCAGCCTTATCTGATCGATCCCCTGTTCAAGGATTTCACGGTGAAGACCGGCATCAAGGTCAATGTGATCTTTGCCGAGAAGGGCCTGATCGAGCGGATCGCCGCGGAAGGCCGCAACAGCCCCGCCGACGTCCTGCTCACCGTCGATGTCGGCAATCTGATGCAGGCCAAGGACGCCGGCATTGGCCAGCCCATCCATTCGGAGGTCTTGGAAGCGGCGATCCCGCCGTCCTATCGCGATCCGGATGCAATCTGGTGGGGGCTTACGCGGCGCGCCCGCGTCGTCTACGCCTCGAAGGAACGGGTGCATCTCGATCAAATTACCTACGAGAACCTCGCCGATCCGAAATGGCACGGCAAGATCTGCATTCGCTCCGGCCAGCACGTCTACAACGTCGCGCTCACCGCCTCGATGATCGCCGCCCATGGCGAGGCGTGGACCGAGCAATGGCTCAAGGGCGTGAAGGCCAATCTGGCGCGGAAGCCCGCTGGCGACGACCGCCTGCAGGTCAAGGGCGTCTATGCCGGCGAATGCGATATCGCCGTCGGCAACACCTATTACATGGGCGCCATGCTCCAGGACGAGAAGGAGCCGGAGCAGAAGGAATGGGCGAACTCCGTCATGATGCTGTTCCCCAACACCAACGACCGCGGCACTCATGTGAACATCTCGGGCGCGGTAGTGGCGAAATACGCCCCGCACGAGGAGAACGCGCTTCGGCTCTTGAAATTTCTCGCCTCCGACGAGGGCCAGAAAATGTATGCCGAGGTCAACAACGAATATCCGGTGAAGGAAGGTGTTCCCTGGTCGGCGCTGGTTCAGTCCTGGGGCAATTTCAAAGCCGATCCAATCTCGCTCGACGAGGTCGCCGCTTTGCGCAAAAAGGCGAGCGAGCTCATCGACAAGGTTGGCTTCGACGACGGTCCGAGCTCGTGACGTGGGACGTGGGATGAGCATTCATAACAAGATCGACAAGCCTGGGGCGCGGTTCGGGCAGGCTCACCGGCAAACGCGCAGCGGAGCGGAGTGGCTGGTCGGGGTCGGCTTCCGTTGCTGGCTGGCGGGCTATGACACGGGCGACATCGCCTGCTGGGAGACCGGTTGGAACGCCTATGCGCGGGTGCTCGGCACCGAGCGCGCCAAGCGCGCCGTGACCGAGCTCGCCTGCTGGGTCAGGGCGGTGCGCGCTTCCGCCTCGCGCAAGATCGAATATTACCCATATGGCTGCGCCGGCTTCTGCCGCGACGAGTGCATGGCGATCTCGCTGATCGCGGCGTCGCAGGACCACCGCTGCCCGGCCATGCACGCTTGCGCGCTTGCCCTCACCGGCTCGAGCCTCGTCGAGCCGGTGATCGACGCGGCCAACGCCTTTGCCGATGCGCTCCAGGAGGCGGACCAGCTCCTGTTGCCCGAGGCCGTCGCCGCGCTTGCCGCGGCTTCGGAGGCGCCACTCGGGGATCGCCACGCGCGGCCAGACTGACCGGCGGTCCTTCCGCCACCCCATGCAACGCACTAACGCTCACTCGCCTCAGACTCCCATGCGCCGCCGCATCGCGCGGTTGCGCGAAAGCGGCAATCTCGCCTGGTCGGCGGCGGCCTCGATCATCTCGCTGATCGCCATCGCGCCGGTGATCGCCATCGGCGTGCTGGCGCGCGGATCGAGCGGCGATGCCTGGCCGCACCTCATCGCCAACGTGCTGCCCGGAGCGTTGCGCCGCACGCTCGGCCTGATGGCCGGCGTCGGCGCTCTCACTCTCCTGATCGGCACCGGGACAGCTTGGCTCGTCACAATGTACCGCTTCCCCGGGCGGCGCATGTTCGAGTGGCTGCTGCTGCTGCCGCTCGCGGTGCCAACCTACATCATCGCGTTCTGCTATCTCGAGCTGTTCGACTATTCGGGCGCCGCGCAGACCGCGTTGCGGCATACGTTCGGCTGGCGCAACGCCCAAGACTATTGGTTTCCCGATATCAGGACCCTTGGCGGCGCCATCTTCGTGATGAGCGCGGTGCTCTATCCCTACGTCTACATCACCGCGCGGGCGAGCTTCCTCGCCCAATCGGTCTGCGTGCTCGAGGTGAGCCGCACGCTCGGCCGGAGCGCCGCCGCCACCTTCTGGCAGGTGGCCCTGCCGCTCGCCCGGCCGGCGCTCGCCGCCGGTGTCGCGCTCGCCCTCATGGAGACCCTCAACGATATCGGCGCGGTCGAATTCTTCGGCGTGCGAACGCTCACCGTCGCCGTCTACGACACCTGGCTCGACCGCAACAGCCTGGCCGGCGCCGCCCAGATCGCCTGCATCATGCTTGCCTTCGTGTTTGCGCTGCTCGCCATCGAGCGGGCGATGCGCGCCGGGCGCGGCTTTCACCACACCACTGGCCGGTACCGGCATCTTCCCGAGGACACCCTTGAAGGTGCTGCCGGGGTGCTCGCCTCGATGGCCTGCGCGCTTCCCGTCCTGTTCGGCTTCCTGCTGCCCGGCGGGCTGCTCGTTCACGACGCGCTCGCTCATATCGCGGCGGGGCTAGCGCCGGAGTTCTGGCAGGCGGCGCTCAACTCTCTGCTGCTTGCCGCGGCCACCTCGTGCCTTGCCGTCGGCTTCGCCGTGGTGCTCGGCTATGCGCGAAGGCAAACCCGCTCGAAGCTCATCCACGTGCTGAGCGCCATCCCCACCATCAGCTATGCGGTGCCCGGCACCGTGCTCGCGATCGGCATTCTCATTCCGCTAGCCGGCCTCGACAACGCCGTTGACGCGGCGATGCGAAAGCTGTTCGGCGTGCCGACCGGGCTGCTCCTCTCGGGCAGCGTGTTCGCCATCGTGCTCGCCTACACCATCCGGTTTCTCGCCGCCTCCTTGGGAGCGGTCGAGGCTGGCCTCAGCAAGATCTCCCGCAACACCGACGCGGCGGCGAGGACCCTCGGCGCCTCGGTCAGCGAGACTCTGTGGCGGGTGCATCTGCCGCTGTTGCGGCCGGCGCTCGCCGCCGCCGCCCTGCTCGTCTTCGTCGATGCGATGAAGGAGCTGCCAGCGACGCTGCTGCTCAGGCCCTTCAATTTCGATACCCTCGCCACGCAGGTGTTCACCCTCGCCTCGCTCTATCGCTACGAGGAGGCGGGGTTGTCGGCCCTGACCATCGTGCTCGCAAGCCTCGTGCCGGTGCTCTTCCTGCACGGCATGATTGTCGCAGGGCGGCCTGGGGGATCGCCGAGCAGGCGCAGAATGGCCTCAAGCCAAGCCAGCGGGGATGTCCCAGGCCTCTTGATAAGTCGATAAATTCAGGCGCCGGGCTCGCTATCCCGGGCGTATGGGGCTAAAAGGTTCGGGGTTTCGCGTGGCAGACCAGAGGGCGGCGCCGGCCCGTTTAGGCGGCGGCGTCAGAACGGGTGGATAGGACGGAATGAAGCCTGGCCAGCTACCATGGAAATGGTTTTTGTTCGGCCTTCTCGCAGTTCTGCTTCTTGGCATCGCACTCATTCCCTGGCTGATCGGAGACACCACCCGATTCGCCAATCAGGCCGCCGTCAAGCTCTCGGCCTGGACCGGTGGGAAAGCCAAGTTCACCGGACCCGTCCGGGTCAGCATCTTCCCCGACGTCTCGGTGCGCGGCCCGTTCGAGCTCACTGACAGCACGCGCCTGCCTCTGATGCGCTCGCTCGTGGCGAGAGACGCAAAGATATCGCTCGACCTCGTCGATCTGCTGCGCGGCACCGTCACCATCGACGCGCTGCGGCTGTTAAAGCCGAGGGTCACGCTGCGGAACGGTGCCTTAGCAGAAGAGCAACCGCCGGATTCGCTGCTCGCCAGTCTCCTGACCGGCGCCCCAGTGCGCGTGCTGCATGTCCACAAAGGAAAAATCAAACTGCCTCATGGCGGCTCGGTCCGAGACGTCTACGCCCATTTCCACGGGGGCGAGGAGACCGGGGCGCTCTCCGGTTTCGGCTCCTTCACCTATAAGGATAGGACGGTTCGCTATTCGCTGGAAAGTGGCGCCCCCACGATAGCGGGAGGCACAAGCAGCGTGCCGGTCGCCCTCACGCTCACCTCCAAACTGGTCAACGCGAAAATCACCGGCACGGCTTCGCTGGCGGACGAGTTCAAGCTCGACGGCGACATGCAAGCGAAGATCGACGATTTGCGCAAATTCATCAGATGGGTCGGCGTCGCTTTGCCTATGGGTCAGAGCCTACAAGGGTTCTCGGCGGCCGGCGCCTTCCGTCTCAGCGGCTCGACGCTCGCATTTGACGACGGCACCTTCACACTCGACGGCAACAAGGCCGTCGGCCTACTCGCCGTCACCGCCTCGCCCGCGCGTCCGCGCATCGAGGGAACACTGGCCTTCGACCGGCTAGGTCTCGATCGTTATCTTGGCATCAGCCAGGTGAGCAGCGGGGCGCCCGTCGCGCCGCCAATTCGCCAAGGCTCGCCGTTCGACGGGGCGTTGCTCCAATATTTCGACGCGGATTTGCGGGTTTCGGCGGCCGAGCTCGCCATTGGCGGTCTGAAGCTCGGGCACGGCGGATTCACCATCACGGCGAAGGACGGTTCGGCGACCAGCGAGTTCAGCGAGCTCGAGTTGTGCGGCGGGTCGGCGGAGGGCCGGATGGACGTCGACCTCGCGGCGCCAACCAAGCCACTCAACCTCGTTGCCGACCTTACCGATATCGTCTTCGATTCGTGCCTCACCCCGCTCGGGCTCACGGTTCCGTTGAGCGGCACCGGCGGGCTCAAGGCCGAGATTGCGACCGAGGGCAAGGACGCCGCCGAGCTCACGCACAATCTCACCGGAAGTCTCAAAGTGAAGGTCCTTGACGGCGCCGTGCCGATCGATTTCGCGCGGCTCCTGGCCTCGACGTCGCCGCTTGAAGGAAACGGCTGGAGCCTTGAGCGCGCCAGCGCGTTCGATCAGCTCGACGCCGATTGCCGTCTCAGTGCCGGCCATATTTCGTGCGAGACTTTGCGCCTTGAGACACCGAGCGGCAGCGTCGCCGGAGCCGGCGATGTGGATCTGCCGACGCTCACTTTGGATTGGAGCCTATCCGTGGCGAACTCCGCCGGCGCCGTGAAGGCTTCGCAACTGCCCGAAGCGGAGCGGCCTACGGTCTTGATTCGTGGATCGTTGTCGCAACCGATGATACGTAGAGCAGACCGTCCGGCATTGGGCGAAGGCAGCGTGACGCAGGCGTTGCCCCATTGAGCCTTGGTAAGAGATTTTTCGGCAGAAGAGCATGAGCAAGAGAGCGCCAGCACATTTCCGCCTTGGCGGCATTGCCGCAGTCCAGAGCTGGCTCCCTTTGGCGGGCGGGCTTGCGTTTGCCACGGGGTTGATCCTCGCCCCGCTGATGAGCGCCAGCGCCGAGGATGCCGCGAGTGCGCCGCCGCCAAGCAGCGTCACGCTCGGGGTTGCGACCTGGGGTGGCGCCTACGGCCAGTCGCAGGACATCGCTTATTTCGCGCCGTTCACCAAAGAGACCGGCGTCAAGATCAACAGCGAGACCTATGACGGCACGCTCGCGGCGATCAAAGCGAAGATCGGCGGCGGCAACTCGCCGTTCGATATCGTGGACCTCTCCCCCGGCGTGCTCGACGCGCTCTGCCACGACGGACTGCTCGAGCCTCTGGAAAGCTCCATGCTCGGCGCCGCTCCCGGCGGGCAAAGCGTGGATGACGACTTCATCGCCGGCGGTATCACCCCATGTGGGGTGGCGAGCGTCGCCTGGTCGACGGCAATCGCCTTCGACCGCCAAGCTTTTGGCAAAGCGCAACCGACGAAGATCGCCGATCTCCTCGACATCCAGCATTTCCCCGGCAAGCGGGCGCTGCCCGACGGCCCGCGCTACACGCTCGAGCTCGCGCTGCTTGCCGATGGCGTGCAGCCCGACGATGTCTATCGCGAGCTCGGCACGCCTGAGGGCGCCGACCGCGCCTTCAAGGCGCTCGACAAGATCAAAGCCAACATCGTCTGGTGGGACAAGCCGCAAGACGCGATCGCGGCGCTGACCGATAAAAAGGCGGCGATGGCGGCCGGCTATAGCGGTCGCATCTTTCGCGCGGCGATCGGCGCCCGCCAGCGGCTGGAGGTGCTGTGGGACGGGCAGATTTACGACCTCGATCTTTGGGCCATACCGAAGGCGGCGGCGAACAAGGACGACGCCAAGCGCTTCATCGCCTTCGCCACGGCGCCGGCCCGGATGGCGGCGCAAGCGGAGCTGATCGCCTATGGCCCGATGCGCAAATCGGCGATCACGCTGGTCGGCAAGAACCCAACCATCGACATCGAGATGAAGAGCTATTTGCCGACGGCACCCGACAATTTCCACAAGGCGCTCAAATTCGACGAGGTCTGGTGGGATGGGCATAGCGAGGAGCTCGGCAAGCGCTTCGAAGCCTGGCGCGAGCAAGCCTCGACCGCCGAGGGCGGGCAAACTGGCTCGGTGCCAGCGCCAGCTCAATAGCGCCGTACGAACACCTCCCCGCGGCTGGAGTGCTGGCCTGGCAAATTCGCCCGCGCCGATCCGACAACGACATCGACAAGAAAATGGGGAGAGCGGCGAACTCCCTGTTTGCTTTGGGTGAGCGCTTGCGTCATCCTATCGGTCAGAGAGATTCTCGCTTGAGCACGCTCGAGCGGCTCTCTGGCACAGAACGCACGACGCATATGCGCGAACCGCCGCGCGGGAACCGGATGGATCCGGTCCAGCCTGCGGCGAAGTCCGCGCCGATGAGGCCAAGCACTGCCGGAGCGGGACCGGCAGTGCACTTTCCTAGAATTTAGAACGCGCGATAGAGGCCGAGCGACAGATAGCCGCTCGGCTCGGCCTCGAGATAATTCCCGGTGAAGCCGCTGGAGATGGTCATCTCGATGCCGCGGAGGTTCAGCCGGACAAACCCTTCTGCACGGCCCGCATCATATTCCTCATTGCCCTGCGCGCCACCTTCGAGACCGAGCGAGAGCTTGGGTCCCAGTCGGCGGCCGATCCCCGCGAGGCTCCAATATTTCCGGAAGTCCGTGCCATCGTACGCATCGAGCGAGATGAATGTCGTGTGCGAAACGTCGAGCCAACTCTCAGCTAGCAGCTGCCCCACCGCGCACCGAATTGTCGGGATCGTGGGGCGTAATCTGCTGATCCTCGGCCTCGATGCCGGCGAACAGCTTGACGAAGAGTGCATGCTGACGGAATTGGTAACCCAGCAGCGCGGCCCCGTAGCTCGACTCGCCATCGAAAGTTGTGGCGAGATCCGCGCCGCTGCCGAACAAGGTCCCCTGATAGTCGTGAGCGGCCGATGCTGCCGACCGCGCGGAGGCGCCAGCATGGCTCGTAGAGTCCCTTGCCGAAGGCGTAGCCGCCGCCCAAATAACCGCTGATCGCGTTGTTGCTCGCCTCGAGCCCCGTGAAGATCTCGGTATGCGGCTCGCCGGGCTCGGCATGGGCCATGGACGCTGATAGCAGTGTCGGCGCCAACGACGACGGCCTTCACCATTTCGCGAGCGCGAGGCAGCCGGCAACCGACCTGTTGGACGCAACTCCCCACGGCGAAGATCCGCCCGCCACATCGGGATTGACTATGCTGCATGCGAAAACGAAAGACGAAAGAAGGTTGCGCAACCTGCAGGTAGTGGGTCAGTTTGAGCCCCACTACCGCTCTACAAATGCGTGCTATGTTCCACACAGCGGCGCGATGAAAGCTGATCGGTTCGAATCCTGGCTCGCCATCGACCGGCGCGGGCTGTTCTGCCGGCCGGGCGCCTTCCATATCGATCCGCATGGCGCTGTCCCTCGCGCCGTGGTTACGCACGCCCACTACGACCATGCCCGGCCCGGCCACGATCATGTGCTCGCCACGCGAGAGACGCTGGCCTTCATGGAAGCGCGGCTAGGGGCCACGGCCACGCTCGGCAGCCAAGCCGTCGCCTATGGCGAGACGCTGAGCATCGGCGACGTGACGGTGACGCTGATGCCCGCGGGCCATGTGCTCGGCAGTGCGCAGGTGGTGATCGAATGGCAAGGGCGCCGCGCGGTCATCTCGGGCGACTATAAGCGTAGCGCCGACCCAACCTGCCTCGCATTCGAGGTCGTCGCCTGCGACCTGTTCGTCACCGAGGCCACCTTCGCGCTTCCCGTGTTCAGCCACGGCGATGCTGAAGGAGAGGTGTCGAAGCTGCTCAAGTCGCACAAGCAGTTTCCCGAGCGCACGCATGTGGTCGGCGTTTATGGGCTCGGCAAGGCTCAGCGCCTCATTGCCATGTTGCGCCAGGCGGGCTATGCCGAGCCGATCTTCCTGCACGGCGCGCTGATCGCCTGCTGCGAGCTTTATGAGCGTTTCGGCGTGAAGCTCGGCCCGCTTAAGCCCGCTACCGGCGCCAAGCGCGAGGAGCTGAAAGGTGCGATCGTGCTCGCGCCGCCTTCTGCCATTTCCGACCGCTGGTCGAGGCGGCTGCCGGACGCGCTTACCGCCTTCGCCTCTGGCTGGATGCGGGTCCGCGCGCGGGCGCGCCAGCAAGGCGTCGAGCTGCCGCTGGTGATCTCCGATCACGCCGATTGGCGGGAGCTTACGGCCACGATCGCGGAGACCGGCGCGCGCGAGGTCTGGGTCACTCATGGGCGCGAGGAGGCGCTGCTGCATCATATTCGCTCGACCGGACGGCGCGGCCGGGCGCTCGCTCTGATCGGCCGCGAGGACGAGGACCAGTGAAGGCGTTCGCCGAGCTTCTCGACCGCCTTGCCTATACGCCGTCGCGAAACGACAAGCTTCGCCTGCTCGCCGACTATTTTGCCGCGACGCCGGACCCGGATCGAGGCTGGGCGCTCGCCGCCCTGACCGACGGGCTATTCTTCAGGCCGCCGCTCCGCCGCATCCTCGGCGAGCTGATCGAGCCGCGCGTCGATCCCGTGCTGTTCGACCTTTCGCGCGACTATGTCGGCGACACGGCCGAGACCATAGCGTTGATCTGGCCGCAAGGCGTCACCAAGAGCGAGGCACCGCGTCTCGATGCCATCGTGCAAAGGCTGCGGGCGGCGGCACCAGCGGAGGTGCCGGCACTGCTGTCCCATTGGCTCGACGGGCTCGACGCCACCGGCCGCTGGGCCTTGCTCAAGCTCCTGACCGGCGCGCTCCGCGTCGGCGTGTCGGCGCGGCTCGCAAAGACGGCACTGGCCGAGTGGTCAGGAATGCCGCTCGCCGACATCGAGGAGGTCTGGCACGGGCTTCGTCCACCCTATGAAGAGCTGTTCGCGTGGCTATCGGGAAAAGGCGCGGGTCCCGATGCCGGCACGATGCCGACCTTCCGGCCGCTGATGCTCTCGCATCAGATCGAGGACAAGGAGCTTGCCTCGATCGACCCGCGAGACTTCGTCGCGGAATGGAAGTGGGACGGCATCCGCGTGCAGGCGGTGAACCGGGGCGGCGAGAAGCGCCTGTTTTCCCGCACCGGCGACGAGATCTCGGGCGCCTTTCCCGATGCGGTCGAGGGCATCCCGCTAGGCGTGGTGCTGGACGGCGAGCTACTGGTGATGCGAGGATCAGAAGTCGCGCCCTTCAACGATCTGCAGCAGCGCCTCAACCGCAATACCGTGACGGCGGGAATGCTTAAATCCCATCCCGCCCATATCCGCCTCTACGACATGCTGTTCGAAGGTGAGGTGGATCTTCGGCCCCTCCCTTTCATCGAACGTCGGGAACGGCTCGAGGCGTGGCACGCGCGGGCAAAGCCGCCGCGCACCGATATTTCCGGCATGCTGCAATTCGGCTCGATCGCCGAGCTTGAGAAATTATGGGCCGGCGCGCGGGAGACCGGCATCGAGGGTTTGATGCTGAAGCGCCGCGACAGCCCTTACCTGGCCGGCCGGCCGAAGGGCCATTGGTACAAATGGAAACGGGCGCCCCTGACCCTCGATGCCGTGCTGATGTATGCGCAACGCGGCAGCGGCAAGCGCTCGTCCTATTATTCGGACTACACCTTTGGCGCCTGGCGCATGAGCGAGACCGGCGAGCCGGAGCTCGTTCCGGTGGGCAAGTCCTATTTCGGCTTCACCGACGAGGAGCTCCGCGAGCTCGACGCCTTCGTCCGCAATCATACGGTGGACGCCTTCGGTCCCGTGCGCCAGGTCGAGCCCAAGCTCGTCTTCGAGGTGGCGTTCGATTCCGTGCACCGCTCCACGCGCCAAAAATCCGGTGTCGCCATGCGCTTTCCCCGCATTCACCGCATCCGCTGGGACAAGCCCTCCGAGGA
This sequence comes from uncultured Alphaproteobacteria bacterium, assembly GCA_963839245.1. Taxonomy (GTDB): domain Bacteria; phylum Pseudomonadota; class Alphaproteobacteria; order Rhizobiales; family Methyloligellaceae; genus Methyloceanibacter. The sequence continues at coordinate 160,253 of CAWIUJ010000010.1, read as the reverse complement.
CGCAGACCGCCTAGAGACGCTGCTGGCCATGATCGTCGAGTAGCCTCACCAGGTCCGGGCATGACGGGTCACGCCCGGATCTTGGGCGGCTACTGTCCGGCCTGAGACGCGGACCGGGCCTCCTTGTCGATGCAGGATTTGAGGCGCCAATAGTCGCCGCTCGTCTCCGCGGCCTTGCCGCACGAAGCCTGCACGGGAGCCGGAACCTTGTCCCAGGCGAGCGCGACCTCCTTGCGTATGCGTTCCTGGAAATCGAGGCAGCCTCGCATCACCTCATCTTGCTTGGTGGAGGTGCCGGCGAGGTCCGAGCAGATGACTTCAGGGTCATAGGCAGGCAGCATTTTGGCGTGTGCAACTGGCAAGCCGAACATGAGCGCTAAAGCGAGGATTGGGAGACGTTGCATCTTAACCTTCCTTGATCTCGGCGACCGATCGTTCGGCGCCGTTCATCCGAGTGGTTTGATGCCCTTGACCCTTTAAGCGAATCCGTTCCCTGCCCTTAGTAAGCCGCAAGCTGGATCGTTTGGAAAGCAAATTCCGCGTTGCTGCTCGCTCTGTGAATTCCTTTCCGCCATGATGCGCGGTCCTTAGCCTGCGGCTGCCGAGAGGATCGTTTTTCTATGTTGAGCTTGTGGTTCAGAAATTTCTGGTGGGCGGCGTGGTGGCCGGCGAGCACATGGCTACTGGCGCTACAAAAAGCCGCAAGCCAGATGCCGACGAGTTTCACGCCGCCATGGCCGCCAGATGGCGATCGCGGGCACGCTGGAGGACAGGAGCGTGACGCTGCCAACAATGCATTCATGGTGCCGGGCCTGCCGCAATCGCTGCGCGACCTGATGAAGACGAGCATCGAGCAGGTACAGCTGGCCTTCGAGACCTTCGCGGCGACGAGCGAGACGACGTGGAAGACGCTGGAGTGGGGCTCGAGAACGGCAAGCGCCAGCCTGCACGCTTTGAATGAGAAGATCGCCGATATCAGCCGCAGTAACGCCAACGCAACCTTCGCCCTAGCGCTCAAGCTCGCCGAGAGCAAGGATTTCCGCCAGGCCATGGAGCTGCAAGCCGAGCACGCGCGGAAGCAGTTGGATGCCTACGTCCGTCAAGTGGAGGAGATCCGCGACCTCGCGACCAAGGTCATTCAGGACAGCACGCCGGCGGGCGGGCGAGGCGCCTAAGGGGCTACAGCGTCCAGCCGGGGTCGGGCACGGTCTCCTCAAAAGCCTTATGCAGCGCGCTGCCCCACGCATCACGGATCGATCGGAGATAGGGATCGGAGCCTTCGAGCCGAATCGAAAAGCCGCGATGCAGGGAATCGCGCCGATAGACCAGAAGATCGATCGGCGGCCCCACCGAAACATTGGACCGCATCGTCGAGTTCAAAGGAGATCAACGCGCATTTCACCGCGTCGGTCAGGCTCGTGCGCGGCTCGATGATGCGGTCGAGGATGGGCTTGCCGTATTTCACCTCGCCGATCTGGAAATAGATCGTATCGCCCATGGCCTCAATGAAATTGCCGGCGTCGTAGATCAAGAACAGCCTGAGCTGGCCACCCTTGACCTGTCCGGCAAGAATGAAGGAGGCGCTGAAGTCGACCTCGCGCTGCTGCAAATAGCCGCCGTCGATCTTGTGCATCTCCCGAAGCGCGGTGCCGACGGCGCGAGCCGCAGCGAACATGGAGCCCACCGACCAGAGGTCCTTCTCCGGATCGCCGCCGTCGAGCCATTCGCCGAGCAGGCTCATGGCGCCTTGGGTCAGCGAGAGGTTGCCCGCGGTGAGCAAGGCAAAGAAGCGCTCTCCCGGTTTCTCCAGGACGTGCATCTTGCGGAAGGTCGAGACGCGGTCGATGCCGGCGTTGGTGCGCGAATCCGACGCGAGCACCACGCCCTCATTGAGCAGGATGCCGATGCAATACGTCACGCGCTCCCCCTATTGAGCCTGCTGTTGTTGAGCGGGGAACCGGACCGCGAAAGTCATGGTCTCGACGCCACCCCCGCTACGCACGCCCCTTACCGGGCCAGCCTCGGCATAGTCAAGTCCGGTCGCGGTGCGGATATAGGATTGGGTGGCGCAGGTCCGATTGGAGGGGTCGAAGCTCACCCAGCCGAGATCCTGCACATAGGCGTCGGCCCAGGCATGGCTCGCGGCGTGCGCCTCTTGGCCATCCCCGTGCGACAGGTAGCCGCTCACATAGCGGGCCGGAATGCCCAATGAGCGGCACACCGCGCAGAAGACGTGCGCGTGATCCTGGCAAACGCCGCGTCCCTGCTCCAGAGCCTCGGCTCCGGTGGTATGCACGTGGGTCTCACCTTTGGTGTATTCGACGTCGTCGGCAATCGCGAGCATGATCTCGTGCAACGCCTCGATCCGGTCGCGGCTGGCCTTCGCCTGAAAACGGGAGGCATAGTCGCGGATCGGCGCCGAGCAGACGGTGTAGGGCGTCTCGCGCAGATAGAGCCCGAGCGGCAGTTCGGCGTTAGCGATCCCCACCACCCCGTTGGTGTCGCGCGTGCGCACGAGCCCGCTCACCTTGATGGCGAGCTCGCTGACCGGCTCGGCCACGGTCAAGGTATGGCAGCAATTGCCGTATTGATCGCGCCATTCATGGGTGACCGCGCCGGGGCAGGTGAGCCTCCACGACTCCACCGCCTGTGTCCTGCCGGAGAGCGGGATCATGCGCAAATATTGCGTGCTTGAGAGCAACGGCTCCGAATAGGTGTAGGCGGTGGCATGCTCGACCTTGATCAACATGGTCACGCCACCCCCGCGACTGCAACGGCGGCCGACGCCGCCACGAAAACCATGAGGAAGTCCTCCTGGATCTGCGTGCCGAGCGCGTTGTTGGACTCGATGAAGGAGGAAAGGAACTCGTGCAGGCCGGAGCGGAAGATCCGGTCGATGCGGCCATATTTGAGCCGGGCATGGGTTTGGCCGGCGAGGCTCCGGCATTCCAGCTCCTTCTTGCCGGCGAGATCGTCAAGCGTGCCGATCAGGTTCTCGTAGCAATGGTGCAGCGAGCGCGGCATGTCCTCGCGCAGGATGAGCAGCTCGGCGATGCGCCAGGGATAGACCGTGTCGTGATAGACCTTGCGGTAGGCGCGGAACGCGCCGACCGAGCGCAGCAGCGCACCCCATTGATAGTAGTCGATCAGCCCGCCGACCTGCTCGCCGTCGGGCAGAAGCACGTGATATTTGACGTCAAGGATGCGCGCGGTGTTGTCAGCGCGCTCGATGAAAGTGCCGAGCCGGATGAAGCGGAAGGCGTCGTCATGCAGCATGGTGCCGAACACGACGCCGCGGAAGAGGTGCGAGCGCTCCTTCACCCAGTCGAAGAAATCGCGATAGCCCCACTGCCTCAGCCCCTGATAGTCGAGGTTCTGCACCTGGAGCCAGGTCGAGTTGAGGCTCTCCCAGGCCTCGCTTGAAATGGCGGAGCGCTGGGCGCGGGCGTTCTCGCGCGCATGGCGGATCAACGACCAGATACTGCCGGCATTCTCGGGCTCGAGCGCCACGTAGCGAATGATGGTCTCGTGGTTGAGCGAATCATAGAGCTCGCGAAAGCGCCCGGAGCCCGGCGCGATGGCGAGGATCGGCTCAAAATGCAGCGCCTGCTTGTCGATGGTCGAGGGCAGAAGCGACATGCGGAAGCTCACATCGAGCATACGCGCGGTGTTCTCGGCCCGCTCCATGTCGCGCGCCATCCAGAACAGATTTTCGGCGGTACGGCTCAGCATGGCGGCCGCTCCAGCACCCAAGTGTCCTTGGTGCCGCCCCCTTGGCTCGAATTGACCACGAGCGAATCCTTGACCAGGGCCACGCGGGTGAGCCCGCCCGGGATCACGCTCGTCTCTTTGCCGGAGAGCACGAAGGGCCGCAAATCGACGTGCCGCGGCACGATCTCGCCGCCGATCAGGGTCGGCGCGGTCGACAGCGCGAGCGTCGGCTGGGCAATATAGTTCTCGGGATTCCGCATCACTCGGAGCTTATAGGCTTCGCGCTCCTCGGCGGTTGAGGCAGGCCCGATCAGCATGCCGTAGCCGCCCGAGCCCTGCACTTCCTTGACCACGAGATTGTGGAGATTGTTGAAGACGTGCTGCCGCTGCTTGGGGTCGCGCAGCATGTAAGTGTGGACATTGTTGAGGATGGCGTGCTCGCCGAGATAGAACTCGATCATGCGCGGCACGTAAACATACATGGCCTTGTCGTCGGCGACGCCGGTGCCGAGCGCATTGGCGAGGGCTACCCGGCCGGAGCGGATCACCGAGAGCAGCCCCGGCACGCCGAGCGCCGAATGCGGATTGAAGGCGAGCGGATCCATGAAGTCGTCGTCGACCCGCCGGTAGATCACGTCGACCTTGACCGGACCCTCGGTGGTGCGCATCCAGACATGGCCGTCGCGTCACGAAGAGGTCGCCGCCTTCGACGAGCTCGATACCCATCTGCTCGGCGAGGAACACATGCTCGAAATAGGCGCTGTTGTAGCGCCCGGGCGTCAGCAGCACGACGACGGGATCGTCATCGCCGTCAGGCGCCACGGCGCGGAGGTTCTCGAGCAGCCGTTCGGGATAATTGCCGACAGGCGAGATGCTCTGCCCATCAAAGGCGTCAGGAAAGAGCCGCATCATGATCTCGCGGTTCTCGAGCACGTAGGACACGCCGGATGGCGTGCGCATATTGTCCTCCAGCACGAAGAAGTCACGCTCGCCAGTGCGGATCAAGTCGATGCCAGCGATGTGGGCGTAGACGTTGTTGGGCGGCTCGATGCCGTGCATCTCGGGTCGGTAGGCCGGATTGAGCAGCACGAATTCCGGCGGTACCAGACCAGCCTTGAGGATCTCCTGGTCGTGATAGATGTCGTAGAGGAAGACATTGATCGCCTTGAGCCGCTGGATGCAGCCCTTTTCCACGAGCTCCCATTCGGCGCGGTCGAGAATGCGGGGAATCAGATCGAAGGGGATCAGCCGCTCGGTCGAGCCGCCCTCGGCATAGACCGCGAAGGTGATGCCGAGCCGGCGGAAAAGCTCCTCGGCGGCGGCCTGCTTGGCGACCAGGGATTCGATCGAAAGATCGTCAAGTAGCCCGGCAAACGCGGCATAGGCCGGTCTGACCTTGCCGTCAGGGCTACGCATTTCATCGAAAAACTTGCGGGCTAGCACTGGCGCCTCGCGGCTCACCCGCACGTCGACTTTCTCGGCACTCGGCAAGTTCGCCCCGCCCGGTTCTTGTCTGCGACCTCGAGAGCTCCCGCTGCGGAGCCGTTCTCGGTTATGATTGTGCATTATCTTAAGCCGATGCCGATTGCATGGGCAATGCCGTTTGACGCCTAATTTCTAGGCAGCGGACGCAGAGTTGCTTCCCGGATAGGCTAAATGCTCGAAACCGCGCTCACCGCCTTCACCACCTTCTTCGCGGTGATCGGCCCGATCGATTCGGCGGTTCTGCTCGCCACCCTCACGCCCAATGCCACGCGGGCAGAGCGCCGCGCAATCTCGCTGAAGGCGGTGGCTATCGCCACGGCGATCGTGCTCGTCTTCGCCCTGTTCGGCCAGCCGATCCTCACGCAGCTCGGCGTGTCGCTGCCGGCGCTGCAAGTCGCGGGCGGGATCATCCTCTTGATGATCGCATTGGACATGACCCTGTCCAAGCGTCCCTCGCCGGCGAGGCTTTCGCTCAAGGAGAGCGAGGAGGCCGAGAACAAAGCCGAGCACCATGCCGAGATCACCGTGTTTCCCTTGGCGACACCGCTGCTGGCCGGGCCGGGCGCCATGACCTCGGCCATTGTGCTCGCGGCCGGTACCCATGGCGACGTCAAGCTGCTGGCGGCCGTGATCGGGGCGATCCTTGCCGTCATGCTCGTCACCCTCGGCTTTCTCCTCATCGCGCAGGAAGTCCACGTGCTGATCGGGGTCACGGCCCGAAAAGTGATCGTGCGCGTGTTCGGCGTGCTGCTCGCGGCCATCGCCGTGCAGTCGATCTTCAACGGCATCGCGGCGAGCCATATTTTCCGCTAGAGCCAAGAGTTCAAACCCAAGGAGCTTATCCATGCGAGCCATGCAAGTGCGTGAACCGATGGGCGCCTTCGAGCTGGTGGAAAGGCCGCTACCCGAGCCTGGCCCGAGCCAGGTCCGGATCAAGGTGGAGGCCTGCGGCATCTGCCACAGCGATTCCTTCACGGTCGAGGGGCTCTTTCCCGGCATCACCTATCCGCGCGTACCGGGTCACGAGATCGCCGGCCACATCGACGCGATCGGCCCCGAGGTCACGAGCTGGCGCGTCGGCCAGCGGGTCGGCGTCGGCTGGCATGGCGGCCATTGCGGTGTCTGCGCCAATTGCCGGCGCGGCGATTTCGTCCTGTGCGTGGCCGGCAAGGTGCCCGGCATCGCCTATGACGGCGGCTATGCCGATTTCATGATCGCGCCGATCGAGGCGCTTGCCGCCATTCCCGACGATCTCGCCGCAGTCGAGGCGGCGCCGCTGTTCTGCGCCGGCATTACCACCTATAATTCGCTGCGCCATTCGGGCGCACGTCCCGGCGATCTGGTCGCGGTGCACGGGCTCGGCGGGCTCGGCCATCTCGGCGTGCAGCTCGCCGTCAAGATGGGCTTCCACACCGTCGCCATCGCGCGGGCGCGGACGAGGCGAAGCTCGCGCTCGAGCTCGGCGCCCATCGCTATATCGACAGCACGGCCGAGGACGCGGCGAAGGCGCTGGCCGCGCTTGGCGGCGCCAAAGTGATCCTGGCGATGGTAACGAGCAGTAAGGCGATGAGCGCGCTGATCGACGGCCTCGGCATCGACGGCAAGCTTTTGGTGGTGGGAGCCTCGACCGAGCCGATCGAGGTCACGCCCCTTCAGCTCATCGGCAATCGGCGCTCGGTGGCGGGGCTGGCCGTCGGGGCGCGCGGCGGATTCGGAGGACACCATGCGCTTCAGCGCGCTGACTGGCGTCCGCCCGATGATCGAGATCTTCCCGCTGGAGAAGGCCGCCGAAGGCTGCGCGGATGATGCGCGGTGATGCCCGCTTCCGCGTCGTGCTGGTGCCCTGACCAAAGCGTCACTCGGCCGGCGCAGGCTGGCCGCTCGGATGGGCTTTCGGCTTGGCCGCGAATTTCCGCACCACGACATAGAACACGGGCGTGAAAATGAGGCCGAAGACGGTCACGCCGATCATGCCGAAAAACACGGCAGTGCCGAGCGACTGGCGCATCTCGGCGCCGGCGCCGGTGGCGATCACGAGCGGCAGCACGCCGAGGATGAAGGCGAACGAGGTCATCAAGATCGGGCGCAAGCGCACCCTGGCGGCCTCGGTCGCCGCCTGGAAGCGGTCCTCGCCGTGCTCCTCGTTCTGTCGCGCGAACTCGACGATCAGAATCGCGTTCTTGGCCGCCAGGCCGATCAGCACGACGAAGCCGATCTGCGCCAGGATGTTCACGTCCATGCCGCGGAACAAGAGCCCACTGACGGCGGCGAGTAGGCACATCGGCACGATCAGAATGACGGCAAGCGGCAGCGACCAGCTTTCATATTGCGCCGAGAGCAGCAGGAACACGAACACGACCGAGGCGGCGAACACGAAGATGGCGGTGTTGCCGGCGAGTTGCTCCTGATAGGCGATCTCCGTCCACGCGGCGGCGTAACCCTCGGGCAAAAGCTGCTGCGCGATGCTGTCCATGGCTTTAAGCCCGTAGCCCGTCGAATAGCCGGGCAGCGTGCCGCCCTGGACGGCAGCCGAGGGAAACAGGTTGAAGTGCTCGACGCGGTACGGCCCAGTGATGTTGCTGAAGGAAGCGACGGAGCCGAGCGGCACCATCTGGCCATTGGCGTTCCGCGTCTTCAACTCCGAGATCGAATGAAGGTCCTGGCGGAACTTGCCGTCGGCTTGCGCCGTGACGCGATAGGTGCGGCCGAGAAAATTGAAATCATTAACATATTGGGAGCCGAGATAGACTTCAAGCGTCTGGAACACATCGTCGGCCTTCACCCCCAGCATCTCGGCGCGGACGCGGTCGATATCGGCCCAGATCTTCGGCGTGCGGGTGTTGAAGGTGGTGAAGATGCTGGTCAGGCCCGGCGTTTGGTTGGCCGCCGCGACGACCGATTGCGCCACCGCCTCGAGTTGCGCCAGATCGCCGCCATGGGTGTCTTGCACCTCCAGCTTGAAGCCGCCGGTGGTGCCGATGCCGCGCACCGGCGGCGGCGACACGCTGATGACCAGAGCGTCCTGGATCGCGGCAAATTTCTGGTTGAGAGTCATCATGATCTTCTGCGCCGTTAAACCCTCCTTGGCACGTTCCGGAAAGGGCGCGAGCGGGCTGAAGATCACGGCCGAGTTCGGCGCATTGGTGAAGGTGGCGCCGTCGAGGCCGACGATCGGCACGGTATGGGCGACGCCCGGGGTGCCCAGCACCAGCTTGTTCACGCGCTGCGTCACCTCGTCGGCGCGGGCGAGCGAGGCGCCGGGCGGCAGCTGGACGATGTTGATGAGATAGCCCTGATCCTGCTGCGGGATGAAGCCGGTGGGTGCCCTGGTGAACTCGAACGCCGTGAGACCGATCAGCCCGGCATAGACGATCACCATGATGAGGGCAATGCGGACCAGGCTCCGGGTGAGCCCGGCATAGCGCCGGGACAGCCATTCGAAGCTGCGGTTGAAGCCCCTGAAGAAAGCGGTGATCGGCCGCACGAAAATATTCTGGCGTTCCGGATTTGGCTGATGCGGCTTGAACAGCAGCGCGCAGAGCGCGGGGCTCAGGGTCAGCGAGACGATCAGCGAGATGACCGTCGAGGTGGCGATGGTGACGGCGAATTGGCGGAAGAACTGGCCGAGGATGCCGGTGAGGAACACCGAGGGGATGAACACGGCGGAGAGCACCAGCGCGATAGCAATCAGCGCCCCGCCCACCTCCTCCATGGTCTTATAGGCGGCGTCGCGCGGCGAGAGGCCCTCGCGGATGTTGCGCTCGACATTCTCGACCACGACGATGGCGTCGTCGACAACGATGCCGATGGCGAGCAGCAAGCCGAACAAGGACAGATTGTTGAGCGAGTAGCCGAGTGCTGAGAGCATGGCAAACGTGCCGATCAGCGACACCGGAATGGCGACGATGGGCACGATCGAGGCGCGCCAGGTTTGCAGGAACAGGATGATCACCACGACCACGAGGACCACCGCCTCGAACATGGTGTGGATCACGGCTTCGACGGATTGCGAGATGAAGACGGTCGGGTTGTAGACGATGTCGTATTTGAGCCCGAGCGGAAACGACTTGGACAGTTGCGCCATGGCCTTCTCGACCTGGGCGGCGGTGGCCAGCGCGTTCGAACCCGGGCGCTGAAAGATACCCAAGGGCACCGCCACCTTCTCGTCGAGATAGCCGTTGCGGCCGTAATCGGCGGCGCCGAGCTCGACCCTGGCGATGTCATGGACACGGACCACCCGGCCGTCTTTGTCGGATTTGACGATGATGTTGCCGAAGGCCTCCGGGTCGCTCAGGCGCCCTTGCGTCTCGACGTTGAGTTGAAAGGCGCCAGGGTGAGGCACCGGCGGCTGGTTGATGACGCCGGCCGCCACCTGCACGTTCTGGCCGCGCAATGCGGCGACCACGTCGCCGGCGGTCAGATCGCGCACCGCGAGTTTCTCGGGATCGAGCCAGATGCGCATGGAATAATCGCGCGCGCCGAAAATGGTGACGTTGCCGACGCCGTCGATGCGCGACAGGACATCCTTCACATGCAAGGTCGCGTAGTTGGAGATGTAGAGCTGGTCGCGGGTGCCGTCGGGCGACAGCAGATGGATGACCAGCATCAGATCCGGCGACTGCTTGGTCACCGTCACGCCGATCGAGCGCACCTCCTCGGGCAGACGCGGCTGGGCGATGGCGACGCGGTTCTGCACCAGAACCTGCGCCGTATCGAGGTCGGTGCCGAGCTTGAAGGTGACGGCGAGCGACATGTTGCCGTCGCTGGTCGATTGCGACGTCATGTACAGCATGTTGTCGACGCCATTGACCTCCTGCTCGATCGGCGTCGCGACGGTCTTGGCGACGATCTCGGCCGAGGCTCCCGGATAGGACGCCGTCACCGACACGGAAGGCGGCGCGATCTCGGGATATTGCGCGACAGGCAGGGCAAAATAGGCGACGCCGCCGACCAGCGTGATGATGATGGAGATGACGGCGGCGAAGATCGGCCGGTCGATGAAGAAATGCGAGATATTCATGGGGTCATGACCCCTGCGCCGCTCTTGATCATTGCTTCGGCGTGGCCGCGCCTTCGACGGTGCCCTGCTCCGGGGTGACTTTCTGCCCGGGGCGCGCGCGCAACAGACCGACGACGATCACCTCGTCATTGGCGTCGATGCCGCTGCGGACGATGCGCAAATTGCCGTCGACAACCGGGCCAAGCTCGACCGGCTTCGGCACCACAGTACCGTCGGCGGTCACCGTCATCAGCATCTTGGTCGACTGGTCGGTCACCACCGACGCGTCGGGAACGAGCAGGACGGGATGGAGCTGCGACATCGGCACCCGGATGCGGCCAAACTGGCCGGGGGTGATGAAATAGTCCGGATTGGGAAAGGCGGCGCGGACGCGGATGGTACCGGTCGAGCGGTCATATTGGTTGTCGACGAAGTCGATCGTGCCCTTCAGGGGCCAATTGGTCTCGTCCATGAGCTGCGCTTGCACTTCAACGGTGCGATCGCGAGCCGAGGGAATTTCGCCCTTTTCCACGAGGCGCTTATAGGCCATGCCGTCGCCTTCGCTGACATTGAAGAAGAAGTGGATGGGGTCGAGCGACACGATGGTGGTGAGCAGGGTCGGCGTGCCGGTGGTGCCGCCGATCACCAGATTGCCGACGCTCAGCTCGTGCGTGCTGGCGCGGCCGGAGATGGGCGCCGTCACGCGGGTATAATCGAGATTGAGCTGCGCCTGGTCGAGCGCCGCTTGGGACGCGTCCCGCGTCGCCGTCGCCGTGTTCACCTGGGCTACCCGCTCGTCGTAGGTTTCCACGGTGGCGTAGTCTTTCTTGCGGAGCTCGGAGGTGCGCTGCAGCTGAGCCTTGGCGAGATCGAGGTTGGCGTTGGCTTCGGCGAGCTGAGCCTTGGCCGATTCAAGCGCCAGCTCGTAAGGCTTAGGCTCGATGACGAACAAGAGGTCGCCCTTCCTGACGGCCTGTCCGTCCGTGAAGTTGATCGACTCGAGATAGCCGCTGACGCGCGCTCTGACGTCGACCGCGTCCACGGCGCCGAACTGCCCGGTGAATTCCTTCCACTCGATGAGCTCTCTGACGATTGGCTTGGCCACTGTGACCTTGGGCGGCTGCGGGGCCGCGGGCGCGGTTTGGGCGGTTTGGAACAGGCCCCATTGCTCCCAGATGCCCCAATAACGGTAGAGGAGCACAGCGGCGCCGACAGCAAGGAGAAGGAACAGGAGGCGGCCGAGGCCCTTGCGCGGTCGTTTCGGCGCGGGCTCGATCGTCTGAGGCGGCGGCGCGCCGGGCGTCGGCCCTTCGCTCGTTTCCGCTTGGCGCGGCTTGCCGTCGTTGTCGTTCCGCTGCGCGTTCATAATCTCAATCTTACGTCAAAAAGCGGGCTCCGTCCGGGTGGGCGGCCCCGCTTATTTTGAATCATAGCTGATCAGAGCTTAGCCGCGGAAGGCCGGAACGCAAAACACCAAGGACAAAGCTTCCCATCGCGATTCGGCCGGCGCCCTTTTTGTTGTAGTATCGCCTGCCATGAGTGGGGGGGATTTAACATGACAACACGTTACGCCCTTGGATATTTCATGCTCGTCCCCTGTTCGCCTTGGGCAGAGTCAGCCCAAGCCAACCTCGATGGCCCTCTCGACCTTATCGGGGGCGTCTGTGTTCCCGACAGCGCGACGGTTCGCGCGAGCGTTTATGAAACGCGTGGATTCGGTGTTGGGTTTAGCGGCGACAGTACAGGGAAGATCCGGCTGTTGTGCCCATTCAACGTAACCGCAAGTCTGATCGGCGCAAAGATCGGGATTACGTTCCTAAGCGTGATCGACCAGGACGGTATGGAAGTTGGAGCGCGGGTGCGCGCAACGTTCCGTCACGCTTCACTTGGAAGCAATGTAGCGATTACAAACGGAACTTGCGATTCGAACACATCCAGCATTGCCGGACCACACAACATTGCCTGCTTCTTCCCTTCTTATCCGATCAAAATAAACGAATCATATTGGTGGGACATCGAGATTGAGCTGACAGATCCGAAGGTCAATGTCGAATTCCTCGGCGTCGGGATGCGTTACCTAGCGCAATAATCCCAGGTAATTTCTGTTTCTACATCCCCTGCCGTTATTTTCTCCGGCTGTCAGCGAGCAACTTGGCCTTCTGGCGAACGCCCGCGTGACCTGGGGTTGAGCGCAGCGAGCACCGCCAAGCTCACATAACCAAGGCTGACCGACTGCGTGCCGACCTTGGTGACGGACGTGTTCATGATGCCCATGGCGAGGCTGAGAACGATGATGCTGAGCCAGCCGGGCGCGGCCCCGAGGGCCACAGCGGCTACGCCAACCGCGAGCAGCGCAACGACCGACAAGAACAGCAGCGGAGTTCGTCACCGAGCCGCGAATGCACGAACAAGGCTCCCAAGGAACACGCCCGCCACAAAGAGCGGGATCGGCAACAGATTATAGGCGGCCGCGCCGAGCTTCCCCTGCCCCACCTGCAAGCCGGTCTGCGTGGTGTTGCCGCTCAAGAACGAGCCGTAGACCTGGTAGTTCAGGAAAGTATCGGCGTCGACATAGCCGGCGATCAGGGCAAGGATGGCGGCGAGCACCTCTTGCGCGGTTGCGGAAGTCTCTGATCTCGGCACCTTCGCCGGTCTTCTGTCTCGCCTGCCCCTCACTCGGGCATGGCCACCTCTTCTTTCGGGAAGGCGGCGAAGACCAATTCGGGCACGCGGAAATTGGTGGCAAGCAACAGATTGGGAGTGGCAGCCATCCAGGCGGTGATCGAGATCGACTGATAGATGGCGTTATTGAGCACGAGCACGATCTCGAGATCCCTGTCGCCCGTATTCTCGATGTAGTGACCATAACCTTGCGGGACGTAGCCCACATCGCCGGCGCCGAACGTATCGGTGCGGGCGCGGCCGTGGCTGCCGAATACCGTCATGCGTCCGTTGCCCCTGACGTAGAACTGCCACTCGGCCGCGTTCGGGTGCCAATGGAGCTCGCGCAAGCCGCCAGGCTTGATGACGAGCAGCGCGCCGGTCATGGTCGATGAGATGGGAAACTCGCGCATCGAGACGATGCGTATGGTGCCGCCGGCGAAATGCTCGGGCACCTGCGCGAGCAAGCGATAGCAATGGGTGAGCGGGCCCCGATTTAGCGTGCCGGGTGCCGGCTCTTGTGGCAGCGGCGGCGGCACCGGGCCTTTCGCAATATAGACCTCACTCTTGGGAAAGTTGGCGAAGGTCGCGGCCGGCACCCCAAAATTCAGGGCGAGCACCTCGGGCGGCGTGTGGCCGAGCCAATCGGTGATCGAGAAGGTGCCGAACTCGGAGAAATAGCCATTGTCGAAGACGAGCACGAAGGTGCAGATGCCAGGGCCTAGGCCTTGAATCGAATGGCCATGGCCGCGCGGAAAATACCAGACGTCGCCGGGGCCGAAGTCGACGATCTCGCATTGGCCTTGCGGATCGATGATGGTGACGCGGACGCGGCCGTCGATCACATAGGCCCACTCTGCGGCGTTCGCGTGCCAGTGCAGTTCGCGCACGGCCCCGGGCTCGAGCGTCATATAGACGCCGGCGAGCTTGTCGGAGACCGGGAACTCGGCGACCGTCGCCTCCTTCGCCGTGCCGCCGTCGAAGATCTTGGTCACGAGAGTCCCTAAGGGAAAGCGGAAGGAAGGCAGTTCGGCCCCGGCCAGCGGCGCGGGACGGGTCCGTAAGGCGGCTGCCCGATCTCGAGGCTCGCGCCCATAAGAGTGCGTCCAAAAGAAATAGGCATGGCATCCTCCTCCGCGCGGCAGAGCCTGGTTCAACGATTGGCAGAGACTATGTGAGCCAAGGTCGTTGATCGAGCGTTAGCGACGTTGGAAAAAGAGGAGCTTCGCCAGCTTTGCATCGCCCGCGTGCGGGCGGTCAGAACTTGAAGCTGGCCGCCACGTCCACTGTGTTGCCTTCGAAGGTGTTTTCCGCGTCGAACTCGGCATACCATTTGGCGAGCAGCGTGAGCGCGGTGGGAGTCCCTGCCCCCAAGGTATAGGTAACGATGGGGCCCGCGCCGTAGACCTTCGACTCGAAGGAGCCGAGCTTAGCGCCGGGGCCCGAGTCGCCCGTGGTTTGAATCATCGCATAGCCGACGGCGCCGGCCCCCAGTGAACGGAAGTTCTTGGTGATCGAGCCTTCCAGATTGAGGATGTTGCCGGTCTCGTAGTCGGTAGCGGTGTTCTCCCAATTCACCGAGTAGACGGCGGCGCCAGTGACTTGGAAGCCGGTCTCCGGGTTGTAATAAGTGCCGGCGAGGCGGGTCATCTCAGCCCAATGGTTCAGGCTGGTATTGGCCAGGTCATGCTTGCTGTACTCGCCGGTCGGGGCAAAGCCGAACACCCCCAAATTCCACCAGAAAGAAATTGCCGCTGTGCCAGCCAAGGAGGAGCGGGGCGAAGGCCGTGTCGCCCTGGGCAAGTTCGGTCCCCAGTGCGGTGATATCGAATGGTCCAACGGTCGGGTCGAACTGGCCGACCGGAAGCTGGAAGGACGAGATCCCGACATTCACCTTGACGTTCATCTGGACGAAGGTTGGAACGACGGCCACCGCATAGGTGCCACCCAAAATCTTGAACGGTGTCACATAAGTGAGCGCCAGAAGGTCGGCGAGGTACTTCTGGTCGACGTTCAGTTGAGCGTTCCCGTCGAAGATGATCCTGCTAGCGTCGCCCTGATAATGGTAGGCGTCGTCGCGGACATAGAGGCCGGGCTGCAGCGGAAGGATGCCGCCAAGAAGGTCGGTATAGCCCCTGACCCATGGACCCGTGCCGTATTCGGCGGCATGGGCGCCGCTCGCGCCAATCGCCATGAGGCCCGCCGCCAGGGCGAGGCTGCTCAATTTCCGAAATGGCGAGGCGCTATCCTGCGGCATCGATACCCCCCAAGATGCAGCTTTGTTGGCGCTAGCGTAAGTCGTCCCGCCCTTCCTTGGCTATCCGGGAAATGCCCAGGGATGCGAGTGGCGAGGACGGGATGCCGATATGCCACGGGGGTTCGATTCACCCCAGGCACTTGGCGGCGGGGCCGAGCGACGCTTGCGCTCACATTTCCGTGATCCGTTCGCGCCCACTTAAATGGCCAGAAATGCCAAGTTTTGCGCGCAATTGCGACGCATGGTCGCCGCCGACTCTTGGACAGGCCAGAGTGACCCGCGTGCGAGGAGTCGTCACGGTATCGCATGGCTTGAGCAAGCGGCACGCCTCGGAACTGCTAGCGATCAGAGGGCGGTGGAGGTCTGTGTGCCGCGACGTTGGACGGCGCCCCCCAGCAATAGGAGCACTTCGATGCAACGACACGCGATCGCGCTTGGCCTAGGGCTTCTCCTCACTCCAACGCTTGCTCCGGCCGTCATGGCAGACGTGGCGACGATCACCGAGGAGGAGGCGCATGCGATCGGCGTCGACGCCTACCTCTATCTCTATCCGCTGGTGACGATGGACATCACACGCCAGCAGCTCACCAATATGACGCCTGGCCCAGGGTCGCTTGGCGGCCCGATAAATCGCTTCGCAAATATCGAGGCGTTCCCATCCGCCGATCTGCGGGTGGTGGTGCGGCCCAATTTCGATACGCTCTATTCCAGCGGATGGCTCGATCTCACCAAAGAGCCGGTGGTGGTCTCGGCGCCAGATACCGGCGGCCGCTACTATCTGCTGCCCATGCTCGATATGTGGAGCGACGTGTTCGCCTCGCCGGGCTGGCGCACGACTGGCACCGGCGCCAGCAATTTCCTGGTTGCGCCGCCCGGCTGGCGTCCGGATCTGCGCGAGAAGTTCGTCGAGGAGTTCAAGCTGCCTGAGAACACGCAGCGGATCGATGCGCCGACGCCTTATGTGTGGATCATCGGCCGGACCAAGACCGATGGTCCGGCGGACTATGACGCCGTGCACAAGATCCAGGCCGGCTACAAGATCACGCCGCTGTCGCAATGGGGCAAGGCGCCGGCGGCCGCCGAGGCGAAGCCCGATCCGAGCGTCGACATGAAAACGCCGCCTAAGGTTCAGGTCGATACCATGCCGGCCGGCAGGTTCTTCGCCACCGCCGCGGAGATCCTCAAGCTCCAGCCGCCCCACATCACCGATCAGCCGATCCTCGCGCGGATGAAACGCATCGGCATCGAGCCCGGCAAGAGCTTCGATATCGACACGCTCGATCCCGCCATCAAGCAGGGGCTCGACAGCGCGCCCGCGGACGCACAAAAGCTGATGGAGTGGAAGATGCCGACGCTCGCCAGGGTGGTGAATGGCTGGTCGATGAACACCGACACCATGGGCGTTTACGGCAATTACTATCTGAAGCGCGCGATCGTCGCCCAACTCGGCCTCGGCGCGAATCTGCCCGGGGACGCGATCTATCCCATCAATCTCACCGACGAGAGCGGCAAGCCGCTCGACGGCGCCAACAAATACACGATCCATTTCGACAAAGGCGCCACGCCGCCCACGGACGCGTTCTGGTCGATCACGCTTTATGATCTGGCGGGCTTCCAGGTGGCCAATCCGATCAACCGCTTCGCGGTGTCGAGTTGGATGCCGTTCGAGTTCAACCCTGACGGCTCGCTCGATCTCTATTTTCAGAACGAGAGTCCAGGCGCTGCCAAGGAAGCCAATTGGCTGCCGGCGCCTAAGGGGCCCTTCAACTTGACGATGCGCATTTACGCGCCGAGGAGCGAGGCGCTCACCGGGAAATGGAATCCGCCTGTCATGAGCAGGGTCCAGGAGGTCCCGCTCACGCCGCAATAGCGGCGAGCAGTTCGGCGGGGGAATGGCCCCGTGATAGCGCACCGCAAACCAATCGCTAAGCTTGTTGTTCAAACGCCCGTCATGAAGAGTGTAGAGCGTGTTTTCCCGACGCAATCGTCGGTTCAAGGCGTGCAATAATTGTGGCTCAATGTGAGCCTGGAAAAACTAGGGGGTAGGAGGAAGGCGATGGATAAAAACTCCACGGACGACCGAAACCAATCGGCGGCCGAAACAGGCCGCAACCGGAGCAACCTATTGCTCAGTGGCGCAGTGTTGTTGGCGCTGCTCGGCAGCCCCCTGGCCGGTAGCAATCCGGCGCTGGCGGAGCCCGCGCAAGGAAGTGGCAAGCCCAACATCCTTGTCATCATGGGCGACGATATCGGCTGGTTCAATATCGGCGCCTATCACCGCGGCATGATGGCCGGCAAGACGCCAAACCTCGACAAGATGGCGAGCGAAGGCATGCTGTTCAATGCCTATTACGCCGAGGCGAGCTGCACTGCGGGCCGCGCCAATTTCATCACCGGGGAGCTACCCATCCGCACCGGCCTCACCACCGTAGGCCAGGCCGGCGCAACGGTCGGCATGCCGGCGCAGGCGCCGACCATCGCCACGGCACTAAAGGCCATGGGCTATGCCACCGGCCAGTTCAGCAAGAACCATTTGGGCGACCGCAACGAGTTTCTGCCGACGGTGCACGGCTTCGATGAGTTCTGGGGCTATCTCTATCATCTCGACGCGATGGAGGATCCGTTCCATCCCAACTACCCGCAGCAGCTCAAGGACAAGGTCGGACCGCGCAACCTCTTGCACACTCTGGCGAGCGACACCGACGACCAGACCGTCGACCCGCGCTGGGGCAAGGTGGGCAAGCAGACGATCACCGATGAGGGGCCGTTGCCGCCGCACCCCATCGAAGGCATCAAATACAATATGGAGACTGTCGACGAGGTCATTCGCGACAAGACGATTGGCTTCATCGATAAGGCGAAGAGCGAAGGCAAGCCGTTCTTCGTGTGAATGAACCCCTCGCGCATGCACGTCGTCACGCATCTCTCGCCCAAATATGAAGGCATGCGGGACGCCGAGAACGGCTGGTCCATCGAGGAAGCCGGCATGGCGCAGATGGACGACGTCATCGGCGCCGTCACGCAGCATCTCAAGGATATCGGCGTCGACGACAACACCATCGTCGTCTTCACCACCGACAACGGCACCGAGAATTTCACTTGGCCGGACGGCGGCCAGACGCCCTTCGCCGGCGGCAAGGGCACCGCCCTTGAAGGCGGCTTCCGTGTGCCCGCCATCGTGCGCTGGCCCGGCAAGGTTCCGGCCGGCACCATCGAGAACGGCGTCATCTCCGGGCTCGACTGGTTCCCGACCTTCCTCGCCGCGGCGGGAGATGCCAACATCGTCGACGAGCTGTTGGCGGGCAAGCAGTTCGGTGACCAGACCTTCAAGGTGCATCTTGACGGTTATAATCAGCTCGACTTCATCGAGGGCAAGAGTCCCTCGAAGCGCAACGAGGTCTTCTACTTCACCGAAGCAACGCTCGGTGCCGTGCGGATCGGCGATTACAAATATCGCTTCACCGATCAGCCGGGCGGCTGGCTCGGCAACACGGTCAAGCTCGATTGGCCGATCCTGACCAACCTCAAGCTCGATCCGTTCGAGCGCACGAGCACCCCGGAACAGTCGATGTACCAGGCCCAGTGGTACACTTACGAGTTCTGGCGCTTCGTGTTTGTCCAGGACGTCGTGGCCAAGTTCGGCGCGAGCTTCGTCAATTTTCCGCCGATGCAAACACCTGCCTCATTCAACCTCGAAGCCGTCAAGGCGCAGATCCTTGCCGCCATCAAGGCGAAGCAGGGCTAGGCTCCCGCTCGGCGGCGCCGGGGAGGGCTAGATCCGTGATGGCGCCCATCGTCATGATCCACGTCTTCAGCGAGGCGATCGATTGGTGGGACGAGATCGCCCCGACGCTCGCCAAGGATCACCGCGTCGTCCGCATCGATCTCACCGGCCATGGCGGCACGGAAGCGCCGGAGTCGGGCTATACGATGGAGCAGCAGGCGGCGATGGTCGTCGCGATGCTCGACAAGCTCGGCATCGACCGGTTCACCCTCATCGCCCACTCCATGGGCGGCATCGTGTCGACGGCCTTCATCCAGGCTCACCCCCGACAAAGTCGAGCGCCTGGTGTTGATCGCCACGCCGCCGAAGGCCGAGACCACCTTCAATCTTGGTACGCGGCCAGCGCTCACCCGGTGATCGGCGAGCTCCTCATGCGGCTGAACACCAATTCCTCAATCCGCAAACAGATGGAGGAGGTGTTCACCCCCGCTTCCCCCGTGCCCGAACAATTCGTCGAGGATTTCAGGCAGGTGACCTACATCGCGTTCCGCGATTCCCACGACGACAACGTGATCTTTCAACACGGAGAAGCCCGTGTTCGAGCGGCTCGCCGCACTCAAAATCTCCGCCGCCGCTGCTCGTCATCTACGGCGCCCAGGATGGGCTCGTGGCCCCGGCGAGTGAGCAGCTTTATGCCAAGGTGCCAGGCGCCAGAATTGAAAAGGTCAAGAATGCTGGACACGGGGTCATGGTCCAGCAGCCGGCCAAGGTGCTTGAGTTGATCGAGCCATTCATCGCCGGTCAAGGGTGATTGGCGCCAGAAACTTCATGCGCGGGGGCTGCCAATGATTAGCGCCTATATCAAGCCATCCTCATCGTCAGCGGGGTCGCGACGGCGGCGGCGATCGCGGTCTTCTTCGCGCCCGCGGTGGTGCTCGACATGTATTTCGAGCACGTGCCGACCGACTCGGTCAGCCTCTTCTTCTTCCGGCATTGGGGGCTCATGATCTTCTGCATCGGCGCGCTGATCGTGTGGGCCGCCTTCCGTCCCGAGCTCCGGACTCCGGTCCTGATCTTTGCCTGCCTGGAGAAGATCGCTCTGGTGATCGCCGTTTTCGCGTTGCCCTTGCAGGCGAAACCCCAGGCGTCGGTCATCGCACTCTCCGACGCAACCTTCACCATGCTCTATCTGTTGTATTTGGCCGGGCTTTAGGGAGGTCTCACATGCGCGCAAAATCGTCCGGCTTCGATGCGGCTTTCGATCCTAGCCGCCGCACCCTTCTTGCAGCTTTTGCCGGCTTCGCTCTTTGTGTTTGGTGCATGGCACCGGTAAAGGCGGAAGCTGCCGATCCCCTGCCCTCATGGAACGACGGACCGACCAAGCAGTCGATCTTCGATTTCGTCACCCGCGTCACCAAGCAAGGCGGACCCGATTACGTGGCGCCGCCCGAGCGGATCGCCACCATCGATAATGACGGCACGCTATGGGTGGAGCAGCCGATCTATACCCAATTCGCCTTCGCCATCGACGAGGTCAAAGCCCAGTCCAACAAGCATCCGGAATGGAAGACGCAAGAGCCTTTCGCCTCGATCTTGTCCGGCAATCTCGCTGGACTGGCGGCCTCCGGCGAGAAGGGAATGGTCGAGATTGTGGAGGCGACCCATTCCGGGATGACCACCGAGGATTTCGACAAGACCGTGAAGGGCTGGCTCGAGGTGGCCAAGCATCCCCGTTTCAAGGTGCTCTATACCGACCTGATCTACCAACCCATGCTCGAGCTCCTCGCTTATCTCCGCGCCAACGACTTCAAGACCTTCATCGTGTCGGGCGGCGGCGTCGAGTTCATGCGAGCCTTCGCCGACAAGACCTATGGCATTCCGCCGGAACAGGTCATCGGCTCTTCCGGCGTCACCGCCTATCAGATGTGGGACGCGAGCCCCGTGCTCGTGAAGATGCCCAAAGTTCTGTTCGTCGATGACGGGCCCGGCAAGCCGGAAGGTATCAACCATTTCATCGGACGGCGGCCGATCTTCGCCTTCGGCAATTCCGACGGCGACAAGGAGATGCTGGAATGGACCGCGGCCCGGGACGGCTTAAGCTTCAAGGGGCTCGTGCATCACACCGACGCGGTGCGCGAATATGCCTATGACCGCGAGTCCAAGGTCGGCAAGCTCGACAAGGCGCTCGATGAGGCCATCGGTAAGGGTTGGACCATCGTCGACATGAAGACCGACTGGAAGACCATCTTCCTCCCGGAAAAGGTTCGGCCCTAAGCACAGGAACCCCCGGTTGCACCTCATCGACGGGGCGGCGATCACTGCGGCGCGCCGCTCACGGCGCCGATGGGCTTATTTCGGCGTGCATTTGCCGAACAAAGCGAAGGACGACCCGCCGCTCGAAATGCCGCCGCTGAGGCTGCCGTTCTCCAGCGAGATGGTGGCGTTCCAGGTGTCCTCGCCCTGTGTGCCATAGAGAAAGATGTTCTTGTCCGTCGAGCTCAGGCCCTCGATGTCTTCCGTCCGGGGCGTCTCGCCCATGGAGGCCGACGTCAACTGCTTCTTGTCGGTATCGAGTACGATGAATTCGGAGAGGTTGATGGCGTCGGTGGAAACCCGCTTGCAGCCGGTCACGCCCTGGCACTCGTAAACCTCGCCGATGGCGCAGATGTAAGAGCCAGACGCAGCAGCCGAAGCCATCACCGGCACCGGGCAGATGGATGCAATCACCAACGCCGTCGATATCGATACACGCATCACCATCCCCCTTACATCGACACTTGATAACCGCGCGCGGTGAGGCAGGTCGCCCCGGCGGCGAGATAATTGGCATAGAGTTGATCGAGGGCGGCCGCCTGCCGGCGGTTGATCACGCCGCCGATGAGGCCGGGGGGCGGAGGCGCCGAGCCGACAACAGGGCCATTCGGGGTGATGGCAACGACCGGGGGCTGCACGACAGGCCCGGAGATCGCGCCAGGCGGTCCCGGACGGACGATCATCGGCAGTCCCGATGGATTATAGCCGCTGGTCTGCGCGGCGAAGTCGGCGCAATCGGAGCGATCATTCTCCTGCTGCTGTGCGCTTTGGCCCTGCAAGGGATAGATGATGAGCGCGCGGGCATGGGCCTCTGAGGCAAGACCGACGACCGTGGCCAAGGTGGCCAAACTGCACAAGATACGAACACCGCGTCTCATTTCTGTCCTCCCAAGCCATTGATAGGGGGCAGTTTACACGGCTCGCCGGCGGAGAAAAGCCGATTCACCCCGGAGACCGGCGCCCCTGCCCGCGGCTAGATCAGGGTGAGACATGCTGCCAAAGCTCGGCCGGAAATCCTTGCGCATCGACCTTGAAGATTTGGCGCTTGATGGAGGCCTGCTTACCGCGGCAGACCCACTCGAAGATCATCGGGTTCTCGTGTCCGATCACGGAGAGCGGAATGACCTCCGCGTTTGGCGTCGCCTTGCAAAAGTCCTGCATCGTGCGCGTGGGGGCGCGGCTCGTGCTCGCCTTGCCGCATTGCGGGCTGTTGCCTTGGACGCAGATGAGCACCGCTCCGGCCGCGCAGCGCCAGACGATCGATTTGGCTGGATCCATTCCGGCATCTCTCTGCGCCTTGATCGCCTCGGGCGGGTAGGCTTTGGCAACCATCCAATCCGGCACCGGCGGACCCTTGTACTTGGCGTCGGGTGCGTCGATGGTGCCGACGGCCTTGCAGTAGGCGGCGGGATTGTTGAGCGCGGCTTGGTCCTCGGCTCGCGCCGGAAGAAGCGCGAGCAGGGTCGCCGTGGAGCCCACGCTAAGGGCAAACGCAAGCCAGCATGATCTGGTTAAGAGCACCGGTCACCTGTCGGGCATCATCATTGCGGCAATCGCCGGAGATGCGATCCTAGCAAACCTCCGCGCCGATATCGCGGTTGGAATGGCTGACGGACGCAGCCGCGAATGCAGCCTAGGCCGAGCTGGCCTGCGGCTCGAGCAACGCGATCAAGCCCTTGAGCAATTGCTCGGGGCTCGGCGGGCAGCCGCGAATGTGCAGATCGACGGGCAGCGCGTCGACGACGCCGCCCACCACCGCGTAGCTGCCGGCGAACAATCCGCCATCGACGGCGCAATCGCCGACCGCCACCACCCATTTCGGATCCGGCGTCGCGGCATAGGTGCGCATGAGCGCCTCGCGCATGTTCTTGGTCACCGGCCCCGTCACCAACAGCACGTCGGCGTGGCGCGGCGAGGCGACGAAGCGCAAGCCGAAGCGCTCAAGATCGTAGAAAGCATTGTTGAGGGCGTGGATCTCAAGCTCGCACCCGTTGCACGAGCCGGCATCGATTTCGCGGATGGCGAGGCTGCGGCCGAGGCGCTGCCGCGCCACCCGATCGAGGCTCGCGGCAAGCTCGACAAGCGAGGCATCGTCCTTGGCGGGCGGCGCCTCGGTGACGGGGTCTCGCAGCAGATTTTTGAACAACAGCCTGCGCATGATCGTCCCTAGAGGTCGTGCCCGGAATAGGAGCAGTTGAACGATTTGTTGCAGAGGGGAAAGTCGGCGACGATGTTGCCCTCGATGACCGCCTCTAGCAGCGGCCACTGGAACCAGGACGGATCGCGCAAATGGCAGCGGGCGATGCGGCCGTCGGCGTCGATGCGCAGCCACGCAAGCACGTCGCCGCGGAAACCTTCGACCAGAGCCATCCCCTCGCGGACTTGGCTGGTCTCACCGAGCGCGCCGCGCGTTGCGCCGTCGGGCAACCGTTCGATGATCTGCTCGATGAGGCCGAGGCTCTGCTCGATCTCGTTGATGCGCACCCAGACGCGGGCGTTCACGTCGCCGTCTTCGCGCGACGGCACCTCGAAGCTGAGCTGGTCGTAAGGCGGATAGGCAAGCGCCTTGCGTGCGTCGAAGCCGCGGCCCGAGGCCCGGCCGACATATCCCCCGGCGCCGAAGGTCCGCGCCAGCTCGGGGCGGAGATAACCGGTCGTCACCGTGCGGTCCTGCAGCGAGGCGGTGTTGTCGTAGATCTCGATAAGCTCGGGGAAACGGTGCCGCACCGCCTCGATCAGCGTGCGCAAATGGCTGATACAATCGGCGGCAAGGTCGCAAGCGACGCCACCCGGCACCACCCCGTCCATCATCAGCCGATGTCCGAGGCAGGCATGCGCGGTCCGCAAGGTCCGTTCACGCAGGATGCCGCACTCGATAAACATCAGCGAGAAGGAGGCATCGTTGCAGATGGCGCCGACATCGCCGAAATGGTTGGCGAGGCGTTCGAGCTCGGCCATCAGCGCCCGCAGCCAGACCGCCCGCGCCGGGACCTTGGTGCCCAGCGCCGCCTCGACGGCTTGCGCGAAGGCAAGCGCGTAGGCGACAGTCGAGTCGCCCGAAATGTGGCCCGCGAGTTTTGCGCCCTGCTCGATGCTGGCGCCCGCCATCAGGGCATCAACGCCCTTGTGGGCATAGCCGAGCCGCTCCTCGAGCCGCACCACCGTCTCGCCATTGGCGGTGAAGCGAAAATGCCCCGGCTCGATGATCCCCGCATGCACGGGACCGACCGGGATCTGATGCAGCCCCTCGCCCTCCGCCGGCAGGAATGCGTAGGCCGGCACTGGCGCATTGATGTGCCGGTGCGACCCCAGGGGATGCCGCAAGCCCCACACGCCGTGGTCGAGCCAGGGTCGCGTGTCGGCGAGCCCGACCGGCTTGAAACCATAGAGATCGCGGATGGTCCGCTCCAGCCGGATCGCCGGCGGATGCAGCTTGCCCACAGAAGGATAGTCTTGGTCCTCGATGGTGAGCACGAGGATCTCGGGCGCCCCCGCATCGAGCAGCGCCATATGCACGGCGTGGCCGTCTCCCCACAGACCGAGCAGTGTCACGCGCTCCGCCGCCAATTGCTCGATGGCGGAACGCCAGACGTCCTTGCTCACCACCACGCGCGGCCATGGCCGATGAGGGGTGACCTTTTGGCCCTTCTTGGCGATGTCGCTGAGCACGGTCATGACTTTCCGTCCATCAACCGAGGAGTTTCGCGACGTTCTGGAACCAGGTGACGAGCGGCCCGGGCAAATAGACGCCGGCGGTGAGCACGATCGCGAGATGCGCGAACATGGGGAGGTACGATGATCCTCGCGCCTTGGCGGTGGCCCCGCGCGGCTCGCCAAAGGCGATTGAATTCAGCCGCAGGAACAGCGCGCCTACCCCGATGAGGAGGCCAAGCACGAACGGGAGCGTGAGCAAGGGTTGCCGCGCAAAGGTCGAGCTCACCACCAGGAATTCGCTCATGAAGATGCCAAGCGGCGGCAGCCCCGCGATGGCCACGACGCCGGCCACCAGTCCCCAGCCGAGCACGGGATTAGACTCGGTGAGCCCGCTCAGGTCGGCAATCTTCTGCGTCCCCTTAACCTGGGAAATATCGCCAACGGCAAAGAAGATCGCCGCCTTGGTCAGCGAATGCAGGGTCATGTGCAAGAGCCCGGCAAAGTTGGCGAGCGGTCCACCCATGCCGAAGGCGAAAGCGATGATGCCCATATGCTCGATCGAGGAATAAGCGAACAGACGTTTGATGTCGCGCCGACGGTACAGCATGAATGCCGCGAACAGGACCGACACAAGCCCCATGCCGATCATCAGCGGGCCGGGCGCAAGCGCCTGCGGGCTCGCCGCCAGTATCATCTTGAAGCGCAGCAAAGCATAGAGCGCGACGTTGAGCAGTAACCCCGACAGCACGGCCGAGATCGGCGTCGGACCTTCCGAATGGGCGTCCGGCAGCCAGGCGTGCAATGGGAAGAGGCCAACCTTGGTGCCGTAGCCGAGCAGCAGGAAAACGAAGGCGACGTTGAGTAGTGCCGGCTCCAAGGCGGCGGCATGGGCCACAAGATTGGTCCACACCATGGAGTTGATGCCCTGCCCAATGATGGGTTCTGCCGCGAGATAGACGAGGATGGTGCCGAACAGCGCGAACGCGATGCCGACGCTGCCGAGGATGAAATATTTCCAGGCCGCCTCGAGCGCCTCATGCGTGCGATAGATGCCGACCATCATCACGGTGGTGAGCGTCGAAAACTCGATCGCCACCCACATCACACCGATATTGTTGGTCACGAGCGCCAGGTTCATGGCGAACATCAGCACCTGGTACATGGCATGGTAGAAGCGCAAGACGCCGGGCGTGAGCCGGCCGGTCTCGAGCTCGTGCCCGATATAGTTCGCGCTGAACAAGCTGGTGGTGAAGCCTACGAAGGTGGTGAGCACGATGAAGACGTTGTTGAGGTCGTCCACCAGCAGGTAGGGACCAGGTTCCGGGCGCCCAAAGAAGAACAGGGACAGCGCCGCGAGGAAGGTGAGCAGCGCCGCGACCACGTTGACGTAGGCCGTCAACCGGTAGCCCGGCAGTACGGCGAGCACGAGCGCCGCCGTCGCCGGAATGACCAAGACCGCCGTCACCGCATCGAAGGTCATCATCGTTCTCCGCGGACACGGTCGAAAGCCTGCATATCCACCGTGTCGAAGCGCTCGCGAATGCGGAACAGAAAGATCCCGATCACGATGAAGGCGATGAGGATCGAGAAGGCGACGCTGATCTCGACCACCAGCGGCATGCCTTTGGCGCCGGTGGCGGCGAGGACAAGACCGTTCTCGAGCGACATGAAGCCAACGACCTGGCTGACCGCGTTGCGGCGCGTCACCATCATCAGTAAGCCGAGCAGCACGACGGAAAGGGCAAAGGCGAGGTCCTCGCGCGCGAGCGGATCGGCCTCGGCGGTCACCCGCAGCATGACCACCATGGACAGGGCGACGAGACCCATGCCGAGCAGCATGGTCGGGCCGATGCCGACGACGGTCTCGATCTCGCGATGGATACCGAGCTGCACGATCATCCGGTGCAGCACGACCGGGATGACGATCGCCTTGAACACGAGAGCGATCGCCGCCGTGACGTAGAGGTGCGGCGCATCTTGGGCATAGGCCTGCCACGCCACCGAAAGGGCGAGAACGAAGGCATGCAGGGCATAGACATTGAGCAGCGCGTAGAGCCGGTCTTGGTAGAGCAGCATGAAGCTCACCAGCACCAGCGAGCCGGCCAGCATGTGGGCAATGTCGAAAGTGAGGCTGTGCATCTAGAGGCTCCGCGATACGAACAGCAACAGCGTGGCCAGCAGACCAAGCATCAGCGCAGCGCCCAAGAATTCCGGCACGCGGAACACGCGCATCTTGGCGATCGAGGTCTCGAATAGCGCGAGCAGAAAACCGCCGATGCCAAGCTTGGCGAGGTAGGCGAAGACGCCGATGGCCAACGCCGCAGCGGTTGCGTCGCGCGAGGCCAGGCCCCAGGGCACGAAAATACAGGCGATGAGCGAGAGGTAGAGAAGCAGTTTCAGCTCCGCCGCAAGATCGATCAGCGCGAGATGTCGTCCCGAATATTCAAGCATCATGGCCTCGTGCACCATGGTGAGTTCCAAATGCGTGGCCGGATTGTCGACCGGTATCCGTGCATTCTCGGCAATCGCCACCATGAACAACGCAATCAGCGCCATGCCGAGCGAGACGCGTAAACCCTCCTCCGACGAGACCAGGTACCCGACCATGGTCGAGAGCTGGGTCGAGCCCGCCACGAGCGCCAAGGTGAACATGATCATCAGCATGGCGGGCTCGGCCAGGGAGGCGATCATCACCTCGCGGCTCGACCCAATGCCGCCAAAGCTGGTGCCGACGTCAAGGCCGGCCAGCGCGAGAAAGAAGCGCGCGCTGCCGAGCAGCGCGATGATGGCGATGAGATCGGCGGACCAGGAGAACAGGAGCCCAGTGCGAAAAGTCGGCACCAGTGACCCCGCGACCCAGGTGGCGGCAAAAATGATGTAGGGCGCCGTCCGAAACAGCCACGACGCGTTCTCCGCCAGCACCACGTCCTTGCGTAGCAGACGGATGAGATCGCGGTAGGGCTGCAACAGCGGCGGCCCTTGCCGGCGCAAGAGGCGCGCCTTGACCTTGCGCACGAAACCCGCAAGCAGCGGCGCGAGCAACAGCACCAAGGCCATCTGCGAGCCCTGGACGGCAAGGCTGAGCATCAAGGCCATATGGCGAGCACCAAGAGTAAGCCGACCAAAGCGGCGAATACGAAGCTAAGGTAGTGGCGGATGGTGAGATACTGCAGGATGTTCAGGCGCTCCGCGGCGAAGGCGACAACGCCGGCGATGGGTGCGTAGAGCGTGTCCCATATTGGGTCGGTGAGAGTGACCACGAGCCGCGCCGGCCTCATATCGCCTGGCGGCGGAAGTTCGAGGCGCTCGCGCGCATGAAACAGCATCGTGCCGAAGACGCGGCGGATAGGCTGGGCAAAGCTTGAGGCGGTGTATTGCGTAGCTAGGCTCAGGTCGGGATAGCCGCAACCCCAGGCCGGAGCGCGTCGGAGCCTATCCGATGCCAGCCGATGGATGGCAGCAGCACCGAACGTTGCCGAAAACACCATGAAGAGGAACACCAGCAGGCCGTTATATGAGCTGCGGCTCTCGGCAATCGGCACGATCGAGAGATAAGGCACGCCGCTCTGGGATGGCATGCTCGCGCCGATCAGGCCTTGGCTGACCGGGGCCAGCGCATCGATGAAGAAACCCGGCAGGATACCTGCCAACAGGCAGAGGCCGGCGAGCAGGAACATGGCGGCAAGCGAGAACCGGTCGGTCTCGTGCGCCCTCTCGGCAGGCAACGTGCGGGGGCGGCCGAGAAAGGTCACGCCAAACGCCTTGACGAAGCAGGCGGCGGCTAGCGCCGCCGAAAGCGCGAGCAGCGCGCCGACGGCCGGTACAAGGAACTTGAGCCCCCATGATGACAGTTCAGGGCTGAGTAAGATGGCCTGAAAGGTCAGCCATTCTGAGACGAAGCCGTTCAATGGTGGCAACGCGGAGATGGCAACGCACCCGACGAGAAAGGCAAAGGCGGTGAGCGGCATGCGGTGGATAAGGCCACCCAGATGTTCCATGTCGCGCTCCCCGGTTGAGCTGAGCACGGCGCCGGCGCCAAAGAACAGTAGGCTCTTGAAGAGGGAATGATTGAACACGTGCAGGAGCGCCGCGGTGAACGCCAGAGCCGCCGCCCACGCCATCCCGTGCGCCTCGAAGGCGAGCGCAAGACCAAGGCCGATGAAGATGATGCCGATGTTCTCCACCGTGTGGTAGGCGAGCAAACGCTTCAAATCGTGCTGCATCAGCGCGTACAAGACCCCCATGACGCAGGTCACCCCGGCAAGCGGCAGCACCACCAGGCCCCACCACCAGCCCGGTGGACCGAGCAGGTCGAAGACGATGCGCACGAAGGCGTAGACCGCGACCTTGGTCATCACCCCGCTCATCAGCCCCGAAACGTGGCTCGGCGCGGCGGGATGGGCGAGCGGCAGCCAGGCGTGGAGCGGAACGAGACCGGCTTTGGAGCCGGCTCCGATGAGCGTGAGACCGAGAACAAGTGCGGTAATTGTCGGTGCGGGATGGCTGTCGCGCATCGTCGCGAAGGCGTAGCCGCCATCGGGACCGGCCAGCAGGCCGAAGGCTAGCAGAAGCGCAAGTGTGCCAAAGCTCGCCATGACGAGATAAATGTAGCCGGCATACAGATTGGCGCGCGAATGGTGATGCGCCATCACCAGCGCCCAGGACGAGAGCGACATGAACTCCCAGCAGAACAGGAAACTGAAGGCATCGTCGGCGAGCACCACGAGGTTCATGCCGGCAAGGAAGGCGGGGTAGAACGGCAAGACGCGCTGCGGCGCTTCCTCGTGCTTGCCGTATCCGAGCGCGTAGAGGCTCGCCAATGCCCCACCGAGATTGACGATCAGCAGGAAGAAGGCGGAAAGCGCATCCAAGCGGAAATGCGCGCCGAGCCATGGTAGTCCCAAGGGAAGCGTCGCCGTTTCCGTCCCGTTAGCCCCGAGAAGCGCTTGCAGCGCAACGACGACGGCGACGGAGGAGATGACGAGCGAACAGCCATAGACGAAGGCTTGGCTCCACGCCGTGCGACTGGTGGCAATCGCAAGAGGAGCAAGCACAAGCAGCCCTGCGACCGAACCGAGCGTGGGGGTGAGGGCCATTGCCGCCTCAAGTCTTGAGCCGCACGCCGCGGCCGCCGCCCGGGCTCGCGGCACTCTCGGCGATGAGTTCGATCCCGGCAGAATCAAGGGCCGAGATGAGCTTCATCAGGGAATTGACATTGCCGCGGATCACGCCATCGCTTGCTTCCATGCGCTGGATCGTCGGCAGGGACAGGCCGGCCATCTCGGCCAATTTGCGCTGATCGATACCGAGAAGGGCGCGCGACGCCCGCAATTGCGCAGCCGTTATGATCGCTGAGCTCCCTTTATGAGTTGGGGTAGGTAAGACTAGCTATCTGGACCCTGCATTTCCATCCTAAAAGATAGACTATTGATGGCTAAGGCATCGATGCTGCAGACCGCTCCTTAGACGATCCAGGGTTAAGTTCGGGCCACCATAGGAAGGGGGGCGACTGCAAACTGACGCCCACGAAAATCGGGTGACGGCGAAAGGATCGACGATGATGCAAAGGCTGGTGCCCAGGGGCGGATTTTAACCACCGACACGCGGATTTTCAGTCCGCTGCTCCAGATCAAAACATTAGCTGAAACAGGTTATTAGCGTGAGTGTATGCAAGTCAGTATGTAAGTCTAACCCCGCGCTGACTTTTGATAGGAAAGGTTGTCGGCGGGTTCCAAGGGTGCCAGAGACGTGAAAGCGTTTTGGTGATCTCTGCTGCACGAGGTCAAGGTTACTCAGCGTAGCGCCCTTATTCCCACCGACAGCCGTGTTCCGTTGTGAGAGTCGAGAGTTTCGGTTGGCTCGACAGAAACGCCCTACAAAGTTCACCGGTGAACTAGTCAAAGATGAGGCCTACCGAAGGATGGCGCCAAAGAGAGAGAAAAGCCTCGCAGCACGGGGACGAGAATTTCGACGAACAGCTGAAGGTCCGCTCGTCCGCTATTAGCGGACCTCCGGTGAGGTCGGTGCACACGTCCGCCTTTGACCCACATCGGCGTGGTCGTCGGGATAGGCGTCTCGGCAGTTCATATTGCCAGAGAAAGCAATCTAACCCCACGCGCCGTCACGAGTCAGGGCTCACGGCATCCTTTGCCGGCAAGCTCGGCTCTTTTTGCCTCCACGTATAGGGCTGTTTGAACCCGAAGAGGGAGGGCCCCCTCGGCGTTGGGAGTCTTGGCTACGTTCTCCAGGTACGCAAGCGCAGCTAGTTCGGTTTGACAGATTTGGGACGGAAGAAGAGGACCAGGCGAAGCCAGTGGGCGCCGAACTTTTGCGTCGCATTGCCCCTTCACCTTTGCTTCGTCTACGATCTTTTCTAGAAGGTCTTTTCTGAGCAGGAGTGCGTTGGTCTTCTCGAACTTGTCCGCCTTGCGCCACCCAAGGAGGCCGTCGCTTAGCGAACGTCTTCTCGCGCTTGGTGAACGGGTAGTCGATGTAGAGATAGGTCAAGGGCTGCAGTGCTCGCCTCCCCCACCGAGGTCAAGTGCGCAAAGCCCCCAACGCCATCGACCCCGTTTTAAGGAATTACTCCGAATTCCTCGAACGCGGGTCGTAGATGGGAGCAAAGCTGGTACCCTCTCGGGCACCAGATGGTTCACGTTCGATTCGCCGATTGGTCGTTTAGGGTGAAGCCGCTGCATAGTCGTCGATAATCCGTTCCAGCAGCGTGAGCGGCACGCTGCCAGAAAGAACGAGTGCATCATCGAAGTCGCGCAAGTCATAACGTTCGCCGAGCGCTAGCTTGGCCTTGTCGCGCAGCCGGTTGATTTCGTTGTGGCCGATTTTATAGCTGGTGGCCTGGCCCGGGCTGACGATATAGCGATCGATCTCGCTGGTCATTTGGTCAGAGCCAAGTCGCTCCGTCATCCATGCAATGGCCTGGTTGCGGCTCCAGTGCTTGGTGTGCAACCCAGTATCCACCACCAGCCGGCAGGCGCAGAGCTGTAAGTCTTTTAGGCGGCCTAGCCGCCCAAGCGGGTTATCCTCGTAGAGGCCAAGCTCATCAGCCAACTGCTCGGCATAGAGAGCATAGCCTTCGATATAAGCGTCAAATCCCAAGAGCGTGCGAATGAGCGGTAGCTTGTGGCTGAAAGTGAACTGCCAAGCGTGACCAGGGATCGACTCATGGTATGTGAGCGTCGGCAGCCGGTATTTTGGCCAGTTAGCTGTGTCCTGGAGATTGATGTAATAAATGGCAGGTCTTGTCCCGTCCACATAGCCGTCATCCATGTCACCAAGCGGTGCCCCAGCCTCAATGTCCAGGGGAACACGTTTGACTACCACCGGCGCCTCATTGATTGTGCGGAAGGCCGCGGGCAACTTGAGCCGGACCGCGGCGATAAGGCCGTTCAGGTAGGCGATCAGTTCGGCCCGGCCAGCGTCGGTGTTGGCGAAGACCTGACCGGGATTCTTGTTTAGGGCCGTAAGTCGCTCAGCGACTGTTCCTTGTGTGAGGCCTTGTTCACGTAACAGCGCATCCATCTGCGTCGAAAGTTCACCTACCTGCTCAAGACCTGTTTGGTGGACTTCATCGGGGCTAAGATTGGTGGTGGTGCCAACTTTGAGCAGCCATGCATAATAGGCCTCGCCCTCCGGCAGCTTCCAGACGCCTGCATTAGCGTTGGCCTTAGATTTTAGTCCCTGGAGCGCTGCGATTTGGCGATCCAGCGCCGGTACCACCTTGGCCTCGACGATCTTTTGGGCTGCGTGGCCATAGTCTCCACTCAGACCTTTGTCCTTAGCACGCCGTGCAACAGAGGTGACGAGACCCCAATCTGCAATCGGCTGGACACGTGTGCCGCTCATCTGGTCAAGCGTCAGCTTCAGGATAAAGTCTGGGGGAATCACGCCTGCGCCAGCATCCGCCTGGATCCGCTCAATCTCGCCATCGAGCTCGTCGGCATAAGCCTCTAGTCGCGCGAGATAAGCATCGGCGTCGGCCACGGTCTCAATCTGATGCTGGGTATCCAGGAACTCGCCGACGGCGGTGAACGCTCCGTTCATCTGGCTCACCACATAGGGATTCCCGAAGAGCACGCCCTTGTCGCCATAGGGAAAG
Organism: uncultured Alphaproteobacteria bacterium; assembly: GCA_963839245.1. Classification (GTDB taxonomy): domain Bacteria; phylum Pseudomonadota; class Alphaproteobacteria; order Rhizobiales; family Methyloligellaceae; genus Methyloceanibacter. The sequence goes on along the minus strand of CAWIUJ010000010.1, from coordinate 127,333 downwards.
CCATAGCCCTCATTCGCCAGCTGATAGCTTTCCAGCACGACCGCATGGTTCACAGCCGCCAAGCCTTTCAGCCCAGCCACATCCACGCTTCTCAGCCGTTGCAAGCGCTCGCCACAGGCCGCGGCGCGGGCGGCCATGCCTGCTGGAGACGTGTCGGTCAGACGACTCTTCAACACGGACCGGGCACCAGTATCGACCCCAAGCCCGGTGGCGCTCTCAGGATACTCCGTCAGCAGCGCCTCGGTGATTTCGTCAAGCAGCGCTTCTGACGCAGGCTGCCGCGCCTCTACCTTCGACTTCGCCAACGCTGGAATAGCGAGGAGAAGGCCCGCGGTGCCCGCGATACGTAAAACGTCACGACGCGAAGCCTGAAACATTCCGATCAACGACGTTCAGTTTGACGGCCGGCCTCTGACGAAGTTCTTCGATGGAGAGAATACCAGAGTCCGAGTGGATAGCGAGCGGCTCGACGCGTAGTTGCCCCACGACGAGCCCAATGGCAGCGCGATCTCAAAGGCTTGGCCAAGGTCCTATGACGACAAGGCTAAGGCCGAGGCCTTGCACCACCTGCCTGCGCTCGGCGCGGTGAGCGTCGGGAGTGATGGAGAGAACGTCGCTCCGTCGCCAAAACCACAGACGCCGCAAAGTTTTAGTCAATAACCATCCCGCAAAGGAGGCGTCCACGACTGTGGGCCGAATGTCCGTTCATGGCACAAAGCGGACGTGCAAACCGCGCGGATGAATGTGCGCTTTGAGGGGAATAACGGTCATGACGCGGACGTGACGCGATGTCTGGTCATGACCCAAAGGACTTTTAGGAGGTAAGCGGACATTGAATCGTGAACGGCTCACCGCCTCGTCGGCACGTCCTAGCTCATCCCCTGTTGATAGATGCGAGCGAAGATGGCGCGCTCGAAATTCTGATAATACCGCAAATTACGCTCGACAGCCTGGCGCAAAAAGTGCGTGCGGCTCACGCCTTGCTCGCGCACAGCCATGTCGACCTCTTCAAGAATCTGCTTGGGCAGGTTGAGCAGCAGGGGTTTGTCGTTTCGTTTTGGCCTCAGCATGCGATTCTTCCATCTATATATTTATACAAGTGGAGCCGTTAGCTGACACAAGCGCGACTCTTTAGCGCTGCCTCAAGCTTACGCTCCCAATCCGATTTAACGTAGACGGGTTCGCTCTTCGCCTTCGGCAAAACGGTATATAGGTCGAAATCGGAAAGGCTCTTTCGCGGCCCGTCGGGGAGCTTGCGTGGTTCCCATAGCTTTTTCGACAACCCCCTGAGCACACTCGGTGGCTGTTTGAGTAGCTTCGACGAGTAGAACATCACATTTCGAAGCTGGTCGATGGATTGCAACGGAACGGCATGCAGCGTGCAATTAGCCGGACCGAGACTCTGAAAAAGACACTTAAGCTCAGGCGCTATGGCTCGGAAGCGATCGACCAGATGGGGCGCAACGAGCATGACAGAATGGATATGACACGTCGTCTCGGGATGCTCGGGGTAGAAGTGAAATTGGTTGGCGCGAAACTGCTCAATTGGTGAGAGCGTAGCGAACGTCTTCTCGCGCTTGGTGAACGGGTAGTCGATGTAGAGATAGGTCAAGGGCTGCAGCGTTCGCTTACGCTCGAAATTGTTCATGAGTTTTGAGAGCAGCCGGACATAAAATTGTTCAAACAGAACGATGCAGCGATGAGGCGGGATGGAGAGGTGGTCATTGCGCTTCGCTTCAACCGGGACAAAGGTGACGGTCAGGAACCAGAATTGCGGAAGCGTGGCGTCATCGGTGAGTAGGTCACGGTACTGACGCTTCAGATGGTCGAGGTGCTTCTCGATGAGATGGTCGTAACAGAGAGTGGTTTGGTCCGTTGTTTGGATCCTTATTGGTTTAGGTAATAAAAGGGCATCGACGCCTTCGAGCTCAGCGTCTCAAAAACTCAAACGCGAAAATCTGGCTTGCGATGACTAACATCGGCGAAGAGAAGAGCCCGCTATACAAATCTATTTATGCGAGCTGAGCTGACGATCCGGACGTCACTCGAAAATATTTTTGACAACGGGTTGAGATGTTGACCGTTCCTACCATTTTTGCAGAGCTAATCTCGTTTCCATCTCGTCTACAGACTCAGCGTGTCGAGAAAAGTTGCTCTCTACGCTCGCGTCTCAACTCGAGGCCAGGAGCTTGAAAATCAACTATCGGAGCTGAGCGCAGCCTGCGCGCGAAACGATTGGCAGGTCGTGAGAGTCTTTAGCGATCACGGCATCTCTGGCGCGAAGGGTCGAGGTGCACGCAAGGGCTTGGATGATCTGCTCAAGGCGGTCGTGCGGCGTGAGATCGATCAAGTTTGTTGCTGGAGCATCGACCGCTTGGGCCGATCGCTACGAGACCTTATCAACGTGCTAGACGAGCTCCGGCAAAAGGGCTGCGATCTTTACGTCCACAAGCAAGCCATCGATACCAACACGCCGTCAGGCAAGATGCTGTTTCAGATGCTTGGTGTCTTTGCCGAATTCGAGCGCGAAATTATTCGGGAGAGAATCATCGCGGGCCAACAGCGTGCTCGTAAGCAAGGAAAGCGCATTGGCCGTCAAAGCGTGATCGACGAGTTGATGAGAGCGCAGGTTCTAAGAATGCGGTCGAGTGGGCACTCTCTGAGGGACATTGGCGGGCGCCTGAACGTGAGCGCTGCCGTTCTAAAAGCGCTCGTGGATGGCAACTGCGACCGGAACGGAAGGCGCGACGCCAAATGCTGACTTGGATGCGCCGCCCAACTTCCGTTATTGGGGGTAAAAGCGGACATGGCGCGGACTTGTCAGTATGTCCGCTAATGACCCTAGGCGGACATCGCGCGGCTAGCCACCGCATAATTCTGCTAACGATTGGAGAGTCCAAAGGAGGAAGTAACATGCAGTCAACTTGGAGGAGGGCTGCAAGGGCGCAGCTGATCGGCTCAGGGTTGGGACCGTTAAGCGAATCCCGGGTGGATTCACCTGGACGCCAATCAGCAATCACTCGCATATGTCTACTCACGCGAGAAGCCGGATGACGCCTACGATGTGGCCCTTGCCGCTGAAAGAGTGCATAGTGTTGGAGCCGACGCTGCTTGGCTATTGGAATAGCGTTCGAGCACCGATAGCACCAATACCAGGTGGCACCACGATTTTTCAAGCCTCTTGTCTTGTGTTAATCTCACGCACGGTCTCTGAACCGTAGGAGGGTAAATATGCACAAGGCAGTTATTGGGGCGGTCACGCTCCTACTTGCCGGAATGTTGGCTGGGAATGCGGAAGCGCAACTCTTTGCGAAATGTTGTTCCGTAGGTGGCGTATGGTCTTGCGGAACACAGTGTGCTCATCCGCCAGCGCCTCGTTGTTGCAAGCTGCATGGTAAATCGGTTTGTCCCTGTCCTCAGCCACCACACTAACTCTCGAACGCCTCGCCCCTTTATTGCTGCCAAGTAGCTCCGGCAGCTTGGCGATGTTGCTGGCGATGCGGCGGGTGATTTGCGGCAAACCACTTACTGTTGGGGGTTGTAGTTGTAGCCAATGGTGCCAAATGCCATTGGCTTTGGCTCTTGTTTCTCGTGCCGCACGGCCATTGCCTTTAATTCGGCTGTGTTCGATTGTGTCTCTTTAGCTATCGGCCTTTTGGGCTTCCTCTTAGTCAGTGGAACTAAATGAGGTCCCGCAGCAGTTCTCGATTGCGACGAAGAAGTTGAGCTTATCGCTGTATCCGACTGGGTCGCTGATGCAGGGTGCCTCGCTGGGGCTGTAACAAAACCGTCCGTTGGGTGGATGTTGCTGACGCTGAACACTTCCACCTCTGTGACATCGCTTTCGGGCTTGGATGCTGAGGGGTCGGAGGTTTGAAGGGGCTTCGCCGCAGCTAGGGAAATGGACGTCTGAACTGCCTTTGCCAAATCTACTGCGATTAGACGGTCCTGAATTTTTGCTGTCTGAGGCTGAGCGTCTATTGCAAAATAGGTCCGCATGGCGACGTCAATTGATCCTACGAAAATTGCCGCTATCAGCAATCCGATTAAGGCCCCCTGACGCTGCATTAGGCGGGGCTTTAACTGCGCGATGAGCGATTGACCGGGCGGTTGGTGAGGCGGATCACCTACGTCTGGCAAGGATTTGGCTGAACTCCTTCACCGCCGCGCCAACCGAATGAGCGCAGGCTTTGCAGCTTGATCTACATCAAGGCGAAGACGCTGACCTTCTTGTAAATGCGATTGCTAATGAAGGCTTCGACTGAGGTACAGGAGATCATTCTATGAAAATGGTGAAGGGCGTAATCGCCGTCAGCTTAGTCGCGTTTCTCGGATTAATGGGCGCAGTCTCCATGGCCGAAGCCCGTTATGTTGGCCACGGCTACCACGGCATTGCTCGTGGCTACGGCGGGTACAGGCACTACGGCTACGGCGGGTATAGGCACTACGGCTATGGCAGACACTACGGCCATGGCTATTACCCCTACCGACGCTACGGTTACGGGAGCTACCGCAGCTACGGCTCGTACGGCGGCAACGGGTATTACGGTGGCGGATGCGGCTGGCTGTATCGCAATGCCATAGCGACCGGCAATCGCGATTGGTGGAACCGTTACGTTGCATGCACCATAGCCCACTAAGAGAAGGCATGACTGTGCGCTCTTCAAGAGGAATAAACTTCTTGAAGCTACACATTGGAGGAACGAACGATCAGGTTGGTCGCTGTTGCTGCCCTTGCCTTAGCCGTCACAACATCGGCGCAGCCGCTTCCTCAACCGGACGGCATGATCACGCAAGTCCGCGAAGCATGTGGTGCCGGTATGCACATGGTTAATGGTGCCTGCATAACTACATCCGCCCGCCGCCACGTCCGCCGGGGAGTGGTCACAGGCCACTGAAAACTAAGAAGCCCGACCGTGCCGCGCATGGTCGGGCTTCCAAATTCTTTCAAATCCGAAGCCAGCGTCGCTTTTGAAAGCAGCCTCCTATGACCTCTCTAAATCTCCGAGCAGACATATACGATCCCAAGACGCTTGCAGCGATGGACCAAGCGTTCGCCGCCGTTTGGCACATGCTGAGGGCGGATGAGCCCTTCCGCGATTTTGCCAACGACACTGAGCTAAGAATAGCCATCGGCAAAAAGCTGCTGAACCTTGTGGCGGATGGGGTGACTGATCCTCTCCGACTTCGAAATCTCACCGTGGAGAGCCTGCTTTTGTCACGAGCCCGGCACGCTCGCCAATCTGCCAAGGGGCCGCAGCACGCTCGACACGACACGCGAACAGAGCCTAACGAAATGTCTGGGTCGGGGTAAGCGGACATGACGCGAACGGGCCGTTATGTCGGCTAATGACCCAAAGCGGACATTTCACGCCGGCGGGAGTATGTAGGCACGGCGCCCGCCGCGTCGGTGCGGTGCCAGCTCTAAGCCCGCCCACATCAGTGGCACTTGGGTGCCGTCGCAGGCTTCAGCAACAGTCATGCCGGCATCGTACTGCCAGGCATCGCGGCGGGGACCGATACCGGCGATGGCGCTCGGCACACCGGCGGCGGCGAATTCGTCCGCGAGCTCGGCGCATGGTGCCACCGATGTTGCGTTATTCTGCTTCAGCATTGCCCGGTCGTAGCCAAGCCGGTCGGCCCAGTCGGCACTTGCGCGCCAGCTGTCGGTGGCAAATAGGAAGCTGCGACCCGCGGCCTGGGCCACGGGCAGGTAATCGCGGTAGTAGCTGCGTATGACGTCGCGGCCGGCCGCGCTGTCGTTGAGCGGAAACGCCGAGAAATGCGGCAGCTCCACACCGATATTGAAAATGATGTGTGTCTCGATGCCGCCGTCGGTGATGAACTGCGGTAGGCGGTCGTCGGGAGTTATGGCCATCGCACCCTTCTAGCCGAGTTCATCGGCGGAGCCGGCAAGTCAGACCACTATAACCTATCAGCGAAACGCTCACGGCGGACAGAGGCCGAACGCATCGGGGAGCACGCGATAGGAATTTGAAGCTTGCAGATAGAGCAGCCGATTTACGCTTCTGGCACTTAGCGGACGTTGTGTCCGTTAGCCTGCATGTCCGCTCTTAGGTATGAAGCCGACATCCGTGATCCGCGCCCCAAGGTCCGCTAATGACCCAAAGCGGACCTCGGTTGGATCCGCCGGCATGACGCGGCGGAAATTTATCGGACTTGTCGGTGGCGCGGTGGCGGCCGCTAGACGCCTCAATTGCCGGAGAACTGGGTCCGCTTGTGGCCAGCCGCCTTAGGCATCCGGGACGCGCCGGTTAAACATCCAGAGCGCGAAGGCGCTCGCCAACATCACCACCCCGCCGAGCAGCACCGACAACGGTGTGGCGCCGAGGTGCTCGAACCATTGGGTGTAGAAATGAATGCCGGCGAAAACGGCGACGAGATTGACCAGCCAGCGCCGGTTGACCTGCACGGCCCAGATCCCGGCGCCGAGCAAGACCACTGCCCAGAGGATGCTGAATACCGCGGCCGGGATTACAGTTTTGGTCATGGACTCCAACGATGTGTCCTTGGCATTCATCGAGCGCAGCAGCATCAGCGGATCGCCCCATAGCGAGCCGACCCAGAAGCCGAAATTGATCAGCAGCAGCGAGGTGCGCGCGGCGGTGATCGCGAGGCGCTCATAGCCGGCCGGCAGGCGCTGCGAGGCCTGATAGGCGATCAGCGCCAGCGCGGAAAATAGCACAACGGTCAGCGTCGGCTCGAAGATCGCCAGCGAATAAACGGCGTTATCGTAACCGGTGCGCGCACCGAGGCAGGCGGAAGCCGCCAGCACCGCCAGCGCCATCAAAAGACTCGAGCGCGCGGCGATGGCCGCGAGCGCGAAGGCAGCCGTGACGATAAGCATGGACGCAAGCGAGCCGGCCCCGTAGGCGATCACGCCGCCGCCGAACATCAGCGCGCCAATGACAAGGCAAATCTGCCCGAGCAGGATCCATTGCTGCACGCGGTTGAGCACGATCGCGTACCCTGCGGCGAAAAGTGCGAGCCCTAAGCTCACCGCAGTCAGCGGTGTCGGCACCAGCGCCACCGCGCCGGCCGCGATGGCAACCACGCCGAACCCGATCAGGATGTTTACGCCAAGCGAGCCGGTATCATGGGCAGCGAGCGCCGTGAGCTTGTCGGCCTCCTCGCGCGTGAGCTTGCCTTCTTCGACGAGCTTGGAAATGTCCAGCGTGATCTTCATCGCGCACCCCCCGACGCCGGATCCCCGATGGCGCGACGATATCACGAACTCAAGCGTCACGTCCGCTTCTGGCACATAGCGGACATGGGCAACGCGCTGACGAATGTCCGCTTTTGGGAGCAAAGCGGACATTGACCAGCCGCTGCTTGCAATCTCGATTTATGAGTGCGCGGCCTAGCTGACCAAGCGGGCGGCTCACCAACCCGGAGCCTCGGTAGATCAGTTGTTGAGAGACGCCGAATGGCGAGAGCGCCGGTCACGCCGGAATTTCCGTTCTTGGCAAGCAGACCGAGTTCAGCTCTCGGCCCCAGGTCTGAAGTTGGCCGCGAAACGGCCATTGAGCCCTCCAACGGCAGGTCCGAGCTCAATGGGCTGCGTTCGGAAAACGTGGTGGCCAGCCTTAGGCCAACCTATTGAAATTACACACCCTGAAAGGGCACGCGCGAGCGTTTGGAAATCAGATGGATATTGAACAGGGGCTGCCGGGTGGGCGCGCTTTCAAGCTCGCCTTGGCGCGAATGACTGCAGCTCCTCGATCATCAATCTGCTCTGAGCGTGCGAAAGGTAGATCTCTCGAGCTGATCGACGCTGGTTAGGGCGTTGTGCGCCAGTTTGAAAATGTCGATTTTGTCGCCTTTCAAGAGGCGAAACATGAGAGCGGTATGACGCAGCGAATAAAGCGTTCGCGCCCTGGCCTGCTTGTCGAGCTTCAGCCTGGCCTCTTTCAGCACGTGTTCGAACTGGCGTCTCAGCGTGGCAAGCGCGTACTCGCGGTTTTTAAACTCGGGGAAGAAGACGTAGTCGTCGTCGCTGACCAAGCCCGCCTTTTCGTGACGCGCCCTCAAGCGCTCATAAACGACCACGGCAACGTCCATGCTCGCGCTTTCGCGCTGGGCAGTCTTCGAGTTGGGCGGCGTGATCAGAAGATATTTGGCGGTTTTCTCTCTGACGACCTGGACGTGCTTGTGTTGAAGGAGCTTCAAGTCGCTTAGGCGCACGAACACGTTGGTCGCGAAGATGATGAAATCATAGAGCTCGTCGGTCAGCGGGACGTATCGGACTTTGATGTTCTCCGAGGCAAGACGTTTCGCGGTGTCTCGGAGCGTCCTGTACTCGATCTCATCGAAATACGATCGAGGGTTGTCTCTGCGGCTGATCGTTGGGAAGGGCGGCAAAGCCCTCAGCAAGCCGCGTTTTCGAGCCTCGTTAAGGACCTTCCGAATGACAACGACATGCTTGGACGCGGTCGAGGGTGAGAGATGGCGGCTCGAGGTGAGCTGATCGATGTAGTCCTGAATATCGACGGCCGTGATCGATGCCACCGCTTTTGTCGCGAAGAACGGCAGGATGTCCTTATTCAGCTTTTTCTCGTCTTCGCTATTGATGCGCGCGTCACGTTCTCCTCGAGAAACCATCGCTGTCTGACGCGAGACAAGATGCTTGGCGCAAGCATGGAATGTGTCTTGATGAACGTTGATGTCGAGACGCTGGGCGATGCGAATTGAGTCATAGAACTGCTTGGCGAACTCGATGGCGTGTCGACGATCGGCGCACCCGGTGGTCTTGCGCTTTAGACGCCCGTCGACGAATAGACGCACTTGCCAATATGGAGACGCGTCGATTCGGTAAATTTTGAGAGCGGTCGGCATGCCCGGAACGGCCTGCAAATCGTAGGGATTCAAGCGAGCGCGCTTGGCGGATAGCCATGGTGCTAAATGTATGTAAGCGCTCAGCTACATACAAGGAGGCGCCCGAGCAATACATCAAACTATTTATTTCACTAAAATATGGTTCAGGCAAATAATGGTGCCCAGGGGCGGATTTGAACCACCGACACGCGGATTTTCAGTCCGCTGCTCTACCAACTGAGCTACCTGGGCTTTCAGGGCAAGTCCCCGGCGCCGCCCGGCAAAGGGGGCAGGCGCGACAAGGTCTGGCTTATAGGAAATCGGGCCTCGCCTGTCGAGCGTTGCGCAGCCTTACTCTTTGCCCGCCGGTTCGGGCTTGCTCAATCGCCATCCTCGGTCTCGGCGCCATCCGTCGCGGGCTCGCCGGGCACGACGTAGCGGCCCGCGAGCCAGCGTCCGAGATCGATATCGGCGCAGGCCGCGCTGCAGAACGGACGATAGTCTTGGGACGCCGGCTTGCCGCAGATCGGGCATTTGGTGCCCTTGGCGCGTTTGGGCCGCGCGACAGTCTGGTCAGGCTTGCTGCGCGTGCTCGCGTTCACTCGGTCTCGATCTCGGCGAGATTGGGCCAGTAGGAGCTCACCGGAAAGCCTTCGCCCTTCAGAAGCGTGATGACCTCGGTCAGCGGCAGACCCACCACATTGGTGTAGGAACCGACGAGCTTCACGACGAAGCCTCCGGCGATGCCCTGGATGGCATAGCCCCCGGCTTTGCCCTTCCATTCGCCGCTCGCGATGTAATCGCGGAGCTCGGCGTCGGAGAGATTGCGGAAGCGGAGCCGCGTCTCGACCACGCGCTCGCGGATGCGGTCGTCCGGCGTGATCAGACAAACCGCGGTCTGGACGCGATGGTTGCGCCCGCGCAAGCGTTCCAGCGTGTCGATGGCCCGGTCGCCCTCTTCCGGCTTGCCGAGGATACGCCGGCCGACGGCGACTGCCGTGTCGGCGGCCAGAATGTAAGACTTGGCATAGTCCGGCTCGGCGCGGACCAGCAGCTTCGCAGCCTCCGCCTTGGCGCGGGCGAGGCGGCGCACGAGATGGCGGGGCACCTCCCCTTTCATCGCCGTCTCGTCGACGGTCGTGGGGCGGAGCGCGTCGGGGATGATGCCAACCTGCTCGAGCAGCGCGAGGCGGCGCGGCGAGCCTGACGCCAGCACGAGCTTCGGCCGGTGGCCGTTCGCCTTCGAGGCGCGCGGACCCGGCGTGAGCCTGCTCCTGGCAGGCGCGGCGCTTGCGGTAGGCTCTGCGCTCACGGCGCCAAGCCTACTTAAAGCGGTACGTGATCCGTCCCTTAGTGAGATCATAAGGCGTCATCTCGACCAGAACCTTGTCGCCGGCAAGCACCCTGATCCGGTTTTTGCGCATGCGTCCCGCCGTGTGGGCAATAATCTCGTGTTCGTTCTCGAGTTTCACCCTGAAGGTGGCGTTGGGAAGCAGCTCCGTTACTACCCCCGGAAATTCGAGCATCTCTTCCTTCGCCATAAGGCTCCTTCCCGCTTCTGCGCGTTGTGGCGGAGAATGGTCGCCTGGCCACGCAAAATCAAGCCGGATCGCTGGGTGAGGATCGCCGATTCCCTTGCGACGAGGCGCCCCTTTCCGTTCATTGGCGGTTCAGCTTGCGGTCCCTAAGGTCTAATCTTCGATTGAGCGAGACGACGACGCGATACGGGAGGTGCAGCCATGCGAGTCTTAACCTCAACTTGGACGGTGGCAGCGGCGGCGATGCTGGCGCTTGCCGGCTTCGGCCAGCTTTCGGCGGCGTACGCCCAGGAGGTCAAGAGCGCCGACGACCTCGTCAACGGCTTGCAGCCGGCCAAAACGCGCGGCTTCGATCCCGCGGCGGCGCAGCACGAGGCCAAGCAGAAGGAGCTCAACGCCAAGCTGCGCGACTTCAAGACGCGGCAGATCACGGTCGAGGAGCGCGACCAGGTGGCGAAGCTCGTCGACGAGAGCAAGGCACCGAATGTCGATGTGCAAATCCTGTTCGCCTTCGATTCCGCCGAAATCCTGCCAGAGGCGCTGCCCAGTCTGAACGAGCTCGGCAAGGCCCTGACCGATCCCAAGCTCAAAGGCGCCTCCTTCCTCATCGCCGGACACACCGACGCCAAGGGCAGCGCGGACTACAATCTCGCTTTGTCGCAGCGGCGCGCCGCATCCGTCGCCGATTTTCTGATCAAGACTTACCACGTCGATAAGGGCCAGTTGTCCGTCATCGGCTTCGGCGAGGAGCAGCTGAAGAACAAGGAAGACCCTTTCGCCGAGGAGAACCGCCGCGTGCAGATCGTCAATACCGGCAATGCGAACGTGGCGGAAACCAAACCCGAGGCCGCGCCCGAGCCAGAGGCCGCGCCTGGGCCGGGAGACGCGCCCGAGCCGGACGCAGAGCAGCCGCACGAGTGAGGCTGACGCTCTATCCTCACCCTGAGGAGGCGCAACAGCGCCGTCTCGAAGGGCGACGCCACATGCTTCGAGACGCACATCTTTGGTGCGCTCCTCAGCATGAGGATTGGCCCCCGGTTATGTCTTTGCCGGACTAGAGTTACACGTTGGGAGCGCCGGCAAGCGGAAAGCGCTGCTTGATGCGCCTGAACAACCCATCCCGCACGGCGCGATAGGCCGACAAGATCTGCTCGCGATTGCCGCTCGCCAAGGTCGGATCGGGCGTCGGCCAGTATTCGACGTCGACGGCGAAGCGCCCGGTGAGGTCGAGCGCCTTGTGATGGGCTTCCGGCGAAAGCGACACGATGAGATCGAAGGAGGTGTCGTGCAATTCGGCGAGCGACATCGGCTGGTGCTTCGAGATATCGATGCCCAATTCCTCCATCGCGGCGACGGCGAAGGGGTCGGTCTCGCCGGCGCGAACGCCCGCCGATTTCACATAGACGCGGTTGCCTGCGAGGTGGCGCAGGATCGCGGCCGCCATCGGCGAGCGCACAGAGTTGCGGCTACAGGCGAAGAGGACCGCGCCCGGCAGATCGGCTCCGTCACCCGCCAAATCATCACCCTTTCCAGTGCAGGGCGCAGATCAGCGTGAACAGGCGTCTGGCGGTTTGGATGTCGATAAGGACCTTGCCCTTGAGCCGCTCCATCAGCAGCCGGCTGCCTTCGTCGTGCAAACCCCGCCGCCCCATGTCGATGGCCTCGATGCGGGACGGCGGCGCGGTCTTGATCGCCTGGTAGTAGCTCTCGCACATGAGAAAATAGTCCTTCACCAGGCGGCGGAAGGGAGAGAGCGACAGCATGACATGCTGGATGGGCGTGCGGTTCACATCGCCGACCGTGAACACCAGCCGGTTGTCGGCGAGGGAAAGGTTCAGCGTGTAGGGCCCGCCTTCCTGGCCTTCCAGCGCGAAGGAGTTCCGCTCCAGGAGATCGAAGATGGCGACCTCGCGCTCATGCTCCACGTCGGACGAGTTGCCCCCGATGGAGCCGGGATCCAGGGTCACCTCGACAAGGCGCGCCTGCGCGGGCGATAGCTCCTGCTCCTCCGTCATCGCTAGTCCCGCACGTTCAATCGGATCGCGACGGAACGGCGATGTGCGTCTAGCCCCTCGGCGGTCGCCAGCGTCATGGCCGCCGGGCCGAGCGCCTTCAGACCTTCCGCGTCGAGCTTGAGTATCGAGCTGCGCTTCATGAAGTCGAGCACGCCCAAGCCCGAGGCAAAGCGGGCGCTGCGAGCCGTTGGCAGGACGTGGTTCGACCCGGCCACATAATCGCCAATCACCTCGGGGGTATAGCGTCCAAGAAACAGCGCGCCGGCGTTGCGGATGCGGCTGCCGAGAGCCTCGGGGTCAGACGTGGCGATCTCCAGATGCTCGGGCGCCAGGCGATTGGCGAGCCCCGGCGCCTGGTCGAGAGTGTCGACTACGATGATGGCGCCGAAGTCTTGCCAGCTCGACCGTGCCACGCCGGCGCGCGGTAGCGTCGCGAGTTGCGCCTCGACGGCAGCGGCGACGGCGCGCCCGAAATCGGCGTCGTCAGTGATCAGGATGGACTGCGCCGCCTCGTCGTGCTCGGCCTGAGCGAGGAGATCGGCGGCGATCCAGGCCGGGTCGTTGTCCCGATCGGCGATGACCACGACCTCCGAGGGCCCCGCCACCATGTCGATGCCCACCTGACCGAACACCTGGCGCTTGGCGGCGGCGACGTAAGCGTTGCCGGGGCCGACGATCTTGACCACGGGGGCGATCGTCTCGGTGCCATAGGCCAGCGCCGCGATCGCCTGGGCCCCGCCGATGCGATAGATCTCGTGCACGCCGGCAAGCTCCGCCGCGACGAGCACCAGCGAGTTGAGCTTGCCGTCTGGCGCGGGCACCACCATGACGATGCGCTCGACTTGCGCTACCTTGGCGGGCACCGCGTTCATCAGCACCGAGCTCGGATAACTCGCCGTGCTGCCCGGCACGTAGAGCCCGACCGAGTCTACCGCCGACCAGCGGACGCCAAGCTCCACGCCAAGCTCATCAACATAGGAATCGTCGGCTGGCATTTGACGGCGATGATGGGAGAGGATGCGGTCGCGGGCGAGCTCGAGCGCGGCAAGCGTCTTGGCGTCGACGGAGGCGCGCGCCTGCGCAATCTCCGCGGCGGAAACGCGCAAGCCGATGTCGCGGAGATCCACCCGGTCGTAACGCAAGGTGAGCTCGATCAGCGCAGCGTCCTGCTCGCGCCGTACCTTCGCGATGATCGCGGCAACCGCTTCATTGACGTCGGCGGAGGATTCCCGCTTGGCGGCCAGCAGCTCGCCAAAACGGCCCTCAAAATTCGCCGCACTTCTCTCCAGCCACAAGACCATGGCGTCGCGGGACGTGCGTCAGGAGACCGCGCCGCCGGGCTCTCCGCCCGGATGCTGCGGTCTTGAGCGAGCGCGCCATACAGGCCCGAGATCGGTGAGCGCGGCTTCGATGCATTCCACTTGGAGGCGGATCGAGGCGCCGCCGGAGAAAGTCAGAATGATATGGCCGCTCGGGTGGTCGCTCGGTTCGAAGCGCACGGCGAGCAGCGACAGCACGCGGTCTTCTTGCGAGGGCTTCACGGCCTTGAGCTGCGCGCCAATGACACGATCAAAGCGGAGCGCCGTCCGCCGCCGCTCATTTTCGGCGCCGTCTCCAGCCGCCTTCTCCCAGTTGAAGCGGCTGACAACGGCGACGAAGCGCTTGCGCGACGGCTCGAAGGCCATATCGCCGACCCGCACCACCGCGTCCTGCAAATGCGACGACACGATCTCGAGGTCTTCCTCGTCGAGCGCCATCAGCTTCAGCTGGTTCGTGGCCATCAGACTATCCCGGGCTAGAGCCGTCGCCGTCCGAAGGGCAGCGGAGCGCGATCTCTATCATGTGTTGGCACTAGGGCGTAGCACGCTCTCGGAGCGCAAGAAACGGCCAAATTGGCGGCAATCGACCTTCGCCGCGCTCAGCTCGAAAGCCGCTCGATATGGGCGCCGCATTGGCCGAGCTTGTCCTCGATGCGCTCGAAGCCGCGGTCGAGATGATAGACGCGGCCGATCAGCGTTTCGCCTTGGGCCGCGAGCCCGGCGATGATGAGCGAGACCGAGGCCCGCAAATCGGTGGCCATGACCGGTGCGCCGGTCAGGCCTTGAACGCCGGTGACAACGGCGGTGTCGCCCTTGAGCTCGATGCGCGCGCCGAGCCTCGCCAGCTCCTGCACATGCATGAAGCGGTTCTCGAAGATCGTCTCGCGCACGATGGAGGTGCCGTTGGCGGTGCACATCAGGGCAATGAGCTGGGCCTGGAGGTCCGTGGGGAAGCCCGGGAACGGCTCGGTGGAGATTTCGCTCACCGGTCCAACCCCCCTGCCGTTCCGCGCGACCTTGATGCCGGTCTTGGTCTCCTCGATCTCGACCCCGGTCGAGCGCAACAAATCGAGTGCGTTTTGCAAGAGATCGGCGCGGGCGCCGTCCAAGAACAACTCGCCGCCGGTCATCGCCACGGCCATGGCGTAGGTTCCCGTCTCGATGCGGTCGGGGAGGACAGAATGCTCGGCGCCGTGCAGCGAGGTCACGCCTTGCACATGGAGCGTCGAGGTACCGATGCCTTCGATCTTCGCGCCCATTTTGGCGAGGCAGAGGGCGACGTCCACCACTTCTGGCTCGCGCGCGGCGTTCTCGATCACCGTCTCGCCACGGGCAAGCACGGCGGCCATCAGCGCATTATGGGTGGCGCCGACAGAGACCTTCGACAGCGCGATCCTGGCGCCGGTCAAACCCTTCGGCGCCTTGGCGATGACGTAGCCGCCTTCGAGCTCGATCGTGGCGCCAAGCGCCTCGAGCGTCGTCAGGTGCAAATCCACGGGTCGCGTGCCGATGGCGCAGCCCCCGGGCAGCGACACTTTCGTCTCGCCGCAACGGGCAAGGAGCGGCGCCAGCACCCAGAAGCTCGCCCGCATGCGCGAGACCATCTCATAGGGCGCCGTGGTGTCGACGATCTCCGCGGCCTTGAGCTTGAAGGTTTGGCCGTCGCCAGTGCGCTGACCCGCCTTCTTGCCGACCAGCGTAATGTCGACGCCGTGATTGCCGAGGATGCGGCCTAGCAGGGTCACATCGGCAAGCCGCGGGACATTCCGCAGGGTCAGCGTTTCCCGGGTGAGCAGGCTCGCGATCATCAAGGGCAGCGCGGCGTTCTTCGCCCCGCTGATCGGAATTGTGCCCTTCAATCGCTCGCCGCCTATGATGCGGATGCGGTCCATGGCGTCCCTCCCTCGCCGACTACAAACTGGCGCGAAATCCCTGCAAGAGAAACGCGGGACTTCGCTCCAGACCCCGTAACGTTCCCGCATGATCTTACCCGAAAAGTTTGAAAGCTTTTCAAGAACATGCGGCAGCGGAAGCGCTAAATTCCCGTTTACCAACCCGCAAGCGCGGGGATTCCGCGTCAATCAGGCTCGTTATCAGCCGTTTGCCGATCCTCGCCTTCAGTTGTGGCAGCCTCGCGGCGGGCCCGCATTTGCGCTTTTCGCCTGACGAGATTGGCGCGCAGCTCCTCAGCCTGACGGGCGCGGCGGGCTTCGGCGCCCCTTGCACCCCTGGTGTCGTCGCACTTCTGGCCGGCCATGGCCAAGCTTACACCTTAGCCGCGCCCTGGCGAAATGCCCGGCCAAGCTTGCATGGGCTCTGCCGCTATGGCAGGTTCCCCCGCGCCATCGCGCTTGGGCCGCGCTTCGGCTGTATTGGCCCTTTCTGCCTACCTTTCGCCGCCGTAGCTCAGTGGTAGAGCACGTCATTGGTAATGACGGGGTCAGTAGTTCAATCCTACTCGGCGGCACCATCAAAATCAGCCACTTAGCACCCTAGACATTTGAGCCGTGAACGCTCCGGGTAACGCCTGGGGTAACAATTCTCTTGATTTCGGTAGGAGGTGCATTCAAAAAGAGGCATCGAAGGGATGCCCATGCACCGACACTAGGCGCAATACGAAAAGTCGGACGCTCCCCCGATTGATGGTGCAAATCAGCTTATGAAGCCTGGTTAGGAGTCGCGAAAGCCATGGAACGTAAGCGCCGAGTGAAAATAGGGCGCTTGACCTCTGTCGGCAGGGTAGCGATCGAACTCGGACGTCTTTACCGACAAGCCCGACACGGACAAGTGGAAACCATCGAGGCTTATCGATTGGCAACCATCCTGTCAGCAATGGCCAAATGCCTCGAGACCTCAGCGTTCGAGGACCGTCTCGCTGCAATGGAAGCTGCTGTTGCTCAGCGTGCTAATCAGCCCGAGCCGTTCAAGAGGGCAGCATAAACACCAAGAATGGCATCACCGGCAAAGGCAGTTTTATCAAGCGGCTTGAGCAGATTGAAAATGCGATCCGGCCCAATCGACCACGAGCATTCGAAGGTATTTGTTCTGCCAGTAGTGACCCTGTTGTCGCCGGGAGGTGAAAACGTCGATTACGCAATGCTGATTAAGCTGTTCGGCCCATCCTCAGAAGGCGAGATACAGACCGGCAGAGTGCATTGGCATCAAGAATTGTTGCGCTGATTGATACCGCCGAGGGTCAGCGGAGGATCGAGTTGATCCGTCGCTGCACGTGCCCAATTCGGCTATAACAATCGCCAGAACCCGGATATTTTCGGAACGGCGATTGCGCGATGCTGAAACGTTCGTGGGGAGCCATCATTTTGGTCTTGGGATCCGTTATTTGGATCCTCGCCTACTCTTCGTCGTTTCGTTATTGCGCAGCCCACCCAGACCAATATGAAGACAAGCAGGTCCTTCAAGAACGTGTCGGCGACTTCCCCTTCGCGGCCCGGATACAGAAATGCGTAAGCGTTTTTCTCCATGAGAATAATGAGGCTTTCGTCCTTCTGGCCACCGTCGCCATTGCTGGCTTTACTGGTACCCTCTGGCGTTCCACTAAACTGCTCACGACTATCACTACCGATCAGAATACCCTTACCGAAACCACCCAGCGCGCTTACCTGAGTGCCGGGATAGGAGGTATTCATGCTCTTACGAACAAAAGTGGTTATGTCGCTCACATAAAAATTTGCAACGTTGGGCGGCTTCCAGCCCGCAAAGTGGAATGGGCAATTGAGCGACCCCATTTTGATTCCAATGGGGAATGGGATCCACCGGAACCCATAGAATTCCTGAGTGGCAGCAATGTTATTCCGCCCGGCACTATTATGACTCAAGGCAGCGAGCGGTTCACGGTATCGGACGCGCAGATCGGAAAAGACATATTTCTCTATGTTTGGGGCCGCGTGAAATACCGCGATGGATTGACCCCCAATTTGAGAACAACCAAGTTCTGCCACCGCTACCCCCTGTCGGTATTTCGAGGGGATGTTGAGGGAAGCGGCCAATGCGTTCTCCCTGTCAAGAATGGTCGCTATAACCGATATTACAACGATGCAAATTAGAGCGCCGGCCGAAGCCGACGCGCCAAGCCATTCTCACCCTTCGCGGCGGGAATTGCGGCTCCATGCTGCCGATGCTAGTCTTGAATCGCGGTCAATGCGCGCAAACAAGATTGCACTGAACAACGGTGTGAGACTGCCATGACACGCATCGCAATGATTTCATTAATAGGACTACTTATACTATCGACTGACGCGGAGGCATCGTGCGCGGACAGATGTAGCGAAGCAAACGCTCAGTGCCTGGCAAATGGTGGTGACGGTAGGTGCTGATCTCAATGGAGAGTGTGCATAGCATATTGCTAAGGCGGCCAGTGCTTTAAAAAAGGTCGGAAGTTCTTCTGTCGGTGAGAGCGGCAAGAGGACGAAACGTAGCAAGACCGCCGCGCCGGCGCCCGTTCATCTACCAGGGCGGACAAGGGGTAGAGACCGAGAAGGGCTTTAAGGAGGTTCCCGCGCCCTGACTTAGTTTGGTGCTCTTGCTACCTAATGCCGGAACTTTCCACTGTGGTTGATTTCGAGCGAGAACGGCGCTTGGCATCCGACCATGCGGCGACAGCTATCCGCCGCGCCTTAGAGAAAGCCCGCATCGAGTTCACGAACGATAGTTCCCGGAGACTTTGATCGGCTCGCCGCATTCATAAAAACGTTGTCACAAGAGGGCACTCTCAGCTTCTTTGTCGATAGTCCTGGTGGCGACATCTTTGAAGCAGAGAAAATCGCCGCATTCATCAACAAATCTGGTGCAGCAGTCGCGATACCGAGCAGCAGCCAATGTGCGTCAGCCTGCTTTCTTTTGTTTGCCGCCGCAGCATCGTTTCATGGCACCTGACGCTCTGATTGGCGTTCATAGCACCAGCCAGCCCTGCTAGTTCCAACTGCGCTTTGAGCGCGAGGGAACTTAAGTCGCAGCACGAACCCGCGCCTCTGTGCGAGAGGTCTCTGGCTTCCAGCGGATCCTATCGCGGCTTAGTCGGAATCGTCTTTTTGACATGCATTACTAGGAACGCCAGGGCGGGTGACAACGTTTTAGTTGCAAGCGGTCAGTAATGGCGAGTCGCCCATGCCAAGCGCTCTAAGCCCCCGACCGTGCAGTAGAGTCGGGAAGCCCGGCAACCTCCCCACGAGTGCTGGGCTTCTTTTTGCCTAACACTCAAGCCCCCTCGGTCAGGATAGGTGCTCCGAAGCAGTCTCGCGCGGCCTTGTCGTTTGTGCCCCGCACAGCTTATTTGTTGTCAGAGAGCGAACTTCCTCTCAGCGAGAGAGTTAACCCTGACTGGGGGGCCTACCGAATTTGAGAGGCCCACTCATGACCGCAACAGAAACCTACCAATATCGTGGGTACGAAATCGTTCCCATATGGCAGTGGTCGAGTTGGTGTACTGGCGTTTATGCGACTCGTGCAGACTTGCCCATTCTGACGCAATCTACTCTGGCTACCATGGCGGATGAAAAAGGAGAGGCCGTTGCCGAGGCCAAGCATTGCATCGACCGGCTCCTCGCGGATGAATAGTGCTCGATAAAAAGTACGCCCGGCCTGGCGCGGGCACGCTTTCTTCAAGAGGAAGCCCCGGCGAGCAGCAGGAAAACAAGAACCTCCATATTCACCTCCCCGGGTGGCAGGGTGAACGACAACGGGCCCATGCTAGTCTCCTGGCGTTCCAATCAAAGGGAAATAGAAATGGCAACGTGGTCTCTGTGCGCGAGGTCTCTGGCTTCCAGCGGTGTTTCCTCTGAGCCGATTTATATCAACCTCGAAAACGTCCTTACCGTGGAACGTCACGCTGACATCACAACAGTTACGATGGTCGGCGGCCATACTGTCGTGGTCGATACGATACCGGAGAAGGTCATAAAGCCTGAGTGAGCGTGGAACCTTCCGCGACTGCCCCTAGCGTCCGTGTGCAGAGTGGCGAGATCATCGTCACCCTATCGGAGTTCTGCGCCGTGTACGTGAAGCCCGCCAATCAGCCTCAGCTAACCCTAAAGCGCCGCACTGCGACTGGTGATTATGAATTGTTGGCCCGCGCACGGGAGGCGGCCAACACGAAGGCTCACGAAATCGGATGGATCGTTTAGGAGCGCGGCCAGGAAGCCCCGCTCCTATCGCGGGTTAAATCGAGGCCGGTGGTTCGGAAAGCCATCAGGCACCGGCACCAGCGCTGATCCGCTGACAGGACGCCCGGCTTGCGTCCGCGGGCCGGGTTTCTTCATAGCGGTCTACCTTTTTTCACTTATGCCATCGCCCATCTCGCCCAGATTCAGGAAGTCTTGTAGCGTTCCCGGGTATCCCGCATGGCTCCTATTCCCGTTTGGTCGGGCTAGGCCATTCAGGGCTTACAGCCCCGCCCCGGGCTCCCCTGCCCACTGTGAAGGCTGCCAAGGGTTAGTCATGGTCGAGTGGCTAACCCTGTGCGGACCTGTTCCCTATGGCTAATGCTGCCAAATCCCCTGCCAGGCGCCTAGGGGTACCCCGGGGGCTCCCATGGAACGCGTTTCTTCACACACAGTCATACGGACGCACCTCCATCCGCACGCCGTTTTACGGATTGATTTAGGCATAGCAAGCCGAGTGCGGGGATGAGGCGCACCTTCAGCAACTCTGCGGCATCGGCTTGGGAAACTCCACCATTCGGCGAGTGTTGGAAGGACGCCTTTCCCCAAGGTTCGCCAACTTGGCCGCAAGCCTGAACATCAAGAGCGCAACCGACTACGCCGCTCGCCCTAAACGTTCAGCCTCTCTAAATTCTGGTTTTTGCGGCGAGCTCTGGGCTGCCCGCTCAAAGGCCTTTTGCAATTCGACTTGCAATTCTCCGAAGTGGGAGGCGTCGCCGCTGGAGAACTGAGGAAGCGTGGCAGCCCGGGCTGTTCTTACTCCCTCAGAGACAACGCGGTGCCGCGACCTGCCGGAGGTCCTATAGGGCCAGGTCGGAGGCGCGGCGAAGAGAAGGGCAATTAAGAGGATGGGCAGGATAGCGACCATGATCAGCTCGTCGATTTCAGAGAAATGGTAAGGCCAACTCGCAGAGGTGGTGGCGGTTCCGCACGTGCGCATGGAGTACCCAATCGAGCTAAGCGGTATGGCTCAATTCCCACGCCGCGATGATCGACAACCGGAATTGGAAATAACGCACGTCACCTACACGACCCATGGCTAGGCCACGCTCTATCAGCGTGCGAATGGCGTCTAATCCTCTGCGTCTCACAAAGTAGACAAGCTGGAACTATCGGATTTTCCGTAAGGGAGGGTGGAACGAACGGTTGAGCATCTCGGTTATTCGAGCGCCGCATAGTGAGCGGCTGGGGTACAACGGATCGCGGCTGGCAGGAGGGTAGAACATGGCCATTGCCCCGACTTCAGAAAAGTATCTTTCGCTCCGCCCGAAAAGCAAGCGCGAGGCAGACGTAGTGGCGTTCAAGTTGTTCTGCCTGTTCTCGGTCATCCTGGTCTGCTTGATCATGGCCGGGATAATCTAGGAAGGGAGCGCCTCCGGCTGACTTATACAGGTCGGGGAAATGGGAATTGCAATGTTCCAAAAAGAAGCCCGGCTCACGCAGGGATGGGGAGTGCCGGGCTTCTCCACTCTACTACGCGGTTAGGGCTTGGGGGCTCTTGGCAGCTACAGGGGGGATGCTGCCATTTCCAACCGCTTGGTACCCAAACGGCCTTAACTGGATATGGGTTCCGGGCACCCAGGGGCTCATTCTAAGTCTGCAAGGGGTCGCAGTGCGAGATCACCTACTTGACTTCAAATTACGACTTTGGAATCGATTTTCTTCGCGGGGAGAAAGGCCCCAGAAGGAGGTTCGCCATGCCCGGTGATCCAAAAGAATGTCGAGAGCATGCCCGCAATTGCGCGCGGCTCGCGGTTACATCTGCCGCTCCAGAAGTGAGAGAGCATTTTGCTATGCTTGCCGATACGTGGTTGCGGCTTGTTTCCCGTTTAGGACAGCCCGTCCTACGGCGATTACACTCACAAACTCAGCTCAGTAACGGCCTAGCCGTGGGGACCTATTCAATAGCGCCACCCCCAGCAGCCGCAGCCGCCGCAGCCTCCGCACCAGATCGAAACGCAGCCTCCGCAACCTCCGCAACCTCCGCAACCTCTGTGGCAGCCTCTGCAGCCGTGGCATCCTCTGCAGCCTCTATGGGCTAGTTGCACGACCGGCTCGGATGTTCCGACATTCTCCTTGTCGAAGACATAGAACGTCGCCAGGCTGACATCGGCGATTTCCTCTTCACTGAAAGTTATTTCATGGCTCGCTGGGGTGTTCTGGGTCGGCGTATCCGCTGCGGGAACCTCGGTTGCAGCGGACGCGCCGCTCGCCAGCGACAAGGATAACCCGACGGCTCCCCACAACGGCACGGCGCATGCTCAACTCTTCGGCCTTGAAGCTTGCTTTGCACGTGACATGGTGGAGTACTCCCATACCTAAGGGCAAATGCTTGATTAATCGAGTACCGCTATCTACGCCTGGGAAAACCCTTTCGGGCTCGGCCAGTTCCCATAACCGCTGACCGGCATTGCCGCTCACCCTACCAATCGGCACCCGGGATGTTCCGCTTCGCCAGCGCAGTCCCCGCTCCACGCCCCGAAAAATGCGGACACAGTGCGGACACGAAATTGAAGCCTCCCGAAGCCGATTGTTCGGAAGGCCGCAACTTGTAATTTTATTTGAGATTTGGTGAGCCCGCCGGGAATGTCCCACCAAAGCAGTGTCAAAGACTTAGACTTGCAAACCTACCTATTGGCGCGTGCTGAAAGGAGCAGTTGCTTGCCGATCTGTTCGTTCATGTTGTGCTTCCTAATGGAATGCCTCAACGGTTTCTAGCTTTCCGCGATAGAGTGTCATTTGTGTCGACCACGTCCAGTCATCACCTTGCCTTCCCGACAGCGGCAGACGAAAATTTCGAATTGCAACGTCACTTTGACTTTAGGAAAATGGCGCGCTGGTTCTGATGAAAAGCTCTGTACGGCCGAACGAACAGGCATTCGATCCGGAGGCCTTTTTAGCCAAGGCGGCCGACGGTCAAACCGTAATTGACTATAGCGACGGACAGACCGTGTTCGCGCAAGGTGACTCCGCAAACTCCATTTTCTATATCCACAAAGGCAATGTCAAAGTCACCGTCCTTTCCAACCAGGGAAAGGAGGCCGTTGTTGCAATGCTCGGAAACGGCCAGTTCTTTGGCGAGGGGTGTCTGGCTGGGCAAACTCATCGGATGGCCTCGGTCACTGCGTTAACTGAATGCACGATTGCTCGGCTGGAGAAGCGAGTTGTCGTCAAGATACTCCATGACGAACCAGCGTTCTCTACGCTGTTTATCTCCTTTCTTTTGGCACGGAACGTACGCATGGAAGCGGATCTGGTCGATCAGCTCTTCAACTCCAGTGAAAAGCGGCTGGCACGGCTCCTCCTTCTACTGGCGAATTTCGGCAAAGAAGGAAAACCGGAGCCCGTTATCGCCAAGGTCAACCAAGAGACGCTCGCCGAGATGATTGGCACGACTCGGTCTCGCGTTAGCTTTTTCATGAACAAGTTTCGGCGATTGGGGTTCATTGAATACAATGGCGGCCTGCATGTGCACAGCTCCCTGCTGAACGTGATACTGCACGACTGACTGCGCGCTCGCCGATAGACCTTCTCGTACGCGGCGGATCAATCTCACCATCGGCGACCACGCGCTCGCGATCTTAGCTGCGGTAACCACATCACGTGGCAACCACCGCCAGATGAGGGATGTTGACACGCGCAGCTAACAGCTCCTCAAGCGTGCTAACCGTTTATGTAACGCCGAGGTCAGGCGATGACCCTTGCAAGACAACTGCTGAGCTGCCCTGCAACCGCAAGAGCTGCAGCTCGCCTCAACCGCGCCACTGTTGCAGAAGCCGATCGCGAGGCAGTGGGAATTGTGCGAGATCACTGGGAAATCACCTCGGCAGATCATTGCGTTGGTGAGATCGTAGAGCGCCCACGTCGAGCAAATCGGACAAAATCATCACTGACGCTAGCAGGTGATCGACGCTTGACGCGCATCGGGCCGCGAAAGCGCAACGCGCTTGTGACTCTGTGGGTGATCTTGGCTCGCGGGCTACGCTCCGCCAATAGAGTTCGATGAATAGTCTGAATGTTTTGGTGTGCTGTTTTGCTCAGACTCAGTAGCCTGCCTGTAGTTTGATAGCGGCTCACAGGAAGGCGGTCGCTATGTCCAGCACTCCACCATTCGGTTTTTTCGATCCAGAAATGCTCGCTACATTAGAGCAGACTTTTGATGCCACGTGGCCGGTACTGGAGGCCCACGAACCCTTTCTTAATTCCGATAAGGAGGCTGAGCTGAAGCTTGGCCTAAGCCAGACGCTAGTAGCACTCGTCGCCGAGGGCGTGACCGATGCCGATCGGCTACGAAAGTTCGCTTTGGAGAGACTACCGCTAACGCCGCCTGCATCTGCAGCTTCGATCTCTACCGCAAAATTGCAACCGACATGAGCGCCCGGTTAGTTTCGCTATGCGCTTGATCCTCGCAGCCAATTACCTTGCCTTCATCAAGCTTGCTTCCATCCGCCTGTGGCTGTGCGTTTATGAGTACACGTGCTAGGTGGCGATGCCGGTCGCGCAAGGTTTCGTGCAGGCATAGTTCTCCCTTCCGCTAGACCCCCGTCCCTCTACCAGGGACGGGGCGCGGCACCGGGGGTGGCGCTTTCAAGCACGGTATAGTGACGGTGCCTTTTATCGGCGGCCAGCCGTACCCGCGCCCATGTGATGGTGCGCCGCACGCGCAAACTATGGTGCACCGCTTGAAGACAGCGTCCGGCAGAGACTGTTAAAGTCTTTCCAACGTCGGAGTCCGCCCAGGCGACTGATGACTGAGAGCTTCAAGACTCCCGCCTGTCCTGCGTTAGGAAAATCAATGATGCCTTTCCAAAAATACGCGCCCTTTTTTGAGCCAGAGGAACTGGACACGCTAACGGCTGCCTTCAATGCCACATGGGAGGAGTTGCGGGCCTCCGGTCTCGACTTGAGCAGTGAAGACAAGGTCGCGCTGGTAAAGAGGCAGCTAGCGCAGCGTATCCTCGTGTCAGCCACGGCAGGTGGCGTGCGAGACCTGGAGACGCTGAAAAAGCAAGCTATGCGGAGCCTCTCTGGCGGCGCTCGCCCCAGTGGTGAGCAAACCTTTGCGTCGGAAGCGGCTTGAAGGCACCGGCGCAAGGAGAGGCTCGTTCCAGTTTCAATCCCTTTCCGTCCGTACCTCGCGCATCATACGGCGATGGGCGGCGGCTCGTCGCTTCCCTCGCCGTGCCAGTCCGATAAGAGCGCGTCGATGTCGGCGGTGACGACAAGCCCCGTCACTTACTCGCCCGACCGCAGCGTCAGGCTGGCGTAGCACGCCTCGCCCTCGCGCCAATGCGGCATGACGTGGACGATGTCGCCAGGGTCGATCTGCCGCTTAACTTCCTCAGTCAACTGGCTCGACACCGAACCTGACACCACGCTCTGGGTGCAGTTAGTGGTGTCGATTGATGGATCATCCACCACCTTGAAGCTGACGCCCTTATCCGCGAGGCTCAGAGACTCCGGTAAAGGTCCGAGGTTGCAGCCTTGCCATTTTTCGCCTACTAATCAGCAGCCTAGCGTCAAACATACCTCATTTGGCTGGCACCTCTCGGTACAAGCTTCAAGGATGGACTAGCCATGAAGAGGACGAACCGATTTGCCCTTGCGACCCTAGTGACATTGGCAGCGTTGTCGAGTCTGACAAGCGAGGGGCGTGCGCAAGAAGTGGTCTTAAGCTATGTGACGTTTTACGGATTTGACGACAATGATGACGGCAATCCCACCCGTCTCGGGACTGACGTCATTTCCAGCGCCGCCGTCCACAGCAGGGCCAACGAGGACCTCGGCACCTATGAAAGACCGGGGACCCTAGCGACAGATGCAAACTTCCTGACCCCCGGGACCAAGGTCTATGTGCCTGCACTGGAACGCTACTATGTCATGGAAGACACATGCCTCGCGTGCTCTAAGGACTGGTCGCGAAGTAAACCGCATGTCGATCTCTATGTGTCCGGTACGGGGCGTGAACTCGCAGCATGCGAGGACCGGCTGACCATGGAAAGCACAAAGATCATAATCGACCCTCCACCCGACCTTCCCGTGAAGGCCGGGTCAGCATGCAATAATGGCGTCGGTGGCTAACGCACAAGCTGGGCTATAGGGAGGCTGCCTTAGAACCGGAAGCGGCAAGTGATCAAGCTTGCAGCCCGCCGGGCTTGGGGACAGCTTGGGGCGAGGCTAAACCCCACGCGCGCGAGTTCCACCGAACCGGACAGCATCGGGTGGCCCCTCTTGAGCTGATCAAACACGCGATTGGCAGCAACTGATAGTGTTCTGATCAATCCAGCGGGGGAAAATTCATGCGTGTTGTGATCACCTTCATTCTTATAGCCATTTCCCTCGCCCTCGGAGGATGCTTTCACCATCAGCAGTCGGTTTACGCAGAACCCCTGTAGCCCGCCCACCGCTCAAGTAGGGACGCCACCAGCGTCTCAAAACAGGAGGTTCGCATGACCACCAGTCGTAGCTTCATTGCTATCACTAGTCCTCTTTTTCTTGTCTCCGCCATGCTCCTGCTCCCATGTTCCACGGCATTGGCAGAACTAAGGGGAGTTGTCAGGGCTTGCGTGAGTGATGTCAAAGCACAGTGTGCGGGTGTGAACCCTGGAGAAGGCCGGATCAGGGCCTGCATCAAGACACACCTCAAGGACCTTTCCGAGCCCTGTCAGAAGCTAGCGCTTAAAGCTGCGACAGCCAAGGCGTGTGCGGCGGACGTGAAACAAAATTGCGCAGGCACCAAGCCCGGAGGAGGCCGGATCCAGGCCTGCATGAAAGATCACCTGGCCGATGTTAGCGAGCCCTGCAAGGAGGCGCTGGCTGGCGCCGCAGTCGGCAAAAAATAGAAATCCCAGAACAAGGCGTTCCCAACCCGGCGCGCTACTTCAAATAGAAGTGTTGCGACCAAATGACTGCCGCATACGCGCTTTCGGCAGGCAGCAGGTGCAGCGCGCCGGACCTCGCTGCCACGCGAGGGCCTCGCGCATGTCGGCACGAAGGTCAAGGCTGCTTTATCGGCGCGGTAACCTATTCCATTCTTAGAGGGGTGGTTGGAGCGTGCTGTCGGACCTCCTGGCCGACGATGCAACGCCTGGCGGCCGAGCCCTTCACAGCAACCTCGAGACCAAATGCCCCTGGAGCCGCGGGACAACGTTGACGTGGATCAACGCAAGCATCCGGCGCCAATGGTACACAATGTCAGGATGCGGGGGCCCATGGAGCGATGCCATGAAGAGGCTCATGCTGGCGGTGTCCTTTATCGCCGCATCTTGTGTGGTGTTGCAGCCTGAGCCGAGAGCCGTAGATCTTCCTACTTCTAGTTCGGACCAAGGATCTACTTCTGTTCCGGACAAGTTTCCTGCGAACCCTAGCGCGCAGGCGAAGCAGATGACCTCAACTCAATCTTTCAGTGACGTTCCGGAAAAGCCGCGACAGTTGGCTGAACAGCGTGAGACTGCTAGTTCGCCTGAAGCGGTTGATGTTTACGGCGAGCCGAACTGGCTCGAGGTGCTGTTCCCCGCCAGGGTTCATACTGGTCCCTCGGTTGATACTCCCATCATTCGTTTTTATGCGGTTGGAACACCCCTGCTCGTCGCGGACTATCGGGGAGGCTGGTTCAAAATTATTGAACCGAGCACATCAAAAATGGGTTGGATCTATGGGAGGTACCTTGGTGCAATTAGCAATCCTCACCAGACCCAAATCGCATCGCAGGAGCGACCTGTCCAAGACGTCATTACCGCTGAGGTATCTGTTCCCGCTAAGCACTACGCGAAGGCTATTCCCCCTTCGAGAGCAACGAATGTTGAACCGGTCAAGACGAAACCGCTCCGCGTTCATCATGAGGAAATGGCAAGTTTGCTGCAGCAAGCTTTCAGTGGCTATTGAGGTCTGCTGGAACCGCTTGAGTAAACCGCCAAGACCACCAACGATGCTGCCGGGCAACTCTTCCGGCAGGGACTAACAGGTTTCAAACAAGTTGTCTTTGAACGCCTCACAGGCTAGTGGCTGAGGGCGTGTCAGCCGATGAGCACGCTGGCGATGCTCGCGTCGGCCGTGCTCTTACTCCCGCAAGCGATTTCAAAAAAATTGATGCACCAGATTGATGAGGATTGGCCCAAGCCAAAAGCCCAAAATCAGGCCGGCCATTCTCCACGTATTTAACTCGCTCATCTCGATACTTATAACAATGAAGGTGAGACGCCTTACGCGCACAGCAGATGCGTTTAGCAAAGGCCGCCGGAAATTGCGAGTCAGTTGCGCGACCTTGCGCTACGACCCCCAAGGACATCGTCGATGTCCGCTTTGGGTCAGAGGCAGACATGTCTGCCGGTCATGCCTAAGCCCGCTTAATGCCGTATAACGGACGCCCATGCTGAAGGGCATGACTTCTGCCTGTGCCAATGCAGACCACGGGCCCTAACGACCAGCTTTCCGGCGTCGACGTTCGACGGCTTGCCGTGCGGCATTCTTTAGTCTTTCGGTAGAAGTTGGCGCCTTTGATCGCTCGGCTCGTATCGTTTTAGCTCCACTTTGGCATCCGCCAATCTCCGATAAAGGTTGCGCCGGCGAACGATCGGCCACCATTCGTAGAGAAAGATTTCGATCGGGCGCCAATTCGCGACCCAGGCGAAGATGACCAAACTCTCTGCGAGGACCTTGCCAAGGGGACGTGGCTCCAGGCTGGCGCTCACGGTTTGACTTGCAAGGATCGAAAGGATGAGTACGGCGCCAATTTTGCACTGACCATGCCGGCTTGTGACACTGGATACTATGTTGTCCCGCGCCGTTCGTTTGCAATTTGGTTTGCAAACTCAATGTCCGGCTACAAAGCGAGCGACCCTTTGGGGGCCGCCCGCTTTGTTGACGGCTCAGTTATTGCCCGGGGAGACCACGCTGCTTCCGGCACAAAGCCGACCAACTCGAGGGGTCGTTGTAATTTCAGCTCCGGACCCAAAGCGGACGTACCACTTGAAACTCACCGCAAGTGCTGGATTCACATTTCGAGCTGATGGATCGTCCGGTCGGCGCGACGCAGGCGTCCGGTGAGTTCGCGACCCAGATTTGCGAGCAGCTTGATGGCGATCTCGGGAGCATCACCGGTAAGTCGGGCGAAATTTGCTTGGCTCAATACATAGGATACAAGATCGTCGTCGGCGATCAGCGATGCTGATCGGGGGCCGCTATCCAAGATCGCAAGCTCCCCGAAAACGCTTCCGGGAGCGAAGGTTGCGAGCCTGATAGCACCGCCGGCGGGCTGCTCGATGTAGGCACTGGCCGTTCCTCTGGTGACGATGAACAGTTCGGTCCCTGCGTCGCCTTGGCGAAAAATCACTCCGCCTTTTGGGTGCACGACGCGGCTGAGGCGCGCCTTCAAGATGGCGATTTCGCCAGGACCGAGGTTGTGCAGGATGCCGACCTGATCGAGAGATATCTCCTCTGTGGACGGAGGTTCGTCGATGCTGTCGCGCAGTAGGTCGTCTTCGGCCCATTCGATGGCCCGATCCACGTCTTCAAAGACCTGACCGGTGGGGACATTTTCCAAGACGCCGAGATCCCTTAGCCGCGCCACGATCTCACTCCGACTTGCAAGTACGAGAGCCAAACGACTTCCCTTGCGCAGGAGATCGGTTTGGATGTCCAGGATAATGCGCGCCCCGGTGCTGTCGACCTCGCTGGTGCGGCGCAGATCGAGGATGAGGCGGCGGATTTCCTTCCGCTTCGCGGCGTCAATTTCGTCCACGAGCCGCTCACCGGTCCCGAAGAACAGTGCGCCTTGCAACTCCATGACCAAGGTGGAGCCGCCGTAGCGTTCGAGCAGCTGTATTTCTTTGGCGTTACGCGACTTTCGCGAACTTATGGCGTCGCCTCGATAGGTTCGACGAATGATGGAACGACTCATTCGTACGACGAACAACATCACCGCAATTATCATCCCGATGAACACGGCGAGCACGATGTTCAAAGTGATCGAGAGCGCCGCGACCACCACGACCACCACGAGGTCGAGGACAAGGAATCGCCGCTGGGTGCCCGAATGGCCCGCAATGCGTTTGAGGAGCTGCATCGACCACGGGTCGAAATGCTGAACGGCGACAACCATGATAACTGCCGACAGGACTACCCGCGGCAAGCGGGTCGCGATCGGAAACAGTAGCGTGAAGGTCAAAAGGATTGCGGCCGCGTTCACAAGAACGGAGAGCCGAGTATGCCCTCCGAACGCCCTGTTGGTGAGGCTCCCACCGATGTTGATTCCGCCTGTGATGCCACCGAACGAGGCGGCCACGACGTTGCCTATACCCAAACGAACCAAGAGCCCATCTGCATCGACCTTCGCGTCGCCGGGTTGGTTCACGAGCTTCGCGCAAAGGAGTGCGTCGATCGAGGCAATGATGGCAAGAGCAAAACTTCCGCCGAGGATTATCGGCCAAACCTCGAAGAGCATGCCAGCTTGCGTCAGGTCGCCGATATTCCCCCAGGGGATTGCGCTGAGTGGTTCTTGGGTAGCACTCCTGATAGTGGGCCCGAGATGCTCGCCCAATCCCAGAGTGACAAGCGCGTAGTAGGCGATGGTTCCGACGGCAAGGCCGATAAGGAGAGACGGAATTCTGGGGTTGATCTTTCGCGAATTCCACATCACAGCGAAAGTGACCACTGCAATGAAAATACTTAATGGCTTCACACCGTCCAGGTGAGTCAAGACGAAGGTGAAGGGCCTGCTCTCGTCGAAGCCGCACACATCGGCCAATTGAACAAGAAACAGAAGGGCGGCCGCGGTGTTCTGAAACCCGGCCATGACGGGGTGAGGCGCGAACTTAATGAGCGATCCAACCTTGATCAGTCCAAATAAGGCCTCGAAGAGGCCGCCTAAGAGGATCGTCGAAAACAGGACCATCAGAGTCAGTGGCAGGCTAGCGGATCGCAACATTTCGGTTTGGGAATGAACCAGACCATAGAGAAGTGCGCCGATGAAAAATGTGCTGTTGATCCGTGGGGCATAGACCGTCGGTCTCCTCTCACCAAAGAGGACGGTGACAATTGCTACGAAGAATGCGGTATAGAGGCCAGCCCGTGCGCCACTGGCAAAATATTTGTCGCCTAGGGATACAAAGGCGAACATTCCGAAGCCCATCGCCAACGGAATGGCGACCGATGCGGACACTAACCCCCCGATAATTTCTTGGCGGAGGAAATTAAGGTCGCGAGGGACGAGAGACCGTCCAAGAAGCGCTCGCGTGGAAGAGCGAAAATTCCGAGGCTTTGTCATTAGCCGACTTCAGGGCGGATTGGCACGCCCACTCGACGTAGGCGATGCTCTTCCCGCCTTCGGAGTGCAATTGCTGATTGCTTGGGCCGAGTGGAGCTAAGGGGAAGAGGACATGAAATCATATTGGTCAGGCGCCTCCACGAGGATTTCAACCTCTTTTCTATCCTTGCCGTCGTCTTTGCGTCCATCACGCGCAGGAGGCGGTCAAACCAAACATTCATCGCCACCGTTTCTAGGCTAGTTGCCCCACGGCCGAGCGACCTGGTGTCCTTGCTCGGGATTTGCGGGAGGCCGTTAGCTCTAACCGTCAAATCCCCGACGCCCGTCTGTGAGCGCCGTAAATAGGATTTCTTGGGCTGCGCGAGCGCAGCACGTACTGTTTCCAGTTCGCGTAGTGCCCTCACGTGTGGCCCGTCGGCTGCAATTTGGCGTCAGTGCGACTCAATGGATCAGCACCAAAGCGGTTGGGGCCGACCGTGCCCTTGAGCATCCCGAGTTCGATCAGGAACCAGACCGTGATGCCGATCAACATGAAGAAACAAATCAAGCCAAGTGTGTTCGTATTCCAGTTCAAGGAAACGTCGACACCACTCAATGGGAGCGCTAGCGTCTGGGGATTCCCCTCGACCGGACCAAAGCTTAGCAGCCCCACCGCGATAATGGACGGGATGTAGCCATAAAGAGCCGTCTCTCCTGGCTTATTGCGATCCTGGAACCGCTTCACGGCAAGAGGGTAAGCCGGTAAATACAAGATGATCCAGATTAAGGCCGAAATGGTTTGCCCGATTATCGTTTGGTTGCCAATCCACGCGGTGATTGAAAAGATGAGGAACAGGATGACCTCTCCCGCCCACCATTTCGCGCGGTTGATACGCCCATGCAACGACGCGAAGAGATAGGTGAAATCCATTTACCCTCCCTGCAGTCGGCATAGCCCCTTGCGGGTTGTAACATATTAGAAGGCCACCAGTCGAAGAGGGAGGCGGCTTAAGTTGAAACCGAGGCAAACCGAGCCTCAGCGTGGGCTCCTTGGTGCAAGGCGGATAAGTGGTTTCTTCTCCGACTCGATCCCGAGATCCTCATGGGCGGTCGTAGATCCAAGCCGAACGTCTTACATGGCGAAGCCGGTCATTCGTCCGAACTCGGAACCGCAGATGCTGTTTCGCCTGGCGCAATCAGAACAGTGACTAGGAAGCCTTGAGGAGCCAACGTTCTTCTAGTCCCGCTTCGGTGTGACTTCCTTTTGGCTAACCAGCAAGTTTACGGCGGCTTGCTCTCTACCCACTCGCCCAACCCCATCCGAATCATTGGAGAGACCGACTTTTGCGAACTCTTAGCGCTCAATTAGCTGCTAAAGCTCGCCGGTCCGATGGAGCGATGCCGCAAGCGCGCTCGAGCTCCTCGCAGAGGATCCGGTAGAAGGCCTCCTTCTCTTCCTTCTTACGCGGCCGTGAGGTGACTTAGAGCAGCACCGCTTTGTCGCTGCGCTCAAGGCCAAGACCAGTATCCTCGATAATCAATGTGCGCACGCTTATGCTCGTGCACGATCTGATACCGATCCCGCTCGGGGACTTTGAAGGCTGCAAGCACGGTGCGGTGTGTCGCATCAAGCAAAGTCTTTAGCTCCGCTTGGTGCGGCCGTCGATTAGGTGAAAGCGAAGAAGAGGCATGACAAACCTCCGTAGGTTGGACTGAGCGACACGTTCGGCGCTTGGAAGTCGCAAATGCGGTTAATAGGGCTCAATGGGCCCTTGCTCTTCCTGACGGTTAGATCCTGTCGGAAGCCTGTCATGCCCACTAAGAACGCGGCCGCAGTCTCACTCAGGGCTTGGCCGCGCATCGCTTTGGCTGTCATTCCCGTGCTCAAACAGAGATGGTCAGCCGTCCTTAAGCAGAGGATCCTTCCAGGATCGCAGGTCGTTTTGAAAGGTTCGCGGCTATTTATTGAACAGCACGTAGGCTGCGTAGCACAGCATGATCCCGAGAAGGGGGCGCAACACCCATTCGGGAGCGAGGCCGGCCAGCCTCGCGCCGAGCAGGATGCCCGGGATCGAGCCCGAGAGCAGCGCGAGCAGCAGCGTGCCGTCGACATGCCCCAGGCCGAAATGTCCGAGCCCGCCGACCAGCGTGAGCGGCACGGCATGCGCGACGTCGCTGCCCACGATGCGTTTGGCCGGCAGCAGCGGATAGAGCGCCGCGAGCACGGACACCCCGATTGCGCCCGCGCCGACCGAAGTGAGGGTGACGAGCAGCCCCAAGGCCACGCCGAACATCACCGTCGCCAGCGTTCGTGGCGGCGTGCTGCCGTCCGCCTCGCGTTCCGGCCGACGCGCCAGCAAGGGGTAGAGCACGATGGCGAGGCCGCTCAGTGGCAGCGCGACGACGAGGCCCAAGCGGATCCAGTGGGCGAGCGCGGCGGTGTTGAACGGCATATACGCCATGGCCACGAGCAGGATGATCGCGGCCGGAATGCTCCCTGCCGCGAGCCGGAACACGATCGGCCATTCGACGTGATCGGCCACATGATGGCGCCAGCTGCCGGCGGTCTTGGTGATCGAGGCATAGAGCAGATCGGTGCCGACCGCGATCTGCGGGCTCACGCCGAATGTCGAGATGAGCAGCGGCGTCATCAGCGCGCCGCCGCCGACGCCGGTCAGTCCGACGAGGAAACCTACGCCGAAGCCAGCCCCGGTCAGCGGCAGGAAGTTCGCCGCCCAGCTGAAATCGATCATTGGCCGCATCCCCCTAGGCTCAGCCGGAATTATTCCCCGGAATAGCCTGTTCTTGGAATTTTTTTTGGTCCTCAGATTTCGATGAGGACTGGAACTCCGACTGAGCGTAGCAGAATTGCGGTCTCTTGCGCACGCCGATGAAACTCGGCGAGGTCGGCGGGAGAATCGCCCAGGTCGGCGCAGAGGCCCCGGGCCAACAGCTCCCGGTTGAGCACGAAGACGTTGTCGCCCACGGTCGAGGCGCCGGACTGCGCCCAGGTGATGACGCCGCCCGCAACGGTGGCCCCATCGACGGCGCTCACCAGAACGAAATTGCCGGTGCCCGGCAGGTCGGCGAAAAGATCGAGCGGCGTCGATCGGCCGAGCAAGATGCGGCAATCGGCAATGTCGTTCATCGCGCAACCATGCGCCGGCGTCGAGGCCAGGGTCTCGAAGTTGACGAGGGCGGAAACGCTCATACTCGTCACCGGTGTCAGGTCGGTCGCGGTGCGGAGCAGATAGCCCATCTCGGGATCGAAGGGCGTCTCGGCGAGCCAGACCAGGCGCGCCTCGATCACGTCGGCATTGATCGGCCGGCGTGTCAACTCCGACAGCACCGCGCCGCGCGAGATATCGAGGTCGGTGTCGAGCTCGAGCGCGACGGCGTCGCCTTTCGCGGCAAAAGCCAGATCGCCGTTCATGGTGGCGATCCGCCGCACCGATGCGCCGAGACCGCTCCGCGCATCGACGATGCGGTCGCCGGGTCTGATCCGGCCCGAGGCCACGGTGCCGGCATAACCACGGAAGTCGGCGTGGCGAAGCACGAGCTGCACGGGCATGCGGAACGGCGCGTCGCGCGGCTCAACATTGGCATCGACCGCTTCGAGATAATCGAGCAGCGTCGGCCCGCTGTACCAGGGCATCGCGGAGGAAGGCCGCGCGACGTTGTCGCCGGGCAGCGCGGCCACCGGTATGGCGGCGACTTGGGTAAAGCCGAAGCCGGCAGCCATGGCACGGAAATCCGCCTCGATCGCCCGGAAGCGCTGCTCCGACCAGTCGATCAGATCCATCTTGTTGACCGCGAGCACGATCTTCTTGATGCCGACGAGATTGCAAATGGCGGCGTGGCGGCGCGTCTGACGCTTGGCGCCGTGGCGCGCATCGATCAGCAGGATGGCCACATCAGCGTGCGACGCGCCGGTCGCCATGTTGCGCGTATATTGCTCATGGCCAGGAGCATCGATGATGACGAAGCGCCGGTGCGCCGTCTCGAAATAGCGCCAGGCAATGTCGATGGTGATGCCCTGCTCGCGCTCGGCCTGGAGGCCGTCGAGCAGGAGGCTGAAATCGATCTTCTCGCCGTTGACGAGACGGTTCTGCGAGGCATGCCTGACGGCCGCGCGCTGGTCCTCGGCGATCGCGGTCGCGTCCCACAGCAGCCTGCCAATCAGCGTCGACTTGCCGTCGTCGACCGAACCGCAGGTCAACAGGCGCACCATGGCCCCAGTCTCAGGGGCAGGCGCCGCGACAACCTCTTCTCTCAGCGCAGCCACCAGCATCAGAAATAACCCTCACGCTTCTTCATCTCCATGGCGCCCGCCTGATCGTGGTCGATCAGCCGCCCCGCCCGCTCCGAATATTTCGCGCTCAACACCTCGTCCACCACGGCGTCGATGTCGGTCGCATTGGATTCGACCGCGGCCGTCAGCGGCCAGCAGCCAAGGGTGCGGAAGCGTATCTTGCGCATCTCCGGTTTCTCGCCGGGCTCGAGCCGCATGCGCTCGTCATCGACCATGATGAGCTGGCCGTCGCGCTGCACCACGGGGCGCATCGCCGCGAAATAAAGCGGGACTACGTCGAGCTTCTCGAGCGCGAGGTAGCGCCATACGTCGCCTTCGGTCCAATTCGACAGCGGGAAGACGCGCACCGTCTCGCCCTTGCCGAGGCGGCCGTTGAGCAAGGTCCACATCTCGGGCCGCTGCCGGCGCGGCTCCCAGCGATGGCCCGCGGCGCGGAAGGAGAACACCCGCTCCTTGGCGCGGGAGGCCTCCTCGTCGCGGCGCGCGCCGCCAAACGCGGCATCGAAGCCGCCGGCGTCCAGCGCCTGCCGCAGGGCCTGGGTCTTCATGATGTCGGTATAGACCGATGGCGGGTTGTCGAAGGGGTTGATGCCCCGGGCGAGCCCCTCATGGTTGGTGTGCACGATCAGATCGAGGCCAAGCTCCTTGGCGGTCCGATCGCGGAAGGCGATCATGTCGTGGAATTTCCAGGTGGTGTCGATGTGCAGCAGCGGGAAAGGCGGCTTGGCCGGCCAGAAGGCCTTGCGCGCCAAATGCAGAAGCACGGTCGAATCCTTGCCGATGGAATAGAGCAGCACCGGCGCGCGGAATTGCGCCGCGGCCTCGCGGAAGATGTTGATGCTCTCGGCCTCTAGCAGCTTCAGATGCGAGACGAGCGCGGTCATGCTGCCTTCCCTTCCCGGCGTGGGTTCATGTGCAGCCCGCACTCCTTCTTTTCCTCATGCTCCCACCACCAGCGGCCGGCGCGCGGGTCCTCGCCGGGCTGCACGGCGCGGGTGCAAGGCTGGCACCCGATCGAGATGTAGCCGCGAGCGTGCAGTGGATTGACGGGGACATTGTGCTCGGAGATGTAGGCGGTCAGCTCTTGCGTCGACCAATCGGCGAGCGGATTGATCTTCACCAGCGCGCGCTCTTCGTCTAAGGCGGCAAGCGGCACGCTCGCCCGGTCATCGGAATGCTCGCGGCGCACACCGGAGATCCAGCCTTGCGCGCCTTGAAGCTCGCGGTTCAGGGGTCGCACTTTTCGTATCTCGCAGCAGGCTTGACGGTTCTCGACGGAATGGCGGAAGCCGAACACGCCGTCGCGGCCGACCAGTGCCTCGACCTCGGCTGCGTCGGGCGCGACCAGGCGGATGCGCAAGCCGTAGCGCAGCTCGGAAAGCTCGACCGTCTCCAGCACCTCGGGGAACAGCCGGCCGGTATCGAGGGTGAAGATGTCGATGTCGGCGCACGCCTCGGCAATGGCGTTGAGGATGGCCTGATCTTCCAACCCTAAGCTGGTCGAGAAGGTGATGCGTCCCTCGATCGAGCGGCGCAGCTCGGCGATCCGGCCGGCAAGGCTGCCGATCCCTTCGAGCCGAGCATTCAGCTCCTCGGCGGCACGTTTCGAGGCATCGCGGCGAAGCGGCTGCGGATTGCGGAAGCCCGGTTGATAGAGGTGGCGAATGCGTGTCAGCGCCGCCGTCCAGGTCTCGATGTCGTTGCCGTCGGTGACTTCGGCGGTATCGAAGCCCGAACGCATGAGGAACGGCGCGAGGTCGGGGATCAGATAGCCGATGGCCCTGAGCTCGCCCTTAAAGCCGTGACGCTCGCGGAGCAGTACGGCGAGCGAATGCCCGCGGCCGTCGCCGAAGGTGGGAAAACGGATGGCGACCACGCCGCCGGCGCCGGACGCGGCGGCGAGCGCCGCGGCATCGGCGGTCGGCTCGAGCACCGTTGCCGGCTCGCTGCCGCTATCGAGCAACGCTCCGCTGACAAGATCAAGCAGCGCCATAGAGAGCCTCCTTGAAAGGCGCCGCACCGATCCTGCGCCAGGTGGCGAGGAAATCCTCGCCCTCGTTACGGTTGGCAAGATAGGTCGAGATGATGGTGTCGATGGCCTCCGGCACGGCCTCGGCCCTGAAGCCCGGGCCGATGATGGTGCCGACCGCGGCCTCGTCCTTGGGGCTGCCGCCGAGCGAGATCTGGTAGAGCTCGGTGCCTTTCTTGTCGACGCCGAGAATGCCGATATTGCCCGAATGGTGATGGCCGCAGGCATTGATGCAACCCGACATATTGAGGCGCAGCGGCCCGATCAGCTCCTGGCGCTCCGGATCGGCGAAACGCTTGGCGATCTCCTTGGCGATCGGGATCGAACGGGCATTGGCGAGATTGCAATAGTCGAGGCCGGGGCAGCAGATCATGTCGCCGAGGAGATCGTAATTGCCGGTGGCGAGCCCGGCGGTCGCCAGCTCGTCATAGAGTTTCGGCAAATCCTTACGCGCGACATACGGCAGCATCAGGTTCTGGGTGTAGTTCACGCGCGCCTCGCTCCGGCTGTAGCGCTCGGCAAGATCGGCGACGAGGTCCATGGCGTCGGAGCTGGCATCGCCCGGCGTGCGGCCTGGCTCCTTCAGCGAGATGACGGCGATGGCGTAGCCCGCCACGCGATGGGGCTTGACGTTGTGCTTGAGCCAATTGGCGAATACGGGATCGGTGATGCGCCGCTGCTCGACGCCCTTATCCTTGACGGGACCGGGTGCGAGATCGGGCGACGTGAAGTAAGAGTGGATGCGGGTGTATTCAGATGCCGGCAGATCGACCGCGTCTTTCCGCGTCGCCTGCCAATCGGCCTCGACCTCCTCGCGGAATTTGTCGATGCCGATCTGGTTGACCAGGATCTTGATGCGCGCCTTGTGGATGTTGTCGCGGCGCCCATGCAGATTGTACACGCGCAGGATCGACTCGACGTAGGAGAGCAAATGCTCCTTCTCGAGGAACGACCTGATTTCTAGCCCAACATACGGCGTGCGGCCCATGCCGCCGCCGACGAACGCCCGGAAGCCGTTGCGCCCCTCCGGCCCGCGCACGATGCGTAAGCCGATATCGTGGAAGGCCACAGCCGCGCGATCCTCGGCGGCGCCGGAGACGGCGATCTTGAACTTCCGCGGCAGCCAGCTGAATTCGGGATGCAGCGTCGACCACTGCCGCAAGATCTCGCACCAGGCGCGCGGGTCTTCCAGCTCGTCATGGGCGGCGCCGGCAAAGGGGTCGGCGGTGACGTTGCGCACGCAATTGCCGCTCGTCTGGATGCAATGCATCTCGACCTCGGCCAGCGCGCTCAGGACGTCGGGGATGTCGACCAGCTTGACCCAATGGAACTGCAAATTCTGTCGCGTGGTGAAATGGCCGTAGCCGCGATCCCACCGCCGGCCGATCATGGCGAGCTGGCGCAACTGGCGTGGGCTGAGCACGCCATAGGGAATGGCGATGCGCAGCATATAGGCGTGCAGCTGCAGATAGAGCCCGTTGCGAAGCCGTAAGGGACGGAACTCGTCCTCGGTCAGCTTGCCGGCGAGGCGGCGCTCCACCTGCTCGCGAAACTGGGCCACGCGCTCGCCGACGAAGGCGTGGTCGAACTCGTCATAGCGGTACATCGTACCAATCCTTGGTGAGAGTGGTGCGGTGCGAGGCGCGAATGCGCTCGCGCACGGAGAGCGCCACGGGAACGCCGTCCAGAATATCGACCTCCATGGGGTAGACGGCGACGACCCGGCGCTCGGCGACGGCCTTGGCGGCGACGCTCTCCAGCTCTTTGGTTTGCTCCTCGGTATCGGCGAGCCAGGCGCGAACAAGCTCCTCCACCCAGCCGCCGTCGGGGGCGAGATAGACGACGATGCCGTCGACCAGGCGGTTGGCGGTGACGACGTTAGGCATAGACGCGCCTCACTTCGCTCCGCGCGAGCACGTCATCGACCACGCCGGCAGCGGGCAGTCCGGCCACCGCTCCAAAAATCAGGACCGCCGGGGTCTTGAGCTCGACCCGCTCCGGATGCGCGGCAAGCTCGGCAAGATTGGTGGTGACGCGGCGCTCGTCATCGCGGCTCGCATTCTCCACTGCGATGACCGGGAGCTCCGGCGTCCATCCGGCTTCGAGCAGCTTGCCCGCGATCAGACCGGCGGTCGAGACGCCCATATAGACGAGCAGCGTGTTCGCGCCCCGGCTAAGCGCCACGAGATCGAGATGGGCGAAGCTCGGCTCATCGCCCCCCGCCTCATGGCCAGAAAGGAAGGTGACGCTATGAGAGATGTCGCGATGGGTGAGCGGGATCTGCAAGCTCGCCGCTGCGGCGAGCCCGGCGGTGATGCCGGGAATGATCTCGACCTCGATGCCGGCCTCGCGCAAGGCGGCGATCTCCTCGCCGGCGCGGCCGAATACCAAAGGATCGCCGCCCTTCAGCCGCAGCACGGTCTTGCCGGCGCGGGCATGCTCGATCATGAGCTGCTGAATAGCCTCTTGGGGGACGCCGTGGTCACCCTTGGCCTTTCCGACGGGGATCAGCTCGGCCTCGCGGCGGGCGTGGTCCAGCACGCCGGTTCCGGCTAGGCGGTCGTGGAGAATAACGTCAGCGGCCTTCAGCGCGCGCACGGCCTTGAGCGTCAGGAGCTCGGGATCGCCGGGACCGGCGCCGACCATCAGCACGCGGCCCTGCCCTGTCTCTGCTCGCACCGCCGTCTCGATCGCCTCGCCGATCAGCTTTCGGGCTTCATCCTCATCGCCGGCAAGGGCGGCCTCGCTCGCATTGCCGTCGAACACCCCTTCCCAGAATTTGCGGCGCGCACCTCCCGCCGGCAATTTATCGGCGACGGCATCGCGGAATTCGCTGGCAAGGCGGGCGAGCGCATCGAGCCGCGGTGGCAGCTCGCGCTCAAGCCAGGCACGCAAGCGCTGTGCGAGTACCGGCGCTGCACCAGAGGTGCCGATCGCCACGGTCACCTCGCCACGATCGACGATCGCCGGCATGGCGAAACTGCACAGCTCCGGTCGGTCGGGGACATTGACGGGCACGCCGAGCGCTCGCGCGATGGCTGACACGCGGATGTCCTCCTGGTCGTCGCCCGTCGCAGCGATGACCAGAGGCCTTCCGCGCACTTGGTCAACGCCG
The DNA here is from genome assembly GCA_963839245.1 of uncultured Alphaproteobacteria bacterium. Taxonomy (GTDB): domain Bacteria; phylum Pseudomonadota; class Alphaproteobacteria; order Rhizobiales; family Methyloligellaceae; genus Methyloceanibacter. The sequence continues at coordinate 86,752 of CAWIUJ010000010.1, read as the reverse complement.
GGGCGCGGCGGCAGGATCGCAACCCGTTCGGCGCGCAACAACTCGGCGAGTTCCGGCACGATGTGATCGGCGGCAATGTCGACGGATGGAGCGCGCTTCAACAAAAGCCGCGCCTTGATCGCGGCTAGCTCGCCGCCACCCACCACCAAAGGCGGCTTGCGGTCGACGCTGACGAAAATCGGGAAGGTCCGCATGATGTCAGCTCCCAACCGCGAGGCGCGCGGGCGGCGCATCCGCGAGTGACTCAGGCGCAAGCTCGACCTCGAGCCCGTCAAGCTCCTCCGACATGAGGATCTGGCAGCAAAGCCGCGAGCGCTCGTCGACGTGAAAGGCGCCGTCCAGCATTTCAAGCTCTTCGTCGCTCGGCCGGGCGAGCTTTGCCACCCATTCGGCGCCGACCCACACATGGCAGGTGGCGCAGGCGCAGGCGCCGCCGCACTCGGCCTTGATCGGCAAGCCCCAGTCGCGGATCACCTCCATGACCCGCCAGCCTTCCAACGCCTCGAGGCGGTGAAGGGTGCCATCCGGCATGCGCACATTGAGGATCATGTCAGGCTACTTTCAATAGACGCTGCAGCTCGGACGACGAGGTCGTGTACTGGAAACGGAGCTTCTTGTCAGGATGCACATATGCGTGTGCTGCTTGCGCCATGAGCGCGGCCTCGTGGAAGCCTGACAGGATCAGCTTCAGCTTGCCGGGATAGGTATTGATGTCGCCGATGGCGAAGAGGCCCTTGGTGCTTTTCGAACCGCTCAGTGTCCACCGGAATCAAATTCTCGTTGAGGTTGAGGCCGAAATCCGCGATCGGGCCGAGCTTCATGGTGAGCCCGAACAAGGGCAGCAGCACATCGGCCGCGATCTCGGCCGTCGAGCCGTCCGCGCGCTTTAGCACGACGGCGTTAAGCATTCCGTTGCTGCCCTTGAGGGCCGAAGGCTGACCAAGCTCGAACTTTACGAGGCCTTGGCTCTCGAGCTCCCGCATCTTGCGGACCGTGGTCTGGCGCGGCGCGGCGCATTGGCCACCGGGCTTATCGAGGATATCGACGACATGCGCCTTGAGCTGCACCAGCCCGAGCTGGAACACCGCGAACAGGCCCACGGGGCCAGCGCCAATAATAATGACATCGGTGGAAGCGCTCGCTGCCATCGTTCGTCCCGTCAGAAGCTTCGCCGCACCCCATAATTAGGGATGCGGAGCTTAATAGAAAATTATTCCCCGTGGTAGGCATCCCACCTCAAAAGAGGCAAAATCGTTCCTATTGGACGAAAATAGAAGAAATTTTTTGCGCAAACGCACTTTAGGAGATGTCGCATCTCCGCTGGCACATTTTTGCGCAAAATCCATTCTTTTTCAGGCCGGGCAAACGTCAGAGCGCGGCAGGCGCCTTAGCGCTTGGTCAGCGCGTCCCGGATTTCCTCGAGAAGCTGCACCTCGCGCGACGGCGGCGGCTCGGACGCCGGCTCCTCCTCCTGCTTGCGGCGAAGCTTGTTCATGGCCTTGATCGCCATGAACAAGACGAAAGCCACGATCACAAAGCTGATAATGTTGTTGATGAACAGCCCGACATTGATAGTGGGCGCGCCTGCGTGCCGCGCCGCGGCGAGCGAAGCGTAATGCTCGCCGTTCAGCGGAATGAACATATCGGCGAAGTCGACGCCGCCGGTGATCACGCCGACCGGCGGCATGATGATGTCATCGACCAGCGATTTGACGATGGTGGAGAAAGCGGCCCCGATGATGATGCCGACCGCCATATCGACCACATTGCCGCGAAGCGCGAATTCCTTGAATTCCGTGAACATCGGCGCCTCCTCCAACAGCCCCCTCCCCTAAAAGGTCATGGGCCTCAAGCCTCTAGCTTGCCATGATTGGGGCCACAGTGCCCCTCAAATCCAGCCGTTCCCACTTTGCCAGTAATGCGCTCAACTGATAACTGCTTGGCAGGGTGAGACGGTGGGGAAACGTCGCGCGCGCGTAAGGGCCCTTCGGGTGCCCCGCCCGCCACGCCTGAAGGAGGGAGCTTCGGTGTCAGAACAGCCCGGGCGCGATCGTCACCGCTGGAAGACGCACCTGCTCGCTTCGGCGACGTTTGTCATGGTGTTCGGCGCCGTTGGCGCCGTCGTCGTGGAGATAGGACGCCTCGACGAGATCGGCTTCTTGCGCTTTCCGCTCGGCTTCTTTCTTCTGGCCCAAGGGCTCCTGATCGGCATTGTCGCCGCCTGCTTCTGGTCAACCCGCGTCCAGGAGCGCATCGACAGGGCGCTCGTCGAATCCGAGGAGGCCTGAGCGCGGCATGAGCGCCACCTCGCATCGGCGTCAAGCCAACCCGTTGCTCGGGGTCTATTACGGCATCCTCACGAGCGCCTTCGTATCGCTCGTGATTGCGCTCGCCATGTTCGAGCAGCTCGGTTGGCCGCCGATGTGGCTCACCGAGGCTATGATCCTCGTGCCTCTCGCGCTCTATCTCCTCATCGCCATCGGCACGCGCACCCTCAATGTCGCGGATTTCTTCGTCTCCGGGCGCCGCGTTCCGCCCGTGTTTAACGGCTTGGTCCTCGCGACGGTGCTGATCGGCGGCACCGGCTTCTTCGCCTATACCGGGACCCTGTTCTTTCTCGGCTTCGATGGCTTGGCGATCGGGCTTGGCTGGACGGCTGGCCTGCTCGTCTCCGGTCTCCTGTTCGTGCCCTATCTCCGCAAGGTCGGCGCCTATACGTTGCCGGCCTTTCTCGGCCTACGCTTCCGTTCGCGGGCGTTGCGCGCGTTGGCGAGCCTGATGCAGCTGCCGCCGGTGGCGCTGTTGCTTGCCGCCGAGATCAAGATCGGGGCGCTCGTCGCCGTGCTGTTCCTGCCGATTTCCTATCAGCTCGCCGTGGCGGCGGTCGCCACCATCATCACCTTCATCACGCTCGTTGGCGGCATGCGCTCGCTCACGTGGAGCGCGAGCGCCGAGTTCATCGTCGGTGCCGTGGGCTTCGCCGTGCCTCTGATCATCGTCTCGGTGCTGCTCACCAATCTGCCGGCACCCCAACTCACCTATGGCGAGATCTTCGCTCCCCTGCAGCGCTCGGAGATCGTCGCCGGCGTCTCGCCATCGGTTCCCGGACCGCTCGCGACGGCGCTGCCAGCGGAGCAGCCGAAGCCCAGCACCAAGCATTTCTTGCAGCCCTTCGGCGCGATCGGTGAGATGGATTTCTTGACGCTGTTCCTGTGCCTCGCGCTCGGCACCGCCGCATTGCCGAGCTTGCTGGTGCGGAGCGGCGTGACGAGCTCCGTCGCCGAGCAGCGGCGGTCGGTGGCCTGGGGCGTCCTGTTCGTGGCGCTGTTTGCGGCGAGTGCGCCAGCTCTGGCTGCCTTCGTCAAGCACCTCATGTTCCAGGACGTCGCGCAGACCCAGGCCGGCGCGCTGCCCGCCTGGCTCAATGAATTGAGCGCCTATCGCCTAGCCGTAGCGCGGGACGCGAATGGCGATGGCGCGATCGAGGCCTCGGAGTTGTTCATCGCGCGTGACGGCATCGCGCTCGCGTTGCCCATCGCGGCGCGGCTGCCTTTCGTCTGCACCGTGCTTGTGGCGGCTGCCGGAATGGCCGTCGCCCTCGGCGCCGCGGCGTCGCATCTCTTCACGCTTGCCGGCAGCATCGCCGACGACGTCATCCGCGTCATCGACCCGCGCAACAACGTGCTGCCGCGGGTGATGGTGGTGTGGGTGGCAATTGCCGCGACCGCGCTCAGCGCCGCCGTGTTCCTCGCCTTCGCCGGCATCGACCTGATGCAAGCGGCGGTGACCGCCTTCGCCTTCGCCGCGGCTACCTTTTTTCCCGTGCTCCTGCTGGCGATCTGGTGGCGGCGATGCACGGTTTGGGGAGCGTTGGCCGCCATGGTCTTGGGCTTCGGCGCGATGAGCCTCGATGTCGCTTTTGGCGCAAGTTTCGCAGCGGGCCACCCCCATCTCACTATGGTCGTCGCCGCGCTGATCAGCGCCGCGCTGGGGTTGGTCGGGGGTGTCGCCGGCAGCCTGATCGGGCCCCGGCCGTCGGCGGTGGCGGACAATTATTTTGAGGAGTTGCGCGATCCATTCGGCGAGGCACTCTACGATCGCGCATTGCGGCGTGCGGCTTCGGCCCAGTCGTAGAGCTTATCGGCCTCAAACTCCCTCAAGCGGAACGGCAGAAGCGGCGATCATGAACGATAGTCAAAACCAGATACGCCTGACGCTCTTCCCGGAAATCGTCCCTTACCGGACGGGGCGGCTCAAGGTCTCCGGCGGCCACGAGCTCTATTTCGAGGAATGCGGCAATCCGGACGGCAAGCCTGCGGTACTGCTGCATGGCGGGCCTGGCGGAGGCTCGAACCCGTTGATGCGCCGCTATCACGATCCGTCCCGCTACCGCATCATGCTGTTCGATCAACGCGGCTGCGGCCGGTCCACCCCGCATGCCGGCCTCGAGGCGAACACGACTTGGGATCTGGTCGAGGACATCGAGCGGCTACGCGGCCATCTCGGCATCGAGCGCTGGCAGGTGTTCGGCGGTTCGTGGGGCTCGACGCTTGCGCTGGCCTATGCCGAGACCCATCCCGAACGCGCGGCCGAGCTCCTGCTTCGAGGCATCTTCACGCTGCGGCGCGCCGAGCTCGAGTGGTTCTATCAGGAGGGCTGCAGCTGGATCTTCCCCGAGGCCTTCGCGGACTATTTACGTCCCATCCCGCCCGATGAGCGCGGCGACATGATCGCGGCCTATTACCGGCGGCTCATCCATGCCGATGCCGATGTGCAGCTCGAAGCCGCGCGCGCCTGGAGCGCATGGGAAGGCAGGACGCTGTCGCTGTTGCCGGACGCCGAGCGGGTCAGGCGCTTCTCGGAGGACGCCTACGCGCTCGCCTTCGCGCGCATCGAATGCCACTATTTCATCCATGGCGGCTTCTTCGACGCCGACGATCAATTGATCGCGGCGGCGCATCGCCTCAAACCCATTCCGGGCGTCATCGTGCATGGCCGCTACGACGTGGTGACGCCGGCCAAGATCGCCGTCGACCTGGTCCGCGCTTGGCCCGAGGCTGATCTGCGCATCGTGGCCGACGCCGGTCACGCCATGACCGAAGCCGGAATCGTGCACGAGCTCGTCGCCGCCACCAACCGCTTCTCGATTCGGCCATAGGCCTTTGTTTTTGACGCATAATCTTATCCGAAAAAGTCTGCAACTTTTCGGGATCATGCTCTAAGCCTCGGCGCAGCGGCCTATGAAGCTAAGCGCAACGTTGCGCCCATGCGGCGCGACGCGATGCTCGATCAGGTAGACGCCCTGCCAGGTGCCGAGCACCATCCGCCCGCCTTGGACAGGGATCGACAGGCTCACCTCCGTCAGCATCGACTTGATGTGGCTCGGCATGTCGTCCGGACCCTCTTCGGCGTGGACGTAATGGCCGCCCTCTGGCGCCAATTCCTCGAGCGCCGTCATCAGGTCGCGGCGCACATTGGGGTCGGCGTTCTCCTGAATGATCAGCGATGCCGAAGTATGGCAGACGAACACGGTGAGCAGGCCATCCTCGGCGGCGATATTGCCGAGCCAGCGCCGTAGATCCTCCGTGATCTCGGTGAACCCCTTGCCGCGCGTGGCGATGCGGAGCATGTGGCCCGCTTGCACGAAACCAGCCATGGCCTCAGGCCGCCGCCGTGCGGGAGCGGGCCGGACTTATGAGCCTCAAAGCTCCCTCTGCGAGGATTGGTTCTCCAGATCACGCACCAAGTCCTGGAGGCGACGCATCATCTTGGCGACGAAATCGTTGATCTCATCGATCGCCGATCCGGGGATCTGAGTGGAGGGGCTGGACGGCAGCGGCGCTGAGCCGATGCCCGGCGACTTCGGCGTCGCTTCGGCCTCGGCCAGCTTGTCGTGCAGCGCCTCGTTTTCCCGGGTCAGGCGATCGACCTCCTGCTTGAGCGCCAAGACATCGTCGGCGACGCTCTCGCAGGTCCAACCGCCAGGCTTCGAGCTACAGATCGACACCGCGCCGGTGGCGCTGTCGAGACGCAAGAAACCATCGCCGGCGGGGGTGATGGAGTAACGGCCGGGCTCCTCGCCGGCCAAAGCGCTCGGCGCGGCCGCAGGCAAGAGGAGCGCAAGCGCCAGCGCCGTCATTTTCATCTGCATGGCTGACCCTCCGGAATGCGCCATGGTCGTCCTGTCGTACAGGCTTGGCAAGTCCCTCCGCGACCCTCGCCAGAGGCCGGAGGATAGTCGCCGCGCGCGTCCGAAATGCGCAGCTTTCGTCCCACAACAAAGCGCGGCTTAACCCAATATTTACTGCGTCTTGCGACGGTATTGGAGACCGTCGGTCGCGCGTCTCCGAGAGACCAATCCCACGACCAAGCGGCCCATCGAACGGGGCATCACTGCGCCAGGGGAACGGGATGGCTGCGGAAGCAAGTTGGCAAGCAAGCAGCGCCGAGACGCTTAGCGGCAGCGATTTTTCGCCTTCGGGACCTCATAGGGACCAGCGGACGGTCGAAGGCCTTCTGCGCCGGCTCGTGGAGCGGGTGGAGGAGAGCGAGCGCCGCTATGGCGAAGCGCTCGAAGAGCTGCATGCCCGGCTCGATCGGCTTTCGCAGGCCGCCGAGCCCGCACCGGCCGCGGATTCTTCGGAAGAAACCGAGACCCTGGAGCGGCTGCGCAGCCAGCTTAGCAGCCTCGCGCGCAGACTGGACCACCCCGAGGAGATGGCACCCGGCCTCGACGACCTTGCCAAGCTTGGCAGGGCTTGGTCGGAGGCCCGCGACATGTCCGCCGGCCTCACCGAGGAGCAGGGGCGGTTCGCATCGCCACTGTTCCCGGTGCCCACGCCCTTCGTCCCGAGCGCGCCCGCCTTCAGCTTCGCCCTGCCCGGCGAAAACCCAGGCTATGCCACGCCGTCCTTCGAGCTGCCTCCCTTCGGCACCGAATATTCGAATCTCGACAAGCGCCTGATCGACATGGCGCAGCGGCTCGAGCATTCGATCGGCGAGGCCATGCCCGCTGCAGCGATCGAGACGCTGAATACGCGCATGGAGGAGATCGGCAGGAGGTTCGAGGCAGCGCTCGAACAGGGTCCGAAGCTTGAGAATTTGCAACACCTTGAACGACAAATCACCGAAATGGGACAACAGCTTGGGGGCGTGGAGCAGCAGGTCGCCCGCATCGCCGTCATCGAAGGCCAACTGCACCGGCTGATCGAACGTCTGGAGGATGGCCCGGCCCAGATGGAGCAGGTGGCAAGCAAGGCCGCGAACGATGCTGTCCGCCGCGTCTCCGACGCCGGCCTTGGCAGACCGAGCGCGGCCGAGCGCCTCGACACTATCCACCGCGACATCGTGGCCTTGAACGAGCGGAGCCGCGCGACTGACGATCGCCTGGTCGATACGCTGGCGGCGATGCATGAATCGTTGCGCGACCTCGTGCATCAGGTCGAGCGTGGGCGGCAACCTTTGCCGACGCCACCGCTGGCTCTGCCACAGCCGCGCGCAGAGCGGGCACCAGCCGCCGCCGAGACCCCAAATGGGAAGGCGGCGACGCGCGGCGGCGGCGAGGATATGCGGTCGGGACACCGGTCGTTGCGCAGCCAGCTGAGCGCCACCGCTCCAAACTCAGAAGAATTCGAGCCCACCCCTGCCTTCGGCCGCGCCAATCGCGGTCCGCTCGTCGAGAAGGCTGTGAACCTTGACGAAGGCGAGTCGTCCCGTCCCGATGATGTGGCCTTCCCGGAGACATCCTCAGGTCCGCGCGACGATCTGGTGGCCGCAGCACGCCGCGCCGCGCAGTCCGCTGCCGCCCGGGCCGAGGAGCGTGGCGCGCTCCGGCCGCGACGGAGCCGCATCACCGACGAGACGAGCACCGAAGCCGGCATCGAGGTGCCGGAGCGACGCAAGCGCTCCATCCTCATGATCGTCGCCGTCTTGCTCCTCCTGGTCAGCGCGGCATTGCTCTATAGCCGCTTGCCGTCGAAACCAGAGGTCGAGGCCGTCCCCCCAGCGACCGGGCAGAGTGCGCCGGCTCCGGCAGCCGAAGCCATGCCAGCACCCGCGCCCGAAGCTACGCCCACGCCCCAAGCCGCGCCGGCCCCAGAGGCGGCCGCGCCTGCGGCGCCTACCGTCAACGAGGTGGCGCCCGGACTGGCCCCGGCCCAGGACGCGGCGCCGGCCCCTGCGCCAGCTCCAGCGCCAGAAGCGCCGCATGCCACCACGCCACCGGCCGACAGCCAATTCAATCTCGGCGTCCTCGCCGAGCATGGCCTCGGCATGCCGAAGAACCTGACCGAGGCCTATGAATGATTCTCGCTCGCCGCCGCAAGCCGCGACCCCGAGGCCATCAAGCGGCGCGATCCGATCAACCTTCGCTGCCGGCCGCCGACCTCGCCGCGGCCGATCAGGCAGTGAAGAATTGGAGGGCGAAGCCGGCGATTGCCGAAGCCAACGAAGTGCCCGAGCAAGACTCATTGCGCGCCGAAGGTGAAGCCCCGAACAAGGCGCTGGTGGCGCGCGCCGAGGGGCTGCTGGACAAGCTCGGCTATGACATTGGCGCGGCCGATGGCGAGGCCGGAGCGCGTACGCGCGAAGCCATCAAGGCCTTCGAGCTCCGCAACGGCATGGACGAGGCCGGCGAGGTCACGGTGCCGCTCGTCACCGAGCTCGAGCGGCTCGCTGGCTAGTCTCGCCCGATGCCAGCGCCCAAGGCGCGGGCGTCACCCTCAAGTGGCGCGAAGCGCGATAGCGCATCATACAATGACAATTTGGTAAGGCTCGGCATCGCGCATTGACAGCAGCGCTCCTGCCGAACAACTTGCAAATAGCGCCAAAAATCAACGCCCGGGCCCCATGCTCCAGGTCTATCTGCCCGTTGCCGAGATGTCGGTGAACCTGTTGGTGATGCTGGGTCTTGGCGCGGCCGTGGGCTTCCTCTCGGGCATGTTCGGCGTCGGCGGCGGCTTTTTGCTCACGCCGCTTTTGATGTTCTCGGGCATCCCACCGGCAATCGCCGTGGCGACAAGCGCAAATCAGATCGTCGCCTCCTCGGTGTCCGGCGCGTTGGTGCAATGGCGCCGGGGCAATATCGACTTCCGCATGGGGCTCGTGCTGACCGTCGGCGGGGTCGTGGGGGCCCTGGCCGGCGTGCTCTTGGTCAGCTTGTTGAGCAAGGCCGGCCAGGCCGACCTGTTCATCGCGCTCTCCTATGTGACCTTTCTCGGCGTAATCGGCGGGCTCATGTTGATCGAGAGCCTCCGTGCCATCCAGCGCACGCGCGCTGGTAAGCCCGCCACGCCGCGGAAGCCGGGTCAGCATAACTGGATTCACGGACTCCCCCTCAAGATGCGCTTCCACCGGTCGCGCCTCTATATCAGCGCCATTCCCCCGCTCGTTCTTGGCCTGATCGTCGGCCTGCTCGCCTCGATTCTCGGCGCCGGCGGCGGCTTCATCATCGTCCCGGCGATGATCTACCTCTTGCGCATACCGACCCATATCGTCATCGGCACCTCGCTGTTCCAGATCATCTTCGTCACCGCCATCGTCACGGTGCTGTACGCGACCATGAATCATTCGCTCGACGCCGTGCTCGCCTTCATTCTGGTGGTCGGCGGCGTGATCGGCGGGCAATTCGGCGCCAATGCCGGCCAGAGATTGAAGGGCGAGCAACTGAGGCTCTTGCTTGCCCTCATGGTGCTTGCGGTTGCGCTCAGGTTGCTGATTGGCCTCGTGATGCAGCCGGCGGAAGTGTTCAGCCTGGCTTCGGTCAAGGTAGGCGCGTGATGCGGCTAGCACGGCTCATCATCCTCGCTGCTTTCCTGTCGATGCCATTGGTGGTGGAAGCAGCCACAGCGGCCGAGCCGGCGGAGCCGGAGCAGGTGCAATCGGACATCTCCACGCGGGAGATCTCGATTCAGTCCAATTTCACCGGCATCGAGATCGTGCTGTTCGGCTCCATCGACTTCGGCCGCGCGCCCTCCCCTGATGAAGGCCCCTATGACGTGATCATGGTCATTCGCGGGCCGAGCCAGCCCATCGTCGTCCGGCGCAAAGAGCAGGTCGCCGGTCTTTGGGTGAACGGCTCGGCGAAGACCTTCTCCGCCGTGCCCGGATTCTATGCCGTGCTGTCCTCGCGCCCGTTCAGGGCAGTAGCGCCGGAAGAGACGCTGAAGACGCTGGGGCTAGGCTTTGGCAGCGTCGATTTCGAAAACTCGGACGAGACCAAGGCGCCGGATGACGGATTTCGCTCGGCCATGATCCGCCTCCGGCAAGAGCGCGGGCTTTTTCAGGAATTGGATGACGCGGTGACCTTCATCGGCCGGAGCCTGTTCAGAGGCAGCGTCGACCTCCCCGTCAACACCCCGATCGGCCGGTACACCACGCAGGTGTATTTGTTCCGCGACGGCAAGCTGCTCAGCCGGAGCCAAAGCAGCCTGCAAGTGCACAAGGTCGGTTTCGAGCGCGTGGTCTATCTGCTCGCCTTCCGCCACCCCTTCGCCTACGGGCTGTTGGCGGTGGTGATGGCCGTGACCTCGGGACTGGCGGCCTGGGCGGTCTTCCGCAAAGAGTAGGCTCAATCGGGCAAGAGCATGCTCGCCCGCATCGGGTAGACGTCCGATCTTCCCGTCATCCAGGCCTCGAGGTGATGTCGGAGGAACAAGGGGCCGAAGGCCTCGTCGAGCACGTTGAGCCCGCCGGTATAGGTGCCGAAGGCCGGCATGACCAAGCGGTGGCCGTCGGTGGCAAAGCATTTCCGCCTGATGCCTTCGCCGCGCCGCGCGATCCGCGCCACCGGGTGCAGATGACCGGCGATCTCCGGGGCCTGATCTCCTTCTGTCGGCAAATGGCGTAGCGTGATGCCTCCGATGCTGAGCGCGGTGCAGACGATCCCGCCGACGCAATCGGGCAGCTCCGGGTCGTGATTGCCGAGCACCCAGTACCAATCCCGCCCCCGCTGCAACGCGGCGAGCGACTCGCGGTCGTCCGCCGCAAGCCGTCCGGCGAGCTCGCTTCTGTGGAAGCTGTCGCCAAGTGCCACCACGCGGCGGGGGGCGAAGATCTGAAGGCAGGCGGCGAGGCGGCGCAGCGTGTCGCGCGTGTCGTAGGGGGGCAGCATCATGCCGCGCGAAGCGAAGGCCACGCCCTTCTCCAGATGCAAATCGGCGACGATGAGCGTGCTCTCCGCTTCCCAAAAGAGCGCGCCCGAGGGCATAGGCATGAGCGCATGACCCCGGAGCTCAATGGGTGGGCGGAACGAGGCTGCGTCGAAGGCCCGCCGTTCAAGCATCACGCGCAACATGGTCCCCCATCGCCTCCGCTATCAGCTCCTCGACCGCCTCGCGCAGCAAGGCCTCGCTCGCGGCCCCGGAAACGCTTTCCCGGCCGATCTCGAGCATGGCCGGCCCTGCGAGCGGCGAGACGCGTCGCAGGGGAATATGCCTGATTCTTCCGCGTATTCGCTGCAAAAAGCCGTTCAAGCGGCCGACGTCGATGAGGCCCGTGGCGGCGTCGGCGAAGGCAGCCTGCAACAGAATATGGTCCGGTTCGTATTGGCGGAGCAGGTCATAAATGAGGTCGGACGACACCGTCATTTGCCGTCCAGTCTTCTCCTTCCCCGGATGGCGACGCTCGATCAGCCCGGCGATGATGGCGCAGACCCGGAAGGAGCGCTTCATCAGGTTCGACTCGGCAAGCCAGGCGTCGAGGTCGTCGCCGAGCATGTCCCCGTCGAGCAGTTTGGCGAGGTCGAGGCGGCCGGTCCGCACCATCTCGCCCATGTCGGAGAGCCCCCACACGCAGAGCGCATATTCATTGGCGACGAAGCCGAGCGGCCGTGCATAGGCGCGCTCGAGCCGACGCGTCAGCAGCATGCCGAGGCTCTGATGGGCGAGGCGGCCCTCGAAGGGATAGCAGACGATGTAATGCTTCTTCCCGCGCGGGAAGGTCTCGACCAGGATCTCGTCGGGACCCGGCACGATCGATACCTCGCTTTGCAGGCGCAGCCAGTCCGACACTTGCTCCGGGAGGCGCGCCCAGTGGCCGGGATCGGCGAGGAGCCGGCGCACCCGGTCGGCGAGGTAGGTCGAGAGCGGGAATTTGCCCCCGTCATAGGACGGTACCGTGGGTTCGGTCGCATGGTACCGCGTGACGATGGCATCGGTCTCGCGCAAGCCCTCGAAGCGCAGCACTTCGCCGGCGAAGAGAAAGCTGTCGCCCGGCACGAGCTGCTCGATGAACCATTCCTCGACCTCGCCGAGCACGCGCCCTGCAGCCAGTAGAGATGACGGCTTGAGCGCTCCGCCTTGGCGGCGCGCAAGCCTGACCCGCAACATCGGCGCCTCGACGATGCTGCCGACGTTCAGGCGGTATTGTTGCGCGATGCGCGGATGGGCGATGCGAAAACGCTCCTCCGGAGTCCGCTTCAGCTTGGCGTAGCGTTCGTAATTGGCGAGTGCATAGCCGCCGGTCGAGACGAATTGCACGATCTTGTCGAAGCCCTCCCGCGTCAGGCCCTGATATGGAGAGGCGCTCACCACCTCGCGATAGAGCGTGTCGGGATCGAAGGGCGCGGCGCAGGCCATGCCCAGCACGTGCTGCGCGAGCACGTCGAGTGCGCCGGGGCGCGACGGCGCCGTGTCTTGGGCGCCCTCCTCCGCCGCCTCGAGCGCCGCCTGGCACTCGACCACCTCGAAGCGGTTGGCCGGCACGAGCAGCGCCTTGGACGGCTCGTCGAGACGGTGATTGGCGCGGCCGATGCGCTGGGCGAGCCGGCTCGCGCCTTTCGGCGCCCCGACATTGATGACGAGATCAACGTCGCCCCAGTCGATGCCGAGCTCGAGGGTCGAGGTGCAGACCACGGCACGCAGTTTCCCTGCGACCATCGCCGCCTCGACTTTCCGCCGCTGGCCAACGTCGAGCGAGCCGTGATGCAACGCGATCGGCAGATTGTCGTCATTGTAGCGCCACAGCGCGTGGAACAGCATCTCGGCTTGCGAGCGCGTGTTGACGAAGATGAGCGACATGCGGTGGGCTTTGATCGCTTCGTAGATCTCGGGCAGCGCATAGCGCGCCGAATGCCCGGCCCAGGGAAGCTCGGCTTCAGAGTCAAGAATGGCGATATCTGCCTTTGGCCCGCCGCCAGCCTCGACGATCTCGGCGAGGCGCGTGCGCGATTGGCCCTCATTCGCCACGAGATAGGCGGCGAGCTCCGACGGCCGCGCCACCGTCGCCGACAGGCCGATGGCGAGGAGGTCTGGCGACAAGGTGCGCAAGCGCGCCAGATCGAGCGCCAGGAGGTCGCCGCGCTTGCCGCCGGCGAGCGCGTGCAGCTCATCGATGATGACGAAGCGGAGCGAGCCGAACAGATTGCCAGAATTGGGGTGGGACAGCATCAGCGCGATCTGCTCGGGCGTGGTGAGCAGAAGGTCGGGCGGAGAGACGCGCTGCCTCTGGCGCCTCGCTGGCGGCGTGTCACCGGTCCGCGTCTCGAGGTGAATGGGCAGGCCCATCTCGGCAATCGGCTCGGCGAGGTTGCGGGCGATATCGACGGCAAGGGCCTTTAGCGGCGAGACATAGAGCGTGTGAATGCGTCGCTCTTGCTTGCGCCCGCGTCCTGTGAGGTCGACCAGGCTCGGCAGAAAGCCGGCAAGCGTCTTGCCGCCGCCGGTCGGGGCGATCAGCAGCGTGTCGCGCCCCTGCCCCGCGAACTCCAGCAGCCGGAGCTGATGGGCGTGCGGGCGCCAGCCTCTGGCAGCGAACCAGCTGGCGAACGGCTCCGGCAGCGGGCTGTGCACCGCCACCTCCAGCCGCTCCTTGGCGACCCTCATCGCCTCCTCATGCTTGATCTTGCCTTTTTCTTTCACCACTTCCCGTTATAGGCTTTCCGCGTCGCGAGTCGCGATGCATGGAACGGTTAGGCGGAGCGAAGATATGGAGCGCTTTTTTGGCGGCAATCCGGGCTTGGTGATGATCAGGCTCGTGATTCTATCCCTGGTCGTGGGCGTGCTCCTCGCCGCGCTCGGCTTCAGCCCGTTCGACATCATCGACAGCATCCGCCGGCTGATCGGCCGCATCTACGACATGGGCTTTGCCGCGGTGGAGAGGGCCGCGCGCTACTTCCTGCTCGGCGCCGTTATCGTCTTCCCGGTCTGGCTCATCGCGCGCGTGCTCAAATTAGCCGGGCGCGGCAGCCGCACCGGCTTAGTCGACGCCAATTCGCGCAACCGCGAAGCTTGATTTTTGCACTAACGCGCCGCCCAGGCATCGGCGTTGCGGCCAATGAGCGGCGCGAGACTGGTCGCCTTGGCCCGCGTAATCGCCTCGACCAGCGCCTGCTTGATGCCGCCGATCAGCTTCGGTCCTTCGAACACCAGCCCGCTATAGAGCTGCAACAGCGAGGCGCCTGCCTCGATCTTGGCGAGCGCCGTGGCACCAGAGTCGATGCCGCCCACGCCGACCAGCGGCAGTTCCCCTTCCGTGAGCCGATAGATCTTGGCGAGCATGCGGGTGGAACGCGTGAACAGCGGCCGGCCCGAGAGGCCGCCCGATTGCGCGGCGAAGTTCTCGTCACTGAGGCCATCGCGGGCAAGCGTGGTGTTCGACACCACAATGCCGTCGACACCATGCGCCTCGACGATGCGGACAATCTCCGGCAGGTCGGCGTCGGCGATATCGGGGGCGAGCTTGACGAGGAGCGGCGTGGCTTTCTCCTGAGCCAGGCGTGCGGCTTGGACACGCGTCAGCAACGCATTGAGCGCATCCGGCGCTTGGAGGTCGCGCAGGCCCGGCGTGTTCGGCGACGAGATGTTGATGGTGAGATAGTCGGCCACCGCGCTCATCCGCTTCAGCCCCGAGACGTAATCGCCAATGCGATCCTGGCTGTCACGGTCGGCGCCGATATTCACCCCGACAATGCCCTGCCGCCGCCCAGCCAAGCGGGGAAGCGCCGCCTCCTGCCCTTCATTGTTGAAGCCGAGGCGATTGATGATCGCGCCGTCGGCGGCGGAGCGGAAGATGCGGGGGCTGGTGTTGCCGCTTTGCGGCTTCGGCGTCAGCGTGCCGACCTCGACAAAGCCGAAGCCGGTGGCGAGCAAGGGCTTCCATACGCGGGCGTTCTTGTCGAATCCCGCCGCCATGCCGACGGGATTTCCGAAGTTCAGGCCGAAGACGGGCTGCTTGAGACGCGGATCGTCGGGCTCGCTCGCGCGCGGATGGAGGCCAAGCTCGAGGCTCTTAATGGCGAGATCATGCGCCCGCTCCGGGTCGAGCGCATGAAGGAGTGCCTGGCCGAGGCCGTAAAGCGCATTCATGGCGCTACTCCATGGCTTTCGGTTTTAGATTGAAACTCAGAGACGGCGCGCGTGGCCTCCTCTCCCCTTTGGTTCTCGGGGGCACGGTTGCTCACGATGGAACTTGGTTGACGGAGGTGGATAAACGGCTGATCCAGCTTGTGTTGTCGAACATTGGAAGTCACGCTCGCGCCTCCTGATTCCTGTTGAGAGCTACCTATTTTGAGCTGAGGTAGCAATCACTAACGCCGGAAATCGCGATGCCGAGAGTGAAGTTGACCAAGAGCGTAATCGATGCGCTCCCGACCCCCTCAAAAGATATTGTCTATGGGGATAGAGGCTGCCCTGGTTTCGGCGTCAAGATCACGCCCAAGGGGCGCAAAGTGTTCATCGTGCTCTATCGGGCCGGAGGAGCGGGATCCCGGCTGCGCAAATACACGTTCGGGCCTTATGGTCGCGTCACCCTGCATCAAGCTCGTGCGGCGGCTTTGAGGATTTTCGCAGCACGAACCGAGGGGAGAGATCCGGCGGCGGAAAAGCAACTGGAGCGCCGCCGCCTCGTGGTCGATGGCGTTGATGATCTGGTCGAGCTCTTCATCAGCGAGCATGTCTCCAAGACCCGCTCCGCGCGGGAGATCTCCCAATTGCTGCGGCGTGAGGTGATTCCGTGCTGGGGAACACGCAGTGTTCACGAGATTAGCAAGCGCCAAGTCATCGAGATGGTGACCGAAATGTCTGGATGCGGCACCCCTTCCGCCGCGAACAAACTTCTCAAAACGGTGAAGGGTTTTCGAGCCCGACCCGGTCACCGATCCTGTAGTTGGGTCTCCTCAGCAAACTGGGCGGCAGCACCTGGCTCGCCGAGACGGATGGCGGCGCCTCGTATTGGCCAGCTGGCAGCGCGGCTCCGCTCGCTACGACCAACTCGAGGGCGAGCACGCCCGCGCGGACGCCGAGCAGAACTAGCCGCGATTTCATTTACCCCTGCCGGCAGGTTCGCAACCTGCTTTGACCAAGGATGCCGCCTTCGATAGCCTCGTCCACTGCCCTGATCCGATCCATGACATGTGTCAGTCGTGAAGACATAAATGAGATGAAGGCGGCGACCGCGCCGAAGGTGGCTCGAGGCGTCCCACCAGAGCAGGGTTCCTATCCCCAAATACCAGAACGCCACCGGCTTTCATATTGCCTCCCAAAAATGTGTGCCCAGAACCCCACCGACACCCTGCATCCAGGGCGTGGTGTTGCCCGCAATATCGTCAAGCTGCGATTGCTGCTTAGGCAGGGCCTAACGCGGCGTATCCGCCACCGGCGGGTCACGCGACGCGAGGTTTGTTTCGTTCTTCGCGTGCCATTTTCAGGATCTCGTCAGAACGTTTGCCCACGGTCTCAATGCCGACGCGCTTTAACTCCGTCTTTGCATCATCCACAAGCTGGCCGATTTTGGGAAACGGCGGGCGGGAATTCTCCTTGATGTCCATCAACACAACTATGCGCTCAATGCCGTCGCGTTGCCAGCGGCGTCTGTGACCCAATTCGGACTACCGTTCCTCATTAGTCAGCTTCGGCCCGCGGCGAACAGGCCGACAATAACTAGTTATAGTGTGCCACGAGACAACACATTTTTCATGAAGCCGCTCGTCCGAGAGCTTGTTACAGCACTTACGAAGGACGAAAAGCGCTGACCTTGTCGTCCTCCCGCACTTCCTCTTGCGGCGCGGAGCTCGGAGGATGCCCGACGACCGTTTTCGCGGGATCTTATGCGAGTGACTTGGTCGCGGTCACTGGGACGAGACCTTGTTGAACTGGGGCCGGAGCTTGGTGGTTGCGGAGCAGTGCCTGCATCATGGCCGTCCCGGTCGGCCTTCTGAGGCTCGGCTAGTCCGCTCGAACACCGTCGGGAAAGGAAGCAACAAACTGATTGAATCAGGTTCATGAGCTTTTCCTCAGGACATGCTTAAGGCTTATGACGTCGATGCCCGAGCTTAATAATCCATCCCACCCATGCCGCCGCCCGGCATCGCCGAAGAGCCCGAATCCTTCTTCGGCATTTCGGCAACCATCGCTTCCGTTGTCACCAGAAGGCCAGCGACGGAACTCGCGTCCTGTAAGGCAACCCTCACGACCTTGGCCGGGTCGATGATGCCCTTCTCGATCAAGTCGCCATATTCGCCAGTTTGGGCATCGTAACCGAAGGAGGGCGACTTTCGGTCGGTCACCTTGCCGACCACGATCGAACCCTCGACGCCCGCATTCTGCGCGATCTGGCGAATCGGAGCCTGGAGCGCGCGGCGAATGATGTTGATGCCTGCCTCCTGGTCCTCGTTGTCGCCCTTGACCTTCAGCGACCTCGACGCCCAGAGCAGAGCGACCCCACCGCCGGGCACAATGCCCTCCTCGACGGCGGCCCGGGTCGCGTTCAGCGCATCGTCGACGCGGTCTTTTCTTTCCTTCACCTCAATTTCACTTGAACCCCCCACCTTGATCACGGCAACGCCGCCAGCGAGCTTGGCCAGCCGCTCCTGCAGCTTCTCTTTGTCGTAATCGGAGGTGGTGTCCTCGATCTGCTGCTTGATCTGGCTGATGCGCGCCTCGATATCGGGCTTCTTGCCGGCACCGCTGACGATGGTCGTGTCGTCCTTGGTGATGGTCACCCGCTTGGCGTTTCCGAGCATTTGCACGGTGACATTCTCGAGCTTGATGCCGAGATCCTCGGAAATCAGCTCACCACCCGTCAGCACCGCAATGTCCTGCAACATTGCCTTGCGGCGATCGCCAAATCCCGGGGCCTTCACGGCCGAGACCTTCAAGCCGCCGCGCAGCTTGTTGACCACGAGAGTGGCGAGCGCCTCGCCTTCGACATCCTCGGCGACGATGAGCAACGACTTGCCCGACTGCACCACCAATTCGAGCAGCGGCAGAAGCGCCTGAAGCCCGGAGAGTTTCTTCTCGCAGATCAGGATGTAGGGGCTCTCGAGCTCTGCCACCATCTTCTCGGCATTGGTGATGAAATAGGGGGAGATATAACCGCGGTCGAACTGCATACCCTCGACCACTTCGAGCTCGCTTTCGAGGCTCTTCGCCTCCTCGACTGTGATCACGCCCTCATTGCCAACCTTCTGCATGGCCTTGGCAATCATCTGGCCGATTTCCCTTTCGCCGTTCGCGGCGACGGTGCCGACCTGGGCGATCTCGGCCGAACTGCTGACCTTCTTGGCCTGCCGCGCAATGTCCTTCACGACCTCGCCTACCGCTAGGTCGATGCCACGCTTCAAATCCATCGGATTCATACCGGCTGCAACCAGTTTGATCCCTTCCTTCACGATCGCCTGAGCCAGCACTGTCGCGGTGGTGGTGCCGTCGCCGGCGAGGTCGCTGGTCTTCGAGGCCACCTCGCGCAGCATCTGCGCGCCCATATTCTCGAACTTGTCCTCGAGTTCGATCTCCTTGGCGACAGTGACCCCGTCCTTAGTGACGCGCGGCGCGCCGTAGCTCTTGTCAAGGACGACATTGCGGCCTTTCGGCCCGAGCGTCACCCTGACGGCGTTGGCGAGAATATCGACACCGCGAAGCATTTTATCGCGGGCGTCGGTGGAAAATTTGACTTCCTTGGCGGCCATTTTGATTCTCCCTAAATTGAACTGATGGAAGGGTACGGCAAGCTATGCGGCCTTCCTGCTGGCCTTGGCGCCTTCGAGAACCCCCATGACGTCCGATTCCTTCATGATGAGGAGTTCGTCGCCATCGATCTTCACTTCTGTGCCGGACCATTTGCCGAACAACACTCGGTCGCCCGCCTTGAGATCGATGGGGATGAGCTTGCCTGCTTCGTCCCGGGCACCAGGACCAACGGCCACGACCTCGCCCTCTTGGGGCTTTTCCTTGGCGGTATCGGGAATGATGATCCCGCCCTTCGTCTTTTCTTCGTCTTCAATGCGGCGAAGGGCGATGCGGTCATGCAGAGGCCTGAATTTCATGGGATTCCATCTCGGGATTGGTGGCGTGGAGGATGGACAGGCTTTAGCACTCGTGGACCCAGAGTGCCAGCTCTTAATCGTGGGAACGCGGGTTAAACCCTTCTCGACCGCAGCGAACGGGGGAGAAAGGCATTGGAGGCGATGTCCCCAAGCACAAATCCGACATCGCGATTGAACTCTGCGATGTCCGCGGATGACCCAAAGCGGAAATGCGTTGGGCGCGGAGGCGCCACCCTCGCCAACGGCTTCTTCTGCTATCGAATTAATCGCGGCGGCGACAACACGACGGCAAAGCCGATTGGGCATGGCGGAGATAATCTGATCACCAAATCTTCACTCGCCATTCGTCCCGGAAGGGCGCAGCCACAGGCGCCGGTGGCTGAGAGAGTTGCCTCGCGCTCCCGCCTGCAAATAGCGGAGGGAGCTATGGGCTCTTCCAGATCAATTTCCAGTCATTGCGACTCTAAAACTCTCGCGGCAATCAACCTTGCATTCGAAGGGGCTTGGAACGTTCTCGAGACGCGCGACCTCCTTGCGCGCTTCGCGAACAATTGTGAATTGCAAGCAGAGCTCGGTCAGCGGCTGGTGGTTCTTTCAGATCTTCCGAAAGGCTCAAATTCCATGCGCGCTATTTTGCATGCCAACTTTACCGATGACGTCGCGAGGCTTTCCTGCACCTCCGACAGCTCCACACGAGATCCGCAACTCCGAGATTCCTCCGTGGATGGATTTGAACCCGCGCTGACCAGCGCGCGGGATGCTTGGCAAGCCAAAGGATCAAGCTCTTCGCGCTCGGCCCGAACCACCACGTACAGTGCCCGCGTCGTGCGGCATCGGTAGAAGCTCCGCGTCCGCTCGCGGATTGCCCTTTGCCACTTTCGGCGTAACGGCCTGCGCGACCGCGAGGCTCCGCGCGTGCTCCTCCAGCCTCTCCCCGCTGAAAAGCTCTGCGCGAATAGGGTCTTGATCGTTCCAGGGTGACATCGAAGGCGCGTGCGCGAAGGCGCGGCGGATGAGCGGTATCAATTGGCCCTTTCTGCCCTAAGGGGTCGGTTATCCACCCGCTCTGTTCGTGGAGACCGGGAATACGTGCGAAGGGGTCAACTATAAATCCAAATAGTTGGTCCGGGGGCAAAGAATTAGCACCCCTTGAGAGGTCGGCAGGGTCGGAGAAGTCTGCTTATGGCACGAAGCGGACTCGCTCAATGAGACTCTGTTAGATCAGCAATCGACCCATAGCGGAAATGCGGGAGATCGGCTACACACCCGCCTGGCGAGCAGTTATATCGCGCCGGAATCGGGCTATCGCATCATGAAGCGTCCGGCGGCTTTCTCGTGAGTATCTTTCGGCCCGTGAACATCGCCGATGTGATGCTGCCACCTTCATGAAGCTCGGTGAGGACCACGGCTATGAGGTGGACCACGACGGCAACCGCAAGGGCATAGAAGGCGATCTCGTGAACTTCTACGAACGGTCCGCGGAACTCGCGCATCGCTTGGTATGCCGCCTTGTCGATCAGATCGGAGGCGCCCGGTTGAGCGGCCCCGGGGTCAACGCCAGGCGCAACTATCCACCCGGCGAATAGGTGCCCGAACGGCGGCCAGAACAGGTCAGTCCCCGCGAGCACAAGGCCGGTGACCACCTGAACGAGTAGCAAAAGAAACAACAGGCTCACGCCAATGCGGGCCAGGGGGTTATGCCCAACATATTGTTGCGGTTCTCCGGTCAAAAATGATGCGACATAAGCCCGTGTGGCGGGAACGAAGCCGGGACCGGTCGGCAGTATGGCGCGCCATCGCGCGTATCGGTTGCCGAAGAATGCCCAAACGAAGCGCCAGAGCAGGTTTACCGCCATGACGTAGCCGAAAGAGACGTGAATGCTCTTTAGGAAGACCTTACCCGTTGCAGAGATCCCAAGCGCGTCATCGCTCAAGATTGCGGTCCCGGTGGCCATGAGCCCGATAATGGCAATCGCGTTGATCCAATGGAACCACCGCGTCGGAGCGTCCCAGGCGAGATATTCGTGAAATTCCGGGTGGCGGTCGGGAGACTTTGACGTTGTCATGGTCCTAGCTACTGCGCCCCTGCACCAAAAAAGCCAGGCCAGGTGGTCCCCTTGTGGCACTTAGCGGAATTCAGCTGCCTCCGCGCTATACGTCCGCTATACGGCACGAAGCGGACCTCCGCTAGCGCCGCACCGATGTCGCAGAATGACCCAAAGCGGACTTTCGGGCTCTGCATAGGCGCGCGGGATTCCATACAACTTTTGCGGGCGATTGCGACACCCCATCCCCTCGCATCCGGCCCTCGTCTCCTATATGCTTAAGGAAAGGATTGGAGGCCAAGATCATGGGAAGAGTGCCTATCAAAAACGCCTATACCATCGTCTATGAAAGGGCGGGAATGGAGGTTGCGCGCTATTCGCTCACGGCGTTCAATCCCGGTGATGCCGAGGTCGATGCAGACCGTCGCTTTGCCAAAGCGCATCCCGAAGTGGACATCTTCGACGCTTCCATCTCTAGACGGGTCGAGACCTAATGCCCAAAGGCGCTAAAGGTGAAATGCGCGTTTATAAGTCCACGGCCTAATATGCGACGATGCACCGGTGCCAGACGACTAGGTGCGATCCGCTGAGCCACTTTTGTCGGGGCGGGTCCGCTTAGGGCCCAACCCGCCCCCTTTCCCAGTACGATTTTTTCGATTCTTTGCTGGAAGAGGACTGCCCGTTGAGGGTTGGGGCACGACTTTCAGCGGGACCTCTCTGCTCGAAAAAACCTCCATGAAATTGCTCGTCCCGTGGTTTGCGGCGACAGGTTGCAAAGGCGTTTCCAATTCCAGCAGTGGGCGGCGCGCCGCCTCGACAGCGATTTCCGCGGCCTCGTGAAGCGAGGTGGCATAGGCATCGGCTTCGGCTGTCTCCTTCAGGGCCTTGACAGGTGCGCCGGTCGCATCGTCGGTCCAACAGCCGACAAGGATGATGGAGCCTGAGGGAAGGATGCGCCGGAGCCGCCGCACGAGATAGCGTACCTGGGCAGAGCTGCTTCCAATGCCGAGAAACGACAGGCAGACGAGCTTGGCTTTCGCCGCTTCTAGAGAAACGATGTTGCCGGCCGAAATCGTCTCGCTCTCGGCGACGCGCGCTTTCAAGCCATGCTTGTTAAGTAGCCCGGCAAGCATGGCAGCGGCTGCCTCATCAAGGGGCGTTCGGCCACCGATGCACAGGACGGAGCCCTCTTCTTCCCAGCCCGGCGCGAGATCGGCAGGCCCAAGAATTGGAAGCGGCTCCTCGTCCACCTCATCCATGGCGCTGAGCGAAGCCAATCCCGTTTGCGCTTCTTCCGCATCCTCCTTCTTCTCGACCGGCGCCACCTTCCTGAACCAGCGCCGCGGCTCGAAATCAGCAAGGTCATCCATGATCTCTTTGACGGTAGTATTGATGCGTTTGAGATTCTCCTCATCGAGGGCACCACGCTCGAAATCGCGCTCAGCGAGCTGCAAACCCTTAAGGGCCACGTCATCCAGGTAGTTCGCCAGCGGCTCATCCTTAAGGGCAAGCTCGGCCTGGTAAGTGGCTTCCGCTAAATCGCCGGTGAGCGCGCGTTGAAAGAAGCTCTGCTGTGGGGTGAGTGCCGGCTTGTCGCCGAGCAGCACCTCGAAGAAATTCAACCCCTCGACATGGCGGCCGAGAACAACGAGGCAGACGGTCAGCGGCATGGCTAGCAAGAGACCGAGCGGCCCCCACAGCCACGTCCAAAAGACGGTCGAGAGGATGACTGCGATCGGCGAGACCCCCGTACCGTGCCCAAAGACGAGGGGCTCCACCACCTGACCCATCGTCAATTCGGAGACAAGGTAGAGAGCTGCCGTGAGCAGGAAGGTGGTCCAGCCGAGTTCGACGACCGCCGCGAGCAGCAATGGCAGGGCAGCGGCGATGAACGGGCCCACATAGGGTACGAAGCGCATGAGCATGGCAAGGATGCCCCACACGATGGGGCTAGGCACACCGATCAACCAAAGTCCAAGCGCGATGAACACGCCGTAAGCAGAGTTGATCAGGACTTGGCTCAAGAAATACTTGCTGAGACGCTCAGCGGCGTCGTTCATCGCTGAGGTGGCGCGCTGCATGTCCGAAGCGCCGATCAGGCGGATTGCCCTGTCTCGCAATTCCTCGCGCTGCAACAGGATGAAGATGACGAAAAGAATGACGATGCCGGCGGTAGCCAGCGGCGGAAGTACCGTCCCTGCGATGCGTTGGAAAAGTACAAGGGGCTGAGGCGGCGGTTCATGGATCTCGACCGGGATTGGCTTACGCCCTTCTTCGGCTTGCTCGGGTGGACTCGGCTCGGTGCCGACTTTCGGCTCTGGCGTCGGGTTGGCGAGCTCGCGTTCCATGCCCTTTACCGCTTCGGTGGCCTTCTCCAGGGCTGGCGAACCGGCCGCTGATTTGCGAAGCGCACTGATTTTTTCGGCGAGCACGTGCTGATAGCGGGGTAAATCCCCGGCGAGCTGCGTTGCCTGTTGCGACATAAGCCAGCCAAGCCCAAAGATGAGGGCGAAGGCAAAGGCGACGACGATCGCCACGCCGACCACGCGCGGAACCTTCAGCCGTCGCAGGAACAGAAGCGCCGGCGTGAGCACGAAGCTCAACAGAATGGCGAGAGCGAGCGGGAGAAGCACCTCGCGGGCAACATAAAGCCCGGTGATGACGATGGCGGCAATGAGTAGGCTTTGAAGCGTCGCGGTGCGCGCTTCTGAGCTCGAGGCGAAGATCGGGAAGCGTGGTGTCATGAAGACCCCCCCTCGCACAAAATGTCCGAGAGGCCGCAAGAAACACGGCTAGCTTTTGGCTCTGATGAAATCCTGGCTCAATCTAACGCCAAACAGGTTGGAGGCCAGGAAGTTCCGTTCGCCCCAACTCCGCCCAATTGCCTCTTCGGAACGAAAGCATCTGCCTGACGTTCTCTCCTCAGAATGTCGTTGCCTCAATAATGAGTTTAACGGCGCGGCTTTTCAGAATGGAGTAATCCAATGCCAGTACTACTTTGGCTCTTAGGCGTTCCGATCGTGGTCATCCTCGCGCTTTACGTTTTCCACATCCTGTAGAAAAAGGGGTTGGCAGGGCGCGTGAAAGCGGCTCATTTCAAGAGAGTCCGGCCCCGACGCCGGACTTTTTTGCGCGCGACTGAGAGGCTCGGCTAGTTTGTCAGTCGAGAAGACGCTGGCTCAAGATCGTGTCGTCAAGGACAGCCAAGCTGTTCGGCTTCACGAAGAACTCCCGCACAGTGTGTCCTGGTTCCGGGCGTTGGACACATGGTTCACTATGCAGTTCCAGACGAGGTCGCGAGAGCGGTTGAACAAGCAGGGAAACCAGCGACGATGTTCCGCCGCACTGAACGAGCCTCTGCCCCGCACAAGGCGTCCGCGGCATAGCCATTCCGGAGCAGGAAGTCGCGATTTCCCGGCGATCAGCTCTCTATCTCAAAGGGTGTCGGCTTCGGTCGGCGCTGTTTTTTATTGCGCAGCCGGACGGCGCGGGGTTGGTTGTCAGCGGATTGCCCTTGATTTGAGCCTCCTGGCGGTCCGGCCGCTGACCGCTAAATTTTGCGAGCTCAGGTGGATCGGCTGAGCTCAACCCATAAACACCCTTAAGGAGACGCCCGCCATGGGAACCGATCAATACCACGAACCCGCCGAGGAACTTTCTCAGAAGACTCGTACGTTCGCGCGGATGATAACGGCGCTCGTCGAAGAGGCTGAAGCCATCGGTTGGTATGAGCAGCGGTTATCTCTTGAAAAAGATGCGGCCGCCCGCGCCATCATGAAAGACGCGCAAAAGGAGGAGTTCAAACATTTTTCAATGGATCTTGAGTTTCTCCTTCGACACAAACCGGACTGGCGAAAAATTCTCAAGGGTATCCTTTTTGTAAACGGCGATATCGTGAAGAATGCGGAAAAGGCAGAGAAAGCTGCCGACTAGCGCTACCCAAATGCAGCCTGTCACATGGACTACTGACTTTATCCCAGCTTAGTGCACCGTATAAATGGGATTTTTTTGTTCGCTATAGTCGTTGTCCGCTTCCCTTTGGGGAGAGGTGAAATTACGGCGGGGAGGCGATGGCGGCCGTCATCGCCGAGCGGCAGCGCCTCGATGAAGAGCACATACGCTAGGTCGAGCGGTCCATAGAGATGCGGGAAAAGGTCGCCGCCGCGCGACGGCTCCCATTTGAGGTGGTCTCCCAATCTTTCGGCATCGACCGCAAGGAGAAACAGCCCGTCACGCCCCGCGAAGTGAGTTGCCAGGGTTCCCGCCAATTGCGCTCCAGCCGAGAGATGGATGAAGCCGTCGCGGAGGTCGTCTGGCGAGTCTTCAAAACGGCCCTTGCGCTTCGCTTCTTGTAGAGCGACCTCGTCGCAAATCTTGTAGATCGGTTCGCTCATCGGACGCCGCACACTAGCCCGGGCGTGGCCCGCGCAACAAGCGAGCCCGGGCCGAGCCTCAAATGCGGTGGAGCACGGTAGTGTCTCGAGACACTGCCAATGGCACAAATATGCCATAATTCCTAGAATAGGTATAAATTCCCATATGTTCGGGCGGTCGGGAGCCACCATGCTCACCCACGGCAAGATCTGGGCCGCGATCGACGCGCTGGCGCGGCGCTACGGCCTGTCGCCCTCGGCGCTTGCCAAACGCGCCGGCCTCGACCCCACCGCCTTCAACCGCTCCAAGCGCGTGACGCCCGAGGGCCGGCCTCGCTGGCCGAGCACCGAGAGTCTGTCCAAGGTGCTCGACGCCACCGGCGCGAGCGTCGAGGATTTCGTCGGTCTGCTCGACGCCGAGACGCCGGGCTTCCGCCGGGCGCCGCAACCCATCCCTCTGATCGGCCTCACCCAAGCCGGCGCCGGCGGCTTATTCGACGATGGCGGCTTCCCCGTGGGCGGCGGCTGGGACCAGATCCGCTTCCCGCGCGTTGACGACGATAACGCCTATGCGCTCGAGGTCACCGGCGACAGTATGCAGCCGCTCTACCGTGACGGGAATATCCTCATCGTCTCCCCCAATTCCGCCGCCCGCAAAGGCGACCGCGTGGTGGTGCGCACGACCGACGGCGAGGTCATGGCGAAGATCCTGGTGCGACGCACGGCAAAGACAGTGGAACTCGCGTCCTTCAATCCGGCGCACGCCAATCTCGTCTTTCCGGTCGAACGCATTGATTGGATGGCCCGCATCGTCTGGGCGAGTCAATAATAGCGGAGCCCACCGATGAAGCTCCTGTCCCTCATCTTTTCGCTGCTGCTCGGCGCCGTCGTGCTCGTCTTTTTTTTGCGGCCGTGGGAAGCGATGCGGACCATGGGGAGCGGAGCCAGCAAGGAGCAGATTAGCGCCCCTGCCGGAGCCGCACCGGCGCCCCCGGCAAATGATGCGACCGCCGCCGCCGGCACTCCACCCAAAAACGCGGACGCCGATTCCCCTGGAGCTACGCAAGCGGCACCGAAGACGCATCTCTTGGCGCGCGAGCAGGCTGACGCGGAGCGGAGTGCGGTGTTGCAGGACAAGGCCCACGCGACCGCGGCCACGCCGCCCGACACCAAGCTCTATTTCAAGGTGAAGGTGCGCGACGTCGGCACGCTGGAAGCAGACTTGCCCAAATCCGAGAAGGTGGTGGTAATCCGCATCGACGGCATCGCCGCGCGCGCGGCCGCCGAGACTTGCAAGCGGGACGACGGCACCATCTGGCCCTGCGGAGCGCAAGCTCGCGGCGCGCTGATCCATCTCATCCGCACCCGCGCCGTCACCTGCACGCTGCCGCCTGGCGGTGAGGTGGCCGAGTTCGCCGCGCGCTGCAGCGTCATGGGCCAGGACCTCTCCGCCTGGCTCGTGCGCCAGGGCTGGGCAACGCCCAAGGACGGCGCGGAGCCCGCGCTCGGCGAAGCGCTCAAAGCCGCCAAGACCGAGCGGCTCGGTCTATGGAGCGGCGGATGATCCCGGGCCAGGCTGACTAACGGAACAGCCCGCCAAGACGCGGGCGCCAACATCCCAAGCGGTCCCTTGTGATGCTTCTGTCATAGACGGCGGCTAGTTTCACGCGTGTCCGGATCGGCTTCCCAGCCCTGGCCGTCCCCAACGGCCGGGGCTTTTCCCTTCCCGCTCGCGTCCCCCGAAGCTCAAAATTGCTGTTCGACTGCGGCCCAGTCCTAGGGATCATCAATGGCATTTAGTCTCGTGCATGCGAAATACGATCGGGAAACCGAGCGGGCTTATGTCGAGCTGAGAGACGATGATGGGGATGGCGGTGAGGTACTGACGGTTGCCATCTTCTCGTTTCGGACGACGGCAAGGCTTTCGAAGCGGCAGATGGGGCAGGACATGGTGGAAGGCTCGCCACATTCTGAAAAAGGCCGCAGCGCCTATTTGATTTTGTGAGCGCAGGAGTTCGACATGCTCACAAGCGGCTCCCAAGTGGAAAGCCGCGTGACCCCAGTCGTCGAGCGTATTTCGGAGAGCAGATGAAACACTCAGTGTAGCGATGGCCGGATTGTCGCCGGTTCCGTGTCCAATTCATGGAGCGCCCATGCGAAGAATGGACGCGCGCTCACCTGGCGCAGAAGACCTTGTGGAAAACTTTCGGCATGAAGGCCGTCCTCGTTCCTGCCTTGATTGTGGGTGACCATGACTGCAGCGGGATGGTCAGTGGCCTCGTTCTGCGTAATGACCGTACCCCGCTAGCGGCCCCGGGTCCCTCAGCTCCCCCCTCTGCGCCCCGCCGGGGCCGCTCAATGGTAAGGACCGTCGACTTGCAACCCGGGATTTCCCGCGCGTACCAGAACTCTGGCGCATCTCCACCGGCAAAAGAATGGCCCGACCTGGGGCCAGGCCGGGCCATCACGACGCAAGTCTAGTCTTGCGGCAGGCCGCTGGGGAGCTAGGGGCAGCGGGGCCGCTGCCGTTACCTACCGCAGTGATAAAACGTGCGAACCGCTGGATGGTTCCAGGAATTTGGAGCGTGCGATAAAGCGGCGGTCGCCTGCGCGCCAAGGGTTCTATATGCTCGCTTGCGAGAAGCGTTCACGGAGACGAGACATGCGAAGAATTATGACCCCCATCGTGTTGGGGCTTCTAGTCGCGGCGGGCTTTGCCGGGCCCGGCGCGCTCGCCGGCGACCGGCCAATGGCCGCCGATGCCAGCGATACGGCGGCACCCCTGGCCGCACCGGCCTGTCTTGAAGCCGAGGTGAACCCCGTTACCGGGCACGCGCTCTGCGTCACTCCGCTGGGTGCTCCGGTCGAGCCGCCGCCCGCCGCAGCCGAGCTGCCTTGCGAGCCGGACCAGCACGGGGCCGCGCCCTTCACCTTCAAGCTGAGGTGTAAATCTTAGGGGGTGCAAAATCAAAAGGTGCGGGCCGCGTCTCGCCGCTCGCGCCTTTGCATGCGAAACCGCCGGTCAAAGGACCGGCCGGCAAATTCGTTACGGCTTGACGCAGATGACCTTGATGGAGCGCCGAAATTTGCAGTTTGACGGGCACTTTTTGGCGCGTTTTGCTTGCCAAGGCGTTGACAGCTCACGCCTGATCTTCGGCATATTGGCGATAAAGTCTCGGGACTTGTGCTACTCGAGCGCGGATTGAATCAGCGCGCGGGTCTCGGGGATGCCGTAAAGCTCGACGAAGGAGCCGAAACGGGGACCTTGGGTCTGGCCGAGCAGCACCTCGTAAAGCGCGCCGAACCAATCGCGCAACGGCTCGAAGCCGTGCTCCTTGCCGACGGCATAGACCTCCGCCTGGATCTCCTCGGCGAGCGCCGTCTTCGGCAGGTTGGCCAGCCGCGTGTCGAGGTCGAGAAGCGCATTCCGCTCCTTCTCGCTCGGCGGGCGGTAGCTCTTGGCCGGCTTCACGAAATCATGGAAGTACGAAATCGCGTAGCCCACGAGCTGGTCGAGCAGCGGGTGCTCCTCGGGCGTCGCCTCGGGCGCGTAGCGGCGAATGAAGCCCCACAGCACCTCCTTGTCCTCGGAGTTCGAGGCCGAGGCGAGATTGAGCAGAAGCGCGAAGCTGATGGGGAGGTCGGCCTTGGGCGGCTCGCCCGAATGGATATGCCAGACCGGGTTCTGAAGCTTGGCGCCCTGCTCCTCCTTAGGATACGCGGCAAGGTGCCCGACATACTCGTCGACCGCGCGTGGGATCACGTCGAAATAGAGCCGCTTCGCCTTACGCGGACTTTGATACATGTGAAGCCCGAGGCTCTCCGGGGAGGCGTAGGTCAACCACTCCTCGATGGTGAGGCCGTTGCCGCGGGACTTCGAGATCTTCTCGCCCTTCTCGTCGAGGAAGAGTTCGTAGATGAAGCCTTCCGGCTGCTGCGCCCCGAGGATGCGGCAGATATGGCCGGCGAGGCGCACGGAATCGATGAGGTCCTTCCCGGCCATCTCGTAGTCGACGCCGAGCGCCGCCCAGCGCATCGCCCAATCAGCCTTCCACTGCAGTTTGCAGTGACCGCTCGTTACCGGAACCTGGGTGAGCCTTCCGGTCTCTGGCTCCTTGTAGAAGATCGTGCCGGAGGCGAGGTCGCGATCGATGATCGGCACCTGAAGCACCTGGCCGGTGACGGAAGAGATCGGCAGGAAGGGGCTGTAGGTTGCGCGTCGTTCAGGCCCGAGCGTCGGCAGGATCACGTCGCGGATGGCGTCTAAATGCTGAAGCACCTTGAGCAGGGTCTTGTCGAAGCGCCCGGTCGTGTAGCATTCCGTCGCCGACAGGAACTCGTAGTCGAAACCGAAGGTGTCGAGGAACGCCCGAAGCCGCGCATTGTTGTGGTGGCCGAAGCTCGGGTGGTCGCCGAAGGGATCGGGAATTTGCGTGAGCGGCTTGCCGAGATGCTCGGCCACCATCTCCTGGTTGGGGATGTTGCCCGGAACCTTCCGCAACCCGTCCATATCGTCGGAGAAGCAGATCAGCCGCGTCGGGATCTTGTCCTCGGTGAGCACGCGGAAGGCGTGGCGCACCATGGTGGTGCGGGCGACCTCACCGAAGGTGCCAATATGCGGCAGTCCCGATGGGCCATAACCCGTCTCGAAGATGATGGCACCGGTCGGCTTCGGAATCCGCTTCAAGCGGCTCAGGACCTTGCGCGCCTCCTCGAAGGGCCACGCCTTGCTGACATGGGCGTAGGCGAGCAGCTCCGTGCTCACGTCGAGCTTTGGCTTGAGCGCCTGCTTGCCCGCTCCGCGAGGTTTCGCAGTCTCGCGCGCAGGGATGCTGGCCTCGGCCTGTGGCTCGCCTTTTGGCGGCTTGGCGCCGCGGGTCTTAGCGTGGGGCGGTTTGGCACTTGTGGAATGGGACATGACAGGTGGTCGCGTCGGCGTTTGTTGAGTTTTGATGGGACTGTAGACTGACAAGTTTCACAATTTGCTCCCCGGCGCCAGTTTTATGGCGCTTGCCCGGTTCCTTGCAATTTCCTACCGTCCGCCGCCCTGCACCGGGAAAGGAAGGAATGCACCATGACCGAGGCGCTTAACCATCACGGAGCTCTTGTCTATGTGATGGTCACCATGTCGGCCGTCGACCGCACCATGACCGACGCCGAGCTCGCGCGCATCGGTGAGATTGTCTCGAATCTGCCGGTGTTCGCCGATTTCGACCAGGAGCGCCTGGTGAAGACCGCCGAGGCCTGCGGCGAGGTGCTGAGCGCCGATGGGGGCCTTGAGCAGGTGCTTCGCCTCGTCCGGGCCGCGCTGCCGAAGAAGCTTCGCGAGACGGCCTATGCCGTCGCGCTCGAAGTGGCCGCCGCCGACCGTGAGGTCAAACCGGAAGAGGTCCGCTTTCTGGAATTGCTGAGCGACGCCCTCGAGCTCGACACGCTGACAACGGCGGCGCTCGAACGCGGGATCAGGGCGCGCAACACGATACTGTAAGCGCCTGCCTGCCTTTTATGCAAGGCGTAGCTCAAATTGTTGAGGCGACTGCCGTAACTCAGGGTCATCGCCTCGGCGTAAGCATCGCGCTGGCGACTAGATGCGACCTTTCCAATGTGCGAAAACTTACCAAGCGCGCTTCCGCAAAATTTGCCGACTCTCATCCTTTCACAGGGATTTCATACCAAATCCGCCCTGATTGTGGGATAAGCGTTTCCCTAGTGGCCATTCAGCGATCCAAGGCCACTATCCCAAGGAGACAACCCTCATGCGTAAATATCTCGCTGCAGCCGCACTCATTGTCGCTTTCGCCACCCCCGCTCTGGCGGAGCAATTTTATGTCGCCTTCGACCCGGCAAGCCATAAATGCACGATGATGCACAGCCAGCCGGCCGCACCCATGAAGAGCATGGGCAGCTTCAAAACTGAGGCCGAGGCCACCAAGGCCATGGCCGGCATGAAAGAGTGCCAAGGCTAAACGCGCCGAGCCAAGACTTGCGAGCGTCCGCTCTCTTGGGCGGGCGCTCGCACGGAACTGACGCGCAATCTTCACCGTTATATCGTGCACGTTTGGCTTTAAGCTTGGAGGAGGAGGCCGATGACGAGTTGGGGCAGAGCCGAGCATAAAGCGGGCAAGTTCCTGAAGGAGCTCGACACCGAGGACCTCCAAGACCAGCTCGACTCCATGCGGGCCTATCTCAAGGACCTTACCGGCGCCTTCGGCAAGATCGCCAACCGCCAATGGGGCCGTGCGCGCGAGCAGGCGGTCGACACGGCGCAGGAGGCCGAGGACCTGATGAAGGACAACCTCGCCGCCTCGCTGGTCGTGGCCTTGGGCGTGGGCATCCTTGTCGGCTACATGATCCGCCGCGGATCGGAGTAGCCCTACCCTCTGCATCTACCCCAGCGCCGAAAGCTCTCTTCTTCTTGGTAGCTGCCTTGCGACTTCGCCTGCTCAAGCCTGGGTGGATCAACGCACTCCTTCGTTCTAGTGGCCTTCGAGGAACACGAAGTTCTGCCAGCTCTTCATGCGCAGCAGAATGCGCCTGATGATGGCGAAGTGGTGCGCAAATGGCGTGTAGACCGCGACTTGCGCCTCCGCTCCGCCGGGAAGGTTGTAGGCGGAGATGTCGTCCTCGATGTCGATGATGGCAACGACCCGGCCGCCCGGAATATCACCGCCCACATCCTGCAAGACTCCCGTCGCCTGAAGCTGCCCAGTGGCAATGGCATCGATCACATGCTTCACCTTACCCTTGACAATCTGTCCGGGCAGGGCGTCGAAGGCGATCTCGGCCTCGTCACCGGCGCGAACGCGCTGCAGCGAGTTCTGCTGGAAGCCGGCAGCAAGCACCTCATCGTCGGTGTGGATAAACACCATGACAGGACGGAGCGGAAAGGGAACGACATACATGCCTGGTCGCAACGCCATTTGCGTCACATAACCGGGGCCTGGCGCCCGTATCACGGTTTGATCGAGGTCGTACTGTGCGTCGCTGACCTCGGCTTGCAGGCGCGCGACCGTGGGGTTGACCCCACCAATCTCTGATTCGTAGGCAAGCCGAGCGCTTTGCGCAGCGGCCTCTGCCTCGGAAAAAGCCTGCTTCGCAGCATCCAGATTGCGGGTCGCGACATCGACCACACTCTGAGCGATGACCTTCTTTTCGAAGAGCGTTGACTGTCTGTCGTATTCAATTTGCGCGAGACTGACCTGAGCCTTCACTCTCTCCACCGCCGCCACGGCTTTATCAAGAGCCGCCTTGAGCTGTTTGACCGTCTGCTCGCCCTCGGCGAGCAGTGCCTTCCTATGGTCGACGACGTACTGGTAGGGCCGCGGATCGAGGCGAAACAAAACGTCGCCGTCTTTCAGCTGCGCGTTGGGTTTGACCGGCACCTCAATCACGCGCCCCTTGACCGCCGGCAAGATCGGGGTGGTCGCGAAATAGATGCGCGCCGTGGCGGTGAAGGGATGGTTGTAGTTCATCACGAGCAGGATGGCGGCGATCATGAAGAGACCGCCGAGCACCGCGGTCGGCACCGTCCATTTGTTAACGGGGATGCGGAAGATCTTGAACACCGCGTAGCAGATCGCGGTGTAGGTGGCGATGAGCAGGAGCTCCATTACTTCTCTCCGACGAGGGCGCCCAAGATAAGCGGCGCAAGCACCCACTTGGCGAACCAGACAAAGGATAGGACGAAGCGGCGAGCGGTGTCTTTTGACATACGTCCTCTCCAAGACTACGGAACTTAGAGGCAAGGCAGAGAAGATCGGCCCAATGTGCACATCGGCAGGACGGAAATGCCGGATGCGTCGTGCCGCACTTAGTGCAGATCAAGTCAATCATAGCATGTCGGGGTCGGGGGAGGCTTGCCAAGAAGCGTTAGTTTGATTGTGGAACTATTTGTGGAACAGATTTGCAAATAACCAGCAACGCCTTGGTTAGCAACGACATGGAACGGAGAGGGTGGGATTCGAACCCGTTGCGGATAGACCGTACAGCGGTTCATCGAGTGCGCTAGAACGGCGGCCTAGGTCCCGCATCCCTCCAACATCGGAGTCCTTTTTCTGTGGTGCGGGACTCCCCCGGTAAACTCAAGGTCCTCGATGTCCTGATTTCAATGAACCTTATACAACTGCGATCCCCACCCCTCCGTTTAACTGAATTGTTGCCGCTGGACTCTCGATACCTGCTATCACCGACCCGTCTGGTCTGGAGTGCCGTGATCCGGCGGCACGGCGTGTGACACGTCACCATACCGCTTCAGAACCTCTTGATCGGAGTAGCCCTCGGACCAGCTTCGCGCGAATGGTCACAGCGCCGAAGCGCTAGTAAGCTCCGTATTCACATGGTCCACGGAAATAGGGTCTCCGATTTGAGGGAATGCGAGAATTATACAGGGCACGTCGTTGCGGCTCTCTGCAAGCTTCATGAGAGATCACCACTCGATTTGAAAGAGGTCCGTGGCAAAAAATGAAGATCCGCATCCTCAACTGTCATGGCTTGCCACTTAGCGTGAAGACGCGGACGTGCCCCATGCCTGTTCCGTACAGCCCGACCGGACCTGACGATGGACAGTCTGCCCCGCCCCCGATCATTTAGCTTAAATTCTCGGTCCAATCCCGGCCAACACCCGCCGTTCGAACGACATCAAAATTGTATGCAGAATTGTCTGTGGTGAATGTAAGTGTTTTGAAGGTCGGATGTGTAAATCCTCGCATAGCCTCCGCGATGTCGAACCCGGAAGGCATCGATGTAATCGACAAAGCCGATGATGTGGAGGGATAATTCTCCGGCCCACACGCCCTCATATTCTCGTTCTGAGAGCGGAAACGCAATGTGCGTGAAGATTTTGTCGTCGGCCACCAGGAAAGCCCTCGTGGCGGGATACACTTCGGTGCCTCGATACGACAGGATCGCGGGCAAACGCTCCCCGACCGCGAGAATAACTGGCGTGAGAATTACATCCGTCACGTAAGCGGGCGTCCGACCAAAATTTTTGACGCGCAATTTCACATGAATGGTCATGTCCATGCGCTCGAACCTAACGCCGGGAGGCTCGTGGGATAGCTTTACGTAAGCACGCTCAACTACGCGGGTTTGACCCAACACCGTTTGCGTGGCTTCCGACGTCTGCTTCGCAAGAGCGATCTGCTGCTCACCCGCTTTCCACAACTGGCGCGGGACCTCCAGAGGGTTCCTGTAAAGGCTGCGATAAAGAGCGTGGCCAGCAGCGTCAGAGCGCCGTGGTGAGCTTCGACCCATTCACCGAAGTTCAATATTGCGGCTCGTAGTCCGGGGAAAACGGTTGAGTTAGACAAAGACGCCCAAATCGTTCCGAGTAGGATGCATGACGCCTCCGGCGCTGCGCCGGGTCTATTTCTTCGTGGCGTCCGAACTGTTGGTCGGCTTCCCGTCAAGGGGCGCGCCCTTCTTGAACGACGTCTTCACGAAATGATCGCCCGCTTTGGTGATCTTTGTGGTCCAGCCGCTGTCCCAGGTGATTACGGCGGATCCGCCCTCTTCCTTCCAAGTCCCCTTCATTCCCTTGGGGTGGGTGGCACTGGCTTTGCCATCGGCCGCCAGCGCGATGTCGAACGCGCCGCCACTGGTGTCCTTCACCGTCCAAACGCCCTCAAACTCGCTGGCGGCGAAGCTTGCAAAGGCCGTCATCGCGGTGACAATGATCGCGGCCAAAATCGTCGAGAGTGCTTTCCGGGCCATGGGGGGTTCCTTCCTGGTTCAGTCTTCATCTCTTAATTTAGTCCAAACCGCCGCATGAGGCATGAGTTTTGATGCCCTGCCCCGGCGCGGAGGCTCACGGCACGGATAGACAAGACCGCGGCCGACGAAAGCGCTGATGCTCTTTCCTTTAGGAGATGCGTGAGCCCGCGACGATGCCGGTGGTCGCGGTTACGACGCCCGGGCCCTGGTCGACTGCACGACGATGCTACCCCGGCCGCCGTCCAGCACCTCCCAGTCGGCAAGCTTGAAATTCTCCATCTGCATCGTGTGATAGCGCGAGAAATAGTCCTCGAGTGGCTTCTCAATGGAATGGTCATAATCGGGCCGCACCACGTGCGTCGCTCCATTGACGACCTTGACCACCTTGCCGTCGCGCACGATCAGCTCGCCGTTCTTGAAGACGAGCTCTGGCGTCGTGAACATCGCCTGCCGGTCGGCGTTGTCCTGATACACGGTGATGTCGGCCGAGGCGCCGACGCCCAAATGCCCGCGATCCTTCAGACCGAGGCTCCGCGCGGGGCCGGCGCGGGTCAGGATGGCAATCTCGTCCAGCGTGTATTCGCGGGTGAGCGAACCGACGATGCTCATGGCAGCGGCGTCCGGATTGATCTTCTGCAGCATCTCGTTGCGGAAGCTCCGGTCCATCAACAGCCTGATCAGATGCGGATAGGTGTAGAACGGCGCGCCGTTGGGGTGGTCCGTGGTGAGGAAAATCCGCCAGGGATCCTCCATCAGCAGAAACGTCTCGAGCCCAATCGCCCATTGCAGCGCGTTGACGTAGCTCTTGTCGCGGTAGCGCATCGGCACCACGCCGCACCCGGCGTCGCACTCGATGTCCATGACCACCGACTTCTTGGGATGCGCGTTCTTGGAGATTGCGTATTGGCGCATGCTGTCGCCGGAGGCCGTGCAGGTCTGCCCGAACATGACCTGACCGACGTCGATGGAGATGTTTGGGCTCTTGTTGACGAGCTCTGCGAGCCGCGCCGCGCCGGAGGAGAACTTTCGATCGCCCTCGGTGCCGTAGCTCAGGAACTGCGTATGCGTCATATGGAGCCGCAAGCCGTCCATGGCGCGGATGGTGGCCAGGGTCGATTCGATATTGCCGGGGATGCCGAGATTGCAGCCATGCACATGCAGCGGATGGGTAACGCCGAGTTCCTCGAGCGCTCTGGCGAGCGTCACGACGATCTGCCGCGGCGTCACCCCGTAATAGACGTGCTGCTCATCGAGATCGAGCTTGCGCTGATTGAATTTGAACGCGCTGATGCCGCCCGGATTGACGACCTTCACGGCAATCGCCTGGGAGGCATGCATGATCCAGGCAACGTAGTCCTTGATCCGCTCGAAATCCTGCTTTTGCGCCAGTTGCCGCAGGAAGAAATCGTCGCTGCCGATCATGGCGAAGGCGCCTTTGTCGACCATCGGCGTGTCGGCCATCTCCATATGCGCCTGACGGGCATTGACGGGGAGCATGGCCGGCTCGAAGCAGGCGGTGTAACCCATCTCGGCGTAGCGGTAGCCGGTGATCATGGTCGAGGGCACAGCATGGCCGCACCCTGCCCGCGTGATGTCGGTGCGCGCGACCTCGTCCTTCAGATGGTCTTCGGGCAGCAGCATGCGGGCGATCGTCACCTTGCCGCCGCCAATATGGGTGTGGGGGTCGATGGCTCCAGCCATCACGATCCGGCCTTTGACGTCGTAGGACGCGCCGACGCGGGCGTCAGGCCGCGGCGCCACGATCTTGCCGTCCTCGACATAGATGTCGCGGACTTCGCCGCTCACGCCATTGGCAGGGTCGTAGATTTTTCCGCCGGTAAGCTTGGTCAGCATGGTGATGGGAGACTCCGCCTCAGAGGGCTGCTTGGATCGACGCAAGGATATCGGGCACGCGCGGCAGCGCGGAGCGGCCGAGATCCTTCAACGGCAAGGACACGACGTTGTCGACACGTAGCATGCGTCCGGCGTGGTCGACACCCGGAGTGCCGACCGGGATGAACACGGTGGCCGGCTGAGTAAGCTTCAGTCCCGGCGTCCCCAGCACGATGGTCGGCAGGTCGGTCGCCGGCACCGCCACATCCGGCGAAATGGACGCGATCCAGATGAGCAGATCCCCCTCGCCCTCGGCCAGCATCCGTCTGATCGAGTAGCGGTAGGGATCGTAGTCCGGAGCCCCGCTCGCATAGCTCACCCGCAGCGGATAGCCACTTTGCCAGGCGCAGACCGCACCGGCGGTCACGGCACCTTCCGCGCCGCCGAGCGCGAGGCCGGCGAAGCGCGTCGTTTGATTGAGGTCCTTCACCAGCCCGCTGACCTGGTCGACGGTTAGCTCGGCATGGGGAAAGTTGAGGCTTGGCGGGGCCCAGACCACGACGCCGTATTTCGCTTTCCGGCACCGATCGGCGAGCGCATCGATATCGGCAGGCGACATGCCCTCCAAATCGAGCGGCCCAAGCTCAAAACCACGCAGCCGCGCGCGCAACGCCTCCAGGACTTCGCCGGCCCGTTCGATCTCGCAAGGCAGCGTGACGACTTCGCCGATGCCGGCCACCGACAGGTCCGGCCCCTGGCCGATAAAGACGACCGTGCGCTTCGGCGGCGTCACGTCGAACATCGAATCCGGCGGGGAGACGATCCGCTCGAAGAAACGCGGGTGCAGCTTATGGATATCGCTGCCCAGCACGATGATCAGGTCGGCGCGGTTGCGCACCTCGGTCAGGGTGGACGTTGTCCAGCCCGCCGTCTGGAGAACCTTGAAATTGCGGTATTGCGCTTCGCTCAAGGCGTGATCGACGATGCCGCCAGAGCGCTCGGCGAGAGCCATCACCGCGCGCATCCCCTCCACACCGGTGGCGAGCCCTCCGAAGAGCGGAGACTTGGCTTGGCCGATCAGCGCGGCGGCCTCCTTGATGGCAGTGGGCAGATCGACGTTCTTGCCGCGCACCATGGGGCTTCCGGGCGGCAGGCGCCGTTCGAAGCCGGCGATCGACTTGCCGCAGCCGTTCTTGAGGACTTTGAGGGTGTGGCCCTCGCGCTCGACGACCAAATCATCGCAGATGATGCCGCAAAAAGGGCAGGCGACGTGCTCGTAAATCTCGGACTGTGGGCGCTCGCCGGTGGCACTGCGCGCGATCGAATTCGGCATGCTCTGACCTTTTTGACACGGTGGGGGAAGAAAGCACGGGACGGAGTGCAACACAACTCGGGCGGCGAAGACTATGGCTTCCGCCGGTAGCGCAAAATTCCGGCGTGTCAAAGCCGCCTCATGCCGGGGTTTGACTAAGCGACATTTGTTCGCACAGTCTTAGTTTCGTGCCAGTCACACCCCATTTCCCGCCAGCTTGCGACTATAGGCGAGATTTCCGTCGCTGGCCGGCCGGGATACGATTTCCATTCAACGCCACAAGAAGACATAATCCAGTGCTGGTATGCGGCGTTGCTGTATGCGCGTTGAGCCGTTAATCCAAGCAAAACAAGGTTAGAATGTGCGTTGTTCGTTCATTTCCTGGTGCGTAACTGGCCAAATCCAGGCCACGACCCCAGGCGCCGCTTGGCGCGGAGGTCTGGGAAGCGGGATTTCGCCGGAGCGGCATGACTTACAAAACCCGACCTATGGTGGGCCGGTACGTCTGATAAAGGTGCAAGGATGATGCGGAAGTCCCAATACGCGCTATGGACGCTTCTGGTGCTGGCCGGGGTCGCTGCCGGTTCGACGGTGGTGAGCTGGGCGGAAAGCCCCTCGAACTCCAGCGAATAACTCGGAGATCTACAAGCAGCTCGATCTGTTCGGCGAGGTGCTTGAGCGCGTGCGCGCTGACTACGTCGAGAAGCCCGACGACGCCAAGATGATCGAAGCGGCGATCAACGGCATGTTGATGGCACTCGATCCGCATTCCTCTTATCTCAATCCAAAAGAATTCCGCGACATGCAGGTGCAGACCCGCGGCGAGTTCGGCGGCCTCGGCATCGAGGTGACGATGGAGAACGGCGTGGTCAAGGTCGTGGCGCCCATCGAAGACACCCCGGCAGCCAAAGCAGGCATCATGAGCGGCGATTTTATCACCGCGCTCGACAAGGAGCAGATCCAGGGCCTCACCTTGCAGGAAGCAGTCGAGAAAATGCGCGGGCCGGTCAACGGACCGATCACGCTCACCATCGTGCGCAAGGGCGTGGACAATCCGTTTGACGTGAAGATGGTCCGCGACGTGATTCACATCAAGCCGGTGAAGTACAACGCCGAGGACGACGTCGGCTATATCCATATCACGAGCTTCAACGAGCAGACCACGGCCGATTTGCAGAAGGCGGTCGAGGACCTGAAGAAGCAGATCGGTCCGAAGCTCAAGGGTTACATCATCGACCTCCGCAACAATCCCGGCGGCTTGCTCGACCAGGCGATCTCGGTGTCGGATGCGTTTCTCGACCAGGGCGCCATCGTGCTGACCAAGGGCCGCAATCTCGAGGAGACCCAGCGCTCGAATGCGCGGCCGGGAGACATCACTGACGGCAAGAAGCTCGTCGTGCTGATCAATGGCGGCTCGGCGTCGGCCTCGGAGATCGTCGCCGGCGCGCTCCAGGACCACCAGAGGGCGACCATCGTCGGCACGCGGTCGTTCGGCAAGGGCTCGGTGCAGACCATCATTCCGCTCGGGAGCAATGGCGCGCTCCGGCTCACCACGGCGCGCTATTACACGCCGTCAGGACATTCGATCCAGGCCAAGGGCATCGAGCCCGAGGTGGTGGTCGAGGAGGACTTGCCCGATGACATGAAGAAGGCCGCGGAGAGCACCGAGGGCGAGATCAGCCTGCGGGGCCACCTCAAGGGCGAGGGCGAGGACAGCAAGAGCAAGGACGACAAGGACGAAGGCGGCAGCTCCTCTTACGTGCCCCCGGAAAAGGACAAGGACACTCAGCTCAAATACGGGCTCGATCTGTTGCGCGGCATCAAGTCGGTGGATACTGGCGCCAAGCCCAAGACCGAGGCCAATTAGGAGCGCCTTCGCCAGATTTCTTCGACGCCGCGAGCCGGTAACGAAGACAGTCGAGCTCGCCTAGGCTTACGGGGTTCCGAGCCGCCGCATGATTACGTTTGAGGACTGCGTGGCCTTTTGCGGCCTGACCGAGGCCGAGGTGCTGGCCATCGCCGAGCACGAGCATATGCCCGAAATCGCCGCGGCCGCGCTTGCCGAGTATCTTACCCAGCAAGAGCACGGCACCGAAAGAATATGCGCAATGATTGTCGATGATATCCGCGCCGCCAAAGCGCGTCAGGACAAGGCGCATGTCGTGACCCTGCTGCACGTGCTGCACCATTTTCTCCGAACGCATCCGGAGGCCTGCCCTAAGCAGCATCCTTGGAGCGGTGTACGGTAATAGATGGAGCGTCCGGCAGCTTCAGCGGTCGAGCTCGGCCGGGTCGACGTCGTGGCCGTTGGTCACGTTGAGTTGCGGAACATCCGACGACGAGAACGGCGTGCTGCAGGAAGCGGTCAGGAGGGCGATGGCGAGCCCAACCGCCGTTGCCGACAGCTTGATCAATTCGGCGGGCCGCAGACCCGTCTTGCCGATCACACGGGAATCCTTGTGCATTGCCGTGAAGTGCCGTTTGCCTTCGCCTAATGCATCAGCTTCATGGCGCCGGTGTAGAGCGCGCCGCCGATGACGCAAGGCACTGCGATATAGATCTGACCGAGCGCGCTCGCCGCTACGCAGCCCGTGGCGATGGCGATCGAGCCCGCCGTCGCGGCCTTGGACATGCCGGCCTCATTGGTCGCCGCGAGCTTCTGCGCATCCTCGATGGCGCCGAACTGATCCTTGCGCACCTTCTCGGATTCGAAGACTTCCGCCGCCTCAATCACGTCCTTCAAGGGACGCGCGATGTCTTCCGGCTGCCGGTCATATTCGGCGTGGTAGAGGCTGAGCAAATCGCGGTTCCGCTCGGCGTAAGAGGCGAGGGTCCATTTGGCGGTGCCGCCGGTTGTGATCTTGTCGACGGCGCTCGGGTCATGCTTCCAGCCCGACACCATCTTGCTCCAGGAGAAGCTGCCGTCATCCTTGTTCTTGGACCAGCGCAAGGCCTGCATGATGCGCACCACGGGCTCGTAATTGCCGGTGGCGACGTAATAGCCCCACAGCGCATAGATGATCGGCGAGCCGTCGAGGTCGGCCTGCATCAGCGGCTTGGCTTGGCCCGAAAGATAAGAGTTGATCAACGGCTCCCTGAGCGGCATGCGGGCCTTGAACTTGGTGAGGAGGTCGCGCCAATCGGGACGTCCGGAATAGGCGATGGCCCTGATGATGACGGCCTGGTCCTTGTCGGGCATGGGCAACATCTTGGCCACCAGAATGGGGCCGTCCTTTTGATTGTCGCCAAGCACACCGGCGATGAAGCCGGTGCAGAAGGCGCCCTTCTCCTCGTCGGCGAACAGGCCGAGCTCGCGCATGGCGCGAACGGCCGCGGGCAGGCGCGATGGGGTCGGATGCTTGTGGTAATTGTAGGCCCAGTCGAGCAACCGGTCAGGGGTGGCGAATGACGGCGCCGGCTGCGGCGGCGCGGCCTCAGCCTGCTGAGGATTAGCAAAGGCGGGCGGTGGTGGCGAGGCGTAAGCTTGCACGGGCGCCGTGCCCGTGGGAGCCGCTTCGGCCGGCGCGAGCCGCTGCGGGACGTTGACCGGCGCTTGCTTCGGTATGGAACTGGTCTGAAGCGGATTGGTATCGGCCGGCACGGTCTGAGCGGCACACGGGAACGTCAGTCCGAGAGCACCGAACAGCGCCGACAGGGCCAGGATACGCATCGGTCATCAGCTTCCGCCCCCCGGCCCCAGCATGATGACGACTACACACAGCAACTATTAACGCCTGCGGACCACGCCCAGACGGTTAACACCCCTGAGAATCGTTAGTTTCGTGACTTTTTTAGGGCCGGCCCCCGCTAACCGTGATGGGCGGCCGTTAAGGATCGGGCGTATTGGGCCTGCCGCCTCTACAGGCAGAACCCCACTCAGGACGAGAGTGCCGCCTCGTGCCCCGCGGATTCCTGCAGCGCGGCGATGCTTTGTGCCGCGGCGTCGCACTGGCTCACGATCTCGGGCACCGCGGTGATCTCCCAAAGCGATCCCTGGCAGAGCGGGCCAAGCGCGAACAGGCCGCGTGTGGGGGCGTCAGCCTTGCCCAGGATCTCGCCGTTCCGTTCGACGGCCAGACCGAGGTGGTGGGCGTCCGGCCGCGCGAGGCCCCGGCGCACCAGGCTCGCGATCAGCGGCGAGTTGAGATCCGGCCGGAATCCCCTGCAATCGAAGGCGAGGTCGGCCGTGATCTCTTCCGCCCCCGCCCCGCGCCCAAGGGTCAGCCTGAAGCCTTCGCCGTCCCGCGCGACCTCGCTCACATGGCCGCGCCGGAGAACGGCGCGGCCTTCGCTGAACTCGGACATCAGACGCCCATGCACCTCGATCGGCAGGCGATGGCGGTGCGCGTCCCAGAAGGGGCGGACGTGGCGCAGGAAGCGTGCTTGCTCCTCAACCGCCAGGCTCCGCCAAATGTCCTGCAACGAGGAGCGGAGCCCGTTCATGATGGCCTGCCACGGCGTGCCATAGGCTTCCGCCGCCTCGCAGGCGATGGCGACCGCCGAGGTCAGCACCGACACGCGCTTCGAGCGCGGCAGACCGATCTGTTGCGGCACGACGCCTTTCGATGCATGCGGCCGCGGCAATTGTCCGCGCCGCGAGATCACCGTGACCTTGCCCTGGAACCCGTCGCGCCGCGCGCTCAACAGAACGTCGGTCATGGTTAGACCCGAGCCGATCAGCACCATTGACTTGGCGCTTGTCAGCCGGTCGCGCGGCAAGATTTCGAAAGGCGCAAGCGCACCATCGCCGGAGGGGGACTGGAGCCCATAGGCCGTGGCCAGCAGCACGATGTCGGCGGCGACCGGCTCGGCTCGGTCGAAATGAACACGGTAGCAGCCGCCCTCAGCGCTACAAGCCGTGGCCACGGCGTTGACGAGCTTGAGCTCCACATCCGCCCGCGCCTCGACCGCCTCGAAGAAGCGCTGCCGCACATATTCGCCAAAGAGCTGCCGCGGCAGAAACGTGTGGCCGAGACCGTCATGCAGGCCGGCATGGTTCTCACCCTGGTCGAGCTGGCGAAAAGCCCAGTTGAGAAAATCGCCGGGCTGGCCGGCGCGGATCGAGAGATCGCGCGTGCGCACGTTGAGAAGATGCAAGGGATGGTGCGCGCCATAGGCGACGCCCCGCCCGAGCGACGGGCTTGGCTCCGCCACGACGAGGCGGAAGGGCTGGTCGAGGTGGACAAGGCAAGCGATCGCCGCCGCCGCGCCGGTGAA
The DNA here is from genome assembly GCA_963839245.1 of uncultured Alphaproteobacteria bacterium. Lineage (GTDB taxonomy): Bacteria > Pseudomonadota > Alphaproteobacteria > Rhizobiales > Methyloligellaceae > Methyloceanibacter. Next base: position 43,003 of record CAWIUJ010000010.1, on the reverse strand, counting down.
TCCGCCGCCGACCACGCACACAGTGAGTGGCGCCTTCCGCATCGTAGCCCCCAGGAGTTGTTGCCTCCCCTAGCCTTTAAGCCAAATCAGGGCGCGCAATAAAGACATGGCCATGACGCGAATGCTCGACGACCACAGCCCAAGCGCGCGTCATTCCGGCGCAGGCGAGATTCCTGTGCTCGGCTTTGGCCAATCTCCGAAAATGGAATCCTGCTTTTGCCGGATCGATGATCTCAGCCTGCTTATTTCAGGCTCGCGATGTCGATGACGAAGCGGTAGCGCACATCGTTCCTCAGCATCCGCTCGTAAGCTTCGTTGATCTTATCGATCGGGATCACTTCGACGTCCGATGCCACGCCATGCTCGGCGCAGAAATCGAGCATCTCCTGCGTCTCGCGAATACCGCCGATCAGCGATCCGGCGAGGCTGCGGCGCTTCATAATGAGTGATGATGCCGCGATCGGAGTGGCCTCGGGAACGCCGACAACGATCATCACGCCGTCGCGGCGCAGAAGGCCGAGATAGGCGTTGTAGTCGTGCTGCGCCGAGACGGTGTCGAGGATGACGTTGAAGCGGCCGGCATTCTCCTTGAAGACGCTTTCGTCCTCGGTCGCCAGAAAGTCGTCGGCGCCGAGCCTGAGCGCGTCCTCACGCTTGCCCGGCGAGTGGCTGAGCACGGTGACATGGGCGCCCATGGCATGGCCGAACTTCACCGCCATGTGGCCGAGGCCGCCCAAGCCAACCACCGCGAGCTTGTCGCCCGCCTTCAGGCCGAAATGCTTGAGCGGCGAATAGGTAGTGATGCCGGCGCAAAGGAGCGGCGCCGCGCACTCGAGCGGGATGCCCTCCGGGATCCGGAGCACGTAATTCTCATCCACGGTGATGAGGGTCGAGTAGCCGCCATAGGTCGGCGTCTTGCCGTCGCGCTCGTAGCCATTGTAGGTGAGCGTCATGCCGCCTTCGCAATATTGCTCCTCGCCGGCGCGGCAGGCCTCGCAGGTGCGATCGGAATCGACGAAACAGCCGACGCCGACGATGTCGCCCTTCTTCCACTTGCTGACATGGCCGCCCTTCTCGACCACCGTCCCCACGATCTCGTGGCCGGGCACCATGGGAAAAATCGAGTTGCCCCACTCGTCGCGCGCCTGGTGAAGGTCGGAATGGCAGACGCCGCAATAGAGAATGTCGATCAGCACGTCGTGGGCGCGTGGTTTCCGGCGCTCGATAGACCAGGGGGCAAGCGGCGACTTCGCGGACTGCGCGGCATAGGCCGGGGTCTTCACAACGGCTTTCGACTCAACGAGCGTATCCATGAGAGCTCCTATTGTTCGGGAAGGTCGTCCTCGCAAATTGAAACGCGGGACGTGTGCCTTCCGTTTGAATTTATCCACCGTCCCCGGAGGTCACGGGGTCGCACCCGGATCCTTCCCGGATTGCCCCGGATGTGGAAACTTCGGAAAAAGGGCTTGGTTGCTTCCGATTGACGGCATTATTGGCGCCTAACCGATTCGCCTATTCTTTAGTGTGACACGTTCAAAGGCTAACAACCGGACTTCCAAAGGAGGCAAACATGGCAACCGCAGCATCCGGAAAAGTTGGAATGTTCAGTTATGACGCGGCGCGCTCGGAAGTGCTGAGCGAGCTTTTGGCTCAGGCCTGGTGGGTGGTGGGCTTGCGCGGCATTTTGGGCATCATCTTCGGCCTGGTCTGCCTGCTCACGCCGGGCATCGCCGTGCAGGTCTTCGTGATCCTGTTCGCGGCCTATATGCTGGTCGATGGCGTGTTCGCCATCATCTCCGGCATCCGCGCCGCCCGCAACGGCGAGCGTTGGGGACTGCTTCTGCTTGAGGGCGTCGTCGACATTGCCGCCGGCGCGGTCGCCGTTCTGTGGCCGGCGATCACCCTCGTCGCGCTAATCTGGGTCATCGCCGTCTGGGCGATCATCTCCGGCGCGCTGATGCTGGGCGCGGCCTTCGGCCTCAATATCGACCACGGCCGCTGGTGGCTCGCTCTTGGCGGCATCGCCTCGATCATCTTTGGCGTGCTTCTGGTCATCGAACCCCTCGTCGGCGCGGTCGTGCTGACCATGTGGGTTGGCGCCTATGCCGTCGTGTTCGGCGGCGTGCTGCTCGTGCTCGCCTTCCGGCTCCATTCGAAGCGCGAAGCGCAGTTGCGGAAAGCCCCGGCTGGCGCGAAGAAGGCCTGATGCGGAGGGGTGAGAGGAGCAAAGGCTTTTAGGCCGCCTCCCCGCACCCCACCCCTCCCCTCGTGGGGACGATTCGTACCTGTCCCCGCCGGCCGCAGCGATTAATGCTGACCGGCGTTGATGGAAGCATCCGAGTTGGCGAGCTTCCCATGCCAGCATCAAGCATCCCGACCACCACCCTCCCCTCCGGCGAGACCGTACCGCGGCTTGGCCAGGGCACTTGGCGCATGGGCGAGAGCCGCCGCCTGCGGGACGAGGAGATTGGCGCGCTCAAGCTCGGGCTCGACCTCGGCATGACGCTGATCGACACCGCCGAGATGTATGGTGATGGCGGTGCCGAGCAGATCGTCGCCGAGGTCGTCGCCGGGCGGCGCGACGAGGTCTTCATCGTGAGCAAGGTGCTGCCGGAGAATTCCTCGCGTGCCGGCACCATCGCCGCCTGCGAGCGGAGCTTGAAGCGTCTCCGCACCGACCGCATCGACCTCTATTTGCTACATTGGCGCGGGCCGTATCCCCTCAAGGAGACGCTGGCCGGCTTCCAGGCGCTGACAGACCGAGGCCTGATCAGGTCCTGGGGCGTGAGCAATTTCGACGTGGACGATATGGAGGAACTTGCGGCACTTCCCGGCGGCGAGCCGGTCGCCGCCAACCAGGTGCTCTACAATCTGGCGCGGCGCGGCATCGAGGCCGATCTCTTGCCCTGGTGCCGCGACCGCTCCATCCCGATCATGGCCTATTCACCGGTCGATCAGGGGCGCATCTTGCGGAACCGCGCGTTAGCAAACGTGGCCGCGCGGCATGGCGCAACGCCTGCACAAATCGCGCTTGCCTTCGTGCTCTTGCAAGAGGACATGATGGTGATCCCCAAGGCCGTGAGCGAGGCGCATGTGCGCGAGAACCGCGCCGCGCTGGATATTACGCTGACGGAGGCCGATTTCGCCGAGCTGAGACGTGCCTACCCGCCGCCCCGCGGCGCGCAGCCCTTGGAGATGCTCTAGCAGCAACGAGGCTCGGTCTACGACCTTTGACCAACGACCGTGAACATCTCAATCTCCTTTCCGTTGATTTGGTAGAGTTGCCGATGCCGAAGGACCGTGGTCCTCTTGAAACCCAGAACCTCGAGGTAGTTCGTGAAGAACCTGGGAGAGAACTGCCACCAGGCGTTCACGACTTGGCGATGGGATCAGCCGGCAATCAGGCGCGTCCCCCAACGTGTCGGCGAGATGATCATCTGCACGCGCTTAGCCACCTGCTCAATGATGCGGTATCAATGACGCGTTTGCCGGCGAAATTGACAAGCAAAAACTCCCTAGGGAGCGAGTGGAAGCGTGTCCCTGTCATCACCGCGTCATGCAGTTTCGCTGTTGAGTGGGGCAAGCGCCCTTGCGCTCTGAGTCGCCAATTGGCGGGAGAAGCTTGCCGTTGCCCTGGATGCCCTGGATTCTTCTCTCCATCGCCATCCTGTTCGAGGTGGCCGGTATCACCTCGATGAAGCTGTCGCGCGGCTTCGCCGAGCTTCTCCCGTCGGTCGGCGTGATCGTGTTCTATGTCTGCTCGTTTGCCGCCGTGATCCTGGCACTCAGGCGCCTCGAGCTGTCGGTCGTCTATGCCATCTGGTCGGGGGTCGGCACGGCGCTGACGGCGTTGATTGGCATCGCTTATTTCCGCGAGCCGCTCACCCTCATCAAGCTCGGCTCGCTCGCCCTCGTGGTCATCGGCGTTGCCGGCTTGAGCCTTGCGGGTAAGAACCTGCATTGAGCCTCCAATCCCGCTTCTGGCCTGCTAGTCTCGTCCCATGAACGGTTTTCTCGGCCAGAACGAAGGGCTTGCCCGCCTAGCCGTGTTCGCCGGTGTTTTCGTTATCATGGCGGCGATCGAGCTGATCCGCCCGAAGCGGCGGCTCAGCGTCTCCAAGGCGCGGCGCTGGCTCACCAATCTCGGCATTGCCGGGACGGACATCGTGGTGTTGCGGCTCATGGCCATGCTGGCAGTGCCGGTGGCCGCGGTCGCCGCCGCCTTGTTCGCGCAAGAGCACGGGCTCGGGCTGCTCAACCAGGTCGCCTGGCCCTATTGGATCAAGCTCGTGATCGCGCTGCTCGTGCTCGATCTCGCCATCTGGTTCCAGCATTTGGTCTCGCATAAGGTGCCGGTCTTCTGGCGCCTGCACAGGGTGCATCACGCCGATCGCGACATCGACGTGACCACGGCGGTACGCTTCCACCCCATCGAGATCGCCCTCTCCATGCTATGGAAGATCGTCGTGGTGGTGCCGCTCGGCGCTTCTCCCTTCGCGGTGTTCCTGTTCGAGGTGATCCTGAACGCTTGCGCGATGTTCAACCACGCCAATATCGCGCTTCCCTCCTGGCTCGATCGGATCTTGCGGCTCATCATCGTCACGCCCGACATGCACCGCGTGCATCATTCGGTGCTCCGGAACGAGCATGACCGGAATTACGGCTTCAACCTGTCGCTCTGGGACCGGCTGTTCCGCACCTATCTCGCCGAGCCCGAAGCCGGGCAGCGGGGCATGACCATCGGGCTCACCCCCTATCAGACCGAGGCGCCGACGCGGTTCGTCTGGAGCCTCGCGCTGCCCTTCCGGGGAACGAGCGGCAGAGGCGCGAGCGCAAGTGAATCCGGCAGTAACGCGTCTTCCCGCTCCCCCCTTGAGGGGGAGCACGTTCGTGCAACGCACGAACGGAGGGGGGTAAGTGGCGAGCCCGCAAACAGCAAAGGGAAGTGAGTCCCGAAGCTTGACCCCCTCCCTATCCCTCCCCCTCAAGGGGGAGGGGAGAGCAAGCGGCGCAGCTCAGTGCTCCCACTCTGTCTGATCGCTGGCAGCTAGAAGAAGCTCATCGGGAAATAGCGCAGGAACAGACTCTCATAGCGGCCCGAAGCATGAACCTGCTCGAGTGCGTAATTGAGGATGGAGACGAGCTGGCGGTTGCCCTTCTTCACGGCAATGCCCACCCCCTCGCCGAAAAATTTTTCGTCGAGATAAGGGCCGCCGCGGAAATCGCAGCACCCGTCGCTAGTCACCCCGTTCAGCCAGAAGGTGAGGCCGATGCCGTCGCCGAAGACGAGGTCTAGCTGGCCCCCCTTCAAGGCCATCTGCGCATCGTCGGCGCTGTCGAACGACACAACCTCGGCGGTCGGGAAGAACTGCTTCAGATAAGCCTCGTGGCCGGTGCCCTTCGCCACGCCGATCTTCTTGCCCGCCACTGTCTCGGGGCGGACGTCCTTGAGCTCGCCATCCTTCCGCGCGATGAAGCGGGCGGGCGTCGCATAATAGCGCTCGGTGAAGTCGGCCTTGGTCAGGGCTTCGGCGTCGATGCGGATCGAGGCGATGGCCGCATCGGCATCGCCGCTGTCGAGATTGGTGAAGAGATCGTCCCATTCGACGGGGCGGATCTCGCACTCGACCGCGAGCGTCTCGCAGATGGCTTTGGCGAGATCGACATTGAAGCCGGTCAGCACCCCTTCCTCGTCGAAATAATGGAATGGCGGATAGTCGCTGTCGGTGACGAAGCGTAGCCTTTCGAGATTGTGCATCTCGGGCTTGGGCAGGAGCACGTCGCCCTGCCAGACGTCGGGCACGATCTCGGACTTGGCCTGGGCGAAGGCGGCCGATGCGCCGGTAATGAAGGCGAGCAGCGCGGCGAGGAACGCCAGCACCTTGGCCGGGTTAGCCCGGGAATCACTCGCGCCGCATCGGTTCACGGGCTTGTTCTACTTTGGCCGGGGACGACTTGCCAGAATCCAGATTACATCTCTAGTTTGTAGTGCTGTGCGACTCCCCGAGCTAGATGCATACCAATAACATTTTGCAACGCACGTCGCAGGGTGTCGCGAGCAGTAGACCCTGGCTGCTCGTTGGCGACAAGAACACGGGATCACGCAACCAAAAGGCCACTATACCGAGCCCCCCAAGGGCGATGCCTGCGATATAGGTTGACCCCCCACCACGCCTTTCACCAGGTGGATGCGCTCAAATGCGGAGGCTCCAAAAGCCCGCCTTTTGGACTGCTTCTTCTATCTCGGTCGGGATCACTTTGACCACGCTCCCCCAAACAAGCACTTTTAGGCGGTCAGAGTGTAGTTGGTAGAGGAACTATGCGGTGGCGCGCCGGCCGAAGTCGACCTGGCGCGTCGGGAGCGTGGAGGACAATCGATGACAGACGGGCAACCTAGGGCGGACCAGACGAAAGTCTGGCCCGCAAGAGTATCGGTGCGGGGATCGTCGCCTTGGCGTTCTGCATAACTGCGGCAAGCGCACCGACGCCTTTATGGGGTGCGTGGGCGCTCAAAAGTGGCGAGCACGTTTGCATGGTTGATAGCCGGCGAGAGGCAGCGCGACGGCTTCTTAAAACGCGGCGAGATCATTCGAGTCTATCGCGACCCGGCAATTGCCTATCTGGTTCGCTGAACTACACTGGGTCCCTGAAACAAAGGACCATATGCCGCCAATGGCCGAAGGCCGGCGACTAGACGATCCATCCCAACTCCCGCGCCTTGTCATTAGCGAGGCCCCAAGCAGCGGTTAGGAAGTCTGCCAGGGTCATTGAGACGCGCCTATCTTCTTTCCTCGGGTAGCTCTTGGCGAGAAGCTGCGGGGAGTTTTCCGGCTTGTGATACGTCACGACATAATCGGTGTCCGACGCGGCGACAACAATTTCACCCCCATGAACCTCAACGCGAAGCACGGGCATCGTCTCGCGCCGGGGAGGCGGGCTCTTCGACGAGTAGGTGCTCACAGAGACGGGGCTTCCGACGCGTTTAAACCAGCACGCCGCAACGCCCGCTCCAATTGCTTTTGGGAGACGGGCTTCTGACGGACGATGCGTTCCAAGAGCTTTTCTAGAGCCGCCACTCTTGCGGTGAGGCGCTTTAGGTCCGCAGTTAGCGCGTTTAGTGATTCTGTCATGCGCCTTTTTATCAAGGGACGACCAGACATCCACCTAAGACGACGATGAGAGTTAAAAGCCCCAGGGTTCCTTATTAGCGAGGCGCCAAGCTTGAGCTCGGAACATGGCTATCGTGGGCGTGCTTGCCTTCTTTGTTCTTCATTAACCATAAAGTGGCAGGATGACATTCTGTTCTTGCGTTACAATGTCAGAATAAACGAGTTGGCGTCAATCACCCCACTCAACGCTCACGCGAACAAAGTCTTTGACGAACTCAAAGTCGTCATGAAGGGCATCACGTACGTTCGCAATAGCGTGGTTCATTCCATTGTCCTGGAAGACGATAACGAAGGACACGTGTTCCATCTGCGCTCAAAAACGCGATCATTGACTAAGGCCGAGGTTTTCAGCGCTGAAGAGATTACAAACTATGCCGCACACCTCGTCCGCGCCCTACGGCTGGCCATAGGTTTTAAGGACGGCGAGGTTCACGGCTACGCACTACCAAATAGACCCGAGATACCTGCGTTTCTTCAGACAGTGATCCAATTTCCGAAGGCGAAATAAACGACAACTCCGACCACTCGACCAGTGCGGCGGCAGTGGCGAAGAACAGCAATCATCACCAAATCCAGTGCGCAGCGCATCCATGTATTGATCTATCCGGGCCACTCGTCGCTGTAGCTCGGCCTCTTCAAAACTGTCCATGGTTGCCTCTCCCCATTCCGCAATGAGTTCGCTCTAGCTCCCGTTCCAGAAGCGCCGCTACCCGTCGTGCTCGCGCAGCTTGCGGATGGCGTCACCACGGCGAACGCCGCGTTTTGGCTCAATCTCAATGATGCGAGCGGGCGGCCCCATCACGCCTAAGTGACTTGTGGTTACAGGAAGTAGAGTCCCCAGCGCGCTATAAGTGGGAACCCGAAGCCCTCAACCCCCAGGAGGAAACGATGGTTAGAAATTACATCACGTCCGCCTTTGCAGGCGCGCTCTTACTCGGTCTAGGCACGGCGGCTCTGGCAGCTACCGGAGAGTTCAACAACATGTGCACAGAAGGCCTCTCTCTCGGCAAGGACATTGCTACGGACTGCTCCATCAATGCGCAGCTTCAAGGCAAGACCTATTGCTTTGGGAGCAAGGAAGCCATGGCCGAGTTCATGAAGGACCCCACGGGCAATCTCGCGAAGGCGCAGACTTACTACTCAAGCAAGCATCCTATGTAAGCTGAGACTTCTTTAAGGCACATCGGAAGGCCCTCCGCCAATCGGCAGAGGGCCTTTGTGTGCACCCATCCACACGATGCCACCCTCCAAGCGGGGGGCGCAGCCGCCCGGAATTTCGCTCGCTGCAAAAACGCGCGGAGGGGCGGAGACTTGAAGTAGGCTTTAACTCAAGTTGCACAAAGCACATATGTCCGTCTTAGACCGGCCTTCTTGGCCTTGCCGAAGGCCGAAGTAACTCCGAAAAGGAACATCTGATGCAAACGAGTTTAGCCGCAGTGACTGCCCTTGCGGGCAGCCTGCTCTTGGCCCCACTGATGCTGGGGCCAACTCAGGCGGGTAGCGCGCCTGACCTAAAGAACGCTGTAAGTGCCATCCATGACAGCGCCATTGTCCTCGTACATGGCGGCGGTGGCGGTGGCGGTGGCGGTGGCGGCGGTGGCGGTGGCGGTGGCGGTGGCGGCGGGGGCGGCGGCCACGGCGGCGGTGGTGGTGGATACACAGGCGGTGGCGGCGGCGGCTACGGCGGCGGGCATGGCGGCTACGGCGGCGGTGGTCCGAGCCTAGGCGCTGGCCCGCGCGGTGGTGGCGGCTTCGCCAGCCGTGGCGGTGGCCGTGACTATGGTGGCCGCTCCTATAGTGGTCCGCAATCTTACGGCAGCCGCGACTTCAATCGCGGACCGCGAGGTGGTCGTTTCGAGCACGGTGATCGTGGCCGATTCGCAGAGCGCCATAACCGCGGCGACCGGTTCGAACACCGCCGATTTGCGGAGCGCGGCCACGACTTTGATCGCTTCCATCATCGTCATCGGGTATTTAGGAATGGCGTCTGGGTCTGGGTCTACGGTCCCGATTACTACTCCTATGGGGACGATTGCTGGTGGCTGCGCCGACAGGCCCTCATCACCCGGAGCCCCTATTGGTGGAGTCGCTATAACTACTGCGTGGGCTATTACTAAATCCGCGTGAGGCAGTTCGCCGAGCAAGAGCCCCCGTCATTGGCGGGCGCTTTTTGCTGCGTTGGGTGATTGACGGCTGGCCGGGTCCTTTCCGTGCCACACGGTTAGTCGGCACGGGCGGCACGGAACGCTCATTGGGAAAAGAAGGCGCGGCCGTCGGTGTGAACTGGAAAGAAGGATGCATGTGCCCGTCAATGAAGTGCGGCTGATGTGGTGCGCGAAGGGTCGAAGCCGCATGCCCGAAAACCGGTTCATGAAGGGGTTCGGTTCACGAGAGCCCGGTCGCGGGCGCGCCCTTAATCGAGCTGATACCAGTTCATCTGATTGTTGCTCTGCGGAATCGTCCTCAACGACGCCACGCAGAAACCTGTCGTACTTTTCCTGAACCCTTGTCTATTTGGACAACTTACTCTGGAGGGCTACCCTGAAGGCTACCCCCTGACCTCAGAGAAAGCTAAGTCTATTTGCCTTTTTGCTATCTTATTGAAGATTAAGTTGAATTTGGAGCGGGCGACGGGGATTGAACCCGCGACCCGTAGCTTGGGAAGCTACTGCTCTACCACTGAGCTACACCCGCGCCCGCCGATTTGATAGCACGAGACGGTGGAGGGTCAAAAGCGTGGCCCTCCCGACATCGTGAAGCGGGACGCCCGAGCCGTGAAAGGGAAACGGCCCGATTTTTTCGTATAGTCGCCCCGCCACCGGCACTCTCTAACGGCCCTGAAGGGTTATGGACAATATCGTCGTCCCGCGCGAGTACGCGAAGTTTCGCGATCCGGACTGGACCGCGGGCGGCGAGCCCCGCGCATGCGTGCCGCTCGAGGCCTTGCGCACGCTGTGGATCAACACCGGCACCCTGTGCAACATCGAATGCCGCAATTGCTATATCGAATTGAGTCCGGACAACGACCGGCTCAGCTATATCATCCGCGCCGAGGTGCGCGCCTTCCTCGACGAGATCAGGGACGCTGGCCTGCCGACCGCGGAGATCGGCTTCACCGGCGGCGAGCCGTTCATGAACCCCGATATACTCGCCATGCTCGGCGATGCGCTCGGCCATGGGCACGCCGTGCTCGTGCTCACCAACGCCATGCAGCCGATGCTGCGCCCGCGCATCCAGTCTGGGCTGCTGGCGCTCCGCGAGGCCTATGGACGGAAGCTCGTGCTGCGCGTGAGCCTCGATCATTACGGCAAGGCGCTGCATGAGGAGGAGCGGGGCGCGGGCAGCTTCGACAAGACGATCGAGGGGATCGATTGGCTCTCGCGCCACGGCTTCGCGCTCGCGCTTGCCGGCCGCACCTGCTGGGGCGAGAGTGAGGCCGAGATGCGGAGAGGCTATGCGGAGTTGAGCGCGGCGCGGGGCTGGGGCATCGATGCGTTCGATCCGCTGGAGCTCGTGCTGTTCCCGGAGATGGATGAACGCGCCGATGTGCCGGAGATCACCACGTCCTGCTGGGGGGTCCTGCACAAGAGCCCGAGCGATGTGATGTGCTCAAGTTGCCGCATGGTGGTGAAGCGGAAAGGCGCTGCGCGTCCCGTTGTGCTGCCCTGCACGCTGCTCCCCTACGATCCAGCCTTCGAGATGGGCCGGACGCTGGCGCAAGCCGCGCGCGCCGATGGCGGCATGTTCGACCACGGCGCGGTGAAGCTCTGCCATCCCCATTGCGCCAAGTTCTGCGTCCTCGGCGGCGGCAGCTGCTCGGCCTAGTCCTGCTTGAAGTGCTTCGACAACTTCAGGCCTTGCGCCTGGTAGTGCGAGCCGATGCGGTCGCCATAGAGCTGATCCGGAATCTCGGTGAGCTTGTCGTAGACAAGCCGGCCGACGATCTGCCCGTCCTCCAGGATGAAAGGAATGTCGAGGCTGCGCACCTCGAGCACGGCCTTGGCCCCGGGGGCCTTCCCTTCGGCATAGCCGAACCCCGGATCGAAGAAGCCCGCATAATGCACCCGATATTCGCCGATCAACGGATCGAACGGCGCCATCTCGGCTACATAGGCCGGCGGCACCGACACGCTCTCCTTGGAGGCCAGGATGTAGAAATCGTGCGGATCGAGCACCAGGCGCTTATCCTCGCCGAGGCGCACCGCCTCCCAGAACTGGCCGACGTCGTAAACGCCGATCTCGTCCACGTCGATCACGCCGGCATAGCGGCGGGCGCGATAGCCGACCAGGCCGGACGGTCCGACTGGCTGAAGGCTGATGCGGAGGTTCAGCCCCTCGCGGATGGCGGCGTCGCCCTCGACCAGACCGACATCGGAATGGATCGCGCGCAAGGCCCGGTCGCCGACGCGTCCCGGCCGCTCGTCGGCGTCGAGTTGCTGGCCGACGCGGCGCAAGAACCTGATCTGGTTCAGCCGCGAGCCGTAGCGAACCTTGATGGAGAAAGTGCGCGGGCAGACCTCGGCGAAGAGCGGCCCGTTATACCCCTCCTCCACGGCGTCGAAGCTGACCTGGCGGTCGGCGATCAGCCGGGTGAACACGTCGATGCGGCCGATCGAGCTTTTCGGGTTGGCGAAGGCCGCGATGGTCGCGCGCAGATTGAGCTGCTCGATCAGGGGCACGAGATAGACGCAGCCTGCCTCGAGCACTGCGCCGCGGGTGAGATCGATCTCGTGGAATTTGAGCTCGGCCAGCTTGTCGCGCACGGTCGCATTCGGCCCCGGCAGGAAGCTCGCGCGGATGCGATAGGCGACCTTGCCGAGCCTGAGATCGAGGCTCGCCGGCTGGATCTGGTCCGGATCGATCTCCGGCGCCGCCCTGATCTCGCCGGCGGCGATCAGCGAGCGCAGCGCCTGGCTTGGCAGGATGCCGGTGCGGGCCAGCGAGCTTTTCACGGACGCTCCAGGCACAAGGGTTCGCGGCTTCTCGGGAAGCCCTTCAAACAGTCTGTCGCGCTCACTTGGCTGCTCCATGGGTCATTGTCTTGGCATTTATCGGTACCGCCAGTCAGCTCTACCTCGCTCTTCTCCCCCGGATTCACAAGATGCCGGGCGCTTCAGAAGGCTTGACGCGAGGCTCTTCCCGCGACTTAATCCGTCCTCGTGGTGATTTGGCCGGCCGGCTTGCAGCCACGTTAAACAAGTCGCTAAAAGGCCGTGCGAGACGCGTAGCGTCGATCCCGGTCTTTTGGCGGCAGCCAAAGTCCGGGTTTTTTTGTGCCCGGCCGAGATAGAGGAGTAGGGCCCATGGCCACAAAAAAGGATCAAAAGAAGCGCGCAAGCGCCTGGCGCCCGGCGACCAAGCTCGTGCATGAGGGCACGCTTCGCAGCCAGTTCGGCGAGACCTCGGAAGCGATCTTCCTCAACTCGGGCTATGTCTATACGAGCGCCGAGCAGGCCGAGGCTCGCTTCAAGGGCGACGAGGAAGGCTATGTCTATAGCCGCTACGCCAACCCCACCGTGTCCATGTTCGAGGCCCGCATGTGCGCGCTGGAAGGCGCCGAGGCGGCGCGGGGCACGTCAAGCGGCATGGCGGCGGTCGCTGCTTCGCTCCTCTGTCACCTCAAGGCCGGCGATCATGTGGTCTCCGCCCGCGCCCTGTTCGGCAGCTGCCGCTACATCGTAGAGGATCTGCTGCCGCGCTACGGCATCGCGACCACGCTGGTCGACGGCCGCGATCTTGCCGCCTGGCAGGCGGCCATGCGGCCAAGTACCCGCGCGGTGTTTTTCGAGTCGCCGACCAATCCGGTGCTTGAGCTCGTCGACATCGAGGGAGTGGCGAAGATCGCGCATAAGGTCGGCGCCCTCGTCGTGGTCGACAATGTGTTCGCCACGCCGTTGTTGCAGCGGCCGATGCCGCTCGGCGCCGACATTGTCGTCTATTCGGCGACCAAGCATATCGACGGACAGGGGCGATGCCTCGGCGGCGTGGTGCTCGGCACGAAAGACTTCATCGAGGAGAAGCTGCACAATTATTTGAAGCATACCGGCCCCTCGCTCAGCCCGTTCAATGCCTGGGTGCTGCTCAAGGGCCTGGAGACGCTGACCTTGCGGGTCGAACGCCATGGGGCCTCCGCTGCGGCGATCGCCGATTTTCTCGCCGAGCGACGCGAGATCGCGCGCGTGCTCTATCCCGGCCGCGCCGATCATCCGCAAGCCGGGCTTGCCAAGCGGCAGATGGCGGCTGGCGGGCCGATGATCGCGTTCGAGGTCAAGGGCGACAAGCAAAACGCGTTTCGCTTCCTGAATGCGCTCACGATATTCAAGATCAGCAACAATCTCGGTGACGCCAAGAGCCTGGCCTGCCATCCGGCGACCACGACGCATCAGCGCCTCACGCCGGAGGTCCGCGCCGAGCTCGGCATCTTCGACCGGAGCGTGCGACTCTCGATTGGGCTCGAGGACGTGGAAGATCTCAAGGCCGATCTCGACCAGGCGCTTCGTGCCTCTCAATAGGACCGCGCTCGTGTCTTGCCCGCGATGGACCCGTGTGCCATTTTTTCGCAAAATCGCGACCGCCGAGCGAGGATGCCATGTGTCGAAACATCAAGACTCTCTATAACTTCGAGCCACCCGCCACGGACGATGAGATCCGCGCATCGTCCCTGCAATTCGTCCGCAAGCTGAGCGGCTTCACACACCCTTCCAAGGCAAATCAGATGGCCTTCGATCGGGCGGTGGACAAAGTCGCCGAAGCGGCACGCGAGTTGATCTGCGGGCTCGTCACCAATGCGCCACGACGCGATCGCGAGCTTGAGGCCTTGAGGGCACGAGCGAGGTCGGCGGAGCGCTTCGGCGCTTCAGGCCCAGGGCAACGCACCTAGCTCGGGCCGGGGCCCTCCAGACACATAGGGGTTCCCTTGCCGGCCTCTCTTTCGACAGTACAGGAGCTGCTGCGCCGACTCGTCGCCTTCGACACGACCAGCGCGAAGTCGAACCTGCAGCTCATCGCCTTCGTCAAAGACACTCTCGCCGGTCATGGTGTGACCTCGACGCTCACGCCCTCGCCAGACCGGGAGAAGGCGAGCCTCTTCGCCACCATCGGGCCGGAGGGAGACGGCGGTATCGGCCTCTCCGCTCACAGCGACTGCGTGCCGGTGGTGGGCCAGAGCTGGGCAAGCGATCCGTTCACGCTAACGCTCGGCGACGGCAAGCTGTACGGCAGAGGCTCTTGCGACATGAAGGGCTTCCTCGCTTGCGTGCTCGCTTCGGCGCCGCTGTTCCAATCGCGCACGCTGAAAGAGCCGATCCACATCATCCTCTCCTATGACGAGGAGGTGGGCTGCACCGGGGTGCGGCCGCTGATCGCCCGGCTCGGTAGCGATCTGCCCCGCCCGCGCGCCGTCGTCGTCGGCGAGCCGACCAGCATGGCAGTGATCGACGCCCATAAGCGCATCGATGCCTATCGTACCATTGTCACCGGCAAGGAGGCGCATTCGAGCCTGCCGCAGCTCGGGGTGAATGCCATTTCCATCGCCGCGGAGCTGATCGTGGCGCTCGACCGCATCGGCCGCGAGCTGTCGGCCGAGGAGAGCAATGACCGCTTCGACCCGCCGATCTCGACCGTGCAGGTGGGCGTGATCGAGGGCGGCACAGCAACGAACATCGTGCCGAAGACCTGCCGCTTGCAATGGCAGGTGCGCAGCCTGCCGAGCGCGGAGCCCCGGACGGTGCCCGACCGGCTCGCCGCCTTCGCCTCGGAAACGCTGCTGCCGCGCATGCGGGCCGTGGCGCCCGCCGCCAGCATCGAGACGAGCCATGAGGGCGGCGTGCCCGCCTTTCTCGCCAAGCCCGGCTCGGAGGCCGTCGGTCTGGCGCTCGCTCTTACCGGCGCCAACGCCACTCGCACGGTGTCCTATGCAACGGAGGCTGGGCTGTTCGAGGAGGCCGGCTGCCCGACGGTGATCTGCGGCCCGGGCGATATCGCGCAAGCGCACGCGGCGGACGAGTTCGTCACGGTGGAACAGCTCGAAGCCTGCATGGCCTTCCTCGCCAAGCTCGCGGATCAGCTCAGCCGATAGGCACCGAGCACCGCACGGGGGCTCCGCAACGCGAGGTTGCCGCTCTCTCCCCACTTGGCGCGCGTTGCGCGCAACCCTCCCCATCGAGGGGAGGGATGGAGTCCGTGGCACTGCGGCAAACACCTATCCGTCCCCCTTGTGGGGAGCGTCGACGACGCCTTCAAGCGTCGTCGGGGTGGGGGCGCTGAATTGCCCGAATTGTTCGGGAACTCCGAGCCGTGCAGAACGATGACAGGCGACTTCACGCGTCAGTTTTGTCGTCTTCGGCCTTGGCGAGGTCGGCGGGATCGAAGCGGTAGCGGCTGTTGCAGAACTCGCACGTCACCCACACCTCGCCGTCCACCACCATGTCCGTCAAATCCTCGCTGGTGAAGCGCCGGAGCAGCTCCTCGACCCGCTCGCGCGAGCAGCTGCAATAGGTCTCAAGGCTGAGGGCCGGGTAGGCGCGCACCTGCTCCTCGTGAAATAGCCGGTAGAGCAGCCGGTCGGGCGGCAGCAAAGGATCGAGCAGCTCGTGATCCTCGACGGTCTCGGCGAGTGCCCGCGCCCGGGTCCAATCCTCCTCGTCGAGGGCCCTGTCGCCGGTGCCGCCATGGCCGCCTTCACGGGTGAGCTTCTGCACCAAGAGGCCGCCGGCGCGCCAGGTCAAACCGCCTCCCCCCGCCTGCCCCGCCCGATAATGCTTGGCGACGGCGAGACGGATGAAGGTCGGCAACTGCTCGGATTGGCGGAAATAAGAATCGGCCGCCTCGGTCAGGCTTTCGCCCTCGAGCGGCACCACGCCCTGATAACGCTCCATCTCGGCGCCACGGTCGATGGTCATGGCGAGATGGCCGTGGCCGAGCAGCCCGGGCCCATCGCCGGAACCAAGTGCGGCGACCCGCTCGGACGAGAAGCGCGCATAGGCGCGCAAGCGTCCCGGCACCTGATAGTCGGCGACCAGCAGGTCGACTGGGCCGTCGGTCGTCGCCTGCAGGATGAACTTGCCCTCGAATTTGAGCGACGCGCCGAGCAGCGCGGTCAACGCCACGGCCTCGCCGAGCAGCTTCGACACGGGCTCCGGATAGTCGTGACGGGACAGGATGGTGTCGACCGCGGATCCGAGCTTGACCAGGCGGCCGATCACCTCGGCCTGATCGGCCTGGAACGGCAGGATCAAATCATCGGCGGGGATGGCGAGCTCGATGCGCTCGTCCGAACGCTCCGACATCACTTCGCCCCGACACGCTCGACGCGACGGCCCTTGGCGCCGGGGCGCCCGGCGTCGAGACGTTTGGTGTCGAGACACCAGGCGAGGATCGCCTTCTGCACATGCAGCCGGTTCTCCGCTTCGTCCCACACCACCGATTGCGGGCCGTCGATCACCTCGGCGGTCACCTCGTCGCCGCGATGCGCGGGCAGACAATGCATGAAGATCGCATCGGGCTTGGCTGAGTCCATGATGGCGCTGTCCACCTGAAACGGCCGCAGCAAATTCTTGCGCTTCTTCTTGTCCTCGCCGTCGCCCATGGAGACCCAGACGTCGGTCACCACGCAATCGGCGCCCTCTGCCGCCGCCTTAGGATCTTGACCCGCCTCGACCTGCGCGCCTTCGGCGGCCGCCCAAGCGAGCAGCTCCGCAGCGGGGCGGAATTTTTTCGGGCAGGCGAGCTTGAGCCTGAAGCCGAAGCGCGCGGCGGCGTGCACCCAGGAGGCGGCGACGTTGTTGCCGTCACCGAGCCAGGCGACCGTCGCGCCTTTGATGGTGCCCTTCTTCTCCTCAAAGGTCATGACGTCGGCCATGACCTGACACGGATGGGAGCGAACCGTCAGCCCGTTGATCACCGGCACGGTGGCGTACTTGGCAAGCTCGAGCAAGGTCTCGTGCGGTCCGGTGCGCAGCATGATCGCGTCGACATAGCGCGACAGCACGCGGGCGGTGTCGGCGATGGTCTCGCCCCGCCCCAATTGCATGTCGCCGCTGCTGAGCATGATCGAGGTTCCGCCGAGCTCGCGCATCGCCACCTCGAAGGAAACGCGTGTGCGCGTCGACGGTTGCTCGAAGATCATGGCGAGCACGGCGCCAGGTCGAAATCTTGACGGTGTCTGGCAAACGCGAGCGGCCCATGACCTTCATGGCATGAGCCTCGTCGAGGATCGCGCGCAGAGTCTCGCGATCCAGCGCGTCAATATCGAGAAAATGCCTAGGCTGCATGGAGGCTCGCTTGGCTCGTTGGCGTTAGGCTTGGAGACGAGCGCCGTCGTGGAGGCTCGCGCAGGCGGCATCGAGCTTGGCGCAGGCAAGGTCGATCTCGGCTTCACCGATAATGAGCGGCGGCAAGAGGCGCACGACGTTGTCGCCGGCCTGCACCGTTAGCATCCGCTCGGCGACAAGGGCCTTGAGCAGGGCCTGGTTCGGCACCTTACATTTCAGCCCAAGCATCAGGCCTTGGCCGCGCACCTCCTCGATGATGGCGTGATGCTCGTCCTTGAGCGCCGCGAGGCGCTGCTTCAGGCGAAGCCCCATCGCCGCCACATGGTCGAGAAAGCCGGGAGCCAGCACCACGTCGAACACGGCATTGCCGACCGCCATGGCGAGAGGATTGCCACCGAAGGTCGAGCCGTGGCTCCCGGGCGTCATCGCCGCACCCACCTCCGCCGTGGTAAGGCAGGCGCCGACGGGGAATCCGCCGCCGAGGCCCTTGGCCGTCGCCATGATGTCCGGCGTGATGCCGGCCCATTCATAAGCGAACAGGCGCCCGGTGCGACCTATGCCGGTCTGCACCTCGTCGAGCAGGAGCAGAATGCCCTTCTCGTTGCACAGAGCCCGCAAGTCGCGCAAGAAAGCCCACGAGACCTCGCGCATGCCGCCTTCGCCCATGATCGGCTCGATCAGCACGCCGGCGGTCGCCTCGCCGATCGCGTCCTCCACCGCGCCGATGTCGCCGGCGGAGACCTGGTCGAAGCCGTCGACGGGCGGGCCAAAGCCCTCGAGGTGCTTCGCCTGTCCGCCGGCGGCGATGGTGGCAAGGGTGCGGCCGTGAAAGGCGCCCTCGAAGGTGACCAGCCGATAGCGCTCCGGCGCGCCTTGCGATGCGTGGTAGCGCCGCGCCAGCTTGATCGAGGCTTCCATGGCTTCCGCGCCGGAATTGGCGAAGAACACATAGTCGGCGAAACTCGCCTCGCAGAGCCTCGCCGCAAGCCGCTCCTGCCCCGGGATCCGGTGCAAATTCGACACGTGCCAGAGCTTTTTTGCCTGCTCGTTCAGGGCCCCGACGAGGTGGGGATGGGCATGGCCGAGCGCGGTCACCGCGACGCCCGACGAGAAATCGAGATAGCGCTCGCCGTCGGCCGTGAAGAGGTAGGCGCCCTGCCCGCGCTCGAAGGCCAGATCGCTGCGGCTATATGTCGGAAGCAGGGCCGATTTCGACACGGGAGGTAGGTCCCAAAATAAAATTGCCGCCGACGGGCGGCAGCAAGGAATTCAAGAGCTTTAGGTCTCGCGCCCAGGGCTGTCAATCAGCCCGGATGCACGCTCTATCCAACGGTCATCCACCCTTTCATCCACTCTGCCGTTTGTGTTCTTGCAAGAGACATGGCAGACTCCATCTGTCCGGTGGAAAAACGCGGGACCAAGCGTGGCGGACGCTTGCCGCAGTTTCCTGGGACTAGTAGGGTAATAATCGCTCGGCCACAATATCTCGTGGTACAGCGTTGCGCCTGAGCGGTCATTTCTCAGCAGTAAATCAGCGTTGCTAACGCCGTCTCGCGACGAGACGGGGGGATTTTGAGTTGAAAACGAGGAGGCAAAACCATGGCTTGGAATGACGAAAGGGTCGAACTGCTGAAGAAACTATGGGCGGAGGGGTTAAGTGCCAGCCAAATTGCCAGTCGCTTAGGCGGAGTGACGCGCAATGCGGTGATCGGCAAGGTGCATCGGCTCGGACTTTCAGGCCGGGCCACCAGCTCGCGTTCGGCGAGCCCACGGCCGCGGCGGGTGCAAGCACCGCGGCAACACCGTGCCCCTTCCCTGTTGTTCGGCACGCGCGGCAATGTCGCGCTGAAGCCCGTGTTTGAAGAAGAAGTCGAGCCTGCACCGGCTCCGGTTCAGGAGCTGTACATCCCGCCAGCCGAGCGGGCGAGCATTCTCACCTTGAAAGAGGCGATGTGCCATTGGCCGATCGGGGATCCGGGCGAGGAGGAATTTCACTTCTGCGGCCGCAAGACCTCCGGTTCGCTGCCCTATTGCGAGCACCACGCGCGGCTCGCTTATCAGGCGGCACCGACGCGCCGGCGCGAAAAGAGCTTCGCTTTCGGATAGGGCCCGTTTGCGGTCAATCGGGGGAAGGGAGGCGCCGTTCGAGGCGCCTTTCTTTTTGTCCTGTTTGCTCGGTCCAGTGGCGTCCTCGATTGCCGGAGATAGGTCCCGTAGAGCTACAACCGGACTCCCTCCCTCCCCTTGATGGGGAGGGTGGCGAGCCTAGCCTTGAGGCCAGGGTCGCCGGGTGGGGTGAGCGGATCCCCCTGAACGACCCCCACCCCAGCGCCGCCTTCGCGGCGCCGGACCTCCCCACAAGGGGGAGGTATGAAGCCCCGCGTGGCAGCGTTTAAGGTCAGACGGTCTCTTCCAGCTTGTCCGAGAAGGCGTAACCCGCGCCACGCACGGTGCGCACGGGGTCCTGCTCGGGCCCGCGCATCATCGCCTTGCGCAAGCGGCCGATATGAACGTCGACCGTGCGCTCATCGACATAGACGTTGCGGCCCCACACCCCATCGAGCAGCTGCGCGCGGCTGAAAACGCGGCCCGGGCTCTGCATGAGGAATTCGAGCAGGCGGAACTCGGTCGGGCCGAGATGCACTTGGCGGCCGTTGCGCGTCACGCGGTGCGACTCGCGATCGAGCTCGATGTCGCCAACGCTCAACACCGAGGCGATACGCTCGGGGTTGGTGCGCCGCAGGATGGCATGCACGCGGGCCATCAGCTCGGGGAGAGAGAAGGGCTTGACCACGTAATCGTCGGCCCCGGTGGTGAGGCCCCTGATGCGGTCGTTCTCCTCGCTGCGTGCCGTCAGCAGAATGATCGGAATGGTGCGGCTATCCTTGCCCGTCCTTAAGCGTCGGCACAGCTCAAGCCCGGAGATGCCGGGCAGCATCCAGTCGAGCACGATCAGGTCCGGGGAGCTTTCGGCTATGGCCACCTCCGCCTCGTCGCCACGATGCACGACTTCGACGGTGTAGCCTTCGGCCTCCAAATTGTAGCGGAGCAGGAGCGCTAGAGGCTCCTCGTCCTCAACCACGAGAACCTTGGCTCTGGGGTTCACGGTCGCCGGGGTCAACATCTCAGCCCGCCGAGCGCTTGAGCGCCACCGGCGTGGAGCTCGTGTTGTCGCCCTTCGGGCGCTGATCGGTGATGGCGCTGCCATGCACCAGGAAGTACACCGTCTCGGCGATGTTGGTGGCGTGATCGCCGATGCGCTCGATGTTCTTGGCCCCGAACAGGAGATGGGTGCAGAGCCCGATATTGCGGGGATCCTCCATCATATAAGTGAGCAGCTCGCGGAACAGCGAGTTGTACATGGCGTCGATTTCCTCGTCCTTGTACCAGACCTTCAAGGCGCGGTCGGCGTCGCGCTCGATATAGGCGTCGAGCACCTCCTTAAGCTGGCCGAGCGCCAGCTCGCCCATATGCTTAAGGCCCAGCATCAGCTGCTTCGGCTGCTGCTCGCCGACCACGGCCAAGGCGCGCTTGGCGATATTCTTGCCGAGATCGCCGATGCGCTCGAGGTCGGTGGAAATGCGGAGCGCCGCCATGATCTGGCGGAGGTCGTAGGCCAGCGGCTGGCGCCGGGCGATCATGACGATGGCCTGTTCCTCGATCTCCTTCTCGAGCTCGTCGATCGCCTCGTCCTGCTGGATGGTCGCGCCGGCAAGGGCGGGATCGCGGCCTTCGAGCGCGTCGATGGACTGCCCGAGGACCTGCTCGGCGAGACCGCCCATCTTGGCGATCTTGTTGTTGAGCGAGGATAGCTCGTCCTCATAGGACCTGACGATGTGTTCGTGCGTATCCATCTCTGGTCATTCTCCTCAAATGCGCGTGCGGCCTCGACAGGTCCGCTCTAGCCGAAGCGGCCGGTGATGTAGTCTTGCGTGCGCTCAAGCCTCGGATTGGTGAAGATTTGGGTGGTGTTGTCGAACTCCACAAGCTCGCCGAGATACATGAAGGCGGTGTAGTCGGAGGTGCGCGCCGCCTGCTGCATGTTGTGGGTGACGATGGCGATGGTGTAGTCGCGCTTCAGCACGTCGATCAGCTCCTCGATCTTGGCGGTGGAGATCGGATCGAGCGCCGAGCACGGCTCGTCGAGCAGGATCACCTCGGGCCTGATGGCGACGGTGCGGGCGATGCAGAGCCGCTGCTGCTGTCCGCCGGACAGGCTCAAGCCGCTCGCGTCGAGCTTGTCCTTGACCTCCTCCCACAATGCGCCGCGCCGCAAGGCATCCTCGACGCGGGCGTCGAGCTCGGCTTTGGGGAGCTGCTCATAGAGGCGGATGCCGAAGGCGATGTTCTCGTAAATGGTCATGGGGAACGGCGTCGGCTTCTGGAACACCATGCCGACCTTGGCGCGAAGCAGATTCACGTCCTGGTGCGGACTGAGGATGTTCTCGCCGTCGATCAGCACCTCGCCTTCCGCGCGCTGGTTTGGATAGAGGTCGTAGATGCGGTTCAGGATGCGCAGCAGCGTGGACTTGCCGCAGCCGGAAGGGCCGATGAACGCCGTCACCTTGTTCTTGTACAAATTGAAGTTGTTGTCGGCGAGCGCGCGATAATTCCCGTAATAGAAGTTCAGGCGGCGCACCGCCACCTTCTCCTCGAGTTTCTCCGCGGTGGCGGCGGCGATCGCTTGCTCTTTCACGTCAGTATGAATGGCTAGGCTCATGTCGGCATCCTTTTCGAGGCAAGCATGCGCGCCAGGATACTCAAGCCCAGCACCGTAGCAGTGATGAGGAGAGCCCCCGTCCAGGCGAGCTGCTGCCAATCCTCGTAGGGGCTCAGCGCAAACTGGAAGATCACGACGGGAAGGCTCGCCATGGGAGCGTTCAGGTTCCAACTGAAGAACTGATTGTTGAGCGCGGTGAACAGGAGCGGCGCGGTCTCGCCGGTGATGCGGGCGACGGCGAGCAGCACGCCGGTGGTGATGCCGGCGCGCGCGGCCCGGTAGGCCACGTGGCGGATCACCAGCCATTGCGGCAGCCGAGCGCGGCGGAGGCCTCACGCAAGGTGTTGGGCACCAGCATCAGCATGTCCTCTGTGGTGCGCACCACGACGGGGATGACGATGATGGCGAGCGACACCGCGCCGGCCCAGGCCGAGAAATGGCCCATCTGCGCGACCATGATCTCATAGACGAACAGGCCGACGACGATCGACGGCGCGCTCAAGAGAATGTCGTTGATGAAGCGGACGACCATGGTGAGCTTCGAATAGCGGCCATATTCGGCCATATAGGTGCCGGCGAGGATGCCGAGCGGCGTACCGAACGCCACGGCCAGCACCGTCAGGATCAGGCTGCCGACGATGGGGTTCAGCAAGCCGCCGGCGCCGCCCGGAGGCGGCGTCATCTCGGTGAAGACCGCCGGCGAGAGACCGCCCACGCCTTTCACCACCAGCACCGTCAGGATCAAGGCGAGCCAGGTCAAGCCGAAGAGAGCCGCGCCGACCGACAGCGCTGTCGCCAGCATAATTGGTACTGCGCCTGCGGGCGTAACGTGCGTTGAGGTGCGGGGCGAGCCATGGCTATTTCCCCGCTTTCTGAGCGATCCGCATCAGCATCAGCCGCGCAGCAGCGAGCACGATGAAGGTGATCAAGAAGAGGATCAGGCCAAGGGCAATCAGCGAGGCGGTGTAGATATCGCCGGTCGCTTCGGTGAATTCATTGGCGATCGAGGCCGAGATGGTGGTGCCGGGCGCCATGATCGAGGGCACGATGCGGTGTGCGTTGCCGATGACGAAGGTCACGGCCATGGTCTCGCCGAGCGCGCGGCCCAAGCCCAGCATGACGCCGCCGATGATGCCGACGCGCGTAAACGGGATGACCACCCGGCGCACCACCTCCCATCGCGTGCAGCCGATGCCATAGGCCGCTTCCTTCAGCACCGGGGGAACGGTTTCGAATACCTCCCGCGTGATCGAGGTGATGAAGGGCAGCACCATGATGGCGAGGATCAGGCCGGCGGTCAGAAGACCGATGCCGTAGGGCGGCCCGGCGAAGAGCTGGTTGAGCACCGGAATGTTGGCGAAGGCGTCGATCAACCACGGCTGCAGATAGGTCTGAAAGAACGGCGCGAACACGAACAGGCCCCAGATGCCGTAGATGATACTCGGGATGCCGGCGAGCAGCTCGATGGCGATGCCGATCGACCGCTTCAAGCGTTCGGGACAGATCTCGGTGAGGAAAACCGCGATTCCGAGGCTGATCGGCACGCCGATCACCATGGCGATGACGGAGGTCAGCAGCGTGCCGTAGATGGCCGGCAGGGCCCCGAATTTCTCGGTGACCGGATTCCAGCTTTGCGACGTGAAGAAGTCGAAACCAAAGGCCTTCCAGGCAGGCAGCGAGCCATGGACCAGCGAGAGCATGACGCCGGCGAGAATCACCAGCACGGCGATGGCCGCGCCTTGCGTCAGGACGCGGAAAGTCCGGTCGCCGATGCGAAAGCCGCGCAAGATCTTCGCGCGCTGCTCGCTGTTGACCCGGACCTGAATGGGCACGGATTGGAGTGCCATATCCATGCTTATTAGCCCTTTTTGCAAGCTCGTCCACTCACGCTGGAATTGAGGCAGGAGCGGAAGGTGATGCTCCTGCCTCGACCCAGATCGGTTAGTTCATGGCAAAGACGGGCTTGCCCGGCGGAGTCCTTGATCTTGGCCCATTCCCTCTTGACGAGCGCAACGACGCTATCGGGCATCGGGATGTAGTCAAGCTCACCCGCCATCTTGTCGCCGTTCTTGTAGGCCCAGTCGAAGAACTTGAGCGCGGCAGCGGAGTTTGCCGCGTCCGCCGGGACGGTGTGCATCAGAATGAAGGTCGCCGCGGTGATCGGCCAAGAGGCTGCCCCCGGCTGCTCCGTCAGGATCACCGCAAAGCCCGGAACCGATGACCAATCGGCGTTGGCGGCCGCGGCCTGGAAGGACGGCATCTCCGGCGCAACCGTCTTGCCGTCTTTGTTCACCATGTCGGTGAAAGTCAGCTTGTTCTGTTTGGCATAGGCATATTCGACGTAGCCGATCGAGCCCTTGGTCTGGGCCACGTTGTTGGCGACGCCCTCATTGCCCTTGGCGCCAATGCCGGTCGGCCACTCGACGGCCGCGTCGGAGCCCACCTTGGATTTCCAGTCGGGGCTTACTTTGGCGAGGTAGTTGGTGAAATTGAAGGTGGTGCCCGATCCGTCGGAGCGGTGCACGACGGCGATCGCCGTGGAGGGAAGCTTCGCTTTCTCATTCAGCTTCTTGATCGCCGCATCATCCCATTTGGTGATCTCGCCCATGAAGATCTTGGCAAGGGTCGGCCCGTCGATCACGAGTTCGCCGGGCTTGATGCCTTCGAGATTGACCACGGGAACGATGCCGCCCATGACCATCGGGAACTGGATCAAGCCGTTCTTATCGAGCTCTTCCTGACCGAGCGGCTTGTCGGTAGCGCCGAAGGTGACGGTGCTCGCCTCGATCTGCTTGATGCCGCCGCCGGAACCGATCGACTGGTAGTTGAGACCGTCGCCCGTCTCTTTCTTGTAGGCATCGGCCCATTTCGCATAGATCGGATAGGGGAATGTTGCGCCGGCACCCGAAATATCGGCGGCCTGCGCGGTGGTGATGGTGAACGCTGCGGCTAAGCCAACAGCGGCCGCATAGGACATAAACCTCATCGTCGCTCTCCCTGTAGGGTGGAGATATCCGGTTCCCATGGGAACCTCCCGGCAGGGGACCCTTCCCCAACCGTCGGGGCGAGCGTTAACGCCGCGCAATAACGCTACTATGTCACTTATGTGACAGTTCTATAACAGCGCCGAAAGCCCCAGAAACGGCCTGTGGACAGCCCAGCCACATTCGGCTTGCAGCGAGGAAAACTGCCAGAGGTTGACGTTCGGGTAAAGTGTCGTTAAATCGAGACTTATGGACTCAACGCGCGCCGTAACGGCTCTCGGGGCCCTCGCCCAGGAAAGCCGCCTCCAAGTATTCCGCCTGCTCATCAAGCGCGGACCTGGCGGCATGGCCGCCGGCGAGATCGCCCGGGCTCTCGCCGTGCCGCACAATACGATGTCGGCGCAGCTCGCCATCCTGTCGCGCGCCGGGCTCGTGAAGTCGCGCCGGGACGGACGGTCGATCATTTACGCCGTCGACTTGGACGGCACGCGTCAACTCCTTGCGTTTCTCGTCGAGGATTGCTGCCGGGGACGTCCGGAGGTCTGTGAGCCGCTCATCGCGTCCGCCTTGGCGGCGTGTTGCTAGGAGGGAAGCCGTGAAGGTCGTGTCCAACAAAGATCCGCTCAACGTTCTCTTTCTCTGCACGGGAAACTCCGCGCGTTCGATCATTGCCGAAATCGTTCTCAACCGTTTGGGCCGCGGCAGGTTCAAAGCTTTCAGTGCCGGGAGCCAGCCAGCCGGAAAGGTCAACCCCAACGCGCTGCGGGTGCTCGAGTTCGCCCATTACGACGTAAGTGGCCTGCGCTCCAAGTCGTGGGAGGAGTTCGCGGCGCCGGGCGCGCCCAAGCTCGATTTCGTCTTCACCGTTTGCGACAACGCGGCAAAGGAAGTCTGCCCGATTTGGCCGGGCCAGCCGATGACCGCCCATTGGGGCCTGCCTGATCCGGCAATCGCCGAAGGCAGCGAAGCCGAGCGGCAGCTCGCTTTCGCCGACAGTTTGCGCATGCTGACCAATCGCATCGGCATTTTCGTCAGCCTGCCGTTCGACAGGCTGAGCAAGCTGTCGCTTCAGCATAAGCTCGAAGAGATCGGCAGGACGCCGGCGGACGCTCCGAAGCAATCGGCCTAGCCCGCGCATACGTGGCGGGCTATTCGGCGGCGGTCGCCTTGACGGGCAGAGTTTCACGGGCCGCGTCGAGCAGCACGGTGAAGCTCGACCCCTTGCCGGCCCGCGAGGTGACGACGAGCTCGCCGCGGTGGCGATTGAGGATGTGCTTGACAATGGCGAGCCCAAGCCCGGTGCCGCCCTTCTCGCGGCTCGAGGCCACGTCGACGCGGTAGAAGCGCTCGGTCAGTCTTGGCAGATGCTCCGGCGCAATGCCGGGCCCCTGGTCGATCACGGCGATGGCATAGCGGCCGAGCTGGCGGCCAAGCGGCGGCATGTGCTTGGGCTCAAGCCGCACCTCGCCACCCTTCACGCCATAGCGCAGCGCGTTTTGCACGAGGTTCTGAAACACCTGAACGAGCTCGTCACGGTCGCCGCGGACGATTGCAGGGCGCGGAAAGCGTCCCACCTTGAGGTTGTTCCCGCCCGACTCCCTCGCGATCGGCTCAAGCGTGTCGCGGACATGATCGAGCACGTCATTCAAATTGACGAGACCGCTCGGCGGCACATGGGCGTTCATCTCGACGCGGCTCAGCGAGAGCAGCGCGTCGATGAGGCGCGTCATGCGGGAGGCCTGCTCGGCCATGATGGCGAGGAAGCGCTCGCGGGCTCTCGGGTCGTCCTTGGCGGTACCTTGCAGCGTCTCGATGAAGCCGCGCAACGAGGCGAGCGGCGTGCGCAGCTCGTGGCTCGCATTGGCGATGAAATCGGCCCGCATCTGGTTGATGCGCTCGATCTCG
This sequence comes from uncultured Alphaproteobacteria bacterium, assembly GCA_963839245.1. Classification (GTDB taxonomy): domain Bacteria; phylum Pseudomonadota; class Alphaproteobacteria; order Rhizobiales; family Methyloligellaceae; genus Methyloceanibacter. The sequence goes on along the minus strand of CAWIUJ010000010.1, from coordinate 15,954 downwards.
GTCAGGTCCCGCAACAGGACGAGGATGTTGCTGTCTGGCTCCGAGCCGCGCACCAGCGGCGCGACCGTGGCGGCCATGCGCCGGCCGACCGGAACGCGCTCGGCATAGGTCACGGTGACCACACGCCCGCGTAACGGCGCGGTGCTCACGGCGTCGAGGAATTCAGGCGTGCGGATCACCGAGGCGATGTGGCTGCCTTCGCGCAGGGCCGCGAACAGCCCCCTTGCCGGAGCGTTGCAAAACAGCACGTGTCCCGTCGCATTGAGCAGGATCGCAGGGTCGGGCAGCGCGTCCGCCACCACCTGCATCTGCGCGACCGCCCGCGCCGAGGCGGTGAGATGCATGGAGTCGGCGCCGTGCGCCTCATCGAGCTCGTGACGGGGGAGCAGGGCCACCGACATCACGAAGCCGAGAAAAGCGGCAACGGCGAAGGGGAGCGAGAGATGGGCGAGAACCACCAGCGATATCATGATCACGGCGACCGCGACGATCAGCCAAAGCGAGGCCCGAAGCCGCGCAAACAGCTCGGCAAAGCCACGCATGATCCAGGAGGCAAACCGCCCCAGCAGGCTATCGGATAGGGGTGGGGTGCCTCGCTGTGCCTGATCGCTCAAGACCTACTCCCCGCAAGGAAGAAGCGAATCATTCAAGCTCGCTCTTAAGACGATTGCACCCGGATTATCACGTTTTTGCGACGGAGCGCCGGAACCGCTGTGACGAAGTGGTGACGGAAGCTAGGCTGGCGGCGCTCGCCCATTCCCCTACTATAGTCGCCTCGGCCGAGGGGAGTTTCAAGGACCTGACGGAAAATGTCCAAGGCGACCCCCTGCTTAACGCGGGGAGTAGGGAGAAGCATTTATGCGTTATGGAATTGGTTGGGTGGCGCTCGTTGCCCTGCTCGCGGCACCGCCCGCATTTGCCGTGTCCAACTCCCCTTTTGGCTGCCCGCCTTCGGAGACGGTGACGACCGATCCGAGCGAGAACCCCGACCCGGCGACCGACGACGCCGACGAGATCGCCAAGACGCGCATCTATAGCGAGATCGCCGAGACGCATCTATAGGGTGTAGGCAGCCTAGCGTGTCAGGCGTTTCGCGGCAAGCTCGGAGAGGTAGGCCTGCCAGCGCGCCTCTTTGTTCTCGCCGAGCTCGCGCAGATAGGCCCAAGTGTAGAGCCCGGAATCGTGGCTGTCGTCGAACACAATGCGTGCGGCGTAATTGCCGACGGGCTCGAGCCGCGTGATGCGCACGGACTTCTTGCCCGGCACGGTGACGCGTTGCTCCGGGCTGTGGCCCTGCACCTCGGCGCTCGGGCTCATGACCCGCAACAGCTCGGCAGGCAACGCAAAACTCGCGCCGTCGGCGAAGGTCACCGTGAGCAAGGCGCGGTCCTTGTCGAGCTTCAGCTCGGTGGGCCAGGGATCGTCTGCGGCCATTCGCCCTTACCCGAGGTCGATCTCGCCGTCAACCACATGGCGGAGGCTGGTGCCTTCTCCCGTCAGCACCATCTTCACCTTGAGCTTGCCCTTGCCGGCCAAGCCCTCCTCGCGCACCACGCGCTCGATCTCCTGCTGCGACGTAACGCCTACTTCTTTCAGGAACTTCCGCATCGACATGTTGAAGCGCTGCTCGTCCATCTTCGATCTCCTTGAGCGGCCACGCATGTTATGGGAAAGGATCAATCGCTATATTAGGGTCGAATGACAAGAGCCGTCACGATAGATGCGAGGCCGCCCACGAAACGGAAAACGGCGAGCGGGCGAAAGATGCAAGGAAAACGGACGATCGAGCGCCGGGACAGGTTCGCTGTCGCTCTGCAAGACCCGCGCTACCGCAAGCGCGTGGTCAAGAGCGTCAAGGTCTATAGCCGCAAGGCCAAGCCGCTGGCTAAGGACGAGACATGACGGCGCTGACGCAACCCATGATTGACCCGTTCGGCCGGCGCATCTCTTATCTGCGCGTCTCGGTCACCGACCGCTGCGATTTCCGTTGCGTCTATTGCATGGCCGAGACCATGACCTTCCTGCCGAGGAAGGATTTGCTGACGCTCGAGGAGATCGACCGGCTCACCTCCGCCTTCATCGCCAAAGGCGTGCGCAAGATCAGGCTGACCGGCGGCGAGCCGCTGGTCCGCAAGAATCTCATGTGGCTGATCAAGTCTCTGTCGCGCCATCTCGGCGCCGGCCTCGACGAGCTCACGCTAACCACCAACGGCAGCCAGCTGCACACCCACGCCGAGGCGCTGGCCGATTGCGGCGTCAAGCGCATCAACGTCTCCCTCGACACGCTCGATGCGGCCAAGTTCAAGCTCATCACCCGCTGGGGCGACTTCGATCAGGTCATCCGCGGCATCGATGCCGCGGATCGTGCCGGGCTGAAGATCAAGATCAATACGGTGGCGCTTCGCGGCGTCAACGAGGACGAGTTCGCCGAGCTCATGCGCTTCAGCCACGGAAGAGGCTTCGACCTCACCTTGATCGAGACCATGCCGATGGGCGAGACCGGCAGCGACCGCACCGAGCAATATCTGCCGCTCAGCCTGGTGCGCGCGCGGCTCGCCGAGCGCTTCACGCTCGAAGACGTTTCCTACCACTCAGGCGGTCCGGCGCGTTACGTTGAGGTGCGTGAGACCGGTGGCAGGCTCGGCTTCATCACGCCCATGACGCATAATTTCTGCGAGTCGTGCAATCGGGTGCGGGTGACCTGCACCGGCACCCTCTATATGTGCCTCGGCCAGGAGGACGCCGCCGATCTCAGGGCGCCGCTCAGGGCGAGCGAGGCCGACCATCTGCTCCACGCCGCGATCGATACGGCGATCGCGGCCAAGCCAAAAGGCCACGATTTTGTCATCGAGCGACAGGGCAAGCCCTCGATTTCCCGCACCATGTCGACCACGGGCGGCTGAGCTTGCCGGCAAGGCGATGCTTACCGGATTTCCTCGTATTCTAAGTATTTTTCTCTGCTAGATCCGGGCCTTGCGCTCTCGCGCCGGTCGTCCTTGCACGACTTCGTTAGGCAAGCCGCTTACGGCGTTCTTAACCGTTGGCCCGCTACGACGTCGCCGACGATATCGCCAAGACGCATCTATAGCGAGATCGCCGAGACACATCTATAGGGTGCAGGCAGCCTAATGTCTCCGGCGTTGCGCAAGCTGGAGTTGGCCTGCCAGCGCGCCTCTTTGTTCTCGCTGAGCTCGCGCAGATTGGCCCAAGCGTAGAGCCCGGAATCGTGGCTGTCGTCGAACACGATGCGTGCGGCGTAATTGCCGACGGGTTCGAGCGCGTGGCGCTCGGACTTCTTGGCCGGCACGATGACGCGTTGCGCCCGGCTGTGGCCCTGCACCTCGGCGCTCGGGCTCATGACCCGCAAAGCTCGGCAGGCAACGCAAAACTCGCGCCTTCGGCGAAGGTCACCGTGAGCAAGCGCGGTCCTTGTCGAGCTTCAGCTCGGTGGGCCAGGGATCGTCTGCGGCCATTCGCCCTTACCGAGGTCGATCTCGCCGTCAACCACATGGCGGAGGCCGGTGCCTTCTCCCGCAGCACGATCTACCGACCTTGCCGATGCCGGCCAACACCTCCGCACCACGCGCCCGATCTCCTGCTGCATAACGCCTACTTCTTTCAGGAACTCTCCGCATCGACATGTTGAAGCGCTTCTTCCATCTTCGATCTCCTTGAGCGGCCACGCATGTTATGGGAAAGGATCAATCGCTATATTAGGGTCGAAGACAAGAGCCGTCACGATGGATGCGAGGCCGCCCACGAAACGGAAAACGGCGAGCGGGCGAAAGATGCAAGGAAAACGGACGATCGAGCGCCGGGACAGGTTCGCTGTCGCTCTGCAAGACCCGCGCTACCGCAAGCGCGTGGTCAAGAGCGTCAAGGTCTATAGCCGCAAGGCCAAGCCGCTGGCTAAGGACGAGACATGACGGCGCTGACTCAACCCATGATTGACCCGTTCGGCCGGCTCATCTCTTATCTGCGCGTCCGGTCACCGACCGCTGCGATTTCCGTTGCGTCTATTGCTGGCCGAGACCATGACCTTCCTGCCGAGGAAGGATTTGCTGACGCTCGAGGAGATCGACCGGCTCACCTCCGCCTTCATCGCCAAGGCGTGCGCAAGATCAGGCTGACCGGCGGCGAGCCGCTGGTCCGCAAGAATCTCATGTGGCTGATCAAGTCTCTGTCGCGCCATCTCGGCGTCGGCCTCGACGAGCTCACGCTAACCACCAACGGCAGCCAGCTGCACACCCACGCCGAGGCGCTGGCCGATTGCGGCGTTAAGCGCATCAACGTCTCCCTCGACACGCTCGATTCGGCCAAGTTCAAGCTCATCACCCGCTGGGCGACTTCGATCAGGTCATCCGCGGCATCGATGCCGCGGATCGTGCCGGGCTGAAGATCAAGATCAATACGGTGGCCTTCGCCGTCAACGAGGACGAGTTCGCCGAGCTCATGCGCTTCAGCCAAAGAGGCTTCGACCTCACCTGATCGAGACCATGCCGATGGGTCGAGACCGGCAGCGAGCACCGAGCAATATCTGCCGCTCAGCCTGGTGCGCGCGCGGCTCGCCAAGCGCTTCACGCTCGAAGACGTTTCCTACCACTCAGGCGGTCCGGCGCGTTACGTTGAGGTGCGTGAGACCGGTGGCAGGCTCGGCTTCATCACGCCCATGACGCATAATTTCTGCAGAGTCGTGCAATCGGGTGCGGGTGACCTGCACCGGCACCCTCTATATGTGCCTCGGCCAGGAGGACGCCGCCGATCTCAGGGCGCCGCTCAGGGCGAGCGAGGCCGACCATCTGCTCCACGCCGCGATCGATACGGCGATCGCGGCCAAGCCAAAAGGCCACGATTTTGTCATCGAGCGACAGGGCAAGCCCTCGATTTCCCGCACCATGTCGACCACGGGCGGCTGAGCTTGCCGGCAAGGCGATGCTTACCGGATTCCCTCGCATTCTAAGTATTTTTCTCTGCTAGATCCGGGCCTTGCGCTCTCGCGCCGGTCGTCCTTGCACGACTTCGTTAAGCAAGCCGCTTACGGCGTGCTGCAGCGATGCTGCGCGAATTCGGCTGCCCGCAGGTGCAGGGTTTTCTTTACGGCTATCCCGGCACGCCCGAAGCGGCCAGCAAGCCGCCGCTGAAACTCAAGCAGATCAAGGCAAGAAGCAGCGCCGCCTGAGGCTTTGCCCTCGTTAGGGCGTAACCGCCGTCAGCGTTGCGTGGTGGTGCGCCGCGTCGACGTTGCTTTGGCCGGGGCAGAGGGAGCGGCAAAAACGCCCCCGAAAAACCCGTTGGATCCGGCTCCCTGATTGGCCGCGGTTGGCGCCTGCGCCCTGGCGGGGCGGCGCGCCCGCGAGACTGTCCGCTTGGCAGGCGCGGTGCCAGGCTTCTTCGCCACTGCGGCTCCTGCTTTGGCGGGCGCCTTGGCGCTCCGGGCGGCTTTGGAAACCGGCTCTTTGGCCGCCGCCGGGGCGTCCGGCTTGATGAGCGATGGTTCTGGCGAAGCGGGCTCGACGCGGGCGACAGATGCTGCCGGCTCCGCCGGTGTCTGACTCACCGGAGGCGCCGCTGGCCGGTCAGGCTCTTGCAGCAGCCGATCGATTCCGCTCTCGGTGCTCTCGGCTTCCTTGGCGGGGCCTTGTTCGGGAGCGCCCTGCACGGCCACGGGCGTGGCGGACTGGGTCGTCACGGGGTCGGTGCCGCTTGGAGCAACTTCGGCCACGCTCGGCACGGACTGATCGGGCTCGGCCTGCCGGGGCGCTTCGGCGGGAGGGGAAGTATCCGCAACTGAATCAGCCTTGGCAGATGCCGCCTCTGGAACGGCTGGGGCCGTCTCGGACGGGGCAGGAGGCGCAGCCTCGGCAACCGCTGGCACTGTCCCAGGCGGCGCAGAAGGCACGGCATCCGCAGCGGCTGGAGCTGACTCTGGCGGCGCCGGAGGCGCGGCAGGTTCCGGCACGGCGGGAAGGGCCGAGGTCGTCAGTGGCGCGTCGTCGATCCTGCCGAACTCGCTCGGTTGCGAGTCAGCGCGAGGTTTGGCGGACGATGCCGGCACCAAGTCGACGTCGATAATGACGGGACCGCTCGGGTCGACGCTGCCTGGACCCGGTAAGGTAATCAGCATGGGAAGGAGCGCCGCGACGCAGAGCCCGTGCACGGCTCCGGCGCCAAGCAGGCAAAGCGGCAAGGTGATGGGTCGTCGTTCTGTCAAGGCGGCTTCGATCAGGGCGCGCCGGTCAAATCTCTCGCCCTTCGATTCCGCTTAACTGAGTCGGCGCCTCGCGCCAACGTCTAGCTTTCCATCACGATCCTCGGCGCCGCGCGCGCTTCGCCCTTGCGGCGCTCGAGCTCCGCCCAGGCCTTCGCGGCGATGTCGCGATAGGCTTCGGCTGCCGGAGACGCTGGCTCGCTCACGACCACCGGATTGCCGGCATCCGACGTCGCGCGGATGGCCATGATCAGCGGCACCTCGCCCAAGAAGGGTACGTCCAACCGCTCGGCTTCGGATTTGGCGCCGCCATGGGCGAAGATGTCCGACCGGCCGCCGCAATGCGGGCAGACGAAGGTGCTCATATTCTCGATGAGCCCGAGCACCGGCACGTCGACCTTGCGGAACATGTTGAGGCCCTTGCGCGCATCGATCAGGGCGAGATCCTGCGGCGTCGAGACGATGATGGCGCCGGCGAGCGGCACTTGCTGCGCCATGGTGAGCTGCGCGTCGCCGGTGCCGGGCGGCATGTCGACGACCAGCACGTCAAGCTCGCCCCAGGCAACGTCCTTCAGCATCTGCGACAGCGCCGACATCACCATGGGCCCGCGCCAGATCATCGGCGTCTCCTCATCGACGAGGAAGCCCATGGACATAACCTTCAAGCCAAAGGCTTCCATCGGCGCGAGCTTGTCGCCGGCAAGTTGCTGCGGCCTGCCTTTGATGCCGAGAAGGCGTGGCATCGAGGGACCGTAAATGTCGGCGTCGAGGATGCCCACTCTGAGGCCGCGCGCCTTGAGCGCGAGCGCGAGATTGACCGCCGTGGTCGATTTGCCGACGCCACCCTTACCCGAGGCGACGGCGATGATGTTGGCAACTCCGGGGATGGCGCCGGTGCGATGGCGCGCCGCTTGGGCTGCACCGCGGGCGGTGGGCGACCCGGACGTGGCTTCCCGTCCAGCGCCATTGCCGCCGCTCGGCTTACCGCCGGGCGCGCGGTCGGCGGTGAGGGTCACGGCAACCGACTCAACGCCGGTCAGATCTCGCACCGCCTTCTCCGCCGCCTGACGCAAGCCTTCGAGCTCGCGCGCCCGTGCCGGGTCCACCGAGATGGCGAAATAGACCTTGCCTCCGTGGATCACGACCTCGGAGACGAGACCGAGCGAGACGATATCCTGGGAGAGGTCGGGGCCTTTGATGTGTTTGAGCGCATCGAGCACGCGCTCCTTGCTAATGTGTTCGGACATGGTCCCATATGTATTCCTGCCGGACCGGAACACCAACCGTCTAATGCCGGCCGGGATGAAACCCCTCAAGGCACCCAGCAAGTCTCCCCGGCAGGATTTCAGGCCCTGCTCAATGCTGCGCAGAGTGGCGCGGTCGCCGGCATAGCTCGCGTCGCCGGCCTGGTCCTGAAGCTCGTGGGGATCGGCGGCGAGGTCGAACAGCTGAATGCCGGGCACCGCACCTTGGCTCTCGACGAAGCGGGCGATGCGCGCCAGAGGCTCGACGTGATCGCTGCTCCACAGTCCCATATCGCCGGGAGAGATGCGGCCGTCTCGGGTAACAGCCGTCGCCTCGACCATGACCAGCGCCGCCCCGCCCACGGCGCGGCTGCCGAGATGCACGAGGTGCCAGTCATTGGCCATGCCCTCTTGCGCCGAATATTGGCACATCGGCGACATGGCGATGCGGTTGCGGAAGGTGATCTCGCGGATTGACAAAGGGCTCAGGAGATCGATCTCGGCCACGCCGCGATCGTGCTCCGTCCCTGCCCGGCATCCAGGCCGATCAAGCGCGAGAAGCCAATCATGGGACGGCTTCGCTGGCGTCTCGTTCATCTCGTCTCGCCCTTCTTCCATGCTGCGTGACCTATCATCGACCTTGACGGCGAAACAAGGAAGGGCGCGACTAGCTGCCGCGACATCTAGGCAGGACCGAAATTTCCGATGACTCGCAGGGACCCATCATCGGCGTGCTGCTCGCGGGCGGGGACAAATGCCTCTCGGCGCTGGCCGGCAAGAAGCTGCTCACCCATGCCATCGAGCGCTTGCGTCCGCAAGTCGAGACGCTGTTGCTCAACGCCAATGGCGATGCGCGGCGCTTCGCTAGCTTCGGGCTGCCGGTGATCGCCGACTATGCGAGCGCGCGGATCGAGGAGTTTGCCGGACCGCTATCGGGCGTGCTCGCGGCCATGGAGTGGGCGCGGGCGCATCGCCCGGAGGCCAGCGTCCTGTTAACCGCGCCACCGACACGCCGTTCTTTCCGCTCGATCTGGTGCCGCGGCTGACCGAGGCGGGCGGCGGGCTCGCCGTCGCGCGATCGGAGGGCGGTGTGCATCCGGTGTTCGGGCTCTGGTCGATCGCGCTTGCGCCGGGGCTGCGCGCCGATCTCGAGGCGGGAAAGCGCAAGGTGCTCGACTGGACAAGAGAGCATGGCGCAATGGAGGTCGCGTTCGCGCCCGTGACAATCGGCGGCCGAAACGTCGATCCCTTCCTCAACATCAACCGCGCCGAGGACCTCGCCACAGCCGAAGCGCTGCTTGAAAACAGCCAATTTTAGCATTGCACTCCCCGGGGGAATCGGGACCCTTCCGGCGCCGATGGAACCAACCTCGGCGCGCTCGCGTTTTGACCTTCGCCCCCCAAGTGGCTGGTCGCGGGGTGACCGGTCACGAAAGTGCCTTGTTTGGCGGCGAGCGTTAGTTGGAGGGAAATAGAGGGGATCGGCGGCTCCGGGGGGCGGACGGCCGATCGACGGGTCGGGAGTTAGTTCAGTCTATGCGTGTCCCCCCTGTGGCGTCGCTGCGCGACGGCGCTGAGCTTGATCGTTCGACCGACAGCATCGAGTCCCACACCCAGCGGCTCGAACGGCCGAGGACCCTTTTCCCGAACTCCAAGACGATTTTCCTGGTGGGCAACCGCGCCGACCCGCATGGGCGGGCGAAGCCGGAGCACGGCGCCCCCGAACCTGCCACTCAATCCCGAGCTCGCAAGTCGCGCGAGCCCCGTCACCCCAATCCTTTGCTCCAAGGAGATAGGGCGCATGATCGTATCGCGTCGTCCCCTCTCGCCGCGGGGGAGAGGAACGGGGTGACGGGGAAGCGCGCGCAGAGACCTGCCTATTTTCTCAAGGCGTGGCGCCCGGCCGAGGCCGAGGGTACCCCTCGGCGCAAGCCGGCGCTGGCGTGAGCCCGATGACGTATCAAAAGAGAGCGGCAATCAAGCCTTCCTTAACTCTGTTGTGGTTAATCTTAGCAAGGCAAACGCAAGCGCCTTAGCGTTTGGCGGGCACTACTTCCACACAGCGAGGGGGATACATGCGCATTGTGGTCGGTTCGGGAAGTTCGACGGATCTGAAGCAGGCCGAGCTCGATCGGCATCTCGAAATTTTGTCGCGCTTCATCGCGCGCGTCGAAAGCGATGGCGCGGAGCCGCGTACTTTAACCATGATCTTGCGCTCGGCCGCCTCGACCGCCTCGCTCGCCTTGATCGGCATGAGCCGGGACCTCGCGCGCGCCGGCATCGTCGCCAAGGCGGTGGTGGCCAGCCTCGAGCCCGAGGGGGACCTCCGGCGGCTCTTCGCGAGCCTCTCCGAGCTTTGCCCGGCGGACTCGGCCAAGGAGCTCATCCGCTGGGCGCGCGATCCGCGCCTGCTCGATGCCCATGAGCAGGTGACCTACGGCGCCACGGTGTGCTGGTCGGGCGACGCCATGCGGCGCGAGGCCGACAAGCGCAACGCGCTCAGCCTGTTCGACGAATCGGCGCCCGGCACCGCGCTTCTCGCGCAGCGCGCCTTCGAGGCGCTGTGGTGGGCCTCGACCGTGGTGGCCGAGCGGCGTCTCATCGGGCCCGCGACGGTCAAGCCCTCCGGCGCCTATGAGGCCGACCCCGAGTCGCTCACAGCAGTCTCCCCGCTCCGCCCGAGCCTCCAGGGCTGGCCGCTCGTCCGCCACTAGGCCGCATCCGCGCCAAACACTATGGCATTATGGTTCGTGCCGCGCTGCTTGCAGCAGCGCTCCTCACCATGAGGAGGTAATCCTCACCCTGAGGGCGGCAAAGCCGCGTCTCGAAGGGTGAGGCCATGAGCGAGCGATGTCCTCTCCAACCATGCACGCCATGCTGCTCGATGCGGCAGGTCAGCCGCTCAGACCTGCCGAGCTACCGTTGCCGGAGCCGGGACCGCAGCAGCTTCGCTTGCTTGTGGCGGCGTGCGGGGTGTGCCGCACCGATCTCCACATTGTCGATGGCGAGCTGACCGAGCCTAAGCTGCCGCTCGTGCTAGGGCACGAGATCGTCGGCCGGGTCGAGGCTCTTGGCGCGGAGGTGGCAGGCTTCCGCCTAGGCGACCGCGTCGGCGTGCCGTGGCTCGGCTTCACCGACGGCACTTGCGTCTATTGCCGCGGCGGCCGCGAGAATCTCTGCGACCATGCCCGCTTTACCGGCTACCAGATCGATGGCGGCTATGCCTCGCACACGCTGGCCGATGCGCGATACTGCTTTCACCTGCCGGAAGGCTACAGCGACGCCGAAGCGGCGCCGCTCCTCTGCGCCGGGCTGATCGGCTATCGCTCGCTGAAAATGACGGGAGATGCGAGGCGCCTCGGCATCTATGGCTTCGGTGCGGCGGCCCATATCGTGGCGCAGGTGGCGCAATATCAGGGACGCCAAATCTTTGCCTTCACGCGCCCCAGTGATGCTCAGACACAAGCCTTCGCGCGCGAGCTCGGCGCGGTGTGGGCGGGCGGCTCGGACGAAGCGCCGCCCGAGGCGCTCGACGCGGCCATCATCTTCGCCCCTGTCGGCGCGCTCGTGCCGGCGGCGCTCAAGGCGCTGCGCAAAGGCGGCGTCGTGGTATGCGGGGGCATCCATATGAGCGACATCCCGAGCTTCCCCTACGATCTGCTCTGGGAGGAGCGCGTGGTGCGCTCCGTCGCCAACCTCACCCGCGAGGATGCGCACGAGTTCCTGGCGCTTGCCCCCAAAGTGCCGGTGAAGACGACGGTCGTACTGATGAAGCTGACTGAAGCCAATGCGGCGCTGAAGCGCCTGCGCCAGGGCGAGCTCACCGGCGCGGCCGTGCTCCTGCCCTAGACTTTTCTCGTCATCGCCGGGCCTGACCTGGCGATCCAGTAGCCCCAGAGGATCGAGGTCGCGAGGGCCAGCGGTTACTGGATTGCCCGCCTTCGCGGGCAATGACAAAACGCATTGCCCCCTAGGGCTTGCCAACCTCGATGTCGACGCCCTTGTCCTTGGTGATGGTGCCGGAGAAGCCGGGCACGTCGATCTTCACCACGGGCTTCCGGGTGACGTGATCGTAATAGAGATAAGCGAGTACGCCCAAGGCGACGACGGCCGCGCCGAGCAGCACGCCGAGGAGCAAATTATTGTTATTGCGATCCAAACTATCCGCCATCTCCTCCTCCGCGTTGATTCTGCCGTCCAATCAAACGTTATCCGCTGACAGGGTTCCAGGGAAGGGCATCCAATCAGCTTGACGGGGATCAAGGTTGAGGATCAGGATTTACCTAGAAACTGACCATAATCGCAGCTGTCTAGGGAGGCGTCCATGTTGCACCAAGTCATCGAGACCCTTAATTCCCGTGTGGCGTTGCGGCCCCGCTACGACAATTTCATCGGCGGTACGTGGGTGGCTCCCGTCGATGGCCGCTATTTCGACAACATCAGCCCGATCACCGGCAAGACGGTGTGTCAGATCGCGCGCTCGCAGGCCGCCGACATTGAGCTTGCGCTCGACGCCGCGCACAAGGCGAAGAACGCCTGGGGCAAGACCGCGCCGGCCGGCGCGGGCCGCCATCCTGAACAAGATTGCCGACCGCATGGAGGAGAATCTCAAGGTGCTCGCCGCAGTCGAGACCATCGACAACGGCAAGCCGATCCGCGAGACGACGTTCGCCGACATCCCGCTCGCCATCGACCATTTCCGCTACTTCGCCGCCTGCCTGCGCGCGCAGGAAGGCGCGTTGTCGGAGCTCGACGAAGACACCATCGCCTATCACTATCACGAGCCGCTCGGCGTCGTCGGACAGATCATCCCGTGGAACTTCCCGATCCTGATGGCGGTGTGGAAGCTCGCGCCGGCGCTCGCCGCGGGCAATTGCGTCGTGCTGAAGCCCGCCGAGCAGACGCCGATGAGCATCATGGTGCTGATGGACATCATCGGCGACCTGTTGCCGCCAGGCGTGCTCAATGTTGTCAACGGCTTCGGCATCGAGGCCGGCAAGCCGCTCGCCCAGAACAAGCGCATCGCCAAGATCGCCTTCACCGGCGAGACCACCACTGGCCGGCTGATCATGCAATATGCGTCAGAGAATCTGATCCCGGTGACGCTCGAGCTCGGCGGCAAATCGCCCAACATTTTCTTCGCCGACGTTATGGCCGAGGATGACGCCTTCTTCGACAAGGCGCTCGAGGGCTTCACCATGTTCGCGCTGAACCAGGGCGAGGTGTGCACCTGCCCGTCGCGCGCGCTGGTTCAGCGCTCGATCTACGACCGCTTCATGGAGAAGGCGATCGCCAGGGTAAAGAAGGTCAAGCAGGGCAATCCGCTCGAGCCCTCGACGATGATCGGCGCGCAGGCCTCCAACGATCAGCTCGAGAAGATCCTGTCCTATGTCGACATCGGCAAGAAGGAAGGCGCGAAGCTGCTCACCGGCGGCGAGCGGGCCTCGCACAATGGCGAGCTGAAGGAGGGCTATTACATGCAGCCCACCGTGTTCGAGGGCCATAACAAGATGCGGATCTTCCAGGAAGAGATCTTCGGTCCGGTGCTCTCGGTCACGCCCTTCGAGGACGAGGCCGACGCGCTCGCCATCGCCAACGACACGCTGTACGGCCTCGGCTCCGGCGTGTGGACCCGCGACATCAACTGCGCCTACCGCATGGGCCGCGGCATCCAGGCGGGTCGGGTGTGGACCAATTGCTACCACCTCTACCCGGCGCATGCCGCTTTCGGCGGCTATAAGAAATCGGGCATCGGGCGCGAGACCCACAAGATGATGCTCGACCATTACCAGCAGACCAAGAACGTGCTGGTGAGCTACAGCCCGAAGGCGCTCGGCTTCTTTTAGGCGGGTGTGTACGGCAATGGGACCAAAGCTCGCCGTCATCGCCGGGCTTGACCCGGCGATCCATGCCACTGGCGTTTCGACAACCTGACGCGTAACGGCATGGATGCCCGGATCGAGTCCGGGCATGACGGAGGGTGGGAGAGAGCCGCCATGGTTGAACGCGTGCTGGTGACCGACGCGGCGCTCGAATTGATCGAGCGGCTGAAGCGCGCACATGGGCCGCTGATGTTCCACCAATCCGGCGGCTGCTGCGACGGCTCGGCGCCGATGTGCTATCCGGCGGGCGAGTTCCGCGTCGGCGGTAACGATGTGCGGCTGGGCGAGATCGGCGGCGCGCCGGTCTATATGGACGCAGACCAGTTCGCCTATTGGAAGCACACCCAGCTGATCATCGATGTCGTGCCGGGCCGCGGCTCGGGCTTCTCGCTCGAGGCGCCGGAAGGGTTGCGCTTCCTCACGCGGAGCCGCGTCTTCACCGACGACGAGGTGACGAGCCTCGAAGCCGCCGAGTAGCGCGTGCTACGCGCTCGGCGCGCGGTGCTCAGGCGGTAAGATCTCGACCGTGCCCTTGGCGGATCGTTTGCCCAGATGGGCTTCGAGCAGGCGCGCGTTCTTTCGGTTCGCCTTGAAGGCGACATCGAACAGGTCGCCGACCAGCGGCACCGAACCGACCAGGAAGTCGATGCCGACATTGCCAAGCATGCGAGCGAGCGTGAGCTTCGAGGCGCCGCTAGCCCAAGCATGATGCACGATCAGCAGCGAGATGGCGCTGGTCAGCGCATCGCCGAGACCGGGAACGACGCCGAGGATCGAATCGAGCCCGAACCGAAGGCTGGTGCCCGGCACCCTGAACTGGTCGTCCATCAGGCGGGCGATGAAGCGGACCTGGTTGAGGCGCTGCTCATGCGTCATCTCGGCGGTGTAGTCGCGCAGGATTTGCGCGGCGGACTTGCCCCCTGCCCCGCCATAAGCCCAAGAGGGACCGAAAACCTGCTCCGTGCTGCTCATCTCGCTCCAACTCTCCTCATCTTTATCTTTGCGCGAGCCGCATATAGGTGCCGCGGGCGCTGCATCAAGGTTAAAGGTGCAACGAGGAGCCGGGGGCAGAGTTCCGCCTCCGGCCCCACCCCCACCCCTCCTTCGCCCGCTCGTCCCGCAACTATGGCAACGATAGTTCTTGGGCATTGGAACGTCCGGCGCTGCCCCGGTAAGTAAATCCCATGACAAGCGACAGCTACGATGTGCTGATCCTGGGCGGCGGCAATGCCGGCTTTGGCGTCACGGCGCCGGCGCGCGAGGCCGGGCTTAAAGTGGTGCTGGTCGAGGAACGAGACCTCGGCGGAACTTGCCCCAACCGGGGCTGCACGCCGAAAAAGGTGCTGGTCGCCGCCGGCCACGCGCTGCACGAGATCAGCCAAGCACACGTGCATGGCATCAGCGTCGGCAAGCCCGTCCTCGACTGGACGGCGCTGATCGACCGCGAGAAGGAGCTGGTCAGCGGTATCCCCGACTCGCTCGCCGAGACGCTCGAGAACCGCGGCGTCACGCTCTTCCGCGACCACGCCAAATTCGTTGGACCGAACGCGGTGAAGGTCGGCAACCGCATCATCGAGGCGAAGCACATCGTCATCGCCGCGGGCTCCAGGCCCCGGCCCCTGCCCATTCCGGGCGCCGAGCACATGATCACCTCCGACGAAGTGTTGAGCGAGAGGGAACGGCCGGGCAGCGTGCTGTTCGTGGGCGGCGGCGTTATCGCCCTCGAATTCGGTCACGTCTATGCGCGCTCCGGGACCAAGGTCACCATCCTCGAGGTGCTGCCGCGCCTCTTGCCGGCGCTCGACCAAGACGCGGTCGGGCAGATCCGGCAGGAAAGCGAACGCATCGGCATCGACGTGCATACCGGCGTCAAGGTTGTCCGCGTCGAGCAGGCCGGCGGTCGGCTCCGCACAATCTTCGAGGCGGACGGCAAGAGCCACGCCGTTCTCACCGACCGCGTCATCAACGGTGCCGGCCGCATCGCCAATGTCGAGCACCTCGACCTTGACGCGGGCGGTGTCCAGCATGACGGCTTCCGCATCGCCGTCGACGAGCATCTCCGCTCCAAATCCAACCAAGCAGTCTATGCCTGCGGCGACGTGCTGAGCGGCCCGCCCCAGCTCTCGCCGATCGCCACCTATGAGGGGCGCATCGTCGGCCGCAACATCGTCGAGGGCCCGAAGTACAAGCCCGATTATGCGAGCCTGCCGTCGGCCGTTTACACCGTGCCGGCGCTCGCGACCGTCGGTCTCACCGAGGCGCAAGCCGAGGAGAGGGGTTTCAAGACCAAGGTCACGGTGAGCGATATGGAATATTGGTTCTCGACCCGGACCTATGCCGAGACACGCGCCTGGGCGAAAGTGATCGTCGATGCCAAGACCGACCAGATCCTCGGCGCGCATATGGTCGGTCATACGAGCGAGGAGCTGATCAATATTTTCGGCTTGGCCAAGGCGCATGGCATCACCGCCACCCAGCTCCACGACTTTATTTTCGCCTATCCCTCTTTCTCCGCCGACATCAAGCACATGCTGTGAGGTCGAGAGCTTCTATTCCGTCCGCAGCAGCGCGCTCGTCTGCATGCCGCCCGCGGCTTCGGCGCCCCGCGCTTCAGCCTTAA
>CAWIUJ010000009.1:0-195908 GCA_963839245.1 uncultured Alphaproteobacteria bacterium | reverse complement strand
GCGGCTCAGGGCTGAGAACAAAGGCTTGAAGATCGTCGAGCAGGTCGAGCCTGATCTGCCCCAGCTCTGGGCCGACGAACGGGCATTGCGCCAGATCTGCCTCAACCTCCTGTCGAACGCCATCAAGTTCACTCCGGCGGGAGGAACGGTCACGCTGACCCTCGGGCGCACACCCACAGGCGGTCAATTCTTGAGCGTGAAGGACACCGGGCCCGGCATTCCCAAGCACGAGATTCCGCGGGTCTTGAAGAGTTTCGGCCAAGGGTCGCTCGCTCATCAGTCGGCCGAAGGGGGCACCGGGCTTGGCCTTCCCATCACCAAAGGACTGACCGAGCTGCATAGCGGCACCTTCGAGCTCAAGAGCAAGCTCCGTTACGGCACCGATGTCATTGTCACCTTCCCGCGCAAGCGGGTGGTGGAGGCTTTGGCTCGCCTCGCCGAACCCAGCGAGGAGGAGCACCAGCGGCCGCGTACCGCGTGGCGCGTCGGCGCAAGACGCTAACGTGCGGCTTCCGCTCTCGTTGGGGACAGCGAACGCGATTGCTCTCGATCACCGCAGTCCCTACATAGCTCCGCATGTCCATCATTGAAGCGGGACTCCCCTTGGAAACCCCTTGCATTGACGTCTGTGAGATCGGCGCCAATTCAGGTCTTTGCGCCGGCTGCGCGCGCTCGCTCGACGAGATCGCAAATTGGGCGGCAATGACCCCTGAACAGCGGCGCGCCATCATGGCCATTTTGCCGGCGCGTCAGGCGCAGGCGGCACGAGCGAAGGGCTAGACGATTGTCCGCTTGGCTTGCCCTCTTCATTCTCGCTTTTGCCGCGATGCTGCTGGTGAGCAACGACTCCGGCATCATCGCCAATCTCGACGCCAACAGTTTTGGCTATTTGGCGATCGGCGCGGCTCTGCTCGTCTTCCTTGGCGGCGGGTTGTTATCACGCTATCGCGGGCAGGCTGGCCCCATGCTGCGCGATGCGGTGACCTGGGGGGCGCTCGGGCTGGCGCTGGTCGCGCTTTATTCCTATCGGGACGACCTCATGCCAATTGCTGGGCGGCTCGCGGCCGAGCTCATACCCGGCAGTGCCATGACCATCGAGGAAAGTCCGAACGGACCCGTCGAGGTGAAGATCAGGCGGCGTCTCGACGGCCATTTCACCGCCAAGGTCGAGGTGAATGGAAAGACAATTTCCATGATCGTCGATACCGGCGCCTCGACCATCGTACTCCGCCCCGAGGATGCGGCCAAGGTCGGTATCGACGTCCATCATCTCAGCTACACCGTGCCGGTGATGACCGCCAACGGCCGCACCACCGCCGCCCGGATCCGTCTCGACAGCGTGGCAATCGGCCCGCTGGACCGGCAGAAGGTGGATGCCCTGGTGGCTGAACCCAACGCGATGTCCGAGAGCCTGCTCGGTATGAGTTTCTTAAGCCGCTTGCGCTCTTATGAATTTTCAGGCGATTTTCTCACGTTGCGCGGCTGAGCGCGGGCGGAACGCCCCCTGCCCCATCCCGGCCCTTGGAGCATCGAACGGGTTCTGGCGCCAAGCATGCGCTACGCGAGGCGTTGATCTGGGCAAGCGTTGCGCTTGCCGGTCTTACCCTCTTCCATTTCTACGACAATCTGACCACTGCGTTTCACACTGGTGTCGAGGCCGGCAGCAAACTGGCCAAGCCCCATCGAGCGAGCGTGCCGCTCACGTCTCCCCCTTCGATAGCAAGGTGCGGCTTCGCGCCGATGAGCGCGGGCATTTCGTCGTCGAGGCCGAGGTCAACAGCCGCCCGGTGACGCTGGTCGCCGATACCGGCGCTACGCTCGTGGTATTGTCCTTCGAGGATGCCGAGCGGCTTGGTCTCTCGCCCAACAGCCTCGATTTTTCCAGCATCTCGCAACCGCCAACGGCGCGGCTAGGGTCGCCCAGCTGACCCTTGAAGTGCGTCTGGGCGACATCGCGGTCCGCGACGTCCCTGCCGCGGTCGCCGAGCGGGGGGCGCTGGCCATCAATCTCCTGGGGATGAGTTTCCTGGGCAGGCTGAAAAACTTCGAGATGAAGGGCCGCGAATTGGTCCTGGTGCAATAGCCGGAAGCCGAAGCGGAACTGTCTTCCGCTGTTGGTCGGAAGCCGAAAATCGCCTATGGGGGAGGCATGTTTCCAAAACCGCGCCAAGATCTCCGACCCAATACCGCCGAGTTCGAGCGGCTTCCTTTCGTCAAAGCGACCGGGTTTCGCGAATATGACGCCCGCTGGCGCTACCCCGAGGAGATCAATCTGCTCGGGCTTGAGGTCGTGGGTGCGAGCCTTGCCGTCCTGATGCGCGATCGCGGCGTGCCGCCACGCATCGTGGTCGGCCACGATTACCGCTCCTATTCCGCGGCCATCAAGGCGGCGCTGACGACCGGCCTGCTCGCCGGCGGCGCCGAGGTCCATGACATTGGCTTGGCGCTTTCGCCCATGGCCTATTTCGCCCAGTTCGATCTCGGCGTCGAAGGCGTGGCCATGGTGACGGCGAGCCACAACGACAATGGCTGGACCGGGATCAAGATGGGGATCGAGCGTCCCCTCACCTTCGCGCCCGAGGACATGAGTGCCCTCAAGGAGATTGTGCTCGAGGGGCGCCTCGCCTTGCCGGGCGGCGGCAGCTACGTCTTCGTACCGGATATGCCCGAGCGCTACATGGCCGACCTGCTCAAACGGCGGAGACCGATGCGCCCGCTGAAAGTCGTCGTATCTTGCGGCAATGGCACCGCCGGGGCGTTCGCCCCACGCGTGCTCGCCGAGCTTGGGTGCACCGTCGTACCGCTCAATTGCGAGCTCGACTACACCTTCCCCGCCCACAATCCCAACCCCGAGGACATGGCCATGCTGCACGCCACGCGCGATGCAGTGTTGGCGCATGGCGCCGATCTGGGGCTAGCCTTTGACGGCGACGGCGACCGTTGCGGCGTGGTCGACAATGAAGGCGAAGAGATTTTCGCCGACAAAGTTGGCGTGATGCTCGCCCGCGACATCTCCGCCCGCAACAAAGGCGCCCTGTTCGTCGTCGACGTCAAATCGACCGGGCTGTTCCTCACTGATCCCGTGCTGAAAGAGCACGGCGCCAAGACGCTCTTCTGGAAGACCGGCCATTCCTACATCAAGCGCTACAGCCACGAGACGGGTGCACTGGTCGGCTTCGAGAAGTCGGGCCATTTCTTTTTCAATCCGCCGCTCGGCCGCGGCTATGACGACGGTCTCGTGGCCGCGCTCGCGGTGCTCGACATGCTCGACCGCAATCCCGACAAGACCCTCGCGGACCTGAAGCACGCGCTTCCCCGCACCTGGCAGTCACCGACCATGTCGCCCCATTGCGGCGACGAGGTGAAATATCACGTGGTCGATCGGGTGGTGCATCACTTCCAGAAACTCGCCGCCAATGGCGGCAAGCTCGCCGGTCAGAAGATCCGTGAGCTGATCACCGTGAACGGCATCAGGATCGTGCTCGAGGACGGCACTTGGGGTCTGGTGCGTGCGTCCTCCAACAAGCCCGAGCTGGTGGTCGTGGTGGAAAGCCCAACCTCCGAGGCGAACATGCGCGCAATTTTCGCTGAGCTCGACGCCGAGCTTCAGAAGCAGCCCGAAATCGGCGCCTACAATCAGAAGATTTGAGACGCGGCGTCCTGATCCGCGCGAAGCAAGTGTTGTACTTCGGGCCCTCCAACACCGTCACCAGCCGCGAGGTGCTGTAGCAAAACCGTCAACCGGCTGTCGCATTTCTGCAAAGGGAATCTGGTTCTTAGCGAACCATGACACTCCTCGTTTTTGCCTGCGGCCTCGCCGGCGGAATCACCCTCGATCTCCTGCTGCTGCGGACCATCCTCGCTCCGCCCTTCCGCATCTGGCCCACGCCCGGGCCGGGAAGCTGGCAAAGCGTGACCTTCTGGACACTGTTCCGCGGCATCTGGCTCGTGACCTTCATCATTGCCGCGCTCGATTGGAACAGCACGCCGCTGCTCGATTGGACCCGCTTCATCCCCGGTATACCGCTCGGGCTGATCGGCCTCGCCGTCACCGTCTGCGGCTATTTCAATCTTGGCCTCGGCAACACCTATTGCGGTGCGGACGGCCTCGTGACCGGCGGTCTCTACCGCTTCAGCCGCAACCCGCAATACACCGCCTCGATCGCCGGACTCGTGGCCCTGTCCATCGGCGCCAACTCGATTCTCACCATCGCGTTATCCACGTTGATCGTTGGCGCCTATGTGATGATGGCCATGGTCGAGGAGGATTGGCTGAAGCAGCGCTACGGCGCGCCCTACCGCGACTATTGCCGGCAGACGGCACGCTTCCTCGACATTCAAGGCTTGTTCGCGCTTGCTGATCGCAAGCGGCCCTCCCGGCAGCCTGGCTGATTCCTACTCCGCGGCGATGGCGGAGCGACTTTCTCCGGCAACCACGCGGCGCGCGGCTTCAAGCACCTCCATGCCGACGCCGTCGAGATGCGCGGTCTCAGACAGATAGCGGCGGAAGGCACGCGCACGGGGCTGTCCATGAAACAGGCCGAGGATGTGGCGCGTCATCTGATTGAGGCGCACCCCGCGGGCGAGTTCCGCCTCCGCATAGGGCATGAACCTATCGAGCACCTCGAGCCGCGAGGAGACTGCTGCCGCCGAACCGAACAGCATCTGGTCGACGCCCGCGAGCAGATAGGGGTCCTGATAGACGGCGCGTCCGAGCATCACGCCATCGACATGAGCTAGATGGTCCGCCGCCGCGTCGAGCGAGTCGATGCCGCCATTGACGATGATCGTGAGATCCGGCCGTCGCGCCTTGACCCGATACACCCGCCCATAATCGATCGGCGGCACATCGCGGTTCTCCTTCGGACTTAAGCCCTCGAGCCACGCCTTGCGCGCATGCACGACGAAGGTCCGGCAGCCCCCTGCCGCCACAGCGTCGATGAAGCGATCAAGGCTCTGCTCCGCATCCCGGTCGTCGATGCCGATGCGGCACTTGACCGTCACCGGCACGCCGACTTTCGTCCTCATGGCGGCGATACATTCAGCCACAAGAGCGGGCTCGGCCATGAGGCAGGCGCCGAACCGCCCCGATTGGACGCGATCCGAGGGACAGCCAACATTGAGGTTGATCTCGTCATAGCCGAACTCCGCGCCGATCAGCGCGGCCGCGGCAAGACGATCCGGATCGCTGCCGCCGACCTGCAACGCGACGGGATGCTCGGCCGGATCGAACTGGAGCAGCCGCTCCTGCTGCCCGTGCAGGATGGCCTCGGCCGTCACCATCTCGGTGTAGAGCAATGTGCGCCTGGAGAGGAGTCGCAGGAAGTAGCGACAGTGGCGGTCGGTCCACTCCATCATCGGGGCGACGGCGAAACGGTGTGCGTTTGCTTTCAATGACTTGCGCTGGGTTCGTTATCCGTGGCGTTCGCCCCAGCCGTGGAGTGCCTTCAGCACGGGGCCGAGCGCTTTGCCCTTGTCGGTCAGGAAATACTCATAGCGGGGCGGGTGGCTTTCGTACAGCCGGGTACCGACAACGCCCTGACTTTCAAGCGTCTTCAAGCGTGCAGAGAGCGTGTTCAGCGCCACGCCGGGAAGCCCGCTCTCCAGTTCCTGGAAACGCAGCGGGCCTTTGCGGAACAGGTCGCGCAGGATGAGCAGCGACCATTTTTCGCCGATCACATCGAGCGCGCGGGCGACCGGGCAATCCTGGCCATATCCTGTTGCCATGCAGCCTACATTAGCGGCGCTGGTCTCTCTTTGCAAGAGACTACAACTTGACTAGTCACTATTTATATTGTAGGTCAATGACATCCCAACCTTCATTGGAGGCGTGTCATGACCATCCCGACCTATCTCCCCTATTTCGTCGCGACCGGTACCGCGGTTACCGTTGTTGCCATCCTCTATGGCTTGAACCAGGCGTTAGCCGGCGCCGCTTGGCCTGAACGCGATCGCACGGAAGCCGTTCTTGCTTCTAGCGCAGTGCTCAGCGGCTGGCTTGCCGTGGCAATCGCGCTCGGTGCGGAAGGAATCTACCATGTGAGCGCAAGAGGAATTCCCACGATCCAATATGGCATCTTGCTGCCGATTCTGATCGGCGCCCTCATGATCTGGCGGTGGGAAGCAACCAAGCGGATCCTCGACACCGTGCCGCAATCCTGGATCGTCGGCGTCCAGCTCTATCGCGCGCTCGGCGTGATCTTCTTAATCCTCTACGCAAGCGGCAAACTGCCGAACCTCTTTGCCTGGCCGGCCGGGTTTGGGGACATCGCCATCGGTCTTCTTGCCCCCGTCGTTGGGCTTGCCTATGCGCGGGCGCCGCGCGAGGCCGCGGGTCTCGTTAAAGCGTGGAACGTGTTTGGCATTCTCGATCTCGTCGTCGCAGTCACGACGGGGTTCCTGACCGCGCCCTCCTGGCTCCAGCCCATCGAGATTGAGCCTTCGAGCGAGTTGATGACCGTCCTGCCCATGGTGCTGATCCCGGTCTACCTCGTGCCGCTGTCGATCGTGCTGCACCTCGCCTCGCTGGCGAAGCTGAGCCACGACGCCCAAGCTCAGTGTCATGGCACCGCCATCACTCATGCAGCTTGAGCCTTGAGCGATCGGAACTTCGGCCCCCCAGCTGATGCAGCTCAGAGGCTGCTTTCCGGCGGGGCCGGAGGCCGGGGCTTGGCAATCATATAGGCCGCGACGTCCCAAGCCTCCTGCACGCTCAGCACCGGATCCTGGTAACGAACGGTGAAAGGCATATTGGCGCGGACATAGGCGGCGGCATAGGCGGGCTTCGCCATGCCGGCGGCAGCATTGAAGCTGTCGTCTCCCCACAGCGGCGGGATCGAATAGCCGACGCCCGGCGAGGCGCTCCGCTCTCCCTGCCCGTCGTCCTTGTGACAGCTGGCGCATTGCTTGGCGTAGACCTCCGCCCCGCGTGCGCCGTCCGGCGCCGAAGGCGGGTCTTGCAGCGGCAGCAAGCCCATGCCGTCGACGCGCACACCTTGCGGCGTGCCCTTCCCCAAGAACTTGATATAGGCGAGCAAGGCCACCATCTCGGGTCCGTCCACCGGCAAGCTCTTGCCGTTCATGCTCCTCCGCATGCAGCCATTGACGCGCTCTTTGAGCGAAATGACTTGATCGTCGACCAGCATCGGGAAACTGGCGAAGGTGGAGACGAAGGGGGCGGCGAAGGGCTTGAGCCCGGCATTGAGATGGCAGTTCGTGCACGCGAGGTCGTTTCCCGCGTAGCGCTTCGCCGGATCGGTTGCGCTTCTGCCGATTTGGCGTGCCGTGTCGACCACCAACGCATGGCCGTAACGAATACGATCGCCTTTGGGTCCCGGGGGCAGATTGGCGAGATCGCGCGCGTACCAATTCGTGGGCCAGCCCCAAATCAAATATCCGGCGCTCAGCCCGACCGCCGCCGAGACGACCAGGGCAAGGATCAAGAGCAATCGACCTTTTCGCATCCTACCCCCTCCGACCCCATATAATCTGCTGGACCAATGATGGATCCTAAGGCATTCCCGATTCTGCAACGCCTTATAGAGCGTTATCGCCAAAGGCCTAAGTCATGAACGAAGCGGCAGTCGAAGACGCGCAAATGGCCACCGATCCCGTATGCGGAATGAAGGTGGACATCGGCGCGCGCGGCCCGAGCTTCGACCATGCCGGTCATACCTATCGCTTCTGCTCGGAAGGCTGCCGGACCAAGTTCGCCGCCGATGCCGAGCGCTATCTCACCAAGCGGGGAGAGGCGAAGCCGCTGCCGCAAGGCACGCTCTACACCTGTCCCATGCACCCGGAGATCGTGAAGGAAGGGCCGGGGCACTGCCCGATCTGCGGCATGGCGCTCGAGCCCATGGGCGTACCGCCGGAAATCACCGACAACCCGGAGCTCAAGGACTTCACCCGGCGGCTCATGGTGGGCGCGCCCCTGTCGCTCGCGCTGATCGTGCTCGACATGAGCAACCATGTGTTCGGCGTCGACCTCCTTCCCTTTCTTTCGGCAAACGCCAAGCAATGGCTGCAATTGCTGATCGCCATCCCCGCCGTGCTTTGGTGCGGCTGGCCCTTCTTTGTCCGCGGCTGGGACTCGCTCCGCTGGTGGCGGCTCAATATGTTCTCGCTGATCGCGCTCGGCACTGGCGCGGCCTTTCTTTATAGCGTCATCGCCACAGTGGCGCCCGGCCTTTTCCCCGCCGCTATGCTGGATGCGCATGGCACCGTCCCGGTCTATTACGAGGCCGCGGCCGTCATTGTCGCTCTCGTGTTGCTAGGCCAAGTGCTCGAGCTAAGGGCGCGCGAGCGCACCGGCGGCGCGATCCGCGCGCTGCTCGATCTCGCGCCGAAAACTGCCTTGCGCGTGGCGCCGGGCGGCAAGACCGAGACTGTGCCGCTCGCCTCGGTCAGGGTTGGCGACGTATTGCGTGTTCGCCCCGGCGACAAGGTCCCCATCGACGGGACGGTGATCGAAGGCAGAAGCGCCGTCGACGAATCGATGCTCACCGGCGAGCCGGTGTCGGTGGAGAAGACCACCGGCGAGCGCGTCACCGGCGGCACATTGAATGGCACCGGCGGCTTCGATATGCGCGTCGACCGCACCGGCGCCGAGACCACGCTGGCGCAGGTCGTCGCCATGGTGGCGCAGGCGCAGCGCTCGCGCGCTCCCATTCAGGCCTTGGCCGATACCGTGTCCGCCTATTTCGTCCCGGCTGTGATGCTGGTCGCCGTGATCGCTTTCCTTGCTTGGCTGCTTTTGGGGCCGTCGCCTGCGCTCGCCTATGCCCTCGTCGCGGCGGTCAGTGTCCTCATCATCGCCTGTCCGTGCGCGCTCGGACTCGCCACGCCGATCTCCATCATGGTGGCCACCGGACGCGGGGCGCAAGCTGGCGTGCTCGTCCGTAACGCGACGGCGCTTGAGCGCCTCGCTTCGGTCAATACGCTGGTGGTCGACAAGACCGGCACCCTGACGCAAGGCAAACCTGTCCTCACTGGCGTTGAGACCGCGTCCGGCTTCGAGGCGGATGAAGTGCTACGCCTCGCGGCTGCCCTTGAGATGCGGAGCGAGCATCCCCTTGCCGAAGCCATTCTCCATGGCGCCGAAGCGAGAGCCTTGAAGGCGCCCAAGGTCGCGGACTTCGGAGCGGTCGCCGGTCAGGGCGTCAAGGGAGAGGTCGACGGCCGCGTGATACTTCTCGGCAATGCACGGCTAATGCAGAGCGCCGGCATCGACGTGGCTCCGCTGGCCGAGATGGCCGAGCAGCGGCGCCGCAATGGCGAGACGGTGATGATGCTCGGCGCCGACGGCAAGCTTGCCGGCTTCGTCGCGGTTGCCGATCCGATCAAGACGGGCAGCGCCGAGGCAATCAAGAGGCTCCATGGCCTGGGACTGAAGATCATCATGGCCACGGGCGACAACCCGACAACGGCGCAAGCTGTAGCCTCACAGCTTGGCATCGATGCGGTGCGTGCGGGCCTGCGGCCAGAGGAGAAGCTCGAGCTGATCGATGAGCTTCAACGCCAGGGCGCCGTCGTGGCCATGGCCGGCGACGGCATCAATGACGCACCGGCACTTGCCGCAGCCCAGGTCGGCATCGCCATGGGCACTGGCGCCGACGTCGCCATGGAGAGCGCCGGAATCACATTGCTCAAAGGTGATTTGCGCGGCGTTGCGCGCGGGCTGAAGCTCGCGCGCGCGACGATGCGAAACATAAAGCAGAATCTCGTCTTCGCCTTCGCCTACAATGTGCTTGGTGTGCCGATCGCGGCCGGCGTGCTCTACCCCGCTTTCGGCATGTTGCTCTCGCCCATGATCGCGGCCGCCGCCATGAGCCTTTCCTCGGTGTCGGTGGTGAGCAACGCCCTTCGTCTGCGACGCGTTGCCCTGGACTAACGCATCGAACAAGAGGAGATCACCGATGGCTCGATATTTTCTCGTTGCGGCCCTTGTGTTTAGCTTTTCGGTTCCGGCCCTGGCCGCCAAAGGCCGTGGGGCCCATGATCAATGTAAGATCGTGAACGTGGCCCCCTACTACACCCAGACGAAGATTCGTAAAGGCAAAAGGGTGTACATCACCCGGGAAGTGGCGCCGCGGGATATGGCCATCATCTGCAAAAACTAGAGGCGATGGGGGCGCGTTGGACCACGAGTGCTATAAACAGAACTCTGCTTGTCGCAGCGTTGCTCCTGGTCGCTCCGGTTTCAACGGAATCGGCACGACGCAAACCAAAGCCAAGGAAACACCCGTGGCGCCGAGATCGGAGCGTTTAGCGAAGGCGCTGGAGGAATATAACCGAGGCGATCCCAACGATCCCTACTGGGAACCGTGCCTGTCCTATTACCGGGGTTGGGGTCCGGGAGCCTGCGGCCGTTAACACAGGATGGCTTATGCAAAATGGGCAGGAGCCGAAGCCGATACCCGCAGCCTACGAGGTAATGCCGACATCCCCGCTCGCCGGTGGCCCGGCAGTCGGCTGGCGCCCGCGCGGAAGGCGTGGCCGGTAAGCGGAGATCGCGGCAAGCTTCCGCCACGTTGCAAACTCGTTGAGCGGCGACCGCTCCACAACGCTAAAAGCCAGGGCGGCAAGGAAGGGAAGGCTTTGCACCGCCATCACCACGCTGAAGATGTAAATCTCGCGCGCCTGCGGCTCGTTGGTGACATAGAGGACGACAGAGCCGAGCAGCAGGAGGACGCCTAGCATTCCCTCCCAGAGCGCCGGGAAGCGCTCCGTCATGCATGATGCAGAGCCCTTCGCCGTACGCATGAACGGCACCTTATCCTTGATCAGACCCTCCGCCACGGCGCGGCCGACCGTCATTTGCAGCGCCATGGCCGAGCATGCGGCCCCGAGCGAGACAAAGAGCGGGGCCCGCACGCGTGTCCGGTAAAGGACCATGAAATGCATCAGCATGATGACAAAGGCGGCGAGCACGGGGATCGTCAGTACCGCCTCGGGCACAGCGATGCCGAGGAAGACGACGAACGGCATCCAGATCAGGTTGAGGACTGCCAAGAGGATGCCGAGGCTCTCGGCGCCGAGCCAGATCAGCCAGCCGAACAGGAACTCGCTCCGCTGTTGCGCGGTGAGACGGCTCCGTCCCGGAATGAAGTCGCGCCAATGCTTCTTGATCAGCTGCACGCCGCCATAGGCCCAGCGGTGACGCTGCCGCTTATAGGCCGCGAAGTCGGACGGCAGCAGGCCCCAGCCATAGCGGCGGCGCGTGTAGTGGGTCTCCCAGCCGCGCTCGAGCAGAGTAAGCCCGAGATCGGCATCCTCGACGATGGTATCGCTCGACCACCCGCCGGCGTCCAGCAGCGCGCTCCTCCGCACAAGGCACATGGTGCCGTGCGACACGATGGCATTCACCTCGTTCCGTTGCACCATGCCGATGTCGAAGAAGCCGGCATACTCGCGGTTCATCACGGCGTGCAGGACGCTTCTGTCGCCGTCGCGATGGTCTTGTGGCGCCTGCACCAGACCAACCGCCGGCGCGGCGAAAGCCGGCACCAGATCTTTCAGCCAATCGGGATGCACGACATAGTCGGCGTCGAGAACGCCGACGATCTCCGCTTCGGGCGCGGTGTGCTCAAGCGCAAGCCTGAGCGCGCCGGCCTTGAAGCCCTCGAGCCGGTCAGCCCGCACGAATTTGAAGCGCGGCCCCAAAAGCTCGCAGTGCTCCGCGATCGGCCGCCAATAAGCCGCCTCCGGCGTATTGTTGATGACGACCACGCATTCGAAATTGGGCCATTCGAGTTTCGCCAAGCTGTCAAGCGTCTGGCGCAGCATCTCCGGCGGCTCGCGGCAGGCGGGAATATGGATGGATACCAGCGGAGCCCCTTCGGCCAAGACGGGGCACGGTGCAAGCAGGCGTTTGGGCGCGGCCCCGAACATGATCGAGACGAGCTCGTCGAGCCGCTGCTTCATGATGACGATGAGCGGCACGAGCAGAGCCGCGCCGACGATCATCGCGATGAGCGAGCCAAGCACGAAATAGTGGGTTGCCCAATAGTCGAAAACGTTCGAGCCCCACGCGCCGATCACTTGCGCCGTCACGGCGAACAGACCGGCCTCGGCCAGGGTAACGCCGGGAACGGCGAAGATCGGAATGCAGAGGAGCAGCCCGAGCGCAAGCGCCGCCCCCATCTTGGGCATCCAGTTCGGCGTTTCGACGTCTCCGGTCAAGGCGAATTTCGGATGCCGCTTGGCGTCAAAGATGCCCCAATAGGCACCGACACTACCTTCAAATGTCTTCCACGGCTGATCGAAAGCCTCGACGATCGAATAGTCGATTCCCATCGCGTCAGCGCGCGCGATGAACGCACGCAGGATTTGGGCTTGGCTGACCGGGTCAGGCACAGCATCCTTGCGATTGAGACCGGCGCTCGGCCAGCCAAACTCCGCGATCACGATGCGCTTACCAGGATAGGCTTGGCGGAGCCGCTCATAAATCTTGATAGCATGATCGACGGCAACCGACGCCGGCAGCCCTTCCCAATAGGGCAGAATGTGTACAGCGAGGTAGTCCACGGCAGATACAAGCTCAGGATGGTCCAGCCAGATATTCCAGACCTCGGCGGTCGTCACCGGGACCGATACCTCGCGCTTGACGCGCTGGATCTTGGCGATCAGGTCGGCGACGGTGGGACCGTGATTGAGAACCGAACTGCGATACAGCGTTTCGTTACCGACGATGATGCTGTCGACGTTGCGGTGCCGCTTGGCCACCGCGATGGCCGTCTCGATCTCCCGTTCGTTCTGCGGCTCCCAATCGTTGATCCACGCGCCGAGCGTGACGTGGAGTCCGAATTCGGAGGCGAGCTCGGGGACCTGATCGAGGCCGTTGCCGACGCTATAGGTGCGGATCGAACGCGTATAGGGCGCGATGACGGCAAGGTCGGATCTGATCTGCGCCGCGGTGGTGGTGTCGGTCTCGGCATCTTTATTTGGGTTGATCGGCGAAAAGGATACGCTGGCCAGCGGCCCCAACACGTTGGGAGGCGCAACTCGTTCCTGCGCGAGGAACCAGCCCACCGCATGCAAGGCGGTCGCCAGCGCGACCATGAGGACGACACCAACACTGCGCATTTCGGGAGTCTTTCAGCCTGATCCGGCCTGCCCGGTTCTGCCAGCCGCATGGCCGGCGGAAATCTCGTGTTACCCTGGTAACTCTTATTAGTTCGGAATAGTTCCGCTTTTGGCCGTCGGGCCAGACGTCGTAGCCTGACTCGCGGCGGTGGTTGATCCGTCTGGGTCGATCCAACACGACTGGACACGAGCGGCAAGCCTATCCGTCGCTTTCGGGTCGATCGGTCCCTGCTGAATGAGACAACGAAAGGCGAGCTTAAGATGCTCGGGCGAGCAGCCGAAGCGATCGTAAATGTCGATATAGCGTCGGGCCGTATCCACATCGTCGCGCCACAACAGGCTCTCAATCCTGCGTCCGGTCCAGACGCATTCGGCTGCACCCGCAGAGAACGGGAGGCTTGCCGCGGCCTGCTTATATTGCTCGATCTCCTCGAGCGCGCGAGCCTCGGCCTGCTGCTCGGCCGTTGCCTGATCGGCGGGTTTTTGCTCCCCTTTCGCCTGGTCCGGGGGCTTTTGCTCGCTCTGTACAGGAGGCCCGCTCCCTTGGGTTTGGGCCGCAGCGGCGATGACCGATGTCAGCAAAAAGCCGCCGGCCAGCAAAGCGGCGGCGGTGCGAAAAGCAAGGCGCATGTGTGGGTGCTCGACGCCAATACGATTATTAACTTCCCCATTAGACAGCATGATTTGGGCAGTCCAACGGCAATCACCTCCTTTATCACTTCGCAAGCGCACAAACCAGAGCAATTGATTTAATGCATCGCACACAGCTGCTATGTCGCATCTCCCACCGTCTGAGCAGCCTCGCATGATCCGCCCGACCCTCCTTTTTGCGCTTGTGGCATCGGCCATCGCGCTCGTTTGGTCCCTGCTGGGACGCCCATTGCCCATGCCAGCGTCTCCACTGGCCGACGGCCAGAGACTAAACTGCGTGTCCTACGCGCCGTTCCATGGCGAGCAGGCGCCCTTCATGCAGCCCCTCGTAATTCCGGACGAGCAGATCGCCGAGGATCTGAGGCGCCTATCGGCGGTGACCTCCTGTATCCGCACCTACTCAGCGGCGGGCACTCAGGGCAAGGTCACCCGCCTCGCGGCCAAGCAAGGCTTGAAGGTCCTTCAGGGAATTTGGATCGGGCGCAACCTGGCCGAGAATCGGCGGGAGATCGAAGCGGCCCTCCTGCTCGCACGCCGCTATCCGGGCGTCATCCTGGCCCTGATCGTCGGCAATGAGGTCTTGCTCCGCGGCGAGCTCGGCGCCCCCAAGATCAAGACCTATCTGGAGGAGGTGCGCAGGCGATCCGGCCTGCCCGTGACCTATGCAGACGTCTGGGAGTTCTGGCTGAAGGCGCCCGAGCTTGTCCCCGCCGTCGACTTCGTCACCATCCACATCCTGCCCTATTGGGAGGACGAGCCCGTCAAGGCCGGCGATGCCGTGGACCATATCCGCGCGGTTCGGAGCCGGGTCGCAGACGCCTTTGCCGGCAAGGAGATCTGGATCGGCGAGGTGGGCTGGCCGAGCGAGGGCCGCATGCGCGACGGCGCCCTGCCCTCTCCGGCCAACCAGGCGATGGTGCTGAGTGGCGTGGTGGAGGCAGCCAAGGCCGGAGGCTGGAAGATCAATCTCATCGAGGCCTTCGATCAGCCCTGGAAACGTTTGCTCGAGGGCACCGTCGGCGGCTATTGGGGCTTGTTCGACGACACGGCCCAGGAGCCGAAATTCCGCTGGGGCGAGTCCGTGTCAAATTATCCGGAATGGCGGCTGGAGGCGGGGCTCGGCATCGGCGCCGCCTTATTCGCGTTTGCCGCCGCCTGGCTGTCACCTCGCGGCCGCAAGCCGGAAGCAATCGATTGGGGAAAGAGCCTCGCCATCGCCGCGATCGCGGCTGGCTCAGGGCTCGTCTTCGGCTGGGCGGTGCTGGGCCTTTCCATGGAGCCGCCTGATCTCGGCGACCGAATGCGTTCGGCTGGCATGCTCGCGCTGGCGCTTCTCGTGCCGGCGTTAGCCGCGGTGGCGGTAGCGCGCGGCGCCGCTCTCGAGAGCTTCAACGTGATCCTCAATCCGCGCCGCTGGCGGCGCTTGGATGCTTCAAGCCTTTTTCTCGGCTGCCTCTTCGTGGCGACGATGGTGGCGGCCATCCATGTGGCACTCGGGCTCGTCTTCGATCCCCGCTACAAGGATTTCCCACTTGCTTTGCTCTCGGGTCCGGCCTTGGCCCTTGCCATCGTGGCTTTCTTGAGCGGACCGGTTCTTCATCGAGGTGGCGTGGCCGAGCGGGTTGCTGCCGCCCTGCTCACCGGGTCCGCCCTCTTCATCGTTGTCAATGAGGGGATCGCCAATTGGCAAGCGCTCTGGTTCGCCGGCCTGCTACTCGCTCTGTCCGTTACCGCGCTCCGGACCGTGCCCGCGCCAGGCTGAGCACGAGCAGCGCTACCGCGAGCGCCGAGAGGCGCGTGTTGTAGAGCACGAGCCCGAAAGCAGCCGCAACCAGGCCGATGCCAAAGGTGAGTACGTTGGGGCGCCAGAGCTGGATGGCAGCCGCCACAAGCGCCGTCCCGCCGAACCAGCTCCCAACGAAGAGGATGATCGCCGCGAGCCGCAGCGTACAGGTCGGGCTCTCCTCCCCGGCCTCGCAAGCTAGCCCGATCGGCGTGTTCTGGATGATCCCATAACGCAGAAAGAGCGCGAAGCTGACCGCAGCGACCACAAGCGGAACGAGTATCGCCGTCGCACGGCGCGAAGGCGCGAAGCATCGGGGAGAGAGTTGGGGGGTGGTCTCGGATTTGCGCTGCATGGGCAACGCGTCATAAGCCAATGACGCTTCTGCGTCACCACGAACCTGGCGCTGCTCGCCTGGGTGCCAGGACGCATCCTGAACTAAGGTCGGGCCTTGGCATCCTCCGCCTGGCCCTCTAAGAGCGTCGGAGGCAAATGAATGGCGGAACATCGATGGATCAGCCGGGCCGGCACCCAAAACTGCTCAAGGACTATGCCCCACCGGACTATCTGGTGGACGAGGTCGAACTCGACATAGCGCTCGATCCAAGAGCGGCCCGGGTCAAGTCGAAGCTCCGCTTGCGCGCTAATCCGAAGGCGGCATCAGGCCGCCGTCCGCTGGTGCTGGACGGCGAAGGGCTCATTTTGCAAAGCCTGGCGCTCGACGGCGAGCTGGTTTCGGCAAGCAATCACCGGCTCGACGAGAAATCTTTGACAATCCTCGAAGTGCCCATCGGGCCCTTCACGCTCGAGTCCGTTACCCTGTGCGATCCGGAGGCCAACACCGCGCTCTCCGGCCTCTATCGCTCGCGCGGCACCTATTGCACTCAGTGCGAGCCCGAAGGCTTCCGCCGCATCACCTATTTCATCGACCGGCCCGACGTACTTGCAATCTTCACGGTCAGGATCGAGGCTGAGGCCAAGACAGCGCCCGTGCTCCTGTCGAACGGCAATCCGCTTGGCGCGGGCCAGGTGCTCGGTACCGACCGGCACTTCGCCATTTGGCACGACCCCCACCCGAAGCCCTCTTATCTGTTCGCGCTGGTCGGCGGCAATCTCGCTTGCGTGCCCGGTAGCTTCACCACGGCCTCGGGCCGCGAGGTTGCCATCAATATCTATGTCGAGCCCGGCAAGGAGGACCACTGCTCCTGGGCCATGGAGTCCTTGCGCGCCGCCATGCGCTGGGACGAGCAGCGTTTCGGCCGCGAATACGATCTCGATGTCTTCAACATCGTCGCGGTGAGCGACTTCAACATGGGGGCAATGGAGAACAAGGGCCTCAACATCTTCAACGACAAGCTCGTGCTAGCGAGGCCCGATACCGCGAGCGACGGCGACTATGGCGCCATCGAAGGCGTCATCGCCCACGAATATTTCCATAACTGGACCGGCAACCGCGTCACCTGCCGCGACTGGTTTCAGCTCTGCCTCAAAGAGGGCCTGACCGTCTTTCGCGACCAGGAGTTCACCGCCGATCTGAGGTCAGGTCCGGTCAAGCGCATCCTCGATGCGCGCATGCTGAAGACGCACCAATTCCCGGAGGACGCTGGACCGCTGGCGCATCCGGTGCGGCCCGCCTCCTATATCGAGATCAACAACTTCTATACGGCGACGGTCTATGAGAAGGGCGCCGAGCTCTGCCGCATGCTGCAAACGCTGCTTGGCCGCGAGGGATTTCGCAAAGGCCTCGACCTCTATTTCGAGCGCCACGACGGCGAGGCTGTGACCGTGGAGGACTTCGTCGCGACCATGGCCGATGTCTCCGGCCGCGACCTCTCCCAATTCATGCTCTGGTACACGCAGAGCGGCACGCCCGAGATCGCCTGCTCGGTCGACTATGACGCACGCGCCAAGACCGCGCGGCTTTCGGTCAACCAGGTCGTG
This sequence comes from uncultured Alphaproteobacteria bacterium, assembly GCA_963839245.1. GTDB lineage: Bacteria > Pseudomonadota > Alphaproteobacteria > Rhizobiales > Methyloligellaceae > Methyloceanibacter. The sequence continues at coordinate 178,450 of CAWIUJ010000009.1, read as the reverse complement.
CCGGCCACCCCGGGACAGCCCCGCAAGGAGCCGATGCTGATCCCGCTGCAAGTCGGGCTGCTCGGCCGCAACGGTCAGGACCTGCCGCTTCAGCTCGCCGACGGCACGGACCTACCCGGCGGCTTGGTCGAGGTGACCGCCCGCGAGCAGGTCTTCACCTTCCGCGATATTGCCGCCGCGCCGATCCCCTCCTTGCTGCGGGGCTTTTCGGCGCCGGTCCGCCTCACCATCAGCCTCGACCCGGAACAGGTCGAGTTCTTGATGATGAACGACTCCGATCCGTTCAACCGCTGGCAGGCAGCGCAGACCTACGCCACGCGGCTCTTGACCGCCGCCGCCCGCGATGGTGCGAGCCTCGAGCCGGTCAGCGGCAAGGAGGCCACGCGGCTGGCTCAAGCCCTCGGCGCCACCGCTTCGGAAATGTCGCTCGATGCCGCCTATCGCGCCGAATTCCTCAAGCCGCCAAGCGAGTCCGATATTGCCCGGGAGCTTGCCCGCGATGTCGATCCAGATGCGGTGAGGAAGGCTTACGAAACCTTGCGGGCCACCATCGGCGGCAAGATCCGGGCGACGCTAGTGGAAATCTATGACAGCGCCGCCGCGAGCGGGCCCTATTCGCCTGATGGCATGAGCGCGGGCAAGCGCGCGTTGCGGAGCGCGAGCCTCGACCTCCTTGTCGGCACTGGCGACCGGGCCGAGATCGATCGCGCGCTCCGCCATTACCGCGAGGCATCGAATATGACCGACGCCATCGCCGCGCTCTCGATCCTATCGCACCTCACTTTGCCGGCGCGCGATCAAGTGCTGGCCGACTTCTATGCGCGCTGGCAGGACGAGCCCCTCGTGCTCGACAAATGGTTCGCGGTCCAGGCAAGAGCGGCGAGGCCCGATTCGGTCGAGACCGTACGCGGGCTCCTCTCCCATCCCAAATTCTCGCTCAAGAATCCCAATCGCGTGCGCGCGCTGATTGGCAGCTTCGTCCACGGCAATCCCACCGGCTTCAACCGGACGGATGGTGCGGGCTATGAATTCCTGGCGAGCTCGGCGCTGGAGATCGACAGCTTCAATCCGCATATGGGCGCGCGCCTGCTCGGCGCCTTCGAAAGCTGGCGGACGCTTGAGCCAGGACGCCAAGCCCTGGCCAAGGCCGCATTGGAGCGGCTTGCCGCGGCCAAGCTGTCCACCGACAGCTACGAAATCGTCACAAAAACTCTCGGCGCCGGCTGATTCGTGCTGCCGTCAATAACTTATTAACCAATTCTCCACAGTTTTTCCCTAGACAAGCAGATTCTCCGACTCCTCAAATAGAGAGGCGATTCGGAGATGCGGCAGTTCTCCGGTTCGGAGTAGGAGAGCACCACGAAGGGGGAACGAATGTCGCGGATCATTTCCGCGCAGGGGCGATCTTTTGCGATCGCGAAGCCAAATTGGGATGGCTTACGCGAGACCATCGGCAACTCTCTGCCCAAAGCCGAGCTGCTGCGCCGCGCGGTACCTGTTCTCATCGCCGTCTTCGCCGCGCTCGCGGCCATCGGCCTAGTTACTCAAACAATTCAAGCCCAGCACGCGGCGCTCAGCACCGGCGAAGAACGGCTGGCATTGATGGCCGACGTCGTCATGCTGCACCTGAAGGAGCAAGGCCTCACGCCTGACAGCGATTGGCAAGGCGCGCTCGCCGCGAGCCTGCCCAAGGGCGCGACCATGGACGACCGTACTGCCCTCCTCGCCGGCCCCGACGGCGAGATCAGGGCGCTCGCGCCGCTGGTAGCCCCCAGGCCCGCGAGCTTGATCGCGATCTTGGGGTCGCAACAGCCGCTCACCACTTTCGGCGCCGAGGCCGGAGTGCTGCGGATCAACCTTGCCGACGGTACTGACGCCATCGTCACCGTCCGCGACGTGGCCGATACCAATGCGCAATTGGCCTTCATCCAACCGGCCAACGCAGCCCTGTCCGTATGGCGTAAGGAGGCGAGCCTCGAGATCACCCTCCTGATCTGCACGGGCCTCGTCCTGGCGCTTCTTGGCGGCGGTCTGTGGTACCTCACGCCGGCCGCAACAACACGGGGCAATGACGGCACGGCGGGAGAGCTCACCGAGGCGTTGTCCGCCTGCTCCGTGTGGCGCTGGAACCTGGCACGGGGTCACGTGCATTGGTCGGCGCCCATGTATCGCTTGCTCGGCAAGACAGCGAGCGACGAGACCATGGCCTTCCGCGAGATCGCAAAAGCTCTGCACCCGGACGACGATCTCCGCGGCGAGATCGATCGCCACCTCCGCGACGGCAAGAACCAATTCGATCAGAGTTTCCGCTTGCGTCATGCCGACGGCCACTTTGTGACTCTGAGGCTGCGCGGGCATATCACGCGCGACAGCGAGACCCAGGAGCCTTACCTGACCGCCATTGCCGCCGCCGAACAGGACATCGTGGCCTCGGCCGACGCCAATGCGCGCTTGCGCGATGCCGTGGAGACGATCTCGGAGGCGTTCGTTCTCTGGGACAGCCAGAACCGCCTCCTGATGTGCAACAGCAAGTACCAGCAATTTCATGGCCTGCACGATGCGGTGATCCGCCCGGGCAGCGCCTATGAGGAGGTGATTGCAGCAGCCTCCGACCCAGTCATCTGCAAGCGCGTCGCGGTCGCCGGCAAGGTTGACGACGATACGCGCACCTATGAGGCGCAGCTCGAGGATGGCCGCTGGCTGCACATTAACGAGCGCCGCACCAAGGACGGTGGCTTCGTCAGCGTCGGCACCGACATCACGGTGCTGAAAGAAAGCCAGCAGCGCCTCGCCGAAAGCGAGCAGCAGCTCCGGTCGAGCGTCACCGAGCTCAGGCTGTCGCGGCGTGAGCTCGAGCAGCAAAAGCAGCAGCTCGTCGACCTCGCCGAGAAATATGCGCTGGAGAAGAACCGCGCCGAGGCCGCGAACCGGGCGAAGTCAGAGTTCCTGGCCAATATCAGCCATGAGCTGCGCACGCCCTTGAATGCCGTAATCGGCTTCTCCGAGGTGATGCAGCAGGCGTTGTTCGGTCCGCTCGGTCACGCCAAATATCAGGAATATGCACGCGATATTCACGAGAGCGGCACCTATCTGCTCGAGGTGATCAACGACATTCTCGACATGTCGAAAATCGAGGCCGGCCGCATGACGCTCGACATCGGGTCGGTTGACGTGGCCGACATCGTCGAGGACAGCATGAAGGTGGTCGGCCAAGCCGCCGCCGAGCGTGACATCACCCTGTCGCGTCACGGGCCCTCGCGGCTGATGCTGGAGGCCGACCGCCGCGCACTGAAGCAGGTGTTCCTCAATCTCTTGTCCAATGCCGTGAAGTTCACCCGCGACGGCGGCAGCGTCGACGTGCATCTGTCGCGGACGCGCGGCCTCGTGCGCATCGCCATTAAGGACACCGGCATAGGCATTCCCGAAACCGATATCACCAAGCTCGGGCGGCCGTTCGAGCAGGTCGAGAACCAGTTCTCCAAGAGCCATCAAGGTAGCGGGCTTGGCCTCGCCATCTCACGCGCTTTGGTTGAGCTGCATGGCGGCTCTCTACGGATCGTGAGCCGTGAGGGCCAGGGCACCACCGTGACCTGTACCCTGCCGGTGGAGGCAACGACCGGTCAGACCGCGCCCAAGGCAGCTAGCGCCTGACCTAGGCTCGAGATCTAAACTACTAAACGGTCGAAGGCGTCGTGCACGGCGCCGAGCGTGTCCTTGAGCATGGCTTTCAGCGTGGCGAAGTCAGGCATGTCGGACGCCCGCGCCAGCAGATCCTTCAGCGCCCTGGGCGCCTCGTCCGGAACGAAGGGCTTGTCGAGACAAAGCCGCAGGCACTGGGTGAGCGCGTGATAGAGCGTCGCCGCCGGCGCGAGGATTTCCGCATCGGCCAGCGTGATCGCGCCAGCCTGGAGCAGCTTGGAGATGGCGCCGGCCGTGTTCTGGTCAAGCACCTCGGGATGGTCGTGGGCGCTCACCAGCTGCAGGAACTGGGTGAGAAACTCGATGTCGATCAGGCCGCCCCGGACATGCTTCAGATCCCAGATGTCTTGGGTCCCCTTCTCCTCCTCGATCTTGGCCCGCATGGCGCGAACGTCGGCGGCAACAGCGGTCCGATCCCGCGGCCTTTGCAGCACCTCGGCGATCGAACGCTCGATGTCTCGCCGGATCCCGATCGGGCCGGAGACGACGCGCGCGCGCATCAGGGCCAGATGCTCCCAAGTCCAGGCGGAGCGCTCTTGATAGTCCATGAAGCTTGCGAGCTTGGTCGCGACCGGACCTTGATTGCCTGAGGGCCTGAGCCGCATATCGACCTGATAGAGCGACCCCTCCGCCGTCTGCGCGGAGAGCGCTGCGATCAACCGCTGCGTGAAACGCGTGTAATATTGACTGCCGGGGAGGCTCTTGGGGCCGGCCGATTGTGCCGCGTCGCCCGCAAAATTGTAGACGGTGATGAGGTCGAGATCCGACATTGCCGTCATCTCGCGGCCGCCGAGCTTTCCCATGGCCACGATCGCCACGGTTCCTCCCGGCATGCGCCCATATTGGCGCTCGAGCTCGGTCTCGACCCGTGCGGCCAGCGTCTCAATCAAGGTCTCGGCGAGAACGGCATAGGCCGATCCCGCTTGCGGTGCCGAGAGCGTGCCTGAGATCACCCGCACTCCGATCAGGAAGCCCTGCTCGCGGCCGACGATGCGCGCCCGGTCGAGCGCGTCCTGATAGTCGGACGCTTGCGCGAGCGCTCTGACCACAATCTCCTTGAGCTTACCGGGCGTCGGCACGGCGCCGAAAAACCCCGGATCGAGCACGGCGTCGAGCAGGCGCGGACGACGCCCGAGGATGGAGGCGAGCCGCGGCGCCGTACCCATGATGTCGGCGACCAGACGCGTGAGGCTCGGATTGGCGGCAAGGAGCGAGAAGAGCTGCACGCCGGCGGGCATGTCCGCGACCACCTTGTCGAAGGTCGCCAGTGCGAGATCGGGCTCGGCGGTGCGCCCGAAGGCATCGAGCAGGAGGGGAAGGAATTCGCCGAGGCGTTCGCGCGCCCTGGCGCTGCGCGTAGCGGGGTAGCGGCCCGACTGCCAGGCCCGGACCGCGGCGATGGCTTGCTCCGGATTGCCGAAGCCCAACCGTTCGAGCGCGGCGAGCGCAGCGGGATCGGCCTCGTCGCCCGGTAGCACGATGCTTGGCGCGGCCTCGGGCAGCGGCGGCAGCTTCTCGAACAGGGCGCCATAGTAGCTCTCGACGCGAGCGAGCTCGCCGAGCACCGCCTCGGCAAAGGCATCCACATCGCCAAAGCCGGAAAGCGCGGCAACGCGGGCGAACTCGTCCGTCTCGTCGGGCAGAATGTGGGTCTGTTGATCGCCGATCATCTGCAACCGGTTCTCGACCCGGCGCAAAAAGAGGTAGGCCCGAGTGAGCTCGTCCGCCGCCTTCGGCGCGATCGAGCCGCCTTGCACCAGCTCTTGAAGCGTCTCGAGGGTGCCGCGCGTCCTGAGCTCGGGGTGTCTGCCCCCAGCGATAAGCTGGTGGGTCTGGACGAAGAACTCGATATCCCGGATGCCGCCACGTCCGAGCTTGATGTCGTGGCCAGCCACCGCAATCCTGCCATGGCCCTTATGCGCATGGACCCGCCGCTTCATGGCGTGGATGTCGGCGATCGCCGCAAAGTCGAGATATTTGCGCCAGATGAACGGCGCGAGCTGGCGCAGGAACTCCTCGCCCGCGGCGAAATCTCCGGCAATAACGCGCGCCTTGATCAACGCGGCGCGCTCCCAATTCTGGCCGAAGCTCTCATAATAAGTGAGCCCCGCTTCGGTGGAGAGCGCGACCTGCGTCGCCCCCGGATCGGGCCGCAGGCGTAAATCGGTGCGGAACACATAGCCATCGCCGGTGTGCTCCTGGAGGAGGCGCACCAGCTCGCGGGTCAGCCGGACGAAGAAGGCGGAAGGCTCGATGCCGGGAGCGAGCCCCGCCCAGCCGGCGTCGTAGAAGACGATGATGTCGATGTCGCTCGAATAATTGAGCTCATGTGCCCCGAGCTTGCCCATGGCGATGACGAAATAGCCCTTGGGCGCTGAGGCGCCCTGCATAGGACCCACAATCTGCCCGACCTCGCGCGCCTGGCGAAACAGAAATGCGACCGCCTGCTCGACCGCGGCATCGGCGGCGATGCTCATCGCCTTGAGGGTCTCTTCTGTCGACCAGACGCCGCCAAGATCGGCAAGACCGACAAGCAGAGCGATCCGCCGCTTGAACCGGCGCAAGGCCACCATGGCCTCTTTCGGTGTCTGAGCCGTTCCCGCCGCGGCAGTGAGCGAGATGCGGGCATCCTCAAGATGCCCATCAGGATCGCGCAACAGGCATTCGGCGAGGAGGCCTGGATCGCGCGCGGCCAAAGCGGCGAGATACGGTGAGCCGGAGAACGCAGCCGCGAGCAGAGCCCGCACCTTGGGCGCCGCACTCAAAAGCTTGGCGGCGGGGGCAAGGTCGTCGTCGGCCGCCAACGCCTTCGCCAGACTATCGAGCAAATCGGCGCCTCGCGCCTCGTTATAGATCAGCGGGCTCTCGGCGATGCGCTCGAAGAACGCTGTCACGCCGGCCTGATCTCCGGTCCGGGCGCCGTCTGGTGTGCGGCCCCATTGACGAGAGCAGCGTTCTCCGAAGGCAGCGAGAGGATGACCCGCAATCCAGGTTGGTTATCCTCGAGCCGTACGGTCCCGCCATGAAGCCTTGCCACGGCCGCCACGAGACTTAAGCCCAGCCCGCTTCCTGGCTCCGACCGGCTTGCTTCGAGCCTGACAAAGCGGTCGAGTACGCGTCCGCGCTCGGCCGCCGGGACCCCTGGCCCACGGTCGGTCACGGCGATTTCCGCCATGGCACCCTTCGCCTCGGCTGTCACGTTGACCTCAGGTCTAGCTCCGTTGCCGCCATCGCCCCGTTCAGGCGCGCCATATTTAATGGCATTGTCGATGAGATTGGCAATGGCCTGTCCGAGCAGCTGGCGATCGGCGAGGGTGAAGATGGGCGCGACTACTTCTGCCCTGAGCATGAGCCCACGCTCCTCCGCCACGGGCTCATAGAGCTCGGCCACATCGCGTACCAGCGCCGCCACGTCGAGCGTCTCCTTGTGGTCGCCGCCGGCGCCAGCCTCGAGCCTCGCAATGGAGAGCAACGCGTTGAACGTCTTGATCAGCCCGTCGGCCTCTTCGATGGTCCGCTCCAGTGCCTCGCGATAAGGAGCTTCGCCGTAGGGCTCGCGCAGCGCCGCCTCGACGCGGTTGCGCAAGCGGTTCAACGGGGTCTTGAGATCGTGGGCGATATTGTCGGACACCTCGCGCAGGCCTGCCATCAGTTGCTCGATCCGGGCGAGCATCAGATTGAGGCTCTCCGACAAGCGGTCGAGCTCGTCGCCCGAGCCATTGACCGGCAGACGGCCGGTAAGATCTCCGTTCATGATGGTACGCGTGGTGGCGGCGACCGCATCGATCCTTGCCAGCAGTTTGCGGCTCACCCAATAGCCGCCGCCGAGCCCGAACAGCGCCATGACGCCGAGACCCCACAGCATGGCCGAGCGGATCAACCGGGCGAGTTCTCGGCGATCCTCGATGTCGCGTCCGACGATGAGGCGATAGCCGCCGGGCAGCCGGAACACATTGGCAAAGGCAAGCCGCGTCTCGACACCTCCTGGCGCCGGCCGGCTATAGACGAACTCCACGGGCCCCAGACTGTTGGAGAGCTCCGGGGAGATGGTGCTCAGATTGCCGGCGATGCGGTGTCCCTCAGGGTCGGCCACGTAATAGAGGCTGTTGCCCGGGGTCTGGCTGCGGTCGGCAACCGTGCTGACCAGGCGGTTCAGGCCGCCGGCGGTGTACTGCTCGGCAAGACCTTTCAGTTCGGCGTCGATGGTCTCGTGCAGCTGCCGCGTCAGCAGCACGGTGGTGTTCCAATAGACATAGAAGATGGCGACGACGGCAGCCGCGCCGAACAGCGCGAGATAGGTCAGCGACAGGCGAAACGTGGTCGTCCGGAAGAGCTTAGTGAGCGCTGTCACGGATGGTGTAGCCGGCGCCACGGACGGTATGCAGCAGCGGCGTCTCGAAATTCTTGTCGATCTTGGCTCTGAGGCGCGAGACGTGGACGTCGATGACGTTGGTCTGCGGATCGAAGTGATAGTCCCATACGTTTTCGAGCAACATGGTGCGGGTCACGACCTGACCGGCATGCTTCATGAGATATTCTAGCAGGCGAAACTCACGCGGCTGCAAGATAATGGCTTCGCCGCCGCGCGTCACCTTGTGCGAGAGACGGTCGAGCACGAGATCGCCAACGACCAGGCGCGTGCTCCCCTCCTCCGGCGATTTGCGCCTGGCCAACGCCTCGATGCGGGCGAGCAGCTCGCTGAAGGCATAGGGTTTGGTGAGATAGTCGTCACCGCCGGCGCGCAGGCCCTTGACCCGATCGTCAACATCCCCGAGCGCGCTCAGGATCAGCGCAGGCGTCTGGATCTCCTCAGCCCGCAGCGCCCCGATCACCGTGAGCCCATCGCATTTCGGCAGCATGCGGTCAACGATCAGGACGTCGTAGGCGTTGGCTCTGGCGAGCTCCAGTCCGAGCTGTCCGTCAGCCGCATATTCGGCGACGTGGCCCTGCTCCTTGAGCGCCCGCTTGAGGAAGCTCGCCGTCTCCTGATCGTCCTCGATCACCAGCACACGCATGGTGGGGGCTGTCCTCGCTGCGGCTTGCTTGCTCATCAGGGCAAGGGATCACGACCCCCACGCAGAAAGGGGTGGGCGACGCGGTGGGGGGAACCGCGTCGCCCTCCGGCGCAGAAGGCCTAAGCTTTGGCCTTCTTCAGGGAGAGCGCCACAAAGCGCGTCTGATCGCCGGTTTTGACCTGGATGAGGACGTTGACCTTGTCCTTGTCCTTGGCCTTGTCGATCGCCTTCTTGACGCCCTTCACGACGTCTCCGGGCTGCGACACGGCCTCGCCGGCAACTTGGAGGATGACGTCACCGGCCTTGAGCCCTTTGTCAGCGGCATCGCTGTCGGGCGTGACCTCGGTGATGACGACGCCCTCGTCACCGGCACCCGGCACCTTCGCCGCCGGGGCCAACGAGAGACCAAGGTTGTCGAGCTGCTCGCCCGTGGTGTCGGGCTTTTCATTCTCGAGAGCGGCAAGCTTCTTCCCGCTCGGGAACGTGCCAAGCTTCATGTCGACCGTGTGCTTCTCGCCATAGCGCATGATCGCAAGCTTCACGTCGGTGTTCGGATGCAGCTCGGCGATCTTGCGCGCGAGGTCGCGAGAGTCGTCGATCTTTTCGCCGTTGACCTCGACGATGACGTCGCCGGCCTTGATGTCCTGCTTGGCGGCAGGGCCATCCTCAGCCACTTTGGTGACCATCGCGCCCTTGGCCTCGGTCATGCCGATCGAGTTGGCGATGTCGTCGCTCACATTCTGAATGACGACACCGAGCCAGCCGCGGTCGACGGTGCCATGCTCCTTCAACTGGCCGACGACCTCCTTGACGAGCGCCGCCGGCACGGCGAAGGCGATGCCGACATTGCCGCCACTCGGAGAGTAGATGGCGGTGTTCATGCCGACGACTTTGCCGTCGAGATTGAAGGACGGACCGCCGGAATTGCCGCGGTTCACCGCCGCGTCGATCTGGAGGTAATCGTAAGGACCGGAGCCGATATCGCGATTGTGCGCCGAGATGATGCCGGCGGTTACCGTGCCGCCGAGCCCAAACGGATTACCGACCGCGAGCACCCAGTCACCGACGCGGGGGTCCTTCTCGGAGAACTCGACATAAGGCACGTCCTTCCCGGCCTTGACCTTGAGCAGCGCCACATCGGTGCGCGCATCCACTCCGACGAGAGTGGCCGGGTACTTGTCGCCATTCTCCATGGTCACCGAGATGTCTTCGGCGTCCTCGACCACGTGGTTGTTGGTGACGAGATAGCCGTCCGGCGAGATGAAGAAGCCCGAGCCCTGCGCCATGGTGGGATGCCCATGTGGGGTCTGCGGGGCGTTGGGCTGGCCATTCTGGCCCTGGCCCTGACGGAAATGCTTGAAGAAGTCGTAGAGCGGGCTGTCTTCCGGAATATCGGGCATACCCGGAATCTGCAGGTCGTTGTCGGCGACCTTGGAGTCGCCCTTAACGTTGATGCTGACCACCGCCGGGCTCACCTTTTCCACCAGATCGGCGAAGCTGAGCGGCGCCACGCCATAAGGCGTCTGCCCGGTCTGTGCCGGCTCGGCAACGGCGAAGTGCATGTCTTGGCCGAGCGCGAGCCCCAAGGCGCTCATGGCGAGCAATGCGGCAACCGTAACCGCAAGCGGCCCGCGCCGAAGTTTCCGGCCGCGCGAGCTCTCCAGGGCAACGGAGCGCTGATTAGGATCATTCATCAAAGTCACCTCTCTCCTGAGAAAAGGAATACCGCTTAATCCCGAGCCCCGCGTCGTGTCGTTGGAGCGAGGCCTCTAGACGAAAAATATAGAAGTTCGGCAATTACGCCGCCGTTTCCAGGGAATTAAATTTCAGTAAGGTTGGCGATTGCCGAAGGGTTTGGTGCCCGATAGAGGCCGTCGTCCCCGCTTCTATATAGGGAGCAGGAGATGGGCAGCCAAGCGCTGGGGGGACAGTCAGCCGTCCTCGAGCAGGCGTTTCAGCCGGCCTTCCTCTGTCTCGCTCAGCGCCGTAGGCTTATCGGCGGCGGACCGCCGGCGATAGGCCAAGACGATAAGGAGGAGTGCCGCCAAGAACACCGCAGGCGTGGCGAACCACAAGAGCACGGTGTGCGTCGAGAAGCGGGGCTTCAGCAGCACGAACTCGCCATAGCGGGAGACAACGAAGTCCTCGATTTGCTGATCGGTATCGCCGGCCTTCAGCCGCTCACGGACGAGCAGGCGAAGGTCCTTGGCAAGCGGGGCCTCGGAATCGTCGATCGACTGATTCTGGCAAACAAGGCAGCGTAAGCCCTCGGAGATGGCGCGGGCGCGCGCCTCAAGCTTTGCATCCTGCAGCACCTCGTCCGGCTCCACCGCCTTGGCGGGGAGTGCCGCCAGGAATGCGATCGAGACGGCAACAAGGACGGCCCGGGCCAGCCAGCGAAGGCTGGGGCGGAATTCGAGAACCGAGATGCGGCAGTGGAGTGCCATCGTCCTACTTGGCGGCGGCGAGGTTTTGGGCGCTCGCCCGGGCGCGCTTCGGCGCACCCACGCGCAAGCGCCGGTCGGATAACGAGAAGGCACCGCCGGCGAACATGACGAGAGCACCGATCCAGATCAGACGCACCAGCGGATTGAAATAGACCCTGACGCTGTAACCGCCGTCCTTGAGCTGATCGCCGAGCACCACATAGAGATCGCCGCCCCAGCTTGCGTGGATGCCGGCCTCGGTCGTCGCGCTCTTCTCGACGGTATATTCGCGTTTCGAAGGCTCGAGCTCGGTCACCGCTCCTCCGTCGCGCGTGACCTTGAACAGACCCACGCGTTCCCGGTAGTTCGGCCCCTCCCTGGGGACGACGCCCTCGAAGGTGAGGTGGTAGCCGGCGATGTCGGTGGACTCCTTCGGCTTGAGCGCCAAGATGGCTTCGCTGCGCCATGCCGTGGTGGCGACGATGCCGATGACCACGAGCCCAAGTCCCGCATGGGCGAGCATGGCGCCGTAGGCTGAGCGCGGCAAATTGGAGAGGCGGCGCACGCTATCGCTCCAAGAGCCGTCGAGCAGCTTCACCCGGAAGGCAATCTCCGACAGCGCGCCGCCAATGAGCCAGATGCCGACGCCGATACCGAAGGGTGCGAGCCACGGCCCCTGTTGCCGCCATGCCAGCACGGCGACCGTAGCGATCAGCGCTAGACATGCCGCCGCCATGAGCCGCTGCGCCGCCGCGACAATGTCGCCCCGCTTCCAGGCAAGCATCGGGCCGAACGGCACGGCGATCAGCAGCGGCGCAATGAGCGGGGCGAAGGTGAAGTTGAAGAAGGGCGGGCCGACCGAGATCTTCTCCCCGGTCATCGCCTCAAGAGCAAGGGGATAGAGCGTGCCGACGAAGACTGCGGCACACGCAGTGGTCAGAAGCAGGTTGTTGAGGACGAGGCTCCCCTCGCGGCTGATCGGCGCGAACAATCCGCCTTGCTCCAAGCGCGGCGCCCGGAACGCGAACAGCGTCAGCGCTCCCCCTATGAAGACGCCCATAATGGCGAGGATAAAAATGCCGCGCGCCGGATCGACGGCGAAGGCATGCACCGAGGTGAGCACGCCCGAGCGGACGAGGAACGTCCCCATCAGGCTGAGCGAGAAGGTGATGATGGCCAGGAGAACGGTCCACACCTTGAGGGCGTCGCGCTTCTCCATGACGAGCGCAGAATGCAAGAGCGCGGTGCCCGCCAGCCAAGGCATGAAGGAGGCGTTCTCGACCGGATCCCAGAACCAGAACCCGCCCCAGCCGAGCTCGTAATAGGCCCACCACGAGCCCATGGCGATGCCGAGCGTGAGGCACATCCACGCGGCCAGCGTCCACGGCCTCACCCAGCGCGCCCAGGCGGCGTCAATGCGGCCGTCGATCAGCGCGGCGACGGCGAAAGAGAAGGCCATCGAGAAGCCGACATAGCCCGTGTAGAGAAATGGCGGGTGGAAGGCGAGCGCCGGATCCTGCAGAACTGGATTGAGCCCTTGCCCGTCGAATGGCGCGGGGTCGAGGCGCAAGAAAGGGTTCGACGTGGTGACAATAAACAGGAGAAAGGCCACGCCGATCGAGCCCTGCACGGCGAGCACATTAGCCTTGAGCTCCTTCGGCAGGTTGGTTCCGTAGGTTGCGACTGCGGCGCCGAACAGGCCAAGGATTAAGACCCAGAGCACCATCGAGCCTTCATGGTTCCCCCACACGCCCGCGATCTTGTAGATCAGCGGCTTCGCCGAATGGGAGTTGGCCCAGACTGTCTCCAGCGAGAAGTCCGATGTGACATAGGCGGTCATCAAGGCCGCGAACGAAATCGCAATCAGCAGGAACTGCATCTGCGCCGCCGGCACCGCCACCGCCATGAGCTGTGCATCGTGGCGCCTCGCCCCCCAGAGCGGCAGCACGGTTTGGATGATGGCCACGCCAAGGGCGAGGATCAGAGCGTAGTGGCCGGTCTCCGCGATCATGCTTTGGACGCTCCCCCTAATTCACTTTGGCGCCGCCATGCGGCGTGCCGGCCTGCGCGTCTCCACGCCACAGCCCCTGCTCTTTCAGCTTCTTAGCGACCTCCGGCGGCATGTATTTCTCGTCATGCTTGGCGAGCACGCTGTCGGCATGGAACACGCCGTCGGTCTCGAGCGTACCTTCGGCGACCACGCCTTGGCCCTCGCGGAAGAGATCGGGAAGCACCCCCGTATAGGTCACCGGCAGCGTGGCTCGCTTATCGGTAATGACGAAACGGACGGAGGTCCCCTCCCCGCGCTTCAAGCTGCCGTCCTCGACCAGGCCACCAAGGCGGAAACGCTGGCCCATACCGAGATGCTTCTCCGTCACCTCGCTCGGGCTGTAGAAGAACACGATGGAATCCCGCAATGCCACCAGCACGAGGCCGACGGCGAGCGCAAGCACGCCGAGGCAGGCGCCAATCAGAACGGCCCTGCGCTGCTTACGTGTCATTCAACGCGTCTCCGGGTCCGGTCGCATTCCAAGCTCACGACTTCAGCCCAAGCTCGGCCGCGAGAGCGTCGAGCCGACCAAGCGCCGCCGCGTCGCCGCTGAATTGGGTCTTGGCACGCTCTAGCGCTTTCACGGCGTCGTCCTTCCGGTCGAGCACGCTATAGGCTCTGACGAGCTTCAGCCAACCGGCAAGATCGTCGCTGTTCTGCGCCAGCCGGTCTGCCAGCTTTTGTACCATACGCTCGATCATGCCCTGGCGGTCCGCAGGGTTCATGTTTTGGGCCGCGGCAATGTCTTCCGCCGTAGGCGCACCCTTGCCTTGCATCGGCGCCCCGGCGGTTGCCGCCGGCTGGTCAGGGACCGCCTTGTCGGGAACCGGCTGGTCAGGCGCTGATCCGGCGAGCTTGGCTTCGTCTTGCGCGAGACGTTCTTCCGCCAGCTTGCGCCAAGGGGCGTCGGCGGGAGCGCTGGCGATGAGCGCGCGCCAAGCCTCCGCCGCCGCCGCCAACTGGCCATCCTGCTCCTTGGCAATAATCAACACCAATTTAGGCTGGATGAGATCGGGATCGAGCGCCGAGGCTCGTTCCAAGACAGCGCGGGCGTCCTCGGTCACCACACCGTCATTGGCCAGCACGAGCGCCTGGCCATAGCCTGCAAGGCGCTTCGCCGATTCCCCGAGCAGGAGGGTCGCCTGACGAAATGCCTCGGCGGCATCGGCGTAGCGGTGCCAGCCCATATAGACGGGGGCGATGACGTCCCACCCCTCGCCGTCATCGGGGTGCTCCCGCAGCCGGGCTTCAACGCGCGCAACCAACGCCTCAAAGATTCCTGTCGCTCGCCGGGTCTTGCAGGCGCGCCACGAGGGGTTGGTCGGGGAGACGCGGCGAGCCGTAAACGAGATAAAGGCCGAGAGCGAGCGCCGGGAGGATCACGGCCAGCCCGATGGCCACGGCCTTGGCCGGCACACGGGACGGCTGAGCGTCGTCCCCACGCGCTTCTTCATCGCTGGCGAGCAGCCGGCGGGCAATCTCGATGCGGGCGGCTTCCGCATCCGCCGCGCCGATCAGACCTCGCTCGCGGTCGCTCTCCACCTCCCCAAGCTGGTCGCGATAGACGGTGGCGTCAAATGCCGCACGCGACTCATCGCCTGCCGTTCCGCTGGTGAGCGGCCGCAGCAAGGCGAAGAGCACGAGGGCTGTCAACCCGCCAAAAATGACCCACAGCAACACTGAGTAGCCACCCTCCTTTGTTCAGGGAGGCTAGCCATAGGCGAAAGGAACGAGGGGGGGAAGCTTTGGGAGAGAGGCGCAGATGAATTCTGCGCTAGGGCGAGGAAAACCGTCAGGAGACGGGGACCGGCAAATAGCCGGCCAGACGGGATGACTAGCCGACGCTCCGCCAAGTGCCGTCGGACTCGCGGCAGGCGGTGCCCTTAACGATCTCCGGCGAGGCGCTTCTCGTGATGGTGTGAGTGTAGGTCCGGCAATATTGGCTGCCCTTTTTGTAGGGGCGCCCTGGCACGATTGAACCGCGATGGCTAGTGGCCGGATAGTCCCAGGCCGTGGGCGCGCCCGAACGCCCATATTCCAGCGCCCGGTACTCGGCATTCGCTGCGACGCCGCGTTCCCGGTCACTCATTTGCCGGCCAACCTCATTGCTGGCAATGCCGCCGATCACAGCCGCGCCCGCCGTCGTCACAACGCGGCTCTGTCCTTTGGCTGGCTTAGCGCCACCGATACTGCCGATGACGCTGCCGAGAAGGCTGCCATGTTGATTGATGGAGCTGCAGGCCACGACGAGAGCCGGCAGCATGGCAAGGGTGACAACCAACGCAATACGCGCAGACGCTACTCGCATCACTGTCCGTCCTGGGTCGCAACGGAACGCCGCGTCTCACGAAAGACGCCAACTTAAGTCGAATTGTCGCAGACGACCTTTAACAAACGGTGATGCCCGGCCGGATTGGGATTGCGGCCCGATTTACGCCGACGGCAACTCGAGCCGCGCGCGCAAGCCCCCTTCGGGCGAGGGCTCAAGCTCGAGGCGCCCTTTATAGAGATGGGCAAGATCGGCCACGATTGAGAGCCCGAGCCCTGATCCCGGCTTGGTCTCGTCCAGACGCTGGCCCCGCTTCACCACGTCCGCCCGCTCCGAGGCGGTCAGCCCCAGTCCGTCATCGTCCACGAGCACGGTAAACCTGCTTGCGCCCTCGACGCGCTCGGCGCTGACCGCAACGCGCGACCTAGCCCATTTGCAGGCGTTGTCGAGCAGGTTGCCCACCATCTCCTCGAAATCCTGCTTCTCGCCTTGGAATTTCAGGTCGAGGCTCGAGCTCAAGGTAAGATCGAGCCCGCGGCTGTCATAGATGCGGTCGAGCGCACGCTTCAGCGATCGGAGCACGCCGTCCACCTCGGTGGTGTCGCCGATCGCACCGGCGCGGGCGGCGACGCGCGCCCGATCGAGATGGTGAGTGATCTGGGTGCGCATGATCTCAGCCTGCTCGATCACCTTGGCGGCGAGCGGGCCTTGATTCTCCCGTGCCTCGTTTGTGATGACGCTGAGCGGCGTCTTGAGCGCATGGGCGAGATTGCCGACATGCGTGCGGGCCCGGTCCACGATCTCGCGATTGGACTGGATCAGCGCGTTCAATTCCTGCTGCAACGGCCTGATCTCATCGGGAGGCTCGCCTTCAAGCCGCTCCGCCTCGCCGGAGCGGATCGCCGCAAGGTCGTGACGCATGGCGCGCAAGGGGCGAAGACCGAACCGCACCTGGAACAGCGTTGCCACCACGAGCCCGAGCCCAAGCACCGCCAAGGCCGTGATCAGCATGATCCTGAACTCGCCGAGATCCCGCTCGATCTCGGCGGCGTCGCCGGCCACCGCATAGGAGTAGGGCGCGGACTGTGGACCGGCGGACCTGATCTCGCGCTCGACGACGCGCAAGCGTTGCGCTTGCGGCCCCGGCGCGTAAGCCCGCCTTGCCAAGTTCTGGTCGGGGGGAATGCCGGTCTGGCTCGGCAGCGTGAGCTGTTGATCAAGCAGGGAATCGGAGACAAAGACGGGGCGTGAGGCCTCGCCGAGCGGCTTGATCTGCCAATACCAGCCGGAGAAGGGGATGGTGAAGGCCGGCTCGCCGAGATTGGCCGGCTGCTTCGGAGCGCTGCCGCCCGCGGCTGTAGTCGAGGCGATCAGGCTCGTCAGATAGACGTTGAGGCGAGCATCGAAGCTGCGCTCGACGGCATGGCGATAGAGCGAGAGGAGGAGGATGGCGGCCACGGGGACGACGACGAGCGTCCACGCCGCGGCAGAAGCGAAGAGGCGGAAGGCGAGGGAATTAAGCCTCATCGCCATCGTCCGCGAGGCGGTAGCCGAGCCCCCGGACGGTCTTGATGATATCGATGGGAAGCTTCTTGCGCAGGCGTCCGATAAAGACCTCGACCGTGTTCGAGTCGCGGTCGAAATCTTGCTCGTAAAGATGCTCGACGAGCTCAGTCCGGGAGACCACGCGGGCGCGATGCAGCATCAGATATGCGAGCACCCGATATTCGTGCGAGGTGAGCTTCACGGCCTGGCCGTCGACCGTCACCCTCGCCGACTTGGTATCGAGGCGAAGCGGCCCGCATTCCATCTCGTTCCGGGCATGGCCCGCCGAGCGCCGCAACAAAGCCCGCAGGCGCGCCAGCACCTCCTCCATATGGAAGGGCTTGGCCACGTAATCGTCGGCGCCCGCGTCCATGCCGGCGACCTTGTCGCTCCAGCGTTCGCGGGCGGTGAGAATGAGCACCGGCATTTTGCGGTCGTCGCGCCGCCATTGCTCGAGCACGCTCAAGCCATCCTTCTTGGGCAGCCCAAGGTCGAGCACCACGGCATCGTAAGGCTCGGTGTCGCCGAGAAAGTGGCCCTCCTCCCCCTCGAAGGCGGTATCGACCGCATAGCCCGCATCGCTCAGCGCGGTTACGAGCTGACGGTTGAGGTCTGGATCGTCCTCGACTACGAGAAGCCGCAACCTCTTATCCTCCTTTGGGACGCCGAAGCGCCCAGAAGTCCTCCTAAGGCTGACCGGTCAGAGCGTCAACGGTGACGTTGCTCACGTCGCCTTTGGCCCCGAGCACGACAAGCTTGTAGAAAAAGCGCCCGTTCTCGTCGCAAAGGCTCGCATGGATGATCTGGCCACCCGTGCGCGACTGCACCATCTGGTAAATGATGTTGGCGGGAAGTAGCGAGTGCTGTGCGATCACCGGCGCGGCCGAGGCCCAAGGCAGGCAGTTCGGCTCGGCAGCCTGCCCCGCGACCGTCAACACCAGACCGGTGACGGCCGCGATGACCGCTTGTGTGATAGCGCGCCGCATGGGACCCGTCTCGCAAGTCTTCATTGATCTGGCAAGCTAGTTGAACCCGCATGAACCCCGCATGAACGGCCTCAACCCTTAAGCTCATTTAGCCTTGGCGGCCTTGGGCGCCTGAGGCGTGGCGGCGTTCGCGGCCGCGCCCTTGACGCTCGCCTGGTGGTGATAGGGCGTGCCCATCGAGGCGCGGGCTGCCGCAACGATTTGCTCGCGTGCTATCATAATCTCAGGGCTGGAAGGGCATGGGCCCGGAGCCACCGAAGGAGAACGGCCATGTCCAAGCAGCAAGCGCCGCACATTGGTCGCCGCGATTTCGTGAAGGGAGTCACGCTCGCCGCGGCTGCCGAGGTAACATCGATGAGCGAGGCCCACGCTCAAGCAGGGAAATCAATAGCCGACGATCTGACCGCCGACGAGCTGCGCGACCTGCTCAAGCTCGAGCCGAACGCCACTTGTGGCTTTGTGGACGAGACCTATACCAGCGCGCTCAAGATCGCGCCGGGCGGTCTCCCGGCCCCCTTCGCCGCTGGACGCCCGGCAGGCACCGCGCTCTATTTCATGATGACGCCAGCCGCGCCGGTGAAGCTGCACCGCATCAAGAACGACCAGCTCTATCACTATTATCTCGGCGACTCGATCGAGCTTCTGATGCTGCATGCCGACGGCAGCCACACCTTTGCCACGGTCGGACCGAACCTGCGCGCCGGTCAGTTCGTGCAGCTTTTCATCCCGGGCAACACGTTTCACACCGCCCACATCGTCGGGAAGCGCAATTGGTTCTTGGGCGCGAGCACCGAATGGCCGGGCGTAGTGCCCGAGGACGTCGAGCTCGGCGATATCGAGGCGATCGCCGCCAAATATCCGGACGTCGCCGCCCAGATCCGCACCTTCCCGGTGCCCGTCAAATCTTGAGGCTGAGACAAGTATCTCTAGCGAGATCCTCATTGTCGGTTGCGCGCAAACAAAAAGGGCGGCTCGAAAGGCCCACCCTCGCAAACAGTTCGTCTTGGCCGGGTCGCGCCGGACTTTACGAAGCCAAGTACCGGCTTTCGACTGCTTTCCTCAGCAGCACACGGTCTCGCGTAGAGACTCCGAGCAGCTCGGCCGTCCGCCAGACGAGGTTGCTCTCGAATTCATGCACCACGCCGTCGGCCATCACGACTTCCCACAGCATCTCGATAATGCGCTTGCGGCCGTCCTGGTCGAGCTCGGCACAAAGAATGCTGGTGAAGCGATAAAGATCGACGGCCTCGCGCTCCCGGTCTTCCGCGTGTCTGATAAGCCGCCGCGCCTCGTCGTCGCCGAGATCGAAGCGCTCCTGCAACAAGGCATGGAGCTTCCGGCGCTCATCGTTGTCGAAATTCCCGTCGATGACGCCGGCGTGGACGAGCAGAGCCGCCGCGGCCAACCGCAACTCTTCGCCGCGCAAATCGCCAGCGCGCAGCTGGTTGCCGGCAACGCGCTCAAACACAGTCGAAAATTTCCGCCAGAGTGGCATTGACGCTTACCTCCTGCCCGCATTGGACGCGAACGGCATCCTATAGCGGAGGCGGAGGCGAGTGCGCGAGGGCCGGGACAATCTGCCCAGGCGGCAAATGCTGTTGTGAGAGTGGACCCTAAGCCGCGGCGGCCTGAGCCGGCTCGGTCACGGCGCGGTAGCGCACGATGCCATGATAGGTGTCGCCGTCGGGATCGGGGCGCGCTTCGGAGAATTCGTGCCGCAGATTGACGAGATCGTGGTCGACGAGTGCCAGGGGCTGGTCACGCAAGGTGGATTTGATCGCCTCGATGATGTCGTGCACCTGCTTCTTGCCGCCGGCGCGCGACCAAACATGCAACGTCAGAAGGTGCTCGGCGCCGTCTTCGGTGCCGGTGCTCCAGTCGCGCAAAAGACTCTGGCCGAGGGTAATAAAGGGATAACTCGCGGCTTGCGCCGGATCGCCGTAAATCCGCGTGCCGCCGATCAGCGCGCCAAGATCCGGAGATCCCGCCAGCGCCTGGTAGATGCCGCGTCGCAGCGACCAACCCGTACTTGCTGTCATCGCTAGCTCTCCATCAACCGCTTCTCTCAGATATGGGGTGCGCGGCCCTGGCCTTCAATGGAATCGCCAGGCGCCTATTATTAAACCCTGCTTGTGACCTTCAATGCGGCGGCGATCACTTTTCCCGACCGTATGGTTAATGGCGCGTAATGGGCATGGAGCGTGGTGCCGAGCCAGGGCGAGGCCTGCATCCGCGTCGTCCCAAACTCCAGGAACCAGCCTCCCGGATCTTCGGTGCCGATTCCAAATGCTGGCCTAGTCCCTAGACCTGATATCGATAATCAAGCTCTCGCCCAGAAGAAGCTCCTGAATGGAATGCAAATAAAAATCCCGCTCGCGTTCAGTCAGCGAAGCCCAGCTTCGTTCATACGGTGCAGGATCGAGATGCGCTTAGAAAGGAGCCCCGGCCCGCAGAAGCGCGACCAGGGCTTCCCAATCCAAGACAATCGGAACCGGCTGCCGGTTGGGGACGTTGGAGGCCGCCGGTCCACTGTGGAGAAAACTCCTGCATTGGCGTTGGGGTTCCAGAAATGGAAGGGAGTTGCCCGGGGGTCGGCGGCATGACGGACAGGCTAGCCACAAAGAAGAAGCCCCGGCCGATTCGCCGAGGCCTCGTCTTACACAGACGCATAAACCAAAACAAATCAGCTAGATCGGCGGCCAGAGTACGCTAGGGGAGGAGGATGGCACGCCGATCCACTCCGCGCTTAACCCGCGTTCGCACCATTGGTTCCTCGGCCAAAAGCGCCATGTACCGAGAACGCCCGCCAATCAGTCAGAAAAAGAAGCCCCGGCCACCCGAAGGCAACCGAGGCTCCCAACCAAAGGGGTGATCGCAGGTTGACCACCACGGCCACGATGTCACTTCTCCGGCCGTTCGACCAATTAATTTAAGGCAATTGGATAAGGTTAAGAAACGCGAATGATGACCGTCCTCGGGGGTGTTTCTAAGCTTTGTGCCTCTCTTTAGTAGGCGGACCCAACCTCGACGCGGTCGCCGCCGAAGCAATACGGCCAACGGAGAAAGCTTCCGTCGATGGTGCAATCCGTGCGGGTTTCCGGCCCGGTGCGGGATCGCCCGCGAGCCGACTCGCCTGACAGTCCTGATATTCGGCACGGGGGTGTCTCGCTTCACCCGTGGCGGCGAAAGCCGTCGAGGCAAGGCCAAGCAGAAGCGCGCCGGCAACCGCCGACATGGTCATCATTCTCATCATTGGTAGTCTGGTTGCGGTCTTATGGACTCCCGACGCGACCAATGCAGGGACCCCGACAACGTCCCCGCTCCTTGCTCGTTGCTTTCGCTTGGGTGAGGCGAAAGCGCCCTGGGGGACGCGTTTTCCTTGGCAAGGCTCCCTTTCCGTTTCCGCCTTGAGCCAATCTGTCGCGTCGTGAGGCGCGAACCGATACGCAAAGGGCCCGCCCCCAGCGCGCGCCGAGAACGGGCCCGAACCTCCTTATGTCTCCTCGAACACGCATGCGGCAGAGCAGCGCTCGGCCGCGGACCTTGCCGCCTTAGCCGCGATGCCGCTTGCTGTAATAGGTCTCGGCCTTCTTCAGATTGGCCTCTGGCGCCTTCATGAAGTCGGTCTTGGCCTGCTCGTTGCCGAAGCAATAGGTCTTGTCCTTGTACGTGCCGCTCACGGAGCAATCCGTCTTGATCTCTTTGTGCAGCGCGAGCCCTTCGGCGCACATCTTGTCGAACTCGCCCTTGGTTGCGGCGAGCCCTGCCGTGGCGAGCCCGAGCGCGAAGGCGCCCGCGATCGCCGATGTGACATAAGTCCTCAGCATGGCCGTCTCCTTGGTGTTGTTGATCTTGAGACCCGGGATCCAATCCCGGACAGAAGCCCTTAAAACGCTTCAGGGAAGGAGCCGTTCCCGCCCTTGATCGCCGCAGGGTTATGCGCGAATCTTGGCGCGTCGAACCCTAGGGGAGCGATGCATGCATGCCCGAAGCTCAAGCTTGATTATCGCCATCGGCTTGGTCCTGGCCGTTCAACCGGCGCTGGCCCTTCCCGGCGATATCGACGCCTGCCTCGACGCAGGCTACCGGTCAAAAACCAAAGGCCCGCTCGGCGAGGACGAGCAGCGCGTGGGTCACGAGGCCTGTCAGCGCGCTTTAGCCGATTCCTCCAACATCATGGAGAAGTACGGTTTGCAGGAGGCCGATTTCGACATCGTCGGCCGGTCCCAATAACCGGTCTCGGTTCTCTCTCGATCCTCATTGATAGGGCTTGACGATCATCCAGGCTTGCGCCGGCACCTTGGCGCAGGAATTGGCGAACACGTCGGTGAGCGTGGTGGAATTCGGGCCGGGATTGTCCAGGCAGCGGGGAAAGAGACGCATGTCCTCGTTCATCAGGGCGATGCGGTCGTTCCATTTGAGCGCATCCTTGTTGGCCGCTTCCATCTGCTTGGTCAGAGCATCGACCTTCGCTTCCAGATCGGTGAGGGCGTGACCGAGGCAGGCGATCTGCTCATCGGCACTGCCTTGCGCACAATTGGCCGCGAGCACCGGCGCCGGGGCGAGCGCGATTGAGCCGCTGAAGGCAGCCACGCCGAGGAGTAGGACGAAGCGAATCCGCATCTCAAAACCCTCCTTCCAAGTTAGCCGTCCGCACGCCCGTTCGATGCTAAGGCTGCATGGCCGTATTGACGAGTTGATTGACAAGTCGCGCCATCCCTTCACGTCATCGTGAAGCGCGCACGAGGGGCGAGCCCCTCACCCTTGGGGTTCATAGCGTGAGACAAAGCGCCTCGCCGCTCTAACCCCTTCGCAACCGAGGCCGCGCTATAAAGCAGAGACCATGATCGCTCCCGAGACACACACCGGCAAAGCCCGCAAGCCCGCCCTCCGCAGCCTGCTCTGGCTCGCGATCCTAGCCCTGTTGCTCTTCCCGTCGGCGGGTACGCTCCGCTGGCCTGGCGCCTGGATCTTCCTCGGCATGACCGGGATCGCGGGTCTCGTTGGCATGGTCTGGCTCTCGCGCCACGACCCCGGACTGTTCATGGAGCGCTCGCGATCGGTCTTCCAGCAGGACCAGAAGCCATGGGACAAGGTGCTGATGGGCGCCTTCCTGCCGCTCTCGTTCGGCTGGTACGTGCTGATGGGGCTCGACAAGCGCTTTGCCTGGTCGAGCGTGCCGGTCGCGCTACAAGTGCTTGGCGGGTTCCTGATCGGCCTCTGCCTCTATTTTTGCTGGCTCGTGTTCAGGGAGAACAGTTTCGCCGCCCCGGTGGTAAAGCTGCAGAAGGAGCGCGGCCATAAGGTCGTGACCAGCGGTCCTTACGCCTATGTGCGCCATCCCATGTATAGCGGCGTCATCCTGTTCTTGCTTGGCACCCCGCTGCTGCTCGGCTCATGGTGGGGATTGTGCGTCTCGGCCGTCCTCATCCTCCTGCTTGGGTTTCGCGCGGTGATGGAGGAGCGGATGCTCACGGCCGAGCTCGACGGCTATGCGGACTACGCGGCGCGCGTGCGCTACCGCCTCGTTCCGCTGCTCTGGTGAAGACGGTGGCAAAGGCGATGGCGTCGCGGCTGGCCGCATGCGCATTCTGCGTGGCGCTCGCCGCCTGTAGCCTCGCCGGCCCAGCGGATCATACCTACCTCACCGCCTCTGGTCAGCGGATCACACCCGCCGCCCCTGCCCAGACCTCGCCCTGGGCTGGCCCGGGCGTGCCTTTGATAAAAAACAAAAAGAAGAAGAAGGACACTACTGCTACTCCCACGCCAGCGCCGCCGGGCCCTCGATCCTGGTGCAGCACTCACCGCCGCCATCAATGCCTGCAAGGACGCCACGCGGGACAAAGGGATCAAATCGGTGCTCGCCATCGTCTCGCATATGCGTCCGGGCGCGGTCGACGAAGACTACATCGCTTGCATGAAAGACAAAGGCTATACCGTTGCTAAGTGAGCGGGTCCTCGATACTAGCCTGAGGGCACCCAGGGAGCGCTGCTCCCCGGGAACGGCTCGAGGCGGTCCCGGAGCGGGCCACGGCCGAAACCGGAACACCTGCCCCGGCCTAGTTATTCTCTATAAAACGCCTCAATCACGGTGTAATTTCCTTGCCGTTCTGCCCATGCGGGCGACGGAAACTGGCGCGTGAGGCCGGGTCAAAGTGCGGGACTTCCTCCAGGGCAATCGCAAACGGAAGCTGGTCGACTGGCTCGCGATCGATTCCTCAATCGATTCGGGACTGTATGGCGCCTGGACCGGCTTCAAGGATTGGTGGAGCGCCTATTCGAGTTTCTTCGGCCGGTTCGAGGTCAAAGGCTTCCTGCGCGTCCTCAACGAGCTTGCCTGCGAAAGTCTAACGCTTGGCGCCGGCGGCCTCCTGGTCATCGTTGCCTTGGCGCTGCCTGCCTTCGACATCGCCCAAGGCAAGATGAACCTGTCCGACGAGTACAGCGTCACCTTCTATGACCGCTACGGCAATGAAATTGGCAAGCGCGGGCTGATGCGCGACGATTCGGTCCCGCTCGAAGAGCTCCCCGATTATTTGATCAAGGCGACCCTGGCGACCGAAGACCGGCGTTTCTTCGAGCATTTCGGCGTCGACGTGATGGGCACCATCCGCGCCCTTGCCGAGAATGCCCGGCATGATTCCGTCGTGCAGGGTGGTAGCTCGCTCACTCAGCAACTCGCCAAGAACATGTTCCTGTCGCCGGAACGTTCGCTCGGGCGCAAGGTCAAAGAGGCTTTCATCGCTCTCTATCTGGAGAACCACTACACCAAGCGTGAGATCCTCAAGCTCTATTTCGACCGCGCCTATCTCGGCGGGGGGTCCTACGGCGTTGAGGCCGCGGCCCAGTTCTATTTCGGCAAGTCGATCCGCGACGTGAACCTCGCCGAGGCGGCGATGCTGGCAGGTATGTTCAAGGCGCCCACGCGCTACGCCCCGCATATCGACATGGCCGCTTCCCGTGCGCGCGCCAACGAGGTCCTGACCAACATGGTTGAGGCGGGATACCTCACCGAAGGTCAGGTCTACGGCGCCCGCATGAACCCGGCAAAGATCGTCGAGCGGGGCGACTTTTACAGCCCCGATTGGTTCCTCGACTGGGGCTTCGAGGAGGTGCAGCGGATCATGCAGGGGCGGAAAGAGCACATCATCGCCGCCCGCACCACGGTCGACATCAGCCTGCAGAAGATGGCCGAGCAATCGCTGCAGCAGACGATCGCCCAATACGGTCATGGCCGCTCGTTCAGCCAGGGTGCCATGGTGGTGATGGAGAATGACGGGGCGGTCCGCGCGCTGGTCGGCGGCAAGGACTATGGCGAGAGCCAGTTCAACCGGGCAACCCATGCCTACCGTCAGCCTGGTTCGTCCTTCAAGCCCTACGTCTATCTCACGGCATTCGAGACCGGAAAGTACAAGCCGACCACGGTGGTCAGCGGCGGCGGCGCCGCTTGCGGTCACTGGGCGCCCAAGAACTTCTCTGCCGGCGAGGGCAACACCATGATGTTGAAGGATGCGCTCGCGCATTCGATTAACACCATCGCGGTGAAAGTCTCGCTCGAGGTCGGACGTGAAAAAGTTCTCGCCACGATGAACAAGCTCGGCATCACTCGCCTCAAGAAGACGTGCTCGCTCGCCCTTGGCGACCAAGGCCTGACCCCGCTCGAGCACACCACCAACTATGCTGTGTTCGCCGCTGGCGGGTTGGAAGTTCACGCCTATGGCATCGAAGAGATTCACACCCTCCAGGGCCAGCTTCTCTATTCCCACGAGCGCGATCAGCCCCAGCGCAAGCAGATCTTCTCGCGCAACTCCGTCGAGATGCTGAACACCATGTTGCAGGGAGTGGTCACGGGGGGAACGGGCCGAGCCGCACAGCTCGACTTCACTAACGCCATCGGCAAGACAGGCACGAGCTCGAGCTTCCGCGACGCCTGGTTCATGGGCATCACCGGCCAGTACGTGGCCGGCATCTGGCTCGGCAATGATGACTTCACGCCCATGTCGCGGGTCACCGGCGGCAGCTTCCCGGCGCAGACTTGGCACAATTTTATGGTGCTCGCCCACGACACCGACAGCATCCCGGAGATCCCGGGTATCGCGCTGCATCCCGTCCAGGTGGCCGAGCAGGAGCGCCTCGCGCAGCTCCAGAAGGTGACCATTACGGATGACACCCCTGCCCCGACGCCTGAAAGCGTCAAGGACATGTCGAGCGCAACGCGTCAGATCCTTGAGAAGATCGGCAGCCTGCTCAAGGAGGCGCGGCCGCTGGTTCCAATCGATACGCAGCCCCAGAACCACGCCGAGGCGCCCACAGCGCTTCCTACCGGTGCCGTTGAACAGTCGAATGTCGCCTCCGCCACCAGCGGGGCCGTCCCGGGAACGACCGAGAGCGTGCCCGAGCCGGCCGCAACGGAAAGCCCGGAAGGTGCTGCTCAGCCCCGCAGTGCTTCAGTTCCGCCTTAAGCGGGCGGCGGTCTCATTCGTCGCGTAAGGCGCGCGCCAGCTTGACAAGTTTCTTGCCCGCCCTCTCCGTTTTCGCTTGTCTGTTTTTCCGAGTCTGCACCCTCCAAGGCGCCGCTCTTTTTCAATGCGCACGCTGCTTCACCTCATCATGCTGTTTGCCATCGCTCTTCTGCTCGGCATCGGCTCGGCTTGGTACATGATCGAGTACGGCTCCCCGCTTACGACGAAACGGGTGGGACCTTGGGCGAGCTGGATGAGCGAAGGTAACCCCAATGCCGATCCCTACACCAAGGCGCATCTGGCGCGGAGCGGCAGGCTTCCCCTCACGTCGACGACCGCGCGCTACTTCCTTGCGCGCAGCGACAGCGACGGACGGGGATTAACGTCGGCTTGCGACTATTCGATCGAAGGCTCCGCGCTTGACGCCCGTTGGTGGTCGATCGCAGTCTATGATGAGCACGGATCGGTGATCGACAATCCTTCTGACCGGTACAGCTTCAACAGCGACGAGGCCATCCGCCGCAGTGATGGCACCTATCGGATCACCCTCGCCAACACCGCCCGTCCGGAGAACTGGCTGCCGAGCGGGAGTGGACCAGGGCGCAACCTCATGCTGATGCTGCGCATCTACGGTCCGCGCGAGACGGACTCCTCCGGCATCGGACAGGTTCCCGATGACCGGCTGCCCAAGATCGAGCGCAAAGCATGCCATTGAGGACTCTCATTCTGTATCTCCTGCTCTGCCTCGTCCTGGCGGGCCTCATCCATATCGCGGCAGTGCTCACTCTGCCGGCGATGGCCCCCAAAAACGCGTGGGCGAGACTGGTCCCGCTTGGACCATCCAACACGATGCTCCAGGTTCCGCCGGCCAGTCCCGGGCACGAGATCATGCCGATGATGGCCCCCGACGTCCGCTACGCCGTCTGCCGTTTCGATCTCGGGCCTGGTCCCGTGCGGGTCAGAGCCGCCGTGCCCAACGATTTGTGGCTGATCGCCTTCTATACGCCCGAGGGCGACAATTTCTACACGGTGGCGGGCGCTGATATGAAGCGCGCGCAGATCGATCTGATCATTGCCAAGGAAGATCAGCCGGTAGCGGAAGCAGGCGTCGATGCTCCGGAGGAAGCCAACGAGGTCGTGGTGATCAAGTCGCCGGTGACGCAAGGCATCGCCATGATTCGCGCCCCGCTTTCCGGCCCAAGCCGCGGTGCCCGCATCGAAGAGGCCCTCAAGGCCACCTATTGCGGATTGAACCCAAAATGACAGCGGTTGCTTCGCACGTGTGAGTCGGGGCTCAAGTGGCCGACTACCTGCGCTGTTTCTTCCGGCTCCGCTGCGCGCGTTTCCTCGGTGGGGCGGCCGTTCCGCCGGGTGTCCCTTCTGAGGCTCGGCGGTCGATGCGCACCCCTGGGAAGATGATGATCTGGCCGAGAACAGCGGCCTCGGGCTCCATGTCCCGCGGGGCGGGTTCCGCTACTGGGCGAAATTGCAGGATGATCGCCATTCTTGGTCTCCATCGTCCGACGTCGAGCGCGAGTGCCGTTGAGCCGCAGCGACCTTCTCCTCACGCCTTTGCCATATTAAGGCGCGGGTAAGGTTAACGAAGTCCTAACTGAGACGATACCCTTATTCCTTGATGGCGTCGTCGCCAAGGAAGTGTCGCCCGGCCTTGTCCTCGACCTCCACGATCCAAATGTCGGGATCGAAATTCCGCTGGCGCGCAAGATAGCTTGCCCCCTCCGCCTCACTCACGCGTTTAGCGGCGAAGCAGATCACCCATCGCCGCTCGACGTCGCTCGCTTCCAAGCCTGCGGGTGCCGGACCATAGAGCTCTACGGTTCCGTCGAGCCGATTGATGCAGATATAGATTGCGCCGGCATGCGCATCGCCGCGCCGCGCGACGACGACCGAGGCGCCTTCGGCCTGACAGCGGCGCAGATATGCCTGAACCCAGATCTCGCTCTTGATGCGCATGCCTGGGACTAGGCGAATACGTTAGTTCGGTGAAGCCCCATTTGCGAGATCACGTCCGGTCACGCGTCTGATCTCCCGCAACAGCTCCGGCGTGATACGGCCGGTCGAGGCGATCTTGCGATCACGCTGAAAGGCGCCGACGGCGCGCTCGGTGCCGCTGCCCATGGACCCATCGATCGGCCCCGGCGCATAGCCGAGATCGGCGAGGATCTGCTGCACTTGCTTCACCGTTGGGTCCGAAGCTGCCGTCGGGCTCGGTTTCCCACCCGCCCCGCCGGCTGCGCTCGCCAGCGACCCGGTGCTGGCCCCCGGCGCCGCCGCCTCTCCAAGAAGAATATGGCGTAACAGCTCATCGGATGGTGCTCCGGTGACTGGCAGCCCGTTGTCCTTCTCGAAGGAGGAGATCGCCCTCCTCGTCTCGTCGCGCAATTTTCCATCCGCTGGTCCGCCGCCATAGCCGCGTGCCGCGAGCTCGCGTTGGATTGCAGTCACGAGCTGCGCGGGGGCCTCTTGCCCCTGCAGAGACGGCAAGTCGGTAATCACCGCTGGAACTTTGGGCGGTCCGGGAGGCTTGGTGGCGACCGGTCTCGGAATGGCTGGGGACAGCGCGGACCTCGGCCCGGTCATCGGCAGGACGGCGACGTTGCGCACGTCCTGCAAATAGAGCGCGTTGTAGATGATGAAGCCGGTCAGGCCGACAAACGCCAGGAACACAAGCCGCGCCACCACTACACCCATTGCTCGTTCGTCAACTTGAATAGGGTTTCGACCGCGGGGCGTTTCGACCACCCCCGCGGCGTCCATTTTGGCGACTTGATGCTAAAGAGTTGATAAACAGGCGCCCTATTGCTGGCCATTTGGCCGGGTTACGCGGCGGTCACCGTGGGCATCGCCGCCCGATCCCCGCCCGATTCGGCCTGCGGCCTCTCAGGCGGCAAGACGATGGTGGCAGTGGTGCCCTGGCCGAGCCTGCTGGTAATTTCCAGCCTGCCGCCGTGTAGCCGCGCCAGTCCCTTGACCACCGACAGGCCAAGACCGGCGCCGTCATAGCTTCGGTTGTAGGAGTTGTCTACCTGGACGAAGGGATTGCCGAGCTTCGGCAGGTCGTGTTCGGCGATGCCGATGCCATTGTCCGACACCACCAGCTCGACCATGTCCTTCTCCACCCGCGCCGAGACACGGACCCACCCGCCGGCATCGGTGAATTTGATCGCGTTCGAGATCACGTTGAGCAGCATCTGCTTGCAGGCGCGCTTGTCGGCATGGAGTTCGGGCAGGTTTGACGACACCTCGGTGATGAGCGCGATCTGCTTCTTCTCTGCCACGTGACGCATCACTTCGCCGCAGGAGGTGATGAGCGAGGCGATGTCGAGCGGCTCCATCACGATCTTGAACTTGCCGGCCTCGATCTTCGACATGTCGAGAATGTCGTTCACGACGTTGAGGAGATGCTCGCCGCTTTCATGAATCAGCCGGGCATAGTCCCGGTAGCGCTGCTCGCCCAACGTACCGAACAGCTCCCGATTGAGGATCTCCGAGAAGCCGATCACGGCATTGAGCGGAGTGCGTAGCTCGTGGCTCATATTGGCGAGGAATTGCGTCTTGGCCCGGCTCGCACTTTCGGCCTCGTCGCGCGTCCGCAACAGCTCTGCCTCTTGCGTCTTGCGCTCCGAGATATCTCTCGTGCCGGCGAGGACGCCGGAGGAAAGCTGCACGCCGACGGCTGTCGTCTCGCTTGGCAACGGGCGACAGCGCATCTCCGCCCAGATATATTGCTCATGGCCGGGGTGACTTGCGCCGCGAATTCTGAACTCCACGGCAATGGGCTCGTTATTCGCGTAGCACCGCGACAACGCCGTGAGATAGGCCGGCCGATCAGCGACATGCACGCGCTGAAACAATCCGTCGCCGTGAAGCTTGGCGGGGTGCGCACCCAATAGCTGCTGCGCGGCAAGCGAGGCGAACACGACGCGACCCCTTTCGTCGTGACGCGTGATCATGTCGGTCGCGTTGTCGGCGAGCAGACGGTAACGCTCCTCGCCGATTCGCAGGGCGTCCTCGGATCGGGCGTGGACTAGCTGCACGCTGACCGCCAAGCCTGCGGCGTAGCCGGCGGCGCTCATGGCCCCGATCAGCGTAAGCAGCGTGGGAGACAGTGGAGACGGCGGCGTTGGTGGCACGAGGCCAAGGGCCCCGCCGACGGCTAGGGCAATGAGGCCGAGACAGGCAACCCACGCCGCCCAGATGACCACGCGCCGGTCCGTCGAAAGCGCGGCCTCCAACGGAACCACCACCATCCAGGGGACGAGCCAAGAGGTAATGCCACCGGTGACCCAGGCCGAAAATGTCACGAGCCCGGCGAAGACCGCGGCCGAAATCAGATGCGCTGCTTCGAATTTGCCGGTGCGCGAAAGGAAGATGGCTATGCTGATCGGTGACAGGAACCAGAGGAAGGCGACGGCGCCGAGCAGCGACGGCTTCCCGCCCCACACCAAATAGACGGGGAAAATGCAGAGCGCTAGCAAGCCCGCGAGCAGATGCGCGGCGATGAAGGCCTGCTGGCGCGCGGCCTCCGGGGCATCGTCGCGAACCGAATCATGCACAAGCGCGCTGAAATAGGCGGCAAACCCACGCAGACCTTGATTGCCAATCACACGCATCTCGGAGCGGGTCAAATACCGCTGCGTCCCCGATTGTCCTTATCTTGATTATTCACGGGGCTCGCTTAAGGAAGCTTAAAACCGCACGGCTCGCGCCCCGGGCAAATCTGGAAAACTCGATCCGGCGCTTCTCGCGCCGAGGCCGTGCACACCCTGGACGGCAGTCTTCGCGCAAGATTGCTTCATTCAAATTTTAGACAAGTTTACAGTGGTTAGGAGAGATTATTGTAAAGTAAAACTTCGTTTAGCTATCTCTTAAACTTAACAACATTTTCTAGGCGAAATTGACGATCAATAGTGAAGGTTGCTTATGGTCTCAACGTTATAGTGGCCCAACCTAAGGGAAGGTAGTTGGCGGGACAACCGCCACTGATCGAAAGGGGCACCGTAATGATGTTTCTTGTTAGGGCAGCCTTCTGGCTCATTATCCTTGTTCTGCTGCTGCCGACCGATCAGCAGCAACAGACCGAGGTTTACGGCACCGCTCAGGCGGCCGTGAAGGACGTGAGCGGCTTCTGCAGCCGAAATCCTGGAGTGTGCAACACTGGCAAGGATGCCTTTGACGTGTTCGTGCATAAAGCGCAGTTCGGCGCCGAGTTAATCATGGGATTCATCAGGGAGCAGACCGGGGGTGCCGCTGGCGACAGCGTAGTGCCGAGCGCGGAAGGCGGCCCCGCGGCGGATAACGCGAGCGCCGAAGACGCAAACGTGGCGCAAGCGGGCATCGGCCCTTGGACCGTAACGCCCGTGACCGCGGAACCTGCCAACGTGGAAGCGATCAATTCGCAGAACACGCTCAATCCTGACGACCTCGCGCCTGCCTGGAGCGGACGGCGTCAGGCCGGCATCTAGGCGAGAGACCAGAGTCAGGACGGGCGGCGGCGTTGAGTTGAGTGGCGGTCGAGCCTCCGCGATGCGAGCCGCCGACCGGTTGGCCACCACTTTCCGGCGACATTGCTTTGGCAGTCCCGCCTGCCAAGGGCGCGCACTTGGGACGGCTCCCCTGCCCCTTCCCACCCAAAGTGCGCGCCCATGTGTCTTCGCAGCGGCTCGCGAACCTCTTCAATCCACCCTATATTGGTTGACATGGGGAACGCAGGACCCACGCAAGAGACGCTAATGCCTCAGGCCACGAGCTTCGATGAGATCATCGCCGATTTCGAGCTGCTCGATGATTGGGAGGACCGGTACCGCTACGTGATCGAGCTCGGGCGGAAGCTTCAGCCCTTGCCGGAGAGCGCCAGGACCGCCGCCAACAAAGTCCAGGGCTGCGTAAGCCAGGTGTGGCTCGCGACCAAAGTCGATCAGGACGACCTCGTCCCTCGCCTAAGCTTCCTCGGCGATAGCGATGCGCATATCGTCCGCGGCCTGATCGCGATCCTGTTCGCCCTTTATTCTGGTCAGACCGCCGATGAGATTCTCGGCATCGACGCCAATGCCGTCCTCCGTCGGCTGCACCTCAAGGAGCATCTGACGCCGCAACGCTCGAACGGGCTCGTGGCGATGGTCGAGAGGATCCGCAGGGACGCGCGCGAAGCGATCGCCGCGGCGCCGTCGCTTCACTGATCGTCGGACGCGCGCCAGCCATCGAGGGTCGGTCGCGTTACGACGCGCGCACAGTCGTTGGATCGAGAGCCAATTCGGCCGGGCCCGGCGTCTTCGACACGATGTCGTGGGCAGGAGTCAACTGCTATCTATCTCAGGGCGGGCGACCTACCGCGCCTGGTCGCCCTTTGGCCTCATGAGCTTCTGGATCAAAGCCCGGAAGGAGGTTTGCGCATCCTATCGAAGCTCGGACGCGCGCTTCGCGCCGAGCGTCGCCGCGGGCGTGCCGGCCAGCGGAGCTATGAGCTCAACCGACTTTGGTCTGTTGAGTGCCTATCGAGGCGAGCTTGCGCTCTTGCACCGCACCAACTCGCTCAGCCGCAAACCGCCCGTCGCTGGAGAGTCCACATCCGAGGCTGAACGGCCCGATAGGCCGGCAAAAAGCGTCCCGCGCTCGCGCAGACAGTCTCGGTAGAGCCCGCCGTGTCGTAGCAGAGGATCCTGTCGACCCGCGATCCGTCTTGCGACAGCGGCAACCGCAACCAGAACAGCACGATATGGTCGCGGCCTTCGGCCGGTCCGCGGACGACGCCGTGAAGCGGGGTGGCGTGGTCCACCACCCGGGCATGAACCCGGTGCCAATAGTCGGCGCAACTTCCGGCAAAGACCTGGTCGATGCGCTTGCCGGTAATCTCCTCGCCATAGACGTCGTGCAGGCGGGTCCCGGCAAGGCGGAACCGAGCCTCTTCAAGGCCCCCGGTCACGTCGATCAGGCCGATGCAAGGGAGCAGCTTAGGCACGCTGAAAGGATCAAGATCGGAGCGGGACGGCATGCTCCGCAACCCGGCACATTGGTGCCAATAATTGTAAAGATCGCGCTGCCCTTGCGTCACCAACTGCGCCCGAAAGGCTCGTCCGGACAGCATCGGCTTCCCCCCAGCAAGCCTAAAAGCGGGCTCGCGAATCGCCGCGTCAGAGACGACTATGTGGAGTTCGCCCGCTCCGTGCAAGAGTCCGGACGAAATTCTTGAAGATTCACAATAGCTTGTGGTGACTTTCGGCGCGCTCTACCCGATTTGGAGGCAGTCCTGCACGCTGGAGGAAGGCGTAAGCGCGGCGACCAAGGCGCCGCGCTGCCCGGCCGATTCGTTTTGCTATCTGCGGCGCTGCCCAAGACCCATGCGCTTGGCGAGGTCTGACCGGGCGGCGGCATAGTTCGGCGCTACCATCGGGTAGTCGTGCGGCAAGCCCCACTTTTCCCGATATTCCTCGGGCGAAAGATCGTAATGCGTGCGCAGGTGGCGCTTCAGGGATTTGAATTTCTTACCGTCCTCGAGGCAGACGATATGCTCGGGCGTTACCGACCTTTTGACCGGAACCGCCGGCTTAAGCTCCTCCCGGGCCGGAAGACCCGAGGCGGCGGACGCCCTGCTCAAGGCATCGAACACATTGTGAATTACCCCGGGAAGGTCACCCGCGACAACCGGGTTGTTGCTGACATAGGCGGAGACGATCTCAGCCGTAAGTTCGACGAGCTCGTTCTTCTCCAGATTTTGGTCCATTAAGTCGCTCCTTTGATCATGCACAGTCCCCGCACCTGACAACCAGGGCAACGGTGTGCAAATGCTCTGCTACCTTCCGGTCACGTGGCTCTTGAAGCCACCAGATGAAGCCATTTTTGTGACGGGAAGTTGAACTATTTTCGCAATTAGAGACTGTGCCCCGCATCAAGGTGCACAACGCATCTCAACATATAACATGTTTCCACAATTGCGCAATGAATCGTTTCTCAATCGCAATGCATCGTTTCTCAATGAAGACTGTAGGCTGAATAATTCTGATAGACGAATACGCAACTGTCGACGGACCGGCTTGAGCGTATCCGGCTACTTAAGTCTAACCCGCCAGGTCTACAATCACCGGAATAATTCTGAGCCAGGGTGGCATGGCGTTAATCGGAATACTTACCCACAAAGGGAAATCAAGCCTGCGTGAGAAGCTGGCCCTATCCCTCTCAAGGGGCCATTTCGATGATTATATTGCCGCCATGCAACAATGAGAAAAAAGGAAGAGTCCCAACCATGCGCAAACCAAGGGAAGCGGAAATGAATAAATCTGGCAAAACCGTCAAGTCCGATGCGGAATGGCGTAAGACGCTTACGCCTGATCAGTTTCGGGTGACACGCCAACACGGGACCGAGCGCGCCTTCAGTCATCCCTATTCGCAAGAGAAGCGGGACGGCATGTATAATTGCGTCTGCTGCGGCGCACCGCTCTTCAGCTCTGAAACTAAATACGATTCGGGGACCGGCTGGCCGAGCTTCTACGCCCCTGCCGGTGCCGCCGCGGTGAGCGAGCACGAAGACCGGGCATTGTTCATGCGTCGTACCGAGGTTCGTTGCGGCAAATGCGAGGCTCATCTCGGCCATGTCTTCCCGGACGGTCCCAATCCCACCGGGTTACGCTACTGCATCAACGGCGTCGCTTTGAAGCACGACGCTGACGGGCCGGCCGGCACAGACTCAGAGTAAATTCTTCCCCCGAATGGACGCTAAACTCTCCCGCGCGGGGATAACCCCTCCCCGCGCTCCTCGCCGGCCGTTCACCTCATTCCAGCACGGCATCGTGCGGGTGGACGACTATGCATGGCTGCGTGCCGCCAATTGGCAGGCGGTGATGCGCGATCCGGCGGTACTCAACCCCGAGATCCGCGCCCATCTCGAAGCCGAGAACGCCTACAGCAATGGCGTCATGGCCGAGACCGAGGGGCTGCAACAGCGGCTCTTCGCCGAGATGAAGGGCCGCATCAAGGAAGACGACGCCACGGTCCCTTCGCCCGATGGCGCCTTCTCCTACTACATGCGCTTCGTCACCGGCGGTCAGCATCCGCTGTTCTGCCGCTTGCCGCGGAGCGGTGGCGCCGAGCAGCTTCTCGTCGACGGCAACGCGCTTGCCCGCGACCACGCTTATTTCCGCATCGCCAACGTCTCGCACAGCCCCGACCACACATTGATCGCCTATGCGGTCGACACCAAGGGCTCGGAGTTCTTCACGGTGCACGTCATCGAGGCGGAATCCGGCGCCGTCATCGACACCAAGATCGCCGACAACAACGGCAGCTTCGAATGGGCGGCCGACAGCCGGACGCTCCTCTATATCTGGCTCGACGAGGAGCATCGGCCGCGACGGGTGCTTCGCCATAACCTCGGCAGCGAGCGCGTCGATACCGTCCTGCACGAGCAGCCCGACCCCGGTTATTTCCTGGGCCTCAGCGCGACCCAGAGCCGCCGCTTCCTGCTGCTCAGCGTGCACGACCATGAGACCGCGGAGGTGAGCCTGATCGACGCGCGCGATCTTTCGGCACAGCCGCGCCTCGTCGCTCCGCGCGAGCCGGAGCATGACTATTCCGTCGAGCATCATGGCGACCGGCTCATCATCCTCACCAACTCCGACGGCGCCGAGGATTACCGCATCGTCGAGGCCCCGGTGGAAAGCCCGGGCCGCGAGCATTGGCTCCCGATCGAGCCGCATCGGCCCGGCCGTCTCATCCTCGACATGGTTGCCTTCAAGGACCACCTCGTCCGGCTCGAGCGCGAGGAAGGGCTGCCGCGCATCGTCGTCCGGCGCTTCGCCGATGGGGCCGAGCATGACATCGCCTTCGCCGAGGAGGCCTACGCGCTCGGCATGTCGCCCGGCTACGAGTACGACACGAGCGCGCTCCGCTTCACCTACTCGTCCATGACGACGCCCGCGCAAGTGTTCGACTACGACATGGAGACGCGTGAGCGCACGTTGCGCAAGACGCAAGAGATCCCGAGCGGCCACGACCCCGCCAACTACGTCACGCGCCGTGTGATGGCCCCGACCAAGGATGGCCAAACCGTGCCCGTCTCGCTCCTCTACCGCAAGGAGACCAAGCTCGACGGGTCGGCGCCGCTCTTGCTCTATGGCTATGGCGCCTACGGCATGTCGATCCCTGCGGGCTTCTCCACCAATGCCTTGAGCCTGGTCGATCGCGGCTTCGTCTACGCCATCGCCCATGTGCGCGGCGGCAAGGACAAGGGCTATCGCTGGTACAAGGACGGCAAGCGCGAGAAGAAGGTGAATACCTTCACCGACTTCATCGCCGCCGGTGAGTTCCTCGCCGCGCAGGATTTCAGCGCACGCGGCCGCATCGTCGCGCATGGCGGCAGCGCCGGCGGCATGCTGATGGGCGCCGTCGCCAATATGGCGCCAGAGCTGTTTCTTGGGATCATCGCCGAAGTCCCCTTCGTCGACGTGCTGACCACCATGCTCGATGCGAGCCTGCCGCTCACCCCGCCGGAATGGCCCGAATGGGGCAACCCGATCGAGAGCGTCGAGGCCTATCGCACGATCGCCGCCTATTCGCCCTATGACACTGTGCGGCCGCAAGCCTATCCGCACATTCTCGCCCTTGCCGGGCTCACCGACCCGCGCGTCACCTATTGGGAGCCGGCGAAATGGGTAGCGAAGCTGCGCGCGCTCAAGACCGACGATCATCTCCTACTGTTGCGCACCAACATGGATGCGGGCCACGCCGGCGCCTCGGGCCGTTTCGAGCGGCTGAAAGAGGTGGCGCTATCCTATGCCTTTGCGCTTCTGATCGCCGGCGCCGCCTCCTAAGCGCAAGCCGTCATTCCGGCGACGGAAGCCGAAGTCGCCCACTCTCCTGTACGGCTCGCTTTAACGCGCTACCGCTTCGCTACTTGAGCGCTCGCTTTAACGCGCTACCGCTTCGCTACTTGAGCGCTTGCATCTTGGTCATGGGCGGCCTGAAGGTCCAAGGGATCGATGGTAACCATCTCGACCGAGGATGCCGATGGTCCCGGAACGAAGATGACCGTCGACACCCGCTGGTAGACCAAAGCGGACAGCCCCTCGATGAGCTCTTCATCCGTCACCACCCGATAGTCCGCAAGCGGCAGCACGCGATCGCGCCCTTCAAATTGAAGGGCCGATGAAACGTGACGGTCTTGGTCGTCGAGCGTGTCGGCATCGAAGGGCTCCTTGAAACGCGAGGCGGAACTTCGCCGCCGCCAATGGGTTCAATGCGCCTTGCGTTGCTCGTCCATGACGTCCGCCACATGCGCCCTGATCGGCTCGGATGCAGTCGCCGTCACTTTGCTCGACAGCGCGCGGATTTCCTCGGCCTGGGAGGTGAGCGCCGCGAACTGCTTCCGCCAATGGGCCGCCTGCACTTCCATCATCTCGGCAAGCGTCTTGGCGCCCGCCAAGCTTTTGGCCAGGTCGAAGCTCGAGCTGACATTGCGCTGGACGATGTCGATGATCTTGCGGTTGAACGCGACGGCGCCTTGACCGGCGGCGTCGAAGGCCCGCTCGAAGGTGGCGACGGATGCATCGAGCGCCGTCTTGGAGCGGTCATAGACTTCGCGGGTCTGGGCCACGGACTTCTCGGCCATGGCGCGCACGCCCTCCGGGACGGCGGTGTCGAGACCTAACGCGCCGAGTTGGTCGGTCACCTCGCGGAAATTCTTGCGGGCCTGCTCGGCGGCGGCTTGGGGATTGGGGTTGGGGGTCATGTTCGTGCCTCTAGGGGTAGACGGGTTCATGTCGCAGTCAATGGTGCGCAGGCGGGCGCGGGGAATCGAGGCCATCAAGGGCGCTCGGCGTGCTGAGATTTTCGGAAAAGGGGGCGTGCACGGAGCTGGCACGGTAGTCTTCACCGGTCAGCGCCTAGGTCCAGCGTGCCAGTGA
The DNA here is from genome assembly GCA_963839245.1 of uncultured Alphaproteobacteria bacterium. Classification (GTDB taxonomy): domain Bacteria; phylum Pseudomonadota; class Alphaproteobacteria; order Rhizobiales; family Methyloligellaceae; genus Methyloceanibacter. The sequence goes on along the minus strand of CAWIUJ010000009.1, from coordinate 140,083 downwards.
TTAAACTGTAGGCGCTGCCCGCCGGAATAGCAAGCTCCGCGCGCATAAATGCTGCTTTTACTAGCAGAGATTGTGCGATTTGCTCGTTATGGACTTTAGTTGTCGAGGAAGCTGCGGGGCTTGCGGCTGCCGCTCGGGTGCTTGACCTGCGGCCTGCTCCTCAGGATGAGGGCGCATGGCAGCGGTGGAAGAGGATCGCGACGCAGACGAGGCCCCGGCCGGTGGCGCGTGCCGCCGTCCTGACGGTGGTCCTGCCGACAACGGCCGTGCCCTTCGCCGCGGTCTTGCCGACGACCCGCGGTCTTGCCAGTGACCGCAACGGCGGCCGCCGCGCCGGCGGCGGCTGGCGGAAATCATCCGAGGCTTGAGCGTGACGCGGTTTTGGCGCATGACCCTTTTCCATGCTCCTCGCCCGCGACAAGTCCCAGCTGCTGATCATCGACGTCCAGGAGAAGCTGCTGCCGGCAATGTCCGACCAGCGCGTGGCCGAGCGTTGCGTGCGCCTCGTGCGCGCGGCACGGACGCTCGAAATTCCGATCACCATCTCGGAGCAATATCCGCAAGGCATCGGACCCACGGTCGCGCCGATCCGCGAGGCGCTGGGCTATGCCGGATCGGTCATGGAGAAGGTCGAGTTCTCGTGCATGAAGAACGGGCCCTTGCGCGAGCGGCTGCATGAGCTCCGCCGGCAGGGACGGCCGCAAGTGGTGATCGGCGGCATCGAAGCGCATGTCTGCGTCGCGCAGACGGCGATCGATCTCGAGGAGCAGGGGTTCGAGGCCTTCGTGGTTGCCGACGCCGTCTCATCCCGCAGCAAAGCGAGCCGCAGGCTGGCTCTGGCGCGGCTGCTCAAGTCCGGCGCCGACGTGGTCGACAGCGAGATGGTGCTGTTCGAGTGGCTAGGCAAAGCCGGCACGCCGGAATTCAAGGCGCTTCTGGCCCTCGTGAAGTGACGCCCGAGGGCGTCACCCCATTCATCGTCATTGCCGGGCTTGACCCGGCAAGCCACGCCACTCGCGCTTCAACGTGCTGGGCCGTAACGGCATAGACGCCCGGATCAAGTCCGGGCATTACGGGGTGTTGGTCCTTTTATGAACGGAAGCTGCATGACAGGTTCAGCTCGCGTTCAAGCGCATGGGCACAATGTCCGAAGCGTCAGATCCCTGTACTGATGTGTAGCGAACCTTCCTCGGCACCGGGCGCGGAGTTCAGGGGCTCCGCGCCCACCCGGCCCGCCACGCCATTCATCTCAACTTCATTCGCGCTTCATGCGCCCTTCATGGCGCTTGCGCCAAACTCCATCCGCACGCCCAATAACCTTCCTGCTTAGGAGAGGCGCGGAGGCCTGACAGGCCTTCGCGCTTTCGTGCGTTCGGGCCAAGGCAACCGCTCGCTTGCCTCGTCTGGCGGGAACCTTTAGCTTCCGGCAGACTTTTCTCCCGAGAAACGCCCGCCGGAGGACTGCCGTGACCTTCGAACTCCCCAAGCTTCCTTATGCTTATGACGCGCTTCAGCCCTACATGTCGGCGGAGACGCTCGAATATCATCACGACAAGCATCACCAAGCCTATGTCGACATGCTGAACAAGCTGCTGCCGGGCTCAGGTTTCGAGGGCATGAGCCTCGAGGAGATCGTCAAAGCGAGCTACGGCAAGAACCAAGGCGTGTTCAACAATGCCGGCCAGGACTTCAACCACATTCATTTCTGGCAGTGGATGATGAAGGACGGCGGCGGCAAGAAGATCCCAGGCGCGGTGCTAGCCCTGATCGACCGCGATCTCGGCGGCCTCGACAAGTTCCGCACCGACTTCATCGAGGCCGGCAAAACTCAGTTCGGCTCGGGCTGGTGCTGGCTCACGATGAAGGACGGCAAGCTTGAGGTCACCAAGACGCCGAACGGCGAGAACCCGCTCGTTCATGGCGGCTGGCCGGTGCTCGGCTGCGATGTGTGGGAGCACTCCTATTACATCGACTACCGCAATCTGCGGCCGAAATATCTCGAGGCCTGGTTCGACAATCTGATCAATTGGGACCATGTCGAGGAGATGGTTGCCTTGGCGCCGCAATAACGCGCATTGCCGCGGAAATTGCCGGAATTTGCGGAGATTTGCCGCGGTTTAACCATCTGACTGACTTCCGCGCTATCCTCTTCTTCAGACCACCCGGTCGGAAGCGAGGGCGCCGTGCAGCACGGAGAAGTCTTCGAAGCGTAGCGGCGCTGCTCGACCCACCTCGCTTGCGCAGGTCGAGGCCTTTCGCGATCTGCCGCCCGCCGAGCTTGCCGACCTCGAGCAGCGCCTCGTGACGGTCGAGGTCTCCCGCGGCGAAATTCTCATGCGCCAAGGCGACCCGGCTGACGCGCTCTATCTCGTGGCGACCGGCCGCTTCACCGTCGAGGTGAATGGGCGATGCATCGCCGAGGTCGGCAGTGGCTCGCCGCTCGGCGAGGTCGGCTTCTTCGCCGACGGGATCCGCACGGCCACCGTCACGGCGCTCCGCGATTCGATCGTGCTCAAGCTGCCGAAGGCAGACTTCCTGGCCTTCGCCGACCGTTATCCGCCGATGCTGAAGCCGATTGCCGTGACGCTCGCCCGCCGCCTCGCCGATACCCTCGCGAGCGACGACCAGCCGCGGCTGTCGCATCCCCGGACCATTGCCGTGATCGGCGCCGCGCAATCGGCCGTGCCCAAAGCATTTCGTCAGGGGCTGCTCCGCGCGCTGTCGCGGTTCGGACAGGTGTCGGCCATCGATTCCGCGACGCTTGCCGCTTCATTGCCGAGCGAGACCAACCTCGACTCTGCCGCGATCACGAGCTGGTTCAACAAACAGGAGCTGCGCTACCACTACGTGCTCTATTTCGCCGACGCCGAGCTCACGCCGTTCAGCCGCAAGACCATCCGTCAGGCGGACCAGGTGCTGATCGTCGGGGCTTGGCAGACCGACGCTCCGGCCGCACCGCCACCGAGCGCGCTGGAGCGCTTTGCCTTCGACATCCACCCCGTGACAGCCCGGCGACTGGTGCTGTTGCATGACGCGCGCACGCCCATCTCCGGCACCGCAAGCTGGCTCGATACAAGGCCGGTCGCCATGCACCACCATCTCGTCATCAACGATGACGCCGGATACGACCGCCTCGCCCGCTTCATCAGCGGCACCGCCATCGGCTTCGTCGCCTGCGGCGGGGGTGCGCTCTGCGCCGCCCATATCGGTGTGTACCAGGCTTTCGTCGAGGCCGGCATCGGGTTCGATCTATTCGGCGGCACGAGCGGCGGCGGCGCCATGACCGCGGCCTTCGCCATGGGCGCGAGCCCGGAAGTGGTAAGCGCCCGCACCGCCGCCATCTTCCTGAAAGACCGCGCGCTCAAGCACCTGACCTGGCCCCGCTACAGCCTACTCGATCACACGGCCTTCGATCGCGCGCTGCAAACGCATTACGGCAACACCGAGATCGAGGATTTGTGGACCGGCTTCTTCGCCGTATCGACCTGCCTCACCAGCAACGCGCTTTGTCTCATCACGCGCGGGCCGGTGTGGAAGGCGGTGCGCACCACGAGCTCCATTCCCGGCCTGCTGCCTCCGGTCTACCAACAGGACGGAAGGATGCTCGTCGATGGCTCGCTGCTCGACAACGTTCCGGTCAAATCCATGCGTACCCTGAAGAGCGGGCCGAACGTGGTGGTCAGTCTCCGCTCCGAGGACTTCCGCAGCGAGGCTGTCGACTATGCCGCCCTCCCCTCGCGTGGGCGGCTGTTGCTGCAGCTGTTGAACCCCTTCGCCCGCAGGCTACCCTCTGCACCCGGCGTGGCGACGGTCCTGTTGCGCAGCCTGATGGTCCACCGCGACCGTCTCTCCGACACACTGAATACCGACGACCTTCTGATCGCCCCGCCGCTGCCGGAGGATGTCAGCGTGATGGACTGGCACCGTCACGCAGAGCTGACAGCGTGCGCCTACGACCACACGGCCAGACTGATCGAGGGCCTGCGCGCGGCCGGCCATCCCGTGTTCCGGTGAGGCGCGACGCGAACATATTCGTCAAGGCCATGCGACCTGAGCAATTGACCCGTTGGATATGGGCGCATTCCGAGATCGATCGCCTTAATCCTGACTCGTCAGAGCCCGCGTCGTAGCGGTCAGGAGACGGGTAGCTTCTTCTTGAAGCGTTGAACCGGGGGGCCGCGGAAAGAGGTGACAAGGGTCGCGGTCGAGCAGGTGCATGAGGGTGGTCAGGCAATTATCGGCACACGCCCTTCGAGCATTTCAACTTTGCAATTACTTTCCCGTGGATGAACCGGACGGTGACGGTGCCCCCGCACCAGTTCCAGCGCCGAGGTCATCAAGCACGCCTGAATTTCCTTTCTTAGCGCTTCGTCTGGTTTGAAGGAGAGTGCCTCCCGGTAGTCGGCAATAGTGTGATCACGGTCGCCCTTCTTCCGGTAAGCATCGCCACGGTTGCGGAAGGCTCTGCTGTAATCGGGCTGCATTTGATCGCCTGGTCGAGATCCTGAATGGCCCGGTCGTACTCGCCCTTTTCAAAGTACGAGACGCCTCGGTTGTTGAGAGAAGGTTGCCACTGAATTGCCCGAACCGATGGCCCTGCCGCAGGCCGCGATCGCCTCGTCGCCGCCCTCGCCGGCAGCGGCGGGCGACACCGCGCGCAGACCAGCTAACCCCGCGATCACGATCGCGCCGAGCGTTGGCCTAAAAACAAACACTATTGCCTCTCCTCAAGCCGACATTCCCCAAGCCTGCCCTGCACTTGGGCCAAACGCTGATTGTTGGCGTTGACCTACATCAAGTCGGATCTGAATACGAATCTGTCCCTGCATGTCCGTTTCTGGCACTCTTGAGACATGTGTGAGTGCGATAGGGCCGTCTGGGTTGCCCCCAAAAGCAGAAGTCAGAAAGTGCCGATTGACGGATGCGATAGACTGCGGATCAAGCTGTGGGAAAGGGCATTGCGGAAATCGGAGAGCAACCTCATGACCAATGCACTAAGTGAAAAACTGGGGAGCGAGGGGTGATCTTCGCTCGATACGCCATAATATCGCGAACAGTCTGGGCGGTTGCAGCTGCTGGCTGGTTCGCCGCATCAGCGCACGGAGCGTCGGCCGACGTAGCGATGAGCGGCTCGTTGCTGGCGACCAAAGATTGCCCGGCATTTCAGTCTTTCAGGAAGGCGACCAATCCGGGCGGTATAAAAATTGTGGTGGGCCGCTCCTATCGGCTGTTGGCAAAGAATGCGCCGCAGCCAAGCCATTACCGGGTTCGCATTGAAGGTGCTGAGCCGGCCGAGCGCTGGGTAAGCGTCGATTGTGGGAGCTACAACGACCAGGCAGGGAGCGGCGATTTGCAGAACTCGAGCGCCAGCAGGGGGCCTTCTGATGGACGCTCCGCTGAGGCCGTTCTATCTCTCGGCTGGGAACCTGGTTTCTGTGAGGGGCACGCAGGTAAGGCTGAATGCGCGGACCAGACCCTGGATCACTTTGATACCACCCACTTCACGCTACACGGCCTTTGGCCGCAGCCACGCAGAAGAGAGTATTGCGACGTTAGCCAAGCCCTGATCGACACCGATAGGAAACATGATTGGCAGGCGCTCCCCGAAGTCCATCTTGATGCGGCTACGCGGGCGCACCTTGTGACCGCCATGCCCGGCACGCAGTCATTTCTTGACCGCCATGAATGGATCAGGCACGGCACCTGCTATGGTCGTGGCGACCCCGAGACCTATTTCCACGAGGCCCTGTCCCTCCTCGATGAGGTCAACGGTTCAGCTGTTCAGGCGCTATTCGCGGCCAATATCGGAAAGGAAATAACGGTTGGCGAAGTGAGGACAGCCTTCGACGCAGCGTTCGGTTCAGGCGCAGGGGATCGCGTCCGGCTATCCTGCAAACGGGACGGTTCTCGCCGGCTTATCACCGAGATCACCATCGGTCTGGTCGCTCAGCCAGGGGACGGCAATAAGCTCGCTGACCTTATCAAGGCATCTGCCGCAACAGATCCAGGATGCCCCAGTGGCATAGTTGATCCGGTCGGATTCCAGTGATGCCGTCTGCCGCTTCTGACACGAACCTGCCGAGGATTGGAAGGCAGAGCATGTCTGCTCTACCTCTGTTTTCAGACTTCGATTTGCTCGGCAACCGCAAGCGCGTCGTCGACCTCGATCTCGAGATAGCGAACCGTGCTCTCAATCTTCGTGTAAGCGCCGCTGAGCCGAGCAAAAGCAGCAGATTGGCCGAGCCGTAACGCCAGGCGGCGAGCACGCCCTGACGCTGGGAAAAAGGGCGGTCTTGCCGGCACCCGCTCGCGGGCCGAAGGGGCACGGTCAGGGTCGGGGTCAGCTGAAATCAGCTTACTGGCACCGTCGTCATTCATACGACACCCGGCTACTCAAGGTGATGAATGAAGGTAAAATCGTGCGACAAAGTTGTCTGTAACAATAGGCAACAGGCCTTCGCTTCCCGCCATCGCTCGACGGCCGGCCTGGCATTCGTGTGGCCCCGAGAGGAGAATGAATGCCGACAGCCCTCATCACCGGAACATCGACAGGCATCGGGCGGGTCACGGCCGAAGTGCTGGCCTCGCGGGGATGGCGCGTGTTCGCGACGATGCGCGATCTGGCGAAAAAGGAACCGTTTGAACGGGCATTGAAGGAAACGGGCCTTCAGGACCGCGTCATCATTGGTCAACTCGACGTCACCGACCCTCGGTCGATCAAGGAGGCGGTCGCCTCCCTGCTGGCTGAGACCAACAACGCGCTCGATGCCGTCGTGCACAATGCCGGGGTGGCGGTTGCCGGCACCCTCGAGGACATTCCCGAATCCGAGATCCGGCGCGTGATGGAGACGAACTTCTTCGGCGTGCTCGAGCTGACACGAGCAGTGCTGCCGACTTTTCGCGCGCAGAAAAATGGCCGCATCGTTCTGGTATCAAGCCAGGCGGCTTTCGCCGGACAGCCGGCAAACTCGATCTACTGCGCATCAAAATGGGCTCTCGAAGGCTGGGCCGAATCCCTGGCCTACGAAGTCGACGGCTTCGGCATCCGCGTCATCCTTATCGAGCCCGGTCCTTATCGCACGGAGATCTGGAAGGGCACGCCTCGCATCCAACCGCCGGGAAGCGCGTATCTCCCTTGGCTGCGGCGGGTGTTCCATGGTGCCGACCAGCACGAGGCGAAGGCTGCCCGCGACCCGAAAGAGGTGGCCCTCGTCATCGCTGATGCGCTGCAAGCGCCCCACCCCCGCTTTCGCTACCCGGTCGGCTTCTTCGCCCGCTTGGATCATTTTCTGCGCGGCAAGATCCCGACCCGTCTCATCCGAAGAGGAACGACGCGGTATCTAGGCCTTCCGCGTACGCGGTAGGTCGGGAGCGAATTCCCTTGTCCGTGTCGATGACTGCACGACCAAGCTGATCTAAGATTGTCGCGCGGCCGGACACCCTTTGTTGCGGTGCGGCGCGGAACCTCTCGGCAGGATTGACATTAGCCCTAGGAGATCGGCTCGCAACGAGCCATGCCGTAGTGTAAGTCTTGACCGCAGAGCGGTGCCGATGACCGTGGGGAACCGGGAAGATGATCGATAAGCGGCATGAGGGCGGGGTTTCCTATCATATTCCCGCCCATGATTATTTCGATCAACGCGAGCTAAGACGCCATGCGGGCGTTATCTCGCTGTGGGCGCTCGGCGTCGCCGCCGTCATCTCCGGAGATTTCTCGGGCTGGAATCTCGGCTTTGCCGTGGGCGGCTGGGGCGGCTTGTTCCTCGGCACGGTCATCATCACGATCATGTATCTCGGCCTCACCTATTCGATCGCCGAGATGAGCCCGGCGCTGCCGCATACCGGCGGCGCCTATTCCTTCGCGCGAACGGCGTTCGGGCCGTGGGGCGGTTTCATCACCGGCGTTGCCGAGAACATCGAATATGTGCTGACGCCGGCGGTCATCGTCTATTTCATCGGCACCTATCTCACCGCGATCTTTGAATCGCCAGCCAGTTTCCAGCCCCTTTGGTGGGCCGTCGGTTACGCCGTCTTTGTCGGGCTCAACATCCGCGGTGTCGAGCTGTCCTTCATGGTCACCATCATCATGACCCTGCTCGCCATCGGCATTCTCGTCTTCTTTTTCGTGAGCTCGATTCCGTTTTTCGATTTCGCTAGATATGCACTGAATATCGGCGCCGATCCGACGACCGGGGCGGCCATCGAGCTGCCGGAAGGCCATGGCCCCTTCTTGCCCTTCGGATGGCACGGCGTGCTTGCGTCGATGCCCTTTGCGGTGTGGCTGTTCCTCGCCATCGAGCAGCTTCCGCTCGCGGCGGAAGAATCGGCCGACCCGAAACGCGACATGCCCAGGGGCATCATGCTCGGCATGTTCACGCTTATAGCGCTCGGCTTCCTCGTTCTTCTCTTCAACCCGGCAATCCCCATCGAACGTGCGGCGACCTTAGACTCGGGCGTTACGGCGACCGTCCATGGCGCCTTTGCCCTCGGCACCTCGGGCGAGCCGATCCTCGACGGCTTCCGCGCCATTTTCGGACTGGACGTGGCCAAGCCTCTGGCGCTCGCCGCCGTCACCGGGCTCGTCGCCAGCTTCCACGCCATCATCTTCGGCTATGGCCGGCAGATCTATTCTCTGTCGCGAGCTGGCTACTTCCCGCATTTCCTGTCCGTCACTCACGGCACGCACAAGACGCCGAACGTGGCACTCATCGCCGGGGCCGTGGTCGGGCTCGCCGTGATGCTGGTCGTATGGTTCTCCATGGGCGGCGAGGCGGCGGGATCATTCATCGGCGGCGTGCTGCTCAACATGGCCGTGTTCGGCGCGATGTTCTCCTACCTCCTCCAGGGGCTCACCTTCATCCAGCTCCGCCGCCGCTTCTCCGACATCGAGCGCCCCTATCGCAGCCCCTTGGGCGTGGCAGGCGCGGCGATTACGGTGATCATCGCGCTCGTGACCATCGGCTACCAGCTCGCCGATCCCCTCTATCGCACCGGCGTCATCGGCGTGGCGATCTGGTACGCGCTGGCGATCCTCTATTTCGCGGTCTATGGACGAAAATCGCTCGTCTTCTCGCCGGAGGAGGAGTTCGCGGTGAAGCACCGCGAAGGTGCGGGGGCATAAACGCGCGACACCCGGATAAGGAATTTGCGACGGCGCCGGCCTGCTCGCCCTGCGCGCCCATAGCGGTGACGCGGTCGGCATCTGCACTGCGACAGGTACAGGCGAGGTATAGCCGCGAGACCGAGCCCTGGTGCCTCGGATCGTCATATGTCGGGGTGCGCGGTGACGCCAGCTTCTCACCTTCGATGGACATTCCGGGCAAAGGCTGATGGCAGGTCGCCGATCAGGAATTTGCGACGGTGCCGGCCTGCTCACCCGGCGCGCCCATAGCGGCACTCGCGTGTTCTGCTGCCTCGCCCGCTTCCAGCCAACCCTGCTCGGCTTTGGCGATCTGGCGCTCGATCTCGGCGCGCATCTTCATCAGCTCGCTCACCGACGCGCCTTTGGTGGATTGCGGCGCGGCCAGCATCTGGTCGATCTCCGTGCGCCGCTGCCAAAGCCGTTTCAGCTCGGCCTCGGCCTGCTGAACGGCCTTGCGCAAGACCTTGTGTTGCTCGCGCGCTTGCGCCGCCATGCGCCGATCATCCTTGCGGCTGGTGCGCCCGGCTGATTTCTGGCCCTCCGCTCCGTTGCCGCGGGCCGCACCCAGCACCATGTTGCGATACTCATCGAGCGTGCCGTCAAAATCGGCTGCCGTGCCGCTGTCGACCAGGACGAGCCGGTCGGCGATAAGTCCCAGCAAATGACGGTCGTGGCTGACCACGACCACCGCCCCGCCAAAGCCGGCCAAGGCCTGAACCAGCGCGTCGCGGGCGTCGACGTCGAGATGGTTGGTCGGCTCGTCGAGGATCAGAACATGCGGCGCGTCCCGGGTGATGAGCGCGAGCGACAGCCTCGCCCGCTCGCCGCCCGAGAGCTGGCGCACCTTGAGCATCGCCTTGTCGCCGGAGAACCCGAAACGGCCGAGCTGGGCGCGAACCTCACCGGGCTTGGCGCCCACCAACAGGCGCTCCATGTGCTGGAGGGGCGTATCGTCGGCAATGAGCTCCTCGATTTGATGCTGCGCGAAATAGCCGACCCGCAATTTGCCGTTGGCGACGAGCGCGCCACCCATCGGCCGCAACTGACCCGCCAATAGGCGCGCCAAGGTCGTCTTGCCATTGCCGTTGCGGCCGACCAGCGCGATCCGGTCATCCGGATCGATCCGCAAATTCAAGTTCGACAGCACCGGCGCGTCCGCGGTGTAGCCTACTTCCGCGTCATCGAGCACGATCAGCGGCGGGCGCATCTCCTTGGGGCTCGGAAAATCGAACACGATCGAGGCATCCTCGACCACCGCGGCGATCGGCTGCATCGCGGCGAGCGCCTTGAGCCGGCTTTGCGCCTGGCGCGCGGTATGCGCCTTGTAGCGCCACCGATCGATATAGACCTTCAGCTTCTTGGCCTTGGCCTCCTGCTGGCTCCGCATCGCCTCGATTTGCGCCTGACGCTCGCCCCGCAGCCGCGCGAATGAATCGTAATTGCCGGGATAGAGCGTCATCTCGCCCCGCTCCAGATGGAGAATGTGATCGGCAACGTTGTTCAAGAGATCGCGCTCGTGGCTCACCACGATCAGGCTCGCCCGGTAGGACTTCAGGAAGGATTCGAGCCAGACCGCCGCCTCGAGATCGAGATGGTTGGACGGCTCGTCGAGCAGCAGCAGGTCTGGCTCCGAGAACAGCAGCGCGGCGAGCGCGACGCGCATGCGCCAGCCGCCGGAGAAGGTATCGAGCGCCTGATGTTGCGCCTCCTCGTCGAAGCCGAGGCCGGCGAGAATGCGGGCGGCACGCGCCGGCGCACCATGCGCGTCAATCGCATTGAGCCGCTCGTGAATCTCGCCGATGCGGTGGGGATCCTCAGTGTACTCGGCTTCATCGAGCAGCGCCGCACGCTCGGTCGCCGTGGCGAGCACGGTCTCGAATGGAGTCGCCTTGCCGCCTGGGGCCTCCTGGGCGACATAGCCGATACGGGTGCCGGACGGAGCCTCGATGGATCCCTCGTCGGCCTCGTAGAGCCCAGCGATGATCTTGAGCAGGCTCGATTTTCCCGCGCCGTTGCGCCCCACCAGCCCGACTCGGCTCTTCGGCGGGAGGGATGCGGACGCATGGTCCAGAATGACGTGGCCGCCGAGGCGGAGCGAAATGTTGTCGAGGATGAGCATGGCGGCAGACTGGTAGCACACGGAGCCCGCAAAAGTCATTCGGACCGAGCGTTCGTCCGCAACTCAAGACGAGTCGTTTCGAACGCTCTCACGTCACCGTTTGCCGCGTTAAAGTAAAGGTGCTTGGCCGCGCTTCGGGTCCGTTACTCCGCGTCGGGCTTGGTTGGCTTCTTGCTCTGATCTCCCTCGGGGGTGAGGCCGAAGCCGGTGAAGCCACCGCCGCCTAGCGCTTGATCCCGCGCTTAATGGACTGTTCGAGCATGCGCGTCGCCGCAGGAACGACCGAGCGGATGACCTGCTTGCCAAACGTCGTCCAGAACCCGTCGGCGCGCGAGGCGCTGCCGCCGGCCGTCTTCTTGGCAGCGGAACTGTCGCTCTTCGCCGTGCCGGCGTCTGACTGATCGGCGGCACGTTTCTGTAGGATCTCGGAAGCCGAACTCGCGATCGACGGTCTCGTCATACACGCCAGCCACCGGGCTCGACCTCATGACAGCCTTGAGCTCCGTGTCGGTGATGGGCCCGACGCGCGAATTTGGCGGCCTGACCAATGTCTTCTGCACGATGGTGGGCTGCCCTTTGTCGTCGAGCGTCGAGACGAGAGCCTCGCCGGTGCCGAGCTCCATGATCGCCTTTTCCGTATCGAAGGCTGGATTGGCGCGGAAGGTCGTCGCCGCGGCCTTCACCGCCTTCTGCTCCAGCGGGCTGAAGGCGCGCAAAGCATGCTGGACGCGATTGCCGAGCTGACGCGACACGGTATCGAAATGGTCGCACGGATGGGATGCCCCCTGTCGCCGAACAGGTCCCAGAAGATGACCGGGTAGGCCTTGAAGTCCTGCGTAAAGCCGATCGCCTTGTCGCGCGCCTCGATCCAGAGCTTCATCTCGCCTTCCTCGGCGACGCCGGAAAGATCGCCTTTGACGTCGGCGCAGAACACTGGAACGCCCTGGTCGGAAAAGCCCTCCGCCAATCCTTGCAGCGTGACCGTCTTGCCCGTTCCGGTCGCGCCGGTGACGAGCCCGTGGCGGTTGGCAAGACGAAGCAGGATGAATTCAGGCTTGATGCTCTGCCCGATATAGACGTTGTCAGCCACACCGCCCGTCGCTCCGCCTTGCTCGGGCGTCGCCTTGCTCTTGGCCATGGCACTTCTCCTACCTAGTCGTTGCCCACTCTAGCCCTTGCCGCCGTTAGTCGCAAAGCGGACGCTGGACCCGTGCGGCATTCTCCCTTGATGTCAGAGCCTCGCGTGCTTTCTTGGCCCTTCGGCTTCGTGCTAGGAGGGGACGAGACGGGGTAAGGTTAGGATGACAATGGCTGAACTTTCCTTGGCGCGCGACTTTCCGACAGCCGACACGGCGGATTGGCACGCGCTCGTGCAAGAAGCGTTGAAGGGCGCGCCCTTCGCTTCGCTGCGCTCCAACACCTATGACGGCATCGTCATCGAGCCGTTCTTTGTGCGCGCCGCGGACGCAAACGTCATCCCGGGCCGGGCTCCAGCCGAGCCCTGGCGCGTGATGCAGCGTATCGATCTCCCCGATGCAAAAAGCACCAATGCGCAGATCCTCGACGATCTGACCAATGCCGCGACCGGCATCATGCTGGTGTTTGGAGGTGCCGTCGGCGATTACGGTTACACGCTGCCGGCAACGGCGGAAGCGGTCGCAGAGGCGCTGGAAGGCGTGCATCTCGATGCAGGGATCACGCTCGATCTCGATTTCGGGCCGCCGTCGGTTGGGGCCGCGGGCATCGTCGCCGACTATGTGAGGGCGAAAGGGCTTGCCCCCTCCTCGTTGCAGATCCGGTTTGGCTTCGATCCGCTGGGTGCCATGGCGTCACGCGGGCTTGCCCCCAAGCCTTGGTCCGAGCTTGGACCCTTCGTCGCTGGCCGGATTGCCGAGCTTGCCCATCAAGGCTTCACCGGCCCTTTCGCCGTTGCCGACGGAAGACCGGTCCACGCAGCGGGCGGCTCCGAGGTGCAGGAGCTTGCCTTCGTGCTCGCCAATGCCGTGGCTTATCTGCAAGCGCTGGAGGCGGCAGGCATCCCGCTCGACACCGCGCGAAGCTACGTCTTCTTCCGCCTCGCCGCCGACCAGGATCAGTTCCTCACCATCGCCAAGTTTCGCAGCCTGCGAAAGCTATGGACGCGCGTCGAGGAAGCCTGCGGGCTTCCGCCATCGCGCGCCATCGTCACCGCCGAGACCGCTTGGCGCATGATGACGCGGCGCGATCCGCACGGGAACATCGTGCGCGGCACGATCGCGGCTCTTGCCGCGGCACTTGGCGGGGCCGATGCCGTTACGGTGCTTCCCTTCAGTGCGGCGCTCGGGCTTCCCGACGCGTTCGCCCGCCGCATCGCCCGCAACACGCAAACCATCCTGATCGAGGAATCGAACCTCTATCGCGTCGCCGATCCCGCCGCCGGGTCGGGCGCCATCGAATACCTCACCGACGAGCTTTGCACGCGCGCTTGGGCGCTGTTCCAAGACATCGAGCGGGCGGGCGGCACCGCCAAGGCGCTCGAAGCCGGGCTGATCCAGCAGGCGGTGGCCAAGATTCGGTCGGAACGCGAGGCCAATGTCGCGCGGCGCAAGGACACGCTGGTCGGCACCAGCGACTTCCCCGATCTCGTCGAGGAGAAAGTCGCGGTGCTTGAGATGCCGGAGGCCGCGAAAGCCGACGGCGTGGCCGGCAAGACGCTCGAGCCGCTCCGCCGCTTCAGGCTTGCCGAGCCGTTCGAACATTTGCGCAATCGAAGCGATGACTATCTGGCGAAGCATGGCGAGCGCCCCAAAATCTTCCTCGCCTGCCTCGGGCGCCCGGCGGATTTCAACGCGCGGGCGAGCTTCGCCAAGAGCCTGTTCGAGTCGGGCGGCATCGTAGCGGTGGAAGGAAGCGGCGACAACCTCGCGAAACGATTCAAGGATTCGGGCGCCAAGCTCGCCTGCCTCTGCTCGTCCGACAAGGTCTATGCCGGCGAGGCGGCCGATACAGCAAAGGCGCTTAAGGACGCCGGCGCCACGCACATTTGTTTGGCGGGCAAGCCCGGCGAGAACCGGACAGAATTGGAAGCGGCCGGCATAGAGACGTTCCTTTATCAAGGCTGTGATACGCTTCAACTACTTGAGACTGCGTATGAAAGACTGAGTTCATGACCCGCATCCCGGCTTTTACTGAGGTCAATTTCGACGTGCCGAGCAGCGTCGGCATCGAGCCCACCGCGGCTGGCGCTTGGCAAACGCCGGAAGGCATCGCCGTGAAGCCGGTCTATGGCGCGGCCGATCTCGCCGGCCTCGACTTCCTCGACGGCCTGCCGGGCGTGCCGCCATATCTGCGCGGTCCCTACCCCACGATGTATCTGCAGCGGCCCTGGACCGTCCGGCAATATTCTGGCTTCTCGACGGCAGAGGACTCCAATGCCTTCTATCGCCGCAACCTCGCCGCCGGCCAACAAGGCGTCTCCATCGCCTTCGACCTCGCCACCCATCGCGGCTACGATTCGGACCATCCGCGCGTCACCGGCGACGTCGGCATGGCGGGCGTCGCCATCGATTCCATCTACGACATGCGCACCCTGTTCGAAGGCATCCCGCTCGACCGGGTGTCGGTGTCCATGACCATGAACGGGGCGGTGCTTCCCGTGCTCGCACTGTTCATCGTCGCGGGCGAGGAGCAAGGCGTGCCGCCGGAGCAGCTGTCCGGCACCATCCAGAACGACATCCTGAAAGAGTTCATGGTGCGGAACACCTATATCTATCCGCCCGCACCCTCGATGCGCATCGTGTCGGACATCTTCGGCTACGCCAGCCAGAAGATGCCAAAATTCAACTCGATCTCGATCTCCGGCTATCACATGCAGGAGGCCGGTGCGACCGCCGACCTCGAGCTCGGCTACACGCTCGCCGACGGCATCGAATATGTGCGCGCCGGCATCAAGGCCGGGCTCGACGTCGACGCCTTTGCGCCGCGGCTCTCCTTTTTCTGGGCGATCGGCATGAACTTCTTCATGGAGATCGCCAAGATGCGCGCCGCGCGCCTGCTCTGGGCGAAGCTGATGGCCGAGGAGTTCAAGCCCAAGGATCCGCGCTCGCTTGCTCTCCGCACCCATTGCCAGACGAGCGGCTGGAGCCTCGCCGCGCAGGACGTGTTCAACAACGTCGTGCGCACCTGCATCGAGGCCATGGCTGCGACGCAAGGCCATACCCAGTCGCTGCACACCAACGCGCTGGACGAGGCCTTGGCGCTGCCCACCGATTTCTCGGCGCGCATCGCCCGCAATACCCAGCTGATGCTGCAGCAGGAATCCGGCACCACCCGGATCATCGATCCGTGGGGCGGAAGCTTCTATGTCGAGCGGCTAACCTACGATCTCGCCGCGCGCGCGCTTGCGCATATCCGAGAGGTGGAGAAGATCGGCGGCATGTCACGCGCCATCGAGGCGGGCATCCCCAAGCGCATGATCGAGCAGGCGGCGACGGCGACGCAAGGCCGGATCGAACTCGGGGCGCCAGACCATCGTCGGCGTGAACAAATACCGCCAGGACAGCGACGCCGACATCGCCATCCTCAAAGTGGATAACCGCTCCGTGCGGCGCCAGCAGCTCGACAAGCTCGCCCGCCTCAAGGCCGAGCGCGACGAGGATAAGGTCCAGGCCGCCCTTGACGCGCTGACCCGAAACGCTGAGACAGGCAAAGGCAATCTTCTCGAAGGAGCCGTCGAGGCCGCGCGTGCCAAGGCGACCGTCGGCGAGATATCTTATGCGCTGGAGAAGGTGTTCGGCCGCCACCGCGCCGAGATCACGGCGGTGACGGGCATTTACCGGGCGGAGATGGGTCGCATGGATGGAAGCCTGACCCGCGTCAAAGAGCTGATCGAGAGCTTCGAGCACGAGCAGGGCCGGAGGCCCCGCATCCTCGTCGCCAAGATGGGCCAGGACGGCCACGACCGGGGGCAGAAGGTCATCGCCTCGGCCTTCGCCGATCTCGGCTTCGACGTCGATATCGGCCCGCTGTTCCAGACGCCCGAGGAAGCCGCCCGCCAGGCCATCGAGAACGACGTGCATATCGTCGGCGTATCGTCGTTGGCCGCCGGCCATTTGACGCTGGTGCCGGCGTTGCGCCAGGCGCTCGAGGCGCTGGGCCGCGGCGACATCATGGTGGTGGTGGGCGGTGTCATTCCGCCCCAGGATTACGACGAGCTGCTCGCGGCAGGCGCCAAGGCGATTTTCGGCCCGGGCACACCCATCGCCGAAGCGGCCATCGACCTGTTGCAGAAGCTCGGCGCCAAAGCCGACGCCAAGTCCAAGCAGGCCGCGGAGTAAGTCCTGACCGCTTGCTGCGCCGGCGTGACATGCAGCCCCTGCCGGCCGCTGTCAGAATAGTGTCACATCGGCGACTTATGCGGCACCACGGAATCACGCCATAAATTATCTGGCAGGCATGCCAGAGCCGGCAAGGCATAGGCACCTGGAGGGTTTGGTCGGGATGTCCGTCAATGGTCTTACCGGGGGCCAAGGCAGCACGCTCACCGGCTTCTTCGCCACGGCGTCGCGCGACGTCTTTGCTGGCCTCGTCACCAGCATCATGTCGATCGCCTATGGGCTCTCTTTTGCCGCCCTGATCTTCGCCCCCCCGCTGACGCCGTGGATCGCCTATGGCATCGCCGCACCTTTCTCACGAGCGCGATCAGCGCCGCCATCGTCGCGGCGCGCAGTTCCCTGCCCTTTGCCATCGCCGGACCGGACGGCGCGACCGCCGCGGTCACGGCATCGCTGGTGGCCGCGCTGATTGAGCGGCTGATCGCCGAGGGCGCTCCTGACGATCTGCTCGCTCCGGTCATGATCGCGCTCGCGCTCACGGCGGCATTGACCGGCATCCTGCTCTGCGGGCTCGGCCTGGCGCGCGCCGGCGGCGCCATCCGCTTCGTCCCCTATCCGGTGATCGGCGGGTTTCTCGGCGCGACCGGTTGGCTGATGGTGAGCGGCGCCGTGCGCGTGATCACGGACCACCCGCTCGGCCTCTCGACCGTCGAGACTCTGCTCGATACACTCACCCTGGCAAAGCTCGCGGCGGCGGTCGCCGTTGCCCTTGCGCTCTATCTCGCCTTGCGCCGCCAGCGCGGTCCCTTCGTGCTGCCCGCCATCCTGCTCGCCGGCGTAGCCGCCGCGCATCTCACCCTCGCCCTGAACGACACGCCGCTGATCAATGCGCGAGCGGCAGGCTGGATGTTCAAGGCCCCCGAGGCGGTCGGGCTGACGCGGACCTGGGATTTCGGCGATCTCCGCATGTTTCCCTGGCACATCCTGCCTGCGCTCAGCGGTGATCTGCTTGCCGTCATGTTCGTGACCGCCATCACCGTGCTGCTCAACACCACCGGTATCGAGTTCGTGACCCGGCGCGAGGCGGATCTCCAGCGCGAGCTGAAGACGCTTGGGATTGCCAATCTCGCTGCCGCGGCGCTCGGCGGCTATGTCAGTTGCACGTCCCTGAGCCGGACCACGGTGAACTACGCCGCCGGCGGCCGGGGACGGCTTTGCGGCTTCATCGTCGCCGCCGTCTCGGTGCTGGTGCTCACCGCCGATCCCGGCTTTCTCGCTTACGTGCCCAAATTCGTGCTGGGCGGACTCCTGCTCTATCTCGGCTGTAGCCTTATCTATGCGTGGCTCGTCGAATCGGCGCGCCGCATCTCCCGCCTCGAATATGTTTCGCTGCTCGCCATCGCCCTGCTGATCATCCAATGGGGCTTCATCGCCGGCGTGCTGATCGGCGTGATCATCGGCTGCGCCACCTTCGCCGTCAGCGCGAGCCGGGTGAATGCCGTGAAGTTCAGCTTCGACGGCTCCGAGTACCGCTCCTCGCTCGATCGCGCGCCGGAGGAGCTGAAAATCCTCGCGGCACATGGCCACGAGATCCAAGGCATGAGCTTGCAGAGCTATCTGTTCTTCGGCTCGGCCAACCGGCTCTATCAGCAGGTCAAGGCGCTGTTCGGGAGCTGCCCCGACTGCCGCTTCCTGCTGTTCGATTTTCAGCTCGTCACCGGCATCGATTCCTCTGCCATGCACAGCTTCACCCAGATCAAGCAGGCGGCCGAGGAGCTTGGCGCGCGTCTCGTGCTGGTGAACCTGTCGCCGGAACTCCGCGGCGCCTTCGCCACCCTTACCTCCGGCGACGTTATCCTGGCGGACGATCTCGATCATGCCTTGGAGTCTTGCGAGAAGGCCGTCATTGCCGCTCATTCGGGAGAAGGCGGCGGCGGGCGCGGCTTGCGCGAATGGTTCAGCCAGGCTCTCGGCAGCGCCGATTATGCCGATCAGCTGGCTGGACTGTGCGAGCGGCTCGAGTTCCACCAGGGCGACATGGTGGCGTCCCAAGGCGATCCCGCCGACTCCATGCATTTCATTCTCGAGGGCCGCGTCGGCGTCATCGTGAAGTTCGAGGACGGACGCTCGGTCCGCGTGCGCAGCCTCGGTCCGCACACCACGATCGGCGAGATGGGGCTGATCACGCGACAAGCGCGCAGCGCCACCATCCAGGCGGAGGGGGAAAGCGTGCTCTATGCCCTCAGCATCGATGACTATGAACGCATCAGACGCGAGAAGCGCCCCTTGAGCCAGGCCCTGCTCACTTACGTGATTACCGTCATGGCGGAGCGGCTGAGCTTCGCCAGCAAGGCGATCGGCGTCTTGCGCCGCTGAGGGACGGGCAACCGATCCCCCCTCGCGCCGCTTCACGATACGAAAAAGCGAATGGCGCCAGATGGTTGCCGTTTGCGTCGGATCGACGCAGGGGAGCGCCGGTAGTGTGCGCGGAGCCAACCAATTTCCCACGCAGCAATAGGCGCTTAGAGCGAAGTTTAGCATTGGAATAATTACAAGCTGTACGCTTCAGGGCCGATGCGGCCACCGTGCCGCTTGCGCGCCATCCCCCAGCCCCGCCATCTTGCCGAGGCTGAGCCAATCACGGCCGCTCAGAGATTGCCGGAGAATTGCATGCGCTTAGTGTTGAGCCTTCTCGCAGCCGCGATTGTTGGCGGAGCGGCATCCCATGCCCAAGCCGACGACATCGCGCTCACCATCAAGGACCATCGCTTCGAGCCCACCGAGATCGAGGTGCCGGCCGGTCAACAGGTGACCGTCAGTGTCACCAATCAAGATGCGACGCCGGAAGAGTTCGAAAGCGACGACTTCGACGCGGAGAAGGTGATCGCCGGCGGACAGAATGCCGTCATCCGCATCGGTCCGCTCGACGCTGGCCGCTATGAGTTCCACGGCGAGTACCACGAGGATACCGCCAAAGGCGTCATTGTGGCGAAATAGGCCAAACCATGCTGGGCGCGCTGATCATCGTCTTCCGCGAGGTCATGGAGGCCGGCCTCATCGTCGGCATCGTGCTTGCCGCCACGCGCGGTATTGCCGGACGCGGCTGGTGGGTCAGCCTCGGCATCCTCGCCGGCGTTCTCGGCGCGAGCCTCGTCGCCGCCTTCGCCGGAGCGATCTCCAACGCCTTTGCCGGGTCTGGCCAGGAATTGCTCAATGCCGCGGTGCTGATCGTCGCCGTGGTGAGCCTCACTTGGCACAATGTGTGGATGGCCGAGCATGGGCGGGAGCTCGTGACCAAGATGCGCCAGGTCGGTGCCGATGTGAGCTCGGGCCGCGAGCCGCTTGCCGTTCTCGCCGTGGTGGTCTTTGTCGCGGTCATGCGCGAGGGCTCGGAGATCGTGCTGTTCCTCTATGGCATCGTCGTTGCTGGAACATCGATGACCTCGCTGCTCGCGGGCGGCGCGCTCGGCCTGCTCGCCGGGGCCGCGCTCACCGCTTTGAGCTATTACGGCCTGATCGCCATTCCGACCCGCTACATCTTCTCGGTGACGAGCGCCCTGCTCGCTTTGCTCGCGGCGGGGATGGCCGCGCAAGCCGTCCGCTTCCTCCAGGCCGCCGGTGTGGTCACCACCCTGCATACACGCCTGTGGGACACCTCCTGGCTATTGCCGGAGTCGAGCATCGTCGGCCGCATGCTGCATGTGCTCGTGGGCTATAGCGACAAGCCGACCGCCATGCAGCTGCTCGCTTATATTGCCACGCTCGCGACCATCGTCGTCCTGATGCGGCTCGTCCGCACGCCGTGGCTCGCCAAACAAGTGCATTAGCACGCACCCGCAGCCACATCCATCTTGCGCTTGGCGGGGTTTGCCCGTACCCCCGCTCCCATGAGCGCCAAGCACGTATCGGGCCCTGGTCTGGACGAGATGGTTGCGGCCATCGAGGCCGGCGACCGGGTCGCGCTTGGCCGCGCCATCACCCTGGTCGAAAGCGCGAAGCCTGAGGACCAGGCCCGTGCGCGGCAGCTGCTGGAGCGCCTCTTGCCCCGGACCGGCAAGAGCGTCCGGGTCGGCATCAGCGGCGTGCCTGGCGCCGGCAAATCAACGCTGATCGACCAGCTCGGGCTGAACCTCGTGGCCAAGGGCCACAAAGTTGCCGTGCTCGCCGTCGACCCGACCTCGACAAGGAGCGGCGGCTCCATCCTCGGCGACAAGACGCGCATGGGCCGGCTTGCCTCGGAGGCCTCCGCCTTTATCCGCCCCTCCCCCGCCGGCGACAGCCTTGGCGGCGTCACCAAGACGACGCGCGAGACCATCGCCCTGCTCGAAGCGGCAGGCTACGAGTTGGTGCTGGTCGAGACGGTCGGCGTCGGCCAGTCGGAGACCGCCGTCGCCAATATGGTCGACGTCTTCGTCGTGATCGGACTGCCGGGCGCCGGCGACGAGCTGCAAGGCATCAAGCGCGGCCTGCTCGAGCTTGCCGACATCATCGCCGTCAACAAGGCCGATGGCGACCAGGTGGAGCGCGCCAATCGCGCCGCCATGGAATATCGGACGGCACTGCATATTCTCGCCGCCGGCAACCCGAACTGGTCGCCGGTCGTGCTCACGGTCTCGGCCCGCGACAACACCGGCCTCGACGCGCTGTGGGCCAAGATCGAGGAGCGGCACGAAGCGGCCGAAGCCTCCGGCGCGCTCGCTGCCCGCCGCAAGGACCAGGCGGTGGCCTGGATGCGCGAGATTTTCGAGCAAAGGCTGCTGGCAGCCTTTAAAGGCGGCAGGCGCGTCAACCGTCTGTGGGGCGAGATGGAGGAGAAAGTGCGCGGCGGCGAGATCACGCCCGCCGCGGCCGTCGATCAGCTCGCCAAGCGCATGGGCTGGCACGAGGCGTGACGCGGTCGCGCCCCACTCTATATGACTGAGGTTGTCATGCGCCCGCCTCGCTTGCTCATCACCGGTTTTGGACCGTTTCCCGGCGCCCCCGAGAATGTGTCGGCGTGGCTCGTGGAGAAGCTCGCGGCGGCCGCTCCCTCGTCCCGTCTTGGCTGTGAGCTGCACACGCAAGTGCTTCCCACCGAATGGGCAGAGGTCAGAACGCTCGGCCCCGATCTCTTGCAGCGCCACGAGCCCCGCTTAATTCTGCATTTCGGTTTGAGCCACCGCGCCCGTGGTTTCCGCATCGAGCGTTCCGCACACAATCGGGTCGGAGCCAAGGACGATGCGCGCGGGGCCCGGCATGTCCCGGGCGTCATCCTCGATCATGGGCAGGATCGTCTCGACACGGCGCTTTCCGCGACAAGCCTCGCCAAGCAACTGCGCGAACAAGGCCTTCCCGCCGCCACCTCCGGTTTTGCAGGCAGCTATCTCTGTAATTTTCTGTACTACCTCTCGCTCGAATGGGCGGAGCGCCAAGCAAGACGCTGCGACGTGGCCTTCGTGCACATTCCGCCGGGCCCCCGCCAAGGCGGTCCGTTAAGTGAAGCGGAGCTTTTGCGCGGCGGCGACGCGATCTTGCGCTATCTCCTTGCTCACGCGGTGGAGCGCGATGAAACGAGGCCATCGGAGAGATCGGCTCCTATCGCGCGCGCGAAGCACCGTTCCTATGCTGGGAGAGAATGATCCATGGAGGTTGGCCGCCGAGACATTATGCTCGCGGGGCTCGGCCTAGGGGCCGGCCTCGTCGCCGGTCCCCGCGCCGGCGCTGCCGGCGAAGCGGATGCCCCGCAGGCCTTCAGCACCTTCGGCGTGGTGCCGGGCGGCGGTGACATCGACCAGACGGCGACCCTGCAAGAAGCCGCCGACGCGGCGGCGCAGTCGGGCACGCCACTGTTCATGCCCCCCGGGGTCTACGCGACGAGCAAGCTTCAACTGAAATCCGGCACCCAAATCCAGGGTGTGCCGGGCAGATCAGTGCTGCGCTATCGCGGCGGTGGCACCGTGCTCGGCATCGACCAAGCCAAGGAGCTGCGCCTCGATGGACTGGTGCTCGATAGCACGGGAACCCCGCTCGGCCAAGACGGCGCGCAGCTTACCGCCACCGACGGGGAACATCTTGATCACGAATTGCCGGTTCATCGGCTCGACCGAGCATGGCGTCGTGCTACAGCTTGTGTCAGGGCGCGTCAGCGATTGCGAGTTCCGCGACATCCGCAAGGCGGCCCTGGCCAACCTGTTCTTCCGCAAGGACGCCGATTCCCGCGGCAATGGCATTTCCATCGAGGCCGACACCGTGGTGAGCGGCAATGTCATCGAGAATGCTCCGGGCTTCGGCATCTCCGCCGGCTGGGCGAGCTATCTCCGCGATGTGAGCGTCACCGACAATCTCATCCGCAACGCCCATATCGGCATCGGCGTGTCGATCGATCGCTCCGCCGGCACCGCCCTGATCACCGACAATCTGATCAGCGGGGCGAAGGATGGCGCCATCCGCGCCATGAATGGGCCGACGCCGACCGGTCCCGATCTTGCCCGCGCCAGCGCCGAGGCGTTCCCAATCTCGCCGTCTATTCCAGCGTCACGTGCTGAGACGCCGCGTCTACTGCGGCGGGAGCGGTAGCGGCACCCATTCGCGGATCGCGGGCACGGCGCCTCCGACATAGGTCAGGGTGATGTCGCCAACGCCCGCGGCGATGTTGATGCCGATATTGCCGCTGACGCTGACCGGTTGCAGCACGACCTTATTGCCGCCGATCAGCGCGTTGGCGCCGGCGCCGAGACCGGCCGCGACGTCGGCCGAGAGGCCCACATAATTCCCTGACAGCGAGCCCGGCCCATTGGCGAGGCCGGGCGACAACACCGCCCAAACGATGACGCCCCGTCTTTGAAAGCCGACATCGATGCCAATCTTGTTGATGCTGCCCCGGTAGAATTCGGGCGGAAAGCCATCTGGCGTGTAGACGCAATTAAGCGCCCGGCTCGAGCCCACGAAGAAGCTGACGCCTCCAGAGACATCGCATTTGAGCTGGCCCCCCGGCGGCGTGACCGGCTGCGCGAGCGCCGCGGTCGAAGCCAACGTCGCCGCTAGGATCGCAGCCGCGGAGATGGCGGTTGACTTGCGGCGCCGGCGCTCAATCAGATCCATGATGATGTCCTCCCTCAAATTCTGTCCTCGCTTCACGCGGATATGGGACAAGAGCCTTTTGCATGCGCCAGCATAGCCGATCTCAGCCAGCATGGCCCGAGCAACGTGCCGCCGGCGCGGCAGCGACCTTTGGGCCAGGCAATCCCGCCAGCGCATCCCTGAGCGCCGGGCTGGCGCGAAGCTCCCCCACCTTCACACCCCGCCAATTGCGGATCTCGCCCTGAAGCTCCCTGGCAAGAACCTGGTCCGCGCCAGCGACGAACTTGGCGAGCAGCATAGCGAAAGCCAGCTCCACACCCCGCTTGGCACCATCGTCGATCTTCACCGCGATGCCGATGCCAAGCTCGGGCAAGGCGGCGCAATGGATTCCTTCGGCGCCGCCCTTGGCGAAGACCGAACCGGCCAGCCCACGCATGACGATGGTGTCGAGACGCCCCTCACCTGCCACCAGCGCCGGGTTTGCGAAGCACGCGCCCATGAGCCGCCGCGCTGCCGCTGCCCGCGCCGGGGAAAGCCCTTTGCCGCTTGCCAGCCGCGCGAAGCCTCGGGCAAGCGCCGCGAGGGAAAACGCAAAGGTCGGCACCGAGCAGCCGTCGATCCCCATCTCTTCCCGCTCCAATTCGACGCCGCAAATCTCTGAAATGATTCGCCTGATCTCTTCCTGCACGCCATGCTCGGGCCGCTCATAGCCGCCTGGATCGAGCCCGAGATGGAGTGCGGTGGCGAGCATGCCGGCATGCTTGCCGGAGCAATTGTTGTGGATGGCTTCGGGGCTGCGTCCGGCGCGCATTAGCTCCCGCGTCGTCCGCTCGCTGATCGGCCAATGTGCCCCACAAGCGAGCTGGCTCTCGTCGAGCCCAGCCTTGGCGAGCAGCGTGCGCACCGCGGCGAGGTGGATCGCGTCGCCGCTATGCGAGGCGCAGGCGATGGCGAGCTCGGACTCGCCAAGACCGAACGCATCGGCGGCGCCGCTCTCGATCAGTGGAATAGCCTGCAAGGCCTTGACGGCGGAGCGCGGAAATATCGGGCGCGCCACATCGCCAAACGCCAGCAAGAGACGCCCATTGGCGTCGGCAATGGCGATGGCGCCGCGATGACCACTCTCGACGAGGCTCCCGCGCGTCACCTCGATGAGGATCGGATCGTCGTGCGCGGCTTCGATCATGCCGCAGCGAAGACCACGGGCGCGCGTCGCGCTCCCCAAGTTCCAGGCGCCGGATCGAAAAGGCCGGGACAGGGCTCACCGCACGCGGCGCAACGACCCTGTACATCGAGGCCCCAGGCCGTGATGGTGTACACGTCGCGGCCAACCAGGCGCGATCCACACCCCTGGCAATAGGTGCTCTGACCCGCCTCATCGTGGACATTGCCGGTGTAGACGTAGCGCAAGCCCGCCTGGAGCGCGGCCTCCCGCGCCTGCCTGAGCGTGGCCGACGGCGTCGATGCGACATCCCGCATTTTCCAGTCGGGGTGAAACGCCGTGAAGTGGAGCGGCACATCTGGCCCAAGCCGGCTTGCCACCCATTCGCAGACAGCCCCGACCTCCTTGTCCGAGTCGTTCTCGCCCGGAATAAGCAGGGTCGTGATCTCAAGCCAGGTCTTCGTCTCCTTTTTGACGTAGAGAAGGGTGTCGAGCACGGCATCGAGCGAGCCTGTGCAAAGCTGCTTGTAGAAGCTATCGCTGAAGGCCTTGAGATCGACATTGGCGGCATCCATGGCCGCGAAGAATTCCGACCGTGCCGCTTCTCCGATATAGCCGGCGGTCACCGCCACGGTCTTCACCCCGGCCGCGCGGCAGGCTTCTGTGACGTCAACCGCATATTCGAGGAAGATGACCGGATCGTTATAGGTGAAGATGACCGGATCGTTGTAGGTGAAGGCGACGGAGCGCGCCCCGCTGGCGAGCGCGGCTTCGGCGATCGCTTCGGGCGAAGCGGTCTGTTGCAGCCGGTCGAAGGCGCGGGCCTTGGAGATGTCCCAGTTCTGGCAGAATTTGCAGGTGAGGTTGCACCCCGCCGTGCCAAAGGACAGCACCGCCGTCCCGGGCAGGAAATGGTTGAGCGGCTTCTTCTCGATCGGATCGAGGCAAAAGCCGCTAGAGCGTCCATAGGTGGTGAGCACCATGGCGTCCTGCTCGCGCGCTCGCACGAAGCACAGCCCCCGCTGGCCCTCATGCAGCCTGCACTCGCGCGGGCAGAGATCGCATTGGACGCGGCCATCAGGCAGCGCGTGCCAGTATCGGCCCGGCACTACGCTATTCGTATCGATGTTCTCCATGACAGGGAAATGGGTTGGTTCTACTTGCAATTCAACGTTGTTAAACGCGCAAGGGGCAAGGAAGCGTTGATCGCATCCGACACGCTCACGGCTTCGCCGGCTCGACGTCGATCGGCACGCCGGGATCGTGCTTCGAGGCGCGTATGACGAGCGAGGTCTTGACGCTGGCCACGTTCGGCGCGGCGGTCAGCTCGTAGATGATGAACTCCTGGAAGGCGCTCAAGTCCGGCGCCACGCATTTCAGCATGAAGTCGATCTCGCCCGAAAGCATATAGCAATCGCGCACGATGGGAGAACCGCGCACGCGCTCCTCGAAAGCAACAAGGTCAGCTTCCGCTTGGCTGTGCAGCCCGACCATGGCGAAGGCCGTGACATCGAAGCCAAGCGCGCGGTGGTCCAGCAGTGCCGCATAACCGCAGATGAAGCCCGCCTCCTCCAGCGCGCGGACGCGTCGCAAGCAGGGCGGCGCCGAGATGCCGACTTTCCGGGCAAGCTCGACATTGGTGATACGGCCGTCCGATTGCAGTTCGCGCAGGATGCGCCAATCGGTCTGATCGAGGCGGGCTGAGCGCATGGGCGTTGTTCCCTGGACGATCGCGGCGCGCGCGTTAGAAGCGGGCGCGCCGTCGCATACGGGTGGACGGCTGTCCTCATCGCGCAATTTTAAGTGCTGTTGCGAAAAGAATCGAAAAAAAATTGAGTCTCCAACGTCGCGGAAATTCCATAACGTCGGCGGCGACCGTCTCCCGCCAATGCGTGCATAGCTACAGGGCCCGAGGGATTGCCGAAGGGATTCGGACTTGTGATGTATTACAATATCCCCCAAAAAAGCCATATACCGGCATAATGTTTCGGTCGGGGTTACGTCCATTTACAGGGAAGGGCACAAGAATGCTGAAATTGGAAGAAAGGGTGGATAACCGGCTCGCCTGCCAAATCTTGGATCTTGAAAGATTGCGCTCCGTGCGGCTTGAAAAGCGCCCCTTCGATCATCTGATTGTTTCCGATTTCATTCGGCCGGAATGGCAAGACAAGCTGATAGCGGATTTTCCACATGTGAAAAAGGGAGGCAGTTTCCCGCTTAGTACCGTAAGCATGGGAACCGATTTTTCTGAGCTTGTTGATGAGATGAATGGCGCAGGATTCAGGCGCGCGGTGGAGGAGAAGTTTTCGCTGAGCTTAGACGGCCGGCCCTCCATGTTTACGGTGCGTGGCTGGTGCCGAGGCGTGGACGGAAAGATACATACTGACACCGAAAGCAAAATCATAACCGTGCTGCTTTATATGAATCCGAGATGGGCAGACCAGGGGGGACGCTTACGAATCCTGAACAGCGGTACTAATATCGACGATGTAGCTGCCGAGATCTCTCCGACAGTTGGCACCCTTTTGGTTTTCAAGCGGAGCAATCATTCCTTCCATGGGCACTTGCCCTTTGAAGGAGAGCGCAAAGTCATCCAAATGAACTGGGTGACTGAGCAAAAGTTTGTGGATCGAGAAGCCAAGCGCCACAGATGGTCGGCCCTGATGAAGCGGCTTCGTTCTGCTTAGGTCCTAAGACCGCCCTATGCTCGATCTTATCTGCTGGGTCCTGACCGAGGGTTTTGCCGGTATGGAGAATCAGTGCGTCGGACTTGCGGAGGCGGTGGGTCTCCGCTGTGAAAAGAAGCGTGTTCGGCGTCCTCCAACACCGCTAAGATACCTGCCACCAAGTCTCTGGCCCAATCCTCTCAAGAGCACTGCAGAGGGCGGCCTCGCTCCTCCTTGGCCAGATGTTTTGATCTCTAGCGGCCGCGGCAGCGTTGCCGCTGCCTTGGCTGTCCGACAAGCAAGTGGCGGAAAAACGTTCAATGTGCATTTACAGACCCCCTACGTCGCCTCTTCGCGTTTCGATCTGGTCGTAATACCGCGGCACGACTCCTTACGTGGGGATAATATTTTGGTCACACGAACGGCTCTGCACCGGGTGACAAAGGCAAAGCTCGCTGAGGCAGCGCAAATTTTTGGTGCGACCCTAGCACACCTGCCTCGGCCTCTAACCGCGGTGCTTGTAGGTGGTTCTAATAAGCATCAAAAGTGCTTGCCAGACGTCATGCATAGAATGGCTGACCAACTCATTGCGGCTGCGCGGGACCGCGGCGGTAGCCTTGCGGTCACAACTTCGCGTCGCACGGGGGAGGAGAATGCGAAAATCCTGCGTGAGCGGCTACAAGAGGTCCCATTGTTTTTCTGGGATGGGGTAGAGCAAAACCCGTATGTAGGTCTCCTGGCGCTAGCCGACGCGATTGTAGTCACGAGCGATTCGGTGTCTATGGTCTCCGAGGCCTGCGCAACTGGTAAGCCTGTCCACGTATTCAATTTTGGCTATGGGCACAAAAAGCTGGATCAGTTTCATAAGGCTCTGATGGATGACGGTATCACGCGGCCGTTCGCCGGTAAGATCGAAGCGTGGCCATATGATCCGCCAAACGAGACAGAAGCCATCGCCAACATTGTTCGCGAGTATGTCAGGCAGCGCGCGATGGCCGTCTAGTAGGGTTGGACACCTGATCGGAGAGCGCGACCTCGCCCCTTCGTGGCAAAGTCGAATCGTCGACCTATCCGACGATCAACGACACGGAATTCGTGGCGAGCGCCACCCGGCAGGCCCTGCGGGTTGCGAAAACGGGCCATTGAGCTTACCTCTTGGCTCCAATTCAGACCCCCAAGGCAACATAGATGAAGTCTCGCCACGCCAAGGTGATCATCATCGGTTCGGGCCCCGCCGGTTACACAGCAGGCATCTATGCCGCCCGCGCCATGCTGAAGCCCCTGCTCATCCAGGGCATCCAGCCCGGCGGCCAGATGACCATCACCACCGATGTCGAGAATTATCCGGGCTTCGCCGACGTCATCCAGGGCCCCTGGCTGATGGAGCAGATGCGCGCGCAGGCCGAGCATGTCGGCACGGAGATCATCAACGACTATATCGACGCGGCCGATCTGAAGCGGCAGCCCTTTTGGCTCAAGGGCGACAGCGGCACCGAATACACCGCGGACAGCCTGATCATCGCCACCGGCGCCCAGGCGCGCTGGCTCGGGCTGCCTTCGGAAAGCCGGTTCAAGGGCTATGGCGTCTCGGCCTGCGCCACCTGCGACGGCTTCTTCTATCGCGGCAAGTCCGTGATCGTCATCGGCGGCGGCAACACCGCGGTCGAGGAGGCGCTGTTCCTCGCCAATATCGCGAGCCAGGTTATCCTGGTGCATCGCCGCAGCGCGCTGCGCGCCGAGAAGATTTTGCAGGAGCGCCTGTTCGCCAATCCGAAGATCGACGTGATGTGGAACATGGAGCTCGACGAGGTGCTGGGCACCGACGAGCCGCTCTGCGTCAACGGCGCGCGGCTGAAGAGCACGCTGACCGGCGAGACCATCACTTTGCCCATCGACGGCATCTTCATCGCCATCGGCCATACGCCGCAGAGCGATCTGTTCAAGGGCCAGATCGACATGAAGCCCTCCGGCTACATCATCACCGCGCCGCACTCCACGGCGACCAGCGTGCCCGGCGTCTATGCGGCGGGCGACGTGGCCGACGACGTCTATCGTCAGGCGGTGACGGCGGCCGGGCTCGGCTGCATGGCCGCGCTAGAGGCGGAGAAGCATCTGGCCGGCATCGATCAATTGCACGAGGCCGCAGAGTAGGCAGCTACACCGCTTTCCTCTTGCCGTGCGGGAGAGAAGGCTCGCGAGGGCCTTCGGCATTGCGCCACAAGGGCGCACCAGCGGATTTTTCCCAGGATCGACGGCATTGTTGCCGCCTGCTACATAAGCCGCCGTTCCGCCTGGCCCGGGCACCGGAACGCGAACGGAAGCCGAACCCCATGGAGGTCTCGTGACGTCACTTCGTCTGTTAAGCGTGGTCGCCGTGCTGGCCATCGGCGCCGCCTCTTCCGCGAGCGCCGACGAGCTCGCACTCCCCGAAGCCCGCGCGATCGCCAAGGAGGCCTATATCTACGGAATCCCCATGGTGGACAGTTACCGTATCCTCAACGCTTACAGCCTCGACCCGGCCAATCCCGAATACAAGGGGCCGCTAAATCAACTCGTCAACACCGCCCGCGTCTTCACGCCGAAGGACAAGACGGTCATCACGCCCAACTCGGACACACCCTATTCGAGTCTCGGCATGGATCTTCGCGCCGAGCCGATCGTGCTCACTCTGCCGCCGATCGAGAAGGACCGCTATTACTCGGTGCAGCTCATCGACCTCTACACCTTCAACTTCGATTATCTCGGGACCCGCACGACCGGCAATCAAGGTGGAAGTTTCCTGATCGCCGGACCTGGTTGGAAGGGCGAGACGCCAAAGGGCGTCGACAGGGTGGTGCGCTCGGAATGTCAGCTCGCGCTTGCCGCTTACCGGACGCAGCTGTTCAATCCCGACGATCTGGACAATGTGGAGAAGATTCAAGCGGGCTACAAAGCCGTGCCGCTCTCGGCGTTTCTCGGTCAGCCGGCGCCGCCCGCGCCGGCTGCGATTGATTGGCCTAAGCCGATCTCGGCGGACGACGAGCCAAGCTCGCTCGAGTTCTTCAATCAGCTCGGCTTCCTCATGCAATTCTGCCCGACACACCCGAGCGAGGTCGAGCTCTACCAGCGCTTCGCCAAGATCGGGCTCAAGCCCGGCAAGCCATTCGATTACAAGAGCCTGTCGCCGGACATGCAGACGGCACTGAGAGATGGCATGGAGGACGGCCAGAAGGAGATCGATGCGCGGCGGAACAAGATGACGTCCTCAGCCGACTTTTTCGGCACCCGCGAATTCCTCAAAAATGATTATCTGGCCCGCGCGGTCGGCGCGCAGGTCGGCATCTACGCCAACTCTAAGGATGAGGCGCTGTACAATTTCATTCAATCCGACGCCGACGGCAGCTTCCTGAGCGGTGGCGCCGACAACCGCTATACCATCCGCTACGCGCCGAACGCGCTGCCCCCGGCCAACGCCTTCTGGTCGCTGACCATGTACGATATTCCGGTGCAGCTTCTGGTCGACAACCCGCTCAACCGGTATCTGATCAATTCCACAATGCTGCCCAACCTGAAGCGGGACACCGATGGCGGGCTCACGATCTACATCCAGTACGAGTCGCCTGGGCCGGAGCATGAGTTCGAACTGGCTGCCAGCGCCGCACGGGCCCTTCCTGCTGGTGCAGCGCATCTATCTGCCCAAGCCCGAAGTGCTCGACGGCACCTGGCAGCAGCCCTCGGTGCAGCACGTGCAATGAACGGGAGCCGCGTTCTTTAGAGCCTCAATGGGACTGTTAGACCCACTTCTATTTCCCAGTCGTATTGCCCGCATGCAGATGCCGTAGATCCCGGTGCGGTGGTAGCGGGGGCCGCAGATCTCGCAAATGGCGGTGCAGCGGCCCTTGGCCGTGCACTCCACCTCGCCGCGCTCGGTCTTGCAGCCATATCCGCCGGGTCCCACGCCGTCCGTGCGCGTGCCGGCGGCACGGGTGCAATCCGGGCCAACCGCGCTCGGGCTATAGACGCCTCTGAGTTCGATGGTGCCGGCCGCCGCGGCAGCGGCCGCAAAGGCGAAGGCAGCGAGCGCCAGCAGGATTGTGATGACCTTGCGCATCCTGTTTGTTTCCCTGTTCGAGACTGCTCCCTTTTAACCCGCCATTCAGGTCGGCGGAGAGACCGGCCATGACGAATCGGACCCGACGCATTAAACAGGGGCTTGAGCACGACGCCTGGCGGCCCTTCTTAGACCCGTCCATCTCGGACCGGCACGCCGCGCGCGCCGCGTGAGGTTCCCCTCAGCCAGCAGCTGGCGCGTGCGCTCGGGCTCGTCGTCTCCTTCATCATCCTCGCGCTGATCGCTCGCTATTGCGGGATGGAGCAGGACATCCATCCGCGTGCAAGACCACGTCGCCCCAATCGACGGCGATACCTTGAAATCAAGCACCACCGAGGTCCGCCTTTACGGCATCGACGCGCCAGAGCTTGCCGAGACCTGCACCGACGCGAACGGCAAGGAGTGGGCGTGCGGCCGCTCGGCGCAAACCACGCTCAAGGCGCTGATCGGGCGTAAGGCGGTCGACTGCGCGCCGTGCGCCGAGGACAAGTTTGACTGCGTGGTCGCCATCTGCCGTACCTCGAGCGTGCCTGATCTCGGCGAGGCGCTGGTGCGCGAAGGGCTCGCCGTCAATTTTTGGCGCAGCCGGCAAGGAAGGCCCCATCCGAGCGCCGAGGCCGAGGCCAAATCTGCTAAGCGCGGGGTTTGGCAAGGGGCTTTCGAACTGCCATCCAACTGGCGGGACGCGCATCCGCGCCAGCAGAACTAGACGCTGACCGTGGCATTGCTGCCCAAAAATGCTTTAGACTGGCGCGGCAGCGGAATGGAATGGGGCGTGGCACCTGCCGCAGCTGAGGACGATACTTGATGGACCTCTCCCACATTCCGGTCGGTGAAAATCCGCCGCACGAGGTCAACGTCATCATCGAGATTCCCCAAGGCGGCGCGCCAGTGAAATACGAGGTCGACAAGACCTCCGGCGCCATGTTCGTCGATCGCTTCCTGCACACTGCCATGTTCTATCCGGCCAATTACGGCTTCATCCCCCATACGCTGTCCGCGGACGGGGATCCGCTCGATTGCCTGGTGATCGCGCCGACGCCCGTGGCCACGGGGGCGGTGGTCCGAGCTCGGGCGATCGGCGCGCTGCTGATGGAGGATGAGAAGGGCGTGGACGAGAAGATCATCGCCGTGCCGGTCGACAAACTTCACCCCTTCTACAAGCGGGTGACCAGCTATCGCGATTTGCCGGAAATCCTGGTCGAGCAGATCGGCCATTTCTTCCAGCACTATAAAGATCTCGAAAAGGGCAAATGGGTGAAGGTGCTGCGCTGGGTGGAGCCGCCCGAGGCCATCGACCTCATCCGCGCAGGCATCGAGCGGGCCGGAGAGCGTCCGTAATCATACCTCGTTGAACATGCTCCCCATTCTGGAAAAATGCTCTAGGCTATAGCCATTACTGGAGTGGGCTATCGCTCGCGTTGCAAACCGCCGACTAGGAGGACGCTTTGGCAGACAAACCTTCCTTTGAGATACCCCCGGAGCTTCGCGACATGGCGGAAAAGAATGTCGAGCAGGCGCGCGCGGCCTACGCCAAGTTCATGGATTTCCTGACCCAAGCCATGGGCGCCTGGTCGAAATCGACCTCTGGCGCCGATAAGGGCGGCTTTGCGGCCATCCAAGAGCGTGCCGTCGGCTTCGCCAAGGAAAACGCCGAGCGTTCCTTTGCTTTGGCGAGCGAACTGGCCCGCGCCAAGGACGTCCAGGAGGTGATCACCCTGCAGAGCCGCTACGCTCAGACGCAGATGCAGACCTTCGGCATCCAGGCCCAGGAGCTCAGCTGGCTGATGGCGGATGCCATGCGCAATTTGCAGTCCAAAGGATGACGCCGAGGCCATGGCGCCTTGGCGCCATCGCCAAGCTTTCGCGCTAGTGCTTCAGCTCGTCGGGAACCTTGCCGCCATTCCGGGCGAGCTTGATCATCACCTGATTGTGCAGCGAGACGTTCATCTTGGCGGAGTCCTTTTTGTCGCCTTGATAATGCAGCGCGTCGGCGAGATGTTGGCGCGCCGCCGAGCTCTGGTCCAAGTCGAGCAGTTTCGGGCGCGCGCGGTTCCATGCTAGGTATCTCTGTTTTGCCGTTCATCCGGCAAGGGAACATTTGATGTCGACTGTCGCATCCATGTTTCGATCGGCCTTGGTCGTCGCCGCGTTCCTGGTGGCCGCCCCGCCGGTCCTGCCGGCGGCCGGGCTCGAGTGCTCCGACGATGCGGTCTCGGCGCATGGCAACGGCTTCTCCCCCTCACCGGAGCTATCGGCCGAAGCGGCCAAGATCGAATGGCTGAAAAAGGCGACCGCCATCTATAGCGACGCGAAAATGGAGACGGCCAAGAACCCGCAAATCAGCTGCGTCAATCAGGGGCTGTACAGCAACTGCACGATCACTGGCGTGCCCTGCGGCACGACGCCCGGCGCCCCCAAGCCAAACTGAAGTCCACTTCTATCCCTTTGACGGCATCGCCCGAAATGAGAGCGGCGCTTGGGAGGTCATCGGACAGTCGAGCGTCTTCTCCAGCGCCTCGACGAGCTCATCCTCGCCGTTCGCCTTGACGTAGAGGCCGCTATTCTGGTCGGCCACGCACATCAAGTCCAACACGCTCATCCCGTTGCCCCAGTCGGCGGCCTCGTAGCGAAACGCGATGACGTGGATTGTGAGCTTATAGCCGGCCGCATGCAGCTCCTTGGCAAGATCGCAAGGCTTCCTGCCGCAGGTCTCCTCGCCGTCGGTGATGACAATGATGACGCCCGGCTTGCTGCGGAAATCGAGCGCCTCGGCGGCCGCCTCGATGCCCGATGTCAGCGGCGTCCGCCCCGCCGGCACGATGGCATTCACGGTGCTCATGATCGGGCCCGCGGCATTCGACATGGGCTTGAGATCGAGCTTGACGTTGCACTGGTTCCAGGGCCCCGGCCCATAGGACACGAGACCGACGCGGCGATATTTGGTGGCGTTCGGCAGCACGCGGGCAAGCGCCGCTCGCGCCTCGTCGATCCGCGCTCTCGAATTCGGAATGCCGAGGACCTGGTTGCCGGACATCGACCCTGACGCATCGAAAACGATCATCGCATCCTCGTGGCAAGGCGGGATGGTCTTGTCTTCCTCCGTGCGCGATGACGAGCTGCAAGCAAGGAGCACAACCGCGGCGATGGAAGTGAACCTGACGATGTGATTTGCGGCACCCGCGATGCCGAAAGACTGCCAACTCATTGCGTTTCGCTCCCGATGTGTTTTGTCAACCCTAGCAAAAAAGGCGGTGGGCGGTAGACGTGTTGGCCCAGCAAGGCATGCGCTCCGTTGCCGCGATGCCGAGGCATCCGGGTTGGTTAACGAACCGGGCCATGACGGAATTGGGGAACTCTGGAGTCAGGCACATGCCGCAATGACCTTCGGGTCAGCCTTGGAGGGTAGCCCTCTTCCGGCAGAGGCGCCTCCCCAGCCCCATAATCGTGCCCCAATTCAGTAGGCATTATAGGGGAGCCATCCGGGATGCGGCTTTGCAAAGGATTCAACGGACGCTTCGCGTCACGCTTGGTGCGGCGCTCATTGCCGCCGCGATGGCGCTCTCAGCGCCGAGCGCCGAAGCCTCGGCCGCCAAGATCGATGCAGACGTGCACGCCACGCTCGACCAGTTTTTCCGCACGAGACCGGGCGCGCGCGACCTCGCCAACCACGCGACGGGCGTTCTGGTCTTTCCGACCGTCGTCAAAGCCGGCTTCGGGGTCGGCGGCGAATATGGCGAAGGCGAACTCCTCGTCGTTGGCAGGCCGGCTGGCTTTTACAATCTGGTCTCGGCGTCGTTCGGCTTTCAATTCGGCGCGCAGGCGCGGACCGTCATCATCATGTTCATGACGCCGCAAGCGCTTGCCGGCTTTAAACGCACCGCCGGCTGGAAGGTCGGCGTCGACGGCTCGGTTACCTTGATCACCCTTGGCGCCGGCGCCGCCATCGACACCAACCAGATCACGAGCCCAGTCATCGGCTTCGTGCTCGATCCCTCCGGACTCATGTACAATTTGACCCTCGAAGGCTCAAAGATCAGCCGCATCAATCCCTGATTGACCGCTCAGTCACATCGAGAGCGAGCCTCGTGCTTGAGTGAGTCATGTCCTCGTTCAGTCTTGAGCAAGATATTGTGCCGCCGGCAACGGGATTGCCCCTCGACACGGATGGCGAGCGCTCAATGGCGCTTCGGCGCTTCGATCCCCGCCACGCTGAGCGGCCTTCAATCATGATCTTCGAATCGGTGGTTGGAGCCACGGCGCCTCCGGTAGCCAGCGCCGTGGCGGAAGCTTAAGCGGCCTTGGCGTAGTACGATTTGAGCTGGTTCATCACCTGCTGCTTGTCGAACTCGGCGCCCATGCCGAGCATGGCGTCGGCGAAGCGGCTGACGATCTCGCTG
Source organism: uncultured Alphaproteobacteria bacterium (assembly GCA_963839245.1). Lineage (GTDB taxonomy): Bacteria > Pseudomonadota > Alphaproteobacteria > Rhizobiales > Methyloligellaceae > Methyloceanibacter. The sequence continues at coordinate 104,133 of CAWIUJ010000009.1, read as the reverse complement.
ATCTGCGCCGGGCTGAGCTGGTTGAGGATGCCAATGCGCACCTGAACAGGCTCGGACAGCGTCGGCCAGATGCCGAAGCCTTGAGCGCGGGCGCCGGCAACGAGATCCTTTTCCTTGCCCTTGAGCTTGCCCGGCAAATTGAGCACGACGAGGCTCGTCATGTTGGAGGTGACGTCGCAGCCCATGGCCTCCACCGCCTGGCGGAGCGCCTTCTCGTGATAGGCGTAGTCGGTGGCTTTGCGCCGGCGCCCGTAGCCGAGGATGATGCGCAACGCTTCGTGGAACGCCGCCACCGCATAGCAAGAATGGGTCTGGTGATAGCCGGGCGTCGGACTGTCCTTGCCGTCGATGATGCCCCAATGCCGTGCATCGAGGATCGGGTGATGCACATAGCTGCGGCAGCCGCGCTTGCGCACCATGTCGATCGCCTTGTCGGTGAAGCTGACCGGCGCATAGGTGAGCGGCAGCGACAGCACGCCCTTTTGCGGACACGAGGCCCAGGCGACCACACCAGGATAGTCGTCGATGTTGAAATCGGCGACGCCGAGGCTCGACACGGCATCGACGATGCCCATCACGCCATGCTTCTGGCAGGCATCGCTGAAGCCCTTCAGGTCGTTGATGCGGCCCGAGCCCGTCTCCCAATGCGCCATGAACGCCCACATGGGCTTATGCTCGGCCAGCGCCTTGTCGACCGTTTCGGCCGTGACCGACTGGCCGTGCGGCGACTCGACCACGATCACGCTTTTCGCATTGGGGTTGAGGGAATCCGCCGCAAGCTCCTCCGCGGTCGACGCCTTCATGCGGATGGTCAGGCTGTCGATGCCGGAGAAGGTGCCGTTGGGAAAGGCCACGACCTTGTCGCCCGGCAGGATCAGGGAGAGCACGCAGTCGAGCCCCGAGAAGCCCGTGCCGGCGACGCCATAGGTATAGACGTTCTTGGTGCCCCACAGCTCGCGGAGCATCAGCTTGGCTTCGATCATGCCACGCAGCACGTCTTTCTGCATGTGATCGGCCACGCCGGTCTTGGCGAAGCGTTCAAGTACTCTCGGGTCGGTGTTCCCGGGACCAGGCCCGGCGGCAAGCGTTTCGGGGATTTCGAGCGGCGGAAAGATGGTCATGGGAATACCCTCAGATAGAGTCTAGCGGTCATTAACAAAAAGCGGAAGAGCCAGCGATCAACTGCCGAACCAACCTACCCTCTGTCAAGCCTGAGCGGTGCCCTTAAGCGGCCTTCGACGCCCTCCCTGCCAGCACCTGGTCGGCGATCTTGCCGGTAAGCTCGGCGAGATGATCGAATTTGGCGGTGAAAGTGCCGACGCCAGCGGTGGCCGAGCGCAGCTCCACGATCAGGTTCTGGATCTCTGCCTCCGGAATATGCGCTTCGACCAAATCCCAGCCGGGCCAGCCGGGGCGTGAATCGAAGCCGAGGATCTGGCCGCGCCGCGTCGAGATGATGCCGTTGATTTTCGCGGTGGCGTCGGAAGGCACGGCGATCTCGACCGCCATCACCGGCTCGAGCAGCACGGGGGAACATTGCGGCATGCCTTCGCTCATGGCGATGCGTCCGGCCTGGCGGAAGGCCATGTCGGAGGAATCGACGGAATGATAGGAGCCGTCGATCAGGCAGACCCCGACGTCGACGACGTTGAAGCCGAGCGGGCCGGAATGGAGATAGTCGCGCACGCCGATCTCGACCGAGGGAATGTAGTTCTTGGGCACCACGCCGCCGGTGATCTCGTCGGAGAACTCGAAACCTGCCCCGCGCGGACGAGGGCTGATGGTCACCACCACGTCGCCGAATTGGCCGTGGCCGCCCGACTGCTTCTTGTGACGGCCGCGCACTTCAGTCGCTTTGCGGATGGTCTCCTTGTACGGGATCTGCCGGGCCCGCGTGGAGGCGTCGATGCCGTATTTGCGGACGAGCTTCTCCAGCGCCACGCGGAGATGCATTTCCCCCTGCCCCCACAGCACCATCTCGCCCATGTCCTGGCTGTGGGTGAGTGAGATCGAGGGGTCCTCCTCGATGATTTTGGCGATTGCCGCCGTGAGCTTGACCTCGTCCTTCTTCTCCTTGGCGGCGATGGCGAGCCCGAACACGGGCTGGGTGAGCGCGGACCTCTCGAGTGCGATGGGCTTGCCCTTCTCCGCCGTCAGCGTGTCGCCGGTCTTGGTGCTGTCGAGCCGGCCGAACGCCACCGTGTCGCCTGGGTGAGCCTCGCCGCGTTTGGTCGGCTCCTGCCCCATCACGGAGAAGATTCCGGAGATGCGCTCGTCTTCGGCGCCGCCATAGACGGTGGTGCCGTCGGCGAAGCTGCCGGCGAGCACGCGGGCGAGCGACAGCTTACCGCCATGGGCGGTGTGGAACGTTTTCAGGACATAGGCGCAAGACGGCGCGGCCCCCACGCCGAGGCGCTTCGCGGTCGCCGCGACGAACGGCACCTCGTGACGGAGCGCCTTCAACAGGCGCAAGATCCCGTTGCCGTTCTCCGCCGAGCCGAACAGCACGGGGCAAATGAGCCCGTCGCGCAGCTCCTTGGACAGGTCGTCGAACACCTTGTCGCGGGCCGGCGGTACATCCTCCAAGAGCTGCTCCATCAGCTCGTCGTCATAATCGGCGAGCTTTTCCAGCATGGAGAACCGCGCTTGCTTCTCGAGGTCGGTGGCGGCGGCGGGAATAGCGATCACCTCGCTCGGCGCGTGCTCGCGATAGACGAAGGCCCGCTCGAGCGCGAGATCGATGAAGCCGGTGACGATGTCGTTCTCCCAGATCGGCAATTGGCGCAGCACCAGCGGCTTGGTCGAGGCCGGCTGCAGCATCGGCACGATGTCGCGCACGCGCGCCTCGGCCTTGTCGATCTTGTTGATGAACAGGAAATGGGGAATGCCGCGGTCCTCGAGCTGCTTGAGGATCAGCTGCAACGCCGGCACCTTCTTCTCGTCAGGCTCGCACACCACCACGGCGGCGTCGCAGGCGCTGAGCGCATTGGCGGCATCGGCCTGGAATTCGATGGAGCCTGGACAATCGAGGAAGGTGCAGCTGTCGCCGAGGAAATCGACCGTCGCCGCGTTGAGCTCGACGCTCATGCCGTGATGCCGCGCTTCTTCCGAGGCATCGCCGATGGTGTTCTGATCGGCCATGGCGCCCTGCCGACTGATAGCGCCGGTGCGTGCGAGAATGGCTTCGAGCAGTGTCGTTTTACCGCTGAGATAGGGGCCAACCAGTGCGATGCAGCGGGCGCTGCGGGCTGGTTGGCCCTGCGCTTGGCCCATACTCTCCTCCCTTGGCGTTGTCCTCGGGACGGCCCAAAAGCGCCTCCCGGGCAGCCTTGATGAACCTATCGTGTCAAGTGAATGGGGCTCTGGCAAGCCCCAGCCCGAGAGGGCACCACAACCGCCAGGAGACGCTGTTTGCCAGACGGCAGCGAAGGGGCTAGGCCCGCGCGGTGACGGTTGATTTCCGCTCGAGCTTGCCCCAGCTGACCAGCGGCCCGACCGCGGCGGTCAGCATAGCCTTGAGCACGATGCCATACATCAGTTGCCGGTAGCCGAAGCGCTGCAGCACGAGCCACGGCACCAAGGACCATTTCTCGCGCCGCTCGAGAGCAAAGGCGAGCGCCGCACTGCCGAGATCGATGACCAGGAAGGCAAGGTAATAGAGCAAGGTCTGGCTCAAGGCGCTGCCATCAAACTGGTCCTGATGTTCGGCCAGTTTGATGGCTGAGAACGTCAGCTGCCAAATGAGCGCGAAATCGACGAGCGGCGCCAAGAGGGTCAGCAGGAATTGGAATAGCCAGATTTGCGGCACGGCAATCATGCCCAGCACGCCGTAGCGCGGCCTGAGCGTCACCTGGCGATGCTTCCACAGGCATTGCAGCGTGCCGAAGGCCCAACGGAAGCGCTGCTTGGCGAGCCCATTGACCGTGTCAGGTGCCTCGGTCCAGGCGATCGCCGAGCTGTCATACAGCACATTGTAGCCGGCTCGCAGCAGAGCGATGGTCAGATCCTGATCCTCGGCCAGGGTGTCGCTAGGAAATCCGTTCAAGCTCTCCAAAGCTTCACGCCGCCAGGCACCGATCGCGCCCGGCACAACGGTGACGCAGCCAAGCGAGGCGAGCGCGCGGCGCTCCAGATTCTGGCTGGTGACGTATTCGAGCGCCTGCCAACGCGTGATGAGATTGACGCGATTGCCGACCTTGGCATTGCCGGCCACCGCGCCGACCGTCGGGTCCTCGAACCAGCGCACCAGCTTCGAGATTACGTCGCGCTGGAAATGCGTGTCGGCATCGAGCGCCACGACGACGCTGCCGTGCGCGTGCTTCAGGCCGCGATTGAGCGCGGCGGCCTTGCCGCCATTCGGCACGGTGATGAGCTTGACGCGCGGATCGGCACTGAAACTCTCGCGCAACCGCTCAGAGGTGCCGTCGGTCGACCCGTCATCGATCACGATGACTTCCAAGTTCGGATAGTCGCTGGCGAGCACGTGCTGCACCGCGGCGACAATGACCTTGGCCTCATTATGCGCGGGGATCAGCACCGTCTGCAATGGCGGCTGCTCCGGTAGGCGCGGCGCGATCCGGCGTTTCTCGATCTGCCGATTACGGAGGCCGCCCCCGCCCAGCAACACCATCCTAGCCACACCGAGCCAGATCGCCGCGACGAACAGAAAGCCGAGGAGATGGCCAATCCAGCCGAGTGCCATGAACACCGGAAGGCTCACGAATTGGGCGAGCGACCGCGGCGGCACCAGTGGCATGGCCTCGTCGCGCGTGAGCCCGGCAAGCTCCGACACCGGCACGAACTCATAGCCCTTGGCGCGCAAGGTATCGATCAGCTTCGGCAAGGCCGCGACGGTCTCGGACCTGTCGCCACCCGAATCGTGCAGGAGGATGATGTGACCGCGGATGTCTGGGCTCGGATCGCTCACCTGGGCAAGCACCCGGTCGATGATGACATCGGCCGGCGGGCGCAGCCAATCGTTCGGGTCGACATGCAGCCCCACGGTGACGTAACCCATGGATTCGGCGATCTTGATCGGCAGGATCTCATCGCTCGTCGTCGGCTCGGCGTCGCCGAAGAACGGGGCACGGAACAAGCGCATCGAGCGGCCGGTCAGCGCCTCGAACAGCCGCTGCGTGGCGTTGATCTCGAGCGTGATGAGCGCGTCCGGCAGCTCGCCCAGATTTGGATGGGTGAAGGTGTGGTTGCCGACGTCGTGGCCGTCGGCGACGATCCGCTCCACCAGATCGGGGTTGGCTTGCGCATTCTCGCCGACAATGAAGAAGCTCGCGCGCACCCCCTTGGCTTTCAGAATATCGAGAATCTTGGGCGTCCAGTCCGGATCGGGACCGTCGTCAAAAGTGAGCGCAAGCTTGCCCTGCACGTCGCCGGCACGCTCGATGACGAAAGGGGTTGGCACCTCCTTGTAGGCTTCGTCGACGATCTGACCGGTCCGATTGTCGACCTCGAAGGTCCGCGCCCCTTCGGAGGGCTTGCCCACCACGTGCAGGACCTCACCCTCGCCCTCGAAATCGATATCCTCGCTGGTGCCGATCGCGCGAAGCCCTCCTGGCGGCGGCGCCCCATAAGCTTGGCCCATCACCGACCAGATCGAAGGATCCTCCGAGCCGAGCCGCCACAGCGCGTAACCGGCGATGTGGTAGGCATCGCCGGTCTCAATCTCGTTGTAGGCGGTGATGCCGTCCAGGAACCACACGTCGTGGCGCTTGCCGTCATCCTCGATGAAGGAAAAATGAGGGTTCGCGGTCTCGGGATCGAACTCGATATCGGCTTCAGAATCCCGGGCGGACAGGACGGCTTCCTCGAAGGTCAGCTCCTGGGTCGTCTGGCCTTTGACCCAATCATAGCCGTAGCCACCGATGGCAACGATGGTGTGGTTCGGATCGAGATCCTTCATGCGCTTGTCGAGGGTTTCCTCGAACCAGTCCTGACCGGCAATGCTGCCAGCAGCGCCGGTGTCCCAATGCTGGTCGTAGCCCATCAGCACCAGATAATCGGCGATCTTAGCGTAGGTGGCGTAAGGCCAGCTATTGTCGTCGAACGGCAGAGCGAGCACGATGGCAAGACCGCGCGCGGTGAAGGCCTGCGACATTTCCGTAAGAAAAGCTTGCAGGTCCTTTTGCGCTTTGGGCGGGACCTCCTCGAAGTCGATGGTCAGCCCCTGAAACTTGTTAGTCTCGATAAACGCGATGATTTCGTCGATCCGCGCCGCGCGAGCCGCCGGATCCGCGAGCAGCTTGGCCAGCCCCGGTCCGTCCCATTTGCCATCCACCGCGTTCTGGATCATGGGCAGGATCGGAATATTGGGCTTGGTGTCTTGAATGTATTTGAGCGCCCGATCGTCGACGTCGACCTTCAGCTCCATGGCCGGCCCGTCGAGATTAAGCCAGCTGGGGATAATCCAATCGAGATGCGGCAGCGTCCGTTTTAGGGCCGGGTAGCTGTTGTCGTCCCAGTTGACGTAGAAGCCGATGCTCAAGGAGCGTTGGTTCGAGCCTCTGAGCGGCGCGGGGATCGGATGGCGGTCGAGCACCTCGGCCTGCGGATGGCGGGTTCTGAGCGTACGCTCCTGCTCTCGCAGCTCGGTCGCGAGACTGGAGGCGGTTCTGAGCAAGTCCGGATCCGCCGCCGACGTAACCGTGATGCCATGGCCCGCCGAGCAGGTCGGGGCCCAGGCGCAGCGGATCGAGGCGTGCGAAAGCCGGTCGAAACCGTTGCCGATCGGATGATGCACGATCATCAGGACGGCAACGAACATGACCACAACCGCGGCACTGAGCGCGGCTGCCGCCCAGGCAAGCCACCGCAAGACAAGCGCTCGCTTGCCCGTAGGGTCGAAGAAGACTTGCTTAGAGATCATCCGAGGGTCGGGTCATTGGGGTTGGGGTCGGCATGATGATTCGCTCATCGCCCCCGGTGCGGGGATTTACGCCCGTCGCCGCTCTCCGTTCCAGTGCCACAACGCCGCATCCTGGGGGGCGCTGACGCCGCGCCGCCGGATGGCCTTAACCGGCCGTTAAGGAGCCGTTTTAGCTTCGGCTCGAAGAGCGGCCGCGACCGCATCCAGGATCATGCCGAACTGGCCGAATACCCAATAGTGCCCGGCCGCCGGAATGACGTCCAAGCGGCAATTGGGCAGCGTCCGCGCCAGCGCATAGGCCGCCGCCGGCGGGACGATGGTGTCGTCGCTGCCCTGCCACACCACCGTCGGCACGTCGATCTCGGCAAGCGGCAAGCGCCACGGCGCGCAATAGAGCCTGAGGTCCTGCACCGCCCCCTCGACGCCCGGCCGCAAGCCCTCGCTGATCGCCGCCTGAAGGCTCGCTCTCACCTCAGCGCGCGCCAGGATCTGGCGGTCGGATAATCGCACGCGGCGCATGAGGCCGCGGTAAGCGGCATCGGGCGCCTTGAACACCAAATAGCGCAGCGACCGAAAGAAGGCGCGCGGGCCGAGCCTCGAGCCCCCCAACACCCGGAAGATGAGATGGTGCATCCTCGACAGGCGGATCTGCCGCTTGAGATCGCCGATCGGGCCGACCGGGCCGGCCAAGGCCAGCAGGACGACGCGGTCCGGATTGGCCGCCGCGGCAGCGACGGCAAACGGGCAGCCACCGGAGATCCCGATGATGGCGAAGCGGTTGAGCCTGTAGGCGTCGGCGACCGCGACTACGTCCTCGGCCGATTGCGCGAGGCTCTGGCAAATTCGGTGGTCGGAGATTCCATATCCCGGCCGATCGGGCGCGATGAGCCGCAGTCCCCGGTCGCGGGCGGCGCCGTCCGACAGCGTAAACATCAGGCGCGAGCCGGGTGTGCCGTGCAGGGCGATCACCGGCAAGCCTGCCGGATCGCCATATTCGGCGCAGCCGATACGCCTTCCGCTTGCAAGCACGAGGATGCGCGCAGGCGGCAGATACCCGGTCGTGACGATGGTCGCCATCCCCTCTTGACCTATCAGCGGCGCGGGGCAGATCGAAGGCAGAACCGAAGGGCGCAAAGACCCGGTACGCGGCTACCCTAATCGCAGGCGATGATGATATCGGTAGGGTTGACGGCCAGCGTCACGTTCTTGCCCTCGTAGAGTCCAAGCGACTCCAACGCAGGGATGGTCACGGAAGTTTCGATCATGGTGTCCCCGGCGATCTGGACATAGACGACGGCGGTCACCGCGCCTTTGCGGATCTCCATGATCTTGCCGCTGATCTGATTGCTCGTGCTGAGCTTCATGTGCTGCCCCCGATGCTATCCGGGCAAGTATAGCGCGGCGCCCTAGGCGAGGTTGGCGCAAAAGCGCTGGATGCGGCGGCAGGCCTCTTCCAGCGCCTCGATTCCGGTCGCATAGGAGATGCGGAAGAAGGGCGACAGCCCGAAGGCCGCGCCATGCACCACGGCAACTCCCTCTTCCTCCAGCAGCGCGGTGGCGAACACCTCGTCATTGGCGATAGTCGTGCCTTTCGGCGTCTTCTTGCCGATGACCCCGGCGCAAGAGGGATAAACGTAGAAGGCGCCCCCTGGCGTCGGGCAGTGCAAGCCCTTGGCCTGGTTCAGCATGGACACGACGAGATCGCGCCGGTCCTGGAACGAGGCCACCCACTGCTTGAGGAAGTCCTGCGGTCCCTCAAGCGCCTCGACCGCCGCCCATTGACTGATCGAGCACGGGTTCGAGGTCGATTGGGATTGCAGCGTCGAGATGGCCTTGATCAAGGGCTCAGGCCCTCCGCCATAGCCGATCCGCCAGCCGGTCATCGAATAGGCCTTGGACACGCCGTTCATGGTGAGCGTGCGGCCCTTCAGCTTCGGCTCGATCTGCGCGGGCGTGGTGAAGGCGAAGCCGTCATAAACGAGGTGCTCGTAGATGTCGTCGGACAGCACCCAGACATTCTCGTGCTTGAGCAGGACGTCGGTAAGTGCCTTGACCTCGTCGCGCGTATAGGCGGCGCCGGTCGGGTTCGACGGCGAATTGAAGATGACCCATTTGGTGCGCGGCGTAATGGCGGCAGCCAAGGCCTCCGGCTTGAGCTTGAAGCCGTCCTCGAACTTTCCCTCGACGATGATTGGCGTGGCCCCGGCGAGCAGCACGATGTCGGGATAGCTCACCCAATACGGCGACGGCACGATCACCTCGTCGCCCGGATTGAGCGTTGCGAGCAACGCGTTGTACAGCACCTGCTTGCCGCCACTGCCGACGGTGATCTCCGACGGCTTGTAGGTAAGGCCGTTCTCGCGCTGGAATTTGCTCGCGATGGCGCGCTTCAGCTCGGGGATGCCGTCGACCGCGGTGTATTTGGTCTCGCCGCGCTCGATGGCCGCGATCGCCGCCTGCTTGATATTATCCGGCGTGTCAAAGTCGGGTTCGCCGGCGCCAAGCCCGATGACGTCGAAGCCGGCGGCCTTCAGCTCGCGCGCCTTGCTGGTGATGGCCATGGTCGGCGAGGGCTTCACCCTCTCAAGCGCGTGGGCAATCAATCCCATGCTGTTCTCCTGGATGCGAAGTTGAAACGCCCTGGCGCCGCTACAACAGGGTCGAGCGCCGAAAGCGGGCGCACCGTAGGCGGGGACGCCAGCTCCTGCAAGTCTCATGGCCAAACAAAGACCAGCTTCTGTGCCGAGTTGGTTGGAAATCAGGTTGCATCTCGGTTGAGCTTGCTCTCGGCGAGCGCGGTCAGCGTCCGATCCGCGTCATACTGCTCCTCGAGGGCCTGGTTCATCAGCGTGGCGGCCTCAAGCCCCCCGAGTTGATTGGCGCCCAAGCGACCAGGGTGCCGTAGCGGGCGATCTCGTAATGTTCAATGGCTTGGGCATCGGCGGTCATGCTGGCATCCAGCACATCCGGATCGTCGGCATTTTCATGTCCTTCTCGCCTCTTTCGAGGATCCCCTCGCTGGCCGAACACGTCTCGCCGATGGGCTTGCGGTTACAAAGCGCGAAATACCTGCTCCAATCGATCGACTTGGCCCTCGGTCTCCTTCAGATGGTGCAGGAACGCCTTCCGCAGCTGCGCCGAATGGGCCTTTTCGGCCATCTTCCGCAGGGCCTTCAAAATCTGCTTCTCCGCGTAGTAGATGTTCTTGAGCAGATGGACAAAAAGGTCTTCCAACGACTTCATTTTAGGCATGACGCCGCGGAACTCCCTGGGCTGCCAGGGTCGCGCACCGAGAATATCACGCCCCACCCGCGTCTATGCATCTCTGATTGCGATTGAGAGCCAAACCCTTCGTCCCTCCTCGGGTCGGCTGTGGAAGGGCAAGGCGTGGTCCGCATTTGTGCCATAGTTGCGGCAGTATCGTACTTGGTCGCCACAATCCTGCTAAAGCCGCGCCCCATTGGGGTGCTTCCTTAGCCCTGTGCCGGGAGGACCGTTGGGGCCAACTCCATGACAATGCGAAACCAAGCTCTGCGTCTGTGCGGGCCGGTACTGAGATTTGCCTCCATCTCGCTAACCCTGTCCATTTTTGCTGCGCTCCCGGCGACCGCCAGCCAATCCGATCGCGCGGGGCTTCCTGGGGTCGAGCTTGGGCACCTCGCGCGACCAATCGAATTGGCTTTGCTGCTTCTTGTCGCTTTAAGCGCGGTGACGCTCGCATGGTGGCGTTACCAATGCCGCGACGTTACCTCCCCGCGGCGGATTGGGAGGAGGATCTGATGCCGGAACGGGGGCCGGTGCAGCACCTCCTCCCCTTCTTTCACTCGCGCCCGACGCGCGGGTGGAGAGTGGGATCGGCTGCCGCCTTTATCGCGGTACTAAGCCTGGTACCGGGCGAGGAAAGCGTCTTCCACCAGGCCAGCGTGGGCCTCACGCAATCGCTGCGGCAAGCTGCCTGGAAGCATGCCCTGGCCGGCGAGCCCGAGCGGACGCCATGGCCTTGGGACGTCGCCGCACCCTCTGCTGGCAGTCCAACCGTGCCGCGGCTCGGACTCAGCGCCGCGGTGCTCTATGACGGCAGCCGACAGCGCCCCGAGCACAAGTCGTTTTCGCAATCATGGCGCGCGGCCTTGGATCGCCAGGACCCGCATCTGGTCGGCGACGTGGCGATCGGCGACGGGCTGCCGGTGACGGCCGCTAACGGCATCACGCCTGCCTATCAAGTGTCCGGCGCAGAAACTGCCGACGCACAAGGTCCGGCAACCGACGCTTTGCCCGCAGGCGCAAGCGATCCGCACCTTGCCTGCCCTCGCCACAGTTCGTCCTTCGCTGGCGCGCTCCGCTTCCTCATCGAGGGGGCCCGTATCGACCCGCTGGAAAGCCAAGCGACCCTCCACGAGCAGAAGCTCTAGAGCAGAGCTCCGGCCGCCTCTCCTAGTCTTTAAGCGATTAATGCTGCTTCTTCTTCTTGGTCGCCGGCGCGGCCGGGGCCGGAGGAGCCGGCGGCGCTGCCGTGGCTTGCGTCTGCGCCGGGTCCGCTGCCGGAGCGGCGCTTGCGGGCGAAGCACCGGGCGTAGCCGCACTAGGCTGCTCGGCTGTCGTCGATGTCGTCATCGGTGGAGTTGCCGCGGCGCTCGGCGCCGTCGGCCGCCGCTCGGTTTCGATGCGGTCTTTGAGCTTGGCGAGGCCATCACGATATTCTGCCCCGACATAGCGATCGAGCAGCAAGCCCTTCCACCGCTTCAACGGGCTCGTGCCGGTGTCGTAGCCGAAACCCCAAGTGACCTTCACGCCGGAGCCGGAGGGCGCAACCTCGTAATATGCCGTCCCCTCCAAACCGTTCAGCGTGGCGGCAAGGTCGATATGGCGGTTAGGATCGCTACCGGTGATCTCCATGCTCCCCGGACCGACCGAGCGCACCGCGCTCGTCCACTCCACCTTCGCGCCCTTGCCCTCCTCCGGTCCGGAGAAGTTGACTTGGAGATTGGGATCGCGCGCCGCCCAGGGCGACCAGTCGCCAAAGCGGTGCAGATTGTTGAGATAAGGGAACACGACGGTCTCGGGCGCGCCGATCACCTGCGTGCGTGCGATCGTGACGTGACTCGGCAGGGCGAGCGAGACCGCCGCCAGAATCACGACGAGTGCGCAGAGGCCAAGGATCAATCGCATCATAGGACGCATCGCTTCACTCCTCCCCGTTTGAGCCTCCGGCCGGCTCCCTACCGCGAAGTTCGGCCTGTGCGCAGCGAGGGCAACGCCCTCGCTTTTTCACAGAAAACGATTACATTTCGCCCGTCAATAATGAGGGAGGGCTGGAAATGAATTTGTCGCCGCCGACCACCGCGGTTTTCGTCATTTCACTAATTCTGGCCGTCTTGGCCGTCATCGGCAAATTTGCTGCGATACCCCTTATCACCGACCACGGCTTTTGGGTGGCCATCATTGCCTATATCGTCCTGGCGATCGGAAATATCTTCAGAGGCGTCTAACCCGGAGTTCTCCTCCGGACGGCCTCGGGCCGTCCGGAGCCGTCAACGAATCGCGCGCTTCGCTAGCCGCGAAAGACTAGCACGGCGCCAAGACCGATCAGGCAAAGCCGACCCCTTGCGTCCAGCTCAGCGGCTCGTTGAAATAGACCGCGGTAAACCCGGCGAACACGATCAGCGTGATCACCTCCTGGATCGTTTTGAGCTCCGCTGGTGAATAGACCGCATTGCCGATCCTGTTGGCCGGCACGGCAAAGCAATATTCCACAAAGGCAATTCCCCAGCTGATCAGCACGACGGTGACGAGCGGCACCGCTTTGAATTTGAGGTGGCCGTACCACGCCATCGTCATGAACAGGTTCGAGCAGAAGAGCAGCACAATCGGGGCGAGATATGGCCAGAGCCCCGGCTTGAGCAGAGCGGAAGCAAACGACATTCGAGCCTCACGTGAATGGAGGTTGGGAGCGCGGATCGGGATAGTTCAGTCTAGCCGAAGACGCGAGTGGACATAGGGTTCCATGCCCTGCATGTCGCGCTAGGGAACTAGGGGACTGACGATCGCGCCATCGAACGACCGCGTAGCGCCGGCCGAAAGCGATGTCTCAAACCCCCGGCTCCCGGCATCTCGCCGTAGCTTGGCGCGACGGCAGGGAGCAGCACGGGCTTGGCAGGCGCGGAAGATTGCGTCGAGAGAGCGTCGGGGGAGAGCCGGCGCGAAACCGCCGACCCTCCCAAATTGACTACATGTCGTCGTCGTCTCTCGCCCAGGACGGCCGGTAAGGCTGTTGGCTCGGGCTCGGGCCCGGGCTCGAGCTTGAACCCGACATGCCGCTCGGCGTTGACGGCGAACCGCCCATGCCACCGGCCGATCGCTGCGGCATGGCGCTGCCTCCCGCCGGGCTTGCAGGCCGTGGCGGCGTGGCGGCGGCCATCCCGCCAGCAGGTTGCGCCGTCGGCCGCGCGGGCGCCGGTTGCGGCATTGACGGCGCAGCCGGTTTCGGCATTGCGGGCGCAGCCGGTTTCGGCTTCTGCATCGCAGGTTTCGGGGCAACCGCTGCCGCGGCTGCCGGCTGCATCGCGGCAGATGCTTTCTTGGCTGCCGCCCGCTTCGCCGCGGGCTTGCGCGCCGCAGGTTTCTTTGCCGCGGGCTTGCGAGCCGGTGCCTTGCGGGCCGTCGTCTTGCGGGCCGTTGTCTTGCGCGCGGCAGGACGCCGGCCAGCCGGTTTCCGCGCCGCGGTCTTGCGAGCCGTAGCCCGCCGTGCGGTGCTCTTCCGCGCCGGGGCCTTTCTCGCGGTCGTCTTCTTCGCGGTCGTTTTTCTAGCGGTCGTCTTCCGCGCGCTGGTCTTCTTCGCGGTGGTCTTTTTCGCGCTCGCGCCTCGGCTGGTGGTCTTGCGTGAGCTCGGCTTCTTACTCGTTGTGCGCTTCGTCCCACTCGTTCTCGTAGCCATGGTTCTGCTCCGATTCTGATCTGTTGCTGCAGGCGGACCGCAGCGAGCGGGCGCGTGCATGCAAGAATCACACTTCACGGGTCCAAGCTTGCCGTCCCACGCAACGTGTCAATTGTTTTTTTCATTATACGCTGATCGCAGCAGAAAGTGGCAATTTGGCGGGCGAATGTTTAGGCACGGAATGACCTGGCCCGAAGCATCGCATGCCGAGCGTTTTTGCGCGCGGAAGCAAGCCGGTGGACGCACGCCTCGTGAGGCGCAAAGCGGAGCCATGGCGCCCTCGCGCGGCGGCATGGAACTTTCGCCAATTCGGCAGCGCGCCCCGCGATTTTTAGGGCGTCACTCACAGTCAACATTAACCCTTCCTCCAACTGCGCCTGAAGGCGGGCAGCGGCGGTGTTAGCTTCAACCACCGCGAGTTATCTCAAACTGCCGAGAATTTTTCGAAAAACGGATCCGCCGACACCGAGCCGTCGCCCGGGTGGACTAAGCCAAAGAGCTTGAAGTGATGAGTAACCTGGACCGCGCTCCTGAACCAACGCTTGAGGATATTTTTGCCTCCATTCATGGCGTGCCCGCGCAAAGCGGGAGGCCGGACTGCCCAATCAGCAAGCGGCGTCCGCCAAGGACGACACCAGCAAGTCGCTGAACGAACCGCGCCATGAGGGAGTTGTCGATCTCGCCGGCGCACCCCGACCAGGATACCCCGCCGGCCACGAGTATCGAGCCGACGGCGGAGCGGCTTGCCGACGCCGAATCGAGTCTCAAGGACGTGCTCCGCCCGCTGCTGCGCCGTTGGATCGATGAAAACATGGCCAAGGCGTTTGAGCCGTCCTTGCGCGACGAGCTGAGACAGACCTGGATGCACCGGTGGAAGCAGCGCCGGCACCTCAATAAGTGGCGCAGGCAGTCCCGGCGTGCTGATTGACACCTCGCTTGCGATACCGCGCAGTCTCCTCAGGCTGCGCAGGCCGCGCTCGTTGGTGGGAACGCGACGCCTCGATCGGGCTTAACGTTAAGTCCGCGTCGCGCTTTCACCGCCCAGATCTTCCCGGCATCCTGCCGGAATTGACACAAATGCCAGCCGATGGCCGCTGCCAGGAGATCCGCCATGATGCAAGCATCCCCCGTCACCGCGGCGCTGCAGGGTGCCGTATCGAAGATCGCAGGCACCCAAGGTATCGCACCGATACAGAGCGTTCCGCCCGAATCGTCGAGCGGCGGCGACATGCAGCAACCGCCGCTCGACGATTCGGGCGAAGGCGCGGTCCTCCACGCGGCGATCCAGCGCCTCATCGGGGAACGCAATCATCACCGGAACCGGGCGGCCGCTCAGGACGCCGAGATCATGAGCCTGCGCTCCGTCAACGACGAGCTTCGCACCCAGAATGAGGCGATCACCCTACTGCGCGACCATTATCTCAGGCTTGTCACCGAGCTGCTCGCTCAGTTGAAGCAAATCGACGCCGCCATTACGGAGTCCGTGCAAAAGACGCTGGATGCTGCCGGCAAGCTGGAAGATCGCGACGCGACGCTCATTTCCCTGGCACGCCGGCTCTCACCGACACGCGCTGCGGACAAGTAAACAGGACAGGCAGCCGACTCTGACCTAACGCTGCTGCTGCTGCGGCCAATATTCATGAGCGGCGAAGGAGACCGAGACCCTAGCCAAGCCCCCTCCCCGCCGCCATATTCCGTGCATGCCCTATCGTGGTCCCAAGACTTTCGGCTCGCGCGCCGAGCCCCGTGCCGTTACGGGCGAGGCGCACGACGTGCCGCCGAGCGCCTCGTCGCTGACCGGCTTGCCGCTCGGCGCCGATCGCCGCCCGCCGGGTTTCGGCGAGTCGCCTCAGCCGCTGATGCAGGACCATCCGCTGGTGACCGGCGAGGCCGTCACCAGCTTTACCCCCCACCGGCCGCCCCGCCCGGAGAAGACCGAAGGCGGCGTACCGCTGACCATTCAATCGGAGCTCACGCCGAAGGGCGATCAGCCTTCGGCGATCGCCGAGCTGGTCGAGGGCGCGAATGCGGCGGAGCGCGATCAAGTGCTGCTCGGCGTCACCGGCTCGGGCAAAACCTTCACCATGGCCAAGGTGATCGAGGCGACGCAGCGCCCGGCGCTGGTGCTCGCGCCGAACAAGACGCTCGCCGCCCAGCTCTACGGCGAGTTCAAGAGCTTCTTCCCGGACAACGCGGTGGAGTATTTCGTCTCCTATTACGACTACTACCAGCCCGAGGCCTACATCCCGCGCACTGACACCTATATCGAGAAGGACTCCTCCATCAACGAGCAGATCGACCGCATGCGCCATGCGGCGACCCGCGCGCTGATCGAGCGCGACGACGTGATCATCGTCGCCTCAGTGTCCTGCATCTACGGCATCGGCTCGGTCGAGACCTATACGGCGATGACCTTCAGCCTGAAACGCGGCGATAAGGTCGAGCAGCGCCGGCTGATGGCCGATCTCGTCGCCCTGCAATACCGGCGCAACGACGTGAACTTCGCCCGCGGCTCGTTCCGTGTGCGCGGCGACGTCATCGAGCTGTGGCCCGCGCATTTGGAAGACCGCGCCTGGCGCATCTCGCTGTTCGGCGACGAAGTGGAAAGCCTCACCGAGTTCGATCCCCTGATTGGCGCCAAGACCGACGATTTCGCCTTGGTGAAGATCTACGCCAACTCCCATTACGTGACGCCGAAGCCGACGCTGAAGCAGGCGGTGCGCGGCATCAAGGAGGAGCTCAGGCAGCGGCTCGACGAGCTCAACCGCGCCGGACGCCTGCTCGAAGCCCAACGGCTCGAGCAGCGCACTTTGTTCGACCTCGAGATGATGGAGGCGACCGGCTCGTGCGCCGGCGTCGAGAATTATTCGCGCTACCTCACCGGGCGGAAACCCGGCGAGCCGCCGCCGACTCTGTTCGAATATCTGCCGGACAACGCGCTGGTCTTCGTCGATGAGAGCCACGTCACCGTGCCCCAGATCGGCGGCATGTTCCGCGGCGACTACCGGCGAAAATCCACGCTCGCCGAATATGGCTTCCGCCTCCCCTCCTGCATGGACAATAGGCCGCTGCGGTTCGAGGAATGGGACGCGATGCGGCCGCAGACCGTCTATGTCTCGGCGACGCCCGGCGGCTGGGAGCTCAATCAGACCCATGGCGCCTTCGCCGAGCAGGTGATCAGGCCCACCGGCCTTATCGACCCCCCAGTCGAGGTGCGACCGGCCACGAGCCAGGTCGACGACCTCATCGACGAGACGCGCAAGGTGGTGGCCCAAGGCTATCGCGTGCTCGTCACCACGCTGACCAAGCGCATGGCCGAGGACCTGACCGAATATATGCATGAGCAGGGCATCCGCGTGCGCTACATGCATTCCGACGTGGAGACGCTGGAGCGCATCGAGATCATCCGCGACCTGCGGCTCGGTGCCTTCGACGTGCTGATCGGCATCAATCTGTTGCGCGAGGGCCTCGACATTCCGGAATGCGCGCTCGTTGCCATCCTCGACGCCGACAAGGAAGGCTTCCTGCGTTCGGAGACCTCGCTGATCCAGACCATTGGCCGCGCCGCGCGCAATATCGACGGCCGCGTGATCCTCTATGCCGACGGCATCACCGGATCGATGGAGCGGGCGATGGCCGAGACGGCGCGGCGGCGCGAAAAGCAGACGGCCTGGAACGTGGCCAACGGTATCACGCCGGAAAGCGTGAAGAAGAGCATCGGCGACATCATGGCCTCCGTCTACGAGCGCGACCACGTGCTTGTCGACGCGGGAATGGGGTTCGGCGAAGGCGAGCAGGCGCTGATCGGGCACAATCTCGAAAGCATCGTCGCCGACATGGAGAAGCGCATGCGCACGGCCGCCGCCGACCTCGAATTCGAGGAGGCCGCCCGGCTGCGCGACGAGGTCAAGCGCCTGCGTCAGATGGAGCTCGCCATCGCCAACGACCCGCTGGCGCGGCAGGGCGAACTTGAACGCACGGTTGAGGATGCCGAAATCGTTTCAGTCAGCCGACCACACAAACCGACGCTCGACGAGATGGGGCCGCACAATCGCGAGATCCCGCTTCGCTCCCTGAGCAGATCGCGTGGCCGTTCCAAGGCGGGCAAGCCCGGCACCCACGCCTATAAGGGCAAAAGCCGCTAGGCTGCGTCGTCTTCTCAGGCGGCGCCTGTCTTGGCCTGCACGGCTTCCTGAATCGAGACCGGCCACATCTCACGCAACTCCTTGGGCAAAACGCCGGCGACCTTGATCGCCTCGCCTATGTCGAGCTTTAGGGCGAGCAGCCCAAACACGGCACAGATGCCGTCCTCGATCTCGGTCTCGTCTGCGCGCGGCAGCTCCCGGCCGACATGCGCGATGAACTCCGCCTCATGGCGCTCCTTGGTCGGCTTGCCCATGGGCTCCCAGCCTTCGTAAAACAGGCCGCGAACCAGCATCGGCAGCTGCGCGCTGAGATGGGCCGCGTTCTCCGGCCCGATACGGTCGCGCAAGGCGTGCAGCACCGCGCGCAACGTCGAATAAGCGTGATGACGATCAAGGGTGCCAAGCCGCTCCATCAACTCCTTGAGCCAAAGATTGGTCTCTTTGAGCGTGGTATCGAAGACATCGAGGCCGGTGGTCATGGGACGTCACTCCGTCGTTGATCGCGCATCCCACCACACCCCGGCCGCGCCGCGGGCGCATTGACCTGGCTCAAGCTTTCTTCAGGGAGCGAGTTGGGTTAAGCGCGCCATCAAGACGGCAGTGTTCCACCCTCAAGACGCGCTTCGCCGCTCCTCAAAGCGAGGACCCCACGGCACGCCGTGAAACGCTGCGGTAAGCAGCGCGTCTACAGCATGAGGTGCCAACCAGCCTTAGCTTGTCACTTGGCCATGGCGTTGCGGATGGCGCCGACAATGGCCATCACCACGGCGCCGCCCACGCCGCCGCCGACCACGTCCTTGACGATGGCGCCGATGTCGATCCCGGACACCGCAGCCGCTGCCTCCGGTGAGTTGAGCACCGCCGCCAGAATCTGGCCCACGATGCCGCCGCCGACCGCGCCGCTGATGGCATCGCCGGCTTTGCCCAGGCTCAGATCCTTCAACGCGGTGCCCGCGGCAGTTCCGCCTATGGCTCCCGCGATCAACTGAACGACGATGTTGGCTATCTGTCCGTCCATGGCATGTCCTCCCCTTATGGCGAAGATGCCGCCGCGCATCCATACCATTCGGCGGCCACGCGGCGCTCATTCTAACAAAGGCGCCCCTGGATTCCCTAGCGATTCGACACTTCGTGCACCTCTAAATGGAACAGTGGAAGGATTATCCGTAGGCGGACATAACGCTGATGCCGGAAGCCTAAGCGCATGTTAGGAGCCCTTATGAAGCTGGGCTTTGAAGAAACTCAGTCGCCCTACGAAAGTCCCTCGCAAAGCGCGCGGGCGTGGACGGAAAGATGGGTACGAGACTGGGTCTATTGCCCGAATTGCGGACAGCAAAACATCTATCAGTTTCCTCGCAATCGGCCAGTGGCAGGTTTTTTTCTGCCGCGCGTGCAACGAGGAGTATGAGCTCAAAAGCGTGCACTCCAATCGTGATTGCCGAGTAAAGCTCAGAACGACGCAACTTTGCTGCCAAGAGCCCTATCTCGGAAGCCTCGGTAGGTTCAGCACCAGCGTAAGCCAAAAGCGCATTCTGCAAGATCACTTGCTCGCGCGGTATCAACGAAAGCCAAGCGCAGTCTCTCATCGTAGATTCTCCGTTGATTCCGATTCGCGCGAATCTACCCCACAAGTCACGTTTGCGTAGGCAATTTCCCTCACTCGAATTTCACGCCGAGCTGGTTTTCGCGCTTCCACATAACATTGGCCGCATGGTGGTGCTGTCGCTGTCGATGGTTAGGTCGAAGCTGTCGGGGATGCCGATAAGGCTGTTGACCAGCAGGAGCGCGCCCCCATCCGACAAATTGCGCACGGTGCAATCGATCACTGAGCGCCGATTATTGAAGACGATGCGCCCCTTTTTCAGCGTGCGCTTCCGTGGGGCCGTCCGTCTCTGAGTTTCTCGTCTATCGTCTTCCATGCGACGCCTCGCGCGGGATATCTCCGCCGCAGTGTCGCATCTTTTGGTTGCCGCCCCGTAAAAGCGAAGTCGATTTAGCGTCCGGCTTCCAGATGCTCGAGCAGCTCGGGCGTCGGATAGCCGTCGGCCGGCAGCCCGAACTTCTGCTGCATCTCCCTGATCGCCACGCGGGTCGAGGCGCCGATTACCCCGTCGATCTTGCCCACGTCATAGCCGCGCTTGGCGAGCAGCTGTTGCAGCTCCTTGGCCTGCGCCTGGCTGAAAGGCTCGATCGGCGCGTTGCCGCGGCCGAGCACCGGGGCGCCGGCGAGCCGCGTCGCGTAATAGCCCGCGGTGGTCGAATAGACGAGGGACTGGTTCCATTGCAGGTAGACGTCGAAATTCGGATAAGCGAGGAAAGCCGGACCGTTTCGACCCATGGGCAACAGCAGCGCCGTCGGCGTGTTGTCGGCGGGCACCGCCTTGCCGCTCGGATAGGTGACGCCGCTCTTGGCCCAGAAGGCGCGCGGCTTCTTGATGGTGACGTCGGCCTGGCTCCAATCCATGTCCGCCGGCACGCGGACCTCCTCGAGCCATGGCTGGCCCGGCCTCCAGCCGAGGCCGTCGAGATAATTCGCCGCCGAGGCGAGCGCGTCGGGCGTGTTGTGGATCAAATCGCGCTTGCCGCTGCCGTCGAAGTCGACGGCGTATTTGTAATAGACGCTCGGCACGAACTGAAACTGTCCGACCTCCCCCGCCCATGGCCCGCGCATCTCCGGCGGGCTGAGGTCGCCGCGCTGAATCACGCGCAACGCATCCATCAATTGCGCCTGAAACTCGTCGGGCCGGCGGCAATCGTAGGCGAGCGTGACGAGCGAGCGGAGCGTGTCCATATTGCCCATCACTTTGCCGAAATCGGTCTCGAGTTCCCAGAAGCCGACCAGCACCGGACCCGGCACGCCATATTTCTGCTGGATCTGCGCGAAGGTGCCCGCGTTCTTCTTGAGCAGCGCGCTGCCGACCTGCAGCCGGTTGCCCGACACCATGCGGTCGGAGAATTGCAGGAAGGTCTGTGCGAACACCGATTGTCCGCGATCCTTGGCGATCACCGCAGGATCATAGCTCAGCCCGTCAAGCGCCTCGGCCACGACCTGAGGCGCGATGCCTTGCGCCGCCGCTTGTTGCTTGAAGCCTTGTAGCCATCTGTCGAACCCGGCGCCGCTATTCCCACAATTCGCCGCCAAAGCCGAACCACATGAAAGCAGAAGGGTCGCTGCAACGCAGACCTGTCCCGCTCGGTCAATCCATCGGTGCCTTGCCATGCACGCACTTGAAACGCGGAGGCAAGGCGACGTCAAGGGATGACGACCGATAGGCAGCCGTTTTACCGGTCGCCTTTCTGATAGGTGCCGATCAGCTCGGCCTGCGCCAGCACATGACCTTTCATCGCGGCCTCAAGCTCGGCCTTCGTCGGATGGGTGAGATCGAGCGTGGTGTCGAGCGCATAAAGCTTGTGGAAATAGCGGTGACGTCCGATCGGAGGACACGGCCCGCCATACGTCGCCTTCTTAAAATCGGTCAGCCCCATCGTGGCGCCTTTGGGCAACCCCGCCTTTTCCGCGTTCTCAGGAAGGCCCTTCGCATCGGCAGGCAGGTTGAGAACCACCCAATGCACCCAGACACGCTTCGGCGCTTTCGGATCCGGCGCATCGGGATCATCGATAATCAGCGCGAGGCTCTTGGTCCCCGCCGGCACGCCGTCCCATGCAAGCGGCGGCGAGACGTCGGCGCCTTCGCAGGTAAAGCGCGAGGGCATGGCGGCGCCGGGCGTGAAAGCGGAAGAGGTGAGTGAGAGCGCCATCGCCGCACGGGCTCCTTCCAGGGGCACAGCCAGAGCCCCGACCAGCATGGCCAGGGCCGCGGCATTGTAAGCAGAGCGGAACCGGATCGTCGCCTCCTTGCCCCGCGCGGCGCGCTTCTCGCAACGCGACTGAAAGCGGGGACGCTAGTCCGTATGGGGCGGCAGCTGTCCGAGCCGAAGGCGCTCCTGCAGACGATAGATGCGCCGCGAAGCCTCCGTCTTGCTCAAGCTTGCGTCGAAGGCGTGAGGCTCCTTCATCTCTTCTGCGAGCAGCTTAAGTGTCGCCGCCTGAGCGCCGGTCATTGGTTCCCGTGCCGGCACCCACGCATCGTGATTCGCGACCCTCGCCAAAGAGGGATCGGGGCTCAGTTCTTGTTGGACCTGAGCTTCTGCGGTCTTTCTCTTATGCATCAGTCTAGTTCCCCAGCGTTTCCTTGGTACTCTATTTTCCAATGACATACATGTATTGGCAGAAAAGGGCAATGATTAGGCGCTATTTGCCGAAGGATTAGGCAGCAATCGTAGCAGCCTAAGGCAAGTGCACGAACAAGTGACTACATCGGGGGATGCGGCCGCGTCAGGACTCGGAGTAGCTTTGCTTGACGAGAGTTGCGACGCGTTGCCTAGTCTCGAACAGACCGAGGGCGGGCCGGGAGCCACCCCACTTCGTGCAAGGAGACGATATGAGCCGAATCCTGGTAGCCTGCCTGGCTAGTTGCGCAGCTACCCTGCTGATGGGCGTGGCAGCCCCAGACCCAGCCGCCGCCCGCATCGAATGCCACGGCAATTTTCAGATCACCAAATATGGACCGATCGCCACGCCCTATTGCGAGGAAGAGCAGATTGCATACGTCGCCAGGAGCTACGGACAGAACGTGACGGGGTCGCAGGTACGCAATAATCCGCTGACCAAAGTCTATCTGTGCCAGACGCTCGGTTATGATTCGCGGCTCAAGGGCTCCTGCGCCGGCTATGGCCCGGACTCCTACGCGCCCTCGCGTTAAGGCTATAGCTTAAGACTAACGCGGTGCCGTCGCGCGGCGGTCTCTGTCGCGACGCCGATAGTTTGAGACGATCCAAAAAGACGCGACCTTCAACGAGGCTCGCGTCTTTTTTGCTGTCTCACGCGGAGATAACCATCGCCACGCTCCGCATCTTGCCTAACAGGCGCCTCCAAAGCGCCCCGCTTAGCGCCATAACCGTTAATTCCCGCGCCCCTAAATGGCCCCTCAATGACCCCCTCGAAGCCGATTTTTCGCCTTGTTGCCCCGTAGGTTAACGGCCAGCACTTAGGTGCGCAGGGCCGGCTTGATTCGTCGTCGGTCATTACCCCCCAAGACAATCGAATAGGAGCACTGAACGCATGTTCGAAATGCGAGCCAAAATCGTTGCCATGGGCCTCATCGGGGGTGCCATCCTACTACCAATCAATGCCGCTCAGGCCGAGCAGGTCGGCCACGCTTCGTGGTATGCGCTGCATTCACGCACCGCGAGCGGCGAGATCATGAAGCCGGGAGACCTGACCGCAGCGCATCGCTCGCTGCCGTTCGGCACCAGGGTTCTCGTCGAGAACCTGAGCAACGGCCACTCGGTGGTCGTGCGGATCAACGACCGGGGACCTTTTGTGGCCGGACGTATCATCGACGTGTCCAAGGCGGCGGCGTCGAGCCTCGGCATGCTCGGCTCCGGCACCGCAAGCGTGAGAGTAAGCGCGGCTGGCGGCGCGTCAGCAAGCAAGGCAGCGCCCAAGATCGCAGGCTTGATGCGGTCGGCGCCTCAGGCGAGGCTCGTGGCGGCGCGGGCAAGTACCCGCAAGACCGTGGCCGTGGCCTCGCGCGAGCTTCGCAGGGCGCCGCGCCGCGGCGTGGTCCTCGCCTCAGCCGACAGCCCCTATAGCGTGTTCGGCCGGAGCACCCCGGGCTTCATGAAGGACTAAACGCCGGAGCCGATAGATCAACACACAAACGCCGGGCGCGAAGGCCCGGCGTTTGCATTTCTGCAAGCGGAGGGGCCACACCCCCCTCCGCGCCTTAGGTGCTAGTAGCGATACCGATAGGGCCGGTAGTAAGGACGGTAATAGGGGCGGTAGCCATAGTAGCCGCCATATCGGCAATGCCGGACGCCGTAGGCCCACCAGCAGCCAACCGGTGTCACGAGCGAGGTTTCGCCTTGCGGCACACCAGGCGAACTGACCGGTGCCGCGGAAGCGGCGAGCGCCCCAAACATGCTCGCGGCTGCAATTATTCCGAGTGTTGCCAATCGAATAGGCTTCATACGTCTATCCTCCATTGTTGAGTGACCCTATCGCCGCCTCGGCAGCTCGGCGAGCTTGCATCACAACATGCGGATTAGACGACAAAACCTGGCCTTTTGCCCAGAAATTTTCGACCACACGAAAATGTGAAGGCTGGCGCGCTCATGGGCCCGCGACACCGGAGCCGCTAGGCAACGGGCCGCAAAGGTTGCATAGTCGCCGGGAGGCGGGTTGCACCTGCCAGAAAACGAACCAGGGGGACTAATATGATCCGCAGTAAATTGCTGATTGCCTGCGCCGCCGTCGGCGCTATTGGCGCTTTCGTTGCCGTTTCGCAGCCGGTCCAGGCCGGGAGTTGTGCACTTGTGACCGCCAAAGGGCGAGGCATGGGCGAGGGCGCCGCCACCAAGCGGTCAGCCAAGAACCTGAACGGGCACATCAATCATTGGGCCCACAAGGGCAAATTGAAGGCCGTCCGCGTCGGTACAGTCTCGACTGCCTGCGGCAAGGGCCCACTCTTCGTTTGCACCAGCTCGGTGAAAGTCTGCCCGTAGCTCAATCGTCGCTTTCAAGGGGCGGTGACGCAATGCTAATGTACCAGACTTAGGCTTGGGACCGAATCGGACTAACTAGGTTCAGGGATAAGTATTCGTCATGATCGAGCGCACCGCCCTTTTCCGGCTTCTCACGCTAGCCACGTTGTTGGCGGCTGTCTTTCTGCTCGGTTTGCCGGCGTCTAAAAGCTGCGCCGGCGATGCCAATGGCGCTCCGGCTCCGCGCGCGCCCCGTGACGCTGTCCTCGGCGGCTATTCGATGACCCTGAGCGACATTTGGGGGCTACCCGAGATGCCCCCGGCGCCGAAAGATTTCGGTCCTCATTTCGACTTCCCGCCCCAGTCTTTGATGGATAATGGCGGCGGGCTGACGCAGGACCCCTATTTCCATTAGCCGCGCTTTCCATCTCATCGGCACCCTCGCAGCTGGCTAGATGGGCCTTGCACTTGGCGGGCTCGCGACCATAGAGTGGGGCGCTTTGTGCACTTAAATCCGGGTGAAGATCGGCCGTGTGGTCTCTTCGGATGGAGATCGTGGCGTCTTTTCCCGCAAATTGAGGTTGCCTAATATCGTCCCCGGCTCGATCGCACGCGGACGATATTGGAAGGGGGAAAGGAGTTTCCGATGCGCCAGACCGGGACGGTCAAGTTCTTCAATCACTCGCGGGGTTTCGGCTTCATCACGCCGGACGATGGCGGCAAGGATGTCTTTCTGCACATCTCCGCCCTGCAACGCTCGGGCCTTCCGGCCGTGGATGAAGGCCAGCGTGTGACCTTCGAAACCGAGCCGGACAAACGTGGTAAGGGTCCTCAAGCCACCAACGTGCAACTCGGCGAATAACCTCTCCCCACATCAAAGCGGCCTGCCCTGCCGGCCTCCCGTCGTGGTTCTCGCTACATTCGCGAGCCGCGAGAAGCGGTTCTGCTTTCGTGTGCGCGGCGCCGATTCGATGCCGACCCGGCTCAGCCTTGGAGCTTGGCTTTGACCGCGCCGGACGCCTCACGCCGCGAGCTGTCGGGCGTGCTCGACCATTTGGCAGCAGGGCGCCAGGCGGCGCTCGATCGCCTGTTTCAGTTCCTCGCGCTACCCAGCATCTCCACCGATCCCGCTTATCACCCGGCCTGCGTTGCTGCGGCCGGATGGTGCGCCAGCGCCCTACGCGAGATCGGGTTTGAGGCTCGAGTTCGAGCCGACTCAAGGTAAGCCCATGGTGGTGGGCCATTGGCGGGCACCCGGCGGCGGCTCGCCTTCGCGCGTCCTGTTCTACGGCCATTACGACGTGCAACCGCCCGACCCCTTGGACGAATGGGTCGCCCCGCCCTTCGAACCGCGTCTCGTCGCCGATCAAGGCTCGGGCGAGAGGATCGTCGCCCGCGGCGCCTCCGACGACAAGGGGCAGGTGATGACCTTCATCGAGGCCTGTCGCTCCTGGCTCGCTATGCATGGACGCCTGCCGGTGGATGTGACAGTGCTGCTCGAAGGCGAGGAAGAATCCGGCAGCCCCAGTCTGCCCGCGTTTCTCGAAAGCCAGGGCGAGGAGCTGAAGGCAGATCTCTGCCTCGTCTGCGACACCGGGCAATGGGACGAGGACACGCCGTCCATCACCGCCTTCCTGCGCGGTCTGGCCTTCGCCGAGATC
The DNA here is from genome assembly GCA_963839245.1 of uncultured Alphaproteobacteria bacterium. Lineage (GTDB taxonomy): Bacteria > Pseudomonadota > Alphaproteobacteria > Rhizobiales > Methyloligellaceae > Methyloceanibacter. Next base: position 77,967 of record CAWIUJ010000009.1, on the reverse strand, counting down.
ACGGTCACCGGTCCATCGCGCGATTTGCATTCTGGACTTTATGGCGGGCCGGCCCGCAATCCCATCCGGGTGCTAGCCGGGCTGCTCGCCGCGCTGCATGACGAGGGCGGCCGCGTCACCATTCCGGGTTTCTACGACGACGTGGCCACACCACCGCCCGAGCAGCTTGCGGAATGGCGAGGGCTTGGCTTCGACGTCGATGCGTTTCTCGGCTCCATTGGACTGACCACGCCGGCAGGCGAAGAGGGCTTGAGCGTGCTCGAGCAGCTCTGGTCGCGGCCCACGGCGGAGATCAACGGCATCTTCGGCGGCTATACCGGCCCCGGCACGAAGACCGTCATTCCGGCCCGCGCCACGGCCAAGCTTTCCTTCCGCCTCGTGCCCAACCAAGTGCCGCGCAAGATTCTCGACGGCCTGCACCGCTTCATCGCCGAGCGGCTGCCGCCGGATTGCGGCGTGTCCTTCGCCGGCGAAGGTGAATTGGCGGCCGTCGGCTTCAATATCTCCGCGCCGGCCTTTCAAGCGGCGGCGAGAGCACTCGAGCAGGAATGGGGCAAGGCTCCGGTGATCCTCGGCTGCGGCGCGTCCATTCCCATCGTCGAATCGTTCCGCTCGCGGCTTGGGCTCGATGCGCTCTTGGTTGGCTTCGCACTGAACGACGACCGCATCCACGCGCCGAACGAGAAGTATGATGTGAAGAGCTTCACCAAGGGCGCGAGGAGCTGGGCGAGGATCTTGGCCGAGCTCGGTGCGATCCATACCGATGCCAAGACCTAGCCTCGCCTGCCTGCTCCCATTCGCGCTGCTGACAGTGTTGTGCGCGAGGCCGGCGGGCGCCTGGGAACAGGATCGGCCGGAACGCTTCGACTATTACATCCTCGTGCTCGGCTGGTCGCCGTCTTATAGCGAGGGTGAAGGCGCACAAAGGCACTGCCGGCAATGCGACACCGACAAGCCTGGCGGCTTTGTCCTGCATGGGCTTTGGCCGCAATACATGAGGGGCTGGCCACAAGACTTCCGGATCCAGCAACGCCCCTGGGTGCCGCGCTCGGTGATCGACGACATGGCCGACATCATGCCGAGCAAAAGTATGATCATTCACGAATACCGCGCCCACGGCACTTGCGCCGGTCTCGAGCCGAAGCAGTATTTCAGCCTGGCGCGCGATTTGTACGACCGCATCACCATCCCGCCTCGCTTCACCGGATTGGACAGCCCGCTGATGCTCTCGCCGGATGAGATCGAGGGCGACTTCCTGAAGGCCAACCCCTGGCTCTCGGCGAGCATGATCTCGGTGATCTGTCGCCGGCAGGAGCTGCTCGATGTGCGCGTCTGCTTCGGGCGTGATCTGTTTCCGAAGAGCTGCGGACCGAATGAAGACCGGGGTCTATGCCGCCTCCCCAAGGTTGAGATACCTCCGGCACCGGGCCGTTAGGCTCGACACCGCCGTGACTAGAAGTGGTAGATCAAAGAGCCTCGATAAGTGTTCACATCGGGATCGTATTTCACGTCGCCGCCCGGATAGGACACCGTATCGGAGCCGAAATTGGTGAACTGATAGTCGAAGCGCGCGCTCCAATTCGGATTGAGCGCGACCTCGGCGCCGCCACCCAAGCTCCAGCCGAAAAACGAGCCGTTGCCGGATGCACCGCCATGGCCGGTGATCGGCAGGTCGACATCCGCCCAGGCGCCGCCAGCCGTAACGAACAGCAGCACTTGCGGCGTCACGGTCACGCCGGCGCGCGCACGCAAATTGAGCATGGCGTCGATGTTGGGCTGCGCGACATTGGCGTCGGAATTGAACCGCTTGCTGCCGCTGATGTTCGCGCCTAGGGCGTCGCCCTCGAGACCGAGGACGATCGGCCCGTTCTGCCAGTTCCAACCGGCGGTGACGCCACCCAACACGCCGCTCGCGCCGATGTCGTTGCTCGTCTGCGAGAAATTGAAATTGGCGGTGGCCCCCCCAAGGGTTCCGCCGATCCACCACCCGGCAAAGACGTCGGGCGAAATCGCCGGCGGCGTCTCGTAGAGCAGCGGCGGGGGCCCGCCATTCACAATATCCGCAGCGAGAACTGAGGTTGAGACCGCGGCGCTGGCCGTCAATACGGCGGCAAGAGCCAAAGCCAGGTCAAATCGTGTACGCAAAACAAACTCCCTCACGATCGGAGGCTCGGTCTTCGCCGCACCAGCGCGAACATTCGCGCACGACCAAGCGCCCACGGCCCCAGGGTAGTGGGCTACTCTTACCAAGGGTTAACCAGTCAGTGGGGCGAAACTGGGCACGGTTAACGGCCGGTTAATGACATTCGCGAGGAGCCGCCGCGCGAAAAAAGGGCGCCGCGAACGGCGCCCCTTGAGATGGTAAGGGCTCTGGGGAAACTATGTTTTCGGGAAGTTATGTCTAGAAACTGGCCTTGATGGCACCGACTACCCGCGCATCGCAGGCTGTCCTGCTATTGCCGGTGTTAATAAAACACTGGTCTTGGTCGTAGGTCGTATCGTAGTAGCGGATGTCAGCCGACCAGTTTTTCATGAAGCCCAAAGTCAGGCCGGCGTTCCAATAGGTGTAATCCGAAGCGACCTTGTCATAAGACTGGAATCCAACAGCACCGCTTATGCTGGGCGTGAAGAAACCAAACAGCTTCCCTGTGAAACTGTAGCCAACATCGCCCTCGATCGCATCAGAATTTCCGAACGTTTGGAAATTATCCGGCGACCAATAGTTGTGGACGGCGAGGGACCATGGGCCCTTGGCGTAAGCCGCAGCGGTGTGCAGTTCGAAATAATCAATGTCGTCGCCGCCGGGATAGGTATAGGCATTGCCGGCGATAGTGAAGGTGATGTCCCCCCACTTAGGCGTAATGCCGCCATAGTAGTCGATCTCGACGTTCTTGCCGAATGACGTATTGGATCCCCAGAGGGTGAAAAAGAACATACCGTAGGTGACATCGAACTCGGGCTGCACCGCCGGGTCATTTTTGGTGTTCGAAATGCTGCGGAACATATAGTCCGTCGCGAACGTCGCAGACCCCGCGAGCGTCAGCTTCGGCGGGTCCTCTGCGAAGCCTGGCGAGGACGCCAACACAACGAGAACTGCTCCCAAAATCCCTGATGCGATAGTCCCCGTCAGAAAGCGTCCCCGTGCCATGTTCAGTCCCCCGATTTTCTGCTCGTCGCTGCGGGTGGAATTTCATTCCGTTGGATGGACCGCAGCGCGCGATTCCCCGTCTCATCCGTACCCTATCCAGCGCGACTCACGAGGCAACGGAAAACCATTGGTTTCGCTCAACATTTCGGAAGATGTGTCTATTCTGCAATGCTTCAGGTGAGTCTGATGATACAGTAGGCTTTGCCTCATCCGAACGCTCCAAGTACTCACGAGAACTGCATAATCTTGCGGCAATTGCTCAAGGAACGTGCTGTGAAACAAAGGCCTCGCTGCGTCAGCCGGTTGCATGCGCAATCTTCTACCGGTATCTGCGTGGCGCGGTCCGCCTGTTTCGGCTGGAAGCCCTCACTCAACTATAGTCAAATCGCGAATCACGGACGCGCGCGGCCGCCCGCAGCCAAGCAGCTCTTTCGATCACGTCATGGCCATAGAGCAAGATTCTGCGACCGCGCTTGTGACCGGCGCAGGCCTTCGCCTCGGTCGCGCCATTGCGCTCGATTTGGCGAAGCACGGCTGGCGCATTGGCGTGCACCATCACACCTCCTCTGCGGAGGCCGACGACCTCGTCCGCGAGATCGAGCAGCTCGGGTCTAAAGCCGTGGCGATGCAAGCCGACCTAACGCGCGAGGATCAGCTCGTCTCTCTCGTGCAGCGCTGTGCCGATCGGCTTGGCCCCCCGACTTGCCTCGTCAACAATGCCGCGCGGTTCGAATGGGACACGCCAGACACGGTCCACTGGGCCGGCTGGCAGGCGGAGCTCGACATCAATCTCCGCGCGCCAATCTTCCTCACCCAGGCCTTCGCCAGGGCGCTGCCCGAGGACGCCTCGGGCTCAGTTATCAACATGATCGATCAGCGAGTTCTGGCGCCTCACTCCGGAGTTCTTCTCCTACACCATCGCCAAGTCCGCGCTTTGGACCGCCACGCAGACACTCGCCCAGGCGCTGGCGCCACGCATTCGCGTCAACGCGCTGGGCCCAGGCCCGGTATTGCCGAACCGCTGGCAAAGCGCCGCCGAGTTCGAGCACGAATGCCGCTCAACCCTTCTCGGTCACGGCGCCACGGCCGAGGAAATCTGCGCCGCGATCCGCTTCCTGCTCGACGCGCCTTCGGTGACCGGGCAGATGATCGCCCTCGACGGCGGCCAGCATCTGGCGTGGCAAAGTTATTCCGACAAAGGTGAGGGTTAAGCGGCCTTCCAAGACCTTGAAGCTGGCCGCGCTTAGACCCTACTTTTAGCCTATCGAGGCGCATACCATTTGCGCGCTCATATCCAGGATCCCATGCCCCTAGAGAAGCCCGACAGCGCCAGAGTCTCGCTCCTCTCTCGCGCACGCCAAGCGTTTGTCGGCGTGGAGCAGGGCGCGCCGGTCATTGCCCGTCATGCCAAGACCGCGCCCACCGGTCCGGGCGTCTACCGCATGATCGATGCAGCGGGCGAGGTGCTGTATGTCGGCAAGGCGCGCAGGTTGAAAAAGCGCGTGCAGAGCTATGCGCGCAACGGCGCGCACAACAACCGCATCGCCCGCATGGTCGCCGACACGGCGAGCATGGAATTCGTCACCACCGCGACCGAGATCGACGCGCTGCTGCTCGAAGCCAATCTGATCAAACGGCTCAAGCCGCGCTACAACGTGGTGCTGCGCGACGACAAATCCTTCCCCTTCATCCTCATCACCCGCGACCATGCTTTCCCGCAGATCCTGAAGCATCGCGGCGCGCGGAGCGGCAAAGGCGATTATTTCGGTCCGTTCGCCTCGGCCGGGGCGGTCGGCCGGACCATCAACACGCTGCAGCGCGCCTTCCTGCTCAGGTCCTGCTCCGACGCTTATTTCGAGGTCCGTGTCCGGCCCTGCCTGCTGTTCCAAATCAAGCGCTGCAGCGCGCCCTGCACCGGCGAAATCTCGGAAGCTGAGTATGCCAACTTGGTCGAAGAGGCGCGGCGCTTCTTGACCGGCGAAAGCGACGAGGTGAAGCGGCGCCTGCACAAGCTGATGGAAGATGCGAGCCTCAAACAAGACTATGAACGCGCGGCGAGCTTCCGCGATCGCATGACGGCCCTCTCCCACGTTCAGTCGCATCAGGGCATCAATCCGCAGACGGTGAGGGAGGCCGACGTCTTCGCCGCCCACCAGGAAGCCGGCCATACCGCGATCCAGGTGTTCTTCTTCCGCACCGGCAACAATTGGGGCAACCGCGCATATTTCCCCCGCGCCGACAAAGGTCTCGCGGTCGAGGAGGTGCTCGAATCCTTCGTCGCCCAGTTCTACGACGACAAGCCGCCGCCGAAGCTCGTGCTGCTGTCGCACAACATTGCCGGCCGCCGGCTGCTCGGCGAGGCCTTGAGCTTGCGCGCCGGCTACAAGATCAGCGTGCTCGCGCCGCAGCGCGGCGAGAAGCGCGAGCTCGTGGCGCATGCTTTGGTCAATGCGCGCGAGGTGTTGGCGCGCCGCCTGGCGGAATCCTCCTCGCAAGCCGCCATCTTCGGGCGCCTTGCCGAGCTGTTCGAGCTCGAGGAAACCCCTGAGCGCATCGAGGTGTTCGACAACAGCCACATCTCAGGCACCAATCCAGTCGGCGCCATGATCGTCGCCGGGCTGGACGGCTTCATCAGAGCTCAATATCGGAAGTTCAACATGCGCTCCGAGGACCTTGCCCCGGGGGACGATTACGCCATGATGCGGGAGATGCTGACACGGCGCTTCAGCAAGCTTGCGCGGGACAAGGGTGCACCTGACGGCTGGGCCGCGCCCGATCTCGTGCTGATCGACGGCGGCCCGGGGCAGCTTTCCGCGGCATCCGAGGTGCTGGACGAGCTCGGCCTCTCGGAGATCAAGCTCGCCGCCATCGCCAAGGGGCCCGACCGCAACGCCGGACGTGAACGCATCTATCTCAAAGGACACGAGCCGCTGCTGCTGGACCCTCGCGATCCCGTGCTTTATTGCATCCAGAAGCTCCGGGACGAGGCGCACCGCTTTGCCATCGGCGCCCACCGCGCCCGGCGCAAGAAGGCGCTGCATGTATCGCCCCTTGACGAGGTACCTGGCATCGGCCCGTCCCGCAAACGAGCTCTGCTGCAGCATTTTGGCTCGGCCAAGGCGGTGAGCCGCGCCGGCATCGCCGATCTGGCGGCCGTGGGCGGCATCAGCGCGCAGATGGCGAAGGCCATCTACGAGCATTTCCACGAGGGGAGCAGCTGACTTGGACGGACGCCCCGACACGATGCGGCAGGGAGTGCCAGCCCCGGCGTCGTCGCGCGGCCGCTTCGGTAGCCTTCCCAACATTTTGACCTATGGCCGCATCCTCGCCATCCCGGCACTCGTCGCCTGTTTCTTCGCCAAGGGCGATTGGGGACGCTGGGTCGCCATGTGGATCTTCATCGCCGCCGGTGTCAGCGATTTTCTCGACGGCTATCTGGCGCGCGCGTGGCACCAGCAGAGCACCGTCGGGCGCATGCTCGATCCGATCGCCGACAAGCTGATCGTGGCCGCGGCGCTCCTCATGCTCGCCGCCGATCAAACCATCGCCGGCTGGTCGCTATGGGCCGGAGTGATCATCCTCTGCCGCGAGATCCTAGTCTCGGGCTTGCGCGAGTTCCTCGGCACGCTCGCCGTCAGCGTGCCGGTGACGCGTCTCGCCAAATGGAAGACCGTGGTGCAGATGTTGGCCATCGGCTTCCTGCTCGCCGGCGACGCGGGCGACAAGATCTGGCCCTATACGACGCTGTTCGGACTTTCGCTGCTGTGGATCGCAGCGCTGCTCACGCTCTACACGGGCTACGACTATCTTCGCGCGGCTGTCAGCCATGTCATGACCGAGGACTAGGCCTGATGAGGCTCCTCTATTTTGCCTGGGTCAAGGAGAAGGCGGGCCTCGCCGCCGAGGACGTGGAGCTACCCTCCGAGGTTACCACCGTCGCCGAGCTGATGGCTTGGCTCAAGACGCGAGGCCCTGAATTCGCCGACGCCTTTCAGCGCGCCGACATCATCCGGACGGCGATCGACCAGACCCATGTGCGCCATGACGCGACTATTCGCGGCGCGCGCGAGATCGCCTTCTTCCCGCCGGTGACCGGAGGCTAACGATGATCCGGGTCCAGCAAGAGGATTTCGACATCGGCGCCGAGATCGCGCGGCTGAAGGCTGGACGGAGCGACATTGGCGCGGTCGTCGCCTTTTTAGGCACGGTGCGGGATCGGGCAGGCGACCGCGGGGTCGAGGAGATGACGCTCGAGCACTATCCCGGCATGACCGAGCGCGAGCTCGAGCGTATCGAGGCGGAGGCTCGCGCCCGTTGGCCGCTCGCTTCGTGCGTCATCCTGCATCGCACTGGCACGCTCCGGCCAAGCGACAACATCGTGCTGGTGCTGACCGCCTCGTCGCACCGCGACGCGGCCTTCGAGGCGGCGGAGTTCTTGATGGATTACCTTAAGACGCGCGCCCCCTTCTGGAAGCGCGAGAGCGGGCCGGACGGCAGCCATTGGGTCGAGGCCGACGCAAGCGACGAAGCCGCGACCGCCCGCTGGGACGCGACCAAGGACGCCGCCGAGTAGCCAGCTCACGCCAGTCTCAAGGCTTCTCAGTAAACCCGCACCCCACGTGGCGCGACCGGAAGAAACGGCCCCCAGGTGCAGATGTCGGCCCATTGACAAGGCTGGCCGGGTGGGCATTGCCGCTGATATTCGCACGAACGGCAGTGAAAGACGGGCTGGCAACCGTTGCAGCGGGCGATCCTCTGGCAGTCGCGCCAAACGCGAACCGGGGTCACGAGCGGCTGATGCGTGAGGCCGCTCGCAACACTGGCCGCCATCGCGGCGCCAGCCTTGGCGTCGGTCGCGGGGCTCGCGCCGAGCGCGGCCGCGAGCAGAATGGCCAGAACGAGCCCAATCAGAGATTTGTGCATGCCCCCTCCCCCCTTGGCGGAGCCCACGAGCCGATAGAGTGCCGCTTCATCGGGCACTATTCAAGTCTCGGTAGCACCCTCGGGCCCGGCTCAACGATGGATCACCACGCCCGCCGACCGGTGGCGCCGCTCCCAGCCCTGGCGCTGCAAGGCCGGAATATCGTCGTCTGCTTCCGGATAGCCGATGCAAAGATGCCCGATAAAGATCCACTCCGCCGGAACCTCCAAGATCTCTGCGACCCGCGTCGGATCGAGAATCGAGACCCAGCCAACGCCAATTCCTTCCGCCCGCGCCGCAAGCCACAGCGTATGGATGGCGATGGCGACGGAGTAATCGAGGCTCTCAGGCATGGTGAGGCGCCCGAGCCCATGGCCTTGCACCGTGCCGCGGTCGGCAAAGACGCCGATTTGGCAAGGGGCGTCGTCAAGGCCGGCGAGCTTCAGCCGCGCATAGAGGGTGGCGCGATCCGGGGTCTGCTTCTGTAGCGCCTCCTGATTGCAATGCTCGAAACATTGGCGGATCGCCGCCCGCCGCGCCGGATCGTCGATGATCACGAAGCGCCAAGGCTCGCTCAGACCTACCGAAGGAGAAAGACAAGCGATGTCGATCAGACGATCGATCGTGCCCGCTGGCAGCACCTCGCGCTTGAACCGCCTGACGTCGCGACGCCATTGCAGGAGGGTATAGAACCGCTCCCGGAATTCCGCGTCGAAGTCCGGGCGCAGGTCACGCCGTTCGAGCTCCACTCCCATGGAAGCGATCCTAGCACGGATCCCGCTCGACCCGTTCCCGCGAAGCTCCTAGCCGGCGGCCGCGGCCTTGGCGGGAATAGCCTCGGCAGCACTCGCGTGATGAACGAGCGCGGAATAATCGTCCATCAGCGTGCGGGTGATGTCGCCGATGGTGAAGCGATAGGGGCCGATCTCCGACACCGGCGTGACCTCGGCCGCGGTGCCGGTGATGAAGCATTCGGAGAAGCCGGCCATCTCCTCCGGCATGATCACGCGCTCGATCACCTTCAGCCCGCGCTGCTTGGCGAGACCGATGACGGTGCGGCGGGTGATGCCGTCGAGGAAACAATCCGGCGTTGGCGTGTGCAGTACGCCGTCCTTGACGAAGAAGATGTTGGCGCCGGTAGCCTCGGCCACCTGCCCGCGCCAATCGAGCATCAGCGCATCGGCATAGCCTTCCCGCTCGGCCCTGTGCTTCTCGATGGTGCAGATCATATAGAGGCCCGCAGCCTTGCTCTTGGCCGGCGCGGTGCGCGGGTCTGGCCGGCGATAATGAGCAATGGTGAGACGGATGCCTTTGGCCCGGGCGGCTGGATCGAAATAAGAGCCCCAATCCCAGGCGGCGATGGCGAGATTGATCTTGGTCGCCTGGGCGGCGACGCCCATCTGCTCGCTGCCGCGCCAGGCGATCGGCCTGACATAGCCGTCGACCAGCTTGTTGGCGCGGACTACCTCGCGGGAGGCCTTCTCGATCTCGGCCACCGAATAGGGTATCTCGAAATCGAGCCCCTTGGCCGATTCGAGGAGGCGCCGGCTGTGCTCGGTGAGCTTGAAGATCTCCCCGTTATAGACGCGCTCGCCTTCGAACACGGCGCTTCCGTAATGCAACGCATGGGTGAGGAGGTGCACCCGCGAGTCCCGCCACGGCATGAGCTCGCCGTTCATCCAGATAAAGCCGTCGCGCTGATCGTAAGGTTCGGTAGCCAAGGCACTGCCCTCCCGGGCAATAGGGCTTGCCGGCGAAGCCCCTTATTATCACTCCGGCGAAGTTGCACGAGAATTGCGCAAGTACGCTTCGGGGAGTATCAAGGACCGGAATTAAGTCAACATGACTGACATAAATGGACCTCTAACTCAGGCCAAAAAATAAGTCAACATGACTGACATAAATGAGCCGCTGACAGAGCCCGCCGAGGCTAAGCGCCGCACCGATGCGGGCAAGCCGCGGAAGTCTTCGCGCCGGCCGGACGCCGAGCTCCACGCCTTCGCCGAGCTGCTCTTCTTCGCCTATCGCGACTTCACCCGCGACCCTGACGCGATCCTGCAGGATTTCGGCTTCGGCCGGGCGCATCACCGGGTGCTGCACTTCGTCAACCGCCATTCGGGCTTGCGCGTGGCCGACCTGCTCGACGTCCTGAAAATCACCAAGCAGAGCCTGGGCCGCGTGCTGAAGCAGCTCATCGACCAGGGCTATATCGTGCAGCAGGCCGGCAGCGTCGACCGGCGCGAGCGCCTCCTCTACCCGACCGAGGCCGGCCGCGCTTTGGCGAAGCGGCTTGCCGCGCCTCAGCTCGTCCGTCTCGTCGAAGCCCTGCGCGCCGCGGGGCCAGCGGCCGATGCCGCGATCCGGAGCTTCCTCGAAGCCATGATCAATGCCGAAGAGCGGCCCAAAGTCTCCTCTATCATGTCCTCGTCGCCAAGCACCGTCGACGGTGACGGGAAAGCGCAGGCGTCATGACGATCCCAGTGCCGATCAAAGTCCAGCGCGGGCGGGCACCTGACGACAATTCGCCCCACATCCTGGTCATCGACGACGACAGCCGTATCCGCGACCTGCTCGCCCGCTATCTCCAAGAGCACGGCTTCCGCGTGACGACGGCGGTCGACGCGGCATCGGCGCGCGCGACCATGCGCAGCCTGTCCTTCGACTTGCTCGTGCTCGACGTCATGATGCCACACGAATCCGGCCTCGACTTCGCCCGCTCGCTCCGGCGCGAATCCCAGGTGCCGATCCTTATGCTGACGGCGCGCGCCGAGCCTGAGCAGCGTATCGTGGGCCTGGAGACCGGCGTCGACGACTATCTGACCAAACCATTCGACCCGCGCGAGCTTCTGCTCCGCGTCAGCAATGTGCTCCGGCGCGGCGGCGCCGCGCCCTCGTCCGGCGAGGTGCGCATGGGCAATTTCGTCTTTCATATCGGCCGCGGCGAACTCAAATGCGGCGGCGAAACCATCCGCCTCACCGAGCGCGAGCGCGAGCTCATGCGCTATTTCGCCCAGCGGCCCGGCGCGCCGGTGTCGCGCCAGGAACTCGCCAAAGACGGCGAGAATGGCGGCGAGCGCGCCGTCGACGTGCAAATCAACCGGCTGCGGCGCAAGATCGAGAAGGACCCGGCCAATCCCGTTTATCTGCAGACCGTCCGTGGCAAAGGCTACATCCTATATCCCGAGTGATGCTGGCGATCCCCGACATCAAACCTCTCGTCCGCGCGTACCGCTCGCTCTATGCGCAGCTCGCGACCGCAATCCGCGATTGGATGCCGAAGGGCCTCTATGCTCGCGCGCTAATCATCATCATCGCGCCGATGGTGTTGCTGCAGTCGGTGATCACCTTCGTGTTTCTCGAGCGGCACTGGGAGACGGTGACGCGGCGGCTGTCGACCGCCACGGTGCAGAACATCGCCATGCTGATCGACATCTATCAGGCGTTTCCGCAAGAGAAGAACTACGCGACGCTCGTCAAGCTCGCCAATGACGACCTCGGACTTCGCGTCAAGATCGTGCCCAATGAGGAGCTGCCGCAGGCGCGCTCGCGGCCCTTCTTCGACCTGCTCGACCGCACGCTTTCCGACGAGATCACGCGCCAGATCGGCCGTCCCTTCTGGATCGACACGGTCGGCGCATCGGATTTCGTCGATATTCGCATCAAGCTCATCAACAACAGCGTGATGCATGTGATCGCGCGCCGTAGCCAGACCTATGCGTCGAACTCGCAGATCTTTCTGCTGTGGATGCTCGGCACCTCGATGGTCCTCCTTACCGTGGCGATTCTGTTCTTGCGCAATCAGATCAAGCCGATCTTGCATTTGGCCCAGGCTGCCGAAAGCCTGGGCAAGGGCCGTCCCACGCCTCCCGATTTTCGCCCGCGCGGCGCACGCGAGGTGCGTCAGGCGGCGCAAGCCTTCATCGAGATGCGCGATCGTATCGAGCGCTATGTCGAGCAGCGCACGACCATGCTGGCCGGCGTGAGCCACGATCTCCGCACCGTCCTGACCCGCTTCCGCCTGCAGCTCGCGATGTTCGAGGACTCGCCCGAGCTCGATGCCATGCACGCCGATGTCGACGAGATGCAGGCCATGCTCGAGGACTATGTGGCGTTCGCCAAAGGCGATTCGGGCGAGGCCATCGTCCGCACCGACATCGGCGAGATCCTCGCCGAGGTGCGTAGCCAGGCCCATGGCATTAAGTCCATCAGCATCGACACCGGCCTTCACCCGCTGGTCGTCCCTCTCCGGCGGCACGCCTTCAAGCGCGCCGTAGCCAATCTCGTCAACAACGCGGTGCGCTTCGCTGACCACGTCGCCGTCAGTGCCGGGCGGCAGGACGGCTCGCTCGTCGTTGAGGTCGAGGATGATGGGCCCGGCATCCCCGAGGCCGAGCGCGAGCATGTGTTCCGGCCCTTCTACCGGCTCGACCACGCCCGCAATCAGGATGCTGGATCAACTGGGCTTGGGCTCGCCATCGCCCGTGACATTGCCCGCATTCATGGCGGCGACATCGCCTTGAGCCAATCCCGCCTCGGTGGTTTAAAGGCGGTTCTGAAGGTTCCCGTTTGACGACGCCGCGTGTAAATTCGTACGTGGAGGAATTGGGGGATGCGGACATGCTGAGATCAGTCGTCAGAGCCTTGGCGCTGATCGCCGGCACATGGGGAAGCGCGGCCCACGCGCAAACACTGAGAGATTCAGCTGGCGGAACGGCGGGCGGCGGCGAGGCGATGCCGACCCTCATCCTTCCCCACGAGCTGACCAGCCCCCTCACCAGCGGGCCAACTCCCGACGGCGATGCCGCCGCGAACGCGCCGGCGGGTGCGGCGACGCCGGCAACGACCGAGGAGGCTCCCTATTCCGTGGAGGGCGAGGAGACGCTAGACCCGGGAGGAAATTAGGCCTGCGAAAGCCACTCCTCGGGAGGAGCAAGACAGATGCATAGAGCGGTCATTGCGGCACTTGCTCTCCTCACTCCAGCCTTCGCGACCGCGGCGCTGGCGCAGAACGATGGCCCCTTCCCGGGAGCGCAGCCTTCAGGATCAGGCATTAACGTCCTGCCGTTGCTGCCAAGACCGTTTGCCCCCGGCCGGCTCAGACTCGAGGGAGGGGCTGCGCTGGACGTGCCGAACGACCCCGACGACCCGGAGGCGTATGACCCGGTCGACACAAGGCTGCCAGGCGAGGGACCGGAGGATCTTTCGGGTCCCGACGACGACGATCCCCTGCCGGAATAGCGTCTACGCCGCTCCCGGACTTGGCGCGGCGCTGGCGGCAGGACCTGCGGCGTCAGCCTCTCGCCGCTTCCATCCCCGCGGCATGACCCCGCAGGCGAAGCGGCAGAAATTCTGGCATGCGCTCTCTATGCCGGCGAGCCGATCCTCTCCCGCCTTGAGCTTGCGGTCGAGCGCCGCCATGGTGCGGTCGAGCCCAGGCGAGGAATCGTCGAGCCACACCCTGAACACCTTGCCATAAATTCCGGCAAGCCCCGCCACACGGAGCGCGGCGCCCACGCCGTCGAGCTTGGCACCGGCGCCCTCAAGCATCCAATATTGCGAGGCGAGCGTCGAGCCGACGAGCAAAGCCGCCTCGCCGGGATGGCAGCACAGATCGGCATGGATGCGGCCAAGCGCAGGCTTGTACGCCGCCATCAATTCGAACCGCGTCATGATGAGGTCGAACAGGCGATCGCCCGGCGTCTGCTCCGGCGTCGCGGGCTTCGTCTTGGCCAGGACCTCGGCATCAACCTCGGCCTGAAAGGCCCTGAGGATATCGCTCTTGCAGGTGAATTCACGCCGGAGATCGGCGAGACTTATTCCGCTGCGCTCGGCCACCGCGGTGAATGTGACGTTGCGCCAGCCGCGCTCCGCCCCAAGGTCAAACGCGGCCCGTACGGCTTTGTTACGTTTGCTGAAATCGTTGAACATGGCCTAGCTCCTTCTGCCTTGGAGCATAGGATCTTTCTGTGGCCATCGAAAGACGAGGCGCTCCTGGCCTCACCCTTCGAGACGCCGCCTTGCGGCTCGTCAGGATGAGACTCAATCCTCATGGTGAGAGCGTCCGCAGGACGCGTCGCGAGCCATGCCGCCCCTGAAGGCCAGCGCCTAGGACGAGAACTCGCGCGAGCGCTTGGCGGCGGCCTTGACGGCGCGCGTCAAGAGTTGAGCGAAGCCGTCCTCGCCCATCAGAACTTTGAGGGCCGCAGCCGTGGTGCCGTTCGGGGACGTCACGTTCTGCCGAAGTTCGGCGGCGGTCAGGTCCGAACGGCGGAGCAGCTCGCCGGCGCCTGACACCGTGGCGCGGGCAAGGCGCGCGGCAAGCTCAGGCTCGAGCCCTGCCTTTACCCCAGCCTCGGCGAGACACTCGGCGAGCAGGAATACATAGGCCGGACCGCTGCCTGAGACGGCGGTGACCGCGTCCATCAGGCCTTCATCGTCGATCCAGATCACCTCGCCGACCGCTTCAAGCAATCCGCCGCAGAGCAGTGCCTGGTCGCGCGACACGCCTTCGCTCGCGCAGGCAACGGTCATGCCCTGGCCGATGGCAGCCGGCGTGTTCGGCACCGCCCGGACGATTGCCGTGCCCGGCGGCAAAAGCGCCGCGAGATTGGCCAGCGTCCATCCGGCGGCGATCGACAGCACCACCGTTTCCGGCCCTAGATGGGCGGCGAGCGGCGGCAGCGCCTCGTCGACGAGTTGCGGCTTGACCGCCAGCACGATGACGGCTGGGGCCAACCGAGCCTCATGCCGCGCCGCACGGATACCGTGGCTCGCCATCAACGAGGCGGCCTCCGGCGCAGGCGCCGGATCCTGTATGAAGACATGTGCCGGATCGAGCCCTTGCCGGAGCCAGCCGGCGAGCAGGGCCCCGCCCATCTTCCCCGCACCGACGAGAAGGAGCGGGCCGGCGAGATGGAGTGTCACGCCTGCCCTTGCGTCTCGAGCATGGTGGCGAGGAGCGCGTCCTCGGGCGATTTGCCGGCCCACAGCACGAATTGGAAGGATTGGTAATAGCGCTCGCAGGCTTCGAGCGCCGCGCGCAACAGCGCCTCGCATTGGCCCACATGGGTCTCGGCGCCGGCGAGAATCAATCCATGGCGGTAAAGCAACATGCCGTCCTCCTTCCACAGATCGAAATGACCGAGCCAAAGCTGCTCGTTGATCAGGGCGATGAGACGATAGACCTCGTTCAACCTAACCTTCGTCACCTTGCAGTCAAAGGCGCAAGCCAAATGCAGCGCCTCCAGATCGTCACGCCAGGTGAGCGAGAGGTGATAATCGCACCACGCCCCGGTCACCGAAAGCGTAAGCTCGTCCGGCGCACTTCGCTCGAATGTCCAGTCATGGATGGTAGCAATATGCTCGACCATGTCCACCGGGTTGGTGAACTGGTCATAGTTAGCCTCTGCCGTTGCCATGCGTGTCCTCTGGGGGCCCCGTCAGAGATCTTGCGCACGCGTACCGCCGCCGCGAATCAGATTGTGAATCAGTTATATATCGGAGATTCTGCGCACTCCAACCGGACTTGCCGCCGCCGAGTCAAATAGCTGTGGACGGAGTGAAGATAAGCTGTGGATGGTTCTCCTCAGCCCAGGCGACTGATTCCGAATTCGCGCTCGCGCGGGAGCCTGTCAATAGGAGCGCTTCGGCTTGCGGCGCCGGATCGGGCGGGGCGGGCGCGGTGCGGATTTCTCAGCCTCGATGTCGTCGAGCACCGCCTCAAGCAGGGCGATACGCTGCTTCAGCTGCTCGTTCTCCTCGCGCGCCTTCTGAGCCATGGCCTTGACCGCCTCGAACTCCTCGCGCTGCACCACGTCGAGCTCGCGCAGCATATGCTCGGCCTGGGAGCGCACGACGCTCTCGATTTCCTTGCGCATGCCCGAGGCCGCGCCCGCCGCGTCGGTGATCAGTTTGCCAAGCTCATCGAAGAAGCGGCCGGTGGTTTGCGTCATTCTTGAAAACCTTCGTGTTTGCCGTGCTGTCCGCCAACTATGGGATGGGGGCACGGTTCGATCAAGCGGCAGGCGTGGAGGTGGGCTGCCGCGCCGCCTTGACAGCCCGCGACCGGCGGTGAAGGGTCTGGGCCCGTTCCCAGCGAGCCGCGCCCCCCATGGAATTTCTCGTTATCCCCTACCCCGCCATCGATCCGGTGGCGATCGAGATCGGACCGCTGGCAATCCGCTGGTACGGGCTCGCTTATATGGCCGGCATCCTGCTCGGTTGGCTTTATGCACGCCGGCTCGTCTCGCAGCCCGATCTGTGGAACGGCAAGCCGCCGCTGACGGTGAGCCAAGCCGACGACTTCCTGTTGTGGATCACGCTCGGCATCGTGCTGGGCGGCAGGATCGGCTTCGTGCTGTTCTATGAGCCGAGCTATTTCTGGGCGAACCCTGCCGAGATCCCGGCGGTGTGGAACGGTGGCATGGCGTTCCATGGCGGCCTGCTCGGCGTCGTCGTCGCCGTTTATCTCTTCTCGCGCAGCAAAGGCATCAACCCGCTGTCGCTCGGCGACATCGCCTCGGCGGCGACGCCGTTCGGCCTGTTCTTCGGCCGCATCGCCAATTTCATCAATGCAGAGGTAGTCGGGCGCGTCAGCGACGTGCCCTGGGCCATGGTGTTTCCGGGGGCCGGCGACGCGCCGCGTCATCCGAGCCAGCTCTATGAGGGGGCGCTCGAAGGCATCGCGCTCTTCACCATCCTCTGCATCGCCACCTATCGCTATAAGGCCCTGACGCGTCCCGGCTTAGTGTTCGGCCTATTCCTCTGTTTCTACGGCCTCTTCCGGAGCACCGTCGAATTCTTCCGCGAGCCGCATGCGGGACATCCACTCGATATCGGCATCTTCACGCCGGGCATTGTCTATTCGATCCCCATGATCCTGATCGGGCTGTGGTTGATCTGGCGCGCGCGGCAGAAGCCAGCGATCGCCTGATGGGCCCGCTGCGCCAGGCCGAACCGGAGCGCGCTTCGCTCGCGGCGCGGCTGGCGGCGCGCATCGCCGCTCATGGCCCCCTCAGTGTCGAAGCCTACATGGAAGCCTGTCTGCTCGATGCAGGGGCCGGCGCCTACACGTCCCGCCAGCCGATCGGCGGCGCGGGCGATTTCATCACCGCGCCGGAGATCAGCCAGATCTTTGGCGAGCTGCTCGGCCTTTGGGTGGTCGCGGTGTGGCAGTCGATGGGTGAGCCGCGACCCATCGCCGTCGCCGAGTTGGGACCGGGCCGCGGCACTTTGCTGGCCGACGCGCTTCGGGCCTGGCGTGTCTCGCCCAACTTCATCGACAACGTCTCGCTGGCACTGGTCGAGACGAGTCCCGTGATGGCCGAGGCGCAACGGAAGGCATTACAAGATGCGCTAATGCCGCTTCGCTGGTACGCGAGCCTCGACGAGCTTCCCGCCGGCCCGCTGATCCTTCTCGCCAATGAGTTCATCGACGCCCTGCCCGTCCGGCAACTCGTTCGCCGCAATCAGTCGTGGCGGGAGCGCCTTGTCGGCACCGACGCCAAAGGCGGTTTCGATTTCACCGAGGGGCCGGTGGTGCAAGAGGATCAAGCAGCCCCCGAAGGCGCTATTCTCGAGACACGGCCCGCAGCCCAAAGACTCCTGCGCGAACTCGCCAACCGCGCGACCCAAGCGCCGTTAGCCGGCCTTTTCATCGACTATGGCCATGCGGAGTCCGGCTTCGGCGACACGTTGCAGGCCGTGCGCGGCCACCGTTTTGCCGACCCGCTGGCGAGCCCTGGCGACGCCGACCTCTCCGCCCAGGTCGATTTCGCCAACCTCAAAAGAAGCGCCGAGGCGCTGGGTCTAAGTAGTTACGGGCCGATGCCGCAAGGGGAATTCCTGCTCAAGCTTGGCCTTGGCCAGCGTCGCGAGCGGCTGCTCGAAAAAGCAAAACCCGAGCAGAAGGCGGCGATCGCATCCGGCGCCACACGCCTCGTCGATCCCGCGCAAATGGGTGTGCTGTTCAAAGTGCTGACGCTTGCAAACCCTGGTCTCCCTCCACCGCCACCTTTCGCGCCGGAGCAATTCACCCTATCCTCCTGACCGGCCATGGTGACGCCAGACAAGGCTCTGTTCTCAGCTTCGACGCTCGCGCGTTGCGACGGCGTTCGTCACGGCTTCTTCTCTCGCCAGGGCGGCGTCTCGAGCGGCATCTACGGCTCGCTCAATTGCGGGCTTGGTTCCCGCGACGAGGTGGAAAGCGTCAAACAGAACCGCGCGCGCGTCGCCGAGAGCTTGGGCGTCGAGCCACATGGCTTGCTGAGCCTCTATCAAATCCACAGCGCGACGGCGGTAATCGCGGAGAAGCCTTGGGACAGCGCGCGCGTGCCCGAGGCCGACGCCGTCGTCACGCGCACGCCTGGCTTGGCCATCGCCGTGCTCACCGCGGATTGCGCGCCGGTGCTGTTTTGTGACGCCAATGCCCGCGTCATCGGCGCGGCCCATGCAGGATGGCGTGGCGCGCTTTCGGGCATCGTCGAGGCCACGGTCGCGGCCATGGAGGAACTCGGCGCCAAGCGCGAGCGCATCGTCGCCGCGATCGGCCCGGCGATCTCGCAGAAAGCCTATGAAGTTGGCGCCGATTATGTCGAGCGCTTTCTGGCCGAGGAGCCGGCGAGCGCGGGCTTCTTCATGACCGACGAGAGCTCGGGCGAGCCCCATTTCGATCTTGCCGGCTATGTGGCGCAACGCCTTGCCCGGACCGGTGTCGGCGCCATCGCCGAGCTCGGCCTTTGCACCTATTGCGACGAGACGCGTTTCTTCAGCTACCGCCGGTCGCAGCATCACGGCGAAGATGACTATGGCCGCCAAATTTCCGCCATCGTGCTCACCTGATCGACGTTCACCATGGAGCACGCGGCAGCTCCCTTGTTCATCCTTAAGCTGGACGCAAGCTGGCGGAGACAGGTAATCTAGTGTTTAGAAGAGGTTTGGAAGCCCCGCAGCTTGTGCTGAGCGTTGTCGCGAAGGGGGCTTTGCGGCCAACAGAGGGAGTATTTGTTGGACGCGCATCCACCACGCGTGTGCCGCCGGCTTAGGCGTATCGCAACCACGGTGTTGACCGCCGCGGTTGTGTTGGTCCTTTGCGGCTTTGACGACGGCGCAAGCTCCCATGCCGGTTTTTTCAGCGATGCCCGAAGCAAGCTTTTCGGCGGTGGCTCTACCAGCATGGCCCTCGCGCCGATCGTTGGCGCGCCTGCGAATATAACGCAGCAGCTCACCGACGCCCTGGTCAGCGCCGGCCAGGAGCGCAAGCTCACGCTGGTTCCGGGCGGCACCGGGGGCTCCTACACGCTGCGCGGCTATCTCGTCGCTTCGGCCGAGAAGAGCGGCGCCAAAATTTCCTATATTTGGGATGTGTCCGATGCCAAGGGCCAGCGCGTCGCCAGGGTCTCAGGCGACGAGGTCATCACCAAGCGCTCGGGCGCCGATCCCTGGAGCGGCGTGGACAGCGCGGCGCTCCACAACATCGCCGCCAAGACGACGTCCCAGGTCCTCGCCAGCCTGTCTGGTGGCGGCTCCGCACCAGTGGCTTCGGAACCCCCGCCACCGGCCAGCCCATCACCGGGGCTCGCCAGCCCTCCAGGGTCCAGCCGTCCGCCGACCAGTGCGTCGCCGGGACTTGGCGCCTCGCCACCCGCGCCCGCCGCATCGGCGGCCACCGAGCCGCCTGGCGAGATCATGGCTCTTGTCGCGCCGGTTTCCGGGGCTCCGGGCGATGGGCAAAAATCCCTGACCGCGGCGCTCAAGAAGCGCCTGTTCGCCGGCGGCGTGAAGCTCGCGAGCGCCCCGGCCCGGAACGTCTATACGGTCAAAGGCACAGTCGTCCTGGCCGACACCACAGGCGGCAAGCAGAGCATCCGCATCGACTGGCTGGTGTTCGACCCGAACGGCAAGAAGCTCGGCACGGTGTCACAGCAAAACACCATCCCCAAAGGCGCCCTGAACGGGCCCTGGGGGGCGATCGCCGACGCCGCCGCCGGCGCCGCGGCCAACGGGATCATCAAGCTCATTCCGCGCTCCAATACCTAGGGCCAGGCGCCCCATCCACAAGCCATTTGCGGTGCGAGTTTACAGCGGCCCCCGGCGCTTGTTAAAAGCCGCCTTCCGCTGGGAGCGCCGGCGGAGGCAACGCCTGAGGCGCTGAAGGAGCGGTTCCGCATGAAACTGGTTGCAGGCAACAGCAACCGTCCGCTCGCCGAGGCGATCGCGGCCTATCTCAACACTCAGCTCTCCCGATGCATCGTCCGCCGCTTTGCGGACATGGAGATCTTCGTCGAGGTGCAGGAGAACGTGCGCGGCGAGGACGTCTTCGTCATTCAGTCGACCTCCGCCCCCGCCAACGACCATCTGATGGAGCTTCTGATCCTCATCGACGCGCTGAAGCGCGCCTCGGCGCGGCGCATCACCGCCGTCATTCCTTATTTCGGCTACGCGCGCCAGGACCGGAAGCCCGGGCCCCGAACACCGATCTCGGCCAAACTCGTTGCCAATATGATCGACCGTGCCGGCGCCGACCGGGTCCTCACGCTCGATCTGCACGCCGGTCAGATTCAGGGCTTCTTCGACATCCCCACCGACAATCTGTTCGCGGCACCGGTGATGGTGCAGGACATGCGGCAACATTTCGACGCCAACAACCTCATCGTGGTCTCGCCGGACGTCGGCGGCGTGGTGCGGGCGCGCGGCCTAGCCAAGCGCATCGATGCTCCCTTGGCCATCGTCGACAAGCGCCGCGAGCGGCCGGGCGATTCAGAGGTGATGAACGTCATCGGCAATGTCGCCGGGCGCACCTGCCTGCTCGTCGACGACATCGTCGATTCCGGCGGCACGCTAGTGAACGCCGCCGAAGCCTTGCTTAACCAAGGAGCCACCCAAGTCTCAGGCTATATCACTCACGGCGTGCTATCCGGCGGCGCCGTGGCACGCATCATGACCTCGCCGTTGAAGGAACTCGTCATCACCGACTCGATCCTGCCGAGCGAGGCTGTGCGCAACACCCATAACATCCGCGTGCTGCCAACCGCGCCGCTGCTTGGCGAGGCGATCGCCCGCACCGCCGAGGAAAAATCGGTCTCGAGCCTGTTCTATTAAGTCAGATGACGAACACCGGCGCGAACCCGCCGCCAGGCGTCCTGAAATTCGTCGCTTGCCCTTGGTAGAGACGCGCGGCGGTGAGGAGGATTTGGCCGTCATAGGTGTAGAGCCGGACGTCCATCTTTCGCGGCTCCGCTATGCCATCGAGCCTGATCATGCGCTCGCTGGGTGGCGCGAACGCCTGTGCAACGTAACCGCCTCGCACGATCTCCGACCACACCCGCTTCGTCACCTTGTCCCCGCGATAGACTGCTTTGCTGCCGTGGCCACCGGCCGGCTTGAAGAACAAAGTCTTCCTAGCCGCCCACAGCTCCCGCTCATTGCCGGGGGTGACGAGCACTGTGCGCGGCACCCCGGCAAGGTCGGCGAGCATCGCTGGCGGAAGCCCCCAGGAGCGCAAGCCCGCCTCACCGGCCAGCAGCCCTAAATTGCGCTTATCGGCGCGGAGTGCATGCACATGCGGATTGGGGGTGACGACGACGGCACCGTCGAGATAGGCCGCACGCAGAGCTTGGTGCTCGGGGCGCTCGAAGGCGAAGTCGACCAGCCGGTTATAGACGAGATCGACCGGTCGTCGCTCAACCAGCAATTTGCCGTGCTCATAGTGAAGCAGCCTACCATCGGCGATCGTCGCCTCGATGCTGTGCCTTTGAAAGAAGCGCTGGGTCAGGAGAAACTCTGGATAGAGGTATTGTTCGTGAGGCCGATCATCGACGATGGCAATCAGCTTCGGCGCCCCGGTCTTACGCTGAAGCAACCATTCGTGCTGGAACATGCGCAGCACCGCCCCGTCGAAATCGTCGGCCTTGACGCCGCCAGGCGTGGCTTCGACCTCGGCGCAGCAGGTCCGTTGCGCCTTGGCCAGCAGCGCATTCAGGAAGGCGCCGCCAGCATTGCTGTTCACCTCGATCAGTTTGGGTCCCATCGCGGCGAGATGGAAATCGTAGCCCATGAAGACGCCAAGCGGCTCGAAGTCAGGCTGCGCGACCTCTGGAGCCCACGACAAGGCCGCCCGTTGATAGCCAGGCAGTCGGGTCGCGGCCTCTATGGCGCGCACCATCCCCACCATCGCGTCGCTTTCGGATTCCGAGATGAAAACCGCGGCGTTGGAAAATAGATGGGGCCGTGTCTTGATGAAGGTCGTGTAGAAGTCCCGGTCGCCAACCTCCCGCTCCAGCGCCTCCGACAGCGCGGCGCGGTCGAGCGTGATGCAAAGACACTCCTGGTTTAGACGCGCGGCGGCGGATCGAGCGTCCGGCGCGACGGAAGGAGCCGGTGGAACCTCCATTTGCTCGTCCTCAAATCATCGGTTCCAACGGCGCCAAGACCGTGGCCGACGCGGCACGCCGCCAGTCGAGACCCTATGTCATCAGTCCAAGGCCGAGGTTTCAGCCATGCCCTTCATATTTGAAGGAGACTTTGAGCTTGGTGCGGTAGGCCTCCACCTTGCCGTCGGTGATGACGAGGTCCTGCTCGACGACCTCGGCCACGCGGAGGTCACGCAAATGCTGGCCGGTAAGCTCGACTGCATTTTTGGCGGCTTCGTCCCAGGATTTCGGGCTGGTGCCGATCACTTCGATGACTTTGTAGACGCTCTGGGGCATGGGGATGTCTCCTTCTTGTGTTATTGAGCCGTGGAGTTCAAGCCTTCACTGCAACGCTATCCTACGATGAATGCCGTCCGCTGTCTGTGTCGTGGCACTGAAACGTTCTTGCCGCATCTTGCGCCATTTTGCCCTTGAATGACTTCGCCTCGCCACCAATGTGCCGTTGGCGCGTTTAACACATCGCTGGATCGCCCTCCGCGATCATCCTCACCCTCATTGCCAACCAGGAGAGCCTGACCATGCACGTCAATTTGGAGAATGCCGAGAAGGCCATCGCCGCCGCCCGCAAGAAGGCCATCGAGCTGAACACGCAGATGTGCATCGCCGTGGTCGACTCCGGCGCCAATTTGAAGGCCTTCATGCGCATGGACGACGCCTGGGTGGGGTCGATCGACATCGCCATCAAGAAGGCCAAGACCGCCTGCTTCTTCGGCATGGCGACCGGCCAGCTCGGTCAGTTGTCCCAGCCGGGCAAGCCGCTTTACGGCATCGAGCATTCCAATGAAGGCCTGATCACCTTCCCTGGCGGCGTCCCCATCGTTGACGAGGACGGCGTGCTGATGGGCGCGATCGGCGTCAGTGGTTCGGTGGTTGAGAACGACCATGCCGTGGCCGAAGCCGGCGTCAAGGTGGTGGGCGTCACCGAGCTGCCCGCGCATCCCTGGCGGACGTAAACCGCGCCTCCTCCGTTAGTGGGGCGGCATAAAAGCGCCGAATAGCGGATTGTCTTGGGTTCACGGGGAGTCTATAAGCCCCTCAATCTTGCATTGGCTCCGCTCTGAGGCGGCTTAAATCATCTCAGGGGCCTCTCTCGGGCCCTTGAATCGTTTTGGTTGGAGGAAAGAATGGCTGAGGTGCTGGAACTCAAGGGCTGGGCGCGGGCGCGCACCGGCAAAGGTGGTGCGCGTGCGTCGCGCCGCGAAGGTCGCATTCCCGGCATCGTCTATGGCGACAAAACCGACCCGCAGACCGTCGCGGTCGACTATCGGGCGATCGTCAACGAGCTCCACACCGGCCATTTTCAGAGCACGATCTTCATGCTCGACCTCGAAGGCACCAAGACGCGGGTCATCCCCCGCGACGTGCAGCTCGACCCGATCCGCGATTTCCCCATCCATGTCGATTTCATGCGCGTGGGCGAGCATTCCCTGGTCACCGTCGAGGTGCCGGTGCGCTTCCTGAATGAAGCGGCCTCCCCCGGCATCAAGCGCGGCGGCATCTTGAACGTGGTTCGTCACGAGATCGAGGTCCGTTGCCCGGCCGATGCCATCCCCGAGCATTTCGACGTCGATCTGACGGGCCTCGAGATCGGCGATGCCGTGCATATTTCCGCCCTCAAGCTGCCCGAAGGCGTGCGGCCGACCACGACGGAGCGCGACTTCACCGTTGCGACCATCGTCGGGCGTGCCGCCGAAGAGCCCGGACCTGGCGCTGCCGCCGCTGCCGAGCCCGATGCGGCTGAGGCCGCCGCCCCGGCCGAAGCGGCTGGCGAAAAGGAGGAGAAGAAGAAGAAGGACTAGTGCCTTCGTCTTCAGGCCGCCTCCGGTCGTTTCTGTCAGGATGAAGAGATGAAGCTCTTTGTCGGCCTCGGCAATCCGGGGGGGCAATACGCCTTCAACCGCCACAATGTCGGCTTCATGGCGGTTGACGCCATCGCCGCTGCGCATGGCTTTCCCGCTTGGCGCAAGCGCTTTCAGGGCGTCGCCGCCGAAGGCAAACTCGGGCGCGAGTCCGTCCTGCTGCTCAAGCCCGGCACCTATATGAACGAGTCCGGCCGGTCCGTCGGCGAGGCCGTGCGCTTCTACAAGCTCGAGCTTGCCGATGTGATTGTCTTCCACGACGAGCTCGATCTCGCGCCCGGCAAGGTTCGGGTGAAGACTGGCGGCGGAACCGCCGGCCATAATGGCTTGAAATCTTTGACCGCTCGTATCGGCAACGACTATGTCCGCGTGCGCATCGGCATCGGCCATCCCGGCGCCAAGGAGTTGGTGACGCATTGGGTTCTGAACAACTTCGCCAAATCCGATCATGCCTGGCTCGAGCCGCTGCTTGGCGCCATCGCGCAAGGCGCACCTGACCTTGCCGAAGGCGCCGACGATAAGTTTCAGTCCTTCGTCGCCCATGCCGTGCAGTCCGAGGCGCGGGTGGCGGAAGAGCGCCCCGAGCCGGCACCCCGCAAGCGTGAGGATGCGCCGCGCGCCGAGACCAAACAGCCCGAGCCCGAGGGCCCCTTCGGCAAACTCCGCCGCTGGCTCGGCTCGTGAGGGACGCATAGCATGGGCTTCAAATGCGGCATCGTCGGGCTGCCCAATGTCGGCAAGTCCACCCTCTTCAATGCGCTGACCCAGACCGCGGCAGCCGCCGCCGCCAACTATCCCTTCTGCACCATCGAGCCAAATGTCGGCGAGGTGCCGGTCCCCGATGCGCGGCTCAACACTCTGGCCAAAATCGCCAAATCCGCCGAGGTGATCCCGACGCGGCTCACTTTCGTCGACATCGCCGGCCTCGTGCGCGGCGCCTCCAAGGGTGAAGGCCTCGGCAATCAGTTCCTCGCCCATATCCGCGAGGTCGACGCCGTTGCCTATGTGCTCCGCTGCTTCGAGGATGACGACATCATCCATGTCGAGGGCCGCGTCGATCCGATCGCCGATGCCGAGACCATCGAGACCGAGCTGATGCTCGCCGATCTCGACAGCCTGGAGCGCCGCGTGCCGATCCTCGAGCGGAAAGTGCGTGGCCAGGACAAGGAGGCGAAGCTGACGCTCGATCTCGTCCAGCGCGCCTTCGCCTTGTTGCGCGAGGGCAAGCCGGCGCGGCTTGCGCAGATTTCCGACGAGGAACGGGCCGCCTTCAATGCCCTCAATCTCCTCACCTCAAAGCCGGTACTCTATGTCTGCAACGTGGACGAGGCGTCGGCCGCGACCGGCAACGCGCTGTCCGCTCGCGTCGAAGAGCGGGCGAAGGCGGAAGGCGCGGGCTGCGTGATCATCTCGGCCAAGATCGAGGCCGAGCTTGCCGAGCTCGACCCGGCCGAGCGCCAGACCTATCTCGCCGAGCTCGGCCTCACCGAGCCCGGCCTCAACCGGCTGATCTTCGAGGGCTACAAGCTGCTCGGCCTCATCACCTATTTCACCGCCGGGCCCAAAGAGGCGCGCGCCTGGACCGTGACCAAGGGCACCCGCGCCCCGCAGGCAGCAGGCGTGATCCACACCGATTTCGAGAGGGGCTTCATCCGCTCCGAGACGATTGCCTATGAGGATTATGTATCACTCGGCGGCGAGGCGGGCGCCCGCGACGCCGGCAAACTCCGGCTCGAAGGCAAGGACTACGTCGTCAAGGACGGCGACGTGCTGCACTTCCGCTTCGCCAATTGAGCGCGAGCGGCCTACCGAACAGGTCCAAACTCTGCGAGATATGCCTCGATGCGGGCTGCCAGCTCCGGATGCGAGGCTACTGCCTTATCAATTAGAGCAGTATTGATGCCGTGGATCGCCCCCGCGATGCCTCGCGCGTAATCCTGATAGTCTTCAGCGCTGCATTGTTCCTTTAGGCGCGGGAGCAAGGTCTGTAACTCCCTTGCGACTCCGAATGACACTCCGCCGCCCCGGAACTGATGGATCAGCTCCTCGGTCGGCTGTTGCGCCGCTAGCCGCAGCTGCACTTGGCTGTCCTGCTCGCTCCTGTGCATCTCGCTCCATTTGATCGCATCGGTCTGGAAGGCCTTGAGCGCTTTGGCGATATCGCCGACCTCGTCGGCGCGCGCGGCGTGCGGCACCTCGCCGTCCATGTCCCATTTGATGAAGCGGCGAATGACGAGCTGAAGCTCCGTCAGCGCGCCCGCGACGGTGCCGCGTAGCCATTGCCGAGGGCCACAACAAGGGCCGCGGCAAGCACAGCGGCGAGCGGGCCCGCGAGAACCGGATTGGGCAACATTGCCGGCGAAGGCGACAAGGACACCGAGCAGCGACGCCCCGATGAGAGCGAGCAGAAGTTTCAAGCGCAGGGTCATGAAGCTCTCACTTGAGGAATGGGATGAGAAACCGCGCCTGCCCCCTCGCCGGTTGCGGTTAAAACTCCCTCAAGGAAACGCTGAGCCCCAGCCAAAAAGAGTCAGATTAGAGGGGGATGGCGGCGGCGCTTCCAGCCGAAACTTAAGCCTAGCGCAAGGAAGCGGCGATATTGCCCCCGTCCACCGTCTCGATATGGCCGGTGGTCTTGCGCGCCTTGGCGAGCGCGACAAAGGCTTGGGCCACGTCGTCGGCCAGGACCTCGCGCCCCAAGAGATTGCCGCTCATATACTCGGCTTCCGACACCCCGCGCGCCTTGGCGCGGTCCTTGATCATGGCATCGGTCAAGAGCCCGCTCCGCACCCGGTCGGCATTGACGCCGTTCGAGCGGATGCCGTCCTTGCCGTAGTCGAGCGCGTATTGGCGCATCAAGAGCATGGTCGCGGCCTTGGGCAAACCATAGGGGCCGAAATTCGTGCCCGGATTCACCGCCTGCTTCGAAAGGTTGAACAGCAGCGCGCCGCCGGTCCCCTGTTGGAGCATGATGCGCACGGCCTCTTTGGCGACCGTCTGGTGGGCAAAGAAATTGAGCTCGAAACTCTGCCTGAGCAGCTCGTCGGTAACGTCGCCAATGCGGCCCTGCCAGGCGGCGCCGGCATTGGACACGACGATGTCCACCCCGCCGAAGCGTTCGCAAACGGTGGCGAAGGCGCGCGCCACGTCGGCAGGCTTGGTCACATCGCAGGCAAGGCCAAGCCCTTTGACCTCACCGCCAACCTTCTGCGCGGTCTCGCCGGTGATATCGAGAACGGCGACCGCCGCGCCCTCCGCCGCCAAAGCCTTGGCCGTCGCCGCGCCGATCGCGCCCGCCCCGGTCACCACGGCAATCTGCCCAGTCAAAGGCTTGACCACCGCGCCCCTCAGCTTGGCCTGCTCCAGGCTCCAATATTCGAGCGCGAACAGATCGCTCTCCGGCAGCGGCTCGTAACGGCCGATGGCCTCGGCGCGCGTGACGACGTGCACCGTGTTCTCGGCGAGATCGGCGGCGATCGAAGCATCCTTCGCCGTGCGGCCGACGCCGAACAGGCCGACGCCCGGCACCAGCACCACGCGCGGCGCCGAATCGAGCTTCGACTTCACGTTGTCCACGCGCGCGTTCTCGCGCTCGAAATAGGCATCATAGCGAGCGCTGAACTCGGCGACCGCTTTGCGAACGTGCTCGGCGAAATCCGCGAGCTTGCCCCCTTGCGGCGGCGGCAGCACCAACGGCGTGTTCTTGGTGCGGATGATGTGATCGGGCGTCACCACGCCGCGCTGGCTGTAATCGCCAAGCTCGGCGCCGTTCACATAATCGAGGATCTCCGCATTCGACCGGAAATTCAGGACGAAGCGCGTGGGCTCGCCGCCCGGCTTGTCGGGTTGCAGCGCGACCGCGCCGCGAATGATGGGCGCGATCTCTGCCACCGAAGCAGGCCTACCCTCAAGCTTCCGCGCCTGAAACGCCACGGGACGGCCCTGGCGTAAGCGGTTCTCGGCGAGCGAGACGAGCTCGATCATGCGCTCATAGGCTTCGCGCGCCGTGGTGCCGAAGGTGAAGATGCCGTGCTTATGCAAGATCAGGCCATCGACATGTGGGTCTTGATCGAAGATCTCAGCCGCCGCTTTGGCGAGCCAGAAGCCCGGCGCGAGATAGGGCACGATGCCCATGCGCCCGTCATAGACCTCACGCGCCAGAGCCTCGCCGTCCGGCTGATCGACCAGCGCGAGCACCGCCGCGGCATGGGTATGATCAATGAATTTATTGGGCAAAAAGGCGTGCAGCAGCGTCTCGACCGATGGGTTCGGCGCGCCGGCATCGAGCAGGTTCAAGCGCTGCACGTTGACCATCGATTCGTCGCTTAGCGCGCTGAGCGAGCGGAGGCGCCGCAACGGCTCGAGCTTCACCGCCGGCATGCCTTGCGGCTCGATATCGGCCATGTCCCAGCCCGAACCCTTGACCACGATGACCTCGTGCTCCTGGCCGAGATCGTCGCGGGCCCGCGTCTTCACCGAGGTGTTGCCGCCGCCATGCAGAACGAGCAGAGGATCGTGGCCCAACAGGCGCGTGGTGTAGACGCGGAGCGCCAGATCCTCGCTGACGCCCTTGGCGCCATAGGTCTCGATCGCGTCCCGCGCGGAGATGTCGTTCCATTTGCTTTGCATGACGGGTGTTCTGGCAAGTTTCCTCGGTTGCGGCAAGGAACAATCCCGGCCCGGACCCCAATTCCTTCTCCCGTCGTTCGGAGAGCCGAACGCGTCCGGCGCTTCAGCGTTCTCGTCATTCCGGCGCAAGCCGGAATCCAGTTGCGTGAAGCCACTCGTGGCGAAGCGCAAAAGAAAAGAACGGCCCCCGGCTTTCGCCGGGGTGACGCCAGTGCTGCGCGCATGCGCTCTCCTTGCCGCGACGCCTGCGCGTCCGGGCTTTGTGAGTTTCCTCCCGCATGGGAGGACTGGCGAAGCGCCGAAAGACCGCATCCGTAACTTTATTGGCAGCCTTCCGGCGCCCCGCTGAAGCGGCGATATTGCAGCCCCGACCCTTACCTCTGGTGCCTCGCGCCGCTTCTGGCATCACGAAGATTCGACCTGGCGTGTTCCAGTCCAGGCGGTCGGCGAACGTAGGACCCCCGAGGCTTGGCCGTTAGTCCCGCCGGCAGGTCCTGACTTGCGCTGGAGCCGAGCCAAGCTTTCCGCCGGCACCTCAGGCGCTGCGCTCCTCGCCCGAGATACAGACGGTCTGCAGCTCGCGTCCTCATGAACGAGGGACGATGCGGAGTCTAATGCGGGCACGAAGGGCGGGGATTATTTCCTGTCGTCCTCTGTATGGTGCGAAGCCAAACAAAGGTCGCATTAAGGTCCAATTAGGGCCCGCAGGCCCATGGTTAATTCTTGGAATGTTAGCGCCATCGGCGCAATCGCATTGCGGGGAAGTGCTCTCATGAAGCATCGCTCATTCGGCCCGACGCTTCAGCGTCCTTGCTGCCGCTTTGTTTGCCGCCTGTGGCTCACCCGAGGCATCCGCGGCCGACCCTTCTGGCATCTGGGCTAAGGATGATGGCTCGGCGAAAGTGGAAATCAAGAAATGCGGCCGTGGAATCTGCGGCGAGGTCGTGTGGCTGCGGGACCCGAAGGACTCACAAGCCAAGCCGCTCCGCGACGTCCGGAACGAGGACCCCTCCCTGCGCGACAGGCCGATCATTGGCCTTCCGGTTTTTAGCAAAATGCGTCTTACGGAACCCGACACGTGGGCGGGGAATGTCTACAATCCCGTGGATGGTCACGTTTATACGGACGTCAAGGTGACGCTCGTCTCGCGCCAGCAAATCGTTCTCAGAGGCTGCAAGACGTGGCTCCTTTGTGGCGAAAAGATATGGACCAGATCGTACCTTCCGCCCAGTCCGGCGAGTCCAGTTGATAGAGGTCAAGGCGCCGGCTGAGTCGGGCTCGACCGATAAGGCCGAGCCGAGGTGCGCGCCGAAGCCGGAGGCCCCCCTGGTTGAAACCCTGCGTGCGCGTGAACCACGATCAGCACCAGGCTTTACCCTCGTCAGGACTGCGGCGCGTTGGGAGCCCGTGCCACTCACCGGTGGGAACGTCTCGAGTATGATCGCGATGACGAAGCCATCGCCGGTGGCGACTGCAGCCGAGCCTCGGATGATAGAGGCTGCGGGCGCCGAAGAGCAGTGGCCCTGGCTAGAGCGTTCGCGGACTGGTGCCCGAGCCGAAACCGCACCCACAGCGCCTCGTTTTGGCAAGCCCGGGCCGAAACCGGTCGTCAGGGAGGCGCAAGAACAATTGCCTTGGCTACAGCACCGCTCCCGGACTCAGGCCCGAGCCGAAACTGCACCCGCGGCGCCTGGTTTTGGCACGCCCGAGCCGAAACCGGTCGTCAGGGAGGCGGAAGAACAGTGGCCTTGGCTACAGCGCCGTTCGACGCTCCTCGCCTCTGCTCGGACTGGGGGATAATCAGGCTGGGGTTACGTCGCCAACCCTCAGCCAGATCGATCGCCCATCTCCCGAGGTGAACCTCGAGAAAGCATAACTGTCGAATTTGCATGGCGAGCCGACCGAGATCGCGTGTAGAGTTGACGTAGGGATCGTCGGGGGCCTTCTCTTTTGAGGATCATTTCCGGGGTTGATGCCGATGATCGCGAAGGCATCTCGGAGCAAGTCAGCCTGGGTTCCCGCGCTCCATGCCGAACCGTGAGGACGGTCGCTATAGCCAAAACCCGGACGATCGAACGCAATCACGCGGTGTCGCTTGGCTACCAAGTCGAATACCCCGCTCGTATCGAAATCCTCGGCCGTGACCATGTTGCCGTGGAGCAAAACAACCGGAGGACCTTCGCCCCGCTCGATGTAATGCAGGCGGACACCATCAACCGTAACGAACTGACCAGCAGGCGGATGCTCGCCCTCAGCTTTCCGCGCGCGATAAATGTTGTGTGCCATCATTGCCGCCAGCGTGGCCGCCGCGGTTAAGATTGCGCTTGTACGGGATGGCGCTGAAACACGGCTCATGGCTCAGTCCTTTTCGATGAGGCCCAAGGCCTCTCTGATTGTCACCGCGGAAGGGTGGCGCGGGGTATCTGTGCCGCCGCGGGGTCTATGGAAGAGCGTTCGGGTGCCGAAACGGTTCCAAATGAGCGGACCATCGATTGGGTCTGCTTTGCGCCCATGAAGCGCGTGCGGAAGAATCGATGCCCCTCCGGCGCGACATAGGTCCGTGACCTTCTGGTAACCCATTCGGCTTAACCTTGCTCTGGACCCAAAGGGAGGGTCCAGGGGGATCTATCGGATGCGCAAAGTCCTTCGCGTCTCGGCGCTGATAGCTGCCGGAATGGCTTTGCTGTCCTGCGCTCAACGGCCAGCCGAGGTGGCCTATGCGCCGCCCCCGGAGGCCGATGCGCCGCCCCCGGTAGTCCGCGCGCCGCTGCCGCCGGTGGCCTACGCGCCGCCGCCGCCTGGCTATGGGGCTCGGGGTTATGCGCCCCCGCCGGACTATGCGGGTCCGCCTCCAGTGGCCTATGCGCCTCGGCCACCGATGGGTTATGCGCCTCCGCCCCCGGAAGCCTATGCGCCGCCGCCGGGCCCTTATGGCAGGCGCAGCTATGCACCGTCCGAGCCGCCGCCGCCGGCCGGTTCCATGAAATGGCAAGCCTCCAAACGTTGGGCGGAGGTCAAGCCGGGAGCCGGCGCGAGCACCGTCGGGCAGGACCAGAACACCAAGTTCAAGGTCGCCCAGGCAAAGGCAGCGAAAGTGGGCGTGGAGAACCTGACGAAAGAGGACGTCGACGGCCTCACCGTCGCTCAGATCAAGGAGCTCAGGGGCTACTAGATCGCGCCGTATTTGCCGGGTCGCAGTGCCCGCCGGACGGCCAGCGCCTGAACAGGCGCCAGAGATCACGCCTCGGACACGCCAAAAATGACCTCGTTTCCGCCACCGTCCCAAACCCATTTACAACATTTTCTCATGGATGATCTTGGGGTTAGGGGTGGGGTTTGATGTTGCGAGGGAGTTTAGAGGTGGGGAAACTCTTCGACACCTATCGGCCGGAATTGCACTACATGCGGGGCCCCGGGCCCAAATGGTATGCCAAGCGTTCTGGGTTGCCTGCGCCAGTCGCCAGCGAGCGGTTTCAGTTGCCTCCTTCAACCTGGCTATTGACGGCCGCTGCGATCGCGCTGTTGGGTCTGGCAGCCGCGGTTGCTTTCGCCTAGCCCACAACAGGGATCGCGTCAGGCTCAAGACCAGAAGGGGGCGGCGAGGCCGGCGAGCAGCGTCGCAGCCGTTGCCGCCAAGAGCGGTCTGGCAAATGAGAAGTCCGGCGAGCACGATGGCCATGCCGCATTTAACCAAGGTGTTGGAGAGTGCCGCGATGACAATGGCGAGCACCGCCACGTGGGCGGCACCGCTCTTGGCGAAGTCCGCCATGGACAGCGTGATGGCGTCGACATCGGTCAAACCGGCGAGCGCCGCCACCGCGTAAAGACCGCTTGGCGGAAAATTCTCCTGGGCGATTTTGACGGCGAGCAGAACCACGGCGAACAGCGCCGCGAATTTCGCGGCAGCGGTCAGACTGAAGGGGTTTGTGACCTTCAGATCCTCTTGCGCGCTCGCGCCATTGGCGGCCGAGCCATCCCGCAAATAGAGGAGCGCGGCGAAAGCGGCGACGACGCCAGCCATCGCTAGAAAGGGGATGAGCACCTGCATGAGCAGCGCGCGGTTGACGACCGCCACCAGGACGAGGACCCGCACGAACATGACCGCCCAGGCGAGCAGTGTGCCGCAGGCCAGCGCATTGGCCATCTGCGGGCGATCGCGCCCCTGCTTGGCAAACGACAGGGTGACCGCCGTGGACGAGACGAGACCACCCGCCAATCCAGTCAGGGCGACACCCCGAGCCGGTCCGAGCATCCGCGTCAGCACATAGCCGACGAGCGACAGGCTCGAGATCAGAATGACGAGCAGCCACAGCGAATAGGGATTGAGCGCGCCCCACGGATCGATGGGTTCGTTCGGCAGGAGGGGAAGGGCGATGAAGGTCGCGATCAGCAGTCGCAAGCCCGCATAGACATCGTCCCAGCCGAGCTTGGCGACGAGCCCATGCAGCGGCTGCTTGTAGGCGAGCACCGCCGCGGTGACGACGCCGAGGCCGATGGCAAGCTCGCGATGACCGAGCATGACCATGACGCCGAGCAGAAACACCACGACCGCGGCGACCTCGGTGGTCAGCCCCTTGCCGTCTTGGCTCGCCCGCGCCGTGATGACATAGCCCACCCCGACGAAGGCGCCGACGATCAGGAGGGCAGCCGCCAAGATCCAGGGAGTCGACAAGGTTCGCGACAGCCAGCCAGCAGCCGCACCGAGCAGCGCCAGCAGGATGAAGGTGCGCAAGCCGGCAATGTGATGGGTGTCCTCCTCCTCGGTCTTGCGCTTTTCGCGCTCGATGCCGACGAGTGCGCCGAGGAGGATTGCCGTGGCGAAGTCGAGCGTGACCGTTAGCAGCTCTCGGTATTCCATGATCACGCGCCGCGCTGCTTGGCGTGCTCCGGATAGAGTGTGGCGAGGCCGTCGCGGGTGGCTGGCGTCACGCCGCGCTCGGTGATGAAGCCGGTGATGAGCCGCGCCGGTGTCACGTCGAAACCGTAATTGGCGGCGGGGCTGCCAGCCGGCGCGATCTCGACGGTCGCGATGGAGCCATCGGGCAACCGCCCGGTCATGAACTTGACCTCATCGCCGCCGCGTTCCTCGATCGGGATCGCCCTCCCATCGTCGAGGCTCCAATCGATGCTCGTGCCCGGCAGCGCCACAATGAATTGCACGTCATTGTCGCGCGCGGCGAGCGCTTTCAAATAGGTGCCGATCTTGTTGGCGACGTCGCCATTCGCTGTGGTGCGGTCGGTGCCGACGATGCAGAGATCGACCAGCTTCCGCTGCATCAGGTGCCCGCCGGTATTGTCGGCGACGATGGTGTGCGGCACGCCATGCGCGCCAAGCTCGAAGGCGGTGAGCGAAGCGCCCTGATTGCGCGGCCGCGTCTCGTCGACCCACACATGGAGCGCGATGCCAGCATCATGGGCGCGATAGATCGGCGCGAGCGCCGTCCCCCAATCGACGGTCGCGAGCCAGCCGGCATTGCAATGGGTGAGGATGTTGACGCGCTCGCCCTTCTTGTCGGCATGCGCTTGGATCAGCCCGAGCCCATGCTCGCCGATCC
Organism: uncultured Alphaproteobacteria bacterium; assembly: GCA_963839245.1. Taxonomy (GTDB): domain Bacteria; phylum Pseudomonadota; class Alphaproteobacteria; order Rhizobiales; family Methyloligellaceae; genus Methyloceanibacter. The sequence continues at coordinate 43,426 of CAWIUJ010000009.1, read as the reverse complement.
GGCGGTTGGTCTCGACGTCCTCGTCGCAGATCGAGGCGGCGCGGGCATGAGCGACGGCGAGCCGCGCCTCGCGCGGCTGGTTGCGCACGGCCTTTTGCATCTCATCGAGCGCCCAGCGGAGATTGATGGCGGTTGGCCTTGTGGCGACGAGCGTTTCAATAGCGCGGTCGAGACCCTCGTCGGAGGCATCCTCACGGAGCCCCAAGCATACGCCATAGGCCGCGGTCGCCCCGATCAGCGGCGCGCCGCGCACCTGCATGGTCGAGATGGCGCGGGCCGCGTCCGCCAAACTCCGCAGCGTGACCGTGGCAAATTCATGCGGCAGCTTGGTCTGGTCGATGATCTCGACCGACCAGCCGCCTTCGTTGAGCCAGATGGTGCGATAGGGCTTGCCGTCGATCTTCATGGCGGGATCAATCGCCCTCAAAGGTCATCAGCGTGTGACACTCGACGCCAAGCTTGGCGAGGCGAGCCGCGCCGCCAAGATCTGGCAGGTCAATGACGAAGGCGGCGCCGACCACCTCGGCATGGAGCTTGCGCAACAGCTTGACCGCCGCCGCCGCGGTGCCGCCCGTGGCGATCAGATCGTCGACCAGCAACACCGGCTCGCCGGCATTGAGCGCATCCTCGTGGATCTCGATGATGTCGATGCCATATTCGAGCTCGTATTCCTGGCCGATGGCCTTGGCCGGCAGCTTGCCCTTCTTGCGGATGGGGATGAAGCGGCAATGCAGGCGATCGGCCACTGCGCCGCCGAGAATGAAGCCGCGCGCCTCGATGCCGGCGACCGACTCGACCCGCTGATTGCTGAACGGTTTGACGAGCTGCTCAATGCAGGCCTGAAACCCGTCGGCATGGCCGAGCAGCGTGGTGATGTCGCGGAACATGATGCCAGGCTTCGGATAGTCAGGTATCGTGCGGACGAGGTCCTTGAGATCGATATTGGCAGTCAAGCTCATGCGAGACCTCCGCGAGGGGCGAGACAAAAACCGACACCTCGCGAGCCTATAATCGAACCGAGCGCTGCTGGCTAGCGCCGGCCGGCACAGCATTGATCCCGAAAGGTTGCAGACTTTTCGGACAAGATCATGCGTCCAAAACAAAGAAAGCATGATCGCGAGAAGTTGCAGACTTTTCGGATAAGATCATGCGTCAGAGACAAGCAACAGGGGGAATGCCATGGCCGACGAAAATCTGGTCACTCTGCGCGACATCGACGTGCCGTTCTGGCGGATCGTGATGATCCTGGTGAAATGGAGCATCGCCTCGATCCCAGCGATGATCATCCTCATGCTGCTGGCGATCGTGCTCAGCGCCCTCCTGGGAGGGTTGCTAGGTATCGTTGGCGTGCACATGCCGATGCACACGACACCGACGCCTTAAGGCCTAGGCGCGGTCAAGAACCCGGCCGGCGACCGCGTCGAGCTTCTTCACGAGCTCCGGATCGCGCGCTTCGGGCGCCGTGATGATTGCCGTGTCGAGCGCGCGGTCCGACCCAATCGGACATGGTTCGTGCTCACGCGGGAAATCGCGGGCGAGCTTTGCTACGAGCCGTGCCGCCTTCTCCGCATTCGCCATCAGCACCTTGATGATGTCGGTGACGGTGACCGCGTCGTGGTCTGGATGCCAGCAGTCGAAATCGGTGACCATGGCCACGGTCGCGTAGCAGATCTCCGCCTCCCGGGCGAGCTTGGCCTCGGGCAGATTGGTCATGCCGATCACGGAATAGCCGAGGCCCTTATAGGTCAAGCTCTCGGCCAGCGTTGAGAATTGCGGGCCCTCGATGCAGACATAGGTGCCGTCGCGCACCGCTTGGATGCCTTCCGCCATGGCCGCTTCCGCCAAGTGGATGCGCAGGCGCGGAGAGACCGGATGCGCGATAGACACATGGGCTACGCAGCCTGTGCCAAAGAAGGAGTTGGCGCGGTGATAGGTGCGGTCGACGAACTGATCGATTAGTACGAAAGTGCCGGGCGGCAGCTCCTCCTTGAAAGACCCACAGGCCGAGAGCGAGATGAGGTCGGTGACCCCTGCCCGCTTCATCACGTCGACATTGGCGCGGTAGTTGATGTCGGTGGGCGACAGGCGATGGCCCTTGTCGTGGCGCGACAAGAACACGATCGGAAGTCCCGCGATGTCGCCAATGCGCAAGGCCGAGGACGGCTCGCCCCAGGGGCTTGCGATGAGCTCCTCGCGCACATTCTGTAAGCCCGGAAGATCGTAAAGCCCCGAGCCGCCGATGATGCCGAGCACTGCGCGCGCCATGCTGATCCCCTTCCCCTGTCGCGGCCGCGCCGCCTAGCCCTCAACCTGCATATAAGCACACAGCATCTAGCTAGGAGACCCGTTTGATGGCCGGGACAAGCCCGGCCATGACGGAGCGGATATTGGCGGATCAAGTAGAGGGGTGAGGATCCTCGTGCAAGCGCGCCCAAACCACGCGCTTGGCCAGGAACATGATCACGGCGAAGACGATGAGGAAGGCCATCACTCTCGCGCCGATCTCGTGGCGTTCCTCGAGCTTCGGCTCGGCCGCCCACATCAGATAGGCGGAGACGTCCCGCGCATAATTGTCGAGCGTAGGCTTGGTGCCGTCCGTATAGGTGACGATGCCGTCGCTGAGCGGCGGCGGCATGACGATCTGGTGTCCCGGGAAGGCGATATTGTAATGCATTCCGGGCGCGAGCTGGAACCCGGCCGGCGGCGTGCGATAGCCGGTGAGTAGTGCATAGATGTAGTCGGGCCCGCCAGGTCTCGCCTTGCCCATGACCGAAAGGTCAGGCGGCAGCGCTCCGTTATTGGCGGCCCGCGCGGCTTCCGGATTTGGGAAGGGCGAGCGGAACCGGTCGGACGGCCGCGCCGGGCGCTGATACATCTCGCCCTTTTCGTTCGGACCGTCGGTCACTTGGACCTGACCGGCGAGAGCCTCGACCGCCGTGGGCGGGAATTCCGGGCCGCCCTTCTCGCCGAGATTCCGGTAGGAGAGAAGCCGCATCGAGTGGCAGTTCGAGCAAACTTCCTTAAAGACCTGGAAGCCGCGCTGGAGCTGAGCGTTGTTGTAGGTGCCGAACGGCCCCGTGAAGCTCCAGTCCTGCGCGGAAATTTCGGGCTCGTCGGCGGCAACGCTCGGCCGCGCCTGAACGGCAAGCGCGAACACAAAAATTGCGGCGAAACCCAAGCCGAACGACCGTGGCGTTCTCATATCACCGCCTCTGCTTCACGCCGGCGCGAGGCGAGCTCAGCGGGCGACGGCGCCTCCTCCGGTCCCAGCACCGCTTCGGTGATGCTGCCCGGCAGGGCCTTCGGCTTCTCGATCCACCCCACCACCGGCACGATCACGAGGAAGAACAGGAAATAATAGGCGGTGAAGATGCGGCCAAAGATGAGATAGGCGCCTTCCGGCGCCTGCGAGCCGAGATAGCCGAGCGCAAAGCAGGTGATCACGAACGCCCAGAAGAACCATTTGTAAATCGGGCGGTAGCTGGTCGAGCGCACGCGCGAGGTATCGAGCCAGGGCACGAAAAAGAGGACGGCGATCGCGCCGATCAAACCGGCGGCGCCGAACAGCTTGTTCGGGATGGCACGGAGGATCGCGTAGAACGGCAGGAAGTACCATTCCGGCACGATGTGCTGCGGCGTCTGGAGCGGATTGGCCGGGATGTAATTGTCCGGATGGCCGAGCGTGTTCGGCGCGTAGAAGACAAAGACCGCGAAGAGGATGGCGAACAGAACGAGCGCGAAGCCGTCCTTGATCGTGTAATAGGGGTGGAACGGCACGACGTCGCGCGCCCCTTTCACGTCGATTCCGGTCGGATTGTTGTTGCCGGGCATATGCAGCGCCCAAATGTGCAAGACGACCACGCCCGCGATCACAAACGGAAACAGATAGTGCAGGCTGTAGAGCCGGTTGAGCGTCGGGGCGCCAACCGCGAAGCCGCCCCAGATCCACTGCACGAGCCGCGTACCGAGGCCGGGGATCACCGCGTCGAGCGAGGAGAACAGATTGGTGATCACGGTGACCGCCCAGAAGCTCATCTGCCCCCACACGAGCGAGTAGCCCATGAAGGCGGTGGCGATCATCAACAAGAGGATGAGCACGCCCAGGATCCACAGCACCTCGCGCGGCGCCTTGTAGGAGCCGTAATAGAGGCCACGGAAAGTGTGGATGTAGGCGGCGAGGAAGAACATCGAGGCGCCGACGGCGTGCGAGTAGCGCATTAGCCAGCCCCAATTCACGTCGCGCATGATGTTCTCAACGCTGTCGAAGGCGAGTTCCGGCGTCGGCACATAGTGCATGGCGAGCACGACGCCGGTGGCAATCTGCGCCACGAGCATGAAGGTGAGGATGCCGCCGAAGGTCCACCAATAGTTCAGATTGCGCGGCGTCGGGAAGGTGATGAACTGGGTGTACATCACCCGCGGGATCGGCAGCCGCGTGTCGATCCATTTGCCGAAGCCGCTGGTCGGTTCGTAGCTCGAGGAATGCTCCATCGGTCCCTGGCTCACCCGATCTTGACCTTGGTGTCGGCGGTGAAGGCGTAGGGCGGGATCGCCATGTTCTGCGGCGCCGGCCCTTTGCGTATGCGCCCGGCAGTGTCGTATTGCGAGCCATGGCAGGGACAGAACCAGCCGCCATATTCGCCCTTGGGGTCGCCGACCGCTTGCCCTTTCGGAATGCAGCCGAGATGGGTGCAGATGCCGATCATTACGAGCCAGGGCTGACGGCCCTTGGTGGTCCGGTTATCGTCGGTCGCCGGCGCGTTGTCGGGAAGATTGGCGTTGCGGGCGAGCGGGTCGGGCAGCTCGTCGACCGGCAGATCCTTAGCCGCGTTGATCTCCGCATCGGTGCGGTGGCGGATAAAGATCGGCTTGCCGCGCCACATCACGGTGATCGCCTGCCCCGCCTCCACATGGGCGAGATCGACCTCGGTGGAGGCGAGCGACAGCGCCGATTGGTCCGGGTTCATCTGATCGAGCAGCGGCCACAGCGCGAGCGCGCCGCCGGCAGCGGCAAAGCCGCCGGCGGCGATCATGATCACGTCGCGCCGCGACGGCTCATCCTTATCGGGAACAGGGAAATGTGTGGGAGTTAGTTGCGTGCTGTCGGCCAATTCGCCAAGGCTCCTAATCATCGCCCATGGCGCAAACTGCATCAGCCGGTCTTTGCGGAAAATACTCGATTCCGCGTCCGCCCCCATGGGCCGGCGTCGCTATTTTGCCCCTTGAGCTTATGCCTCTCCCCTGCTCGCCTAGACTAAGGCTAGCATGGCTCCAGTTGCTTTCTTGCATCAGCATCCAAGCTTGTCCAGGACCACATCCTGGGCAAATTGGCGCAGTGCACAAAAATTTCCCAGACTCCCGATTACACTGCTCTGAAGCGCAAGACTTTGATCGCCGTCAAGGACGGGCTTGACCCGCCACGCCATTCCAGAGACCTCTAACCGTGGCCAGGCATATGTTCGAAATGCCCTGCTGGAAGGCAGCTTGGAGCCGATGACGCAAGCAAAGCCCAAACAGATGACGAGTGAACCGGTCTCACCCGCCCTGCCGCTCGGGGCGCAAAAGGAGCGCGCGCGAGTGTGGTTCGAGACCTTGCGGGATCGGATCTGCTCAGCGCTCGAGGCGATCGAGGACGAAGCCGAGGCTTCGCCGCTTTATGCCGGTAAACAGGCCGGACGCTTCACCCGCACGCCCTGGACGCGCGCCGAGCCTGGCGGCGAGGACGGCGGCGGCGGCGGGGTCATGTCGCTGATGTCTGGCCGCGTGTTCGAGAAGGTCGGCTGCCACACCTCAACCGTGCATGGCATCTTCGCCCCGGAATTCGCCAAACAGATCCCGGGCGCCGACAAGGACCCGCGCTTCTGGGCCTCCGGCATCTCCTTCATCGCTCACCCGAAAAACCCCAACGCCCCCACCGCCCATATGAATACGCGGGTGGTGGTGACGACCAAGGGATGGTTCGGCGGCGGCGGCGACCTGACCCCCGTGCTGATGCGCCGCCGCACCCAAGAAGACAAAGATTCGAAGGACTTCCACGCGGCGATGCATGCGGCCTGCGAAGGCCAGAAGTCGGCCGACTATCCGCGCTTCAAGGCCTGGTGCGATGAGTATTTCTATCTGCCGCACCGCAAGGAGCTGCGGGGGATCGGCGGCATCTTCTACGACTATCTCGATACCGGCGACTTCGACGCCGACTTCGCTTTCACGGAGAGCGTCGGCCGTGCCTTCCTCGATATCTATCCGGAGATCGTCCGCCGTAACATGGCGCTGCCATGGACCGACGCCGATCGCGAGGAGCAGCTGATCCGCCGCGGCCGCTATGTGGAGTTCAACCTGCTCTACGACCGCGGCACGATTTTCGGCCTGAAGACCGGCGGCCATGTCGAGGCGATCCTGTCCTCCATGCCACCCCTGGTGATGTGGCCTTAGTCGCGAGTTCCTCATCCTGAGGTGCGAGCGGAGCGAGCCTCGAAGGATGAGGCCCCATGCTTCGAGACGCGGCCTTGCGGCCGCTCCTCAGCATGAGAAGCGAAATCACCCCCGGATCCCGCCATACATCAGGGCCGGCGGCTCGTATGCCGCGCCGACGCGCGTCTGGATCACCGGCGCATCCAAGACAAGCTGCGCGATAAGAAGGCTGATCGCCGTAGCGAGCCGCAGGAGCACGATCTTCCACATGACGAACCTCCAGGGGCCCGCCCCCTCGCGCGTGCCTTGCCGCCCTGGTAGGCCGCCGCCGCTGAACCGGCGCTGAGACGCCCGTTCATCTGCGGTTTGGTTTCCCGCCTCTTTCGTGCCAAACTTGACGCTTGCGAAACTGCTCGTGACGAGCTGATGGGGGCCTGGCTCGCCGCGCCGACTAGCTAGAAAGCCAGCGTGTTGCCGGCAGCGTCAGGGAGCCGTTAGCTCGTGGCCCGCTCGTTCGACTACAATGCGCCAGCGGAGCTCTATGCTCCCAAAGGCCGGCCGGGGATGCGCCAGCCGGTGGCCTATCGCCGGTTCCCGAGCGCCGCGGCCGCGATCCGCTATGCCGTCGAGGAGCTGTCGCAGGCGGGATTGGCCGCCGCCGTGCTCGAGGTGAACGAGGAGCGGTTCGACCATCTCGGCATCCGCCAGCTCTACGAGGACAAGGCCTATCCGTTGCGCCGGCGGGCGGCGCGCTGAGCGAAATTGCGCGCCCGATTCTCGCCGAGCCTCAATCTCGGCGAGCCGATTTTGGCTTGCCAAGCCAATGGCTTCTGCTCATAATCTTTGCACCGGGCGCTCAAGGCTTTGGGCGCGGACTTGGACTGACGGCAAAGTGACCCATCGAGCCGAATACGAGCGCGACGACCTTTCCTGAAATCTCAAGACGCCAGAGGGCTCTTTTGAGTCCGTGGCCCGTTGTGTGAAGCTTCGAACGGGAAAGGAAATCCCCCAATGGCTCGTGTCAATGGCACAGTGAAATTCTTCAATCATTCGCGCGGCTTCGGCTTTATCTCGCCTGAGGACGGCGGCAAGGACGTGTTCGTACACGCGTCCGCGCTCGAGCGTTCCGGCGTGCCGGCGCTGAATGAAGGCGACAAGGTCTCCTTCGAGATCGAGGACGACCGTCGCGGCCGCGGCAAGCAGGCCGCGAACGTTCAGCTCGCCTAAAGCAAGCGCGTCCCGCGCGACCGCGCGGTGAACGATTGACCCACCGCCGGGCCGAGTGCCCGGCGGTTTTTTATTGCCTTAATCCCAGGCGCGGGCCTGCCGAATACTTAACCGCGGATTCACCTTGCCGGCCCTATTTTGCCGTAAAGGGGCGATTAGCTCGCTCCTCCCTACGCTCAAGAATCGGTCGCGCCCGCAAGATCGCGTCTGCGGGCGCTACAGCCAAGGACAACGCATCATGACGAGAACCTATCTGAGAGCCCTCATGGTTGCCGGCCTGGTCGGCCTCGGCGCCCTCTCACTGCCGGCAACGGCTCAAGCGGACCATTATTGGGGCGGCGGCTGGGGCGCGGGCCTAGTCGGCCTCGGCGTCGGCGCCGTAATCGGCAGCGCGTTGGCAGCGCCGGTCTATGTCGGACCCCCGCCGCCGGTTGTTTATGCCCCCGCGGCCTACGGTCCGGGGCCCTATGGTCCGCCCGCCTGGACGCCGGAATGGTACACCTATTGCGCCCAGCGCTATCGCAGCTTCGACTCCCATACCGGCTATTTCACCGGCTATGACGGCCAGCCCTATTTCTGCCAATAGGCGGACGGAGCTTGCGCATCGATCCTGCCTGCCAGGCTCGCTGAGCCCGACAGGCTTTTTCTATACCTTTACGGCAGTTTGCTTCCGGGATCCGGGCTGAGCCCCCCTGGCAAGCCCCCATCGACGGCATCCCACCCTTGACGTGCTATTTACCCCTGCGGCAACTCGGCGCCGAAAGGGCGGCTTTGCGTCTTGAATAAGGGCGTTCCGCGGGGCAAAATTAATGACTTCCGGGGATGAGGCTTCTGGCAAGACCCGGCGGCCGCCCCAGCGGACGCGAGGCCAGAGCATTGATACGAGGCTAAGGGACTCGAAGATGAGCACGGCGACTGCAGACGCGAGCGTAACGGAAGCCCCGCGCGATCTACCGAATGCCCCGGCCGACCGCCAGGCGCTCGGCCTGGTGAAGCCTTATCTCGGCATGGTGGCCTGGCCTACCGTGTTCGTCGCCATCGGCATCGTCTCCGCCTTCGCGCTCGTCACCACTTTGGGCGCCATGCATATCATCCCGCTCTGGCTCGGGCTCATCCTCAACACCTTCATCCTCTATCTCGACCAGACGCCGCTGCATGAGGCTTGCCACGGCAACATCGCCGGCAAGGATTCGAACTTTCTCTGGCTGAACCATCTGGTGGGCTATGTCTGCGGCGCCATCCTGCTGCATGAGTACAAAGCCTTCCGCTACATGCATCTCACCCATCACCGCGACACCAACAACCCCGAGCTCGACCCGGACCATTGGGTGGCGGTTGAGGGCCCGTTCAACGTGCTCTTCCGCTGCCTTACCATCGTGTTCTGGTACAACCAGTATTTCTGGAAGCACATCGCCTTCCACGCACATATCCCGGGCATGCGGCCGCTCACCATTCACATCGCGGTCATGTACCTGATCCTGTACGGAATCGCCTTGGGCCTTGCGGTGTTCGGCTGGTGGCGCGAGGTGCTGGCGCTGTGGATCGTGCCGCATATCCTCGCCTCGGCGCTGATCATCTATTTCTTCGCCTATCTCACCCACAAGCCGCACGAAGTGCATGAGCGCTATCGCGACACCAATATCTTCTGGGTGAGGGGCAAGATCATCGAGCCGGTCGTGAACTGGCTCTATATGTTCCAGAACTTCCACCTCATCCATCATCTGTTTCCGCGAATCCCGTTCTACCTCTACCCGAACGCGTTCCGCGATCTGAAGCCGGTGCTCGATAAAGAGCAGGCGCACATCTACGAATACGATTTCAGGCGTTAGGCAGCGGCAAGCGATCAGTTTGCCCCTCATCCTGAGGAGACCGCGGCACGCGGTCGTCTCGAAGGGTGAGAGACCTCATGCTTCGAGACGCGCGTCTATCGACGCGCCCTCGGCATGAGGAGTGAACGCGATCGTTACGCTCAAAAGCTAATTCAGGCGGAGCTCGCCCTCGATGAAGCTGAACTCCGCGGGCGCGATCAACCGCCGATGCGCCACGCGCACGCGGTAGAGCGGGCCTTCGAGATTCCTCGCCCAGAAATCGAGAAAGTCGGTGAGCTTGGGGAAGCGCGGCGCGAGGTCGTAGTCCTGCCAGATATAGCTCTGCAACAGCGTGTGATGATCTGGAAGATGGTAGAGAATCTCCGCCGTGGTCAGCGCGAAACCCTCAATCTGGCGGAGGAAGTCCCTGTCGCTCATTGGTAACCCTGTAACGATGCAGCGTTTTCCCTGCTTTGAATCTTAACTGCGCCGCTTTGTTGCGTAAAGGGAAATTAGCAAATTGAATCAGTATATTGGCAGCACAACGCAACAATTGCTAACGCGATTGGCACTCCGGCCTTGAAAGTGCTAATCTCTTCCTCTAAATATTTTAGATAGCGCTTGAGGTCTCCGCGACGAGACTTCCGCTCAATCAAAATCCATCAGGAGGAGGTTCGCCCATGAAATTTCGCCCGTTGCACGACCGCGTGGTCCTACGCCGCATCGAAGAGAGCGATCGCACCAAAGGCGGCATCATCATTCCCGATACCGCGAAGGAGAAGCCGCAGCAGGGCGAGATCGTCGCCGTGGGCCCCGGTGCGCTTGACGAGAAGGGCAATGTTCAGCCGCTCGATGTGAAGCCCGGCGACCGCGTGCTGTTCGGCAAATGGTCCGGCACCGAGGTCAAGATCGACGGCGAAGATCTCCTCATCATGAAGGAGAGCGATATTCTCGGTGTGCTTGAAGGCGCCGTGGCCAAGAAGAAGGCCGCCTAGCACACATCCCCCAATTCGAGGCTCACGTTTTACGGACGCGGCTTCGCCGGTCCCTAGCGCGAGGCCCAACGGAGTACACAGACATGGCTGCCAAGGAAGTAAAGTTTGGGCAGGACGCGCGCGAGCGCATGCTGCATGGCGTCGACGTCTTGGCCAATGCGGTCAAGGTGACGCTCGGTCCCAAGGGCCGCAACGTCGTGCTCGATAAATCCTTCGGCGCCCCGCGCATCACCAAGGACGGTGTGACGGTGGCGAAGGAGATCGAGCTTGACGACAAGTTCGAGAATATGGGCGCGCAGATGGTGCGCGAGGTCGCGAGCAAGACCTCCGACACCGCGGGCGACGGCACCACGACAGCGACTTTGCTGGCGCAGGCCATCGTCAAAGAAGGCGCGAAGTCGGTAGCCGCCGGCGCCAATCCCATGGATCTGAAGCGCGGCATAGACATGGCCGTCGTCTCGGTCCTCGAAGAGCTCAAGGCCAAGGCGAAGAAAGTCACCTCGAGCGAAGAGATCGCGCAGGTCGGCACCATCTCCGCCAATGGCGACCACGAGATCGGCGCCATGATCGCCAAGGCTATGCAGAAGGTCGGCAATGACGGCGTGATCACCGTCGAGGAAGCTAAAGCCTTCGAGACCGAGCTCGAAGTGGTCGAGGGTATGCAGTTCGATCGCGGTTACATCTCCCCCTATTTCATCACCGATGCCGACAAAATGCGTGTCGAGCTCGAAACCCCTTCCATTCTCATCTATGAGAAGAAGCTCTCCAACATGCAGTCGCTGTTGCCGCTCTTGGAGACCGTGGTTCAGGCCGGCAAGCCGATCCTGATCATCGCCGAGGACGTCGAGGGCGAGGCGCTTGCCACCCTCGTGGTCAACAAGCTGCGCGGCGGCCTCAAGGTCGCAGCCGTCAAGGCGCCTGGCTTCGGCGACCGCCGCAAGGCCATGCTGCAGGACATCGCCGTGCTGACCGGCGGCCAAGTCATCTCCGAGGAGCTCGGCATCAAGCTTGAGAACGTCACGCTCGACATGCTCGGCCGCGCCAAGAAGGTGTCCATCACCAAGGATGACACCACCATCGTCGCCGGCGCCGGCAAGAAGGCCGATATCGAGTCGCGCGTCGCCCAGATCAGACAGCAGATCGAGGACACCACCTCCGACTACGACCGCGAGAAGCTGCAGGAGCGGCTGGCCAAGCTCGCTGGCGGCGTGGCGGTGATAAAGGTCGGCGGCGTCACCGAGATGGAAGTCAAGGAGAAGAAGGACCGCGTCGACGATGCGCTGAACGCAACGCGCGCCGCGGTCGAGGAAGGTATCCTGCCCGGTGGTGGCGTGGCGCTGATCCGCACGCAAGGCGTCCTCGACAAGCTCAAGCCCGCCAATGACGACCAAAGGGTCGGCATCAGCATTGTCCGCCGCGCTTTGCAGGCGCCGGCGCGCCAGATCGCCGAGAATGCCGGCGAGGACGGCGCGGTGGTTGCGGGCAAGATCATGGATAGGGCCGAATACGCCTTCGGCTACAACGCCGCGACCGGCGAATATGGCAACCTCGTCAAGCAGGGCGTGATCGATCCGGCCAAGGTCGTGCGCACGGCGCTGCAGGATGCGGCCTCCGTCGCAGGCCTCCTCATCACCACCGAGGCCATGGTCGCCGAGAAGCCGAAGAAGAGCGCCCCGCCAATGCCAGGTGGTGGCGGCATGGGCGGTATGGGCGGAATGGACTTCTAAGCTTCCCCCCTTCGTTCCGCGTAAAGAAGGAGCCGCACTTTCCAAAGCGCGGCTCTTTTCTTTTGCCTTATGCCCATCAAATTGCTCATTGTCATTGCCCGGCCCGACCGGGCAATCCAGTAACCCCGGTGTAGCGAAAATCTAAGGACATTGGTTACTGGATGCCCGCCTTCGCGGGCATGACGAGGAGTGATTCCTCATGGCGAGAAAACCTGCGCCCGCAGGACGCATTCGCGTCGGCATCGGCGGCTGGAACTACGCGCCGTGGCGCGGCGTGTTTTACCCCAAAGGCCTGAAGCAGGCCGACGAGCTTGCCTACGCGACGAGCCATCTCACCTCGATCGAGATCAACGCCACCCACTATCGACTGCAAAGCGCAAAGAGCTTCCGCAACTGGGCGGCGACCGCGCCGGACGGTTTCGTCTTCTCCGTCAAAGGCCCGCGGCTCGTCACGCAGCAAAAGGTGCTGGCCGAGACCGGCGCTTTCATCGATCGCTTCTTAAAGTCGGGGCTCGTGGAGCTCGGCGACAAGCTTGGGCCTATCGCCTGGCAGTTCGCGCCCTTCAAGCGCTTCGACGAGGACGATTTCGGCAAGTTCCTCGATCTGCTGCCGAGCGCCTTGGAAGGGCGCAAACTCAACCACGTCGTCGAGGTTCGCCATCACAGCTTCAACGTGCCGCGCGTCGCCGAATTGCTGCGCGCATCCGGCGTCACCGCCACCTATGTCGACGCCGAGAGCTGGCCGAATATCGTCGACCTCACCGGCGATGTGGTCTATGCACGGCTGCAAAGAGGTGACGACGCGCTGCCGGCCGCCTACCCACCGCGCGAGCTCGATGCCTGGGCCAAGCGCGCACGGATTTGGGCGCAAGGCAGCGCGCCCGATGACCTTCGGCGCCTCGATGCAGGGCACCAAGCGGCGGTGAAACCGCGCGACGTGTTCATCTATTTCATTCATGAGGGGAAGCTGCGGGCGCCGGCCGCAGCCATGGCGCTGATCGAACGGCTTCGGGCACCCTCAGCTTAGAGCGACCGCTCTCGGCCGTGCGTCGAATTGCCCAAGGCGCCTTTTTCCCTGCCTCCCGCGTTAGCCCTTCAGTCCGGTCGGCCACGCTCACGCGTCGACCGACCGCCTCTGTAGTCTTTCACTGCGTAAGGAGGCGGCCAATGTCAGATGAAATCGTAAAGGATCGTCAGCGGGACGGGACGTCTCGCTTGGCCGAAACTGGCGTCCATCGGATCGTCGTCGAGATTGTCTCGGGCGCCGCTTTCTGGTTCATCGCCGTGACCTGGTTCAACTTCGCCAGGGGCGGCGAGGTGGATTGGACCTCGTTGTCGTGACGCTGTTCTTCGTGTTTCTTCACGCTCTTCTTGATCAGATCGCACTATGCCGTGAAGGACCCACGCTGGCATCAACGCGATACGAGCTTCAGCGAGTTTCTCGACAGCGATGTCGGCACGGCCACCGGCGAGCGGCGCGGTCTCGACGTGTTGGTCGAGATCGCCATAGTGCCAGTCTCACTTGCTTTGGCCGCAACGGCCATTGGTTTGATCTGGTCGCCCTTCACTGACGAGCACGGACGGCTAGCGCCGCTCGGCGATCAGTGTGCGGGCCTTGGCGAGGAGTTGCTCGCGGGTCAATCCGAAGCCGCCCTCGATCCAATCCTGCTCCAGACGCCGCAAAGCCTCGCCGATCTCGGGCCCCTTCAACGCGCCAAGCGCCATGATGTCGGGCCCGCGCAAGGGAAACGTCGGCGCTCGCCAGCACTCCGGCAGCATGAACGCGGAGTGCCAGGTGCGATCGTTCGGACCGGCCAGCGACTGCGCCCAGGCGAGCAGAAGATATGCTCGGTAGGAGTCAACGCCCAAACGATAAAGGGCCTCCTTGGTGGCCGTCTCATCCGGCAAGGCGCCGGCATCCGACCCCACTTGCGCCGCCAGTATGAGCACCGCCTGCTCCGCATTGGAAAGCCGCAAGCGCTGGACGAGGCGCGCCACATCCTCTTCGATGAAGATTGCGACCGCCGCGAGCCGGAGCGCGGCACTGGGCGTCAAGCCCACCGCCGCCTCGATCGCGATCAGCCTGACGAAGGGCCCAAGCCGCGGCACCCCGCCGAGTAACCCGGTGAGGAGGCCGTAATCGTAAAGCGCCGCGATGGCGGCTATCGCCCCCGGCGCGACCAGGATGCGCCGGAGCTCGCCGCCGACGCGCTCGGCGGAGAGCTGATCGAGTCCGCCGCGCAGCCTGACCGAGGCCGAGAGCCCCTCGGGGTCCATTGCGCCCTTGCCGTAGTAAGCGTTGAAGCGGAAGAAGCGGAGGATGCGCAGATAGTCTTCTTTGATCCGGGCTTCCGCATCGCCGATGAAGCGCACCCGGCCCGCGGCGAGATCGCCAAGTCCGCCAAGTGGATCGAACACCCTGCCGTCTCGATCGGCGTAAAGCGCGTTGAGCGTGAAGTCGCGGCGGCTCGCGTCCTCCTCCCAGGAGGTGGTGAAGGCGACCTTGGCGTGGCGGCCGAAGGTCTCGACGTCACATCTGAGCGTGGTGACCTCGAAGGGAAGGCCATTGGCGATAACGGTGATCGTGCCGTGATCGATCCCGGTCGGCACGGCCTTCAGGCCCGCCTGCTCGGCAAGCGCCACCACCTCATCGGGCCGCGCGGTGGTCGCGAGATCGATCTCGGAGACGGGGAGCCCGAGCAGCGCATTGCGCACCGCGCCGCCGACAGCGCGCGTCTCGACGCCGTCGACGCTGAGTGCGTCGAACACGGCCTTGGTTTCACGCCGCGCGAGCCATTCCGCTTCCTTCAGCGAAGGCGGTTCGGAACGGTGCTCCCGGTCGAGCTCTGACATCCGCTTATCGCCGTCAGTCAATCTTGCCGGGTTTGATCGTCCCATTCTCGATGGTCGGCGGATGATAGGTGCCGCCTGGCTTGCCGCCGGAGAAGGAGATCAAAGTCGCCATGGTGATCAGCAACAGCAGGCACCCCACGGCCAACAGCCAGAGCACCGGCGCGCTTTGCCAGACATCCGCGGGCGAGGTCCCTTTGGTCGCAATCATATAGGCCCCGTAGATAAGAAAGGGGAGCGAGAACATGACGATGTCGATCAGGGCGATGCGCAGCATCGGCGGTAAGCCTTGGCGTGGCGACGATTTCCGGCACCATAGCGGCGGTCGCGGCACAAAGCGAGCGGCGCCCGCGCGCCCCAAGGCCGCTCAGCCGGCGCCTGATCCTCCCGGTGCCGGAAACGGGAAAAAGACGCCCCCGCTCCATACCCCAAACTCCCGCGCGCTACCCCGGACTTCGCTGACCGCGGCGGCGACCAGCTCGTAATAGACCGGGCGCGCGATCCGGGCTTGCAGCCGGTCCCGCACCAGAATGAACGGGGTGAAGCTCCCGTCCTTCTCCACGCGGAACGTAAAGGGATGCTCGGCGCCAGCCTCTACAAGGTCGCCGATATTGGTGCGGAAGGTGAGACCCAGTCGTCTGCCCCTCCCCTCGACCTCCAAGGCCACGGCCAGAAACGGCGCATCCTCGACCTCGACCTGCACCTTCTCGACCGGCGTCATCAGGCAGTACCGGCCATCATCCTCCCGCCTGAGCACCGAGGCAAAGAGCTTGACCAGCGGCTTCCGATCGATCGCACTATTTTGATAGTACCAGGTGCCGTCGCGGGCGATCTTCAATCCAATATCGCCGCAGTCTTGCGGACCGCGCCGTGCCTTCAGGGCAGGCCTGCCGCGGACTTCGTCGAGTGCGCCGAGCACGTTCTTTTTGTTTCGGCTAGCCATCTTGAGCGGCCCTCGAAAGCCTCCTACCTATGTCCAGGTACTGCTGGCCTGAAATCCTTTGGCAGACCAACGTTATTGTTACCGATTTTTCACGCAAAGTGTTCTTTCGGGCCATCCCTTTGGCCCTATAGTCCAGCTTCCCGACACTAGTCCGAGCAAGACCGACACATGACAACAGTTGCAGCCACGGAAACCCAGCTTATCGACCGCCTCGACGAAATCGGCGCCAAGATCGAGAATGTGCGCGAAACCACGGCCTCGGTCATCTTCGGCCAGGATCGCGTCATCGAGCTCGCCCTCATCACGCTCTTGTCCGGCGGCCACGCGCTCCTCATCGGCGTGCCCGGCCTCGCCAAAACGAGCCTGGTGGAGACGCTGGGCGCGGTGCTTGGCCTCCAGAACAAGCGTATTCAATTCACTCCCGATTTGATGCCGTCCGACATCGTGGGCTCGGAGGTGCTGGAAGAAGGCGCGGGTGGCAGGCGTAGCTTTCGCTTCGTCAAGGGCCCGGTCTTCACCCAACTCTTGATGGCCGACGAGATCAACCGGGCAAGCCCGAAGACGCAATCGGCACTGCTGCAAGCGATGCAGGAGCACCACGTCACCGTGGCCGGTGTGCGCCATGACGTTCCCCGCCCCTTCCATGTGCTGGCCACCCAGAACCCGCTGGAGCAGGAAGGCACCTACCCCCTGCCCGAGGCCCAGCTCGACCGCTTCCTGCTGCAAATCGACGTCTCCTATCCCGACGAGGTCGCCGAGCGGCGCATGCTCTACGCCACGACCGGCGTCGAGGACCGCTCGCTGAAGACGATCCTGTCGGCCGATGAGCTGATGACGGCGCAACGCCTGGTGCGTCAGTTGCCGGTTGGCGATCAGGTGGTCGATGCGATTCTCAAGCTGGTCCGTTCGGCGCGGCCGGGCACCGGCATCCATCAGGAGTTCGAGGACATGATCGCCTGGGGCCCCGGCCCCCGGGCGAGCCAGGCGCTGATGCTCGCGGTCCGCGCCAAGGCGTTGATCGATGGGAGACTGGCTCCCTCGGTGGACGACGTGATCGAGCTTGCCGAGCCTGTGCTCAAGCACCGCATGGCGCTCACCTTCGCCGCTCGCGCCGAAGGCATGCAGATGAGCGATCTGGTGGCGAAGCTCGTCAAGCCGTTAGGGTAAGCCAAGCGTGGCCCAACGCGAGGAGAGAGCGCTCCAGCCATTTCCGGCCGAGGAGCCCGAGGCCCATAGCTTGGCTGCGCGCATGCCGGCGCTGCTGATCGAGGCGCAACGGGTTGCCCACACCGTCACCCATGGCACCCATGGGCGCCGGCGCGCCGGACCAGGCGAGACCTTTTGGCAGTTTCGGCATTTCGACCACAACGATTCGCAGGCCGGCATCGACTGGCGGCGCTCGGCGAGCTCGGACCACCTCTTCGTGCGCGAGCGCGAATGGGAAGCGGCTCATACGGTCTGGCTTTGGGTCGATCTATCGCCGTCCATGCATTTCCGCTCGTCTCTGTCGAAGACCTTCAAGGACAGCCGTGCCGTCGTGCTGGCACTTGCTCTCTCTGAGCTCTTGTCGCGCGCCGGCGAGCGCGTCGGCGTCCTGGGGCATACGCCGTTCACCGGCCGCAACGCCACGCGCCGCGTGGCCGAGGTGTTGATGAGGGATGCGAGCAAACCGAGGAGCCTGCCGCCGCCGGCAAGACTGAGCCGCTTTTCCGAATGCCTCCTGTTCAGCGACCTGCTCGAGCCGATCGAGGAGACGAGCGCCCGGCTCGAGGAGATCGCGGCACAAGGCGTACGCGGCCATCTCGTGCAGATCCTTGATCCTGCCGAGGAGACGCTTCCTTACGAAGGCCGCACGGAATTCACCGCAAGCGAAGGCGGCGACCGGGTGATCGCCGGACGCGCCGAGAGCTTGCGCGAGCGCTACCAGGAACGGCTAAAGAGCCATCGGAACGCCCTTGCCGCGGAGGCGCGCCGCCTCAGCTGGTCGTTCCTCGTTCACCACACCGATCGGCCACCGGAGGAAGCGGTACTCTCCCTGCACAATCGCCTGGCTGGCCTTGAACGCGACTACCGCTATCGGCCGCCGTCTGCGGTGGTGGCCGGCGAGGCGGATGAGAGCCGGCGCCGATGATGACCCTCGGCGCCATCGGCTTCCTGCAACCTTGGATTCTCCTCGGCCTCGCATCGCTGCCGGCGATCTGGTGGCTGTTGCGGCTGACGCCGCCAAGCCCGCACCACGTGGTGTTCCCGCCGACGCGGCTGCTGAAGGATCTCAAATCCACCGAGGAGACTCCGGCCCATAGCCCGTGGTGGCTGACCGCCTTGCGCATGCTGCTCGCCGCTCTGATCGTGCTGGCGCTGGCGCGACCCGTGCTCAACCCCGACCGGCAGAGCTTTACCGGCACCGGACCGCTCCTGCTCGTCATCGACAATGGCTGGGCGGCCGCGTCGCATTGGCCGGAGCGGCGCGAGGCCATCGATGCCGCTATCGATCGCGCCGGAAGTGACGGCAGGACCATCGTGCTCGCGCCCTCCGCACCCGGAGATCCGCTGACCGGTCCCGTCGCCGCTGAGCAGGCCCGTGAACGCGCGGCGGGGCTCACGCCGCAGCCCTACGCGCCGGATCGCAAGGCGCTTGCCGCGACGCTCGAGCGCGAGCTTGGCGGCAAGACGGATTATAGCGTGGTGTGGCTTTCCGACGGGCTCGACTATGGCGAGGGTCCGGCTTTTGTCGAAAGCCTCACCAAGCTCGCCGGCCGCTCCGGCAGCATCCTCACCTTGCGCCCGGACGGGGACAACGCAGCGCTTGCGCTCGATCAAGCCACGGGAGACGGGAGCGAGCTTGCCGCGCGCGTATTGAGCGGGGCTGAGGGCCCGCGCTCGGGCGTGGTCAAGGCGCTCACCGGCCGCGGCGAGCCCCTCGGCGAAGCGCCCTTCGCTATCCCGCAAGGCGCGCGCGAGGCACGCGCCCATTTTGAGCTGCCGCTCGAAATCCGCAATCAGGTCGCGCGTCTGGAGATCGCCGGCGAGCGGTCGGCCGGCGCCGTGCATCTCCTCGACGGCCGCTCGGAATGGCGCCGGGTCGGCATCATCTCGGGTGAATCGCGGGAGGCCGCGCAGCCGCTGCTGTCACCGCTCTATTATGTCCAGCGCGCGCTCATACCTTACGCCGACGTCGTCACGCCAAAAGAAGCCAATGTCGCATTGGGCGTGCATGAGCTGATCGACGACAAAGTGTCTGCCATCGTGCTCGCCGATATTGGCAAGCTCGTCGCCGGCACCGAGGAAGAGCTCGATGCTTGGCTCAAATCGGGCGGCGTGCTCATTCGCTTTGCCGGCCCTCGCCTCGAACAGGGCGGCGACGAGCTGCTCCCGGTCGCTTTGCGCCGCGGCGGCCGCTCGCTTGGCGGCTCGCTGTCCTGGAGCACGCCACAGCCATTGGCGCCGTTCGAAGCCTCGAGCCCCTTCAGCGGTCTTACCGTGCCCGATGACGTGAAAGTTAATCGCCAGGTGCTGGCCGACCCCACCGTCGCCATGGATGCGCAAGTCTGGGCGAGATTGGCCGACGGGACGCCGCTCGTCACCGCGTCCCGCCAGGGCGAAGGCTGGATCGTGCTGTTCCATGTTACGGCGAATTCGGATTGGTCCAACCTGCCGCTGTCTGGCCTTTTCGTTGAGATGCTCCGCCGCGTCTCGACCCTTGGTCCGAGCAAGATCAGCCCTGCTCCCGGCGAGTCAGCCGGGCAGATTAGAGGGGCCGCCAAGTCAACGCCCAATGCCATGCCGACGACCAGCGTCACGTCCGCGGCCGCGTTGCCGCCGATCCAGACTCTGGACGGCTACGGCCAATTAACGTCGCCGCCGCCGCGCGCCGCGCCGCTCTCCCCGGACACCATCGACAGCACCGCTCCCGGGCCGGACCATCCGCCAGGCTATTACGGCCCCGCCGGCACTCCTCGCGCCTTCAATGTGATTACCGCCAAGACCGTGCTCAAGCCGCTCAAGCCCGTCGAAGGAACAGGTCAGGTGAGCGGCTACGTCATTCGCAAGCCCGTGCCGCTCGAGCCTTGGCTCTATCTTGCCGTGCTCGCCTTCTTTGCCGTCGACGTCCTGATCGTGGTGCTGATGAGCGCAGGCCTGGGCCTTGGGCGGCGGGGCCGCGCCGCCGCGGCCGTGCTGCTTGCGCTCGCGCTGTTGCCGGGACTGCATGGGACGGCGAGAGCCGAGGCGCCCGAAGCCACCACGAGCGCTGACGACTTCGCCCTGAAGGCATCGCTCAAAACCCATCTCGCTTATGTCATGACGGGTGATGCGCAGATCGACGAGACGAGCCGTCAAGGTCTTACCGGCTTGAGCAAAGTGCTCACCGCCCGGACCGCGCTCGAGCCCGGCGAGCCCATGGGCGTCAACATCGACAAGGACGAGCTTGCGTTCTTCCCGATCCTGTACTGGCCGGTCCGCGACGACGCCGAGCCGCTCCCCGACGCGACCCTCGCCAAGGTCGACGCCTTCATGAAGCAGGGCGGTCTCATCGTCTTCGATACCCGCGACCAGGAAAGCGCGCTTCCCGGCAGCGGGTTTCAGAGCAAGAGCTTGAGCCGGCTAATCGGCCAGCTCGATATTCCGCCGCTCGAGCCGGTCCCGGAAAATCACGTCCTGACCAAATCCTTCTATCTGATGCGGAGCTTTCCCGGCCGCTGGGACGGAGGCACGCTGTGGGTCGAGGCCGAGCCGGAGAACGAAGCGGACCGCTCCGAGCGCTCCCGGCGTACCGACGGGGTGAGCTCGATCGTCGTCACCTCGAACGATCTCGCCAGCGCCTGGGCCCTCGATGAGTTCGAACCGGCCGATCTATCCGGCGGTGCCCGGCGGCGAGGTGCAGCGGGAAATGGCCTTCCGCGCCGGGGTCAATCTCGTGATGTATGCGCTCACCGGCAACTACAAGGCCGACCAGGTGCATCTCCCCGCACTGCTCGAGCGTCTGGGTCAGTAGGGCGCCATGAGCTGGTCGGTCGAATTCCTCCCCTTCGTCTCCTGGCCCGTATTCTGGGGCCTGGCGGCGCTCGGCATCGTGCTGTTGGCGCTTCTTCTGTGGCGCTCGCGCCGCGGCGCCCTTTTGCGCGCCTTGAGCTATGCGCTGCTCCTGCTCGCCATCGCCAATCCGCAATTGAAGCAGGAGGATCGCGAGCCGCTCAACGACGTGCTCGCCGTCGTCGTCGACGACAGCCAGAGCCAGACCATCGCCGGCCGCGACCAACGCACCGAAGCGATCCGCAAGGATCTCGAGGACCGGCTGAAGGCCTTTCCCAATCTCGACACGCGCTGGGTGCATTCCTCATCGGTCGCGAGCGACGGCGAGCGCGACGGCACCATGCTGTTCACCGACCTCGGCAAGGCGCTGGCCGACGTGCCGCCGGACCGGCTCGCGGGCGTGATCATGCTCACCGACGGCAATGTCCATGACGTGCCGGGCGGCGCCGCGGCGCTTGGCTTCAATGCACCCGTTCATGCGCTCATCACCGGCAAGCCTGGTGAGTTCGACCGCAGGCTCGAAGTGTTGCGCGCCCCGCGCTTTGGCCTGGTCGGCGGCGAGCAGCCGATCGAGGTGAAGGTCACCGAATCGACGCCGAGCAATGCCGGGTCCGTCAAGCTGACGATTACCCGTCAAGGCGAGACACCGGCGATGCGGAGCGTGCGCGTCGGCGAGAAAGTCCAGATCCCGGTCAAGGTGGATCACGCCGGTCCCAACATCGTCGAGATCGAGGCCGAGGCTGCCCCCGGCGAGCTCACCACTGTGAATAACCGCGCGGTGCTGACCGTTGAGGGCGTGCGCGAGAACATGCGTGTGCTGCTCGTGTCGGGCGAGCCGCATGCCGGCGAGCGGACCTGGCGCAACATGCTCAAATCCGACGCCGCGGTCGACCTCGTCCATTTCACCATTCTGCGCCCCCCCGAAAAACAAGACGGCACGCCGATCAACCAGCTGTCGCTGATCGCCTTCCCCACCCGCGAGCTGTTTCAGGACAAGCTCGATCAATTCGACCTGATCATCTTCGACCGCTATCAACGCCGCGGCGTGCTGCCGACGATCTATCTCGAGAATGTCGCCCATTACGTCGAGCACGGCGGCGCCGTGCTCGTCTCGTCCGGCGACGACTATGCTTCGCCGCTCAGCCTCTACCGCTCGCCGCTCGGCGAGGTGCTTCCCGCCGTGCCGAGCGGGCGCGTGGTCGAAGAGCCGTTCAAGCCGAAGCTCACCGAGCTCGGCGAGAAGCACCCCGTGACGCGCGATCTCCCGGGTGCCGGGGGGGGCGCCGCCGGCGACGAGCCGTCCTGGGGACGCTGGTTCCGCGTTGTCGATGCCGAGCCGCGCGACGCTGAGGTGCTGATGAAGGGCGCCGAGGGCAAGCCCCTGCTCGTTATCGGCCAACGCGGCAAGGGCCGGGTGGCGTTGCTCCTGTCCGATCACATTTGGCTGTGGGCACGCGGCTATGAAGGCGGCGGCCCCGATACCGATCTCTTACGCCGCATCGCCCACTGGCTGATGAAGGAGCCGGACCTCGAGGAGGAGACGCTGAAGGCGACGAGCCATGGCCAGACGCTGACAATCGAGCGGCGCTCGATCAAGGACGACATCGAAACTGTGACGATGACGGCGCCATCGGGCAAGGAGGAGACCGTCACCCTCGACAAAGGCGAGCCCGGGCTTTGGCGGAAGTCTATCCAAGCCGCCGAGCAGGGCGTCTATCGCGTAGCGTCGGGCAAATTGGCGAGCGTGGTCACCGTCGGCAACGTCAACGCCAAGGAGCTGTCGGCCGTCACCGCGACCGACGCGGTGCTGGCGCCGCTCTTGAAGGAGACGGGCGGCGGCAGCTTCTGGCTCGGGCGCACAGCCGACCAGGCTGCGGCGCTACCGCGCATCGTCATGCTGCGCGGCGGTCACGTCATGCATGGCGAGGATTGGCTGGGTCTGCATAAGCGCGAGGCCTATCACGTGCAGGGTGTGCGCCTGTTCCCGCTGTTCACCGGGTTCCTGGCGCTCGCGCTCCTGCTCGGCATGATCGCCATGACGTGGTTCCGCGAAGGCCACTAGCCGGCGTTAATTGCGTGCATCGTTCCCACGGCGCCCTTGAGCGCATCGGGCACCAGCTCGAGCGCGAGCAGCCGCGCCGGATCGACCGGACCTGGCAGCGCGAACTGTCCGCGCGGTACCGGCACAAAGCCGAAGCGGCCGTAATATGGCATGTCGCCGACCAGCACCACGAGGCGGAAACCTTGCGCCCGCGCGCGGTCCAGCCCCTCCCCGACCAGCGCCTTGCCATAGCCATTGCCCTTATGCGCCGGGTCGACCACCAGCGGCCCGAGCAGAAGCGCGCGGCTCTCCTCGCCGATGCTCACCGCCGTGAACCGGATGCCCCCGACCAGCCGGCCATCGCGCCAGCCGGTGAGGCTCAAGGCTGCGACGGGCGCAACACCTTCGCGCACACGGTAGGCGCTGCGGGCGAAGCGGCCGGGACCGAACGCCTCGGCAGAGAGCACCGAAAGCGCTGCTGCGTCGCTCTTGGATTCGTTGCGGATCTGGAAGCTTGCGGATGGCATGCGAACATCTCCCGAAATGACTGAAGTGAAGGTCCCTCAGCCGAGAACGCGGGGGCACCGGACGCTACCGAAAATGCAAAGAGGTGTGGCGTCAGCGACGAGGGTCAAGCGAAAGCGCGAGCTGGGCGCGCCCTCGTCGTCGTGAAATCGTGGATCTGACCGGTCTCAGTCGCATGGCGGCGCTGCCATATCATGGGGTCGCTTCCCGGTCCAGCGGCTTAAGACCCGTCTCATTATGGAACGCCGCTCGACGTGGGTTGTTGTCGCGTCCCGGCGAAGTTTTCATCTAGACTGTTATACTGATTATATTGACGAGGGAGGGGCGGTTCGGAGTACCCCTTGCGAGGTGCGGGGAGACTAAGGACATATGGCTGATACGACGCGACTGCTCGTTCTCTATCACAGCTCATACGGCCACGTCGAAACGCTGGCCTATGCGGTGGCCCACGGCGCGCGCGCGGTCGACGGCGTGCAGGTGAGCCTCAAGCGGGTGCCTGAGCTGATGCCGGAAGAGGTCATGCGTGGCGCCGGCATGAAAGTGGACCAGCCGGCGGCAATCGCCGACCCGCAAGAGCTTGCCAACTACGATGCGATCATCTTCGGCACGCCGACCCGCTTCGGCAACATGACCTCGCAGATGCGGAACTTCCTCGATCAGACCGGCCCCCTCTGGGTGGAGGGCGCGCTGATCGGCAAGATCGGCAGCGTGTTCACCTCGACGAGTACCGGTGGCGGCAACGAGACCACCATCGTCTCCTTCCATTGGACGCTGCTGCATCACGGCATGATCATCGTCGGCCTGCCCTATTCGGCGCCAGACCTCGCCGACGTCAGCGAGCTCAAGGGGGGCTCGCCCTACGGGGCCGGCACGATCTCGGCTCCCGACGGCTCGCGCATGCCTTCGCAGAAGGAACTCAACCTCGCGAGCTTCCAGGGCCACCACGTGGCCAAGATCGCCAGGCGGCTGGCCACTACGCAGTAAAGCCGCGGCTGGAGTCACCAGAGGGGATTTATCGGCGCCCCGTCGAAGATTTCGGCGAGTTCTTACCCGCGTGCCTCTATCGGTCTCCTCCGGCAGGTCTTGCCTTTCGAACATGCGAGCGTCGGCGATCTCGCCTTTCCGATAATAGTCTTCGCGCCGCCGCCAATGACGCACCACGAAGACGGCAATATGATCGCCGGGGAAGCTCGCAAAATTGGCGAACACGCCGTGCAGCTCTGGAGCCTCAGTGAGGCTCACGCCCACCTCCTCCTCAAGCTCTCGCGCCAGCGCCGTTTCGATGGTCTCGTTCCATTCGACGCCGCCGCCGGGGAAGAACCAGCCGGGCCGATAGCTATGGCGCACCAGGAGGATGCGGTTGTCCTTGTCGATGATCGCCCCTTGCGCGCCGAGCGTCAGCCCGCGGCGCATGCGCCAGATGGGCACTTTGATAAGGCCCCTGATCGGGAACGAGGCCGGTTTCCGCGCCGGCTTCACTTCTTGTCGGCGGGCGCGGCTGGAGTGCCGCTCGCGACCGGCGGCGGTTGCGTCGGGCTTGAGGGCTGCACCGAAAGTCCAAACAGCCGCCAGCGGCTGCCGACCGATTGATAAATCACCTCGAAATTGATCTGGTCCGGCTGACCTGGAAAATAGCCCTTGAGATGGAGCGTGCCGTCCTGTTGATCGAGGGTCGGAGCTTCGGTCAGTTGCGGCGCGATGACGCTCACCACTGAGAGGTCCACGCCCCGCGAGGCAAGATCGCTGAAGGCTTGGGCAAGCCGAGCGGCGGAATTGGCGTCGCGAAAGTGGTGGCTGGAACGCAATGTGGATCCCCTCGAGGTTGCCAGTCGCCTTTGGCAACAGAGTCGCGAGAAATGTCCAGCAGCGACTGTAGCTGATCTATCCGAAGTTACAGTGAACAGCGATAGGCGTACAGCTTCTCAAACAACTGAACCCGCTACTGGCAAACTCGATCTCGACCACGTCGCCGTTCGCAAACCCTAGGAACTGACAATGGTGGGGCACGCAGATGGAACCGTTGTCTTTTTCCAGGCGATGGCACCGGTTCTTATCGCCAACGTCTTGACCGTTACCTTCGTCTACTGCTTCGCATAGATTCACCAGAAGGAGCTCGCTCAAGAGGAGGAAGGTCGCCTCACTTATCTCTGGCTAATCGTTCTCATTTTCTTGTTTATGCTCTATGGGCTCCGCACTTGGGGCGTTTATCCATTCAAAAAGTAATCTGCCGCATTGTTCACACTCGCCCATCTGTCCGACATTCATTTAAGCCCGATGCCGCGAGCGCGGCGGCGCGACCTCTTCGGCAAGCGCGTGCTCGGCTATGTCAATTGGCATCGAGGCCGGAAGCTCGTGCATCGCCGCGACGTGCTCGACGTGCTGACCCGCGATCTGATCGAGCAGCACCCCGACCACATCGCCGTCACCGGCGACCTCGTCAATCTCGGCCTGCCGGAGGAGTTCGTCCTCGCCGCGGAATGGCTGCACCATTTAGGATCGCCCGAGCGCGTGACGGCGATCCCGGGCAATCACGACGCCTATGTGCGGCTGCATCCGGAACGCGGCACCGGACATTGGCTGCCCTTTATGCAAGCGAACGACGCCGGCGAGGCCCTCATCCGGACCCCACCGACCGGCTTTCCCTTTGTCCGCCGTTTCGGCGACGTAGCCTTGATCGCGCTGTCCTCGGCCATTCCGACGATGCCCTTCATGGCGGCGGGCCGGCTCGGCTCGGCACAGCGCGCTTTGCTTGGCGTTACGCTTGAGGAGCTGGGGCGCCAGGGATTGTTTCGCGTGGTCCTCATCCACCACCCGCCTTTGCCCGGCCAATCGAACTGGGTGCGCGGGCTTCGCGACGCAAAAGCGTTTGCCGCCATCCTCAGGGCAAAGGGCGTGGACCTCGTGCTGCATGGCCATAATCACGAGCAGACGGTTCGGGAACTCGAAACCGTCAGTGGACCGGCTTTCGTCGTCGGCGTTCCCTCCGCGTCGGAGGCGATCGAGGGCCGCATCCCGGCCGCGCGCTATAACGAATATCGCATCAGCAAGGTCGAGAACGGCTGGCGCTGCGAGATGGTGGGACGCGCCGTCGCGGACACGGCGTCGCATGTCTGGGAGTGCGAGCAGCGTGTGCTCAGGGGCTCCTGACGCTTACGGCGTGGTGAGCCACGCTACCGCGAACAGACCGGCAGCGCCGGTCAACAGCCCGATCACAAAGGCCGCGATGACGATACCGGTGCCAGAGCCCGTCTGCGCAGGCTGAGGGGCGGTGCCCTCCTCGCGGCGAAGCGGCTCAAGTAGCGCCGCCTCTTGCCGCTCCCGGCGTACGATCTCGCGCGCCATGTAGCTCATGATGCGGTCGGTCATGTCGCCGACATGGGCCGAGGAGAATAGGGTCCGCCTGCCGCTCTCGCTATTGCGCACGAAGAGATAGGCGCCGCTCGTATCGTCGATGGCCGCATAGGTGAAGAGGTCGATCCACAGCCGCGCCGGGCGGCTCGGCACGAGCATGAGACTGAACCGCTCGTCGTTGGCGGGAACCTCGGCGAAGACGCCCTCAAGCTCAGACTTCAACAGCTCAAGCCGCGCGATCTCGCTGTCGCGCCGGTCAGCGGTCTCGTGGAGACGGTAGGCCTCCTCGACGCGGGCTTTACGGACCGCTTCGTGCAGCGATCGGCTCGCCGCCGGCCGCGCTATCCTTTTGACGGTGTCGTCCATCCTCGCAAGCCTAGCGCAGGATCCCGAAAGCAGCAGCCCTTCGGACAGGATCATGCATAACGAACAATGACTTGGGGCGAACTCATGAAGCGGCCTCGCCCCGCTAACGGCCAAGCATATCGCCGCGCCGAGGAAATGCCACGGAAATCAATTTATGCCCGGAAAAAGGGCTTTCCGCGGGGGGATGGCGGGTCGAGACTATTTCGAGGTGAGCACCACGCTCGACCGGGCATCGTCGAACCATTTATCGACGGCGGTGTCGATATTGGCGTCGAGGCTCGCCTTCCAGGCAGCGATGGTGGCATCGAGCGCCTGCCCGTTCGCCGCCACGAAATCGTCGCGGTTGAAGGCCTCGTTGGCCTCGTTGCTGAGGTAATCGGCGACGATGCCGATCAGCACGCCGACCGCGGCGCCCACAACCTGTCCGCCCATGGGCTGGACCACGGTACCGGCGGCGGCCCCCTGCTCGGCAAGCGCGAGCCGCGTCCCGAGCGAGGCCGCGAAGCGCCGCGACAATTGGCCGAAGCTTTGCGCCATGACGGTGTTGAGCGCAGGACCGAGCGCGAGCGCGCCCACCGTCCCGGCGGCAGCCGTGGCGCCGATTCCGGCTACGCCGTCAAAGGCGCGATCCTCCATGAGATAGACCGGCGCCTTCCACTTCTGAGCGTCCCAATCGAGCTTCACATTGGTCATCGGCGTCGCCGCCGGGATCTCTTCGAGATGGCTCGTGTGCTTCGCCAGGAAGAGCTGCAGGCGCATGTCGCCATTGGCAATCACCCGGCGATAGCTGTCATGGGCATGGCGGACCGCCTGCTCGACGCCTGAGGTGATGGTCCGATCGCGAAGCTCGGGCTTCAGCACCTGCTCCTGGTAGTTCTTCAGGAAGTAATCCTTCACGTCGGCCTCGACGGCCTCGCTCAGCGACTCGTATGTGCCGACCTCGAAGAAGCGGGTGACGGCAGAGGCGAGTGACTCCTTCAGCACGACATAGGATCGCTTCCACTCGAAGAACCAATCCGCGTAAGCCGAGATCGCCTGGTCACGGTCCTGGAAGGCGAGGGCAAAGCTCCGATCGAGATCCTCATGAGCGGCTTGCTTGATGCGCGCGCGCTCATCGTCAAGCATCAGGATGGTGTCATTGACGAACTTGTCGGCTTCGGACTTGCTCGCCACCATTTTGTGCAAGCTTCCGTCCACGTCCTTAACCACGAGATCGACGGGGTCCTCGGGCAAGCTCGAATTGCCGAAGAAAATATCGAGAATGCTGTTGTCGGCATGGACCGGCGCCGTCTGAACGAGATGCCGCTGATAGCTCCGATAGAAGGTCGTGCCGAGGGAAACCAGCGCATAGGCCGATAGCACCAGCGCGAGCGCAATGCCGATCGGCTTAAGCACCATGCCAAGCGCGCTTTGCTTGACGACTTTCTCGCGGCGCCACTTTCGCCTCGCCGCAGGCTTGGCAACTGCGAGCGTCTTCCGTCGCGGAGGGCGGGCGGCATGGCCGAGCGCATCCTCGGCACTGGCGACAAGGCTGGTGCTGTTGGTCATGTCGTGAAGCATGGCTCCGAATCCGGGCGAAATCCTAGCGGCTTTTAACTTCTCGGCGTCATATGGGGAGCGCGATCAAGGCTTATAAGCGGCGATTCCGGCCAGTTTTTGCCAAATGTGGAAGCCTGAGCCGCGGCAATGCGTTAGGCGCGCGCCACGATACCCCCAACATAGACGCGGAACGCCGGCGCGATCAGAATGTTCCTAGAGGGGTCATTCCCGGCCAATGAGGTGGCGTCGATGCCGCAAAAAGAGCGCGAGCCTGAGCTTCCCCTCTTCGATCAAGCGAAGCGGGTCAACGATCCCGAGCGAGCGCTCGAGCTGCTCGCTAAGGAAGCACGGGGCTGCACGCGCTGCCCGCTCTACCTGAATGCGACCCAGACCGTGTGCGGCGAAGGACCGGCCGACGCCGCGCTAATGCTCGTCGGCGAGGAGCCGGGCGACCAGGAGGATCTTGGCGGGCGCCCGTTCATCGGTCCTGCTGGCAAAGTGCTCGACCATGCGCTGGCGAGTGCCGGCATCAATCGCCACAGCGTCTACATCACCAATGCGGTGAAGCATTTCAAAAACGAGCCGCGCGGCAAGAGGCGCATCCACAAGAGACCCGACACCAGCGAGATCGACGCCTGCCGCAGGTGGCTCGACCGAGAGATTGCCATTGTCCGGCCCGCTGTCGTCGTGGCGCTCGGCGCAACGGCGGCTCGCGCGATCATGCGCAAGGCGCTCACGATCAACGCCAATCGCGGGCGCCTCATCGAGCTTCCCGACCAGAGGCAGGGGGTCATCACCGTCCACCCATCCTATCTGCTGCGGCTCCTCGACGAGCGCGACAAGTGGCGCGAGTTCGATCTCCTCGTAAAGGATCTGCGTTTCGCGGCCGGCGCTGCGGAGGAACGGCGCGCCTGACGCGACCTCGCCGCTAAGCCGCATGCGCGCGAGACAGCTCAATCACCACGATGGACGTCGCCTTGTTGACCAGGAAGAACAGAAGCGCGGTTATGAAGAGGTTCACGGACAGGTTGAGCCGGTGGGCCACGGTCTTGTTCTCAAGGAAGCAGAACAGATTCACGTACCATTGATCGAAATAGGAAAGGCAATAGAGAAAGATGACGAAGAGCGCGACCTGGTGCATGACGAACAGGAGGTTGCTGCCCGTCTTGTCGTAGAAATATTTCAGCAGGCCGACCAGAACGAAATTGCGCAGAAGGGCGAAGAACCAAATCGAGAAATTGCGAACGGCGGTCGCGGCCCTGATTTCCTCGGCCGGCCGCTCGAGCAGATGACTGAGGTATTCGTGAAAGTTCACCCGATGAACTCGCGCGGATCAGAGCGCGTCGGCGCCCATCTCGCCGGTCCGCACGCGCATGGCGCCTTCGAGGTCGAGCACGAATACCTTGCCGTCGCCAATCCTGCCGGTGCGCGCGCTATCGCCGATGGTCTCCACCACCTGATCGGCAAGAGCGTCGTCGACGGCGATTTCGAGCTTCGCCTTCGGCACGTAATTCATGGTGTATTCGGCCCCACGATAGATCTCGGTCTGCCCCTTCTGCCGACCGAAGCCGCGTACCTCGGTGACGGTCAGCCCCTGCACGCCGATGGCGCCGAGCGCCTGGCGCACGGCGTCGAGCCGGTGCGGCTGGATGACTGCGATAATGTATTTCATGGCGCTCGCTCCCGGATTGCGCTTGCCGTCTCTTTTTACCGTTTTCGAAGGGATCAACTCCGCGTGGGATGGAAAACGTCGGCTCCTTGCGGCTCTTCGTCAAGCTGTTTTGGTTATGCTCGTGTCATGATGAAATGCTGGCGCTCCGCGCGTCATAGCGGTCCCCTCACCGCCTTCAGCAAATCGCCGGTGGCGAGATCGCTTGCCGGGGGATCGGGCAGAAAGATCTTCAAGCCCTCGATATCGACGATGCTGCCCTGCGCGCCGACGCGTTCCGCGCGGTGCTTGAGCTCGTCCTCGTCGCGGGCGACCATGGCCCAGCGCAACCCCTGAGCCGGTAAGCGCTGGGGCACGTCGTAATAGTCCGAATGACGCTGGAACGACACGGCCGCAAGCTTGCGCATGCTGTCGAAATTCAAGTGATAGACGAGCCAGAAATCTCCTACCACGGCCTCGACACCGGCCTCGCCGAGACGCGCCCGCAACCGCTCATGCTGCGCAAGCTTCGCGGTGAGCGCCTGCCGGCTTGCCGAGCCCGGCAGGCTGTAGGGCGAGAGATTGACGCCGATGATGACGAGGACGGGCAGCGCCGCGAGCCAGCCGCCGGCCGGCGACGAGCAGGCCAAGGAGCACGAGTTGCCACAGCCATTCATCGTTGAACCCAGACTTGCGATGCGGCCTAGAAACGATCACGTGGATCTCAGCAGGGAACCATGCCCCGCACCTGATCGTTCCCCTCAAATCCAGTTATTGGCCAGAAGGATAAGACCCTGGATCGCCCCACAATCCAGGGCTTGGTCATGCTATATTGTCACCCATGAGCAAAGCCTTCACCAAGGAGGAGCCGGAAGCGGGCGACGTCTATGACGAGTTGCCCGACCGTCCGGTTTCGCCGCACAACCTCGTGACACCTAAGGGCCTTGAGCTGATCGAGGCGGAGTTGGCGCGGCTGCACCTCGATCACGCCGCCGCTCAAGAGGCCAACGACCGGGCGAGGCTCGCCAAAATCAACCGGGATCTGCGCTATTGGACCTCGCGGCGGGCTACCGCTCAAGTCATGGAGCCGCCGCGCGACGCGACCGAGGTGCATTTCGGCTCGAAGGTGACGATCCTGCGCGAGGACGGTCGTCGCCAGACCTACCGGCTTGTGGGAGAGGATGAGGCCGACCCCTCTCTGGGCACACTGTCTTATGTGTCGCCCGTGGCCCAAGCGCTGATGGGCAAGCAGAAGGGCGAGGTGGTGCAGGCCGGAACCGCCGAGGCGGAGATCATCGAAATCGCCTAGGGGTCTAAGCCGACTTAGTCGGTTTCTTGCTCGGCTTCTCAAGCATGAGTTGACCCTGCTTCTGCACGATGGCCTTGGCCTTGTTGGCGAGGAGCGCCAGTATCCAGGGAAGCTCGATCACCAGCCGGACGCTGCGATCCTCGACATCGATGGTGCCGGTCGCGTTTTGACCGAGCAGGCTCGCCCGGAAGTCGAGGTGGTCGCCCTTCCAATTGTCGGTCAGCACCACGAATTTTTCGCCAACGGTCGAGCGAACATTGCCGAAGCCGTTCTTGAGGCGGCGGATGGCCTCCTCCTTGCCAAGCTGATGGGGGATGGTGACGACCACAGGATCAGCCATGCCTTTGCATTCCTTCCAATTTCAGGTCGCGGGACGTGGCCCGAACCTTGGCCCGAATGTAAGGGAGCGAGCCCCGATCTGAAAGGGGTCGGCGGTCAGTCTTGCGTGGGCTTCGCGTCGCTATGCCCGAGGCCGCGCTCGGGCGCGACCTCGTCCCGGACCAGCTGCTTCAGCTCCTTGATGTCGGGGAAGCGCCCATGCTCCTTGCGCGACCAGACGAGCTTGCCGTCGAGGCGCACCTCGAACACGCCGCCGGTATCGTCGGGGATGAGCGTCACCGAGCCGAGCTCCTCGGCGAAAGTAGTGAGCAACTCCTGCGCCATCCAGGACGCCCTAAGCAGCCAGCCGCACAGCCGGCAATAGGTAATCGCAATGTTTGGGCCTTTGGCCTCGGCGGTTACCATACTCGACCCTCGCTAGCCGTGCAGTATAGATCGGAATCGAGCAAGCCCAAGCCGTGACCTGAGCAATTTCGGCGCTGAGATGCGTGGGCTGCTTTACTGCCCTCCGTCTACTTTCAGTTCACACTGAGGGGCTATCCTGGGCTTGGTCCTTGACCGAACCACCTCACTCACGGGGCCTGCACATGCCAGAAGCCAACCCCACGCGCGTCAAACTAGTGACCGGCGGCATTGAGCTAGAATATGAGGGGAACGAAAGCTTCTTGCGGTCCGATCTACCGAAGTTCGTCGAAGCCATAGCGGCTTTGAGGAATCCCAATCTTGCGGGAACCGCGAGCATTCTGCAGGACGCCATCAAGGATTTCTATCTGACGATGGAAGCCATGAGCGACGTCATCACCTCACTGCGCGCCGATATCGATTCCGTGAGTGAGATGGGCGAAATGGAATCCCTACGATTGCAGATGGCGATGGATCGCATGTCGAAGGTGATGTCCACCCTTTCCAACATCCTGAAAAAAATGTCGGACACCTCCGAATCGATTGTAAAAAGTTTGAAGTAGGGAGATGGTCAGGGTACCTGTCCCGTTTAGGCCCCGGTCTTGAGCCGGAGTCTCACGGCGCCCCGGCGGGGGGAGCCGGATCGTCCGGCGGATCGTCTTCCAGCGCCCGGTAGGCCGCGCCTTCCAGATCTTCAAATTGGCCGGAGCGAAGCGCCCAGAGAAAGGCGAGCAGGCCGATGCCGCCGAGCAGGAGCGCGGCCGGCACGAGCCAAGCCAGTGCCGTCACGTTCCCCTCCGGCCGGCAAGACGCGCAGCATTGAGGGTAACGAGGATCGAGGAAGTCGACATGACGACGGCGGCGATCAGCGGCGTGACATAGCCCGCCATGGCGAAGGGAACGGCAACGATGTTGTAGCAGAAGGCGACGCCGAAATTCTGCAGCACGAGGGAACGGGCGCGCTTGGCCGTCGACAACACCTCCAGCACTGGCGCAAGCTTCTGACCTTGAAAGACGAAGTCGGCGGCACGCTGACTGATATCGGCAGCGCTTGCCGGCGACAGCGAAGCGTGCGCGGTAGCGAGCGCCGGGGCGTCGTTGAGGCCGTCTCCGACCATCAGCACTTTGTGTCCGTCCTTCGCGCATTCGGCGAGCCAATCGATCTTCTGCTTGGGCGTCACCTCCCCGAGCCATGTTGCGATGCCGGCTTCGCGTGCGACTGTCTCGACCGCACTCTTGCGGTCGCCTGACAGAAGCGCCAGTGGGTAGCCGCGTCGCTTCAACTCTCGAATGACCTCCGGCACGTCGCTGCGGAGCGCATCGGCGAAGCGGAAGCGGACCGGCAATTGCCCGGCCCCGGCATACCAGACCTCGCTGCCGCGGCGCCGTTCAGTGACGCCGCACCAAGCGGCCGACCCCAACCGCTCATCGCCTTGTGGCGAGGAACACAGCAGACCGCAGCCAGGCACTTCCTCGACTCCTTCCGCCGCCGCAACCGTCTTGTGCCGCTTCTCGGCCGCCAGAAAGATCGCTTGCGCATAAGGATGCCGGCTTACCGCGGCGAGGCCCGCCGCCGCGGCCAGCGTCTCATCCGGGATCTCGTCGCCGTTGAGGAGCTGTGGACGCCCCAGCGTCAAGGTGCCGGTCTTGTCGAACACGATCATATCCGTCTCGGCGATGCGCTCGAGGCCGTCGGCGGACTTGACGACGATGCCCCGCCGGAACAAGCGGCTCGCGGCCGCGATCTGCACCGCAGGCACGGCGAGCGCCAGCGCGCAGGGACAGGTGATGATAAGCACGGCGATGGCGTAGGTCAGCGCCGTCTGCCACGCCGCCCCGAGCAACAGCCAGCCAATGAACGTCGCCGCGCCCAGCCCATGCACGGCCGGCGCATAGATTTGCGCGGCGCGGTCGGCAAGCCGGCGATAGCGCGCCTTGCCTTGCTCGGCCGCCATCATCAGGCGCCCGATCTCGGCGAGCAGCGTGGCACTGTCGGCGGCGGTCACCTCGATCTTGAGCGCATTGCCGAGATTGAGCGTCCCGGCATAAATCGGTTGGCCGGGCGCCACGGACGCCGGCTCCGTCTCGCCGGTGATCAGGCTCTGGTCGATCTCGCCCTTCCCGGCGAGGATCACGCCGTCGGCCGCCACGCGTTCGCCGGCGGCGACGAGCAGGAAATCGCCGGGCATCACGGCATGCGCCGGCACCAGGCGCTGCGCGCCGTCGTCCTCGAGTACCGTGGCAATGCCGCTTTGCAGGCTCAGGAGATTCTGTGCTTCGCCACGCGCACGAACGCGAAGGCTCTCATCGAGATAGCGGCCGATCAGCAGAAAGAACAACAGCGACACGGCGGCGTCGAAATAGACCTGATCGTTGCCGCGCATGGTCTGGTAGAGGCTCATCGTGGTGGCGAGGATGATGGCGAGCGAGATCGGCACGTCCATGTTGAGGCGCCGCCCCCGCAAGGCGCTCGCCGCCGAGACGAAGAAGGGCTGTCCCGCATAGACGACCGTCGGCAAGGCGATCAGCGCCGACAGCCAGCAGAACAGTGCCACCAGGCTCGCATCCATGTCTCCCCCTCGCCCGGCCCACACCGAGACGGACAGGAGCATGATGTTCATCGCGGCAAAGCCCGCAACCGCGACTCGGCGCAGCAGATATTTCTCGCGCGCGGTATCGGCGTCCGGCTTCGCCGCCTGCATCGGCGCCGCGGCAAAGCCCGCGCGTCGCAGCGCGTCGATCACATCGGCCTCGCTGACACGGGCGCCGTCGAAGACGACGCTCACCCGCTTCGCGGCGAGACTGGCGCGCGCACTCGCGACACCCGGAACGCCGAGCACCGCGCGCTCGACCGAGCGGAGACAGCCGCCGCAATGCATGTTCTCGATGGCGAGGGTGAGAGTTTGCTGCGGCGCTCCCTCCCCTGCCTCCGTGGCAGCCCGCAGGTGAAGCGCATGGACCGTCATGGCGAAACGGGAACCATGATGCGCTGTTTGAGCCGATAGGTCGGCTCGCCGTCGCGCGACAGATCTTCTGACTGAAGCTGCACCACCCATTGCCCGGGCGCTAGGCGCAGCGCGGCGTCATAATTTCCCGCCTGCACCTCGCCGAGCTTGAGCGAGACATCCTGCCGGTCGGTAGCGGCCCGGCCGACAATGGCGTCGATATGCAAGCCCGATACGGGCTGCCCTGCCTTGTCGGATAGGCTTAAGGTGAGCTTGCCCGTGTCGGAGCGATAAACCAGCTCCTCCTTCCAGCCCTGGCCGGCTTGCCGCGCCGCCTCGGCAAGCGTGTCGTTGTAGTGGAGCCCCTTGCGGTAGGGATCGCTCGTGTCACCCCCGCCAAACGTCCCCAGCGCATAGTAAACGAAAATGCCGTTGGCCAGAAAGATGACGCCGAAAAACACGATAAAGCCGAGCAGCACATGCCGGCCTTCGATGCCCTTGGCGAACCACACCGTCTCGCTCATCGCTCAGGCCCCCGGAAGGTCAGCTTGTGCAGGGCATGATCGCCGCCGGCGACATCGGTGACGACAAGCGAGAGGTCGGTGGCATCGCCGCTTAGCGCCGCGGCTCCGGCCTTGTCGAGCGTGACATAGAGTTGGATCGATTGGAGGTCGTCCGGCGGCACGGTGACGATCGGATCGGGCTCCTGCTCCAAACCGATGATACTGAGGCTGGCCCCTGGCAGCCCTTCGAGCGCAAGCCGGAAGGAGTGCGGCTCGTAAAGCTTGTTGAGCAGCTTGACGGTATAGCCGTTGCGCAAGCCGCCGTCGGAGAGCCGAACATAGATCGGGTTCCGGTCATGGAGCACGCTCACTTCGAGATCCGGCCGCAGCACCAAGGCCGTCAGCATGATCACCGACACGAGCGCCATGGCGGCGGCGTACAGCACCACGCGCGGGCGCAGCAGCTTGATGGGGACCGTCTCTTCCCCAGCAGCGGCGAGGTTACGCAAAGTGTCGTAGGCGATTAGCCCACGCGGCCTGCCCACCTTATCCATGATCTCGTCGCAGGCATCGATGCACAGCGCGCATTGGATACATTCGAGCTGCGCCCCGTCGCGGATGTCGATGCCGGCCGGGCAGACGGCAATGCATTGCCGGCAGTCGATGCAGTCGCCCCGCCCCTGCCAGGATTGTCCTGCTTTGTGGGGTCCGCGCGGATCGCCGCGCCATGTCCGGTACGAAATGAGCAGCGAGTCGCGATCGAACATCGCGCCCTGGATGCGCGGCCATGGGCACATATAAGTGCAGACCTGCTCGCGGGCGAGGCCGCCAAGCACATAGGTGGTGGCGGTGAAGATGCCAACGAAGATGTAGGCGACGAGCGGCGCTTCAAAGGTCACGAGCTGGCGGGCGAGCGTCGGGGCATCGGCGAAATAGAACACGTAGGCGCCGCCCGTGGCGATGGCGATCAATAGCCAGGTTAGATGCGTGCCGGCCATGCGCCAGGTCTTGTCCAGTGTCCAGGGCGCCTTATCGAGACGCATCCGGGCGTTGCGGTCGCCCTGCCAGAAACGCTCGACCGCGACCATCAGATCGGTCCACACCGTCTGCGGACAGGTGTAACCGCACCACACGCGGCCGGCGACCGAGGTGACGAGGAACAACGCCAAGGCGGCAAGCACCAGCAAGCCGGTGACGTAGTAGAATTCCTGCGGCCAGATCTCGAGGAAGAAGAAAAAGAAACGGCGCGACGGAAAGTCGATCAACACGGCCTGATTGGGCAGGTACGGCCCCCGATCCCAGCGAAGCCACGGCACGATGTAGTAGATGCCGAGCGTCACGGCCATGACGATCCATTTGATCGTGCGGAATTGCCCCTCAGCCCGTTTGGGGTGAATTTTGACGCGCGCCGCATAGAGCGAGCGGTTCGCCTCCGCGTTGACGGCCTGCGCATCGATTTGCTCAATGCCGGGTGCTGCCTCGGTCAATGCTGCGGCCTCATGTTGCAACCCGCCGCGCAGGCTGCTCCTTTGTTCTCCAGCTTCCGCTCGCCACATGCCGTTGACCTCGCCTAGCGGCCACCGCCCAACGAATGGACGTAGATGGCGAGCTCCTTGATCGTCTCCGGATCGAGACGGTGAGCCCAGTTCGGCATGACTCCGCCGCGGCCATTGCGGATGCTTTCCATTACGGTCACCTTGTCGCCGGCATAGAGCCAAAGCTCATCGGTGAGATCGGGCGCACCGAGCTTTGGGTTGCCCTTGCCGTCGGCGCCGTGACACGGCGTGCAATTGTCCGCGAAGATCTTGGCGCCGCGCTGGGCGGCGGCCTGATCGTCGGCCTTGCCGGACAAGGATAGCGCATATTCGGCGACGTCGGCGATCTGCGTCTCGGTCAGAATTCCGGTGCGCCCAAACGCTGGCATTTGATTGGTCCGCGTCTCGGGATCGTCGGCGCGAATTCCATGCAAGATGGTCTGGTGGATGGCCTCGAGCGTGCCGTCGCCCCACAGCCAGGAATTGTCGCGGAGATTGGGATAGCCGACGGATCCGGCAGCGCCGCGGCCATGGCAGGGCGCACAATTGTCGCCGAAGGCCGCTTCTCCGCCGGCAAGGGCGAAACGCAACAGCTCGGGGTCGTTGACGATGGTGGCGAGGTCGTTGGCGGCGATCTTCTCGCGGTAGACTGCCTTGGCCGCCTTCCCCGCGGCGATCTGCTCCGCCACCGCCTCGCGCTGGCTGTAGCCGAGCAGCCCCTTGCTGTAGGTGCTGACCATCGGCCAAGCGGGCATCAGCAGCCAATAGCCGATCGCCCACACGATGGTGGCGTAGAACGTCCAGAGCCACCATCTTGGCAGCGGCTTGTTCAGCTCGCTGATGCCGTCCCATTCGTGACCGGTGGTCTGGTCCGCTGCGGGCTTGTCGGTTGAGCGTCTCGCCATCGCCTTCAGTCTTCCGTTTCCTGATCGGGGTCCTTTTGCAGCGGGATCTTGGCGTCTTGCTCGAACTGCTTCTTATTGCCGGGCCAATAGGCGTAAATCACCACGCCCACGAACAGCGCGAGGAAGAACAGGAGCGCCGCGACTTGGGTGATGCCGGATACCTGCTCATAGGTCATGGCGCTCACCTGAGGTTGGGCCCAGCGGCATCGAACTTGGCGAAGTCGACCAGCGTACCCAGCATCTGCAGATAGGCGATCACGGCGTCGAGCTCCGTCACATGCTCCGGGTCGCCGTCGAATTGCCTGACTTGCGCTTTCGGATAGCGGGCGAGGAAATCCTTGACGCCGTCGGCGGCGGGATCGAGTTGCCGCTCAAGATCGGCTTTCGCATTCTCGATCATCTCGTCGGTGTAGGGCACGCCGACCTCGCGATTGGTCTTCAGCCGCTCGGCGATATCGCTGTAGTTGAGCAGCCGCTTCGCCAGGAACGGATAGCCGGGCATAATCGATTCCGGGACGATGGCCCTCGGGTTGGTCAGATGCACCACGTGCCACTCGTCCGAATATTTGCCGCCCACGCGCGCCAGATCCGGCCCGGTCCGCTTCGACCCCCATTGGAAGGGATGGTCGTACATGCTCTCCGCGGCAAGGCTGTAATGACCGTAGCGCTCCACCTCGTCGCGCAGCGAGCGGATCATCTGGCTGTGGCAGAGATAGCAGCCCTCGCGGATGTAGATGTCGCGCCCGGCAAGCTCGAGCGGCGTATAGGGCCGCATGCCATCGACCTTCTCGATCGTCGAGCTCAGCCAATACAAGGGCGCGATCTCGACGATGCCGCCGATGGCGACGGTGATGAGAATGCCGATGATCAGGAGGACCGAGCTCTTCTCGAGGACCTGATGCGACGACCAGTTCATCTCCCCTCCCCCTACTCGGCCGGCACGGTGCGAAGCTCGGGCGCGGCGGCGACGCGCGGCTGCTCCGCTATATCGACCGGCTCGTCACCGCGAATGGTGCGCCAAACATTGTAGGCCATCAGCAGCGCACCAAGCAGGAACAGCGAACCGCCGGTGGCGCGGATGACGTAGAACGGGTGCATGGCTGCCACCGTCTCGACGAAGGAGTATTCGAGGAAGCCGAGGCTGTCGTAGGCGCGCCACATCAGTCCCTGAAGGATGCCCGACACCCACATCGAGGTGATGTAGAGAAGGATGCCGAGCGTCGCGATCCAGAAATGCCATTCGACGAGGCGCTGCGAGTAGAGCCCCTTGCGATGCCACAGCCATGGCACCAGGCAATAGACGGCGCCGAAGGTGATAAAGGCGACCCAGCCGAGCGCGCCGGAATGCACATGCCCGATGGTCCAGTCGGTATAGTGCGACAGCGCGTTGACGGATTTGATGCTCATCAGCGGCCCCTCGAAGGTGGACATGCCGTAAAAGGCCACGGAGACCACGAGCATGCGGATCACCGGATCGGTCCTGAGCTTGTCCCAGGCACCGGACAGCGTCATCAAGCCGTTGATCATGCCGCCCCAGGACGGCATCCACAGCATGATCGAGAAGGTCATGCCAAGCGTCTGCGCCCAGTCGGGCAACGCCGTGTAGTGAAGGTGGTGCGGGCCAGCCCAGATATAGAGAAAGATCAGCGACCAGAAATGGACGATGGACAGCCGGTAGGAATAGACCGGCCGGTCGGCGCGCTTCGGCACGAAGTAATACATCATGCCGAGAAAGCCTGCAGTGAGGAAGAAGCCGACCGCGTTGTGGCCGTACCACCACTGCGTCATGGCGTCCTGCACCCCGGAATAGAGCACGTAGCTCTTTGAGCCGAGCAGCGACACCGGGACCGCCAGATTGTTGACGATATGCAACATGGCGATGGTGACGATGAAGGCGAGGTAGAACCAGTTCGCCACGAAGATGTGCGGTTCTCGCCGCCGCGCCAGAGTGCCGACAAAAACGAGGAAATAGACCACCCAGACGATGGTCAGCCAAATGTCCGCATACCATTCCGGCTCGGCGTACTCCTTGGACTGGGTGACACCCATCAGATAGCCGGTGGCGGCGAGCACGATGAAGAGCTGATAACCCCAGAACACGAACCAAGGCGACCAGCGCCCGGCGAGCCGCGCCCGGCTGGTGCGCTGCACGACGTAGAAGGAACTCGCGATCAGCGCGTTACCGCCGAAGGCGAAGATGACCGCGGAGGTATGGAGAGGACGCAGGCGCCCGAAGCTCGTCCATTCGAGATCGAGGTTGAGCACGGGGAAGGCGAGCTGCCAAGCGATGATGACGCCGACCAAGAAGCCTGCAATTCCCCAGAAGACCGTGGCGATGACGCCGGCGCGGATGACCCCGTCGGCATAGCCGGATTCCTCGGGCGGGGGCGCCTTGCCGGCCATCCGGTCAAGCAGGTAGACGCTGGCCATGGCCGCAGCGATGAGCAGGAACGAGCCGTGCAGCACGATACCCTGGTCTTTCCCCGCCACGGCCCAGGTGAGACCGATGACGGCGCAGACGGCCGCACCGAGCAGCGCCGCTCCATCAGAAAAGGCGTGCAATTCCTCGCGCTCGACACCTGCAGTCATGCTGTCTCCCCGTCTCCGGTTCCAAACGCACCTTGGCCAGGCTGCGCCGCTCGAACCTTGATGAGGATCAAATCCCCATCTGGAATCCCGCACGAGCCTACCCCTGCCCGGCGTCCAAGACCAGAAAAGTGAAGGTCCTCGGGTGCCTCCGCACCATGGACTTCCTCGGGCTCGCCACTATGATCCATCCGCCCCGACTGGGTGACGAGCGGAGGGCAGGCTTCCATGTTCCCCATAGGCGACGACAACTCACAGCGCCGCACGCTACCCGGCGTCACCTACGCGCTCATCGCCGTCAACGTGCTGTTCTTCTTGGTGGAACTCAGCGCGGGAGACCAATTCGTTGAAACCTGGGCATTTATCCCGGCGCGTTTCGCCGAGAATCCGGGGGCGAACTTTGCCACAATTTTCACCGCGATGTTCATGCATGGCGGCTGGTTCCACCTCTTCGGCAACATGCTCTTCCTTTGGATCTTCGGCGACAATGTCGAGGACCGGTTCGGCCATCTGAAATTCCTGATCTTCTATCTGCTCGTTGGCGTCGCCGCGACCTTCGCGCAATTTGCCCTCGCGCCGCATTCAACCGTGCCGAATGTCGGCGCCTCCGGCGCCATCGCCGGCGTGCTTGGCGCTTACATCCTAATGTTCCCGCAAGCGCGCGTGAATGTGTTGCTCGGCCGGCAAATCGTCGCCATGCCGGCGCTCATCGTGCTCGGCATGTGGATCGCGATACAGCTCGTAAGCGGCGTGGGCACCATCGCCTATACCGACGAGAACGCGA
Organism: uncultured Alphaproteobacteria bacterium; assembly: GCA_963839245.1. Taxonomy (GTDB): domain Bacteria; phylum Pseudomonadota; class Alphaproteobacteria; order Rhizobiales; family Methyloligellaceae; genus Methyloceanibacter. The sequence continues at coordinate 1,659 of CAWIUJ010000009.1, read as the reverse complement.
ATGTCGGCGGCGTCGCCTATATGGCCCATATCGGCGGCTTCGCCGCTGGGTTCCTCATGGCGTTTCTCCTGCGTGGCACCGGCCCGCCCAGCACCTCGGCCTGACCGGAAGATCCCCGCATCCGCTCTGTCACATCCGGGCGTTTCGCAAGCAACCTAACGGCTTAAGGGATTCCAGATGTTCTTCTGAGTCGGCTGCGCTGCAGCTGGTGATGGCGGCGGCGGATTGTCAATCCGGTCTCGGATGTCGACCTGCGGCTCGGTTTCTTCGGTCGCTTTGGACTTCTCCCCCGGCTTCTTTGGCTTCGCCGCCTGAGCCGTCGCCGGCTTGGCAGGGCTTGTCGCCGGTTGAGCTGGAGTAGCTTGTGGTGCCGGTGCAGGCACGGTGTTCGCCGAAATGCCGAAAAGGCGCCACTGGCCCCACACGGGTTGGAAGATCAGATCGAAATTGACCCGTTCCGGCGCGGTCGGAAAGATCCGGTGATTCTCAGCATGCCCTTCGCGTTAATCTCAGGCTTCTGGTACAGCTTTGGCTCGTATAAGAGGACCGGTGCCAGGTCGAGTTTGCGGCTCCTGAGATTGGCGAAGGCCTGAGCGAGCCGCTCCGGGCTGTTGGCGCGCCGGAGCCCTGGCGCCGCCATATCGCGGAGCACCGTGTAGTTCCCGGTAGCATTCGCCTGGTTGAGCGCGATCAACGCCGAATTGATCAGCATGATGAGCCTATCGCTGCTCGGAATGGGCGGCAGTGGATTGGGCACCGGAGGCTCTGGCTCCTGAACCTGGGTCCGAGCCTGCTGCTCCGGCGGTGGGTCCTGAACCTGAGTCTGAGTTTGCTGTTGCGGTCGCTGCTGAACCTGCGCCTGCGCCGGCTGCGGAGGAGTCTGCGCCATTTGCTGCTGTGGCTGCTGCAGTTGCAAGGAAGGCTGCGAGCGCTCGCTGATGAAAAAGTAGGCCAACACTGACGTGGAAGCGATCGCGGCTATAATCGGAATGGCTTGCAGGCTGAGTCGCCAGAAGGAAAATCGGGGCGCCGCGGGTGGGTCGACCTGGATCGGCTGAGATCCCTCGACAAGGCGCTGGGAAGGAGAGGCTTGCGCGATACGCAGCGCCGATCTCTCCCTCAGAGAACTTCGGAGATGAGGAAGCCCGTCTTCATCCACGTGTCAACAGGCTCCAAATAGTAAAGGGCCGGCCAGAGTAAGTCCCTGGCCGGCCCTCGGTCAAGTTGAGCGTCCTTACTTCATCACGTACGGGACGGGCCTGTTGCCCCATGTCCACTGCCCGCCAACGCGGCCGCCGAACACATCGTCTCCGCTTCCCTCTGCGAAGCCGACGCCCCAGCCGCCGGTGAGGGCAAAGCGGTCACCAGGCATCAGTATGCCATAGCCGAGTACACCCTCAACGCCCATGCCAAAGGCACTCGCGCCCTGGAAGTTGCCGTAGTTCGCGCTGATACCGAAGCGTTCGTTGCCGGTCAGGTCGGGGCCAGTCGCCGCCAGCGCCAGAGCGACGCCAGAGAAAGACTCGTCCGAGCGCCGGTTGAGACGGTTTAGATCATTGAAGATCATGCCGCCATCGGTGGCCAGGTTGCCGCCCTGGTCAGAGGTAACGACCTGAAGGGGGCCCGACTGCCGAGTCTTGCTGAGACCAGACGTGATGC
>CAWIUJ010000008.1:17500-77927 GCA_963839245.1 uncultured Alphaproteobacteria bacterium | reverse complement strand
AATTGGTGACCCCGGCGTGATTCGAACACGCGACCCTCAGATTAGGAATCTGATGCTCTATCCTACTGAGCTACGGGGTCTTTGAAGCGTAAGCTCGTTAGCAGATACGCTCGGGCGCCTCTATAGGCGCTTTTGGTGACATTGCCTTCACCCATTGTGGAGCCTCGCCAGGTCAGTCTCAAGGGGTCTCGTTCGCAAGGGGATTCACCGGCCAAATGTGGGCAGGCTGGCGGAGTTCCAGGTCATCGGTCATCGGCGATAGGCTTGCCGGCTACGCGCGGGCGCGGAAATTTGCGGCAGCAGTTGCTGCGGATGATGGCGATGCGCCCATGGCATTGCTCCAATCGGCGGTCGGACAGTTTTCGAGCTTGTTGACCGTTTCTTGCAACAATTCACCAGCATGCGCTCTGACCATGACGCGGCGCTCGATCAGCTCTTCGATGAACCCGATGAGGATCGCGGCATTGGCCATCGCCAAACCTTCTGCGGTCTTACCTTCAAACATGGAGTGGCTCTTCCTTGCGGTGTTCCCGCCAGCCCCCGTTCTATTTTCCGGTCCGTCCGTCAGGTGAGTTCAGCTAATCTCCTGCCGCCTAGCGATCTTAGCGCGGAACCATGAACCGTGCGAGGTCCGAAGGCGCGTCGACATCCTCGAAAATGCCGTCCGTCGCCACATTTACCTCGATTGCGCGAGCCGCGTGCCGCGCGATCAGGGGCTTGGCGCCGTGATCGCCGTCGAGCGCCATCATCTCGGTGAAGTAGGATGCGCCCCACAGCACGGGATTGCCTTGCCGGCCGTGGCGCACAGGCACGCAGATCGCGTCCCGCCCGCTTGCCTCAAACGCGGTCATCAACGCCTTGAGCACGCCCACCTCAACCCCAGGCATGTCGCCGAGACAGATCAGCGTGCCGTCACATCCTTCGGGTAGTGCGCATAAACCGGTCCGCAGCGAGGTGCTGAGGCCGTCGGCATAAGAGGGGTTGTGTACGATCCTCACCTCCAACCCGCGCAGCGCATCCGCGACCCGCCCCGCCTCGTAACCGGTAACGACGATGACGGGACGCGCGCCGTTCGCCAGGGCCATGGTCGCGACGCTGCGGACCATCGGCTCGCCGTCGATCGTCTGCAAAAGCTTGTTGTGGGGCGCCATGCGCGAGGAGCGGCCGGCGGCGAGCACGATGGCGGCGATCATCACGCCGGTTTGGTCCGTGCCGTGCTCGGCACTCATTTGGTTTTGCTTCCCTTGCCCCGCCGCCCGGCCGTGATTTCGGCGATGATGGAGAGCGCGATCTCCGCCGGGCCGACGGCGCCAATGTCCAAGCCGATGGGTGCGTGAATGCGCTCGATGTCCGCCGCCCCGAGGCCCGCTTGCCGGAGCCGTTCGACGCGCTCCGCATGGGTACGCTTGCTGCCCAGCGCGCCGACATAAAGCGCCTTGGCGCGCAGCATATGGATGATCGCCGGATCGTCGATCCTCGGATCGTGGGTGAGCGCTACCAGCGCCGTTCGGCCGTCGACGCCGATCTTGGGCAAGGCCTCGTCGGGCCAATCCTGCGAGATGTTCGCGTTACCGAAACGCTGCTCCGTGGCGAAGGCGCCGCGCGGATCGACGATCGTCACATCATAGCCGAGCGCCTGCGCCATCGGCAGCAAGGCTTGCGCGATATGCACCGCGCCGGTGATGACGAGGCGGATCGGCGGATTAAACACGTCGATGAAGACCTCGCCATCGTCTGTCTCCACGAGCACGCTCTTATCGCGGCGCAGCGCGTCTTCGAGCGCATCAGCCAAGTTTTGGCCAAGTTCGGCGGGGGAATGCACGAGCTGCCGTGCGCCGGTCGCAAGATGCGTCACCAACGCCGCGGGACGGCGAGAGTACAGGTCGCCGGCCAGCTCACGATAAACGCTCTCCGGTGCCGCAGCGCCATTGCTGCTCGGTGCGACCGGCTCGACGAAAATGCGGATCTTGCCGCCGCAGGCGAGGCCGACGCTCCATGCGGTTTTGTCCTCGACGCCAAATTGAAGTGTCTTGGGCATGTTGGTGGCGAGCACGTCGGCCGCTTCGGCAATGACCGAAGCCTCGACGCAGCCACCTGAGACCGAACCCAGGAAATTGCCGTTGGCGTCGATCAGGAGCTTGCTGCCGACCGGCTGGGGCGCTGAGCCCCAGGTTTGAATGACGGCGGCAAGCGCAACGCGACGGCCCTGGGCCAGCCAGTCGAGCATGGAGTTTAGGATGGATTGGTCCGGTGCAGGCATCGCACTCCGCCCATCGCGGGGAACCGGGATAACTGGTATAACCCCGCGAAACTCTCTTCAGCCGACGATCAAAGCATCAATCTCTAGTCTTTACCAATCGCTGCCGAAAGGCCCGTAACCCCGTGCCATCGGGAAGGATTTGGACATGAATCAACTCTTGCGGGCGCTGGTCATGAGCGTCGTCGCGGCTGTACTCGCGGCAACATGGTGCGGGTCACGCGCCAGTGCAGAGGACGCAGGCGGCAAATTCGATCCAGCCATCCGCCCCGAGTTCAGCGAGCCGGTCACGCTCGCGAGCAAGGACGGCGTGCTGGAAGTGAGGCTCACCGCGCACCAGGGCACGGCCCGGCTCGATACCGTGGCGAAGCCGGTGCAAAACGCTCTCGTCTTTGCCTATGAGCTGATCCGCGGCACCCCCTCCGACGGGCAGACGACCGGCGATAATCTCTACCCCGCGCCGACGCTGCAAGTGTTCCCGGGGGAAACGCTGATCGTCCATCTGGACAATGCGCTGACCGGCCTCACCATCAAGGATTTCATGGATCCGCGCTACACCGCCAAGGGCGACGAGGTGCCGCTCTATCCCGAGCCGATGACCTCATCGCCGATCAATCTGCACGTTCATGGCGTGCATGTCAGCCCCAAGGGCAACGCCGACAATGTGCTGCTGCATATTCCGGCGGGCATGTCGAACACCTACACCTACCACATTCCCAAATCAATGCCGCAGGGTGCCTATTGGTACCACTCCCATCTCCATACGCTCACTGCGGCTCAGACCTATTTGGGGTTGGCCGGACTGCTCGCGATCGGCCGGACTGATGGCAACCTGCCGCTGGTCACCGAGAACCAGATCCCGATCCGCAATATGCTGCTGCAATACAACTACATCTTCGATCGCCAGGACGGCCTCGCCCAACTCAACAACTACACGTGGTCGCAATGGGTGAACTCGACCAAGCCGCCGGAACCAGGCGAGTTGGCCAGGGGCACGTACCGGCCGGTGCTGGCACCGGTCAATTTTCTCAACTCGAAGAAGGGGACGCAAAGCTTCACCATCTGGTACTCGGGTCCGCTGTCGATCCGCAATGAGCGTGGACGGTTTGAGTTCATCCCGAGCAATCTGCAGCGCTTCACCGCCTTCCCCGGAGGCCCCGGTAAGGACCTGCCGGCAGACCTCTCACTGCCCGACTACCAGCGCGACCTGCAATTCACCGTCAACGGGCAGTTCCAGCCGGTCATCAAGAGCAAAGCGGGTCAGACCGAGATCTGGGTTCTCGCCAATGTCAGCGACATCGCTTACATGCCGGTTCAGCTCACCGAGACGGCGACGGGCAAACACCCGAAGATCGCCATCGTCGGCCAAGACGGTCTCCCTTACCCGGAAGTCCATTATCCGGTTTTCGAGAACGGCACGAAGCTGCTGCTGCCGCCGGCAACGCGCTATGCCATCGCCGTCACCATGCCCGAGACTGGCGACCTCATCTTGGATATGCCGCCGCGCGGCGGCGGCGCTTCGACCATCAGCGCCCCAGGCGTGCTCTACACCAATGACGGCACCGAAAATCCGCCGGCAACGCTCGGCAGCGTGAGCGTCTTGCCGTCCGCGGTCAGCTATTACGACGGCTTCTTCGTCTCCCCGACCCAAGTTCTGCTTAAGGCCACGACCTCCGGCGGCCAGGGCAAGACGACGGTGTTCAACGAGGGACAACAGCTCGGTGCCTACACGGCGTTCGAGAACATCTCGGAAGGGAAGCCCGACTTCGAGCGCGACCTCGTCATTTCAGGCGGCTTCCTCAACGACCTCGCCAGCAAGTCTGACGCCAAATCCTTTGTCTACGCCTTCGACGGCACCACCTTCCCCAACGTGCCCCTCATGCAGCCACGGGTGGGCTCGGTCGAGCAGTGGAACTTCATCAACAACAACAACGACGAGCATCCGATCCACATCCACGTCAATGACTTCCAGGTCATGCATTATTTCGACCCGACTACCGGGGTCGAGACCGGTGTCGAAATGTGGGGCGTTGACAACGCCAACGTGCCGGCGCCGGCCATGGGTGCGGAGGAGTCCGTGATTCAGCCTGGCGCCTTGTCGCTGCGCATGAAGTTCGACGACTTTACCGGCCTGTTCGTCATGCATTGCCATCGCCTGAACCACGAAGACAACGGCTTGATGGCGTTGGTCAACGTTATCCCCGCCGTGTCGAGCTATGCGGTGGCGGTTCCCGGATCGAAGGGCCATGCGGCCGAGGTCAAGGTCTATGACGGCAACGGCGACAAGCTTCTCGCCACCGTCACACCGTTCGCGGACTTTGAAGGCACGCCGAGCGTCGCCATGGGCGATGTCGATGACGACGGCGTCTACGATCTCGTCGTCGGCGCCGGCAAGGACCATGCTCCGGAGGTCGTCGCCTATTCCGGCAAGCCGGTCGGCGGTAAGGACGCCTTCGCCACCGAGCTCGCACGGTTCGAGGCGTTCGCCTCCGACGCCCGCGGCGGCATCAGCGTGACCGCTGCCCAGGTCGACGGCGTCACGACTGCCGACAACATCATCGTAGGCTCCGGTCCCGGCGTCCGGAGCGAAGTCAAGGTGTTCAGCTCGAAGCTGCCCTCGTCGCCTGGCACGGCGCCGGCGCTGTTCTCGAGCTTCAGCCCCTATCCCGACGATCGATCAGGCGTGAGCCTCACCTCCGGCTTTGTCGACTTCGCCACGGGGCGAAACAGCATCGTCACCGCTCCCGACTCCGGCGTCCCGACGCAGGTCAAGGTGTTCGCCTTCACGCTCATGGCGCCAATCGACGGCAAGACCCGCGTGGCGACGAAAGACTGTCCAGCGCCTGGGGACCCGGCGCTGACCGCGTCGTTCATGCCCTTCGGCACCGACTATCGGGGCGGCGTGTCGTTGGCCACCGGCTGGCTGACCGGATCGATCGGCGGCGCCGAGCGGATCGTCGTCGGCCAGTTGACCGGGCCCGGCGCCGTGAAAGTCTATTCGAGCGGCTCGGCGCTCCAAGGCGGCCCGGTGATGTATCTGCACAGCGCGATGGAGCACAGCCCGATTGTCAATTTCACCGAGGCCGCGAGCTTCGCACCGTTCAGCGGAAGCGCCGGCGTGAGCGTCGCCACGACGAGCACGACGACCGGCGCCGACCTGCTGGTGAGCGGCGTCTCGGCGGAAGATAAGACCGTGCAGGTGCTCAAGTACAACTTCGTCAGACCGAGCGCCGACGCGGTCATGCTGCAAGCCAAGGAAATCGGCAAGGTCATCTCGGCAGCGGGCTCGCTGCCGGATGGACTCGGCGGCGATTGATCAGCCCGTGAGCGGTGAGCCCTCCACGCTGCTCCTTTGCACGCGGGTTCGGCCGGGCAACGAACCCGCCTTTGCCCAATGGCAGGTCCGCTGGCAGAGCGCGGTGCTCGCGTCCGCTGGGGCGGTGAGCGTCGAGTTCTGGCCACCGGCACCGCCCGATCAGCTTGAATCGGTGGCCGTCACCCGTTTCGCGTCGATCGATGCGTTGCAGAAATGGCGGCGCGGTGACCGCGATTGCCAACTCATCGCCGAGGCGGCGCCGCTGGTCGAAGGCGGCTTGGTGATGCAGCTCGTCGGACAGGCGGCCGTCGAATATTCCGTCAAGTGCGGCGTGACGATGGTGATGGTTACCGACATCAAGCAGGGAAAAGAAGCGGCGTACCGCGCTTGGGCGGACCGCATTCAGAAGCTCCAGGCGACATTTCCCGGCTATATCGGCTCGTTCGTCCAGCCGCCGCAGTTCAAGGAGACCGGCTGGACCACGGTGTTGCGTTTCGACTCGGCGGCGAACCTCGACAAATGGCTGAACTCCGACGCACGTGCCGCGATGGTGAGGGAGAGCCAAGACCTGGTCGCCGGCTTCCACGCTCAGAGGGTCGACACGTCGTTTCCGGGGTGGGTCCCGAACGATCCGGCGACCGGCAAACCGCCCAATATGTGGAAGACGGCAGGTCTTGTGCTACTCACGCTGTTTCCCGTCGTCATGCTGGAGCTCAGATTTCTCAATCCACCGCTCGACGCGCTGAACCCGGCGCTGCGCACCTTTATCGGCAACGCCATCAGCGTCGCCCTGACCACATGGCCGCTGATGCCGCTCGCCATTTGGGGCTTCCACGTCTGGCTGTTTCCCGAAAATCAGCCGCGTTGGAAGGTAGTGACGATGCCAATTGTCTTGCTGCTTTGCTACGTCATCGAAATCGCTCTTCTGTGGCACCTCCTTTTTTAATGGCACCTCGCACGTTCCCGATGAGGCGACTTCCATGAACTTGAACACCATTGTCGAGGTCAAACGGCCTGCTTCGGCGGATGACATCACCAAATGGCGCGATGGATATGCGTGGCTCGCCGGGGGCACTTGGCTGTTCTCGACGCCGCAGATCGCTACCGATACGCTGATCGACCTGCAAGCGCTGTCCTGGCCGGCACTGAAGGTCACGGCGGACGGCCTCGATATCGCGGCAACCTGCACCATCGCCGAGCTGGACCGCTTCCAGGCGCCGCCCGACTGGACGGCTGCTCCGCTTTTGCCGCTGTGCTGCCGGGCGTTCCTCGCTTCGTTCAAGATCTGGAACGCCGCCACGGTTGGGGGCAATATCTGCATGTCGCTGCCGGCCGGCCCGATGATTACGCTGACCACGGCGCTCGGGGCCATCTACACCCTCTGGCCACGCGAGGCTGAGCCGCGCAAGGTGGCGGCGATCGACTTCGTCACCGGCAACCACGTCAATGTGCTGCAGCCGGGCGAGCTGTTGCGCAACATCCATATCCCGCGCCATGCGCTCACCAAGCGCTTCGCCTCGCACCGCTCCTCGCTCACCCGTCTCGGGCGCTCCGCCGTGTTTCTCGTCGGCACGCGGAGCGTGGACGCGGACGATCTCCTGTTGACCGTCACAGCGGCCACGCCAAGATCGGTGCAGCTCCATTTCGATCGCGCGCCGTCGACCGACGAGCTGCGCCACGCTATCGACGCCCGGATTCCCGCCGACGGGTATTTCGACGACGTGCACGGCTCGCCCGCTTATCGGAGGCGGCTGACCTATTATTATGCGGAGCAAATTCGCGCCGAGCTCGCAAGCCAAGGAGCCGCGCGATGAACTTCGTCGTCAATGGCAAGGCCTTCTCCGCCGAACCCGCGCCCGGTCAGTGTCTCAGAACCTTCTTGCGTGACTTCGGCTTCTTCGGCGTCAAGAAGGGCTGCGACCAGGGCGATTGCGGTGCCTGCACGGTCTGGCTTGACGGCGTGCCCTTCCACTCCTGCCTGGTGCCCGCCTTCCGGGGCGTGGGGCACGAGATCACCACTATCGAAGGACTTGCAAAAGACGGGAAGCTGCACCCGATGCAGCAGGTGTTTCTCGATGCGCAAGCCTTTCAATGCGGCTTCTGCGCCGCGGGCATGATCATGACCGCGGCCACCTTCGACGACGCGGCGCGCCAGGAGCTGCCGCGCATGCTGAAGGGCAATCTTTGCCGCTGCACCGGTTATCACAGCATCGACGACGCGTTGCATGGCGCCGTCAATGTGGAGGAGGACGTCGCCGGCGAGGCCTGTGGCAGGAGCCTGCGCAACCCGTTCGCCGAGGCAATCGTCACCGGCCAGGCGCGCTATACGCTCGACGTGCCGAGCGAGGGCATGCTGCATCTAAAAGTGCTGCGCTCGCCTCATCCCCATGCGCGCATCAAGGCCATCAAGCGCGAGCACGCGCTTGCCGTTCCCGGCGTCGTCGCAATCTTCACCTGGGAGGACGTGCCGCGCAAACTCTACTCCACCGCGACCCACGAGGATCATTTGGTGGATCCGGACGATACCTACATGCTCGACAATGTCGTCCGCTTCGTCGGGCAGAGGGTCGCCGCCGTGGTCGCCGAAACAGAAGCTGCTGCGGAACAAGCCTGCCGCTTGCTCGAGGTGGAGTACGAACTCCTAACGCCGGTGTTCGATCCGGAAGTCGCCATGGAGCCGGGCGCGCCGATCCTGCACGAAAAGAGCGTCGCTTTTCGCGACAATATTTATGTCGATATTCACGGGGAGCTCGGCAGTGTCGAGCAAGGTTTTGCCCAAGCCGACGCCATCCACGAGATGACCTATTCGACCTCGCGGGCGCAGCACGTGCATCTGGAGACGCACGGCTCCATCGCCTGGAGGGGCGACGATGGCCGGTTGCATGTGCGGACGAGCTCGCAGGCGCCGTTCATCACCAAGCAGAAGCTTTGCTATCTGTTCGGGATGTTCGACCGTGACGTCCATGTCTTCACCGAGCGCGTCGGTGGGGGCTTTGGCGGCAAGCAGGAGATGATCTCCGAAGATTTGTGCGCGCTGGCCGCGCTGAAGACCCGGCGTCCGGTGATGTGGGAGTTCACTCGGGCTGAGCAGTTCATCGGCGCCACCACGCGCCATCCGATGATCACGCATGTGAAGCTCGGCGCCAAGCGCGATGGCACGCTGACCGCAATGCAGGTGCGCGTGGTGTCCAACACCGGCGCCTATGGCGGTCATGGTGGCGAGACTTTGGCAGCAGCGCTCGGCAGCCCGATCGCGGCCTATCGCTGCGTCAACAAGAAGGCTGACGGCTACGCCGTTTATACCAACATGGTGCCGGCCGGCGGATTTCGCGGCTACGGCGCCACGCAGACGACCTTCGCCATCGAATGCGCCATGGACGACCTTGCGAAGTTGCTCAAGATGAGCCCCTTTGAGATCAGGCGCATCAACAAGGTCCGGGAGACTGACCGGATCGAGTTCGATTTGGAAGGACCCGTCTGACGTCGAGTTTGGCAGCTACGGGATCGATCAATGTCTCGATCTCGTAGAGAAGGCGCTGGCGAGCGGCCGGGGACTGCCGAAGCCTGAAGGCGACGAGTGGCTGGAGGGGACTGGCGTTGCGCTCGCCATGCTGGAATCCGGGCCCCCGACCGAGCACCGCTCAGGCGCCGAGATGCGGCTCTTGGCCGACGGCAGTTATCATCTTGCGGTCGGCTCCACCGAGATGGGCAACGGCTCGACCACCTCGCACCGGCAGCTCGCCGCCTCCGTGCTCGGCACGCGCGCGGGGCAAATCGCTATCATCAATGGTGACACCGACAAGACGCCCTATGACACGGGCACCTTCGCCAGTACCGGCACGGTTGTGGCGGGCCAGGCGGTGCAGAAGACCGCACTCGCGCTCCGTGACGTCCTGATTGACTTTGCCAGCCGTCATTTCGGCTGTGCGCCCGCCGATTGCCGGTTGCAAGATGACGCGATCATCTGCGGCAACCGGACGATTGCGCTCGCCGAACTCCATGCTGCCGGAGCCAAAGTGGGTGATCGTTTCGAGGTCAGACGCAAGGCCTATCTGTCGCCGCGCTCGGTCGGGTTCAACGTCCAGGGCGCGCGCGTCGCCGTGCATCGCGTCACCGGCGAGATCGTGACTTTGCAAAGCGTGCACGCCGCCGACATCGGCAGGCTGATCAATCCGATGCAGTGTCGCGGCCAGATCGACGGCGCCATCGCCATGGGCTTTGGCTGGGCGCTATACGAGAAGATGGTCTATGACGCGAATGGCACCATGCTTAATCCCGCGCTCCGCGACTACCGCATCCCGGCTTTCGCCGACGTGCCGCGGAGCGAGATCTATTTCGCCGACACCTACGACAAGGTCGGACCGTTGGGCGCCAAAGCGCAAGGCGAATGTGCGATCAATGCGGTTGCGCCGGCGATCGTCAACGCCGTCGCCGACGCCACTGGCGTGCGCTTCACGAGCTTGCCGCTGTCGCCCGAGCGCATCTTCGACAAGCTTGGCTCCTAATCCTAACCGGGCACGCCGGGTTGAACGATCACCGGACCCTTAGGCCGCGCGCGTACGGGCATCGGCCTCGGCTGTCATCTTGTTGTGACGTGCCGTCTTGGCCAGCACGTCGTCGATCTTGGCGACGGCGCTTGCCTCGTCCAACCGCTCGACGGCTGCTATCTCCCGCGCCATGCGGTCGAGAGCTGCTTCATAGAGCTGGCGCTCGGAATAGGACTGCTCCGGCTGTGCCTCGGACCGGTAAAGGTCGCGCACCACCTCGGCGATGGCCACGAGGTTGCCGGAGTTGATCTTGGCCTCGTATTCCTGAGCGCGGCGCGACCACATGGTGCGCTTGACCCGAGCCTTGCCCTTCAGCGTGGCGAGCGCCCGCTTGACAATTTTGTCCTCGGAGAGCTTACGCATGCCGACGGTCGTAAGCTTTCCGGTCGGCACCCTGAGCGTCATCTTGTCCTTTTCGAAGTTGATGACGAAGAGCTCGAGGGTCGCGCCGGCGATCTCCTGCTCTTCAATGCTCACGATGCGGCCGACACCATGGGCGGGATAGACGATATACTCGTTGGTGCGAAAGCCGTGTCTCTGCTGTGGTTTCTTCTTTTCGGGCATTACTCTCTTCTCACTCTGCTGGATTGTCGGGCAGCGCAGGCGCCGGAAGAGCGTTAACTTGCCGATTGCCACATAAGAACCTTCAATAGAACAAGCTTCTCCACATTATGTGGAGCGGCTTCCGCTACGTGGCGGTGGGCGCAAGAAAAGACGTCGATCAGGGGCCTGATCGGGCGATTTCTCTTGAGACGGAAAAAAAGCGTGCCCAAAACTAGGGACGCCTCTCCTGATGCTCACCTGGCGGCAATCCGCGCCATTTCAACATCACCATACCATAATTTTAGTGAATCGGAAACCCACGGCCGGAGGGAGCACGGCCCTTTTTGCGGCGCAACATGCGACATTTTGACAATAAGTTGAATACTTAACAGCCGTGTCGTGACCCGCTCTGGTAGTCTAGTCCCCTTCGCCTGGGTTCTGGCTGAAATATTTGTCGAATTTGTCGGGCTCGCTGACAAAGGCGTCGGCGTCGGCAGGCGCCGGCTTCTTGGTCGTGATGTTCGGCCAAGCCTCCGAATATTGGCGGTTGACGTCGAGCCAACGATCAAGGCCCGGCTCGGTGTCGGGCTTGATGGCGTCGACCGGGCATTCCGGCTCGCAGACCCCACAATCGATGCACTCGTCGGGATGAATGACGAGCATGTTCTCGCCCTCGTAGAAGCAGTCCACCGGACAGACTTCGACGCAATCGGTGTATTTGCACTTGATGCAAACTTCAGTGACGACGTAGGTCATCTATCCCACACGGATTCGCTGTGCCGCCCAGCGGTTTGGCCATTTTGGCCCCCCGAAGACATGGGCCGACGAGGGGCCTTGCCTATCGCAATCGGGCGCCAAGCACAAGGCGAGGCGTCGGCCTTGCAGGCGCCTCGGCTCTGAACCGCGCATCAGGCGTCTTCGCTGCCAATGGCGTTTAGCCTCCGGCGGTCGCGCTTGGTTGGCCGGGGGCCGCGACGGGCGTGAACGCTTCCCAGCTCCGAAGCTAGCGTGGGCGTCTCCGGCGTGAGGTCCTCATAAAGCGATTGGGCGATGCTCGCGGAGCCTCGACGCTCGGCTGCTCCCGCCACGCGGACGACGAAGAGTCGGCGCGCGGCCATGCCCCTCACCACGTCGCCAAGCCGCACCGGGCGGCTGACCTTCAAGGCGCGCACCCCATTGACGCGCACCTTGCCGTCCAAGATCAACTTCGCCGCCAGCGATCGCGTCTTCACGAGCCTTGCGCACCAGAGCCATTTGTCCAGCCGCTGGCCTTGCATCTGCCGGATCAGCTGCCCTCGGGGCGCCGTGCCGCGAGATTGCGGCGGAGTTCGGCGAGTACGGCGAAGGGCGACGTGTCGGGCGCCGCGCGTGGCCGCTCCTTCGCTTGCGGACGCGGCGCGGGCTTGCGATGACGAGGGCCCTGAGGCTTCCGTTCCTCGCGCCCGGGTCTGCTCTTGCTGCGATCTTCATGCGCGCGCTGCGTGGCTTTGCGCTTGCCGGGACGCCAGATTTCCTCGCAGGCGACCGGCGCGGGCGCCGCGACGCTGTCGGTGGTCACCTCCAGGGGTTCGGCGGTGCCGGATTCTACGGCCGTCGCTGCCTCCGCCGGCGGCAGCTTTTGCCGCTCTCGCTTGAAGCCGAGCGCCAGCAAGATCGAGGCGAAATCCTCACCCGAGCAGCCAACCACGGACATTAGCTCAGACGCCGTGCGGAATCCGCCATCGCCGGTCGCGCCCGAGGGTGCCGCGGCACCACCATCCACCGGGCGCCACGTGACGCGGATGCGGATGAGATCGGACAGGCGCTCGAGCATGTCGATGCGCACTGCCCGTGTGCCGGCAATCTGGAAGCCGGCCGCATGCCAATAAGGCTCGGGCACGCCGGCGGCGGCCTCTACGGAGGTCAAGCCTTGCTGCGGCCGGGCCGGCAGCGCGTCGGCGTCCATGCCGTGCTCGCGGCCGGAATGGAGCGCCCAGAGCAACAGCAGCAATTCCGCGGCCGCGGGTTTGAGTAGAGCCGGGATGTAAATGTTGAAGGCGCCGAAGCGGACGCCATATTGGCGCAGCTGGCCGCGGGCGCTTTGATCGAGCTCCTTGATCTCGGCGGCGACCGCGTCGCGCCGGAGCACGCCGAGCGTCTCGGCCAGGCGAAAGGCGAGTCCACGGGCGAGGCCGGAAAGATCGGAGGCTTCGCTAAGCGCGACCAACGATGACAGCCGGGCGCTCAATTGGGCCGAGAACCAAGTCTCGAGGCGCCGCAGGACGCGCTCGCGCTCGTTCGGCCCGAGATGCTCATCGGCGAAGAGTTGGATCTTGGGTTTGAGCGCGCTGTCGCCACACTCTAGCCGCGCGATCTCGCTGCCGGCCCAGACGATGCGGCCATTGGCCTTGAGCGTGATGGCATCGTCACCGGCGGCGACGAGCGCATCGGCGCGGGCACCGATCTCGTGGGCTAGCACTTGGGCCGCGGCGTGGCGTGTGGCGCGACCCTGGAGGCCGTCGCTGCTCGCGTCCGGCGTGAAACGGAAACCGTCGAGGCGACCGACATAGTGGTCCTCGACCAGGATGCGCCCGTCGGCATCGATATCAGCCAAAAGTTCCTCCTTGTCCCGCAGCCGCCGCATCAACACGCTCGTCCGCCGGTCGACGAAACGGCGCGTCAGCCGCTCGTGCAACGCATCCGACAAATTATCCTCGATGGCTCTGGTGCGGCCCTGCCAGTGCTCGGGATCCTCAAGCCATTGAGCCCGGTGCGAGACAAAAGTCCAGGTGCGGATTTGGGCAAGCCGGTTGGACAGCGTGTCGAGGTCGCCGTCGGTGCGGTCGGCACGTGCCACTTGTTGGGCGAACCAGTCGGCCGGAATGCGACCGGCATCGCTCATGACAAAACGAAACAGCGTCGCCACGAGCTCGGCGTGGCTCGCCGGCGAGATCTTGCGGTAGTCCGGGATCTGGCACATTTCCCACAGCAGGCCGACGCCGGCCTTCCCCTTGGCCAGTCCCTCTACCGTGGCGTCATGACTGACATTCTCAAGCGCGATCACGTCGTCGACCATGCGGGAGCGGGTGAGCCTCGGATGGTCGGGCGTCGCGCGCAGACTGTCCCGCAGAGCGTCGATCGATGAGAAGTCGAGCTTGCGGTTGCGCCATTGCAGCACGTTGACCTGATCGAAGGTGTGGCTCTCGAGACGATCGACGGTCTCGGCTTCGAAGGGAGGGACCTGGCCCGTCACGCCGAATGTGCCGTCATTCATGTGTCGCCCGGCGCGCCCGGCGATCTGACCAAGCTCGGCGGGCGTGAGATTGCGGTGCATCTGCCCGTCGAATTTGCGCAAACCCGCAAAGGCCACATGGTCGAGATCGAGATTGAGGCCCATGCCGATGGCGTCGGTCGCCACGAGAAAGTCGACGTCGCCGTTCTCATAGAGTGCGACCTGGGCGTTGCGCGTGCGTGGGCTTAGCGCCCCGAGCACCACGGCCGCGCCGCCGCGCTGGCGTCTCACCAACTCGGCGATGGCGTAAACGTCGTTGGCTGAAAACGCCACGATGGCGGAGCGCCGCGGCAGCCGGGTGATCTTCTTATCGCCCGCGTAAGAGAGCTTCGAGAGCCGCGGCCGCGAGACGATGTTGGCGCCCGGCAGCACGTCGCGGATCGCGTCGCGCATGGTTGCCGCGCCAAGCAGCAGCGTCTCGCTCAGGCCCCGCGCATGGAACAGGCGGTCGGTGAAAACATGTCCGCGCTCGCCGTCGGCGGCGAGCTGGATCTCATCGACGGCGACGAAATCGGCCTCGAGGTCGAGCGGCATCGCCTCGACGGTGCAGACATAGAAGCGCGGCGACGGCGGCTTGATCTTCTCCTCGCCCGTAATCAGCGCCACTTGGGCCGGGCCGATGCCGGCGACGATCTTGTCATAGACCTCCCGGGCTAGGAGCCGCAGCGGCAGTCCGATAATGCCGACCTCGTGGGTCAGCAGGCGCTCGATGGCGAGATGGGTCTTGCCGGTATTGGTTGGCCCAAGCACGGCCGTGACGCCGCGGCCCTTGATGAGGGCTCCAGAGCTTGCGGCGAACGATCGGCCCATGGCGTTAATCCTAGATGTGGTAGGCGTTGCTCAGTGGAGCGCAAGGGGCTTCGGAACGAGTGGGGAACGAAGCCCGCCCGAATCGCTGACTCGGCCCAATCCGATTTCGTTCCTCTGCTCTGTCAATGCCGGCGCGGGGCGCCCGCGAAGTGTCTACCCGTTGTGTGCGGGGCTTCCCCGGACCTTAGCAATTTGAGGACGACAAGGGGAACGGAACACGGACGAATCAGGGGAGCGTTAATTTTCAACATCTGTTCCCTACGACATGTTGGGATTCGGGGCGCCACCGTTAACACTTGGCGCTGCGACCTGCCGCCGCTGCGCCTCCAGGGCCGGCTCAGGGGTTGAGGCTTGCGCGCTTGGCGCCCCTGGCGATCTGGAAGGAGGTCGACGTCGCCGTGCCATAGCCCACCATGGTCGGCAGCACAATCCGGTAAGGCACGTACATGCCGGTCCCCGGCAGGGAGACGAGCCAGACTTCGATGTCATTCGTCTCCGACAGCAGCTTGATGCCGGGATTGTCCGGCCGGTATCCGGAAATCGGGACGAACTTGACCTGGCACACGGCGGCATAACCCGAATAGCCGGTCGACGCATCTTTCTGCATCTTCACCGTCCGCTTCAGGGTGAGCACGATGTCGAAGCGCGCTTCGCCGTCGAATACCGGGATCGTCTGGTCGCAGGCCTTCGGGTCGCCATTGGGATTGTTGGAGTGGACGTACAGAAAGGCCGCCGTCATCGGATCGAAGACGCCTTCGAGCTGTTCCTTGGTGATGGGAATGACGTGCGGATTGAATCGCTTGCTCGGGACCTGCTGCACCCCGGTGACGTCGCCGCTTTCAAAGGAAATGCGCAACTGTCCGCTCTTATTTCCGCCCTGATAGTTCAAGGCGTACATTGCCGGTTCGGGGCGCGCGCCGATGACCTTGCCTTTGCTCGCCGTCGTGCCGTGCCAGTCGTAAAGGAGCCCCTCGAGAATGGAGAAGCGGCCTTCGCCACGCATCTCGTAGGCGTCGCCGCTGAACGTCGTCGTCAGGCGAAAGTCGCCGAGATTGAAGCCGGCCAAATCGACGCGGTAGACGGCGAGGATCCGGTTCGCGGACCCTTGGCTGTTCTCGGCAAAGGCCGTCTCGCCGGAAGGGCTGCCGCTCAGTCCGCAAGTGAGCACCGCAACAGCGGCAAGGCTCAAATAATGTCGAGCTATCTGCATGGCCCCAGTCCTTGGGCTAGCTTGTGCCGCAAGGCAAGTCCCAGCCCGAATGTCGGGTTATTCGCAGAATTCGTCAATTCTGAGGTTTAGTTGGGCCGGATACCACTGCCTTGACCGTTTCCGGACAGCCTCGTATATCTCGGCCGCCTCTCGCGGGAACGCTCGCCCTTTGGACCTGCGTCCGCGCTAGCGGCTTCCAGGATGTTTAGCAACAAGGATGACAACGATGGCCCGCCGTTGCGAGCTCACCGGCAAAGCGGTGCTTACCGGCAACAATGTAAGCCACGCCAAGCGCCGGACGAAACGCCGCTTCCTGCCCAATCTGTGCAGCGTCACGCTTGAGAGCGAAGCACTGAAGAAGCGCGTGCGTCTCACCATCAGCGCGGCGGCCTTGCGCTCGGTCGAGCACCGCGGCGGCCTCGACGGCTACCTCACCAAGGCTCGTGAGGACGAGCTCTCGCTGAAGGCCAAGCGTCTCAAGCGCGAAATCGCCAAGGTGTATGCCGCGCCGGCCCCAGTCGCATCTTAGAGTAGTCTGACGCATGATCTTTTCCGAAAAGTCTGCAACTTTTCGGGACCATGCTTAGCGGCTGCTTGGCTCGGCGAGCACGGGCTTCCCGTCCGGCAGAGCGAACTGCATCAGAAGCGTTCGCTGCAACGCGCTGAAATTATCGTCGGAGATCAAAGTGAGGATTGTCTCGCCGGCGGATGACCGGTGGACGGCAATGCCCTCCATATTGTCGATGTTCAAGGCACGGTCGCTTCCAGCAGCGTCTCGCCCTCGATAAGGGCACCGCGCTTGATCTCACCCGCCTTATGCGGCGAATGCGCATCTTGATACCTTCGCTGTAGCGGAAGCGGCGCTCGAGCACGAAGAGGCCACCGTCAGGAGTGGGGGCGGCATCGGTGAGGTCGAAGCCTTCCAGGCGCTTGAGTGTGAAAGGCCCAGGGATCGGTCCCCCGATCAGCCAGCCCTGAAGATCCCCTTTGCTGTCGGTCAAGCTCTCGGAGAACGCGACGAGGGTGCCCTTGAGGGGACCGGCGCGAAGCAACGCGATCGCTTCCAGCCCGCTGTTAGGACGCATCTGCTTGGTGCCGGGCGGGAGCGGGAGAGCCCCCGTTGGCGGTCCGAATTTCTGAGCGCCGAAGGGATAGCGCTCGATCCGATGATCGCGCTCGAAGGAGACATAGGCGGTGCCTTTCGTGGTGTCGCCGTCGAGCAGCGCCATGCCTTCCGAATCGCGCTCCCGATCGTCGGCGAGCGGCTTGCCTTCCTTGCCGAGGAGTGGGCCGATGGTTGCCGTGCTCAGGCCTTTGATCGTCCGTCCGTCATGGTCGACAGTTGCCCAAAGCCAGGTTCCGGCATCGGAGATTGCGGGCAGCGAATTGCCCGAGGCGTCGATGGCGAGCGCCGAGCCGCCAAAGTTGGAGGACTTGCCGAACGATTGACGCCGCCACGCCAGACGAGCTTGCCGAACTCCTTGTGCTCCGGGTTGTCCCGATCGAAGTCGATGGGGATCGCGGTGATCGCCACAGGTTCGGCATGGCTGAGCACGCTCGCCGGCTTGTCCGCGAGGGCCGGCGCCACGACGAGCATCGCTGCCGCGGCGATGGCCACGTTCAAGGGATTGCGCCAGACTCTCAACCAGAGAAACGCCATGCCGGCACGCTAATTCAGCTTGCGCCGCTGGGCGCGCGCCGCTCGCGGGGACACGTGATGCACATGCCGCCGGGCGAGGTCGTTGTCGAACAGCTCGGCAAGCTTTTCGGTCATGACGCCTGCCAGCTCCTCGGCGTCGGTGACCGTCACGGCGCGGCGATAGTAGCGCGTCACGTCGTGGCCGATGCCGATGGCGACGAGCTCGACCGGGGAGCGCGTTTCGATGTCCTCGATCACTTGGCGGAGATGACGCTCGAGATAGGATCCGGAATTGACCGAAAGCGTCGAATTGTCGACCGGCGCGCCGTCCGAGATCATCATCAGGATACGCCGCTGCTCGGGCCGAGCGAGCAGCCGCTGATGCGCCCAGGCGAGCGCCTCGCCGTCGATATTCTCCTTGAGCAGTCCTTCGCGCATCATTAGGCCGAGATTGCGCCGCGATCGCCGCCAGGGCGCGTCGGCGGATTTGTAGATGATATGGCGGAGGTCGTTGAGCCTGCCGGGCAGCGCCGGCTTGCCGGCGTTCAGCCATTGCTCGCGGGCGTGACCGCCCTTCCAGGCTCTGGTGGTGAAGCCCAGGATCTCGACCTTTACGCCGCAACGCTCCAGCGTGCGGGCGAGAATGTCGGCCGAGCAGGCCGCCACCATGATGGGCCGGCCGCGCATCGAGCCGGAATTGTCGAGCAGCAGCGTGACCACGGTATCGCGAAACGTGGTCTCGCGCTCCTGCTTGAAGGTTAGCGGGTGCATGGGGTCGACGATGATGCGGGCGAGGCGCGCCGCGTCGATCTGACCCTCATCGAGATCGAAATCCCAGCCGCGGTTCTGTTGCGCAAGCAAACGCCGTTGCAATCGGTTGGCGAGCCGCGCCACGGCGCCGTGCAGCGCCTGGAGCTGCTTATCGAGAAACGCGCACAAGCGCTCGAGCTCGTCCGCGTCGCACAGCTCCTCGGCGCTGACAATCTCATCATAGGCGCGGGTGAAAACCTTGTAGCCGAAGGCTTCGGGGTTCTCGAGAACCGAAAGATTGGGGCGCCTCGTGTCCGGGCGGCGCGAACCTTCCGGCGCGTCGGCGTCGCGATCGAGACGATCGGCTGCGCCGTCGTCCTGTTCGTCCTGACCCTCTTCGCTGGCCGCATCCTGATCCGCTTGGGCTTCGGCGGCGAGTTCCGCGCGCTCCCGGCCATCGGCGTCCTCGTCCTCGCTATCGGCGGAGGCCGGCTCGGACTCGCCCTCCTTGCCTTCCTGGCCTTGATCGGCGCTCTGGTCGAGCTGGTCGGCAAGGTTCAGCGCGGCGAGCAGGTCGCGGGCGAGCCGGCCAAAGGCTTGCTGATCGAACAGCGTGTCGCTCATGCGGTCGAGGACGGACTTGGCGCGACCCTCGATCCACGGCCGCCAGAGATTGACGATCGCGCGGGCCTTGGCCGGCGGCTGAAGCCCGGTCAGCCGCTCACGCAAGAGGAGCGCAAGTGCCTCTGGCAACGGCGCCTCGGAGCGGTCGGTCGCCTCGCCGATACGGCTTCGCTCGTAGCGCTGCTCGAGGCGTGCCGTGAGATTGGCCGCGACCCCTTCCATGCGCTTGGCGCCGATGGCCTCGACTCTCGCCTGCTCGATCGCCTCGAACACGACGCGGGCGTCGCCGCCAGAGGGCGTGAGCGAGGCATGCAGGCGCGGGTTATGACAGGCGACGGCAAGGGCGGCGGCGTCGGCATGGCCACGAATTACCGAAATCTCGTTCTTGGTGGGCACCCGCGAGGGCTCCGGCAAACGCGCCGTCTTGCCGGACAGGCCGGCCGGCTCGTTGCTGAACACGACCTCGACGGCGCCGTCGCAAGCGATGGAACGCGTCGCGAGTGTGAGCGCGCGCTTGAACGGATCGAGGGGCGCCTCTTTCCGCTTGGCGAGCTTCATCGTCAGCTCAAGGCCACGTTGGCGGTCGATTGCGGCAAGTCCTCGCCGAAGCAGCGCTGATAGAACTCGGCGATCAACCCGCGTTCGAGCTCGTCGCATTTGTTGAGGAAGCTGAGCGCGAAGGCCACGCCAATGTCGCCGAAAATCTCAGCGTTCTCGGCCCAGGTGATCACCGTGCGCGGGCTCATCACAGTGGACAGGTCGCCATTCATGAAGGCGTTGCGGGTGAGCTCGGCCACGCGCACCATGTTGCTCACCGCCTTGCGGCCAGTCTCGGTATTCCAGCTCTTGGCCTTGGCGAGGACGATGTTCACCTCGTCGTCATGCGGCAGATAGTTGAGCGTGGCGACGATCGACCAGCGGTCCATCTGGCCCTGGTTGATCTGCTGGGTGCCGTGATAGAGGCCGCTCGTGTCGCCGAGCCCAATCGTGTTGGTGGTGGCGAACAGGCGGAAGGCGGGGTGCGGCCGGATCACTTTCGACTGATCGAGCAGCGTCAGTTTGCCCGAGACCTCGAGCACCCGCTGGATCACGAACATCACGTCCGGGCGCCCGGCGTCGTATTCGTCAAAGACGAGCGCGGTGTTGGTCTGCAGCGCGTAAGGGAGGATGCCCTCGCGGAACTCGGTGATCTGCATGCCATCCCGGATGACGATGGCGTCCTTGCCGACGAGGTCGATGCGGCTCACATGGCTGTCGAGGTTGATGCGCATGCAGGGCCAGTTCAGCCGCGCCGCCACCTGCTCGATATGGGTGGACTTGCCCGTGCCGTGATAGCCCTGGATCATCACCCGGCGGTTGTGCTTGAAGCCGGCCAGGATGGCGAGCGTCACCTCGCGATTGAAGAGGTAGTCCGGGTCGACGTCCGGCACGTGCTCGTCAGGCTGCGAATAGGCCGGGACCTCAAGATCGGTGTCGAGGTTGAAGACCTGGCGCACCGAAACCGTCATGTCCGGCAGCCCAGCGCCGTTGGTAGCAGCTGAAAGTGTCATGGAATTTAAGAGCCTGTAGGTCGCGTTGCGTGCGGGCTCGCCGAAGCCTTAGCCCTGAAGATGGGGGTGAGGGGCGTGCCGCTCAAGCAAGCCCCGCCTGGCGCAGATAATTATAGGCTTGGATCACCTCGCGCAACTTGTCCTCGGAGGCGCGGTCGCCGCCGTTCCGGTCGGGGTGGTGGCGCTTAACCAAGTCCTTGAAGCGCGTCTTGATCTCGGCCTTGGTGGCGCTGTCCTCGAGGTTGAGGAGGCGCAGGCATTTCCGTTCAGCCCGGCGCACGGGTGGGGCCGACTCGGCCTGTTGACCGGGCCCCGTTGGCGCCGCTTTGGCGCCAAACAGCCCAAAAGGATCAAGGGTCGAGAAGCGATGGGCGAAACCGTTGCGCCGCTCGCCAGATCTCACCGCGCGATTCCGCGCCGCGGAATTCACGCCTACGAACCAAGTCGGACGGTGGCCGACCAAATCGTCCTTCTGATGCTTCGCCACATCGTCGTCGGGCATGCCGGAGAAATAGTTGTACGACTTGTTGTAGTCGCGCACATGCTCGAGGCAGAAGCGGTGGTACTCGCCCTCGTGGCCGCGACCCTTCGGCGCCGGGTAGAGCCCCGGCTCGGCGCAGCCTTGCCGCTCACAAGCGGGGCATGCGTCGCGCATGAGCCGGCTTGCGTCGGGCTTGACGCGGAGGCGGTCGAAGAATTTCGAGTCGAGTTTCATCTACTGATTATGGGTAGTGAGCATGTCGAGGGCAAGCGGCCGATCGCTCGCGTCTCGAATTGCGGGGCCGGTGAGCAAGTCTGTCACACGGACCAATTGGTGGCCGGCAGCCCGGGCGCGGTCATGCATGGGCGTATTGCTTGGGCCACATTGGCCGCTCTCCTGCTCGCCGTAATTTCTGTCGGAGACTCGCTCGGCGCGATCGATTTTCCGTTCGGAACCATCGGCGATGTATACGCCAAGGTTCAGGCAGTCACGACCGGACGCACCAATTATTTCCACGCCTTGCTGATGATCGAGCTGGCGCAAGGCGCCAGTCTCATTGTGCAGCCGCAGGGTTCGCAATCCCTGGTCGAAGTCGGACGGCTCTGCGCCGCCTTGGCCGGGGAGCTTCTGGTCTTCGCGACGTTCAGACTCGCGAGATTGGTGCTGCCCACCTCGCGGCTTTGGCGGCGGCGGTTACGGCCGCCACGCCGCTCGTCACTGTGCATGCCCGCATCTTCAAGGAGGACATCTTTCTCGCGCCGCTCGTCGTGCTGGCGCTTGCCGCGTTGGTCGGACTGCTGCAGGCGCCGGCGCCGCGGCGCGCGGTCCTTCTCGGCGTGCTCATCGGTCTTGCCGCCGGCGCGAAATATATCGGCGCGGTGATGCTGCCCTTTGCGGTCGTTGCCATCGTGCTCATTCCAACGTCCGAACCCCCGCGGCGGCTCACGCGAGCGTTGACCGTAGCCGGTATGGCCGTCGCCGCGTTTCTCATCGTCGAGCTTCCGGCGCTAAGATATCTCACCCGCTTCCGCCATGGCATGACGTTCGAATTTGGTCACTCGCTCAAAGGGCACGACGTGCCCCTTTCGCTGAACCTCACCTGGGGCGTGTTTCATCTCAGCCAGAGCTTATGGCCCAATCTCGGCCTGCCGCTCTTGGCCCTCGGCCTGATCGGACTGGCGGCGCGGCTGATCGCACCCAGCGAGCGGCGCATGCCGCTCATGCTGATCGCGAACTTCGCGGTGTTTCACGAGGCCTCAGCGCTCAAGCCTTATCCGGATTTTGCGCGCTACGTGCTGCCGCTTGCGCCGCTCCTTGCGATTCTGGCATCGTGGCGGCCATTCCGGCGCTTTGGATCTCGATGCGGACGAACGGCGCCGTCGAAGACCCGCGCGCGATAATCCCCCCATCCTCGCCGCCACGGGCGCGCGGGTGGCCACCGATCGCTACGCCGACTACGATACGTCCCGGCAGCTTCTCGGCGACCGTTTGCGGCCGACGGAGCAGACGACCGATATCGTGGTGCCGTCAAACATGACCTATGATCGTTACGACAGCTACGCGGCACGCAACGCCCAGGTCTTGAAGCGGCCCGCGGGCTATGATTACGAGCTGAATGCTTTGCCCCATCTCGAGGTCTCGAACGGCCGCCCGAGCCGGGGCTATTTCAATCCGGTGCTGCGCGTCGTCGCCATGGACGGGCGGGTTGAACGGCTCGACAAATCGCCGAGACAATCCGTGCCGCGGCCCCTGACTTCGATGTGCGCAAGGTCCAGCAGCGACCCGCGCAATAGCACCGCATGATCGTGAGAGGATAGGACGAGCCCCAATGCGTGTTGAAGACGAGATTAGAGAGAAGTTGGCCAAAGCCTTCGCTCCGACCGAGCTCAAGGTGGTGAATGACTCACACCGTCATGTCGGTCACGGATCTTCGCCGGGGTCCGGGGAAAGCCATTTCAGCGTCGTCGTGGTCTCCGCCGCATTTGCCGGGAAATCGCGACTCGAGCGTCACCGCATGGTCAATGCGGCGCTTGCCGATGAGCTCAAGAGTCCCGTGCATGCGCTCGCCATCACCGCGCTCGCGCCTGAGGACCATTCGCGGGCGTTATGATCCTTGCGCCGCCTTGCCGCCCTTGCCCTTGGCGCGACGGACGGCGGCGGCGAGCGGGATGACGCGCAGGCTGGTGATGCGGTTCCTTTGGCGGCGCAGCACCTCGAAACGGAAGCCGTGAAAGGTGAAGCGCTGGCCGGGATCTGGGATGGTCTGCGCCTCGTGGATGACGAGGCCGGCGATGGTCGTCGCCTCCTCATCGGGAATGTCCCAGTCCATCATGCGGTTCACGTCGCGGATCGGCACCGAGCCGTCGACGATCAGCGAGCCGTCCGGCTGAATCTTGGCGGCGATCGAGGCGATGTCGGTCTCGTCGGTGATGTCCCCCACGATCTCCTCGATGATGTCCTCTAGGGTGACGAGGCCCATGACCTCGCCATACTCGTCGACCACGATGGCGAAATGGGTCTTGCGCTTGAGGAAGGCGTTGAGCTGGTCCTTGAGCATCGTGGTGTCGGGCACGAACCAGGGCGGCGTCGATAACGCCATGATGTCGAGCTTGCTCAAATCCCCGCGCGCCTCGCGCAAGGCGCGGAGCAAGGTCTTGGCGTGCAGCACGCCGACGATCTCCTCGCGCTCGCCGCGCCACAGCGGCAGCCTGGTATGGGAGCTTTTCAGCGCCGCATCGACGATCTGCTCGGAGGGCAGCTCCACGTCGATGGCGTCCATCTTGGTCCGGTGCACCATGATGTCGGAGACGGTGAGCTCGCGCAGATCGAGCACGCCGCCCAGCATGTCGCGGTCGAGCTTGACCACGCCGCCTTCCTTGTGATGCAGCGCGATGGCGCCGCGCAGCTCCTCATGGGCCGAGAGCACCTCGGCATCGTCGCTGACAGAGGGGCCGAACAGCCGCAAAGTATGGCGGACCAGGAATTGCATGGCGGCGGTCACCGGCGCGAGCACCGCCACAACGAAGTTGACGGCGGGCGCGACGGCTAGTGCCATCCGGTCGGCGTTGACGATGGCGTAGGTCTTGGGCAGCACCTCGGCGAACAGCACGACGACAACCGTCATCACCACGGTGGCATAGGCCACGCCGGCCTCGCCGAACAGCGTGAGGAATAGGCTCGTCGCCAGAGCCGAGGCGGCGATGTTGGCGAGGCTGTTGCCGAGCAGGATGGCGCCGATGAACCGTTCGCGGATCGTGAGAAGCCGGTTGACGATGCGGGCGTGGCGATTGCCGTCCTGCTCGAGGGTATGCATGCGCGCGCGGGAGGCGGCCGTCAGCGCCGTCTCGGAACCGGAGAAGAAGGCCGAGGCGATGAGGAGACCCAAAATGGCGCCAAGCGTAATTCCGAGGCCCAAGGTCATCGGCTCAGGCACTCCCGCGCCAGGAAGGCGCCTAAGCGGTCCATGGCGACATCGCGCTCCACGAAGGCCTGGCCAATGCCGCGCACCAGCACCAGGGCAAGCTTGCCGGCTTGGACCTTCTTGTCTTGGGCCATGAGCTGAAGCAGCCGCTCCGGCCGCGGCGTCTCGCCGGGAATGTCGGCGATCCGTTGCGGCAGGCCGACCGCGGCAAGGTGCCGTTCGACGCGCGATGCGTCGCTCTCCGAGCACAGGCCCTGCTCGACCGAGTAGGTGAAGGCGAGCCGCATGCCGATGGCAATCGCCTCGCCGTGCAGCAGCCTGTCCGAATAGCCGGCATAGGCCTCCAAGGCATGGCCGAAGGTATGACCAAGATTGAGCAGGGCGCGAGTGCTGCTCTCCTCGCGCTCATCGGCCTCGACGATCGTCACCTTGGCGCGACAGCTGGTGGCGATGGCCCGCGCGCGCTCGGGACCTTCGCCGGAGAAGATCAGCTTCCAGCTCTCTTCGAGCCAGGCGAAGAACGGGGCGTCGCCGAGGAGCCCGTATTTCAGCACCTCGGCATAACCGGAACGGAACTCGCGCGCACTCAGCGTGGAGAGGGCCGAGATGTCTGCGAGCACGAGGCTTGGCTGATGGAACGTGCCGATCAGGTTCTTGCCTTGGGCCGTGTCGATGCCGGTCTTGCCGCCGACCGAGGAGTCGACCTGGGCGAGCAGTGTCGTCGGGATTTGCACGAAACGGACGCCGCGGCGGAGGATGCTCGCCGCGAAGCCCGCAAGATCGCCCACCACCCCGCCGCCAAGGGCGATCACCGCGTCGCCGCGCTCGACGCCAAGATCGAGCAACTGCTCGGAGACCTCGGCGAGCACAGGAAAGCTCTTGCTCGCTTCCCCGGGCGCGACCACGACCTCGCCGAGATAGAGCCCCTGGTCCATGAGGCTCGCCTTCAGCCGCGCGAGATATAGCGCGGCAACGGTCGCGTCGCTCACTACGGCGCAGCGGGCGCCCGGCACGTTTTCGGCGATGCGCGAGGCGCTGCCGTCGAGCAGGCGCTCGCCGATGACGATATCGTAGCTCCGCTCGGCGAGCTCCACTCTGATAGTGGTCTCGTCCAAGTCGGGTGCCAACGCAGCCAATTGCTCTCGCATCATCGCACCTTACTACGCCCGCCGGTCGCGTCCGGCGCCGTCTCGCCTTCAAGCCAGCGCTCCAGAGCCTCGACCACGTCGTGAACGATCATGTCATGGGGCACGTCGCGACTCTCCACGGTAATGTTGGCCTCGGCATAGACGGGATAGCGCACCTGCATCAACTTGCGCATCACCGTCTCGGGGTTGCCGGCGGCGAGCAAAGGCCGGTTGTCGCGGCGGCGCACGCGATGCAGCAGCACCGGCAATTCCGCCTTGAGCCATATCGAGACGCCGTTCGCCTTGATCTTGGCGCGCGTCCCCGCGTCCATATAGGCGCCGCCGCCGGTCGCCAGCACCTTGGCGTCCCCCTGCAACAGGCGGGCAATGACCTTGGCTTCCCCTTGCCGGAAATAGGGCTCGCCGTGCTCGGCGAATATCTCGCTCACGGTCTGGCCCGCGGCAAGCTCGATCTCGCTGTCGGCATCGACGAAGGGCAGACCGAGCTTATTGGCAAGCCGCTTGCCGACCGCCGTCTTGCCGGCTCCCATCAGGCCGATCAGCACGATGCACCTCGATCCAAGGGCCTCGCGGATACGTGCCAGCCGCTCCGGCTTCAGCTCTTTCTTGCGCTCAGCCAGTCGTAGACTCATCAGTCATCTAAGATTGGCGCGCCGAGCAGCCGCCTCGGCGCCCTCCGCGGGCCACGGTTCCATGATTTTCCAAAGCTGACAACGGCCTTTCGAATCGTCCATCATAGCGAAAGGCTGGAAGTTTGCTGACGGTTCAAGCCATAATGCCGCCCTGTTCCCGAATACAAGACGCTTAAGGAAACGAGCGCCTCGATGCCGACACTCTTCCGATTCTTGATGGTCATAGGGGTGATCGCCGGTGTCGTCACTGGAAGCCTCTATGTGCTCGCCGAATATTTCCAGCCGCAGCCGAAGGAAATCTCCAAATCCTTGCGTAACGTCAAGGTGCGGACCGAGTAGGCGTATCCTCTCAGGGCTTGCCGTGGCGCTTGCCGCCATCCTCTGCGAATGGGCTCCGGCCATGGCGCAAATCGAGCGGCGCGAGCTGCCGGTGCTCAAGGGCGAGCCTGCTTCCCCCCAAGACTCAGGAGGTCCAGGACTGGGCGCGCAGCCCGAGACCCAAGGGTGGCGTCCAGCACCGGCCGAGCCGCCGTCGTCTGTGCCGCAAGGGTCGGAAAGCGCATTGCCGCCGGACCTTTGGCGCGGGCTCGATGCGGCTGCGATGGAGCGGCTGCTTGCGCAGAGTCCACTGCCCTCTCCTTCGCCCGCGCTTGCCAAGCTCATTGCCCGGGCGTTGGCGAGCGGTGCGCCGGGAGATGGCCGCGAGACCTTGGCGATGATCGCAGCGCTCAAGCGTGGCGGCCGCGTGGATGAGCTGGTCGAGCTGTTGGGCGGCCTCGCGCAAGCGGGTGAGCCGGGCGCTGCGGGTCTCTATGCGCTGGAGTTGCTTGCCGCCGATCGGCAGGATGAGGCTTGCGCGGTCGATCTCGGCACGGTGCCTCCCGCTGCCTCAGCGGACAGCAATGCCAAGCGCGCCGCCCTCCTTGTTCCGGCCTATTGCGCGGCGGCCAAGGGCGACAGGCAAGGCGCGAGCCTCGCGCTGACGCTGGCAAGCGACAGTGGGGTCGATGCGGGGCTTGCCGCCGCCATGATCGACCATGCGGACAAAACCTCCTCGCGCGGGCCCGCTCTCCCCAGAAATGTCGATGTGCTCGACTATCTCTTTCTCAAGCTCGGCCGGACCGGCGGAAGCGCCGACATCGCCGCGAGGGCGACGCCCGAGCTTCTGTTCCTCCTGGCGCGGGACAAGGACACCCCGGCAGAGCTCAGGCTTGCGGCGGCCGAGCGCGCCGCCGCGCTAAACATCATCGATGGGGAGGCGCTGGCCGCCGCGTATCGGGATGCCGCGCCCAAGCTTGGCAAGTCGGCGCAGTCGCCGGCGGCGCTTCGCGCCAGACTGTTCGCCACGCTCGAAGGGCAGGCCGCGGGCAAGATCCGCGCCGAGTCGATCGATGCGTTGTTGGCCAGCGGCAAGGACGCGAAGATCGAAATCCCGATCGCCGAGGCCTTGGCTCAGGCGAGCGAGGGCCTCGCGGAAGCCCCGCAAGCGGCAAGCTTTGCCGAGACCGGGGTCATCGTCGCGGCCCTGGGGGGCGAGGACGACGCCGCCTGGGAATGGACCGACGCGGGAGGCGAGCCGGTGCGCAGTTGGCAATTGTTGCTTGGCGCCACCGATCCGTTCGGCGAGCGTGCCAGGTCGGCGCTCGATGCCAGCGTCGAGATCGCGCGCCGGGCCCAACTGCCCGGCGCCCTGTTGCAACGGCTGGTCACCGTGCTCGACGCGCTTGGCCAGGATGTGCCCATCCCGCTGTGGGAGCTTGCCGGCGAGACGCCCCAGCCGGAAGATGGCTATCTGCCGGCGACCGGCGTGCTCACCGATCTGAAGGAGGCCGCCGATGCCGATGAGGTTGGGCGCACGGTGCTGCTGGTCGCTTCGGTGCTTGGGCCGAATGGTCCGCAAGGCGCCCATCTGATTGCGCTTGGCGATAGCTTGCGCGCGTTGAAGCGGGTAGGTCTCGACGCCGAAGCACGGCGCCTCGCGCTCGAGGCGCTCTACCCGCATTGGCCGTCACGCAGAAAGGTCTGAAGCCTTGGGCAGCAAAGACCGGTCGGACAGCGAAGCGAGCTCGGAGCTTGCGCTCTTTCTCGACATGCTGATGGCCGAGCGTGGCGCCGCCGCGCAGACGATCGAAGCCTATACACGCGATCTGGCCGAGTTCCTCGCCTTCCTCGCCGCCAAGCGCATGACCGCTCTTGACGCCACGGCCGATGCGGTGCGCGCTTTCCTCGCTCAGCTCAGCCGCAAGGGGCTTGCCGCGACCTCGCGGGCGCGCAAGCTCTCGGCCATGCGTCAGTTCTTCCGCTTTCTCTTGGCGGAGGGCATGCGCTCCGACGATCCCTGCTCGGCCATCGACAGCCCGAAGCTCGGCAGGCCGCTGCCGAAATTGCTGTCCCTCGCCGAGGTCGAGACGCTGCTCGAGACCGCGGCGCAAAGCGTTGAGCAGGCGGCAGACGGTTCGGCCAAGCGGCGCGCGCTTCGCATCTATGCTCTCATCGAGACGCTCTACGCCACTGGCTTGCGCGTCTCGGAGCTGCTTGGTCTGCCGCGCGGTGTGCTGGTCAGCGACGACCGCGTGCTCACCATCAAGGGCAAAGGCGGGCGCGAGCGTCTCGTTCCACTCAACGATGCCGCCCAGAAGGCGCTTGTGACGCACCTCGCGGCGCTCGATGCGGAGGAGGTCCGGGGCAAGGCCCCTTCGCCTTGGCTGTTTCCCTCAGGGGCGGGATCGCAGCATTTGACCCGGCAGCGCTTCGGCCAGGAGCTCAAGGCGCTGGCGCTTGCCGCAGGTATCGAGCCCTCGCGCGTCTCACCGCACGTGCTCCGCCATGCATTTGCCAGCCATTTGCTGGAGCGGGGCGCCGATTTGCGCACGGTGCAGCAGCTTTTGGGGCACGCCGACATCTCGACGACCCAGATCTATACCCATGTCATCGAGGAGCGGCTGCGGCGTCTTGTCGAACAGCACCACCCCTTGGCTCAGCACCATTTAACCAAAAGGAGTTAGGTTCGACGCCCAGCAACCGGGGACGGTGCCCGTTGACAGGGTTCTTTCCCAAGGCCACTTAACGATCACGTTCCCGCCGCCCTAAAGGCGCGGCAGCCGCCCGTGCACGACGGTTCGAGGACCCCTTTTCGCCAAATGCGTACCTATCTCGATTTCGAAAAGCCGATTGCGGAGCTTGAAAGCAAGGTTGCCGAGCTCAAATTGCTCGCCGCCGAGCAGCGTTCCGTGTCCATCGCCGAAGAGCTCGCCAAGCTCGAGGCGAAAGCCAGGGAAGCCCTGGAAGAGACCTATTCCGAGCTCACGCCCTGGCAGAAGACGCAAGTCGCCCGTCATCCCGAACGGCCGCACTTCAACAATTACATCGAAGGGATGGTGCAGGATTTTACGCCGCTCGCCGGCGACCGCTATTTCGGCGAGGACGAGGCGATCATCGGTGGTATCGGATGCCTTCAGGGGCGCTCGGCCATGATCATCGGCCATGAAAAAGGGTCCGATACCGAAGGCCGGATCAAGCATAATTTCGGCATGGCGAGGCCCGAGGGCTACCGCAAAGCGCTGAGGCTCATGGAGATGGCGGACCGCTTCTCGCTCCCCGTGGTGAGCCTCGTCGATACCGCAGGGGCTTACCCGGGCATCGGCGCCGAGGAGCGGGGCCAAGCCGAGGCCATCGCACGCTGCACCGATTGCTGCCTGCGCCTTGGCGTGCCGATCGTCTCGGTGATCATCGGCGAGGGCGGCTCTGGCGGCGCCGTGGCCATCGCCTCCGCCAACCGCGTGTATATGTTGGAGCACGCAATCTACACCGTCGCCTCGCCGGAGGCGGCAGCCTCGATCCTGTGGCGCGATTCGACCCGTGCCATGGACGCTGCCACGAATATGAAGATCACGGCGCAGGATCTGCTCAAGCTTGGCATCATCGACGACATCATTCCGGAGCCGGTCGGCGGCGCCCATCGGGATGGGCGCGAGGTCGTGCTGGCGACCGGGGAGGTGATCGGACAGGCCTTGGCCGCGTTCGACGCCATGCCGCCGGACGCCATTCGCAAGGCTAGGCGCGAGAAATTCATGGGAATCGGCCGGGTTGGTTAACGGTTTCCGCTGGGAAAACGCCATTTTTTAGTCCAACTGTGGCTCGCTTGCCGTTATAATAGTCTATTCTGGGGGAACGCCGAAGCGTTGGCGCGGGGGGTTTTTTCAGCGCTAACTTCGTCTTAACCCGCTGAGTTCGATCTTGGACGAGGTGCGCAAGGGGCACTGCGTATGCTTCGCTCAGCTTGGTTGAATGTCGCCATGGCGGCGAGCGTGCTGATTTTCATCGGCGTGCTCGGCGGGTGTGGCCAATTTTCGCCACCCTATCTCAAACCGCTTTCGCCGCAGACGCAGGCCCTTCTCACCCAGAAGGGCATGACCGAAGATTCGCCTGTGCTCGTGCGGATCTTCAAGGCCGAGTCGGAGCTTGAGATCTGGAAAGCGAAGGACGACGGGCGCTTCTACCTCTTCAAGACCTATCCGATCTGCGATTGGTCCGGCACGCTCGGGCCCAAGGTCAACCAAGGCGACCGGCAAGCTCCCGAGGGCTTCTATCTCGTCTCGGCGGCGCAGATGAATCCGAAGAGCCAATATCACCTGGCCTTCAATATCGGCTTCCCCAACGCCTATGACCGGTCCAATGGCTGGACCGGCGCCGACATCATGGTGCATGGCGACTGCAAATCGGCCGGCTGCTACGCCATGACCGATGGCGTCGTCGAGGAGATCTACATCCTCGCGCGCGAGGCGCTTGCCGGCGGCCAGCCGGCGTTCCAGGTCCAGGCCTATCCCTTCCGCATGACGGCGGCGAACATGGCCAAGCATAAGAACGGTCAGTGGTACGGCTTCTGGCGGAACCTCAAAGAAGGCTACGACTATTTCGAGGTCACCCACCAGCCGCCCAGGATCGAGGTGTGCGACAAGCGCTATCTCGTTAACGCGGCCTTCGTCGATCGCGGGGCGAGACCCGATCCGACCGGCGCGTGCCCAGCCTACGAGAAGCTCCCGGTCGAGCCGGCGCCGCGCGGTCCGGTGCTGCAGCAGGCTTCGGCCAAGCCCGGCGCCAAGCAAGCCTCGGCCGACGCCGACATTACCAACTCCATCCAGACTAACTCCATCCAGACGGCCTCCATCGGCAAGCCCCTCGGCAGCTGGTTCGGCCTGACCTTTGGACCGCAGAAGCCGACCTATCAGGCCTTCACGCTCGGCCCGGCGACGCCGGCCAATGTGACGCCGCCTGCCGCCAAACCGGCCACCGTCAAGCGTGTGGCCGCCAAGCAGGTCAATCCAAGGCAGCCAGTCCAGGAGGCTGCGGCCAAGGACTAGGCAGACTTTAGGCTACCCTGCCACCGGATCGCCTATGTTCACCGCATCATGGAGGTCATGTTGCGGTATGCTCTTCTGCTGGTTCTGATTGCCGCGCTGATCGTCGGAGCGCTCCTGTTGTACAGCTCCGAGGGCAGACAACTGCTCGATCGCGTTTCGATCGCGCTGACCAGGACCGAGAGCCATTGGTACTACCGCCGGGGCCAGCCGCTGCCCGGCACCCCTGATCTCGCCAAGCTCGATCAGCGGCTCGCCGCGCAAGGCTTGGAGTTCGGCGCGCCGGTGTTCTTGCGCATCTTCAAGCTCGACTCCAAGCTCGAGCTGTGGATGGAGAAGGACGGACGCTACCGGCTGTTTGCGAGCTATCCGATCTGCCTGTGGTCGGGGCGGCTCGGGCCGAAGCTTCAAGAGGGCGACCTTCAGGCGCCGGAAGGTTTCTATACGGTCGGCAAAGAGCAGCTCAATCCGAATAGTCGCTGGCACCGCTCTTTCAGTCTCGGCTTTCCCAACGAATTCGACCGCGCGCAAGGGCGCACCGGCTCCTTCCTCATGGTGCATGGCGGCTGCGCCTCGATCGGCTGCTACGCCATGACCAATGACGTGATCGACGAGATTTGGCGTCTGGTCACGGCGGCGCTCGATCATGGGCAGCCCGCGTTCAACGTGCAGGTCTTCCCGTTCCGCATGACCGAGGCGAATCTGAAGGCGCGCAACGCCGACCGCTGGAGCGGCTTCTGGGCGGATCTGAAACGCGGCTATGATTCCTTCGAGCGCACCCACGTGCCGCCAAGCGTCAGCGTCTGCGACGGGCGCTATGTCGTCGTCGATGCGAGTGCCGGCGCCGGAGAGCCGGGTTGCCCGGGCGCTGCGGCACGTGAGCCAGTTCCCCCTCCGGACCAGCCTAAGGGCTGAGCGGCCAGAAGATCATGATGAGCGGCACGCCGACTACGATCACGATCAGCGACAGCGGCAGGCCGAGCCGCCAATAATCGCTGAAGCGATAACCGCCGGGTCCCATCACCAGCGTATTGCACTGATGACCGATGGGCGTGAGGAGAGCACCACGACGTCGCCGGCCCTAAGCTTCACCGAGCGGAGGCGGTGGGCGATGCGCCGCCCCTTGCGGCTGACCGCGAGCAGATGGATGGCGTGGCGGTCGAACAGCTTGAGCTGACCCACGGAGCTGCCGACAAGCTCCGAATCCGGCGTGATGACGGCCTCCATCACGCCGATTTCGTCGGTTGGCAGCGCCAGCGGCCCCACGCGAAGAGGCCCATCATGCCGATGATGATGGCGAAGCGAGGACCTGTTGGAACGTCAAGAGGCCAACGACCCTTGCGGCGCGAGCCGGCTCGGCTCAAGGCGCCTCGCGGCGTACTCGTGGAATCCAACAGCCGCGCACCAAATCGTGCGGAGGTCCATGTCCACTGGCCTTTCGGAAGAATTGTGCCTAGGTGGACAAAGCCACTAACCGCCTTCGCGGTTCCCGGGCGAGCGGAGCAGAGACAGGCGTCCAGCCGTTACCGACCGGAAAACCTGCTAGCTGAACGTGCCGTGGCAGTGCTTGTATTTCTTGCCGGAGCCGCAGGGGCAGAGCGCGTTCCGCGCCACCTTGCCCCAGCTTGAGGGGTCGGCCGGGTTGGGGCCAGCCGCCGTCTTTCGCGCCCGCGCCGGCTTGACGCCGCCGCGGCCATTGCCGCCGCCATTGGCGGCTTCCAGCGCGAACTCGTCCTCCCCGGTGAGGGGATCGAGATGATGGGCTTCCATCGGCGGCAGTTCGGTCGCCTCCAGCGGCGGCACCTCGTCCTGCCGGGCGAGCTGCACATGCATCAGCTGGCCGGTCACGGCCTCGCGCAAGCGCGCCAGCATGTGCTCGAACAGGGTGAAGCTCTCGCTCTTATACTCGTTCAGCGGGTCGCGCTGGCCGTAGCCCCGGAGGCCGATGACCTGACGCAGATGCTCGAGCGTGACGAGGTGCTCGCGCCACAAATGGTCCAAGGTCTGGAGCAGCACCGCCTTCTCGATCTGGCGCATGATCTGGGGGCCGAGATCCGCGGCCTTCTTGGCGGCGCGCTCGTCGGCCGCCCGGATCAGCCGCTCATGCACCTCATCCTCGCCGATGCCCTCCTCCTTCGCCCAGTCCTCGATCGGCAGGTCGATATCGAAGGTCGCCTGCATGTCCTCTTTCAGGCCGGGCACGTCCCATTGCTCGGCGAAGGATTTGATCGGGATGTGCTTGGCGACGAGGTCGTCGATCACCTGGCGGCGCATGTCGGCGATGGTGTCGCCCAAATCGGCATCGCTCATCAGCTCGCGGCGCTGCTCGAAGATCGCCTTGCGCTGATCGTTCATCACGTTGTCGTATTTGAGCAGGTTCTTGCGGATATCGAAGTTGCGCGCCTCGACCTTGGCTTGTGCCTTCTCCAACGCCTTGTTGATCCAGGGATGGATGATGGCTTCGTCTTCCTTGAGACCCAGCGCCTGGAGCATGCCGTCCATGCGCTGTGAGCCGAAGATGCGCATGAGGTCGTCTTCGAGGGACAGGAAGAAGCGCGAGCGGCCCGGATCGCCCTGGCGGCCTGAGCGGCCGCGGAGCTGGTTGTCGATGCGACGGCTCTCATGGCGCTCGGTGCCGACAACATAGAGACCGCCGGCGGCTAGCGCCTTCTGCTTCTTCTCGGCGATGTCGGCCTTGATCTCTTCCCGCTTGGCCGCGATCTGCTCTGGCGTGAGCTCTTTGCCCTTGGCGGCCTGTTCGGCGACCCAGTCCTCCATCCGCATGTCGGGATTGCCGCCGAGCTGAATGTCGGTGCCGCGGCCCGCCATGTTGGTGGCGATGGTCACCGCGCCGGGCACGCCCGCCTGCGCGATGATGTGCGCCTCCTGCTCGTGATAGCGGGCATTCAGCACCTGATGGGGCATCTTGTCCTTCTTAAGCAGCTCGGAAAGGAGCTCTGATTTCTCGATCGAGGTCGTGCCCACGAGCATGGGCTGGCCGCGTTTGGACGCATCCTTGATCAGCGCGATGATCGCCCGGTATTTCTCGTTGGCGGTGCGATAGACCTCGTCGTCCTCGTCCTCGCGGATCATGTCCATGTTGGTCGGCACCTCGACCACGTCGAGGCCGTAAATGTCGAGGAACTCGTCGGCCTCGGTGACCGCCGTGCCGGTCATGCCGGCGAGCTTCTCATAGAGCCGGAAGTAGTTCTGGAAGGTGATCGAGGCGAGTGTCTGGTTCTCGGGCTGAACCTTGACGTGCTCCTTGGCCTCCAGCGCCTGGTGCAGGCCTTCGGAGTAGCGGCGCCCCTGCATCATGCGGCCGGTGAACTCGTCGATGATGATCACCTCGTCGTTCTTGACGATGTAGTCACGGTCGCGCTGGAACAGCGTGTGCGCCCGGAGCGCCTGCTGCACGTGGTGGACGACGGTGACGTTCTCGATGTCGTAAAGCGAGTCGCCCTTGAGCATGCCGGCTTCGGTGAGCAACTGCTCGACATGCTCGTTGCCCGCCTCGGTCAGGGTGACGACGCGGGTTTTCTCGTCGAGGTCGTAATCGGTTTTGCCGAGCTTCGGCAGGAAGGTGTCGATGGTGTTGTAGAGCTCGGAGCGGTCGTCGAGCGGCCCGGAGATGATCAGCGGCGTGCGCGCCTCGTCGATCAGAATGGAATCGACCTCGTCGACGATGGCGTAGTAGTGGCCGCGCTGGACCATCTCGGCGACCGAGTACTTCATGTTGTCGCGGAGATAGTCGAAGCCGAACTCGTTGTTGGTGCCGTAGGTCACGTCGGCGGCGTATTGCGCCTGGCGCTCGTCGTCGCCGAGGTCGTGCACGATGCAGCCGACCGAGAGCCCGAGGAACTTGTAGATCGCGCCCATCCAGACGGCGTCGCGCTTGGCGAGGTAATCGTTGACGGTCACGACGTGGACGCCGCGGCCGGCGAGCGCATTGAGATAGACGGGTAGCGTCGCCACCAGCGTCTTGCCTTCGCCGGTCTTCATCTCCGAGATGCGTCCCTCGTGCAGCACTATGCCGCCGATCAGCTGCACGTCGAAATGGCGTTGGCCGATGGTGCGCTTGGCGGCCTCACGGACGGTGGCGAAGGCTTCCGGGATCAGATCCTCGAGAGGCGTCCCCTCTTTCACCCGCGCGCGGAACGCTTCGGTGCGCGCCCGCAGAGCCTCGTCGGAAAGCGCCGCCACCTCAGGTTCGAGCGCGTTGATTTCGGCAACTACCGCCGGATACTTCTTGAGCTTGCGGTCGTTGGAGCTGCCGAAGAACTTGCTGGCCAAGGCGCCAAAGGAAAGCATTGGATTACAGCCTCATATCGCAGGAGCGTGTTCAGCGGCGATCTCGCAAGCGATGCGAGAGCACGGGGTCTCGACGCGTAAACCTCCCCAGGCGCGGACCATAAAACCCGCGGAAAGCGGCCAAAAAATGCCTAAGGAGCAAACGCCCGTGAGACATAAGTGCCGCCCCAATCCTTGTCAACGCGAGGGTCGCGAGCGCTGTCCGGCAGCGGTCGCGGTGGAGACGGGCGGCCATGCCCGCTGTCTCGACGCGGCGGCTTATGGAGATAATGCTCCAGCGTCACCGAGTTGTCGTCGATAGGGCGCCGTTCTTCGGTTGGTAACTCTGTAGAGACGCGACATTAAAACAGGAGTAACCGCGCACATTCGCGGCTTGGCATCGGAGCGCCCCCGGTTTAAGAAGGCGCCCAGGGGAAACGATCCAACCCACCCGCTCTTCTCCTCCCAGGAGCACCGACCGGCGGGCATAATAAGAGGATATCACTCAGTGAAGACCTGGCGAACCTTGCTGCTTCTTGCAGCCTTCAGTGCTTGCGCACCGCTCGCGGCCTTGGCCGAGGACGT
Source organism: uncultured Alphaproteobacteria bacterium (assembly GCA_963839245.1). Lineage (GTDB taxonomy): Bacteria > Pseudomonadota > Alphaproteobacteria > Rhizobiales > Methyloligellaceae > Methyloceanibacter. The sequence goes on along the minus strand of CAWIUJ010000008.1, from coordinate 41,496 downwards.
CGTCGTCGCCCATATCAACGGCGTCGACATCAAGCAGTCCGATCTCGACTTTGCGGCCTCCGAGGTAGGCGCTCAACTCGCCACTTACCCGCCGGAGGATCGCCGCAGGATGCTGCTCCAATTCGTCATCGAGAACGAGCTCATGGCGGAAGCGGCGGCCAAGGATGGCCTGGACACCGGTCCGAACTTCGACGATCGACTCAAATACCACCACCGCCGCGCGGCGCGGGACGCCTATTACGACAAGGCCATACGCAACGGTGTGCCCGAAGAGGCGGCGAAGAAGATTTATGACGAGAAAAGCGCCGCCATGAAGCCGGAGGAAGAGATTCACGCGCGCCATATCCTGGTCGCCACCGAGGACGAGGCCAAGAAGGTCGAGGAGCGGCTGAAGAAGGGCGAGGATTTCGCCACCGTCGCCAAGGAGGTGTCGAAAGATCCGAGCGCGGAAGGTGGCGATCTCGGTTTCTTCGGCCGGGGTCAGATGCTGAAGCCGTTCGAGGACGCAGCCTTCAAGCTTGAGATCGGCCAGATCTCCGATCCCGTGCAGACGCAATTCGGCTGGCACATCATCAAGGTCGAGGAGAAGCGCACCCGTCCGCTGCCGACCTTCGACCAGGTCAAAGACACCATCATGAGCCAGCTTACGCAGCAGAAGGCCAAGGACACCCTCAAACAGCTGCACGATTCCGCCAAGATCGAGATCGTCGATCCCGACATCAAGAAGTCGATGGATGACGCGGCGGTCAGGGGCGAAGCCCCGCCGGACGACCAGAACGCGCCCGCGGGAGATGCCGAAGACAACCATTGACGGCATCGCCTGACCCAAGGCTCGCAAGTGCTTTAGAGCGAAACGCCAATCGCGATTTCGCTCTAACTCTCTTTCTTTTAGACGCATGATCCGTTCCGAAAAGTCTGCAACTATTCGGCATTAGATCCGAAAGTTCTGAGACGTCCCGGCACCAGGCTCCAATGGCCACGATCTCGCCTTTCGCGCCGAAGCACCCGCCGCACCTTCCGGGCATCTCTGGCGTCCGGTTCGCCACCTGCGCGGCGGGCATCCGCTATCCCGGGCGAGCCGACCTCTTGCTCGCGCTGTTCGATCCCGGCACGAGCGTCGCAGGCGTGCTCACGCGGTCAAAGACCGCGTCGGCTCCGGTCGAGTGGTGCAGGGCGCGGCTCGCGCATGGCATGGCCCGCGCGCTCGTGGTCAATTCCGGCAACGCCAATGCCTTCACCGGCAAGCGCGGCCGCGAGGCGGTCAAGCTGACGGTTGAAGCGGCGGCGGCGGCGGCGCAATGCCTCGAGGCCGACATCTATCTCGCCTCGACCGGCGTGATTGGCGAGCCGCTCGACCCAGCCAAGTTCACCGGGCTGCTGGCGGGCCTCGCCGCATCGGCCGGGCCCGAGAGGTTCGAGCGGGCGGCCCGCGCCATCATGACCACCGACACCTATCCGAAACTCGCCACGCGCCAGACCGAGATCGAGGGCGTCCCCGTCACCATCAACGGCATCGCCAAGGGCGCCGGCATGATCGCCCCGGACATGGCGACCATGCTCGCCTTCGTCTTCACCGACGCGGCGATCGAGCCCGGACCGTTGCGTGAGTTGCTGGTCCCCACCGCGGACGAGACGTTCAACGCGATCACGATCGACGGCGACACCTCGACCAGCGATACGCTCCTGCTGTTCGCCACCGGAACAGCCGCGTCGCGGGGCGCGCCGAGAATCGGCTTGGCCGGGGATCCGCGGCTTGCAAGCTTCCGCGCCGCGCTCACTGAGGTGCTGCGCGATCTCGCCCACCAGGTGGTAAAGGACGGCGAGGGGGCGACCAAATTCGTCACCGTGCGCGTCACCGGCGCCGAAAGCCCCGCCGCGGCACGGCGGATCGCGCAATCGATCGCCAACTCTCCTCTAGTCAAGACAGCGATCGCCGGCGAGGACCCGAATTGGGGACGCATCGTCATGGCCGTGGGTAAAGCGGGCGAAGCGGCCGACCGCGACAAGCTCGCGATTTGGCTCGGCGATATTCCGGTCGCGAAGGAGGGCGAGGTCGACCCGACCTATAGCGAGGCGCTTGGCGCCGCCTATATGAAGCGGCCCGAGATCGCCATCACGGTGGATGTCGGCGTGGGCAAGGCTGAGGCGACCATCTGGACCTGCGATCTCACCTCCGGATACATCGCTATCAATGCCGACTACCGGTCGTGAGCGAAGATGGGCAACGGCCCTCGACCCCCACTTGTTCTCGTCGCCGCCTGCGCGCTGCTCGACGGCGAGGGGAAGATTCTGATCGCCAAGCGCCCCGAGGGGCGGCCGCTTGCCGGTCTTTGGGAATTTCCCGGCGGCAAGATGGAGCCGGGAGAGGCGCCCGAGGACGCGCTGATCCGCGAACTCGCCGAAGAGCTCGGCATCGAGATCGCAACCGCCGACCTCACGCCCCTGACGTTTGTCAGCCATGTCTATCCGGACTTTCATTTGCTCATGCCGCTATTCCTGTGTCGGCGCTGGCGAGGCGTCATGGCTGCGTATGAAGGCCAGGAGCTTGCCTGGGTCAGGCCCGATGCGCTCGGTCCCTACGCCATGCCGCCAGCCGATGAACCGCTCAAGGCGCTGCTCCCTCGCCTCCTTTGACGACACACCGTTGGTTTTGTTGTTTTTTCCCCCTGCATTGCCGCGAGTTCTTCCCTCCCCCCTTGAGGGGGAGGGATAGGGAGTGGGTTGATCGAAAGGTCGCGGCTTTGACCCTCGTCCGCCTACGACCCCCCTCCGCCCGCGCGAGCGCGAGCGTGCTCCCCCTCAAAGGGGGGAACGGGGAGCAAGCTGCACAATCCTGCTTTAGGACTTTTGATCCGTCTTGGTCTTCGCTGGAAACGCCGCCTTGTCGCCGGCCGTGTGCTCGGTCGTGCCGAGCGCGTCGGCGAGGCGCATCGTCGCGGTGCCCGGCGCCAGCGGTTTTTGCTGGCCCGCATGCGGTGCCCAGCCCATCACATAGACGATCTCGAAGCTCGCCACGACCTTGCCCTCCGGCGTGGCGTGACGCGTTCGGTAGATGGCTTCCGCGCGCTCGAGCGTCCGGCGCGGCAGGGGGCCCTTCCGTCGCGCCGCGAGCACATTGCCGCCGCCCATGGCCCTGATCTCGCGCATCAGGTCGCGCGGGTCCGGATAGATCACTGTCAGGAGATCGGCGTCGCTCACGGGGAGGGCGAAGCCAGCGCGCTGGAGCAGGGCGCCATACTCCCGGACATCGGCGAAGGGGGCGATGCGAGGACTGGCACCACCTTCCTCATCCGCCTCGGCCTCGATCAGCGCGTAGCGAAGCTCCTGCAGGGAGCGGCTGCCCAGCGCCGCCCCCATGAACAGGCCGTCGGGAGACAGTGTGCGGCGGATCTGGAGCAGAGCGCCAGGCAGATCGTTGACGCGGTGGAGCGCGAGGCCGGACACCACGAGATTGAAGCTTCCGTCCTTGAAGGGCAGCAAATCCTCGTCGCAGACGACGTTCGGTCGCGGGCACAGCGCGGCAAGCGCCGGCACGCTCTCGGCATAGATTATCTCTCCGACCGAAGGCAGCGCCGCCACCGCCCGCCCCAGCACCCCGTGAAAAGCGCCGAGGTCAAGGGCGCGGGGAAACTCCCGCAAGACGGCGCCGATGCGGTCAGCGATCTCGGCGGCCACGTGCGACAGCAGGAACTCGTGCCGCGGCATCTCCTGCGCGAAGCGCGCGCGCCGGCGGCGCAAAAGGTCGCGGTCGAACAGCTGGCGATCCTCGCTCATGCGCCCGCGCACGTCTCCTCTTCCGCCAAGGCACCGCCCCGCTTTATCATGGCGCCGCCCCGCTTTATCATGCCTGCCATGGCGACCACCGAGGCAGATCTCACCGCCGAGGTCCCTGCGGCTGGGTTGACGGCCGGCTCGGCGGTGCCATGCTTACCTCGCTTGCCGATCTCTTGCCGCCGGTGTGTATCGTCTGCCGGACGCGGGTCGGCGGCCACGGCCTCCTTTGTGGCGACTGCTGGGCGCGGATCGACTTCATCGCCCCTCCCATCTGCGTGCGCCTCGGTGTGCCGCGAGCCCTGCCTGTCGGCGGCGGCGATCGCCGAGCCGCCAGTCTACGACCGGGCGCCTGCCGTGGCGCGCTATTCCTCAATCATGCGCGACCTAATCCAAAGCTTCAAATACGGCGACCGGCATGAAGGCCTGCCGCTGTTCGGCCGCTGGCTGGCGGGGCCGGGGCTGAGCTCCTCGCCGACGCCGATCTCATCGCGCCGGTTCCCCTCTACCGCTCGCGGCTCTGGTCGCGGCGCTTCAATCAGTCGGCCCTGCTCGCCCGCGCCGTCGGCTGACCGGCGTTCCAGTCGATTGCTTCCTGCTCGGCCGGGTGCGGCGCACGCCGAGCCAGGTCGGGCTTACGGCAGAGCAGCGGCGGCGGAACGTTGCCGGCGCCTTTCGCGTGATGGGTGCGCGCGGGCAGGCCAGCGGCAAGCGCATCGTCGTCGTCGATGACGTCATCACCACCGGCGCCACGGCGGATGCCTGCGCGCGGACCCTGATACGGGCTGGCGCGGCACGGGTCGATGTCTGGCGCTGGCCCGCGCCGTGGAACCGTCCGCCTTCCTGCTATAGTCTGGCATCTCCCGAGCGACGCCCTTATTTAACAAGATAGAACCCTGAAACGTGCCGAGAAGCGGAACGTTGATGACCAAAATCCTTCTCTACACCACGCCTTATTGCGGCTATTGCCGCGCCGCGAAGCGGCTGCTCACAAGCAAGGGGCTCGACTTCACCGAGATCGACGTGAGCGAGGACCTTGGACTGCGCGAGGAGATGATCTCCCGCGCCAAGGGCATGCGCACTGTGCCGCAGATCTTCATCCATGGCCGCCATGTCGGCGGCTACGACGAGCTTGCGCAGCTCGAGCGCGAGGCGAAGCTCGATGCTTGGCTTGCGGAGCTCGAAACGGTCGCGGTTGCCGCGAGGCAATGATCACGTCCTCGCCAAGAAGGTTCCGCGCCGGGTTGGTTCAGCTCAGGTCTGGCCGCGCCATCGCGCCCAATATGGCGATGGCCGAGGCGCTTATCCGGCAGGCCGCCGCCGCCGGTGCACATTACGTGCAGACGCCGGAGAACACGGCGGTCATGGAGCTTGAGGCCGAGCGCCTGCTGGCCGAGGCCGATGTCGAGGAGAAGAGCGCTCCGCTCGCGCAGATCAAGGCGCTCGCCCGCGAGCTGCGGATTTGGCTGCATGTCGGCTCGCTCGCGATCAGGGCCGATGCGTCAGAAGTCGCCAACCGCTCCTATCTCATCGCTCCGGACGGGGAGATCGTGGCCCGCTACGACAAGCTGCATCTGTTCGACGTCGATCTGGCGGGTGGCGAGAGCTACCGCGAATCTCGAACCTTCCGGCCCGGCAACGCGGCCGTACTCGCCGAGCTGCCTTGGGGACGGCTCGGCTTGAGCATCTGCTACGATCTCCGCTTCGCCGCGCTCTATCGCGCTTTGGCCACGGCTGGCGCCGAATTCATCGCCGTGCCGTCCGCCTTCACCAAACAGACCGGCGAGGCCCATTGGCGCGTATTGTTGCGCGCCCGGGCCATCGAGACCGGCGCTTTCGTGCTCGCCGCCGCCCAAGGCGGGCTGCATGAGAACGGCCGCAGCACCTATGGGCACAGCATGATCGTCTCACCCTGGGGTGAGGTGCTGGCGGAGGCGGGCGAGGATCCCCAAATACTCCTCGCCGATATCGATCTTGGGCTTTGCGGCGAGGCCCGGGCGAAAGTGCCCTCGCTCCAGCACGGGCGCCAATTCGAGGTAGAGGTCATGGGCGGGGACGCGCGGGCGGAAGGGGAGGCGTCGTGAAGGGAAAAAGCCAGTTCAAATAAACTTGTTGTTGGGAGTGCCCTGTTACAGCCTTGATGGACTAATATTTTAGAAGCTGTCGAGTGCGGTTTCAGCGCAACCAGGGTCAAAAAATGCGCCTCTCACGTCTCCGACTTCCCAAGCACGCTTTCGAGCTGCTCATCGTCCCTTTTCTGGCGTTTGCGCTCGCCGCGCCTGCCGGCGCTGAGACGAGTTCCAAGCCGCCGAGCGCTCAGAATGGCGGCAATCCGCCAAGCGCCCAGACCAAGCCCAATCCTGCGGCCGAGCAGCCCAAATCCGATGCCGCCACCTCGAAGCCAGAATCGAACTCCGGCGCCGCGAAGCCAGACTCAAAATCCGCAGATGCGAAACCGGAGGCCGATGGTGAATCGGCGAAGGGTGGCTCGCAGATCTTGATCAATGTCGACAAATCGCGGCAGGAGATGACTGTCTTCGTTGACGGTATCGAGAAATATACCTGGCCGGTATCGACCGGCCGGCGCGGCTACTCCACTCCGTCGGGGACTTACACTCCGACGTCGATGAACGAGATCTGGTATAGCAAGCAGTGGGACAACTCTCCCATGCCGCATTCCATTTTCTTCATGAAGGATGGGCATGCCATCCATGGCAGCCATGAGGTGAAGACCCTGGGCAAACCCGTCTCCCATGGCTGCGTGCGCATTTCGCCGCCGAACGCGGCCATTCTCTATGACCTGGTCAAGGAGAATGGCATGAAGAATACCCAAGTCGTCCTCGCCGGCACCACGCCGGGCGGCGAGGCGAAAGTGGCAGATGAACAACCGGCAGATCAGGGCTATGCGGATGCTCCGTGGCCTGGTCCCGGACAGGGCTACTACCCGCCGCCGCGACGTGGCTTTTTCGGCAGGTGGTTCCAGCCCGATTACGGCCCTCAGGGCTATTATCGGCCCCCCCGTGGCTATTACCAACGGGGCTACTAGGGCCCTTCCCGCGGATCGCGCAGGGGGTTTGGCGACGGGAGATACGGCGCGGCGGCGACCCGCCGCGCCCGATATCGGCCCCCCGGTTCAGCTCTTCCTGGTGATGACCACTTCGAGATATTCGCTGGGGACGACGAGCGTGCCGTCCTTGGCGACGTTGAACTCATCGAGCAGAGCGTAGAGATCGGCCTCAAGCGCCTCGCGGGCCTTCGGATCGATCGCGGCGAACGCCTTCAAGACCGGGCCGTAATAGCCGCGGAAGACCTCCAACCAATGTTTGGGCGATTTGTAGCGGAAGGCAAAGTTCTTGCTCTCCGCGGCGACGGTCCCTTTCGCACCGAACAGGTTGTCGAGATGGGCCTTGGTGCCCCATAGCGCCGGCGACTTCATGCCCGGCGCCGGCGGAACGTATTTGCCGATCGTCTTGAACAGCCTGCCGATAAAGCCCTCCGGCGTCCAATTGGCGAGGCCAATCTTGCCGCCCGGACGGCAGACGCGGATCATTTCGTTTGCCGCCTGCTGTTGATTGGGCGTGAACATGACGCCGAAGGTCGAAAGCACGACATCGAAGCTCGCGTCGGCGAAGGGGAGATTCTCCGCGTCGGCTTCCTGGAAAACAATCGGGAGGCGGTCGGCTCTGGCCCGCTCGCGGCCCCGCTCGAGCAGCGCGCCGACATAATCGGTCGACACGACGTCGGCGAAGCGGCGGGCCGCGGCGAGCGTCGCATTGCCGTTGCCGGCGGCGACATCGAGGACGCGCTGGCCGCTACGGAGATCGACGGCCTCGCACAGCATCTCGCCCACGATCTGCAACGTGGTGCCGATCATGGCGTAGTCGCCGGAGCCCCAGGCTGACTGTTGGCGGCTCTTGATGGTGGCGAGATCGACGGTGGCGGGGGTGACGGCTTGTATATTCATTATGGCTTCCTTGTTGATGTGACGGCGGCTGTCGTGACCTTAGGCGGCGGCGCTGGCGTCAGTCGGATCGTCGCGGATGACGATGGTCTTAACGACGGGGAAGATCTGGTCGGCGGGCATCCCGACGCGCTTCGCATGCGCGCGGATCGATTCCGGATCGCGCGCCTGGTAGATGCAAACTGTGCCGAACCGGCCGTCGGGCTCCTTGACCACGTAGCTGCGGATCCAGCGAACGCGGTCGGACATCTCCTCGTTGCCGACCTTGGCAGATTTGGTCCCGGCGGCTTCGAGCTCGGCCAGGTTCGCCCATGCGCTCGGGCGGCGGATGACATAAAGGCCCATGACTTTCTTCCTATCTGGTTGGCTTCGCGTCGTTGCGACGTGGCCTGCTCTTAGGCCAATCGGCCGGGGCCGTGAATGACTGGGCGTCCGCAAGACTTGACACCGCGTCCGGGATTGATGAGGCATCTGGCGGAGCGTCCGGGCGGAATGACCAAGCGTCCGGCTAGAGGGACCCATGGGTGCCGATACGCTTTCCGATGTGCTGAAAACGGTACGGCTGACGGGCGCGACGTTCTTCGATGTTGTGGCCAAGGCGCCGTGGGTCGCGGAGTCGCCGCCGCGCGAGATGATCCTGCGGAAGATCCTGCCGGGTGCCGGGCATCTCATCGCCTATCATGTGGTCACCGAAGGTCGCTGCTTCGCCGCCATTTTCGGGGAAGAGCCGATCGCGCTCGAAGCCGGCGAAGTCATCGTCTTCACCAAAGCCGATCCGCATGCCTTGTCGAGCCGTCCCGGCATGCGCGCAGATCCCGCTGCCAAGGGCCCGCTCGACCTTGCGAGCGTCGATCAATTGCCGTTCTTCCTCAATTATGGCGGCGACGGGCCGGTCTCGGCTAAGTTCGTTTGCGGCTACCTCGCCTGCGACGCCCAACCGTTCAATCCGCTGCTCGAGAACCTGCCGCCGGTGATCAAGGCCGGCGACCCCGAGCACTCGGATGCAGGCTGGCTCGGTCAGTTCCTGCGTTTCGCCATGATGGAAGCGAAGGACAAGCGCGCCGGCGGCGAGAGCGTGCTGGCCAAATTGAGCGAGCTGATGTTCATCGAAGTGGTTCGCCGGCATCTCGAGACACTGCCGCCGGAACAGGCCGGGTGGCTCGCGGGTCTGCGCGATCCCTTCGTCGGCAAGGCATTGTCACTGCTGCATGGGGCACCGGCGCAGATCTGGACGATCGAGGAGCTGGCGAAGCAGGTCGGCCTGTCGCGCTCGGTCCTCGCCGAGCGCTTTGCTTACCTCGTCGGCGTTCCGCCGATGCAATATCTCGCCAAATGGCGCATGCAGATCGCATCGGGGATGCTGAGCGGCGGCAACGGCAACGTCGCGACCGTTGCCACCGAGATCGGCTACGAATCCGAGGCGGCTTTCAGCCGCGCCTTCAAGAAGATGGTGGGAGTTCCGCCCTCGGTTTGGCGCCGCCGCGTCCGCGCCGAGGCCTAGCGTCCGGATTTTCGATCCGCCGCATTTGTTTAGGGCGTACCGCGCTGCGAGATGACCGGGCAGTCGAGGGTCTTCTCGAGCGCCTCGATCAGCTCCTGTTTCGAGTTCGGCCGAGATGAACAGCCCATTGTTCTGTTCGGCGAGGCACATCATGTCGAGCACGCTCTCGCCCGTCCACGAATAGCCCTTGGTGCGGTAGCTGATGATGTGGATGGTGAGCTGCTTAGCCTCGTCGTGGAGTTGCTTGGCAAGCACGCACGGCGATCCGCCGCAGGTCTCCTCGCCATCGGTGATGAGGACGATAAGGCCGGGCTTGACGCGATAGTCGAGCACGTCGGCGGCTTGCGCCACCGCCGAGGTCAGCGGCGTCTTGCCGGCGGGCGTCAGGCCATTCACCACACCCATGATCGCTTGGGCGGCGTTGGCCATGGGCGGAAAATCGAGGTGAACGTTGCACTGCATGTAAGGTCCCGGACCATAGGAGATGAGCCCGACGCGCCGGAACCGGGTGGCGCTCGGCAGAACGGCGGCGAGCGCGGAGCGGACCTCGTCGATCCGGGTGATCGAGGTGGCGATGCCGCCGCCCACCACGCCCGCCATGGAGCCGGACGCGTCGAACACGATCATAGCGTCTTGGTTGCAAGGCGCGGGCTGTGCCTCCTCGGCCTGTGAAGGGGCCTGACAGACAAGACTGAGGCCAAATGCGAGGGCCGCGGCGCGAATAGAGAGCAAGAGCGAGTCCATGTATGCGCTTCCCGGTGCGCGCCGACTTTAGCCCAATGGCGGGTTTGCGGTTTAGGCCCCAATCGGGCTGCAAATTGGACCTTCGGCAGGGGCCTCTGCACTCAAGAAGCGGGAATTGGACGAGACAGATGGTCTCAGCCGAGTTTCGCGGTGGCGAAGTAGTTCACATCGGTGTCGCGGCCGAGGCGCCATTCATCGGCGAGGGGGTCGTAGATCATGCCGGTGGTGTCGGTGAGGGCGAGGCCGGCACGGGTGAGGGCGGTTCCAAGCTCGTCGGGCCTGACGAAGCGCTGCCATTGATGGGTGCCGACCGGCAGCCAGCGCAGGATCAGCTCGGCGCCGACAATCGCGAGCGCATAGGCCTTCAGCGTGCGGTTGAGCGTGGACAGGATCATGAGCCCTTCGGGCTTCACGAGAGGCGCGACAATTTTCAGAAAATTGGGGACGTCGGGGACGTGCTCCACGACTTCGAGCAGCAGCACGGCGTCGAAGGTCTCGCCCCGGCCGGCAAGCTCCTCGACGGTCGCGACCTCATAGTCGATGTCGAGCCCGATGGCCGAAGCGTGGGCTTTCGCCGCTTCAATGGTCTCTTGGCCGGGGTCGATCCCGGTCACTTGGGCACCAAGCCGGGCCAGGGGCTCGCAGACGAGCCCGCCGCCACAGCCGATATCGAGCACGCTTATGCCGTGAAGGCTCGATGCCTGCTTTGGGTCGCGCCCTAAGGTCGAGCAGAGCTGGTCGCGGATATAAGTGAGCCGCACTGGATTGATGCGATGAAGCGGCTTGAAAGGGCCGTTCGGATCCCACCATTCCCCTCCGAGCCGTGCAAAGCGGGCGACTTCGTCGTGGTCGAGCGTCAATGAGCTATTCGGGCCTCGCGCCATGAGGGCCATTGGCCGCGGACCTTAACCCCCTGTCAAGCAGGGCTGAGGCCAAGTCCAGCCGAGGTTGCGGGTGGGCCCCGCAGTCATTATGAAGAACCCCGCGTTTCTGGCCGGTCCCGGTGGGGCCGGCCATGTTGTTGCTGAGGCAGGTGGGCGCTTTGAAGCGAGGCGCCGGGCCGGGAGCTGCACGTGTCCTTGTTGGTGCTAAAATTCGGCGGGACGTCGGTCGCCGATGTGGAACGGATCCGCAACGTCGCGGCGCATGTGAAGCGCGAGGTGGATCAAGGCCACGCTTGCGCCGTCGTGGTCTCGGCCATGGCGGGCCAGACCAATCAGCTCGTGGCCCTGGTCGAGGACGCCTGGGGCTTCAAGCGGCGCGCCGAGCGGAATGATGCTCCGGCGACTGCCGCCTATGACGCGCGCGAATATGACGCCGTGGTGGCATCCGGCGAGCAGGTCACCTCCGGGCTGCTGGCCCTCGTGCTCCAGTCGATCGGCATACCGGCGCGGTCGTGGCAAGGCTGGCAGATCCCGGTCGCCACCGATGGCGCCCACCGCGCCGCCCGCATCACCGGCGTGGCGGTCGAGGAGCTGAAAGAGCGTATGATGCAAGGCGAGGTGGCGGTGGTGGCCGGGTTCCAGGGGCTCGGCCCCGACAACCGCATCAGCACCTTGGGACGCGGCGGCTCGGACACGAGCGCGGTGGCGCTGGCCGCGGCGCTCAACGCCGACCGTTGCGACATCTATACCGATGTCGACGGCGTCTATACCACCGACCCCAGGGTCGTGCCGCGCGCCCACCGCCTTGACAGAATCTCCTATGAAGAGATGTTGGAGATGGCCTCGCAGGGCGCCAAGGTGCTGCAAACCCGCTCCGTCGAGCTCGCCATGCAGAAGGGGGTGCGGGTGCTGGTGCGTTCGAGCTTCGATGCGCCGGACATGTTGGGCGCGGGCGCTGCCGAGAGTTGTGGAACACTCGTTTGTCATGAGGATGAGATCGTGGAGCAACATGTCGTCAGCGGGATCGCCTATGCGCGGGATGAGGCCAAAGTGACGCTGCTCAAGGTCGCCGACAAGCCCGGCGTGGCGGCGCAAGTGTTCTGCCCGCTCGCGGCCGCCAACATCAATGTCGACATGATCGTGCAGAACGTCTCGGAGGACGGTTTCACCGACATGACCTTCACCGTGCAGAGCGCCGACTACGACCGCGCCGTCGAGGTGCTGAAAAAGGTCAAGGAAACCATCGGCTATTTCGACTTGCGCGGTTCGACCGACGTCGCCAAGGTATCTGCCATAGGCGTCGGCATGCGCAGCCATGCGGGCGTTGCCGCCCAAATGTTCAGCGCGCTTGCCGAAAAGGGCATCAATATCGAGGCGATCTCGACTTCCGAGATCAAAATCAGCGTATTGATCGATGCGGCCTACGCCGAGCTTGCGGTGCGAACCTTGCATTCCTTGTTCGGATTGGACAGCCGCTAAGGCCTCTTGGGCGGCACTTCAAGCCTTTCGTAAGCTTGGTTCGCCCCCAAGAGCCGGCGAGGACTGGGACCTATGCCAATCTCTGTTGGCGCCCCAAGACTGCTGCTCCGCCGCTTGCGCGAGGTGATGGCCGAGCGCGAGAGCGCACAGGTGCGCCTCGATAAGGTCGTGGTTCTGATCGCCTCCAACATGGTCGCCGAGGTGTGCTCGCTCTATCTGCGTTGCCGCGATTCTTCGCTTGAGCTGTTCGCCACCGAAGGCCTCAATCCGGAAGCCGTGCACAGCACGCATCTGAAGCGCGGCGAGGGTCTCGTCGGCTTGATCGCCGAGCAGGCCGAGCCGATGCAGTTCGCTGACGCGCAAGTCCACCCGGCCTTCTCCTACCGGCCGGAAACCGGCGAGGAGATCTACCATTCCTTCCTCGGTGTGCCGATCCTCCGGGGCGGTCACACCATCGGCGTATTGACGGTGCAGAACCGCACCCAGCGTCATTACAGCGACGAGGAGGTCGAGGCGCTTCAGACCACTGCCATGGTGATCGCCGAGATGATCGCCTCGGGCGGTCTGATCGTGAGCGACGAAGGCACGCAAGATGCGCGCCGCGACCAGAGCGCCCGCTTCTCCGGCCTTGCCATCTCCGAAGGCGTGGCGCTCGGCCATGTCGTGCTGCACGAGCCGCGCATCGTCATCACCAAGCTGATTGCCGAGGATGTCGAGTTTGAGCAGCGGCGGCTCGCGCAGGCCATCGAGGACCTGACTGGCATGATCGACGGCATGCTCGGGCGCGGCGATCTGGAGCGCGCCGGCGAGCATCGCGAGGTGCTGGAAGCCTTCCGCATGTTTGCGCACGACCGCGGCTGGCGGCGGCGGCTCGATGAGGCCCTGCTCACCGGCTTGACAGCCGAAGCCGCCGTGCAAAGGGTGCGCAACGACACCCGCGCGCGAATGCTCAGGCAGACCGATCCTTATGCGCGGGAGCGGCTGCACGACATCGACGACCTCTCCAACCGGCTGTTGCGCCTGCTCGCCGGGGGGGCGGGCACGGCGGCGGCCGGTAACTTGCCGCAAGACACCATTCTGGTCGCCCGCACCATGGGCCCGGCGGAGCTGCTCGATTACGACCGCCAGCGCTTGCGCGGGCTCGTGCTCGAGGAGGGCGGTGCCACGAGCCATGTCGCCATCGTGGCCCGGGCGCTTGGCTTGGCGGCGATCAGCCAGGCCAAGGGCGTGCTCGAGGCGGTGGAGGCGGGCGACGCGGCCATCGTCGACGCCGAAGGCGGCGAACTGCATGTGCGGCCGACCCCCGAGGTCGTGGCGGCTTATGCCGACAAGGTCCGCTTTCGCGCGCGGCGCCAGGCCCAATATGCCGCCTTGCGCACCGTGCCGCCGGTCACGCTCGACGGGTCGCGGGTGTCGCTCAACATCAATGCCGGGCTCCTGTTCGACCTGCCGCATCTCGACCAGTCCGGCGCCGACGGCATCGGGCTGTTCCGCACCGAGCTCCAGTTCATGATCGCCTCGACCTTCCCGCGGCTCGAGCAGCAGACGCGCATCTACAAGGCGATCCTCGACGCCGCCGGCGACCGCCCTGTGGTGTTCCGCTCGCTCGATGTCGGCGGCGACAAGGTACTGCCCTATTTCCGCGTGAGCAAGGAGGAGAACCCAGCCCTCGGCTGGCGCGCGATCCGCATGGCGCTCGACCGGCCGGCGCTGTTCCGCACGCAGATCCGCGCTCTGCTCCGAGCGGCCGCCGGGCGCGACCTCCGCATCATGCTACCGATGATTGCCGATGTCGCCGAGCTCAAGGCGGCGCGCGGTCTAATCGATCGCGAGCTGGTGATCCTCAAGCGCCACGGGCGTCCCGAACCAAAACGGCTGTTTATTGGAGTTATGATCGAGGTACCGGCGTTGTTGTGGCAGCTCGACAATATCCTGCCGCTTGCCGATTTTGCCTCTGTGGGCTCGAACGATCTGATGCAGTTCCTCTTCGCCATAGACCGCAGCAACATGCTGGTCGCCGACCGCTTCGACGCGCTCAATCCAGCGGGGTTGATGGCGCTGCGCACCATCATCGAGGGCGCGGCGAAGCATAAGGTGCCACTCAATCTGTGCGGCGAGATGGCCGGCAAGCCACTCGAGGCGATGGCGTTGATCGGCCTCGGCTTCCGCTCGATCTCTATGGCGCCGGCCTCCGTAGGTCCGGTCAAGGCGATGGTCCTGTCGCTCGATGCCGCGGATCTCTGGGCGCATCTGCAAAAGCTTCTTGCCTGCAAAGCCACGTCGGTGCGCGAGGAGCTGAAGAGCTACGCAGCCGAGAAGGGCGTGCAAATATGAGTGGCCGCGTCGATATGCGGCCGTTCGGCGGTTGCGCTGAGACTTGCAAACGGCAAGCCGATGGGCTTGTGTGGGGCGAGATACGCAGAACCTGGGATCGGCCTTGCGATGGCCATTTCGCCGCGCTCAGCGCCGGGAAGTCTGTCTTTGGACGTTCGATCCGGAGGCCGCCTGCACATTCACGGGATCAAGGAAATGCCAGCCGGCTATGACGCTGAGGTGGCGGAGCTGTTTCGAGACCTGCGCGCCGCGAGCGGCTTGACGGAGGCGGATCTCGCTGCCCAGCTCGCCACGCGCCTGGACGTGGTCCAGGCCCTCGAGCAGGGCGCGATATACGCGTTGCCCCCATGGCCCGAAACCTGCCGCGTGGTGTCGACCTATGGCACCCTCTTGAACCTCGACGTGCGTCCCTTGCTGCGGCGCATCTATGCCCAGGTCGAAGCCGGAATTGTCGAGCTTGCGCCAAAACCGATGCCCGACGTGCCCTTCATGGCGCCGCCCGAGGATATGAATCGCGACGTCCAACAACGCGAAGCCAAGCCGCCGTCGCGGCCCTCCGCGCCTCCGCCTACCGAGCAGGTTCCGCTGCCGCCCCGCCAGGCTGCCGTGCCGCCGCCAAGGCCCGCCCAAGCGGCGCCGGAGTGGGGGATTCAGCCTCAGCAACAGCGGCAGGCGCAGGCGCCGCAGCCCCGACCACTGCAACAGCCACCACAATGGCAGCCACCACCACAGGAGCAGCCACGCCAGCAGCCGCAACCACCATGGCAGCCATCCCCACAAGAGCAGACACGGCAGCCGCAGCCACCATGGCAGCCGCCGCAGCAAGAGCAGCCACGGCAGCAGCCGCAACCACCATGGGAGCCACCGCCGCAAGAGCAGACCCGGCAGCAGCCTCAGCCTCAGTGGCAGCCACCGCCACAGCAATTGCCGCAGCCGCAGCAGCAGCCGAAAGCCGCGCCTCAACCACAACGCCCTTCGCTGCCGGCACCTCCACCCCTACAGCCGCAGCCGCCGCAAAGAGCGGTGCCTCGATCGGCGCCAGCCGAGGCGAAGCCGGAACCGAAAAAGCGGCGTTGGGTGACCTTGTTGAAATGGGGTCTGATCCCGCTGATTGTGCTAGGTATCGCAACCGGGTTATGGCTGTGGCTCGCCAAGCCGAGCTTGCTTGGCTTCTCTGGTTCAAAGACGGCCCAATCGGGGGCCAAACCGCCGAAGGCTGCGCCGCCGGCTCTCGACCCGAACGACCCGCGTAGTCGCAAAGCGGACCGGCTTCCCGGACCCTCGTAGCCAGTCTCTTTGCCGTCCAGTCCCAATCCGACCATTGTTCCGAACATGACCACGATTCCCGCCGAGAAACTCGACTTGCTCGTCTCCCGCTGGGGGGCGTTGCAAAGCGCGCTCGCTGCCGGCGGCGATCAGGAAAGCTTTGTGCGGCTGTCGCGCGAGTTCGCCGAGCTCGATCCGATCGTGGAGACCATCATCGCGCTCCGCAGGGCGATGCGGGAACAGGACGATTTGAAGCAGCTGATCGACGACCCGTCCTCCGAAAAGGACATGGCGGCGCTCGCCGAGGAGGAGCTCGGCGCGCTCGACACGAAAGTCGAGCACCTTGAGCAGCAGCTCAAGGTGCAGTTGCTGCCGAAGGACGCCGCGGATGACAAGAGCGCCATCCTGGAGGTGCGCGCCGGCACCGGCGGCGAGGAAGCGGCGCTGTTCGCTGGCGATCTCTTCCGCATGTATCAACGCTATGCCGACAAGCGGGGCTGGAAGGTCAACATTCTGTCGGCGAGCGAATCGGCCACCGGCGGATACAGGGAGATCATCGCCAATATCACCGGCAAGGGCGTGTTCGCGCGGCTCAAATTCGAGTCTGGTGTGCACCGGGTGCAGCGGGTTCCGGACACCGAGGCGCAAGGGCGCGTCCACACTTCGGCGGCCACCGTCGCGGTGCTGCCGGAGGCCGAGGAGGTCGACATCAAGATCGATGAGAAGGATTTGCGCATCGACGTGTTCCGGGCGAGCGGCCCCGGGGGGCAGTCGGTCAATACCACCGACAGCGCGGTCAGGATCACCCATCTGCCGACCGGTGTCGTGGTCAGCCAGCAGGACGAGAAATCGCAGCACAAGAACAAGGCCAAGGCGATGAAGGTGCTGCGTTCCCGCCTTTACGATCTCGAGCGATCCAAGCTTGACGCCGAGCGTTCGGAGAACCGCCGCAGCCAGATCGGTACCGGCGACCGCTCGCAGCGAATCCGCACCTATAATTTCCCGCAAGGGCGCGTCACCGACCACCGCATCGGCCTGACGCTGCACCAGCTCTATCTGGTGCTTGAGGGCGAAGCGCTCGATGAGCTGATCGATGCGCTGACCACCGAGCATCAGACGAGCCAGCTCGCCGCAATACAGGACGAGGCTCATGGGTGAGATTAGGGGCTCTCGGAATCTCTCCATATCGTCGGTAGGAATTGCCCATTTGCCTGAACAGTCCCACTCGCTCCCCGCTCCCCCCTTGAGGGGGAGCAGGATCGGCAAAGCCGATCCGAGGGGGGTAGGGTGCGAGCCGATAGAGACGGCGGAGTCTTCGCTTGGACCCTCCTCCCTAGCCCTTTCACTCAAGGGGGGAGGGAAGAGTATGTGGCAGGGTTTGGAGACTTTGGGCGAAGCCTTCGTCGCGGCGGCGCGGGCATTTCGCGAAGCTGGCATCGAGACGCCGGAGCTCGATGCGCGGCTACTGCTCTGTCACGCGACGGAGCTTCAGCATGAAGCCTATGTCGCCGGGCGCGATGATCCGCTCCTCCCCGAGGCCGCGGCGCGCTTCGGCAGCTTTATCGAGCGGCGCCTTGCCGGCGAGCCGGTGGCGCGCATCCTCGGTGTCCGTGAGTTCTACGGGCGCCCTTTCCGCATCGATGGAAGCACGCTCGACCCGCGGGCCGATACGGAGACGCTAATCGAAGCGGCGCTCGCGATTGTCGATCGAAAGGCCTTGCGCGATAGCCCGCTCAAGCTGCTCGATCTCGGCACGGGCAGCGGCTGCCTATTGATCACCCTGTTGGCCGAGCTGCCAGAGGCAAACGGCGTCGGTATCGATGTGAGTATGCCGGCGCTTCGGCTGGCCAGGACCAATGCTGAGGCCCTCGGCGTCGGTGCGCGGGCCTCGTTCGTTGCCGGCGATTGGCTCGAGGGCATCGGCGGCGCCTTCGACCTGGTTGTCGCCAATCCGCCTTATATTGCAGCCGGCGACATCGCTGGACTGTCCCGAGAGGTGAACGCGCACGATCCCCGGGCGGCACTCGATGGCGGGACCGACGGGCTCGCCGCCTATCGCCGTATCGCGTCCCGGATTCGCGACATATTACGGCCAGGAGGCACCATTCTGCTCGAGACCGGAGCCGATCAGTCCGATGCCGTGCTCCATCTGCTCGCTGGAGCGGGCCTTGGCGTCGAAGCAGGCCATTGCCTGTGGCACGATCTCGGCCAGCGGCCTCGGGTGGTCGCGGCGAGCGCAGATCGTTGGCCACCCACCGGATCGCGGCAAAGTCGCAGGCGCAAAAAAGGGACTTGGAAAATGGCCGGGATCAGGCTAGGTTCATGATCAGCGGAATGATTAATTTCGGCCAGGCGTTAATAGCGCGGGCCGGTTGCAGACGGCAACAGAGCGGACATCTCTTGAACCTCGATTGAAGGGCGCCGTGCCTCTCGGGACGTTCAGGTGACGCTCAACCGCCCATCTATCTTTAAGCTGGCTGGCGCTATCGAGGTATGTCGGCTCCGCGCCGGGGATTAGCACAAAGCGACAGCGAGAACGCGTTTACCGATCGTGCGCCGGCCACTTGCGGACGGCGCGAAAGCCAATAGCAAACTCGGACCTGAGATCCGAGCAGACAAAAAACGTCACGAACAGGGAGCCAGTCGCGGCCTCGGCCGCTTATCAGGATTGAATTATGAGGCAAGGACAACAAAATCGCAGGGGCCGTGGCCGTACCGGCCGCAAGCCCCAAAATCCATTGGCACGGAGCTACGAATCGAACGGTCCCGACGTCAAGATCCGCGGCACCGCGGCGCATATTGCCGAGAAGTACACGTCGCTCGCGCGCGACGCTTTGGCTTCTGGCGATCTGGTGGCGGCGGAGAGCTACTTCCAGCACGCGGAGCATTACAACCGCATCATCATGGCGGCGCAATCGCAGCTCGGTCCTCAGCACGGCGGTCAGCCGGGCGAAGGTGGCAATGGTGGGTTCCGGCCGCGCTGGAACGCCGACGACGATGATGGCCCCGAGGAGGGCGGTCCCGGGAACGGCGGCGGTGACGAGATGCGTGGCGGCGGCGGGCAAGACCGCGAGCGCCATGTAGGTAACCGGGAGCACCACGGCGGCGGACGTGAGCATTATGGACGTCGTGGTCCGAACGGCAGCGAGGCCCCGGCGCCGGACGCGAATGGTGGCGATGCGGCCGAATCTGCCCCATCCGATGAGGGCGCCTCGGACTCGGTGGGCTAGCGCCCGCCTCGTACACCGGATAGCTCTTGGTTATGACCTCGGCTGGATGGCCCGCGCGGGCTTTTCGCGTGGGGCCGCTGGCCAATGCGTGTCGTCCCTTTTTGTTGGAGTTGGATAAGGCCCTCGCTATATCTCCGTTAAAGGAGTGGGCGATATTGGGTTTGGCTGTCCGGCCGAGCGTTGCAGACTCTGCGGCCCCGATGTTGCGCCCCTAAATTGTGCTGAAGAGGGAAGCGTCCCATGGATTTCGAGAAATTCTCCGACCGCCTGAAGGGCTTCGTGCAGTCGGCGCAGACCGTCGCCATCCGCGAGGGCAACCCGCAGATCACGCCGGAGCACCTGTTGAAGGTGTTGCTGGACGATCCGGAAGGCTTGGCGGCGGGGCTTATTGCCAAGGCTGGCGGCCGTCCCAAGGAGGCGCTGGAGCGTACCGAGGCGGCACTTGCCAAGCTGCCCAAGGTGTCGGGCGGCGGGGCTCAAGTGCATATGGCCCCCGCGCTTGGCCGCGTGCTCGACCAGGCGGAGCAGTTGTCGACTAAGGCCGGCGACAGCTTCGTCACCGTGGAGCGCGTGCTTCAGGCGCTTGCCATGGCAAAGGAGACGGAAGCCTCACGCATCCTCGCCGATGCCGGCGTCACGCCGGTCTCGCTGAATGCTGCCATCAACGAGCTGCGCAAGGGCCGCACCGCGGATTCGGCGTCCGCCGAGCAGGCCTATGACGCTCTGAAGCGCTACACCCGCGATTTCACCGAAGCGGCCGCCAAAGGCCAGCTCGATCCGGTGATCGGGCGAGACGAGGAGATCAGGCGCACCATCCAGGTGCTGTCGCGCCGCACCAAGAACAACCCGGTGTTGATCGGCGAGCCGGGCGTCGGCAAGACTGCGATCGTCGAGGGGCTGGCGCACCGCATCGTCAAGGGCGACGTGCCGGAGAGCCTGAAGGACAAGAAGGTGCTGTCGCTCGATCTCGGCGCGCTGATTGCCGGCGCCAAATATCGCGGCGAGTTCGAGGAGCGGCTCAAGGCGGTGCTGTCCGATATTCAATCCTCGAGCGGGCAGATCATCCTGTTCATCGACGAGATGCATACGCTGGTCGGCGCCGGCAAGGCCGACGGCGCCATGGACGCGTCGAATCTACTCAAGCCCGCGCTCGCCCGCGGCGAACTCCATTGCGTCGGCGCCACCACACTCGACGAATACCGCAAGCATGTGGAGAAGGATGCGGCGCTCGCCAGGCGCTTCCAGCCGATCTTCGTCACGGAGCCGACCGTCGAGGATACGATCTCGATTTTGCGCGGGCTCAAGGAGAAATACGAGCTGCACCATGGTGTGCGCATCGCGGATGCCGCGCTGGTTGCCGCCGCCGTGCTGTCCAATCGCTACATCTCCGACCGCTTCCTGCCCGACAAGGCGATCGACCTCGTCGATGAGGCGGCGTCGCGCTTGCGCATGCAGATCGACTCGAAGCCCGAGCAGCTCGACGAGCTCGACCGCCGCATCATGCAGCTCAAGATCGAGCGCGAGGCGTTGAAGAAGGAATCCGATAGCGCCTCGAAGGACCGGCTGGCCAAGCTGGAAAAGGAGCTCGTCAATCTCGAGGAAGAAGCGAGCGTGCTCACCAATCGCTGGCAGGAGGAGAAGTCAAAGCTGGCCGGCGCGCAGAAGCTGAAGGAGCAGCTCGATGCCTCGCGTGTCGAGCTCGAGCAGGCGCAGCGGCGCGGCGATCTGGCACGCGCCGGCGAGCTCGCTTACGGCGTCATCCCCGAGCTCGAGCAGAAGCTGAAGGCCCTCGAAGATGCCGAGGACAAAGGCGGCGCCATGGCGCAGGAGGTGGTCACCGCCGACCTCATCGCGCAGGTGGTGTCGCGCTGGACCGGCATCCCGGTCGACAAGATGCTCGAAGGCGAGCGCGACAAGCTGCTTCGCATGGAAGAGGCGATCATGAAGCGCGTGGTCGGCCAGAGCGAGGCCGTCACTGCGGTCTCGACCGCCGTGCGCCGCTCCCGCGCCGGGCTACAAGATCCCAACCGGCCGATCGGCTCGTTCATGTTCTTGGGCCCGACCGGCGTCGGCAAGACCGAGCTTGCGCGAGCGCTCGCCACGTTCCTGTTCGACGACGATCACGCCATGATCCGCATCGACATGTCGGAATATATGGAGAAGCACTCCGTGGCCCGGCTGATCGGCGCGCCTCCCGGCTATGTCGGCTATGAAGAGGGCGGCGCGCTCACCGAGGCCGTGCGGCGGAGGCCCTATCAGGTGATCCTGTTCGACGAGATCGAGAAGGCGCATCCCGACGTGTTCAACGTGCTGCTCCAGGTGCTCGACGACGGCAGGCTCACCGACGGCCAGGGCCGCACCGTCGACTTCCGAAACACGCTGATCATCATGACCTCCAATCTCGGCTCCGAATATCTCGTCAATCAGCCCGAAGGCGAGGACACCGAGGCCGTGCGCGACCAGGTGATGGCGGTGGTGCGCGCCCATTTCCGGCCCGAGTTCCTGAACCGCATCGACGAGATCATCCTGTTCCACCGCCTGAAGCGCGATCAGATGGCGGCAATCGTCGACATCCAGATGCAGCGGCTCTCGAAGCTGCTCGCCGACCGCAAGCTCACCGTCGAGCTCGACGACAAGGCCAAGGATTGGCTGGGCGCCAAGGGCTACGACCCGGCCTATGGCGCGCGGCCCTTGAAGCGCGTCATCCAGAAATATGTGCAAGACCCGCTCGCTGAGCTGATCCTGCAAGGCAAGATCCGCGAGGGCGATAAGATCAAGATCAGTGCCAACAAGGACGGCCTGATCATCAACGGCCAGGCGGTGAAGAAAGCGGCGTAGATTTCCTCCCCCTTTCCGGGGGAGAGGTTTTGTTTATCGCGCTGAGGAAGGTGCGACATGAATGCGTTACGAGCGCTATCGGTGATTCTCATTGCGCTGTCGGCGACCATCGCCCTGCCGGAGCGCGGCGAGGCGGCCACGGCGGCCGAGATCGATGAAGCCGCCAACGCCACGCTTCATAGTTTCGACGCTCAGAATCCAAGCGCGCGCGAGCTCGGCAGAAAGGCCGCGGGCTTCGTGGTGTTTCCCTCGGTATACAAGGCGGGCTTCGGCATTGGCGGGTCGTATGGCGAGGGCGTCCTTATCGTTGGCGGCAATCCGGCGGGCTACTACAACATCGTCTCGGCGTCATTCGGCTTCCAGATGGGCGCACAGGCGCAGACTCTCATCATCATGTTCATGACCGAGCAATCGCTCGCGTCTTTTCGCAACGCCTATGGCTGGAAGGCCGGCGTCGACGGATCGATCGTGGTCGCGACCTTGGGCGCCGGCGGTACGATCGATACCGACACCCTGACCAGCCCGATCATCGCCTTCGTTCTCGATCCGAAAGGCCTGATGTACAGCCTGAGCCTCGAAGGCGCGAAATTCACCAAAATCGAGCGGTGAATTGGACCTAGCCCTAACTTCATGCGCGGCCGCGCTTGCTCGCGGGTCGTGGGGCTCGCTTCGCCTTGGGCCTTTTCGGCGCCGCGCGCTTGGTCTTTGCCTTGCCTTCCGCCGCCGGCCGTGAAGATGCCGCGACGAGCTTCCGCGCCTTCACGTCGACCATCGGCGCCACCGCCTTCTCCAGCTCCTCCGGCGCGACATGAAGCACCTTCAGCCGATCGAGCTTGATCCTTGGCCGCGAATTGCCGCGTAAGCTGCATCGCGCGCGCTTCGACATGCTCCTTCGACGGCAGCTCGGCGCCCTCGAACGTGATGCAGTCGTGAATATGGGCGACCTTCCCCGTCTTCTTGTCGTAGACGACACAAGTCTGATGCCCGGCAACCCGCAATCCCGTTGAACTGTCGGAGCGCATGCTCGGTCCTCCAATGTCACGGACATGACATTTCTCTCCGCCGCTGCTGGAGCGTCTAGCAATTGGCGAAGGCGAGGCTGGCATGTGGGGTAGGGCCGCGGCGCTCGAGGATAACCGCGAAGGGCATGGGGCCTCGCCTGATAAAGGGTGGCTATCCGCCTCTCGCGGCCGGTGTAACGGACCACCTCGGGCCGCTTGTTCTCCCCGCCTCGGCTGGAAGGCTTGAGGTCTATCTCTGCCGGCACCGTTCGAGGACCCGCGGAACGAAGCGATAAGCGGGGAAGAGGGCGGAAGCAGCCCGCGCGGGGCGCCGGAAGGTCGCCCTAAAAAATAGGACAGCGGTCGTTCGGCGCCCGCTTCCCCTCGGATCAAGTCCGAGGGCATGCCTCTCATGACTCGCGCTGATGCAGCGGCGAGTGGCACTCGCTTGTCTTCATCCCTCCCCTTGATCCTTGATGGGGAGGGTGGCGAGGATGAACCCGGACTTTATCCAGGGAAATCCCGCCGGGTGGGACGACGGCGCGGTTTGGTTAGCCCCCACCCCAGCGTCGCCTATGGCGCTTCAGGACCTCCCCACACAAGGAGGTATGACGTGTGCCCGGCGTAATGACGGATGGAGGAGGAGGGAGGAAAAGAAAGGAAATTCGCGAAGCGACCGAAGCTACTTGTAACGAAGTTACTGGGCGATGGCGGTGTTCTGGGCGACGCGGCTCGTGACCGGATCCATCTGGCGGAGTGCGTCGATGCGGCGGCGCTCTTTCTGGAACTCGGCGAGCTCGTGGCCGGTGAGCTGGAGGCCGCGGGGCACCTGGATGGTCATCGGGTTGACGAATTTGGCGTTGACCAGGATCTCGTAGTGGCAATGCGGACCGGTCGAATAGCCGCTCGAGCCGACATAGCCGATCACCTGGCCCTGCTTAACGCTGACGCCGGGCTCGAGGCCGTCGGCGAAGCGCGACATGTGCC
>CAWIUJ010000008.1:0-7500 GCA_963839245.1 uncultured Alphaproteobacteria bacterium | reverse complement strand
ACCACGTAGTGCACATCCGAGCGGGCGAGCGTGACCCCTTCGCCGGCGAGCAGGGACGGCCGAATAAGGGATTCCTTGCCGTCGTCCGTGGTCGATTGGAGGCACACGATCGGCTTGCCGCCGGGAGACCTGGCGGCGCCGTGATGGAAATCGGGCTGGGTCGACACGCCGCTATAGTACTCGCCGTGGAACTGGTCGGCGCAGACCTGGCCCGTCAAATCGATGACGAGGGCCTGGGTCAGCGAGGCCATTTTGTGGTTCTGCGCCACCACTGCGGGATCGGCGACGTACTCGATCGGCATAAACTCAAACAGCGGGTTATCGTGCAGGAACTCATAGAGCCTGCTCGAACCGATGCAAAAGCTGGTGACGATCTTGCCGGGATGAAGTGTCTTACGACGCCCGGTGATCACCCCCTGCTCGATGAGATCAAGCACGGGATCGGTGATGACGTTCGAATGAATACCGAGATCGCGGCGGTGATGCAGGTGCTTCAGGGTCTCATTTGGAATGCGCCCGAGATCGACATGCAGTGTCGCGCCGTCTTCGATGATCTCCGCGACATAGCGGGCAATACGCTCGGCAACCGCATCGGCGGGCTGATGCGCGTATTCGATGAGCGGTCTCTCGACGCGGACGAAATGGTCGATCTGGTCGACGTGCAGGAATGTGTCGCCGAGCGTCCGCGGCATGAAAGGATTGACCTCGGCTATGATCGTCCTCGCGTGGCGCAGCACGCTCGAGGTGATGTCAACCGAGATGCCGAGACTGACGAAGCCATGCGCGTCAGGCGGCGATACCTGCACGAAGGCGACATCGGCCCGCAAACGGCCGTTCGCCATAAGATGTGGGATTTGGGTGAGCGAGATCGGCACATATTCGGCCTGCCCGTTATGCACGAGGGCGCGTACGTCCGAGCCGACGAAGAAGCAGCGATGGCGATAGGCGGACGGCCGCTCGACCCAAAGGGGCTGCAAGCCGGACGTCAGGAAATGGAAGAGCTCGACGTCGGGCGGGGTCGGCTTGCGGCGTTCAAGCGCCTCCACCAAGGTTAATGGCGTCGCGCAGGCCGTTCCGATAAAGACGCGGTTGCCCGGCTTGACGATCTCGACGGCCCTATCGGCCGATAGAAGCTTGTCGGAGATCAGATCGAGAGACGATCCGAAGCCACGCATCCCGGCGCACCTCAACAGCTCGATCCAGCGACACAAAGACTGAACGGCCTTAGCGGTTAATGTCGCGTATCGAGAGTATGATTGTATTAATGCCTTCTTGGCCACCGGCGTCCCTTGCTTTTTTGGGGTTGCGCAAGCGGCGTCAGACGTGTTCGATTCCGGCTGTCGAGGCGGCAGCGTGGAAGACCGCTTGCGTCGGCCATCGAGGGAAGAAACAGGCGCTCCGCCTTGCGAGGTGGCGCGCAGGAGACGGATTTGCTGCCGTATGCCGTTTGACGGGTCTGGAAGACAGCAATCGGCCACGCGTCTCGCCGCGGTCGTCACTGCGGCCGCGACGATGCTTGGCGCCGTCGTCGCGGCGCCAGCGGCCGCCGGCATCCTCGATCCCCTCAATCCTTTCGGGAGCGTCAGCAGCGGGCCGGTTACACCCGAGGAGAGGGCGCAGCGGGAGCAGGCGCGCAATGAGCTCTACGACCGCTTGAGCCCGGACTATCACATGACCGTTCCCTTTGTCAGCGAGGCGAGCGCCGCGGTGCTGCAAAAGGGCATCGAGCAATATCAACGCATCGTGGCCGCGGGCGGGTGGCCGGCCATCGCCGCGGGCAACACGCTGAGGCCAGGCGACACCAGCTCGGACATCGCCGCCATCCGGCGCCAACTTGCCATCACCGGGGACCTCTCCAGCGGCGGGACGAGCCCCACCTTCGATACCGAATTTCAGGACGGGCTCGCGCGCTTCCAGATCCGCAACGGATTGCGGGTGAGCGGCTTCGTCGATTCACGGACGATCGCTGCGCTCAATGTGTCGGCGGCCGAACGGTTGAAGCAGCTCCAGACCAATCTCGCGCGCGTCAAGTCGCTGATGAAAATCAACCAGGCACCCCGCTACGTGCTGGTGAACGTGCCGGCCTTCACCTTGCAGGCCATCGAGCATGGCAATCTGGCGCTCGAGAGCAACGTTGTCGTCGGCAAGCCGGCGCGCGCCACGCCGGCGGTCTCGGCGCAGATCGTCGAAGTGAATTTCTATCCCACTTGGACCGTGCCGGAGACCATCGCCCAACAGGATCTCATCCCGAAAATCCGCAAAGACCCGAGCTACTTCGCCACTGAGCATTTCAGCGTGATGTCGAACTGGAAATCGCCGCCGCTCAATCCGGCGACGGTGGATTGGAACTCGCCGGAGGTCGTTAGCTACAAATTCGTGCAGGACCCGGGAACGTTCAATGCGCTTGGCGTGGTGCGCATCAACATGCCGAACAAATACAGCGTCTACATGCACGATACGCCGCTCAAGCAGCTGTTCAGCCAATCGGCGCGCGCCTTCAGCTCGGGCTGCGTGCGGGTGGAGAAGGTGCTCGATCTCGTGGCGTGGCTGCTCGCGCCGCAAAAATGGACGCCCGAAAAAGTGCAGGCAGCGGCTGCCGATGGACAAAGGGCGACGGTGGTGCTCACCAACTCGGTGCCGGTGCATTTCGTATATCTCACGGCGTTCGTGCTGGACAATGGCACGGTGGAGTTCCGGCCGGACATCTATGGCCGCGATGCTCCCGGTGCCGACGAGGCCGATGACCAAGGCGCGGTGGTCGCCCAGCAGCGCAGCGCCGTCACGCCCTAGCGCACCATCTTCTCAAATAGGGCTCGCGGCCTCAGCGTAGCTCTTTGTTAAGGCACGCTTCTTTCCAACCAGACAATTTGGCGCAGGCGGCGGAGCGTCGCGCGCGACATCAGAACGCAACGACATTCGCGCCGATGCGGCCTAGACAGTGGAGAAATTTCGGAAAGGGCCCCACAGGTTGCGGCAGCATCATTTCAGCGGCGTCAGGGCAGATGTGCGAAGGCTCGGGCTGACCAAGCTCCGCATCATCGAGATCGCGGTGGCCCTGTTGCTCACGCTCGCCGCTATCGTATTCGTCGGCCTGACGCTGTGGGCGGCTGAGGTGCCGAGCGAAAGCGCGAGCAAGGCGCCGCTCGACGCCGCCGTGTCCTACTGAGCCATCTCCATCGGCACTATCTGCGTGGTTTAGCCCGTCGGATCGTCGTGCTCGGTCTTTCCGGGTTGAGCGCGGTCTTTGACACCAGAGATGGTGGCAAGCGCCGACCGAAAATGCCGCCGCAGCCAATCGGCGCTCTCGACGAAGGCGGTTGCCGATTGGGAGCGGATTTCGGCCCCTGCCGCGACGGCTTTGGCGTGCCACCACATTTCGTCCCTCGCTCTTGAGACCAGGAGGTCGAACACGAGCCAGTGCATCAACGCCACGTCGAGCGCCATGAACACGCTGGCGAAGACGACGTCGCTCAGAAAATGTCCCCCTTCGCCGATGCGGATGAGACTGACGAGGCTGCCGGCGGCGACGGCCGCAGCCATCAGCGTCGCGCGCCTTCGCCGCGCGAGCATGGCAATGGCGAAGCCGAGCGCGAAGATTGAGGCCGCCTCGCCGCCGATGAAGGAGCAGTTGCGATCGCATTGGCCGGAACGATCGAGTGCCGGGGTGAACCGATCCGAGCCGCCGAACTCGACGACATGCAGCGGCCGTGGCCGCGCCCAATGGTCCTTCAGCAGCGTGTTGGCGATTAGCCCAGGACCGGTGATCAGCACCAGCGCGAGGAAGACCCATTGCGCCAAAGCGAGGTCGAGCAGACGGCCTCCTTTGGCAATCGCCATGAGGATGCCGACCACCGCCGCAGCGCTCGCGCTCCAGGTCAGCAGCTTGAAGCCGACGCGGAGAGCGGTGGCGAGGTCGGAATCGTTGAGGGTGAAATGGCGCGGCCCGAGATAAAAGAGGCGGCTCACGGCGAGATCGAGCTCGGGCCACCCGACAAAGACCAAAGCGGCGGCGACGCCGATCACACCCGCAACGGCCACAAGCCTCAGTCTTGCCAGCGCATCGGTGTCGCTTCGGTCAGTGATCATGGTCACTCTTCGTAACCCCGCAAAAGATAGAAACGTCCATCGCGCACCGCGGTCCCTCCGACGGAAAGCTCTGCGTTTAAAGCTTTTTGACGGTATCGAAGTGCTTCGGCACCGAAGTCTTACCCGTGACCAGGGTAACGTAAAGCAATGGTTCGGGAGCGCTTGCCGTGAAGGGGTGCGTGATCTCGAACTGATTGCGGGGCGGTACCACCAACCGGATCGTGAGCAGGGCGACAAGGAGAGCAAGCAACCAGGCCCAATCGTCTTGCTCCCAAAGACGCTCGCGCCAGGGACGCGTAGCGGCGGGGCGAGCGGCTTGGATGGCTGGCAAAGGGGGTCTCGGGCGATCGTTGGGGGTCGGGGACCCCTATACAATGTTGTGCGCCGAGATGAAAGCTTGCTACTGATCCATGGATAGGGGCCCCCTTCGCCCTAAAGCCGGAATTCGTGAGATTTGCCAATGCGCATCGCCGTCGTCATCCCCGCCTATAACGAGGCTGGCAATATCGGGCCGCTGATCGAGGAGACCATAGTGGCGGTCCCGGCGGCCAAGCTTGCGGAGGTGATCGTCGTCGACGACGCGAGCGACGACGGGGCCGATGCCGAGATTCAAGGCGCTGCTCGGCCGCCACAAATCCTTGCGTTATCTCCGCCATGGCCGCCGGGCCGGTCAAAGCGCCGCGCTTCGCAATGGCGTCGCCGCCGCCACGCCCCCGGTCATCGCCGCGTTGGATGGCGACGGACAGAACGACCCTGGGGACATCATGCGGCTCTTGGCGAGGCTAGGAAATCGCCTATGAGCCGGTGAACGATCGGCCGCGGCTCAAGGGCGCGTCAAAATACACCAATCTCGGGCGGGCCCTGATTGGGCTATACGGCCTCGTCGGCGTAAGCTGGCTCCGTAAGCGAACTGTGCTCCCGCCGATCGCGCAGGATCTGTCAGGCGCAGCTCAGACGGGCTGGCAGGCAGGCACCAGCCAAGTCAAAGTGGGGTCCTCGAAATGAGCAGGGCAAGCCCGGCAAATTGGTCGGCGACGACGCCAACCACGGAGCTAATCTGGATCATGATCGGCTTCATCGCCCAGTTCCTATTCTCGATGCGTTTCATCGTGCAGTGGCGGGCGACGGAGAAGGCGCGGGCGATTCTGGTATTTCAGCGTGGCCAGCGGCGCGATGCTGCTCGCCTACGCCATCTATAGAATGGACCCCGTTTTCATCCTCGGCCAGGCGGCGGGCCTCGTGTGGCTTGATCTATGCGCGCAACATCTATTTCATCTGGCTTGGCAAGCGGGAGCCAAGTCCGGCCGAGATCGTGTGACCGGCTGATTTATCGAGCCGCGCCGGCGCTAAATCCAACGGGCAGGTCACGAAGAATGAGCCTTCGTCTGCAAGACCTTACCATCGTCGAGCAGGTGGTGCTTGCGCTCTCTTTCATCTTCATCGGCGTCTTCTTGATCGATCCCTTTCTGCTCGAGCGAGCGAAGGCGTTCTCGCCGGCGGCGCGCAATGCGCTCCAAGCGATCACGAATGTCGGCAGGTCGAACTGGATGCTGATTCCGGCGGGCTCCGCGGTGGCGCTCGCTCTCGTGCTCCGCCGCACGCATCAAGGCTTCCGCAATGCCGCCGGCTACGGCCTGATCGCAAGCACCGTCGGGTTCGTGTTTGTGAGCGTGGGGGGCGCGGGCCTCATCGCCAATCTCGCCAAGGACATCATTGGCAGGGCGCGGCCGAAGCTGTTCGATTCGACTGGCCCGCTCGACATTCAGCTCTTCGCCTTCACGCCGGATCACGCCTCCTTTCCTTCCGGCCATGCGACCAACATCTACGCTCTCGCCACCGTGCTCGCCATGCTCTGGCCGCGGGGGAAGGTGCTGCTCTACACCGTCGCGGCGTGGATCGCGGCAAGCAGGGTGTTGATCGGCCAGCATTACTTTACCGATGTGGTGGCGGGGGCGATGCTCGGCACCGCCTTTCCCTATCTTGTCCGCGAGCGCTTCGCGGCACGGCGCTGGCTGTTCGAGCCCACGCCGCATGGCGGCTACCGGTTGCGCGGGAGCCGGACGCGAAAATGGCTCGGCTGGCCCGGGTCTTCGGTCGCGACGGCATCTCCTGGATGGTCGCGGCTTTTCGGCAACAGCGGTGCTGCAGATTCACAAGGGATTGAGGATGACTGATCTTGGCACTCTAGGGGTGGCCATGTAATCAAGGCGCAGATGCCACGCGAGGGGTCTCCTCGTGCAACCTTACATCCGTCGCGATAATGAAGCTCCCAGAAGGGGAGCCTGTTCGGGGGCATCAGAGTGATGGTACGCTTACTGGTCGCCAGGATCGCGGAGCGGAACTATCCATTCTTGCGGTCGCCTTGGTGGGGATGCTCGCCATGGCGCTTGGCGCTTCGCCCGCTCTCGCCGAGAGCCAGATATCACTCTACGGCGGGTGGAACGGCAGCTTCAACAGCGACATCCATCTGATCCAGCTGGGCGGCGGCAACATGACGTTGAAGGACGTGCCGTGGGATGGCAATTCCTTCGGGGCGCCCCCGTATTGGGGCTTGCGTGGCACCTATTGGCTCAACTCGGCGCCCAATTGGGGGGCTGATGATCGACTATAACCACGCCAAGGTCATCGCCGACCAGGGCGCGGTGGTTGGCGTTTTCGGCACGAGCGATGGCGCTAAGCTCGGCCCGACCGACCGCGACGGCAATACCTTCGAGACCATGGAGTTCACCGACGGCCTGAACGAGGTGTTTTTTGGCGGCCAGTATCGCCGGACGCATGAGCGGTGGACGCCTTATCTCGGGTTTGGCGTCGGTCCCGCTTTTCCGTATGTCGAGGTGCGGCGGGCGCCTGGGCCGCCAAATCCGCGCACCTTCGACTATCAGTTCGACGGCATAACCGCCGAAGGCTTGGTTGGGCTTCAGTATAATTTCGGCCCATACGTATCGGCGTTTGGCGAATATAAGCTCAGCTACGCCACGAATGACGCGGACTTGCTGGGCGGCGGCTCGTTGGAGACCAATGTCTTGACCAACCACGTCAACTTGGGCCTCTCCTATCGCTTCGGCGCGGGGCCGGCACCCGATCCTTATCAGCCTTACAAGTAGGTGCGGCTTCAGTGAGCCGGCGCTTGTCGGTCGATCTCTGGAGGCTGGTTTCCGCCAGAACAAGTGGTTCACAAAGGCCCGGTAAGCGCCTATATGACGTGTGAAGCTGCGCTCACGAATTAGGATCGGCGCGCTTCACATCTCGTCCGAACCTGCTATAGGTTCCGGCCCTTGTTAGCGGATTGGGTTTCGCGCGGATACGCGCCCTGCTCGATCGAGAACGATGAATTGACGCGGGGTGGAGCAGCCCGGTAGCTCGTCAGGCTCATAACCTGAAGGTCATAGGTTCAAATCCTATCCCCGCAACCAA